>NZ_CP038202.1:292500-1464534 GCF_029909815.1 Paracoccus ferrooxidans | reverse complement strand
CTCGCCCAGTTCCGTCTCTTGTCCCCACATGCCGCCGGCATTTTCCGGCGTGAGGCGATTCGGTGCCGCGGCCTGAACGCAATACGTTTCGGCAACAAGAAGACCCCGCCGCCAAGGCGACGCATGGGCCATCTTGCGGCCGAAACTTGCAGACACGCAGCGCAGTCCGGTGGCAGCCGGCTTACGCTTCATCGGTAGCGGATCTTGTCCGATCCTGCTGCCACCCTGCCTGTCGGCGGCACGGCCGACGGTTCAGGGCATGTCCCCCAGGCGCGACGGTGAATCGCAGGGAACAAGCTAGCAAGAACCGCGCCCGGCCAGCAACCGATCTTCGCGCTTGACAGTCACTTTGCCTGATCGAATCTCGCGGCCCGGCGGTAAGGGGAGGGCAGGGACGAAAATGCTGAAAAGCCAAGGAAAAACCACGGCTTCCTTATCCGAAAGGGCGCGCCTAGATAGAGCGCGCCCCTGGTGGATTCCACCGATAGTTGCGAAAATGCCGCAGCGGCTCAGGCGGTGCCCAGGGCCTTAACGCGGGCCGCGAGGCGCGACATCTTGCGCGAGGCGGTGTTCTTGTGGATGACGCCCTTGGTCACGCCGCGCATCAGTTCGGGCTGGGCATTCTTCAGCGCTTCGCGGGCGATTTCGGCATTGCCGCCGGCGATGGCTTCCTCGACCTTGCGCAGGAAGGTGCGGATGCGCGAGCGGCGGGCCTTGTTGACGGCGGTGCGGCGCTCGATCTGGCGGGCGCGCTTTTTCGACTGGGGCGTATTGGCCATGGGTGCGGTCCTATCTGTTCTTCATGTCTCGGTTGCGCAAAGCCCATGGCGCCGTCCGCAGAAACGGACGGTCATGATTCTTGCCTTAAGCGGGCCCACGCGCATGTAGCCCGGCCCTATACAGTGGACCGGCCCCGATGCCAAGCGCCAAATCAACGGTCGCGGAACTGCGGCTCGCGCTTTTCCAGAAAGGCGGCCATGCCCTCCTTCTGGTCCTCGGTGGCAAACAGCGCCTGGAAGCTGCGGCGCTCGAACAGGATGCCCTCGCGCAGGGTGGTCTCATAGGCGCGGTTCACCGCCTCCTTGGCGGCCATGACGGCGATCTGGCCCTTCTCGGCGATCTTGCGGGCCGCGGCCAGCGCCTCGGGGATCAGCTTCGCGGCCGGCACGACGCGGCTCACCAGCCCCGAGCGCTCGGCCTCGGCCGCATCCATGAAGCGGCCGGTCAGGTGCATCTCCATCGACTTCGACTTGCCGACGAAACGGGTCAGCCGCTGGGTGCCGCCGATGCCGGCGATCACGCCCAGGTTGATCTCGGGCTGGCCGAACTTGGCGTTGTCGGCGCAGATGATGAAGTCGCAGGCCATGGCCAGCTCGCACCCGCCCCCCAGCGCATAGCCCGAGACCGCGGCGATGATTGGCTTGCGCGTCGCGGTGATGCGGTCGATCTCGGGGCCGAACAGCTCTTCGGCATAGACGTCGACAAAGCTCTTGCTGGACATTTCCTTGATGTCGGCGCCGGCGGCAAAGGCCTTTTCACTGCCGGTCAGGACGACGCAGCGCACCTTCTCGTTCCGGTCGGCCTCGGCCAGCGCATCGCCCAACTCGCCCAGAAGCTGCGCGTTCAGTGCATTCAGCGCCTCGGGCCGGTTCAGCCGGATCAGCGCCACATAATCGTCGATCTCGACGGTGAGGGTCTGGTAAGCCATCGACTCTTCGCCTTTCGCAAGCAAGTTGACCGCGACTCGTAACAAATGCGCGAGGCCAAGGCCAGCGCGCTTCTCTGTTGTCCAAATACCCCCGCCGGAGGCAGCGGCCGGCGGCCGCTTCACCTCTGGCAGAGCGGGCAGAAAAAGCTGGACCGGCCGGATTGGACGATGCGCTGCACCGCGCCCGCGCAGCCCGGCGTCGGGCAGGGCGCGCCCTCGCGGCCATAGACGCGGAAGGAGTGCTGGAAATAGCCCAGCTCGCCCGTGGCCTGCCGGTGGTCGCGCAGGGACGATCCCCCGGCGGCGATCGCCTCTTCCAGCACGGCGCGGACATGGCCGACCAGCGCCGCCAGTTCGGGGGCGGCGACCGCTCCGGCCAGCCGGCGCGGGTCGATGCCGGCGCGATGCAGCGCCTCCGAGACATAGATATTGCCCAGCCCCGCCACGATTCGCTGGTCGAGCAGCGCCGCCTTGACCGGCGTGCGCCGCCCGGCCAGGGCCCGCCCCAGTGCCTCGGGGGTGAAGGCGTCGGACAGGGGCTCGGGCCCCAGATGCGCCAGCAGCGGATGGGTCGCGCCCAGCGCCACCAGGTCCACCATGCCGAATCGCCGCGCGTCGTTGAAGGTGATGCGCGTGCCCTGGTCGGTCCAGATCACCACGTGGTCGTGGCGCGGCAGGATCGCCGGGTCGCGGTGGAACTCGCCCTGGCTTTCCCCCTCGATCAGCATCCGCCCCGACATGCCCAGGTGCAAAAGCAGGCTGCCGCGATCCTCCAGCTCGGCCAGGATGTATTTCGATCGCCGCCGCAGCCGCGTCACCCGCGCCCCGGTCAGCACCTGCACCAGGTCCGGCGGCAGCGGCCAGCGCAGGTCGGGGCGGCGGGCCTCGGCGCGGGCGATCACGCGGCCTTCAAGATGCGGCTCAAGGCCGCGCCGGACGGTTTCGACCTCTGGCAGTTCTGGCATTTTCTTCCCGTTCGTCGCATGGTGCGGCCGCGGCCTTGCTATGGCGCGCGGCGCGCTTTCGGACTATCTGGGCGCGAAACGACGGATGGACAAGCGACATGACCCCTGACGAGCCAAAGCAGACCCATTTCGGCTTCCGCACCGTGGCCGAGACGGACAAGGCCGGGCTGGTCCATGGCGTCTTCTCGCGCGTGGCCTCGCGCTATGACGTGATGAACGACCTGATGAGCGGGGGCATCCATCGCATCTGGAAGACCGCGATGATGGACTGGCTGGCGCCGCGCGACGGCCAGCACCTCCTGGACGTGGCCGGCGGCACCGGCGACATCGCCTTCCGCTTCCTGGAGCGCGCGCCGGGCGCCCGCGTCACCGTCTGCGACATGACCGAGTCGATGCTGGTCGAGGGCCGCAAGCGCGCCGAGGCCGGCCAGCTCGCCTCGCGCCTCGCCTGGGTGACGGGCGACGCGATGCAGCTGCCCTTCGCCGACGACAGCTTCGACCGCTACACGATCAGCTTCGGCATCCGCAACGTCACCCGCATCCCCGACGCCCTGGCCGAGGCGCGCCGCGTGCTGCGCCCCGGCGGGCGGCTGATGGTGCTGGAGTTCAGCCAGATGCCGGTGCCGATGCTGCAATGGCTCTATGACCGCTACAGCTTCAACGTGATCCCGGTCATGGGCCAGATCGTCGCCAACGACCGCGACAGCTACCAGTATCTGGTCGAATCCATCCGCAAGTTCCCCGACCAGGAAACCTTTGCCGCGATGATCCGCGAGGCGGGCTTCGGCCGCGTGCAATGGCGCAACCTGTCCATGGGCATCGCCGCGCTGCATTCGGGCTGGAAGCTGTAACGATGCGCGGCCCGCACAACATCTGGCGCCTGATCCGCACCGGCGCCACCTTCGAGCGCACGGGCGCGATGAAGGTCGCGCTGGACGCGGCGAACGCGCCCGCCGGCATCCGCTTCGCCGCCCGCATCCTGGGCTGGCCCTTCGCCTGGCTCGGCTACAAGGGCGACCCGGCGCTGCCGCCCGTCACCCGCGCCATCACCGCGCTGGGGCCGGCCTATGTGAAATTCGGCCAGATCCTGTCGACCCGGCCGGACGTGGTGGGCGTGGAGCTGGCCAACCAGCTTTCCATGCTCCAGGACCGGCTGGCGCCCTTTGCGCAGGAACAGGCGCGCCGCACCGTCGCCGCCGAGCTGGGCCGCCCGGTCGAGGCGCTGTTCAGCGAGTTCTCCGAGCCGGTGGCCGCCGCCTCGATCGCGCAGGTCCATCGCGCGCGGCGGCTGGACAATGGCCGCGAGGTGGCGGTCAAGGTGCTGCGGCCCGGCATCGAATCGGCCTTTCGCCGCGACATCGACGCCTTCCATTTCGCCGCCGGCATGATGGAGCGGCTGTCGCCCTCGACCCGCCGGCTGCGGCCGCGCGACGTGGTCGCCCATTTCGAATCGGTGGTGACCGGAGAGCTGGACCTGCGGCTCGAGGCCGCCTCGGCCTCGGAATTTGCCGAGAACACGTCGGGGGACGAGGGGATGGCGGTGCCCGCCCCCTATTGGCACCTCAGCGCGCGGCGCGTGCTGACCACCGACTGGGCCGAGGGCGTGCCGATGGGCGATGTCGCGGCGCTGCGGGCGGCCGGGCACGACCTGCCGACGATCGGCGCGCGGGTGCTGCAGCTTTTCCTGCGCCACGCGCTGCGCGACGGCTATTTCCACGCTGACATGCACCAGGGCAACCTGAAGGTGGCCAGGAACGGCGACATCGTCATCTATGACTTCGGCATCATGGGCGAGATCGACGAATACACCCGCCGCGTCTATGCCGAGATCCTGATGGGCTTCATCCGCCGCGACTACGAACGCGTCGCGCGGGTGCATTTCGAGGCGGGCTACGTGCCGCGCGACCGCGACATCAAGGAATTCGCCCGTGCCCTGCGCGCCGTGGGCGAGCCGATCTTCGGCGCCGATGCCAGCCGCATCTCGATGGCCAACCTGCTGGCCTATCTGTTCGAAGTGACCGAGCGCTTCGGCATGGCCACGCGGACCGAACTGATCCTGCTGCAACGCACCATGGTCGTGGTCGAGGGTGTGGCGCGCTCGCTCGATCCGCAGATCAACATGTGGGAAGTCGCCAAGCCGGTGGTGGAAAGCTACATCCGCGACAACCTGGGCCCCCATGCGGCGGTGCGCGACCTGACGCGGGCGGCGCAGGTTCTGGGGCGCTTCGCGCCGCTTCTGCCGGAATACCTGGAGCGCCGCATGCCCGAGCTGCTGCGCGAACCGCCGCCCCCGGCCGAGCCGCGCCGGCGTCCGGGCCTTGTCGCCGGCATGGCGCTGGGCGCCGTCGTTGCCCTGGCGGGCGCGGCCTTCGGCGCATGGCTGGGGTAAGATGCCGCCCGGCCTCCGCCGGGGCTTGAGCGTGCCCCGGCTTTCGCCTAACGCTGTCGCATGCGGATTCTCTATCTTGGCGATGTGATGGGCCGCGCCGGCCGGCGCGCGATTGCGGAAGGGCTCGGCCCGCTCAAGGAACGGCTGGGCGTCGATTTCACCGTGGTGAACGGCGAAAACGCCTCGGGCGGCATGGGGCTGACCGGCGGCCATGCCAAGCTGATCCTCGAGGCCGGCGCCGATTGCATCACCCTGGGCGACCATGCCTTCGACCAGAAGGAGATGCTGTCCTATATCGAGACCGAGCCGCGCGTCATCCGGCCGCTGAACTATTCCAAGGTGGCGCCCGGCCATGGCGCGCGGGTCTTCGAGGCGACGCGCGGCCGCAAGGTGTTGGTGGCGCAGGTGCTGGGCCAGGTCTTCATGAAGCGGCCCTTCGACGATCCCTTCTCGGCTATCGACGCGGTCCTGCGCACGCATCCGCTGGGCGGGCTGGTGCAAGCATCGGTCGTGGACATCCATGCCGAGGCCACCAGCGAAAAGATGGCCATGGGCCATTGGTGCGACGGCCGCGCCAGCCTGGTCGTCGGCACCCATACCCATGTGCCGACCGCCGATACGATGATCCTGAACCGCGGCACCGCATACCAGACCGACGCCGGCATGTGCGGCGACTACGACAGCGTGATCGGCATGGAAAAGGCCGAGCCGCTGCGCCGCTTCCTGACCGGCATGGCCTCGGAACGCTTCACCCCGGCCGAGGGCGAGGCGACGCTTTCGGGCGTGCTGGTCACAACCGATGACCGCACCGGCAAGGCGGTCGCGGTCCAGGCGGTGCGCCAGGGCGGCAGGCTGGATGCCACGCAGCTTCCTGCCTGAAGGCGACGGTGCCCTCGTGCTTTTGCTTGCGGCGGCGGAGAAAATAATTCTATTACCCATCGAAAGGGCCGTGATTTAACGGCGCACGGGACAGGATTGCATGCTGGGCTTTGAACTGACCGGAACCAATGCGGCGGTGGCGATGCTGATCATCGTGACCATCATGTTCATCGAGTTCATTCGCGAAAAGCACCCGCCCGAAGTCGTGGCCATCGGCACTGCCGCGGTGATGCTGCTGCTGGGCCTTCTGCCGATCAAGGACGCGGCCGGGGTGCTGTCGAACTCGGCGCCCTGGACCATCGCCTTCATGTTCCTGATCATGGGCGGACTTCTGCGGACCGGAGCTTTGGAAATCATGTCCCGCCTCGTGACCGCACGGGCGACCAGCCATCCGCGCTTCACCATCGGCGCGCTGTTCCTGTTCGTGATCCTGGCCTCGGCGATCATGAACAACACGCCAGTGGTGGCGGTCATGATCCCGATCTTCATCCAGCTGGCGCTGCGACTGGGTTTCTCGCCCTCGAAGCTGCTGATGCCGCTGAGCTATTTCACCATCCTGGGCGGGATGATGACGCTGATCGGCACCTCGACCAACCTGCTGGTCGACGGCGTGGCCCGCGAACAGGGCATGGTGCCCTTCACCATCTTCGAGATCGCCCCGGTCGGCATCGCCATCACGCTTGCGGGCATCGCCTATTTCGCCGCCATCGGCTGGCGGCTTCTGCCCGACCGCACCTCGCTGGCCGGCTTCCTCGGCACCCGACGCGAGATGAAATATTTCACCGAGGTCGCCATCCCCGAGGATTCCAGCCTGGTCGGCCAGCCGGTGCTGGCCGCGCCGATCTTCAAGCGCGAGGCGGTGCGGGTGATCGACGTGCTGCGCGGCGACGCCTCGCTGCGCCGCAACCTGGCCGAGGTGGTGCTGGAACCGGGCGACCGCGTGGTGCTGCGCTCGGAAATGGCCGACCTGCTGGAGATGCAGGCCAACAAGAATTTCCAGATGGTGGACAAGCTCAGCTCGGTCGCGACCAACACGGTCGAGGTGCTGATCTCGCCCGGCGCGCGGCTGGTCGGGCGGCGGCTGGGCGACATGCGCCTGCGGCGGCGCTATGGCGTCTATGTTCTGGCCGCGCATCGCCGCAGCCAGAACATCGGCCGCCAGCTCGACGACCTGGTGGTGCAGGTCGGCGACACGCTGCTGCTGGAAGGCGCGCCCGAGGACATCGCCCGGCTGGCCGCGGACATGGAACTGGTCGATGTCTCGCGCCCCTCGGCCCGGCCCTATCGCCGCGCCAAGGCGCCGATCGCTATCGTATGCCTGCTGTCGGTGGTCACGCTGGCGGCGCTGGACGTGGCGCCGATCATGGCGCTGGCCTTCATGGCCTCGGCGATCATCCTGATCACCCGCTGCGTCGATGCCGAAGAGGCGTTCTCCTTTGTCGATGCCCGGCTGCTGGCGATGATCTTTGCCATGCTGGCGGTGGGCGAGGCGCTGGAACATACCGGCACGGTCAACCTGGTGGTGGATGTGGTCGCGCCCCATCTTTCCGGCCTGCCGCCCTTTGCCACGCTGATCGCGGTCTATTTCCTGGGCCTGGTGATGACCGAGGTGCTGTCGAACAATGCCGTCGCGGTGCTGCTGACCCCGGTCGCCATCGCGCTGGCGAAATCGCTGGGCCATGACCCGCGCGCCTATGTGGTGGCGGTGATGTTCTCGGCCACGGTCGCCTTCGCCACGCCCATCGGCTACCAGACCCATCTGATGGTCTATGGCCCCGGCGGCTACAGATTCAGCGATTTCGTCAAGGTCGGCGTGCCGCTGGACATCATCTGCGGCATCGTCGCCTGCCTGACCATCCCGCTGTTCTGGCCGCTCTAGGCGGCGGCGCGGTCTCGGCGTCACGGCTGCCGGGGTATTTGAACAACAGAGAAGGCGAACCTCTGGAGCTCCCCGGCCTGCTTGGGCGTGCCTTGCGGCTTTCTCTGTTGCACAAATACCCATGCGACAGCGCCGTCGGCGCGGCGCGTCAGCCCTGGTCGAAGCCCTGACGCACCGCCGTTTCCGCCTTGGCGGAAAGCGTCTTGCGGGTCTCTGCCGCGACCGGGATCGGCGACAGCAGCCGCACCGCGACCGAGCCCTGGCGCGGCTCTGCCAGCACCGCGAGCAGATGCGGCCCCAGGTCCATGTCGCCCCACCAGCCGTAGAAGCGCGGATCGCGGCCCTCGGGCGCATGATAGGTCGCGCTCATCGGCTGGATCGCCAGCCCCTCGGGCAGGGCGGGATCCAGGAAGCCCTGGAACAGCGTCGGCTTGAAGGGCAGCACGCGGCGCCCGTCGCTGCTGGTCCCTTCGGGGAAGAACAGCAGCCGGTGGCCGGCGCGGGTGCGGGCGGCGAATTCCTCGGCCTGGGCGCGGGCGAGCCTGGGGTCGCGGGCGACGAAATGTGTGTCGGTGACGCGGGTCAGGATATTGATCCCTGGCCAGCCCGCCACCTCGGATTTCGAGACGAAGAACACCGGCATCGCTGCGTTCAGCACGAAGATGTCGAGCCAGCTGGAATGGTTTGCCACCACCGCGCCGGGGCCGCGCATCGGCCGGCCGATGCAGCGCCAGCGCAGGCCCATGATCCCCAGGCAGATGCGGCAGACGCCCTGCACCCAGGGGCCGGTCAGCGGGCGGCGTGGGCCGGTGAACAGCCGCTCGGTCAGGCGCAGCGGCAGGATCAGCAGCACGCCGAGCGCCAGCACCAGGACGATGCCGCTGCCGCGCAGCAGCACCAGCAGCCAGCCGAGCGCGCCGGGCCGTGGAATGGCCGGCGGCGCGACCGCGTCCCGCCAGGTGGCGCGGTTGCCCTCGCTCATTGTCCCTGCCGGGCTTCGTAGAACCTGCGGTGCTTGGCCGACATGGCCTGGGTATCGACCATCAGGAACACATCGGTGGTGTTGAAGGCGCGGTCGAGCCAGGCGCCTTCGCCGACCATGCCGCCCAGCCGCAGATAGGCCTTGATCAGCGCCGGCATGCCGGTCATGGCGGCGCGGCGATCCAGCTGTTCGGGCGCAACCAGGTCCATGCGGCGATAGCCGTCGGGCCGGGCGCGGGGCCGGATCGCCTCGGGCGCCAGGTGATGGTGGTAAAGCCAGGACAGCGGCTGGGCCAGCGCCTGCACGTCCGTGCCATGGAACGAGGCCACGCCGAACAGGATCTCGATCCCGCGCGCCAGCACGTAATCGGCCAGCGCATTCCACATCAGGAACATGCCCGAGCCGCCGCGATAAGCCGGATCGACGCAGGACCGGCCCAGCTCCAGCAGCGACCGCCCCGAGGCGCGCAGCGGCGCGAGGTCGTATTCGCTGTCGCAATAGAAGCGGCCAAAGGCCTCGGCCCGGTCGCCCGGCAACAGCCGATAGACGCCGACCACATGGTCCAGCGCCTCGCGCGAGCGGCGGTCGTCCACCAGCACCAGATGATCCACCACCGGGTCGAACTCGTCGCGCTCGAACCGGTTCACGTGGTCGACCAGAGGGCCGTCGCCGCCCAGTTCCTCGACGAAGACGCGATAGCGCAGGCGCTGCGCGGCCAGAAGATCGGCTTCCTCGGTGGCGAGACGGGTCGCGAAATAGGAGGTTTCCGGCGTCATCTTACGGCCTGCTATCCCCGGCTTATGGCATCTTGCGCCCGTGTCTAGGCGGGGGAACGCGACATTGCAACCGCCAGCAGGCCCGGCGTTTCAACAGCGGTTGACTCGCGCAAAAGTTGAATTACTCTGCACTGGTCGCCTAAAAAGGGTCGGTTGTGACCAGTTCAAGATTGATATGTCTGCCGTTCACCACCTGCTTGCCGGCATTGGTGAAATTGATGGTGATGCGGTCACCGATGCGCGACTGGACCTGCCCGGTGCCCCATTCCGGCGCGCCGGGATGGCGCACGATCATGCCGGGTTCCAGGATTTCATTCATCGCACGTTACGCCCTTTCCCGAGACAGCATGCAGGCTAGCCTTTCATGGACGATCTGCCAATCCATTGCCCGCCCGACACCCCCGGCGCGGTGTCGCCCGAGCGGCTGGCCGCGCTGGTCGGCTCGCGGCTGTGCCACGACATCGTCTCGCCTTTGGGCGCCATCGGCAACGGGCTGGAGCTGCTGCAGCTTTCGGGTGCCTGGCCGGGCATCGACGACAGCCCCGAGATGCAGCTGATCGCCGAAAGCGTCGAGGCGGCGCGGGCGCGGATACGCTGGTTTCGCGTGGCCTTCGGCCATGCCGCGCCGGACCAGCGCCTTGGCCTGGCCGAACTGGCCGCGCTGCTGGCCGAAGTCGAGAAGGGCGGCCGCATCCGCCTGCGGCTGGAGGCCGAGGGCGACCTGCCGCGCATCGAGGCGCGCCTGATCCTGCTGGCGCTGATGTGCCTTGAGACGGCGATGCCCTGGGGCGGCAGCGTGCTGGTCTGCCGCGGCGCCCAGGGCTGGCGGCTGGTCGCCGAATGCAGCCGCATCCGGTCCGATCCGGCGCTGTGGTCCTGGCTTGGCCCCGACGGGGACCGGGCGCGGCCAGAACCGGGCGCCTCCGAGGTGCATTTCCCGCTGCTGGCCGGTTTTGCCTGCGCCGCCAACCGGCCGCTGGCCTGGGAACTGGACGAGACCGGCGGCGAGATCTCGTTCTGAGGCTCTCTGCCGGGCTTTTTGGGCCGGACCCGCCGTGGTTTGGGTGGGGCTCTGCCGGCCATGGATGCGGCCTGTCCTCGGAAAGCCTCTCCGCGCCGAGATCGGCCGCCCGCAATTCATGCAAGGGGCGCGCTGCCGTCGCTACCCCGCCCGGCGCGGCAAACCGGCCTTCGCCGAGAGCCGGTCGCCGCGATCTGGATCGGCGGCGGCGGCGCTTCGGCCGGCGTCATGCTGCGGCCCTGGACGAACGGTCGCGCCGTGCGGCCTGCATCACCTGCGCGCCAATCCAGCCTTTCGGCAAGGCACGGGGCCTTGCGCGAAACCGACCACGCTGGCATCCGTGGCCGCTGCCGCCAAACGGGGCGATGCGGCGGCAGCGGTGCAGCCTTTCGGGCGAGGATCAGGGGCGGATGGTGCCGTCGCCGGTGACGAGATACTTGAAGCTGGTCAGCTGCTCGGCGCCGACCGGGCCGCGCGCATGCATCTTGCCGGTGGCGATGCCGATCTCGGCGCCCATGCCGAACTCGCCGCCATCGGCGAATTGCGTCGAGGCGTTGCGCATCAGGATCGCGCTGTCGAGCCCCTTGAAGAAGCGCTCGGCGGTGGCGTCATTCTCGGTCAGGATCGATTCGGTATGGCCCGAGCCATAGCGGCGGATATGGGCGATCGCCTCCTCGACGCCATCGACCAGTTTCACCGCGATGATCCTGTCCAGGAACTCCTGCCCGAAATCCGAGGGCTCGGCGCGGGTGGTGTCCGGCACCTTGGCAAGCTCGCCCTCGGCGCGCACCTCGACGCCCGCGTCCAGCAGATCCTGCACCAGCACGGCGCCGTGTTTCGTATAGAACTGCCAGTCGATCAGCAGGCATTCGGCGGCGCCGCAGATGCCGGTGCGCCGGGTCTTGGCGTTCAGCACCACGCGCCGCGCCTTGTCCAGGTCGGCGTCGCGGTCGGCATAGACGTGGCAGATGCCCTCCAGATGGGCAAAGACCGGCACGCGGGCTTCCTTCTGCACCAGCCCGACCAGTCCCTTGCCGCCGCGGGGCACGATCACGTCGATGAATTCCTGCGCGCGCAGCATGGCGGCGACGGCCTCGCGGTCGCGGGTCGGCACCATCTGCACCGAAGCCTCGGGCAGCCCGGCCTGCCCCAGGCCCGTCACCAGCGCCCGGTGGATCGCGGCCGAGCTGTTCAGGCTTTCCGAGCCGCCGCGCAGGATCACCGCATTGCCGGCCTTCAGCGCCAGCGCCGCGGCATCGGCGGTGACATTGGGGCGGCTTTCGTAGATCACGCCGATGACGCCCAGGGGGGTGGCGACGCGCTGGATATGCAGCCCGTTCGGCCGGTCCCATTCGGCCAGCACCTTGCCGACCGGGTCCGCCTGCGCCGCGACCGAGCGCAGCCCCTCGGCCATGGCGCGGATGCGCGCGGGATCGAGCTTCAGCCGGTCGAGCATGGCGGGGGAGAGGCCCTTTGCCTCGGCGTAATGCATGTCCTCGGCATTGGCGTCGAGGATGGCGTCCTCGGCCTTCAGGATCGCATCGGCGGCGCCGACCAGGGCGGCGTGCTTGCGCTCGGCGCTGGCCTCGGCCAGGACGGCGGCGGCGGCGCGCGCCTTTGCGCCCAGATCCGCGATCAGCGCATCGGCATCGGAAGAGGTCAGGTCTTTCATGGCGGCATTCCCTTGCATGACGCCTGAAATAGGGGCCGGCGCGCTGAAAAGCCAGATGCAAAGCGGGCAGATGGAAAGGGGAAGGTGCAGGATTCTGTTGCCAGGCTCCTGCGGGCCCCGCCTTACGCTGCTAGGCGGAAGGGCTTAAGTTTCGGTTACCCGAGCTGCTTACGCAGCCAGAGCCACCGGAGCACGGTTGTCGTTGGCAACTGTACATTTTGCACCGATGACGGTGGTAGCTCACCGAGACAAAGCAAACAGCTTTAGACGTTCGTCGATCCTGTTTCGGCCCCCTGTGCCCCCAACGAGGGATCTTGGTGGAGCCGCCGGGTACCGCCCCCGGGTCCGATCCGCTTATTACCTGCGCGTTTATGTCCATAGTCCGGGCGAACCCGGACAAGCGGAATATAGGCGCCACCATCCCGTCGCGCAAGAGAGGGGAACGCTGTTCCCCTCTTGTCCCGCTGCGCGGGCCAATTCACCCCTTGGGGTATTTGGAAAACGGAGAAGAAGCGGGCGCGGCGTCCCGCCTTCTTCGTTCCCAAAATACTCATGCGGCCGTGCCGCCGGCGGACCGCCCCGCCTTCGGGCGGGGCGCTGCAAGGGCCGATCAGAAGCCGGCCTTGATCTTTTCGAACTCCTGCAACTGCTTTTCGCGCTGCTGCGGGTCGTTCGGGGTCTGGGCCAGGATCGGGGCGTCCACGGGCGAGAGACCCTCCTGCACCGCGGGCTCGTCCTTGATCGTCTCCATGGCGACGGTCGAGGTATGGCCGTAGCCGATCGTGTCCAGCAGGCCCTTGGCCGCTTCCGGGGCGAGCCAGGCGTTGATGAAATCGTAGGCCTTGTCTTCCTTGCCCGGTCCGTTCTTGAGATTGATGAAGCCGCAGAAGAAGGTCGAGCTGCCCTCCTTGGCCGCGCGCTGGAAGCCGACCGGGAAGCCGTCGTTCTCCAGCAACACCACGCCGTCGTTCCAGGACCAGGCCACGTCCACCGCGCCCGAGGCCATCAGCTGCGCCTGTTCGGCCGGGTCGGCCCAATAGGCGGCGACGTTCTGATGCGCCTGGCGCAGCCAGTCCGCGGCGGCCGCGAACTGCTCGTCGGTGACTTCGGTCCAGTCGGTGGTGCTGGTGGCCAGGTAGGCTAGCGCCCAGACGTCGTCGGCCGAATCGGGCAGCGAGGTGCGGCCCTGGTATTTGGGGTCGATGAAGATGTTCAGACTGGCCACGTCCTCGGCCGGCACGGTTTCGGTATTGTAGGCCACCGCGGTCGCGCCCCAATCGGTCGGGATATACCAGACGCCCTCGTCGTCCTTGAAGATTTCCGAATCGAGGAATTTCGCATCGAGGCTTTCGAAGGCCGGGATCTTCGACACGTCCCAGGGCTCGATCAGCCCGGCGTCGCGGTATTTGGACACCATCTGCGAGCAGGGATGCGCGACATCCGCCTTGAAGCCCGAGGCGAGCTTTTGATAGGCCTCGTCGTCGTCGCCGTAGAAGACGAAGGTGGGGCTGGCGCCATGCTGGTCGATATAGCCCTGGAAGATCACCGGTTCCTCGAACCCGGCCCAGTCGAAGACCGTCAGTTCGGGGTCGGCGGCCCAGGCGGCCGTGAGGCTGGTGCTGGCGAGCGCGAGCGCCAGGGCGGGGAAGCGGAGAGGTTTCATGTCGGAGCTTTCCTTGAAGGCAGTCTGGCACGACGCTAGCGGTCCCGCCGCGCCCTCGCAAGCGCGGCCGTGCCCTACCAGCGCCCCGAGGCGCCGCCGCCCCGCGACGAGCCGCCGCCGAAGCCCGAGGAGCCGCGCGCGGCGCTGCGATAGCCCGGCGTCGGCTCGCTGCGCAGCACCGTGCCGGTCGGTCCATACCAGACCGTCTGCGGTCGCAGGCGCTGGCGGGTTTCGGACCAGCCGCAGGCCGGGCAGCGCCGCGTGACATTGTCCTGCGAGACCATGTGGCCGCCCTCGGGCAGCGGGGTTTCCAGCGGCGCCACCTGCGTTTCCAGGCCGCGACGGCCGCATCGCGGGCAGCGGTTGCGCCGCCAGGCCTGCCGCGCGGCGGCGCCCAGGATCGCCAGCCCGGCGGCGCCGAACAGGAAGGGCAGGATGCGGTCCATCAGGCTGCGCCGGGGCATGGCGAGCGGCTGGCCCGCCGCGACGGGGCGGGCGATCAGGTCGATCACCGCCAGCGTGCCCTCGCGGATGCCCTGCGACATCCGGCCGTCGCGGAAGGCGGGCAGCATGGTGTTGCGCATGATGTCCTGGGCCAGGATGTCGGCGTCGTTTTCGTAGCCGCGGCCCAGTTCGATGCGCGCCTCGCGGTCCTGGGCCAGCACCAGCACCATGAAGCCGTCGTTGCGCGCGGCGTCGCCCACGCCCCAATGGTTGAAAAGCCGGGTGGCAAAGGGCTCCAGCCCGTCGGCCCCGCCATGGCGCGCCCGGTCGGGCAGGGTGACGACCGTGCCCTCGATGCCGGTCTGTTCCCTGAGCGCGGCCAGCGCCCCGTCGAGGGCCTTTGCATCCTCGGGCGCGAGCAACCCGGCGAAATCGTTGACATGCAGGTTCTGCCAGTCGGGCAGGCCCTGCGCATGGGCCGGGGCCAGGGCCGCCAGCCAGAGCAGCGCGACCAGCCATGCCGCCATCCGGGCGATTGCGCTGGCCGGGGCGGTCCCGGACGGCCTATCCATCGTCGCTCCCTGCCCTGCCAGCCGCTTTGTCTGCCGCCTTGTCCATCGTCTTGCCCGTCACCCCGGCAGGATCTCGGGGCCGCCGGTGATCCGCGGATCGGGCTGGCCGATCACCGCGTCGTCGCGCCCGGCGAAATCCACCGCGCGCAGGATCGCCTGGATCGCCGCGATCCGGGCGCGGCGCTTGTCGTCGGCGCGGATGACCGTCCAGGGCGCGATGCCGGAATGGCTGCGCAGCAGCGTATCCCGGATCGCCGCGCTGTAATCGTCCCATTTCGCCAGCCCCTCGACGTCGATGGAGCTAAGCTTCCATTGCTTCAGCGGGTCGCGCTCGCGGTCGAGAAACCGCTTGAGCTGCTCGGCCCGGCCCACCTCCAGCCACAGCTTGACCAGGATCACCCCGTCATCGACCAGCATGGTCTCGAACAGCGGCAATTGGCGAAAGAAGGTCTCGCGCTGCGCATCCGTGCAGAAGCCGAAAACCTTTTCGACCACGCCGCGATTATACCAGCTGCGGTCGAAGAGCGCGATCTCGCCCCTGGCGGGCAGCCAGTCCACGTAGCGCTGGAAATACCATTCCTCGGCCTCGCGTTCGCTGGGCTTGGGCAGGGCGGCGATATAGGCCGAGCGCGGGTTCAGGTTCTCGCGGACCCGCTCGATGGTGCCGCCCTTGCCGGCGGCGTCGCGGCCCTCGAACAACACCACCAGGCGCTTGCGCTGGTGGATCACGTCGCGCATCAGCCGCACCAGCTGCAATTGCAGCCCGGCCATGCGGTCGTCGTAATCCTTGCCCTTCATCTCCTCGGGATAGGGATAGGTGGGATCGGGGATGCGCTTGCCCTCGGCCGCCGCCACCGCCTTGCGCAGCCCATCGGGCGCGTCCTTTTCCAGATAGCGGGTGATCGCGCCGACAAAGGGCAGGTCGGGCAGCGATCCCTGCTTGCCGGACCCGGCCTTGTCGCCGTTGCTGGCCATGCTCACGCCTCGCCGATGCGGTTCAGGTCGAAGGGGGTGGTCTGGTAGATCTCGTTGATCCAGTTACCATAGAGCAGATGCGCATGGCTGCGCCAGCGGTTCGTCGGCGTGCGCGAGGGGTCGTCGTCCGGGTAGTAGTTCACCGGCACGTCGATCGGCTTGCCCGAGGCGGCGTCGCGGTCGTATTCGTCCTTCAGCGTCGTGCTGTCATATTCGAAATGGTTGAAGACATAGAGCGCGCGATGGCCGGGGTCTTGCAGCAGGCAGGGCCCGACCTGGTCCGAGGCGATCAGCGTCTTCAGCGCCGGGATGGCGTCCACCTCGTCCTGGCGCACCTCGGTCCAGCGGCTGACCGGGACCAGCACGTCGTCGGAAAAGCCGCGCAGATAGGGGCTGGAGGGCGCCAGGTTGCGGTGGCGGAAGCAGCCGAAGGCCTTGCGGTCCAGCATGTGCTTTTCCAGGCGGTGGAAATACCAGGCCATCGCCATGCCGCCCCAGCAGACGCCGAAGGTCGAATGCACGTGGCTTTGCGTCCAGTCGAAGACGCGGGTCAACTCGTCCCAATAGGTCACGGCCTCGAAGGGCAGGTGTTCGATGGGCGCGCCGGTGATGATGAGCCCGTCGAACTTCTCGCCCGTCTCCTCGACCTCGCAGAAGCGGCGATAGAAGGATTGCAGGTGGTCGGCGGCCGTGTTGCGGCTTTCGTGGTCCGACATGCGGATCAGCTGGAACTCGATCTGCAAGGGGGTCGCGCCGATCAGCCGGGCGAACTGGTTCTCGGTCTGGATCTTCTTGGGCATCAGGTTCAGCAGGCCGATGCGCAAGGGCCGGATGTCCTGCGTCGCCGCCCGGCCCGGCGACATGACCATGACGCCTTCGTTCGACAGGATGTCATAGGCGGGCAGGTCATTGGGCAGGGTGATGGGCATCATGCGTCCTTTCTGTCGAACTTTCCGGCAATGGCTGCGCCGGCGGGCCGTCGGTCTATGGCATGGCCGATCAGCGCGATCAGGTCTTGCGGGGTCGTCACCTGCGCCACCTCCTCGGCCAAAAGCGTCACGCCGCGCCGGGCCATCGCCTCGTAGCGGGGCTGGCGGTGGGCCAGGGCGCGGGCATAGGTCCAGCGGATGAAGTCGTCGGGGTTCACCTGGTCCTCGCGCAGGCCCTTTTCGACGCGATAGTCGGTCCAGGCCCGGTCCAGGAAATCCGGCTGGTAATACATCGGCTTCGGCGCGCGGTCGAAGCGGCGCACCAGTTCCTCGGTATGCGCGTCCGAGCCCTTGATCCAGACCAGCAGCAGCTCGCGCCCCAGTGCGTCCAGCACCGGGTCGCTTTCGGCAAAGGGGTCCACCACCTCGCAGACCGAGCCGCCGGAATCGCAGACGAAATTGCCCAGGTTGTAGATCTCCTGCGCGCGGCGGATGAAATGGCCGGTATCCAGCAGCGCCGCGATCTCGGCCATGCGGTGCTGGTCCTGGCGGCGCATGTATTCGTCGAATTCCAGCCCGCCGCGGGTGACGCTGCCGGGCTTGCCCAGATAGGTGGACAGCGGCGCCAGGTTCTCGAAGGTGATGTTGCTGGCGATATAGACCGAATCCGACAGCAAGAGTTCGCGCAGGAAGGGCACCTTCATCGCCTCGCGCTTGAAGTTGTCGGCGATCAGCTCGCCCATGTAGCGGGTGCCGATGCGGTAATCGACGGAATAGTGGAACCATTCGCCCGAGCCGCGCAGCATCGAGGCCAGGAAGGTCTTGCCCAGGCCCGACATGCCAAAGAACAGCACGCGCTTTTTCGGGGCGGCCAGCCATTCGGTCTTGGTCTGGTAAAGCATGGGCGATCCTTTTGCGGGGCTTGGCGATAGTTAGTCCCGCGCAGGGCCGAGGGGAAGGGGGACGCGGGCCGCCGGTGGGACTGCCTGTCGAAAAGCCGGCGGGACGGCCTTGCATCGCGCCATCGAGCCCCTATCTGGGGCAGGCGGACCGGGCCCCTCTGACGACGCATGTCGTGATGTCGGACCGCATCGAGCCCTGCTCGGTGCCAGCCCGGAACCATTCCCGCCCAAGGCTTCGCACCGGCGTTCGTCCAATGTGGAGCCTGACATGGAACCTTTCTACCTGACCCTGTTTCTCGGCACGCCGATCTGGCTGTGGCTGGTCTTCGTCGGCCTGGTCGGCCTGCTCTTGGCCTTCGATCTCGGTGTGCTCAATCGCGGCGACAAGGAGATCGGCGTCGCCGAGAGCCTGAAGCTGTCGTCCTTCTACATCACGCTGGGCGTGCTGTTCGGCGGCTTCGTCTGGTATCAGCTGGGCAGCAATGCCGCCGCGGAATACATGACCGCCTTCGTGGTCGAAAAGACGCTGGCGATGGACAACGTCTTCGTCATCGCGCTGATCTTCGCCACGCTGTCGATCCCCCGCCGCTACCAGCATCGCGTGCTGTTCTGGGGCATCCTGGGGGTGATCGTGCTGCGCGGCATCATGATCGGCGTCGGCGCCACGCTGGTCGCGCAATACGGCTGGATCCTCTATGTCTTCGCCGGCTTCCTGATCCTGACCGGCATCAAGATGCTGTTCATCGGCGACAAGGAGCATGACATGGGCGCGAACCCGGTCCTGAGGTTCCTGCGCCGCCGCATGCCGCTGACGCAGGAGCTGCACGGCCATGCCTTCGTGGTGCGCCAGTCCGACCCCAAGACCGGCCGCATCCGCCGTTTTGCCACGCCGCTGCTGCTGGCGCTGGTGATGATCGAGATCGCCGACGTGATCTTCGCCGTCGATTCGGTGCCGGCGGTCTTTGCCATCACCACCGATCCCTATATCGTCTATACCTCGAACATCTTCGCCATCCTGGGCCTGCGCGCGCTGTTTTTCGCGCTGGCGGCGATCATCCACCGCTTCGAATACCTCAAGCAGGCGCTGGCGGTGCTGCTGATCTTCATCGGCTCCAAGGTGTTCATCGCCGACCTGATGGGGCTGGCGAAATTCCCGCCCGCCGTGTCACTGGGCATCACCTTCGCCATCCTCGGCGCCGGCGTCGGCTGGTCGCTGTGGCGCACCCGCAAGGACGCGGCGCGCGCCTGAGCGCCAGATTTCCGCCGCCGCGCCCGGCCGCGCGGTTGCCGTCGGGTATTTGAAGAACGGAGAAGGCGGGGCGGCGGGGTGCGAAACCCGGCCGTCTTCTGCGCGATGTGATCCGGGCTGCCACCACGTCGCTCAATCCGCAGTAGCGCGCCGGGTGCAATCGCGCTATGCTTCCGCCCAGACCCGGCAAACGGGCGATGCAAACGAGGCAGTGACGGCGGTAACCCATGACCGAAATGGTCTTTGGCACCACCCCCTTGCGGGCAGGTGATCCGATTCTTCCACGCTGGTGGCGCACACTGGACCGATGGTCCCTGGCCTGCGTGCTGGGATTGTTCGCGGTGGGGCTGCTTCTGGGCTTGGCGGCCTCGGTGCCCTTGGCCGAAAAGAACGGCCTGCCGCAGTTCTATTACGTCACCCGCCAGGCGGTGTTCGGTGCCATGGCGCTGGCGGCGATGCTGGTGATCTCGACCTTCTCGCCACGGATGGTGCGTCGGATCGGCGTGCTGGGCTTTCTGGTCGCGCTGGTGGTGCTGATGGCGCTGCCCTTCATCGGCACCGATTTCGGCAAGGGCGCGGTGCGCTGGCTGCGCCTGCCCGGCGGCATGTCGGTGCAGCCGTCCGAGTTCCTCAAGCCCTGCTTTGTCGCCATCTGCGCCTGGTTCATGGCCGCAAGCCAGGAGGTCGGCGGCCCGCCCGGCAAGTCCTTTTCCTTCGGCCTCGCCGTGGTCGTGGTGCTGCTTCTGGCCATGCAGCCCGATTTCGGCCAGGCCTCGCTGGTGCTGTTTTCCTGGTGCGTGATGTATTTCATCGCCGGGGCGCCGCTTTACCTTCTGGGCGGCGTGATGGGGCTGGCCTGCGTCGGCGGCGTCTTCGCCTATGGCGCGTCCGAGCATTTCGCCCGCCGCATCAACGGCTTCCTTGCGGCCGAGGTCGATCCGCGCACCCAGCTGGGCTATGCCACCAACGCCATCCAGGAGGGCGGCTTCTTCGGCGTCGGCGTGGGCGAGGGCTCGGTCAAGTGGTCGCTGCCGGATGCGCATACCGATTTCATCATCGCGGTCGCGGCCGAGGAATACGGGCTGATCCTGGTCCTGATCATCATCGCGCTTTATGCCGCCATCGTCATCCGCTCGCTGCTGCGGCTCCAGGGCGAGCGCGATCCCTTCGTCCGCATCGCCGGCACCGGGCTTGCCTGCGCCTTCGGCGTGCAGGCGCTGATCAACATGGGCGTGGCGGTGCGGCTTCTGCCGGCCAAGGGCATGACGCTGCCCTTCGTCAGCTACGGCGGCTCGTCGGTGATCGCCTCGGGCATCGCCATGGGGATGCTGCTGGCGCTGACCCGCTCGCGCCCGCAGGGCCGGATCGGCGACGTGCTGGGCCGGGGCCGGGGATGAGCGACCCGCAGTCCCAAGGCCGGCCGCTGTGCCTGATCGCTGCCGGCGGCACCGGCGGCCACATGTTCCCGGCGCAATCGCTGGCCGAGGTGCTGCTGGCCCAGGGCTGGCGGGTGAAGCTTTCCACCGACGAGCGCGGCGCGCGCTATGCCAGCGCCTTCCCGGCCGAGGTGGTGCGCGAGGTGGTCAGTTCGGCCACCACCGCGCGCGGGGGCGCGCTGGCCAAGCTGGCCGTGCCCTTCCGCATCGGCGCCGGCATCCTGGGGGCGATCCGGGCGATGCGCGCCGACCGTCCCGCCGTGGTGGTTGGCTTTGGCGGCTACCCGACCATCCCCGCCATGTCGGCGGCGCTGGCCCTGCGCATCCCGCGCATGATCCACGAACAGAACGGCATCATGGGCCGGGTGAACGCCGCCTTTGCCCGCCGGGTGGATCGCGTGGCCTGCGGCACCTGGCCGACCCGGCTGCCGCCCGGCGTCCAGGGCATCCATACCGGCAACCCGGTGCGCCAGGCGGTGCTGCACCGCGCCGCCGCCCCCTATGCCCCGCCGGGCGAAGGCGAGCTGCACCTGCTGGTCATCGGCGGCAGCCAGGGCGCGCGGGTGCTGTCGAACATCGTGCCCGAGGCCATCGCCGGCCTGCCGGACGACCTGCGCGCCCGCCTGTCGGTCAGCCACCAGGCCCGTGCCGAGGATGCCGAGCGCGTCACCGCCGCCTATGCCGCGGCCGGCGTTAATGCCGAGGTCCGGCCCTTTTTCGACGACGTGCCCCGCCGCCTTGCCGAATCCCAGCTGGTCGTCAGCCGGGCCGGGGCCTCGTCCATCGCCGACATCACCGTGGTCGGCCGTCCGGCGATCCTGATCCCCTATGCCGCGGCGACCGGCGACCACCAGACCGCCAACGCCCGTGCCCTTGCGGAATCCGGCGCGGCGATCCTTTTGCCCGAATCCGTGCTTGACGCCGAGAGCCTCAGGCGCGACATCCGGGACATCCTTTCCGACAGCGCCCGCGCCACCGCCATGGCAGCTGCCGCGCTAACGCTTGCCCGCCCCGACGCGGCGCAGCGCCTTGCAGATCTAGTGACGGAACCGACCCGATGAACGCAGCGACCAAACTTCCGGGCGAGCTTGGCCCCATCCATTTCGTCGGCATCGGCGGCATCGGCATGTCCGGCATCGCCGAGGTGCTGATGACGCTGGGCTACCAGGTGCAGGGCTCGGACGCGAAACGCTCGAAGATCACCGACCGGCTGGAGGCGCTGGGCGCCACCGTCTTCGAGGGTCAGCGCGCTGAAAACATTGGCGAAGCGGGCGTGGTGGTGATCTCGACCGCGATCAAGAAGGGCAACCCCGAGCTTGAAGAGGCCCGCCGCCGCGGCCTGCCCGTGGTGCGCCGGGCCGAGATGCTGGCCGAACTGATGCGGCTGAAATCCAACGTCGCCATCGCCGGCACCCATGGCAAGACCACGACCACCACCATGGTCGCGACGCTGCTGGACGCGGGCGGCTTCGATCCGACGGTCATCAATGGCGGCGTCATCCATGCCTATGGCAGCAATGCCCGCGCCGGCGCCGGCGAATGGATGGTGGTCGAGGCCGACGAATCGGACGGCAGCTTCAACCGCCTGCCCGCGACCATCGCCATCGTGACCAATATCGACCCCGAGCACATGGAGCATTGGGGCAGCTTCGACGCGCTGCGCAAGGGTTTCCAGGACTTCGTCTCGAACATCCCCTTCTACGGGCTGGCCGTCTGCTGCACCGACCACCCCGAGGTGCAGTCGCTGGTCGGCCGGCTGACCGACCGCCGCGTTGCCACCTTCGGCTTCAACGCCCAGGCCGACGTGCGCGCCGTGAACCTGCGCTACGAGAACGGCGTGGCGCATTTCGACATCGCCCTGCAGGGCGAGGCCGAGCTGAACGACGGCGAGATCCCGGTGATCGAGGGCTGCACCCTGCCGATGCCGGGCGACCACAATGTCAGCAATGCGCTGGCCGCGGTGGCCGTCGCCCGCCACCTGGGCATGAAGCGCGCCCAGATCCGCGAGGCGCTGGCGCGCTTCGGCGGGGTCAGCCGCCGCTTTACCCGCGTGGGCGAGGTGGGGGGCGTCACCATCATCGACGACTATGGCCACCACCCGGTCGAGATCGCGGCGGTGCTGAAGGCCGCGCGCCAGGCGACCAGGGGCCGGGTCATCGCCGTGCATCAGCCGCATCGCTATTCGCGGCTTTCCAACCTCTTCGACGATTTCTGCACCTGCTTCAACGAGGCCGATGTCGTCGCCATCGCCGAGGTCTATTCGGCGGGCGAGGAACCGATTCCCGGCGCCTCGCGCGACGACCTGGTCGCCGGGCTGATCGCCCACGGCCACCGCCACGCCCGCGCGGTGATGGACGAGGGCGACCTGGAACGGCTGGTGCGCGAACAGGCGCGGCCGGGCGACATGGTGGTCTGCCTGGGCGCCGGCACCATCTCGACCTGGGCCAACAACCTGCCCGAGCGGCTGACGGAGAAGGCCGCGTGATCGCGCTGGCCAGCCATCCCGCCACCGCGGCGCTTTGCGCCCTGCTTTGGGGCGTGATGGCCTGCCTTCTGCCTTTCGTGCGGCTGCGCTGGCGCCATTCGGCGCTTTGGGCGCTGGTGCTGTGCGGCGTGCCGGTGCTGGGCTGGCTGACCTATCTGTGCGGCCCCGGCTTCGGCGTGCTGTTCCTGGCGCTCGGCCTGTCGCTGCTGGTTTGGCCGCCCTTCGATGCGCGCCGCCGCCGGCGCGCGCTTGCGCAGCGCGGCCTGCGCTAGGGACCGCCGGCGATGATGGTGGCATGGCTGATCGTCGCCGTCACGGTGGCGCTGGCCGCCGCCATCGGCATCCTGCGTGCCGGCGCCCGCTCGTTCCGGGTGCTGGGGGGCGAACTGGCCCTGCTGCTCGGCGCGGCCTGGCTTTGCTATCTGATCGGCGACGGCAAGACCGGCGGCTATCTGGCCGGGATCATCGGCGCGCTGCTGTCGCTCTTGCTGCTGATCGCGGCGGGGGGCCTGGCCGCAGGCGCGCTGCTGCGCTGGGTTCACGACCGCCTGCGGGCGCCGCCGGTCCTTCGCGCGCCGTTCTCGCAGCCCTGGGACATCGTCGGCCTGGGCTGCTTCGCCGCGCTGGCGGTGGTCCTCAGCGCGCTGGAATGACAGGAAACGGGATGAAAAAGGGGGACGAGATGACGGAAAGCAGGATGCGGGTCCGGGCAGGGCTGGGCGCGATGCTGGCGCTTGCCCTGGCCGGGCTTGCCGGCTGCGGCCGCGGCGGCATGAGCGAACTGGAATGCATGGAGCGGGCGATCTATTTCGAAGCGAACCGTTCCAGCCGCGACGGCATGATCGCCGTCGGCAACGTGGTCATGAACCGCGTCAGGGCGCAGGGCTATCCCAACACGGTTTGCGGCGTGGTCGGGCAAAAGGGCCAGTTCGCGCCGGGCGTCCTGACCCGGCGAATGGATTCGAAATCCCTGCCGGCGGTGCGCGAGGCCGCGATCGCGGTCCTGCGCGGCGAAAGGCAGCCGGGGATCGGCAACGCCATGTTCTTCCACCAGAAGGATCACCGCTTTTCCTATGACAACATGCACTATGTCCTGGTGGCCGGTGGGAATGCCTTCTACGAAAAGCGCAAGAGCCATCTTGTGACCCAGCCCGTGCCTCCGGCCCCGGTGGACGGGCTGCGCTAGATGCGCGGCGCGTCTCGGCAGGCCGCAGCCGGAACCCTGGCGAGACGCGCCGGAAAGCGGCTGCGGCATGCGGGCCGGATTGACGGCGCGCGCAACGCTGATTAACCACCGCGCCATGACCCAGACGCCTCCCACGCCCCGCGGCGCCCTGACCCCGAACCGGGCCCTTGCCGACCTGACCTGGCTGCGCGTCGGCGGGCCGGCCGACTGGCTGTTCCAGCCCGCGGACGAAGCGGATCTGGCCGAATTCCTGCGCGGCCTCGACCCTTCGCTGCCGGTCTTTGCCATGGGCGTCGGTTCGAACCTGATCGTGCGCGACGGCGGCATTCGCGGCGTGGTGATCCGGCTGGGGCGCGGCTTCAACGGCATTTCCTGCGAGGGCGGCATCGTCACCGCGGGTGCGGCGGCGCTGGACGCCCATGTCGCGCGCCGCGCGGCCGAGGCGGGGCTGGACCTGACCTTCCTGCGCACCATCCCCGGCAGCATCGGCGGCGCGGTGCGGATGAACGCGGGCTGCTATGGCAGCTATGTCGCCGACCACCTGGTCTCGGTCCGCGCCGTGGCCCGCGACGGCAGCCTGCACGAGATCGCGGCCGCCGACCTGCGCCTCGGCTATCGCCATTCCGAGATCCCCGAGGGCTGGGTCGTGACCGAGGCCCGCTTTCGCGCCGAGCCGGGCGACCCCGCGGGACTGGCCGCGCGGATGGAGGAACAGCTGGCGCGCCGCGATGCGAGCCAGCCCACGCGCGAACGCAGCGCCGGCTCGACCTTTCGCAACCCGGCCGGGTTTTCCTCGACCGGGCGGGCGGATGACAGCCACGAGCTGAAGGCCTGGTCGCTGATCGACGCCGCCGGCCTGCGCGGCCACCGCCTGGGCGGGGCGCAGATGTCGGAAAAGCACCCGAACTTCCTGCTGAACGCCGACGGCGCCACCGCCGCCGAGCTGGAGGCCCTGGGCGAACTGGTCCGGCAGAAGGTGCGCGAAACCAGCGGGCACGAGCTGCAATGGGAAGTCATCCGCGTAGGCCAGCCCTAGGAACCGGCCGTAACCCGCCGTCATTGCCGGAAATATCGCGCGAGACGCGAAAAGGGACTTTTGCGATTCCGCCCAAGCGGCTATCCTGACCCGACAAATACCCGGATCAACCGGGGAGCATGAGGCAGAACATTGGCGGGCAGGTCGAGCAGGTCGGCCCCGAAAGTCGTAGTCCTGATGGGCGGACCCTCGGCCGAGCGCGAGGTTTCGCTCTCGTCGGGGCGTGAATGCGCGGTTGCGCTGCGGCAGGCGGGCTATGAAGTCGTCGAATTGGACGCGGGCAGGGATCTGCCCGCGCGTCTGGCCGAACACGCGCCGGACGTGGTCTTCAACGCGCTGCATGGCCGCTGGGGCGAGGACGGCTGCGTGCAGGGCCTGCTGGAATGGCTGGGCTGGCGCTATACCCATTCCGGCGTGCTGGCCTCGGCCCTGGCCATGGACAAGACCCGCGCCAAGGACGTGCTGCGCCTTGCCGGCCTGCCGGTGCTGGACAGCCTGATCGCCGATGCCGCCGAGGTGCGCGCCCGCCACGTCATGGCGCCGCCCTATGTGGTCAAGCCGAACGACGAGGGCTCTTCGGTCGGGGTCTATATCGTGCATGAGGCCGCGAACGGCCCGCCGCAGCTTTCCGACCGGATGCCCGCGCGGGTCATGGTGGAAACCTATGCGCCGGGGCGCGAGCTGACCGTGGCCGTGCTGGGCGATCGCGCGCTTGGCGTGACCGAGATCGTGACCGAGGGCTGGTACGACTACGATGCTAAATACAAGCCCGGCGGCTCGCGCCATGTCATCCCCGCCGAGATCCCGCCGGAAATCGCCGCCGCCTGCCGCGACCAGGCCGTGCGCGCGCACCAGGCCCTGGGCTGCCGCGGGCTGACCCGTACCGATTTCCGCTGGGACGAAAGCCGCGGGCTGGGCGGGCTGATCATCCTCGAGGTGAACACCCAGCCCGGCATGACCCCCACCTCGCTTGCCCCCGAGCAGGCGGCCCATGCCGGCATGGACTTTCCCGCGCTCTGCCGCTGGATCGTCGAGGAGGCGCTATGCAGGGCCTGAACCCCTTCCACCGCGGCCAGGGGCCGGGTGGTCGGCCGGCGCCGGTGCGCCCTGCGCCCGCGCGCCCCGCCCCGGCGGCGCCGCGCACGCCGCGCAAGGATCCGGCGCCCTCGCGCCTGGCCTACCGGCTGAACCGGATGATGCTGCGGCCGCTGGTGCGGCGGCTGGTGCATGTCGGCCTGCCCGCCTTTCTGGCGGCGCTGGTGGCGGGGATCTGGCTGTCGGACGACACGCGCCGGGCCAACCTGACCGGCGGCATCGACGCCATCGTGGACCGCATCCAGCACCGCGACGAGTTCATGGTCAGGATGATGACCATCGAGGGCGCCTCGCCCGCGGTGGACAAGGGGCTGCGCGCCATGCTGCCGGTGGACCTGCCGGCCTCGAGCTTCGACATCGACCTGGAAAAGCTGCGCGAGCGGGTGCTGAAGCTCGATGCGGTCGAGGCGGTGGACCTGCGCATCAAGCCGGGCGGGATGCTGTCGGCCGTGGTCACGGAACGGGTGCCGGCGCTGCTGTGGCGCCATGCCCGCGGCATCGAGCTGCTGGACAAGACCGGGCACCGCGTCGCCTCGGTCACGGGGCGCGAGGTGCGCGGCGACCTGCCGATCATCGCCGGCGAGGGCGCCGACCGCGCCGCGGCCGAGGCGCTGGCGCTGATCGACGCCGCCGGGCCGATCCTGCCGCGGCTGCGCGGGCTGGAGCGCATGGGCGAGCGGCGCTGGGACGTGGTGCTGGATCGCGGCCAGCGCATCAAGCTGCCCGAGGAAAAGGCGCTTCAGGCGCTGGAGCGCGCCATCGCGCTGGACCGCGCGCTGCACATGCTGGACCGCGACCTTTCGGTCGTCGACCTGCGGCAGGAGGCGCGCCCGGTGGTGCGGCTGGGGATGGAGGCGCAGAACGCCATCCGCCGTGCCCGCGGCCAGCCGGAACTGGGCCCCGACGGGTTGCCGCTGCCGCCCGAGGCAACGGCCGGCAAGGCGGCGAAGACCGCGAAGAAAAGCGGCTGACAGCGCAAGGAGGCAGGTGAGATGAAGGATCTGTATCAGGGCCAGCGGGCCATGCGGAACATGCGCCGCCAGGCCATGCAGCGCGGCGTCATCGCGGTTCTGGACATCGGAACCTCGAAGATCGCCTGCCTGGTGCTGCAATTCGACGGCCCGAGCCAGTTCCGCGAGACGGACGGCGTCGGCCCCATGGCCGGCCAGTCGAATTTCCGCGTCATCGGCACCGCCACCACCCGCTCGCGCGGGATGCGCTATGGCGAGATCGAGACCATGGCCGAGACCGAGCGCGCCATCCGCACCGTGATCCAGTCGGCGCAGAAGGTGGCAGGCGTGCGCGTCGACCACGTCATCGCCTGCATCTCGGGCGCGCGCCCGGCCAGCTATGGCCTGGCGGGCGAGATCGTGCTGCCCGCCGGCAAGGTGGGCGAGGGCGACGTGGCCCGCGTCCTGGCCGCCTGCGAGGTGCCCGATTTCGGCCGCGGCCGCGAGGTGCTGCACGCCCAGCCGGTGAACTTTGCCCTCGACGGCCGCTCGGGGCTGTCGGACCCGCGCGACCAGTCGGGCGGCCGGCTGGCCTGCGACATGCACGTGCTGACCATCGACGGCGATGCGGCCAGCAACCTGGTGCATTGCATCCGGCGCTGCGACATGGAACTGGCGGGCGTGGCCTCGGCCTCATACGCCTCGGGGCTTGCGGCGCTGGTCGAGGACGAGCAGGAGCTGGGCGCCGCCTGCATCGACCTGGGCGGCGGCACGACGGGCGTTTCGGTCTTCATCAAGAAGCACATGATCTTTGCCGATGCCGTCCGCTTCGGCGGCGAACTGATCACCCAGGACATCGCCAAGGGGCTGCGCGTCAGCCATGCCGTGGCCGAGCGGCTCAAGACCTTGCACGGCGGGCTCGAGGCCACCGGCCGCGACGACCGCGAGATGATCGAGCTGGGCGGCGAGACCGGCGACTGGGACACCGACCGCCGCAGCGTCAGCCGCGCCGACCTGATCGGCATCATGCGGCCGCGGGTCGAGGAGATCCTGGAAAAGGTGGGCGAGATCCTGGATGCGGCGGGCTTCGACTATATGCCCTCGCGCCAGATCGTGCTGACCGGCGGCGGCAGCCAGATCCCGGGGCTCGATGCGCTGGCCTCGCGCATGCTGGGGCAGAACGTGCGCATCGGCCGGCCGCTGCGTATCCAGGGCCTGCCGCATAATGCGACCGCGCCGGGCTTTTCCTCGGCCATCGGATTGGCGCTGCTGACGGCGCATCCACAGGACGAATGGTGGGACTTCGACATGCCCGCCGAACACTATCCGGCGCGCAGCCTGCGCCGGGCCTATCGCTGGTTCCGCAACAACTGGTAGGGGCGCGGAACCCGGATGCGGTGGTGTGGGCCGGCGCCTCCACCACATGCAGCAGAATGGGCAAGATGCCGCCGAAAACCCCAGCATCCACCGCGATATTTGGTGTGCGGGGTGTGTTTTTCGGGTGACGCTCGGCGCGAATCTGGCTAGGCTGGCCGGTATACGGGGATTCGACCGGACTGCGCACATGTCCGGCGCAACAGATGAAGGCAGGCGAGACATGGAACGGCAGATTCACCTGATGCTGAATGATGACCAGGAACTGAAGCCGCGCATTACCGTCTTCGGCGTCGGTGGTGCGGGTGGCAATGCGGTCAACAACATGATCGACAAGCAGCTGGAGGGGGTCGAGTTCGTCGTGGCGAACACCGACGCCCAGGCGCTGCAATCCTCCAAGGCGGAAAGCCGCATCCAGATCGGCCCGAAAGTGACCGAGGGGCTAGGCGCCGGCGCCAAGCCCTCGATCGGCGCCAAGGCCGCCGAAGAGACGATCGAGGACATCGTCGACCACCTGATGGGCGCGCATATGTGCTTCATCACCGCCGGCATGGGCGGCGGCACCGGCACCGGCGCCGCCCCGATCATCGCCCAGGCCGCGCGCGAGATGGGCATCCTGACCGTCGGCGTCGTGACCAAGCCCTTCCAGTTCGAGGGCACCAAGCGCATGCGCCAGGCCGAGGAAGGCGTCGAGGCGCTGCAGAAGGTCGTCGACACGCTGATCATCATCCCCAACCAGAACCTGTTCCGGCTGGCCAACGAAAAGACCACCTTCACCGAAGCCTTCGCCATGGCCGACGACGTGCTTTACCAGGGCGTCAAGGGCGTGACCGACCTGATGGTGCGGCCGGGCCTGATCAACCTGGACTTCGCCGACGTGCGCGCGGTGATGGACGAGATGGGCAAGGCGATGATGGGCACCGGCGAGGCCTCGGGCGAGAACCGCGCCGTGCAGGCGGCCGAAAAGGCCATCGCCAACCCGCTCCTGGACGAGATCAGCCTGAACGGCGCCAAGGGCGTGCTGATCAACATCACCGGGGGCTACGACCTGACGCTTTTCGAGATGGACGAGGCGGCCGAGAAGATCCGCGAGAAGGTCGATGCGGATGCGAACATCATCGTCGGCTCGACGCTGGACCCGTCGATGGAGGGCTCGATCCGCGTCTCGGTCGTCGCGACCGGCATCGACGCTTCGGCGGCCGAGGTTCCGGTGCCGCGCCGCGGCATGAAGGAGCCGCTGACCCAGAACCCCGTCGTGGCGCAGAAGCCGGCCGAGGAAGAGCTGCCGGTTCCGCCGCGCCGCACCGCGCCCCTGGCCGAGCCCGCCCCGGCGGCGCGCGTCCAGCCCTCGGCCCCCGCCGCGCGCTATGACGAGGAAGACATGCCGCGTCCGGCCTACCAGCCCGAGCTGCGCCAGCCCGCCGCGCCCAGCGACGCGCTGAACGGCGATGCGGGCGGCTTCGTTGCCCCCACCCGGCCGCAGGCCCCGGCCGGCACGCCTTCGGATGCGGTGATGCAGCGCCTGGCCGCCGCCGTCCAGAAGGCGCCCGAGCGCCAGGCCGCGGCCCAGAACCGCGCCGCCCAGCAGCAGCCGCAGCCGGCCGAGCAGGGCCGCGCCCAGGGCCGCATGGGCGGGCTGAGCCGGATGCTGGAGCGCATCTCGGGCCATGGCGAGCAGGCCGACAAGCCCGCGCCCTCGACCATCGCCGAGCGCGTGAACGAGCGTGTCGCCGCCCGCAACCGCGGCGGTTTCGACGCCGGTTTCGACGATCTGGCCAGCCCCGACCGGGCCGGCGACAATGTCGAGATCCCCGCTTTCCTGCGCCGCCAGGCGAATTGAGCCGATCACAAAATTCCGGCGACGATTTCGTGAAGGACCGCTTCGGCGGTCCTTTTTCTTTGCTGGATCAAGGTATTGGCGGTTCCGGCCGGGGCTGGGGCGCAAGCCGGGGCCGATTGTTTCACCCCGTTACAAAAGGTTATTTGAGCAATCGGCGGGGGATGCCTAACTGATCCTTGCGCCGCGGATTTCTTGCCGTGGCACGCTCAGTTCACAAGAATCAGCAGGCAAGACCATGCAGACCACCATCGCTCAGAAAGCCCAGTTCCGCGGCGTCGGACTGCATTCGGGTGCGGCCGTGCGGCTGGCGATCCTGCCGGCGCCGGCGGACCATGGCATCGTCTTCGTGCGCACCGACCTGGACCGCGCCCGGATTCCGGCGCGCTGGGACCATGTCACGCCCTCGCAGCTTTGCACCCTGCTGGACAACGGCCGCGGCGCCACCGTCTCGACGGTCGAGCATGTGATGGCCGCGCTGTCGGGCACCGGCATCAACAATGCCGTGGTCGAGGTGAACGGGCCGGAAGTGCCGATTCTCGACGGCTCCGCAGCCCCCTTCGTGCAGGGCATCCTGGAAGCCGGGCTGCGCCAGCAGGCGGCGCCCCTGCGCGCGATCCGCATCCTGCGCGAGGTCGAGGTGCGGCAGGGCGAGGCTTTCGCCCGCCTCTCGCCCGCCGACCACCTGGAGATCCATTTCGACATCGACTTCGTGGACGCGGCGATCGGCCATCAGGAAAAGCGCCTCGACATGGCCAACGGCAGCTTCGTGCATGAGCTGATGGACAGCCGCACCTTCTGCCGGCAGGCCGACGTGGTGCAGATGCAGAAGAACGGCCTGGCGCTTGGCGGCACCTACCTGAACGCGGTGGTCGTGGACGGCGACCGGGTGCTGTCGCCGGGCGGCCTGCGCCACCGTGACGAGGCCGTGCGCCACAAGATGCTGGACGCGGTGGGCGACCTTGCGCTGGCCGGGGCGCCGCTGCTGGCGCGCTATACCGGCCACCGCGCCGGCCACGCCATGACCAACAAGCTGCTGCGCGCGCTTTTCGCCCAGCCCGAGGCCTGGGAATGGGTCACGCTGACCCCGGCGATGGAAAGCCGCCAGCCCGGCGCCGGGGTGATCGCCTCGGCTGCGCGCCTCGCTTCCCGCACCCGTCAGCTGGCCGTCGCCTGAAGGTGGCGGCCCTGCGCCGTTTTTGCCGTTTTGGCATTTTGCGCAGCCCGATTTTCTGTGCTAGGACGACCGGGCCGCGCGGGCCTTCCGCCCATGCGGCGGCGTGAATTTCTGACGGGCGGTATGGAATGACAGGCATCAGATCGGGTTCCTTGGTCGCGGCTGTGCTGTCGTTGGGCCTGCTGGCGGGCTGTTCGGGCGGTGCGGGGAACAAGCCCGAATCATTCGAGAATTTTACCGCCGAACAGATCTACAAGCGCGGCGAATACGAGCTTGAGAACTCGCGCAGGCCCAAGGACGCGGTGCAGTATTTCTCCGAGGTCGAGCGGCTTTACCCCTATTCCGAATGGGCCAAGCGCGCGCTGATCATGCAGGCCTATGCCTATCACCGCGCCCGCGACTACGAAGAGGCGCGGGGCGCCGCGCAGCGCTTCATCGACACCTATCCGGGCGATGCGGACGCGGCCTATGCGAAATACCTGCTGGCGCTCAGCTATTACGACCAGATCGACGAGGTCGGGCGCGACCAGGGCCTGACCTTCCAGGCGCTCCAGGCGCTGCGCGAGGTGATCGAGCAATATCCCGACACCGAATACGCCCGCTCGGCCATCCTGAAATTCGACCTGGCCTTCGACCATCTCGCCGCCAAGGAGATGGAGATCGGCCGCTACTACCTCAAGCGCGGCCATTACACCGCGGCGATCAACCGCTTCCGCGTCGTGGTCGAGGAGTTCCAGACCACCTCCCATACCCCCGAGGCGCTGATGCGCCTGGTCGAGGCCTATCTGGCGCTTGGCCTGAACGACGAGGCGCAGACGGCCGGCGCGATCCTGGGCCACAACTTCCAGTCCTCGCCCTTCTATCAGGATGCCCATGCGCAACTGCGCGGCCGCGGCCTGCAGGCCGAAGCGCGCGGCGACAGCTGGCTGACGCGGGTCTATCGCCAGGTCATCCAGGGCAAGTGGCTGTAAGCGGGCGATGCTGCGGCATCTCGACATCCGCGACATGTTGCTGATCGACCGGCTGGAACTGGAGTTCCGGCCGGGCCTCAACGTGCTGACCGGCGAGACGGGGGCGGGCAAGTCGATCCTGCTCGACTGCCTGGGCTTCGTGCTGGGCTGGCGCGGCCGCGCCGACCTGGTGCGCGCCGGCGCAAGCCAGGGCGAGGTGACGGCGGTCTTCGACCTGCCGCCCGGCCATCCCGCCCGCACCCTGCTGGACGAGGCGGGCTTTCCGGTCTCGGACGAGCTGATCATCCGCCGGGTGAATGCGCTGGACGGACGCAAGACCGGCTGGATCAACGACCGCCGCGCCTCGGGCGAGGTGCTGCGCACGCTTTCGGAACTGCTGGTCGAGCTGCATGGCCAGCATGACGACCGCGGCCTCTTGAACCCGCGTGGCCACCGGCTGCTGCTGGATGCCTTTGCCGGGGTGGACCTGGGGCCGGTCCGTGCTGCCTGGGCCGCCCGGCGCGAGGCGCGCGCGGCGCTGGAACGGGCCGAGGCGGCGCTGGCCGCGGCGAAGGGCGAAGAGGATTTCCTGCGCCATGCCGTGGCCGAACTCGACAAACTCGACCCGCAGCCGGGCGAGGAGGCGGAGCTGGACACCCGCCGCCGCGCCATGCAGGGCGCCGAACGCATCCGCGAGGACGTGGCGCGGGCCTTGCAGGCGCTGGGGCCGCAAGGGGCCGAGGGCGCGATGCTGGATGCCGCGCGCTGGCTCGACGGTGCCGCCGAGCGGGCCGAGGGCCGGCTGGAGACGCCCGCGGCCGCGCTGCAGCGGGCGCTGATCGAACTGGGCGAGGCGGCCTCGGGCGTCGAGGCGGCGCTGGAGGCGATGGATTTCGACCCGCGCGACCTTGAGACGACCGAGGAACGGCTGTTCGCGCTGCGCGCGCTTGCGCGCAAGCATGAGGTGCTGGCCGACGACCTGGCGGGGCTGGCCGACACGCTGCGGGAACGGCTGGGCCGGATCGACGCGGGCGAGGGGGATCTGGCGCGCCTGCGCGAGGCCGTGGCGGCGGCCGACGCCGCCTATGGCGCGGCGGCGGCGGGGCTGAGCGACCGGCGCGCCACGGCTGCCAAGCGGCTCGATGCCGCGATGGCGGCCGAACTCGCGCCGCTGAAGATGGAGCGCGCGGTCTTCGAAACCCGGCTTGCCGAGGCCGAGCCGGGCCCCGAGGGCCGCGACGCCGTGGCCTTCACCGTCGCCACCAATCCGGGCGCCCCGGCCGGGCCGCTGGACCGCATTGCCTCGGGCGGCGAGCTGTCGCGCTTCCTGCTGGCGCTCAAGGTCTGCCTGGCGCGCGGCAATGACGCGCTGGTGCTGATCTTCGACGAAATCGACCGCGGCGTCGGCGGCGCCACCGCCGATGCGGTCGGCCGGCGGCTGGCGCGGCTGGCCGAGGGCGCGCAGGTGCTGGTCGTTACCCATAGCCCGCAGGTCGCGGCGCTTGGCGGGCATCACTTCCGGGTCGCGAAATCGGTCGAGGGCGGCATGACCACCTCGAACGTCGCCGCGCTGACCGCCAGCCAGCGCATCGAGGAAATTGCCCGCATGCTCGCCGGCGAAGAGATCACCCCCGCCGCCAAGGCGGCCGCGCGCGCGCTGCTCGAACCCTAGGCCCGGCCCTGGACGCGGCCGAATCGCGCCCCGCCGCCGCGGCGATGCGCGGTGGATCGCGCGGGCCAGCCCGGCGCTGCCATGCCGCGCATGCCGGCCGGTTGTGACATGAAATCGACAACCGGGCCGCGGCGGGCAAATTTTCGGTGCCGCCGGCAAGCCCAGGATGGAAATACCTTTGCAATCTAGTAAGGATTTCGGACCCGGACGCTTTCCGGGCAGATCAGCGGGGCAGGGTGTCGATCGGCGAAAATCCCAGATGCGAATTCCATGCGCTTTACGCCGCTCATCACGGCTGGCTGCATGGCTGGCTGCGCGGCAAGCTGGGCGACAGCGGCGATGCGGCGGATCTGGCCCATGACACCTTCCTGCGGCTGCTGGCCTCGCGCCGCTCGCAACTGGGCGACCGGCCCCGCGCGCTTCTGACCCATATCGCCAAGGGCCTGCTGGCCGATCACTGGCGGCGCCGGCGCGTCGAAAGGGCCTATCAGCAGGCCATCGCCCATCTGCCCGCCCCTGCGGTTCCGCCCGCCGAAGAGCAGATGCTGGTCATCGAGGCCCTGATGCGGATCGACGCCATGCTGGCGCGGCTGCCGGCCTTTACCCGCGAGGTCTTTTTACTGGCCCAGTTGGACGGGCTGACCCTGCAGCAGATCGCCCAGCGGGTGCAGGCGCCGGTCATCACCGTCAGGCGGCATGTCCGCAAGGCGCTGCTGGCCTGCATGGAGGCGGCCTGACATGGCGCAGCCTTGCGGGGACGCCTTGCTGGAGGAAGCCGCCGACTGGGCCATGGCCATGCGCTACGGCGCCCCCGGCGAGGTCGACCGCGCCGCCTTCGACCGCTGGCTGGCCCAGGGCCCGCAGCATGTCGCGGCCTGGGCGCGGGCGCAGGCGGTGTTCCAGACCTTCGACCGGCTGCCGCGCGGGCTGGGCCAGGATGTCCTGCGCACCATCGAACCGCAGCCCGACCGGCGCCGGGCGCTCGGCCTGCTGGGCGGCCTGCTGCTCGTCCCGCCGGCCGGGGCCTTGGTCTGGCAGCAGCCCTGGCGGAAATGGCGCGCCGACGTGGCCACGGCGGTGGGCGAGCGCAAGGCGCTGGACCTGCCCGACGCCTCGGAACTGGTGCTGAACACCGACAGCGCGGCGGACATCGCCTTTACCGCCGCCGAGCGGCGCATCCACCTGCACAGCGGCGAGATCCTGGTCACGACCCATGCCGATCCCGCGCCGGCGCCGCGCCCGCTGCTGGTCGCCACGGCCTTTGGCGAGATCCGGGCGCTGGGAACCCGCTTCAGCGTGCGGCATCTGGAAAACGACCTGGCGCGGGTCTCGGTCTTTCGCCATGCCGTCGAGATCCGGCCGCTGGATGCCCCGCCCCATGTCCTGCGCCAGGGCGAGCAGGCGGATTTCGGCCGCGGCGGCGTCAGGCGGCCGGCGGCGGTGGATGACAGCGCGGCGATCTGGGAACAGGGCATGCTGCTGGCGCAGGACATGCGGCTGGGCGAGGTGATCGCCGAGATGGCGCGCTATCGCCATGGCGTGCTGCGCTGCGATCCCTCCGTGGCGGGGATACGGGTCTCGGGGGCGATCTCGCTGGCCGATACGGATCGCGGCCTCGACCTGCTGGCGCAGACCCTGCCGGTGCGCATCCAGCGCCGCACGCCCTGGTGGGTGGTGGTCGCGCCGCGCGCCTGAAAGGCCCGGCGCGGAAAATTTTTTGCCGCCAGGGTGATCACTTTTCGGATCTCGTCCGGTGAATGGGGAAAGGGAGCCAGCCAAGCAGGTATCAGCCCGCTGCCCTTCATCCATTCCAGACAGGACGAAGCAGCATGACTTATCTTACCTGCGCGCCGGTGGCGGTTGCCCGCGCCCTCGCGCTTTCGACCGGGCTATCGGCCCCTCGCGGCGCGGTGCGGGCGCTTCTGGTCGGCACCGCCCTGGGTGCCACGATCACCGCCCCCGCCTTTGCGCAGGCGCGCGACTATGCCATCGGCCCCGGCCGGCTCAGCGACGTGCTGGCGCGCTATGCGGCCGCCTCGGGCGTGCAGCTGGTCTATGAACCCTCGGCGCTGTCGGGGCTGCATAGCGCCGGCATTCGCGGCAGCTACACGGTCGAGCAGGGCTTTTCCGTCCTGCTGTCCGGCAGCGGCTACCAGCTGCAGCAGGCGGGCCCGCGAAGCTATGTCCTGGTCCGGCCCGGCGCCGCGGTGCCGGCGGGGGCGGGCGATGGCGCGGTGGTCCTGGATACCGTCACCCTGCGCGGCGGCAGCGCCACGACCGAGGGCAGCGGCTCCTATGCCACGCCGTCCGCCAGCATCGCCCGCGGCGCCGAGTCGCTGAAGGAGGTGCCGCAATCGGTCACGGTCCTGACCAGCCAGGCGATCGAGGACCAGGGCCTGACCATGATGTCCGACGCCATGGCCAAGACGCCGGGCATCGTCGCCATCACCGACGGCATGGGCAACCCCGAGTTCCATTCGCGCGGCTTCGTCATCAACAATTACCAGATCGACGGGCTGGGCACCTCGTATGATTCCACATTCCGGCCGGATTTCGACCTGGCGATCTATGACCGGCTGGAAGTGTTGCGCGGGGCCGAGGGGCTGTTTTCCGCCGCGGGCGAGCCGGGCGGCACCATCAACCTGGCGCGCAAGCGCCCGACGGATGAACTGCGCTCGGCGGTGACGCTGGCCTATGGCAGCTGGAACAACCGCCGGCTTGAGGCCGATATCGGCGGCCCGCTGGGGTTCGACGGCCGGTTGCGCGGCCGGCTGGTCGGCGTCTGGCAAGACCGCGACTATTTCTACAAGCCGGCGGATGAGGAAAAGCAGGTTCTCTACGGCATCCTGGAATACGACCTGACGCCCTCGACCACGATCAGCGCCGGGATCAGCTACCAGCGCCAGGACGGCACCATGTGGCAGAGGGGCCTGCCGACCTATACCGACGGCAGCCAGCTTGGCCTGCCGCGCGACGTGGCGCTGACGGTGGACTGGGCCAAGCGCGAGCAGACCATCCGCGAGCTTTTCGCCTCGGTCGAGCATCGGTTCGATTCGGACTGGACGCTCAAGCTCAGCGCCGCGCGGCAACGCTTTGATTTCGATTACCTCAACCTCAGTCTCGGCGGTCCGATCGATCCGGTGACGGGTTCTTTCGGCACGCCGAGCGCCTTTTCCGAAGACGACGGCAACCACTCGGACGGGGTGGACCTGAGCCTTTCGGGTCGCTTCGATGCCTGGGGCCGGGAATACAAGCTGACCATGGGCGCCGACTGGCGGCGCAGCTACGGCAAGCAGTTGCGCAACCGCATCGACACGGCGTTCCCCGAGGGCGAAATCCGTCTGGACGACTTCCCTGGTCTGGACCTGCCCGCGCCGGTGCGGGGCAGGGCCGGATCCGGTTGGCCGGCATGGGGCGGCAAGCAGCAAGGCATCTATGCCCGGCTGGACATGCAGGCGACCGACAGGATGCATGTCATCGTCGGCGGCCGTTACGGCAACTACAGGCATTCCGAGACTATGGAGGAGTATGACGAGGACGGAAACGTCACCTATCGCGACACCAGCTGGCGCTGGAGCGAAAACGGCATCTTCACGCCCTATGCCGCCGTCACCTATGACCTGACGCCGGACTGGACCGCCTATGCCAGCCTGACCGAGATCTACAAGCCGCAGGGCAACACTTTTGCCGGTCCGCCCGATAACCCGACCCAACTGGACCCGATCACCGGCCGCAACTACGAACTGGGCGCCAAGGGTGCCATCATGGGGGGTGCGCTGAACCTTGCCGCTGCGCTCTATCGCATCGAGCGCCAGGGCGAAAAGGTAGAGGATCCGCGCTATGAGGACGAGCTCGGCACCTATTACCTGCCGTTGGGCGAGATCGTCAGCCAGGGCATCGACCTGGAGGTTTCGGGCGAGGTCGCGCCGGGCTGGCAGGTCTTTGCCGGCTATACCTACAACCATAACAAGAACACGAGGGAGAACGCCGTCTTCAGCGCCCTGACCCCCCGCCACATGTTCAAGCTGTGGACCGACTACAACCTGCCGGGCGACTGGTCGAAATGGACCTTCGGCGGCGGGGTGACGGTGAAAAGCCGGCACGCGAACAGCGGCACCTATTGGTTGCGCGGCCCCGACGGCAACTGGACCCAGCCCGAGTTCGAGATCAGGCAGGGCGGCTATTCGGTCTGGGACGCGCATGTGCAATACCGGATCGACGAGCAATGGGCGCTGGCGCTGAACGTGAACAACGTCTTCGACAAGACCTATTACGCCACCATCGGCACCCCCGGCGGCGGCAATTGGTATGGCGAGCCCCGGAATGCCACGCTGACCCTGCGCGGCCGGTTCTGAGGCGTGCCGCAAGCCGTCGGCCGGGCTTTCCCCGGCCGATGCGCGCCCGCCTTGGCCTGTTGCGCTTGAGCCGGGGCGGTCCTAAACAGCAGGGACGCCATGTGCAGGGCCGCCGGTCCCCCGACCGTCGCCATCGGACCCTCGCAAAGCCAGATCGCCGCGCCGCCTGCGGCGAAGGTTGCAGGCGTTCCTCATCACTTCCGACGCGATCCGGCCAGGTCGGATCTTCCTGTTTTCGGGCACCCAATGGACCCTGTGCATGAACGCGCTTCTACAGTCCGAGACTGACCTGCCGCCGCCCCTGCCCGCGCAAGCACCCGCCCGCCGCGGCCGCCGCGCCCTGCTGGCCGTGCTGGCGCTGGCCGCCCTAGCCGGCGCGGGGCTTTGGCATCTGCGCGGTGGACCGCCCGCCGTCGCCTATGACACCGCGCCGGTCATGCGCCGCGACCTGGAAAACGCCGTGACCGCCTCGGGCCGGATCGAGCCGCATGCCCATGTCGATGTCGGCGCGCAGGTCTCGGGGCAGTTGCGCCGGCTGCATGTCGCGGCCGGCGACCGGGTCGAGGCCGGGCAGCTCTTGGCCGAGATCGACGCCGAGGTGCAGGCGGCGCAGGTCGAGGGCTTGCAGGCCGAACTGGCCCGCCTGGCCGCCGAGCGCAGCGAATTGCAGGCGCAGCTGGGCTTTGCCGAGCGCCAGGCCGGGCGGCATTCCTCGCTGGCCGGGCGCAGCAGCAGCCGGGTGACGCTGGAAGAGGCCGAGCGCGACCGCGACGTGCTGCGCGCCCGGATCGAGGCGCTGGACGCCACCATCCGCCGCAGCCGCGCCGGGTTGCGGGCCGAGGAGGCGACGCTGGCCCGCTCGCGCATTACCTCGCCCATGGCCGGCACCGTGGTCGCGGCGCTGGCACGCGAGGGGCAGACCCTGAACGCCAATTACGACACGCCGCTGATCCTGCGCATCGCCGACCTGGCCACCATGACGGTGCGCAGCGACGTCTCCGAGGCGGATGTGGTGCAGCTGCGCCCCGGCATGCCGGTCTGGTTCACCACGCTCGGCTTTCCCGACCGCAAGCATCGCGCCACCCTGCGCCAGGTGCTGCCCGCGCCGCCGGTCAAGGAGGGCGAGGAGGCCAATTCCGTCGTCACCTATGTGGCGCTGTTCGACATCGCCAATCCGGGCGGCGCGCTGCTTTCGGGCATGACCGCGCAGGTCTTCTTCGTCACCGAAAGCGCGGCGGACGTGCTGGCCATCCCGGTCTCGGCGCTGGACGAGGACGGGGCCGTGCGCGTTCTGAACCGCGCCGGCACGCCGGAAACCCGCCGCCCCCGGACCGGAATGCGCACCCGCTCCCATGTCGAGATCACCTCGGGGCTGGAGGAAGGCGAGCTGGTGATCACCGGCACCCGCCGCACCGAGGGCGAGCCTTTGCTGAGGATCGCACCGTGACCGCCCCGGCGGATGACCCCCCGCTGATCCGCATCCGCGGGTTGCACCGGGTCTTCGGCGAGGGTGCGGCGCGCGCCCATGTGCTGCGCGGCATCGACCTCGACATCCGCGCGGGCGAGTTCGTGGCCATCGTCGGCACCTCGGGGTCCGGCAAGTCGACGCTGATGAACATCCTCGGCCTCTTGGACCGGCCGACGGCGGGCAGCTATCACCTGGCCGGGCAGGACGTGGCGCGGCTGTCGCGCGACGCGCAGGCGGGGCTGCGCAATCGCCTCTTCGGCTTCGTCTTCCAGCAATACAACCTGATCCCGACGCTGACGGCGCTGGAGAATGTCGCGCTGCCCGCCAGCCATGCCGGGGCCGCGCGCGAGACGCGGCGGGCGCGGGCGGCGGCGCTGCTCGGCAGCTTGGGGCTGGGGCACCGGATGGGGGCGCGTCCCGCGCAGATGTCGGGCGGCCAGCAGCAGCGCGTGTCCATCGCGCGGGCGCTGATGAACGGCGGCGCGGTGATCCTAGCGGACGAGCCGACCGGCGCGCTCGACGCCGAAAGCGGCCGGCAGGTCATGCGGCTGCTCTCGGATCTTGCCGCCAAGGGCCATACGGTGATCCTGATCACCCATGACGCCGACATCGCCGCCCGCGCCGGTCGGGTGATCCGCGTGGCCGAGGGGCGGATCGCCGGCGACAGCGGCTTTGCCCCGCCGGCCGAGCCCGCCCCGGCGCTGCCGCCGCCGGTCCACAGCCGCCCGGCGCTTCTCTCTACCCTGCGCGAGGCCGCCCGCGCGGCCTTTGCCGCCATCGCCGCCAGCCCGGTGCGCACCACGCTGACGCTGTCGGGCATCGTCATCGGCGTGGCCTCGGTCGTCGCCATGCTGGCCATCGGCCGCGGCGCGCAGGAGGAGTTCATCCGCCGCGCCTCGGCCATCGGCACCAACTGGGTCGTGGTCGGCTCGGACCAGGACACGCGCATGCCGCGCCGGCCGCTGACGCTTCAGGATGCGATGGCGCTGAAGGGCCTGCCCAATGTCGCGGGCGTGATGCCGGGGCGGTGGGAACAGGCGAGGGTCGCCGCGGGCGGGCTGTCCATCGACAGTGACATCCTGGGCACGGACCGCGATTTCCGCGGCGTGCATGGCTGGGACGTGGTGCGCGGCAGCTTCTTTTCCGAAGCGGACGAGCGCGGCGGCAGCCCGGTGCTGCTTCTGGGCGCGACCGTGGCGCGGACGCTGTTTCCCGACACCCGCGATCCGACGGGCGAGTTCGTCATGGTCAACATGTCGCCCTTTCTGGTCGGCGGCGTGCTGGAGGCCAAGGGGCTGAGCCAGAACGGCAGCGACCGCGACAAGGTGGTGGCCATGCCGCTTGCCAGCCTGGAAAGCCGGGTCTACGGGCCGGGCGAGCTGTCGGTGATCGTGGTCGCATTGCAGGACATGGCGCGGCTTGAGGAAACCAACGCGCTGCTGCGCCGGGTGATGACCCAGCGCCACGGGGCCGAGGATTTCTGGCTGGCCGATGCGGCCGGGGCCTTTGCCGCCGCCGAGGCCGAGCGCGCCTCGCAGAACCTGCTGCTGGGCGCCATCGCGGCGATCTCGATCTTCGTCGGCGGCATCGGGGTGATGAACATCATGTTCATCACCGTGCGCGAACGCACGCGCGAGATCGGCATCCGCGCCGCCACCGGCGCCTCGATGCGCGACATCCTGGTGCAGTTCCTGACCGAGGCCACGGTGCTGTCGGCGCTTGGCGGCCTGGCCGGGCTGGCGCTGGCGGGCGGGATCGGCGCGGTCGCCGCCTCGGGTTTCGGCATGCCGGTGGTGTTTTCCGTCACCGTGGCGCTTGGCGCGCTGGCCGGCGCCACCGCCATGGGCGCCGCCTTCGGCCTGGTCCCCGCCATCCGCGCCGCCAGGCTAAGCCCCGTCGAGGCGCTGGCCAGCCCTTGATCTTCCCGCCAGCCGTCCTGCCGGACCGCCAGCCTTTCCCCGAACCGCCGCCCTTGCGGCCCCGAACAGGAGAATGACGATGACCCCCAAGACCCGGACCGCATGGCGCATGGCGCTGCCTGCGCTGATGGCGCTGGCGCTGGCCATGCCCGCCGCCGCGCAGGACGCGCCCGCCGAGCCCGAAGCCATGAGCATGGCCCAGTTCGCCCCCGCCGTGATCCGCACCGATTCCATCCCCGGCGCCTACGAGGCCGTGCATTGGGCCGAGGCCGGGCTGGTCTTCGTCGCCTCGGTGCCCAGCTTCGACAAGGGCACGCCGGGCTTCATCCATGTGCTGGACGCCGCGGACCTGCACCCGATCCGGCAGATCCAGCTGCCGCGCCGGCCCTTCGCGCTGGCGCTGGACCGCAGCGCGGGGCGGCTTTACGCCGGCAATACGCTGGACGGCTCGCTGACCGTGATCGACGCGAAGGGCGGGCAGATCCTCGACACCATCCAGCTTGGCCAGCCCGAGGGCGAGGGCTTCGAGCATACCCGCATGATCGCGCTGGACGAGGAAAAGGGCCTCGCCTTCGTCACCAGCCCCGGCCAGAAGGGCGTGACCTGGATCGTGGACACCAAGGCGGGGGAACTCTTGCACCGGATCGAGGGCGGGCTCTGGACCGCCGGCGCCGCCTATGACGCGGCTGCCGGGCGCTTCTACGCCGGCGGCGGCGGCATCGAGGAGATCGCGGTGATCGACGCGGCCGGCGCGCGGGTCGGCGCGATCTCGACCGGCGACACCACCGAGGAAGGGGCCGAGGCCTCGCAGCATTTCCTCGTGAACCTGGCGATCGACGCCGAGGGCCAGCGCCTGTTTGCGGCCGATGCCAACCAGGGCGCGCTTTACGTCTTCGACATCGCCGGGGCCAAGGTGGCCAAGCAGGTTCCGGTCGGCTCCGGCATGCTGGACGTGGCCTATAACCCGGCGCGGTCCGAGATCTACGCCACCTGGCGCGGGGTCGAGCGCGAGAACAAGGCCGGCACCGGCGGCCTGGCAGTGATCGATGCGCAGGACTATGCGGTCAAGCAGCGCATCCCGCTGCCCAGCCATCCCAACAGCCTGGAGGTCAGCGAGGACGGCCGGACCCTGTTCGTGACGGTCAAGGCCCCGCATGACAAGGACCACCCGGACTATCGCGAGGGCGCGCTGGATTCGCTGCTGCGCATCGACCTGGAAAGGCTGGGCGAAGGGGACGAATAAGCCTCGGCCCGCTGGCCGCTTCGCAAGGGCTTGGGCCGGTTTCCGACCACCGGTCCTCCCGGCGAAGCGGCCGGCCCGGATTTATCATGGCGGGGCGGGCCTGATCCCGCCCCGGCGCGGCCGATCCGATGGGCCGGGATGGTCCGGCGATCCGATCCGGCGCCGCCCTGGCCGAGGTTTTCGATCCCGGCGGGGGGCGATGCTTGATGCGTCCTTGGCGGGGTTCCGACGACTGACTGCATTTCGCAGCCACGCGCAGGGCAAGCCCCGCCCCCTAAGGGATTGATCGCCAGGGGACGGCCGCTGGTGGCGAACCTTTCGCCGTCTTCACCTCTTGCGCGTCGGGGCGGTGGTCCTGCGATCACCGGCCCGTTGCGGGCGGCAGGGGAAATCCCGGCCGCAAAGGCCACCGCGCTCCGGCTTCGATGCTTCCACCGCTCCTGTCGCCATGCAGCCAGTTGGCGGCCTTAGACCTCTTCGATCCGCAGCTCGACCGGCTCGCCGGCGATGACGCCGGTGCGGGGCAGGGCCTCGATGGCATGGTCGATGGCCTCGGGCGTGGTCTTGTGGGTGACGATCAGCACCGGCGCCACCCCTTCGGTGCGGGAATGGCCGTATTGCCGCATGCGGTCGATCGAGATGCCCGCATCGCCCAGGACCGTCGCCACCTTGGCCAGCGCCCCCGGCTTGTCGGTCAGTTGCAGGCGGATGTAATAGGCCGCCGGCACCGCCGTGCGCGCCGGCTGCGGGCGGGCCAGCGTCGCCGCCGGCTGGCCGAAGCTCGGCATGCGCACGCCGCGCGCGATCTCGACCACGTCGGACATCACCGCGCTGGCGGTCGGGCCCTCGCCGGCCCCGGCGCCGCGCAGCACGATCTGGCCGACCGCATCGCCCTCGATCACCACCATGTTGGTGCCGCCCTGCAACTGCCCCAGCGGGCTGTCGGCGGGCACCAGGCAGGGCGACATGCGCTGTTCCAGCCCGCGCCCGGTCATCTGCGCCACGCCCAGAAGCTTGATGCGATAGCCCATGTCGGCGGCGCGGCGGATGTCGTCGATGCTGACCCGCTCGATGCCCTCGATCTCGACCGCGTCGAAGCTGGGCCGGGTGCCGAAGGCGATCGCCGACAGGATTGCCAGCTTGTGGCTGGCGTCGATGCCGCCGACGTCCAGCGTCGGATCGGCCTCCAGATAGCCCAGCTGCCGCGCCTCCTCGAAGACCTCCTCATAGGGCAGGCCGGCGCTTTCCATCCGGGTCAGGATATAGTTGCAGGTGCCGTTCATGACGCCCATGACGCGGCGGATCTCGTTGCCGGAAAGCGATTCGGTCATCGCCTTGATCACCGGGATGCCGCCCGCCACCGCGGCCTCGAAACGGATCACCCGGCCATTGGCCTCGGCCAGTTCCGCCAGCTCCTGGCCGTGGATCGCCAGCAGCGCCTTGTTGGCCGTCACCACGTCCTTGCCGGCGCGCAGCGCGGCCGTCACCGCCTCGCGGGCGATGCCCTCGTCGCCGCCGATCAGCTCGACGAAGACATCCACGTCCTCGCGCAGCGCGAGCGCACGGGCGTCCTCTTCCCAGCCATAGCCGGACAGGTCCAGGTCGCGGTTCTTGCGCCGGTCGCGGGCGCAGACGGCGGTGACGGTGATCGGCCGGCCGGCGCGCAGGGCCAGCAGGGCGGCGTGTTTCTGGATGATCTTGACGGTGCCGGTGCCGACCGTCCCGAGGCCAGCGATGCCGAGACGAAGCGGAGAGGCGTTTTGCCCCTGGTTCTGGGCGGACATATGAAACTCTTATCTATGGACGATGCGGTGTTAGCGGATGGCGCGGCACGTTGCAACGCGCATGGCTGCCGGCCGCGGCTCAGGCCTCGTCGTCGCCCGCCCAATAGCCCCGCACGCCGGTCGCCCGCATCACCCGCAGCACGCGGGTGCCGATCTCGACCGTGTCGGCGCGGATGACCTCCAGGTCGGCGATGCCCAGGGGCTGGCGCTGCACCTCGCCCTTGGTGTTGACGAAGGCGGGGTGCCAGCGCGCCTTGTCCTCGGTCGGCCGCCACGAGGCATGGCACAGCAGGTTGCGCTGCAGGCGGATCTCGGCCAGCCGGTCGGTGATGCGGTTGCGGTCGCGCAGGCCGGGATAGCGGCGCATGGCGGCGTCGAGCTGCTCGATCAGCGTGCCCATGGAATCGTCGGCGATCGAGACCATGCGGGTCAGCCAGCTTTGCAGCTCTTCCTCGGTCAGGTCGTCGGCCAGCCGCGCGCGGTCCAGCGCATAGATGGTGCGCTTGATGATCTCCTCGAGCCAGCCGAAATTCGCCACGCATTGCCCCAGGGCTGCGGCGAAATCCGGCGGCAGGGTGTAATGCGTCTCGGGCGGCGCGCCTATCCTGGCCATGATGCACCGATAGGGGCGAGGGGAAGCAGGCCATGGCCCAGGCCCACAGGCCGCGGCCCGCCGAATGCCGCCCGCCGGGGTTCAAGCGGCGCGCGAGCGCGCAGCGGGACCGCATCGGGCGGCAAGCAGGCCACGGCCCCTCGGGGCGCCCCGCGTCTCAAGAAAATGTCTTTGCGGCCGATTTTTCCGTTGCCTGCGATGCCGGTGATCTGCCTGCCCCTGCCGTCGTCCATCCTGTCCCCGCGCTGCCGGGCACGAGTTTTCCATAGCGCCCGGCGGCAGGCAAGCCGGGTCAGAGCATCTTTTGCAGCAGCACCAGGTCCAGCCAACGGCCGAACTTGCGCCCCGCCTGCGGCACCAGCCCGACCTGGCGATAGCCGATGGCGCGGTGAAAGGCGAGACCGGCGCCGTTCTCGGCCGAGACGGCGGCGATCATGCCATGCGCGCCCCCGGCGCGGGCGTGATCCTCCAGTGCCGCCATCAGCGCCCGGCCGACCCCGCGCCCGCGCGCGGCGGGGGACAGGATCACGGTATGCTCCATGCAATGGGCATAGCCGTTGCCGGCGCGAAACTGGTCATAGCTCGCCAGCCCCAGCACCGCGCCCGCCTCTTCGGCGACCAGGAACGCCCGCCCGGCGGCCCGGCGGCCGGCGATCATCCGCGCCAGCCCCTCTGCCGTCCTCTCCTCGCTGGAAAAGGTGATCGTGGTCTCGCGGATCAGCGGGTTCCAGAACGCCAGGATCGCCGGAATGTCCCCCTCGGCAACAGGACGCAGCATCATTGCCGGGCCTCCCTCCCCGCGCCGCCCATCGGGCAAGGGCCGCGCGCTTCTTCGTTCCCCAAATACTCCTGCGGCCGCGACGCCGGGCGCCCCGGCCGCAGGCTTGTCATGCCGCCCGCGCCGCGCGGATCAGGCCCAGGATGTCGCGCGCCGCCGCGGGGATGTTGGTCCCCGGCCCGAAGATCGCCTTCACGCCGGCCTTCTTCAGGAAATCGTAATCCTGCTGCGGGATCACGCCGCCGCAGATCACGATGATGTCGCCCGCGCCCTGCTCCTTCAGCGCCGCGATCAGCTTGGGCGCCAGGGTCTTGTGGCCCGCCGCCTGCGAGGAAATCCCCACCACATGCACGTCGTTGTCGATGGCGTCCTGCGCCGCTTCCTCGGGGGTCTGGAACAGCGGCCCCACGTCGACGTCGAAGCCGATGTCGGCGAAGGCGGTGGCGATCACCTTGGCGCCGCGGTCGTGGCCGTCCTGGCCCATCTTGACCACCAGCATGCGCGGGCGGCGACCTTCCTCCTCGGCGAAGGCCTCGACGTCGCGCTGGATCTGCGCGAAACCGTCGTCGCCCTCATAGGCGGCGCCATAGACGCCGGCCAGGGTCTTGACCTCGGCGCGGTGGCGGCCGAATTCCTTTTCCATCGCCATGCTGATCTCTCCCACAGAAGCGCGCGCCCGCGCGGCTTCGACCGCGGCTTCCAGCAGGTTGCCGCCTTCCTTCGCCCGGCGCGACAGTTCGGCCAGCGCCGCCTGGCATTTGGCCTCGTCCCGCGTCTCGCGCATCTTGTGCAGCCGCGCGATCTGAGCGTCGCGCACCTTCATGTTGTCGATGTCGAGGATGTCGATCGGATCCTCCTTGGCCAGGCGATACTTGTTCACGCCGACGATCACCTCCTCGCCGCGGTCGATCTGGGCCTGGCGGCGGGCCGCCGTCTCCTCGATGCGCAGCTTGGGCATGCCCGAGGCGACGGCCTTGGTCATGCCGCCCATGGCCTCGACCTCCTCGATCAGCGCCCAGGCCTTCTCGGCCAGCTGCGCGGTCAGGCTCTCGACGTAATAGCTGCCCGCCAGCGGATCGACGACATGGGTGATGCCGGTTTCCTCCTGCAGGATCAACTGGGTGTTGCGGGCGATGCGGGCGCTGAACTCGGTCGGCAGCGCGATGGCCTCGTCCAGCGCGTTGGTGTGCAGCGACTGCGTGCCCCCCAGCGCCGCCGCCATCGCCTCATAGGCGGTGCGGACCACGTTGTTGTAGGGATCCTGCTCTTGCAGGCTGACGCCCGAGGTCTGGCAATGCGTGCGCAGCATCAGGCTGCCCGGCTTCTTGGGGTCGAATTCCTTCATGATCCGCGTCCACAGCAGGCGGGCGGCGCGCAGCTTGGCCGCCTCCATGAAGAAGTTCATGCCGATGGCGAAGAAGAAGGACAGCCGCCCGGCGAACTGGTCCACGTCCATGCCGGCCTTCAGCGCGGCGCGGACGTATTCGCGCCCGTCGGCCAGCGTATAGGCCAGCTCCTGCACCAGGTTCGCCCCCGCCTCCTGCATGTGATAGCCCGAGATCGAGATCGAGTTGAACTTGGGCATCTCGTTCGAGGTGTATTCGATGATGTCCGCGATGATCCGCATCGAGGGCTCGGGCGGATAGATATAGGTGTTGCGGACCATGAACTCCTTGAGGATGTCGTTCTGGATCGTGCCCGACAGCACGGCGCGGGAATGGCCCTGTTCCTCGCCGGTGACGATGAAATTCGCCAGGATCGGGATCACCGCGCCGTTCATGGTCATCGAGACCGACACCTTGTCCAGCGGGATGCCGTCGAACAGGATCTTCATGTCCTCGACGCTGTCGATGGCGACGCCGGCCTTGCCCACGTCGCCCTCGACGCGGGGGTGGTCGCTGTCATAGCCGCGGTGCGTCGCCAGGTCGAAGGCGACCGAGACGCCCTGCTGCCCGGCGGCCAGCGCCTTGCGATAGAAGGCGTTCGATTCCTCGGCCGTCGAGAAGCCGGCATATTGCCGGATGGTCCAGGGCCGGCCGGCATACATGGTGGCGCGCGGGCCGCGGGTGAAGGGCTCGATGCCGGGCAGGCTGCCCAGGTGATCCAGGCTCTTCACGTCCGCCTCGGTGTAAAGCGGCTTGACCTCGATCCCCTCCAGCGTGTGCCAGGTCAGGCTGTCGGGATCGGCGCCTTTCAGCTCCTTGCTGGCGAGCCGGCGCCATTCATCGAGGGCGGCTTTCGTGCTTTCGGTCATCTTGCATCCTTTCCCATGGCCCCTCGGCTCTTATATGAATGAGGAGAAGAGGGGGCGATGAAACTGAAACGGTTGATTTTGCTGGTCGTGGTGCCGCTGGTGGCGGCGATGGGTCCAAGGCCCGAAGGCGAGGCCGACGGCCATCGCCCATATGTCCGCGGCGAAGTGCCCGCCGCGCGCAGCGAGACGGGGACGCCCGCGCGTCCCGAAACGCCTGCGGGCGCATTGACGGTGCTGCCCGCCGCCGAGGCCGATCCGGCCGAGTTCAGGTGGCAGGCCCGGCCGGTGGTGATCTTTGCCGATACCGCCGCCGATCCGGCCTTCATCGAGCAGCTGGCCGCCTTGCAGCGCGACCCGGCGCCGCTGATCGCCCGCGACGTGGTGGTCGTTACCGATACCGAGCCGGCGGCGGCAAGCATCTGGCGCCGGCAATTGCGCCCCGAGGGGTTTTCGCTGGTGCTGATGGACAAGGACGGCCAGGTCAAGCAGCGCAAGCCCGTGCCCTGGTCGGTGCGCGAGATCACGCGGGCCATCGACAAGTTCCCGCTGCGCCTGCAGGAAATCGGCCGCGCCGGCCTGCCGTGACGCGGCATGGCGAAAATCGCAGCGATTCCGTTGCGGGACGGCCGCCCAGGCATTATCTTGGGGGCAGGGCCGCACGGATGCCCGGTGACAAGGAGAAGCTCGATGGCCAAAACGCCCTTGCTGCGCGCGACGGAAGAACCCGCCCCGGCGACGGTGTCCGGCCAGCCCAAGCCGGGCCCGGTCGCGGCCTCGCTGGCCGAGCGGCTGGCCCGTGCCCGCACCGCCAATGAGATGGCCATCATCGTCGGTCTGAAACCCATCAAAGGCCGCTCCGGTCCGAAGATCGCCTACTGAGGCGGTCGCGCAGTTCCGCCAACTCGCCGGGCAGGGTGGCGGCGATGCGCCCGGCGCTCGTCCGTTCCTCCTGTTGCAGCAATTCCTGAACCGCCCGCTCGCCGCCGAAGATGCTGGCCATGAGCAGCCGCATCGCCTCGTGCCCGGTCTCGCGCGCCGCCTCGGTCAGTCCCAGGTAATCCCCGAACATCTCGACCGCGCGGGCCGCGTCCTTCCTGGCCTGGCTGCGGATCGCCTCGGCAAAGGCGGCCATGACGGAAAGCTGCCGGTAATAGGTCACGACCGGGTCGATGACCGAGGCCGGAAGGACATGCACCTCGTCGAGGATGGCGGCAAAGATCCGGTCGTTGGCCTGGGTCGGGATCACCGGCACCCGGCCGCTGTCGCGCAGGCTGTCCAGCAGCCGCTGCGCCTCGTCCTCGTCCAGCCGCTGCGCTTCCAGCGCCACGACATGGGCGCGGATCTCGGCCAGCAGCGCGCGCTGCACGTCGCCGACCCGCTCGGCGCGCAGCTTGGCGTCGCGCCGGCGGTTCTGGAAGGCGACGACCCACCAGCCCGCGGCGATGAACAGCCCGGCGATCAACGCCTGCTGCGCATGGGGGCTGAGATAGTCGTCCAGAAGCGGCATGGTTCCCGATCCTCGTGCCGGGCGCTGGCGGGCGCCCGGCGGTTTCCCGTCACTCGAACTCGATGATCACGTCATCGACCTTGAGGCTTTCGCCCGGCTTGGCGTTCACGGATTTCACCACGGCCTTCTTTTCGGCGCGCAGGATGTTTTCCATCTTCATCGCCTCGACCGTGGCCAGCGCCTGGCCCTCCTGCACCTCGTCCCCGGCCTCGACATTGATCCTGACCACCAGGCCCGGCATCGGGCAAAGCAGGAATTTCGAGGTGTCGGGCGGCAGCTTCTCGGGCATCAGCCGCGCCAGCTCGGCGGCGCGCGGACGGCGCACATAGGTCTTGAGGTCGGCGCCCCGCACCCGCAGCCGGAAGCCCGAGGGCAGCCGGTCCACCTTCATCACCAGGGGGGCGCCATCGACCGACAGCCGCGCCAGCGACTGACCGGGCAGCCAGTCGCTTTCGACCCGCAGCTTGCGCCCGTCGATCTCGACCGTCGAGCCCTGGCGGTCGGCGGTGATGCGCACCGGGATCTCCTTGCCGGCGACGAAGACGACCCAATGCTCGCCCACATGGCGTTCATGGTTGTCGAGCCGCCCCGAGATGCGGGTGCGGCGGATCTCCGCCACGCGATGCATGGCCGCGGCCGAGGCGGCGACGCGGGTGATCTCGGCCTCGGGCAGGGTCGCGCCCAGGAAGCCGTCGGGATATTCCTCGGCGATGAAGGCCGTGGAAATGTCGCCCGAGACGAATTTCGGATGGTCCATCACCGCCGACAGGAAGGGCAGGTTGTGGCCGATGCCCTCGACCTCGAACTCGTCCAGCGCCAGGCGCATCTGCTCGATGGCCTCGGCCCGGTTCGGCGCCCAGGTGCAGAGCTTGGCGATCATCGGGTCGTAATACATGCTGATCTCGCCGCCCTCGTAGACGCCGGTATCGTTGCGCACCCCGGTCGCGGCCGCCGGCGGGTGGTCGCCGGGATGGGCGGGCACCCAGGTGTCGGCGGCCTGCATTGGGCCGGCCGCGGTCTCGGCCGGCGGGCGATAGCGGGTCAGCCGCCCGATCGAGGGCAGGAAGTTGCGATAGGGATCCTCGGCGTAAAGCCGGCTTTCGATGGCCCAGCCGTTGATCTTCAGGTCCGCCTGGGCAAAGGGCAGCGGCTCGCCCGCGGCGACGCGGATCATCTGCTCGACCAGGTCGATGCCGGTGATCAGTTCCGTCACCGGATGCTCGACCTGCAGGCGGGTGTTCATTTCCAGGAAGTAGAAGTTCTTCTGCGCATCGACGATGAACTCGACCGTGCCGGCCGAGGTGTAGCCTACCGCCTTGGCCAGCGCGCAGGCCTGCTCGCCCATGGCCTTGCGCGTCGCCTCGTCCAGGAAGGGCGAGGGCGCCTCTTCGATCACCTTCTGGTTGCGGCGCTGGATCGAGCATTCGCGCTCATGCAGATAGACGCAATTGCCGTGCTTGTCGGCCAGCACCTGGATCTCGATATGCCGGGGCTGGGTGACGAATTTCTCGATGAAGATGCGGTCGTCGCCAAAGCTGTTCGCCGCCTCGTTCTTCGAGGATTCGAAGCCCTCGCGCGCCTCCTGGTCGTTCCAGGCGATGCGCATGCCCTTGCCGCCGCCGCCGGCGCTGGCCTTGATCATCACCGGATAGCCGATCTGGCCCGAGATCTTCACCGCCTCGTCGGCATCGGCGATCAGGCCCATGTAGCCCGGAACCGTGCTGACCCCGGCCTCCTGCGCCAGTTTCTTCGAGGTGATCTTGTCGCCCATCGCCTCGATGGCGGGCGAGGGCGGGCCGATGAAGGTGACGCCTTCCTTCTCCAGCGCCTCGGCGAATTTCATGTTCTCGGACAGGAAGCCATAGCCGGGATGCACCGCCTCGGCGCCGGTCCGGCGGATCGCCTCCATGATCTTGTCGATCACGATATAGGACTGGTTCGCGGGCGGCGGGCCGATGTGGATCGCCTCGTCGGCCATCTTGACATGCAGCGCATTGCGGTCGGCGTCGGAATAGACGGCGACGGTCTGGATGCCCATCTTCTTGGCGGTCTTGATGACCCGGCAGGCGATCTCGCCCCGGTTGGCGATCAGGATTTTCTTGAACATGCTTCTTTCCCTTGGGGCAGATCCCGAACGTGAAAAAGCCGCCCCGGCAGGCTGCCGGGACGGCTGGAAAAAGGCTGGGCCGGCGCGCGCGGGCGCGCCGTCAGCGTGGCGAAGGCGTTATTGGCACAGCCGCACGTCGTCGCAAAGCGCACCGGCGACGGCGCCGATCGCCGCGCCCTTGGCGACATCATGGCCGCCCACATGGGCAGCGGTTGCGCCGACACCGGCACCGATGATGCCGCGGTCCATGTCGGTCGGATTGATGCCTTGGGTGCAGCCGGCCAGGCCAAACAGACCGAGGCCAAGCACGAGGACGAGTTTCTTGGACATCTCGTTTGCTCCGGGATGCGGGCGGCGGCGCGAGCCGTCGGTGCAGCGCCTGCCGCCCTGTTGAAATCAGTAGCGGCGCTGGCAGACGCCGGCGTCGTCGCAGAGCGCACCGCCCGCGGCGCCGATGAGCGCGCCGGTGGCCACGTCACCGTCGATGATCTTTGCCACGGCCGCACCGGCCAGCGCGCCGCCGGCCGCGCGCTGCGCGTCGGGCGAAAGGGTCGAGCCGCCGCCATAGCCCTGTTCGCAGGCGGCAAGGCCGGCGACCAGCAGGACCGCGCCGGAAAGACGAAGGATGACGGATTTTTGCATAGCGTTTTGCCTGTATTATGGACCCGCTTCCGGGCCGTTGGTGATAGAGGTGCGCACAATATTGCACGCGCCCACCCCGGAAGAAACTGACAACGGTGTGAAAAGACAAGACTACGCGGCAATCCGCCCATCCTTCGGCCGGCCATCAGTCTTCGTCCTCGTCGTCCCAGTCGCCCTCGTCCCAGCCGGCATCGTCCCAGTCGAACTCCGGGGCGTCCTGGGCGAAAAGCTCGGGAAAGCTTGCCTCGGCGCGCTTCATGTCGACGCGCAGCAGCTGGTCGTAATCGGTGGGATCAAGCTTGCCGACCGCGATCACCTCGCGGCCGATCAGCCAGGACAGCCGCCCGGCATCCAGGTTGCCGCGGGCAAAGGGTTCCTCGCCGAAATGCTGGATCAAGGCCGCCAGGAAGGCGGTATCGGCGCGGCGGTCGGCCGGCTTGCGGTCGCGATAGCGCTCGCGCCGGACCAGGGGTGTCGCGCCCTTCTTGTTGGCGCGGCGGATGATGAACTGGAAATCGGTGCCGGGAAGGCGGCCCGGAAAGCCGCGATGCTTCAGCATGTCTTGCCCCCTTGCAGGATTGCGTTGTCGCGCGGGGGCCGGGCGGAACGCAGATGGCGCGGGCCGCCAGGCAGCCCGCGCGCGGCCAATGGCTTAGTTGGCGCCGTATTTGCCCTGGAAAACAGGCTCGGGCTGGACCGGAATCGGGGCGACTTCCGGCTCTTTCTTGGCGCAGGCTGCGGCGAGGCCGACCAGGACGAGGGCGAGTGCAAGCTTTTTCGACATGTCGTCGTGCTCCTGTGATGCGGGACCGACAAGTCCCGACTGCTCGGTTGAGATTCGGCCGCCTCATGCGACCGCGGCGGCATGATAGCCAGCGCCGCGAAGCGCCGACAGGCGCGTTGAGGCCGCAGTCGTGCGGGTGCCTGGCGCTGTGGCAGGCTTGCATCAGGGTGGCAAAGGGCGGGCATCACCGCAGACATCACCACGGCTCCCATTCGCAGGCGTCGCGGTCGGGCGGCAGGCCGAACGCCTCGAAGACCTGCACCGCCTCGGGGTCGAAGGCGCCAAAGGGGATCTCGCGATCGGCCAGGCTGATGACGATCTGGCTGGGCCGCGGCGCGGGGGCGGCGATGCGGGGCAGGGCCCAGTTCTCGCACAGCCAGACGATGTCCTCATGCACCGGATCCTGGGCCAGCACATCGGGCGCGGCGGGCAGGACCGCGGCGCCGACCAGGGCGTCGGCGGCCTCTTCGTCGGCCGGGTCGGGAAGGTCCGCCTGGGCCAGATCCTCCAGCGTGGCCGGGTCGATCAGCCCGTCATCGGCCTCGTCCTCCCAGGCCTCGTCGCTTTCGGTGTCGATCTCGATCGGCGCGCGCGCCTCGTCCGGCGCAAAGTCCGAGGCGGGACCGACGGTCGCGGGCACGCGCTGCGCCAGGTCGGGCATGACGAAGCGAAAGCGATAGGTCAGGCCCATGCCGCCGGAATTGTCGTGGCGGGTCTCCAGCCAGCGCACCACCGCGCCCGAGGGCAGGGTGATGTCCGCCCCCGGCTCTTGCGCGAGGGCGGCGCCGGCCAACCTGGCCAGAACGACCGAGGGCACCAGCGCAAGGCCGATCACCGCAACTTCCGACATGTTTCCTCCCTCGGTCTCCCGCCGTTACAGCGGGATGTTGTCGTGCTTCTTCCAGGGGTTCGACAGCTTCTTGCCGCGCAGGCTGGCAAAGGCGCGCGCGACGCGGCGGCGGGTCGAATGCGGCTGGATCACCTCGTCGATGAAGCCTTTCTCGGCGGCGACGAAGGGATTGGCAAAGCGGTCCTCGTAATCCTTGGTGCGGTTGGCGATCTTGTCGGTATCGCCCAGCTCGCTGCGATACAGGATCTCGACCGCGCCCTTGGCGCCCATCACCGCGATTTCCGCCGTGGGCCAGGCATAGTTGAAATCGCCGCGCAGGTGCTTGGAGGCCATGACGTCATAGGCCCCGCCATAGGCCTTGCGGGTGATGACGGTCACTTTCGGCACCGTCGCCTCGCCATAGGCAAAGAGCAGCTTGGCGCCATGCTTGATGACGCCGCCATATTCCTGCCCGGTGCCCGGCAGGAAGCCCGGCACGTCCACGAAGGTCAGGATCGGGATCTCGAAGGCGTCGCAGAAGCGCACGAAGCGCGCGGCCTTGCGGCTCGAGTCGATGTCGAGGCAGCCGGCCAGCACCATCGGCTGGTTGGCGACGACGCCGACGGTCTGGCCCTCGATGCGGATGAAGCCGGTGATGATATTGGCGGCGAAATCCTTTTGGATCTCGTAGAAATCGCCCTCGTCCGCGACCTTCAGGATCAGCTCCTTCATGTCGTAGGGCTGGTTCGGGTTGTCGGGGATCAGCGTGTCGAGGCTGGATTCGACGCGGGCCGGGTCGTCGAAGAACGGCCGGCTCGGCGCCTTTTCGCGGTTGTTGAGCGGCAGGAAGTCGACCAGCCGGCGGATTTCCGACATGGCCTCGACGTCGTTTTCGAAGGCGCCGTCGGCGACCGAGCTTTTCTTGGTATGGGTCGAGGCGCCGCCCAGCTGTTCGGCCGTCACCACCTCGTTCGTCACCGTCTTGACCACGTCCGGGCCGGTCACGAACATGTAGCTGGTGTCCTTGACCATGAAGATGAAGTCGGTCATCGCCGGCGAATAGACCGCGCCGCCGGCGCAGGGGCCCATGATGACGCTGATCTGCGGCACCACGCCCGAGGCCATGATGTTGCGCTGGAACACGTCGGCATAGCCGGCAAGGCTGGCCACGCCCTCCTGGATCCGCGCGCCGCCGGAATCGTTCAGCCCGATCACCGGCGCGCCGTTCTGCACCGCCATGTCCATGATCTTGCAGATCTTCTGCGCATGGGTTTCCGACAGCGAGCCGCCGAAGACGGTGAAGTCCTGCGAGAACACATAGACCATGCGGCCGTTGATCGTGCCCCAGCCGGTGACGACGCCGTCGCCATAGGGACGATCCTCCTCCATGCCGAAATCGGTCGAGCGGTGGCGGACGAACATGTCGAATTCCTCGAACGACCCCTCGTCCAGCAACAGCTCGAGCCGCTCGCGCGCGGTCAGCTTGCCGCGGGCGTGCTGGGCGTCGATGCGCCGCTGCCCGCCGCCCAGCCGCGCATCGCGGCGGCGCGATTCCAGTTCGCCCAGGATGTCCTTCATGAGCCGTCTCCCTTTCCGGTTTGGCGCAAACTACCGGCTTGGCGCGGGTGCGGGAAGCGGAAAGGCGAATATTTGCAAAATATGCTAGATAATTTCCCTGCAAACAGCAAAATTGCTAAAACCCTTGACGCGGGCAAGGGCAAGAGCCATGCCGCTGCCATGGGACTCGTCATTGATCTTGCGGCCGTCGTGGCCAATTGGAAAGCGCTCGCGGCCAAGGCCCAGGGCGTGCGGGCGGCGGCGGTGGTCAAGGCCGACGCCTATGGTCTGGGCGCGGATCGCGTGGCCCCGGCGCTTTACGCGGCGGGGGCGCGGGATTTCTTCGTGGCGCTGGCCGGCGAGGGGCGGGCGATCCGGCCGCTTTTGCCCGAGGATGCGCGCATCTTCGTGCTGTCGGGCCATATGGAGGGCGCGGACCTGGCCGGGCTGATCCCGCTGCTGAACAGTCCCGAGCAGTTCTTCCGCGACCGGGCGCTGCGGCCGCGCGGGCCTTTCGGCATCCAGCTGGACAGCGGCATGAACCGGCTGGGGATCGAGCCCGGCGAATGGGCCGCCATCCGCACCGAGGCCCTGGCGGCCGGCCCGGCGCTGATCATGTCGCACCTGGCCTGCGCCGACGAGCCGGCCCACCCGGCCAATGCCCAGCAACTCGCCGCCTTCCGCGCCATGACCGAGGGCGTGGCCGTGCCGCGCTCGCTGGCCGCGACGGGGGGCATCCTGCTGGGGCCGGACTATCATTTCGACCTGGTGCGGCCGGGCATCGGGCTTTACGGCGGCGAGCCGTTCGGCGATGCGCAGCCCGTGGTCACGCTGGCCTTGCCGGTGATCCAGACGCGCGAGGTGCGCCCCGGCGAATCCGTGGGCTACGGCTATGCCTGGACGGCCGCGCGGCCGTCGCGGGTGGCGACGGTGGCGGCGGGCTATGCCGACGGGCTGGCGCGGGCCCTGGCGCGGGACGGCAAGCTGACGCTCTGGTCGGGCAAGCGCGCCTGCCCGGTGATCGGCCGCATCTCGATGGACCTGATCACCGTCGACGTGACCGACCTGCCCGACGTGCCCCCGGCGCTGGAGATCCTGAACGCGCGGCAGGGCGTGGACGCCCTGGCGGCGCTGTCGGGCACCATCGGATACGAGATCCTGACCTCGCTGGGCCGGCGCTACGAGCGTCTCTGGCTGTGAACCCGGCCCGGCTGACCGGCAGGGCGGTGATCGGTCTGACCCGGCTGACCGGGCGGGTGACGATCTTTGCCCTGCGCGGCCTGGCCGGCATCGGGCAGCATCCGGCGGAGCTGGCGCGGCAGGTCATGCAGATCGGCTGGCTGTCGCTGCCGGTGGTCGGGCTGACGGCGCTGTTCACCGGCGCGGCGCTGGCCTTGCAGATCCATTCCGGGGGCGAGCGCTTCCAGGCCGGCGACGTGGTGCCGGCCATCGTCGCCATCGGCATGGCGCGCGAACTGGGCCCGGTCCTGGGCGGGCTGATGGTCGCGGCCCGCGTCGCCAGCGCCATCGCCGCCGAGCTGGGCACCATGCGCGTCACCGAACAGATCGATGCGCTGGTGACGCTGTCCACCGATCCCATGGGCTGGCTGGTCTCGCCCCGGCTGTGGGCGGCGCTGCTGTGCGTGCCGGTGCTGGTCGGCGTGGGCGACGTGATCGGCATCATGGGCGGCTGGCTGATCGGGGTGAATGCGCTGGGGTTCAACTCGGCGATCTACCTGTCCAATTCCTGGGCCTATCTGGAAAGCTGGGACGTGGTCTCGGGCCTGCTGAAGGGCGCCGTGTTCGGGCTGATCGTGGCGCTGTCGGGCTGCTGGTTCGGCATGACGGCGGCGGGCGGTGCCGCGGGCGTCGGACGGGCTACGACCAATGCCGTGGTCGCCGCCTCGGTCGGCATCCTGGCTGCGAATTTCGCGCTGACGGGGCTGTTCTTCTGATGCTGGCGGTGCGGGGGATTTGCAAAGCCTATGGCGCCAAGTGGGTGCTGGACGGGGTCGAGCTGGACCTGGCCCAGGGCGAAAGCCTGGTGGTCATCGGCGGCTCGGGCACCGGGAAATCGGTGCTTTTGCGCTGCATCCTGGGGCTGGAGACGCCCGATGCCGGCGCGGTCTTGTGGCAGGGCCAGCCGCTGGCCGGCCGGCGCGCCGCCTTCATGGAGGGCTTCGGCATGCTGTTCCAGAACGCGGCGCTGTTCGACAGCCTGCCGGTCTGGCGCAATGTCGCCTTTCGCCTGCTGCGGACCATGCCCAAGGCGCGCGCCCGCACCATCGCCATCGAAAAGCTGGCCCGCGTCGGCCTGGGCCCCGAGGTGGCGGATCTTTTCCCGGCGGAACTCTCGGGCGGGATGCGCAAGCGCGCCGGGCTGGCCCGCGCCATCGCCGCCGACCCGAAGGTGATCTTCTTCGACGAGCCGACGACCGGGCTGGACCCTGTCCGGGCCGCGGCGATCAATGCGCTGATCCGCGGCATCGTCGACGAGACCGGCGCCACCGCCATCACCATCACCCATGACATGAGCTCGGTGCGCGCCATCGCCGACCGGGTGGCGCTGTTGGATCGCGGACGGGTCCGCTGGCAGGGAGGGGTGGCGGAAATGGACGCGGCCGAGGACGATTACCTGCGTGATTTCGTCGCAGGGCGCGCCCGGCCCATGGCGCGCGGGCCGCAGGCGTGATGTCCGTTTTTTCGCCGAATCGACGGCAAATCCGAAACTGCGGGCCCGCCCCCCTTGTGCGAATCCCGCTCAGTTGCAACCATGAGTTACTGAGAACCCCACCTCGGAGACGAATTTGGGTCTGACCCCTACGCATCCCGCGACCGCGACCCCCGGCGAAACCCTGCTGGAATTTCACGACAACCGGCTGCTGATCGACCTCTGCGGCCCGCATGACCGCTATCTCGCGCGGATCGAGGAGGCGCTGAAGGTGCATATCCTGCGACGCGGCAACCTTCTGTCCGTCGTGGGTCCGGTCGAGGCCCAGGCCGAGGCGGCGCAGGTGCTGCGCGCGCTTTACGCCCGGCTGGAGCAGGGCCGCCCGGTCGAGATGGCCGAGGTCGAGGCGGCGCTGCGCATGGGGGCCGAGACGGTGGTCGACGGCCCCAGCCCGGCCGAGCAGCTGGAGATGTTCCAGACCGGCCCGATCGAGCTGCGCACCCGCAAGAAGACCGTCGAGCCGCGCACCGATGCGCAAAAGGACTATGTCCGCGCGCTGTTCGCCAACGAGCTGGCCTTCGGCATCGGCCCGGCCGGCACCGGCAAGACCTATCTGGCGGTGGCCGTGGGCGTGACCATGCTGATCGGCGGCCATGTGGATCGCATCATCCTGTCGCGCCCCGCCGTCGAGGCGGGCGAGCGGCTGGGCTTCCTGCCAGGCGACATGAAGGAAAAGGTCGATCCCTACATGCAGCCGCTCTATGACGCTCTGAACGACTTCCTGCCGGCCAAGCAGGTGCAGAAGCTGATGGAGGAAAAGCGCATCGAGATCGCGCCCCTGGCCTTCATGCGCGGCCGCACGCTGTCGAACAGCTTCGTGGTGCTGGACGAGGCGCAGAACGCCACCACCATGCAGATGAAGATGTTCCTGACCCGGCTGGGCGAGGGCTCGCGCATGGTCGTGACCGGCGACCGCACCCAGATCGACCTGCCGCGCGGCGTGCATTCCGGCCTGGTCGAGGCCGAAAAGATCCTCAAGGACATCAAGGGCATCAGCTTCAGCTATTTCACCGCCAAGGACGTGGTGCGCCATACGCTGGTCGCCCGCATCATCGAGGCCTATGACGCCGAGGCCGAGGCGGCGCTGGCCCGCGGCGAGATCTTCGACGAGCGCGGCCAGCGCATCCCGCGGCGCGAGCCGCGGCTGGCCTCGGGGGGGCAGGGCGATGCCTGACAGCGCCGATGCGCCCGACGAGGCGCTGGAGATCGTCGACATCGTGCTGGAGGACGACCGCTGGGAGGACGCCGGCCTGCCCGCCATGGCCGAGCGCGCCGCGCGCGCGGTCGGCGAATGGCTGGATCTGGGCGCGTTCCAGATCGTCGTCATGGGCTGCGACGACGCCCGCATCGCCGCGCTGAACGCCGAGTTCCGCGGCAAGCCCAAGCCGACCAACGTGCTGAGCTGGCCCGCGGTCGAGTTCGATGCGCGCCTGCCCGGCGCCCATCCCGAACCGCCCGAGGTCGAGGAACTGGGCGACATCGCCATCGCCTACGACACCTGCCTGCGCGAGGCCGAGGCGCAGGGCAAGCCCTTCGCCGATCACGCCATGCATCTGCTGGTCCATGCCATGCTGCATCTTGCAGGCTATGACCATATCGACGACGAGGATGCCGAAACCATGGAGGATGCCGAACGCTCGATCCTGGGCAAGCTGGGCATCCCCGACCCTTACCTGGAACATGAGACATGACCAACGACCGAAGTCCCGACACGCCCGTTTCCGCCGAACCCGCCTCATGGGCGGATGGCACAGGCGGGGACGGGCGTGACCTGCCGCAATCGCGCGGCTTTCTGGGGCGCATCCTGGGCGCATTCGGCGGCGGCGAGGCCGAGCCGGCCGGCGCCGAGGCCCGCGACAGGGGCCCTGCCGCCCCGCCGGCGGGCGTTCCGGGGATGGTCAACCTGCGGCGGATGCGCGTCGACGACGTGGCCGTGCCCAAGGCCGAGATCGTCGCCGCGCCGGTCACGGCCACCCTGCCCGAACTGGTCGAGATGTTCCGCGAACACGGCTTTTCCCGCATCCCGGTGTTTCGCGGCACGCTGGACAGCCCGCTGGGGCTGATCCACCTGAAGGATCTGGCGCTGAAATACGGCTTCGGCGCCAAGGCTCCGGTCAAGTTCGCGCTGCGCCCGATGTTGCGGCCGCTGCTTTACGTGCCGCCCTCGATGCCCATCGGCGTTCTCCTGCAGCAGATGCAGCAGAAGCGCATCCACATGGCGCTGGTGATCGACGAATATGGCGGCGTGGACGGGCTCGTCACCATCGAGGATCTGATCGAACAGGTCATCGGCGAGATCGAGGACGAGCATGACGAGATCGAAGGCGGCCTGGTGATCCAGGAACAGCCCGGCCAATGGCTGATCCAGGCCCGCGCCGCGCTGGAGGATGTCGAGGCCCAGACCGGCCTGCGCCTGGCCACCGACGAGGAAGAGGATGAGATCGACACGCTGGGCGGGCTGATCTTCATGCTGACCGGCCGCGTGCCGGTGCGCGGCGAGGTGATCCCGCATGAAAGCGGCGCCGAGTTCGAGATCATCGACGCCGATCCGCGCCGGGTCAAGCGGGTGCGGCTGCGGTTGCCGCAACCCGAGCCGCCACCCCCGGCCGAAGGCTGAGCCGGCTCAGAGCCCGGCGAAGGCCGGCGCATGGACGATGCGGCTGCCTGCGGGCAGCCGCGGCCCCAGCGCCATCAGATGCGGCCCGGCATAGGGCGATTCCAGGTCGGCCGGGACAAAGCCGAAGCGGCGGTAATAGGCCGGATCGCCCAGCACCACGATGGTATGGTCGTCGAATGCCGCCAGGGCGGCGCGGACCAGCGCCGTGCCGATGCCGCGCGACTGCACGGCGGGATGCACCGCCAGCGGCGCCAGCGCCAGGGCCGGCCCCTCGGCCGCCAGCGGCGACAGAGCGATATGGCCGATCACCGTGCCCTCGGCCTCGGCCACCAGCGACAGCGCAAGGTCGCCGGCCCCGCGCAGGGCCTCGACCAACCGCGCCTCGGCCGGGTCGTCGAAGGCGCGCGCCAGCAGGTCGGACACCGCGGCGCGATCATGCGCCAGCTCGGCCCGGATGCGCGGCAGGGGATCGCTGCGGGTGAAATCGCGCCCGATGCCGTGGCTCTCGCGGCCCCAGCGGCTATGTTCCAGCCGGGCACGATGCGCTTCGAAAGCCTCGTCGCCGGCGTAAAGCTCGTTCAGTTCCCAGACCAGCGGATCCTCGGACTGCCACAGGTCGAAGCGCAGGTTGCCGGGTTCGGCCCGGCTCAGCGCGACATGCTCGGTCAGCAGGTCCATGGCCAGCATCATCTGGGCCGCATCCTTGCAGATCAGCCGGCCGGTCAGCGAGACCAGCGGTTTTTCCAGGGGGATCTCCTCGCCGCCCAGGATGGGCGGGGGGGCGTGGTTGTGGTTCTGTCCGCAGGCGCAACTCATGGCAAGATCCTCGTCGTGAACAGGCCGCAACGATGGACGACGGCGGCTTCCCGCGGCCGGAACCGTTAGCAGCGATAACCTTATCGGGCGGCATTGCGCCGCCCTTGTCAATTTGCAAAGCCGCGCCTTGCCCCGAATGCGGCCCCTGAAACGAAAAGGGCGGCGCAGTGGCCGCCCCTCGGGGTCATTCCCACTCTAATATTTTTCCCGACATAAGTAATTGATTTTCCTGCAGAAAACTTCCTTTTCGGCCCCCAGCGCCGTGACCGGGGCCGTTAAAAAGTTAGTCTCTTGATTTTGCTATTTTTTTCGGAATTCGAAGGCATGAAAAAATTCTGTGAACTATCGGCATCTATCGGCCGCTTCGCAGTGAGGCATAAACCGCAAACGTGGAATCCGACGTGCCGATAAAGTACCGTCAAAACCGGCAAAAACCAATGCTCGCACCTCGATCCTAAATCGCTGGATGGCGGGCTGGGATCAAGCGCATTGCATGGACGACAGAGGTTCGGAGGGCGAAGACAGCTTCTCGGGACGAGCTTTGCGAACAGGTTTGGTCCAAACCCATGGCCAAAGTTGCCGCAGATTATCGCGTTCGGTTACGGCGTTGAGGAAGACCTGTGATCGCCACCATATTCCAACGCCGGAACGGTGGTACGCGTTGGAAAGTGCCGCGCGTGCTCAATTGGTCGACGGCGATCTACGGTCCGCCCGAGCGCAAAGCGTGTCGTTCACCGGCGCGGATTTCGTCCGCGGAGATCGGACGTCGTATTTCTCTTTTTGACCTCGTTGATCCAGATCAATGCATGGGGCGCCCCGTCGTGGTCGGCTGACGCTATTCCGTACTGCCGGAGCGGTTCATGTGCCATGCAGGACTGAATTTCGTGGAAGCTAAGCTCGCCGCCATTGTCACGCAAAGGCGGCAGGCCATGAAAGGGGTTGTCTTATGATAGGAAAATTACGGGAACGAATTGCGATATCGGGCGTCGGCTGCTCGCGCTTCGGTGATCTGCTTGAGACGCCCGAGCTCAAGGGCACGACGATCCAGGAGTTGACGGCGCGTGCGGTCAAGGAGGCGCTTGATGACGCTGGGCTGACCGGGCAGGACGTCGATGCGGTATTCGCCGGCAATGCGATGGTGCACAGTTCGCAGGTGCCCGGCACCTATTCGCAGCTGTCGAAGTGGACGGGCACCCAGTTCAAGGCCGGCGTCCATTTCGAGGCGCAATGCTCGACCACCAATGTCGGCGCGGCGCTCGCCGCAATGGCGGTCGCGGCCGGCGTCTACGATACCGTACTGGTCTACGGGTTGGAGACCACGCGCACCAAAGTGAAAGATTTCAGTCCCTACGAGCGCGAACCGATCTCGCACCAGCAGACATGGCTGTGGACCGACATGGCGGTCAACCAAGCCTATGGCGTGCCGCAGGGCTACGACATCTTTTCGACCTATAACGGTCTGGTCGCGCTGGGCTACTGCCGCAAATACGGCATGTCGATCGAGGATTTCGATCGCAGCATGTTCGAGCTCTGCAAGACTCGGCGTTTGCACGGTTCGATGAATCCCAAGGCCAACATCCAGGAAAAGCTCGAAGATCGCGCCAAGAGGGAAGGCTTCTCCGATCCGTTCGACTATTGGCGGTCCGACGAACACAATCCCTTCGTCGCTTGGCCGTCACGGCTGCTCAGCCTGGTGACGACCGCCGACGGCGCGTCGGCCATGGTGATCACCCGCGCCGATCTGGCCAAGGGCGGCAAGTCGCCGCCGGTCGAACTCAAAGGCTTCGGCATCAGCTACAGCGACCTGCCCTGGTACGGCGAAGACCCGACATATTGGGAGTTCGACCGCCGCGCGATCGATACCGCTTTCGAGATGGCCGGCATCAAACCTGCCGATATCGACTACCTGCATACCCACGACTGCTCGCACATCTCCGGGATCTGCACCGCCGAGGCGACCGGCTACCTCGAACCCGGCAAGGGACTGAACGCAGCACGCGACGGGCGGCTGCGCTTTGACGGCGACCGGCCGATGTCGACCCACGGCGGTCGCCACGCCTTTGGCCATGCGTGGGGCGCCAGCGCTGGCACCGACACCTATGAGGCCGTCCTGCAGATGCGGGGCCAAGCCGGGCCGCGGCAAATCAAGAAGCCGCCGGAGATCTCCGTTATCCACACGCACGGCTACGCCATGATCGGTACCGTCGTCGTTCTCGGGAGCATTTGACCATGTCGACCATTGCCGAACAACCGAGCGCCATTCGCTCCTATTATGAAGGGCTCGCCAAGGGCGTCTTCCGGGCGATCACCTGCAAAGATTGCGGCGGCTACACCTTCCCGCCGACCGGATGCTGCGAACATTGCGGCAGTTGGGACGTAACGCCGGTCGAACTGAGCGGCGACGCCACGCTTCTGCTAGCATCGCACAACATTTCGCCGGCCTGCCATCCGCGGTTCGAGAAGATCGCGCCTTATGTCTACGGCCATATCCGATTGAAGGAGGGGCCGATCGTCCAGGCGATCATTCTCGGCGTCGATCCGACACCACAGGCGCTCAGAGCTCTGTTCGAGCGCGGCCCGGTTCCAGTGAAGGCGGAGACGCTGCAGATGGACGACCTCCCTGTCCTGGCATACCGGATCGTCGGCTGACAAGACCGCGCAAGAAACGAAGCGAGCGGCAGCAAGGGTATTGTGCCCCTGCTGCCGTTAGCGCTCATTCCCACTCGGATATTTTCGTCGCCATAAGAATCTTATATAATTAAGCAAAATATCGGGTCAACGTACCGTGAAATACCGCCAAAGGCCTAGTCTTTTGAATTGTTGGGTTTTCAAGAGCGGACTTGGCCGAAAAAACTCCTTGGACTATCGGTATCTATCGGCCGGTCCACCTTAGGGCGTGTTGACAAAAGGGATTCACCGGGCGCGGTGATCGTGATTCAAGCTGGTATCTGCAATGGAGACCAGCGTGGCACGAAACCTGATGTCGAACGACGAGTGGGCGTTCTTTGAACGCTTCATCCTGGCTGTCCGTTCTCCGAACGGCCGCAAGCCCACGAACCATCGGCTTGTTCTGGATGGGATTTTCTGGATCGCCCGAACGGGGTCGCCCTGGCGCGACCTGCCGGAAGAGTTCGGCAAATGGTCGTCTGTCTATCGGCAGTTCCGGCGCTGGACGTTGGCGGGGCTGTGGGAACAGATCCTGGAGGCGCTGAACGAGAGCCGGATCGTGCCGGATGCGCTGCAGATGATCGACAGCACCGTGGTTCGCGCTCATCATCAGGCAGCGGGCGCAAAAGGGGGACTCCGCGCCAAGGTTTCGGCCGCTCGCGAGGTGGCTTCACGACCAAGATCCATCTGCGGGTCAATGCGGCAGGCCTGCCCATGAGAACCGAGATCACGGCCGGGCAGACATCGGACTACCTCGGCTTCGATCTGGTCATGGCTGACAACCTGCCCGAGCCAAGCGTTCTGCTCGCAGACCGCGGCTACGACTCCGACAACATCCGCAAGACCATGGAGGTGCGCGACGTGGTGCCGGTCATCCCCATGCGCAAAACCCGGAAGCTACGGGTCGCCGTTGACCGCAGGCTCTACCGCCTGCGCAATCTCGTTGAGCGGTGCTTCAACAAGCTCAAGAATGCCCGTCGCGTCGCCACCCGCTACGACAAGACCGCCGAAAGCTTCCTGGGCTTCATCGACATCACGTCGATCCGCCTCTGGCTCCGCCATTTGTCAACATGACCTATGCCGGCCATCGGCTTTCGCCCTGGCTCGGCCACATGATGGTGTCGCGGTCGGAAACCGCCAGGCAGTTGCTCACGCCGGGCGAGATCATGCAGCTTCCGCCGTCTGACGAGATCGTCATGGTAGCCGGCACGCCGCCGATCCGGGCCAAGAAGGCGCGCTACTACGAAGATCGCCGGTTTCAGGAACGGGTGATGCCGCCGCCCACCATAGCGAAGCCGGACGTGGTCTCGTCCGATGACTGGAGCAAGCTGGCGTTGCCACCTTCGCCAGAGATCCTGGCGCCCGCGACCGGAACCAACCCAGATGAGGAGGACACAACGGATTCCGAGCGCCGCCGCCAGCCCGAGCTGAGCCGCGTGCCGCCGATCGCTAAGGTGGCGCCGATCGAGAATGAGTTCGAGATCGACCCGGCGGACGATGCCGATGACGACGCCGCGCGCCTCAGTCGCATGAACCAGAGCATGCGGCAGGTCGCGCGCCAGGCTTCGCTAGACCCCGGCGACGGCATCGAGCTTTAGGAGCGCCGCGATGACGAAATCTCCCAAGAAGCAGCGTCTCTCCGTATACCTCGAGCCCGATGTCATGAAGGCCCTCTCCGCGCACGCAGCCCGGCGTGGCCACTCGCTGTCGCTGGTCGCCGAGGCCGGCATCGCATCCTTCCTTTCGCCCGACGCGGCCGAGCGCCAGGAGGCGGCGATCACCAAGCGGCTCGACCAGCTCGACCGGCGCATGACCCGAATGGAGCGCGACGTCGGTATCTCCGTCGAGACGCTGGCCATCTTCGTGCGCTTCTGGCTGACGACGACGCCGGCATTGCCCGAGCCTGCTGCTCAGGCCGCCCGGGCCAAGGCCGGCGAGCGATATGAGGCGTTCATCGCAGCTCTGGGCCGTCGGCTCGCGAGCGGGCCGAAGCTGCGGCAGGAAATTTCAGAGGACATAGATGCTGCCGGCTATCCAGAGTGATCATGCACGCTGACAATCTCGCGAAATCAGTCAGCATCAATATGCTCTGCCTCCTTGCGCAACAGCGTCAAAGCCTCTGTATAGATATCCGCCGTTACCAGCCATGAAGGCGCCTGCTCTTCGATGCGAGCCCAAATGTGGAGATCGTCAGCAGTTCTAATGCCGCTGCGAACATTCTCGATAAAGTAGCGCTCATAGCCATCACGCTGGCGTATCCATGCGTCTGCCACCGCTTTCGCGGTAGGCTGCTCGATTTCCGGAATCGTTGCGGTAGCCAATATGATGTCCAGCTCTACTGGTGCGTCATCGGCGTCCGTGGGCCATGGAATGTCAAACTGACCATCGGCCGTTACTACCGAAAGTTCCTTTCCACCAGCGCGTCTGAATTGATTGCCCCAGTCGGCGGACAACAAATCACGAGCACCTTCATTGCCAAACAAGCAACCAACGCTTCCCCAATCGCTAGCGATCGCGCCAGATTTCGACTTTGGGGCCTCGGCTTTCCAAAGTGCACGTGCCTCGATCACCAAGTCGTCGATAACCTCGATCTCGCGCTTGCAAGGCACGACGAGAGCTACGCCTAATCTGCCATCCCGGCGAAACGTCATCGTAAACGTGTTGCCGCGTGAGGTCGATTTTCGACCATAGTATATTGGCGCGTGGACCGGTCTCATCTGGCCAATTTCAAGATGTTCATTTCGCCAGTCTGCCCGTCCTTTTGTCTCTGCATCCCACAAGAGCGAACCAACAATAAGAATCCCACACTTCATTTTATCTCCATCCCTTGCTTAGAATTTTTAGACAGTATCAATTCCAGAATTGCATGGTAGATACTCCACCTTCCCCATCCGCACCGAAACTTCGAATTGTCAGCGCCGCAACAGCGTAGCTCCGGCCATGATGCTCGGCGGCGTTCCGCCGTTTCCCTGTCTTTGTACGCCACAGTACGACGACCACATTCTCGTTGTTGTAATGCCCTGAATTCTGCCTCTTCTACTCATCCCCGATCCAGGGCCGCTTTTCGCGGGCCCGCACGAGAACGGGGACGACGTGGCGGCTACTCACCAGAAATCGGAGGCAATCCTTCGCGGCGCGCGCATGCTGCGCACGGCCTTGGGGCCGGCGATCGCCCAGTTTCTGGAAGACCCCGCGATCGTCGAGGTGATGCTCAACCCCGATGGGCGGCTCTGGATCGACCGCCTGTCTGAGGGACTCTCCGACACGGGTGAACGGCTGTCGCCTACCGACGGCGAGCGCATCGTTCGCCTCGTCGCGCACCATGTCGGCGCCGAAGTCCATCCCGGCAGCCCCCGTGTCTCCGCCGAGTTGCCGGAAACGGGCGAGCGGTTCGAGGGGCTGCTTCCGCCGGTCGTCGCCGCGCCGGCCTTCGCGATCCGCAAACCCGCCGTCGCCGTATTCACGCTCGACGACTATGTCGCCGCCGGCATCATGGCGCTCGACCAGGCTGAAGCGCTGCGGGTCGCCGTCGCCGAGCGCCGCAATATCCTGGTCGCCGGCGGAACCTCGACCGGCAAGACCACGCTCACCAACGCGCTGCTCGCCGAGGTCTCGAAGACCGCCGACCGCGTGGTGCTGATCGAAGACACGCGCGAGCTCCAATGCGCGGCGCCGAACCTCGTCGCCATGCGCACGAAGGACGGCGTCGTCTCGCTCTCCGATCTCGTCCGATCTTCTTTGCGCCTGCGCCCTGATCGTATCCCGATCGGCGAGGTGCGCGGCGCTGAAGCGCTCGATCTGCTCAAGGCCTGGGGCACCGGCCATCCTGGTGGCATCGGCACCATTCATGCCGGCACCGCCATCGGCGCGTTGCGCCGCCTCGAACAGCTCATCCAGGAAGCCGTAGTCACCGTTCCGCGCGCACTAATCGCCGAGACGATCGATCTAGTCGCAGTGCTCTCCGGACGCGGCGCTTCGCGCCGCCTCGCCGAACTCGCTCGCGTCGAAGGGCTCGGCCCCGACGGCGATTACCGCGTCCTCCCAGCCAGCCAGCACCCCACAGGAGATCCGTCATGATCCAGCATGCCATGCGTATCCGCCGTCACATCGCGACGGCCGCCTCCGTCACCTTCCTTACCCTGGCGCTCGCGCCCGCCGCCCAAGCCTCCGGTTCGTCAATGCCCTGGGAAGCGCCGCTGCAGTCCATCCTCGAATCTATCGAGGGCCCTGTCGCCAAGATCGTCGCGGTCATTATCATCATCGTGACTGGCCTTACGCTCGCCTTCGGCGACACCTCGGGCGGCTTCCGGCGCCTGATCCAGATCGTCTTCGGCCTGTCGATCGCCTTCGCCGCGTCCAGCTTCTTCCTGTCCTTCTTCTCGTTCGGCGGCGGAGCGCTGGTCTGATGGCGACGTCGGCGGTGACGGCAGGCGAAGTGCCGGGCTTTTCGGTCCCGGTCCATCGCGCGCTGACCGAGCACATCCTGCTCGGCGGCGCGCCGCGCTCGATCGCCATCCTGAACGGGACGCTGGCGGCAGCGCTTGGCCTCGGCCTGCGCCTTTGGTTGGTCGGCCTCGGCCTTTGGGCGATCGGTCACTTCGCCGCCGTCTGGGCCGCCAAGCGCGATCCGCAATTCGTCGACGTCGTGCGCAGGCATCTGCGCATCCCTGGTCATCTGTCGGTTTGAGGGGCGCGCGGCGATGATGAACCTTGTCGAATATCGCAACCGCAACACCCGGCTTGCGGACTTCCTTCCCTGGGTCGCGCTGGTCGGAGAAGGCGTCGTCCTCAACAAGGACGGAAGTCTGCAGCGCACCGCGCGGTTTCGCGGGCCCGATCTCGACAGCGCCGTGCCGGCCGAGCTGATCGCGGTCGCCGGACGGCTCAATAACGCCTTCCGACGCCTCGGCTCCGGCTGGGCGATCTTCGTCGAGGCGCAGCGGCACGACGCCGCTACCTATCCCACCAGCATGTTCGCCGACAGCGCCTCCGCGCTGGTCGACGCCGAACGCAAGGCGGATTTCGAGGAAGCCGGCGCGCATTTCGAGTCGAGCTACTTCCTGACATTCCTCTATCTGCCGCCGGCCGAGGACGCGGCGCGCGCCGAGACCTGGCTCTATGAGGGCCGCGATCACGCCGGTGTCGATGCGCATGAGATCCTGCGCGGCTTCGTAGATCGCACCGATCGCATCCTCCAGCTCATCGACGCCTTCATGCCGGAATGCGCCTGGCTCGATGACGCCGAGACGCTGACCTTCTTACACTCAACGGTCTCGACGAAACGCCACCGCGTCCGGGTGCCCGAGACGCCGATTTATCTCGATGTACTGCTGGCCGACCAGCCGCTCACCGGCGGGCTCGAGCCGCGCCTTGGCGACACGCATCTGCGCATCCTCACCATTGTCGGCTTCCCGACCGCGACCACACCCGGCATCCTCGACGAGCTGAACCGGCTCGCCTTTCCCTATCGCTGGTCAACACGGGCCGTTCTTCTCGACAAGACCGACGCCACTAAGTTGCTGACCAAGATCCGGCGGCAGTGGTTCGCCAAGCGCAAGTCGATCGCCGCCATCCTGAAGGAGGTGATGACCAACGAAGCTTCGGCGCTGGTCGACACTGACGCGGCGAACAAGGCCGCCGACGCCGACATGGCGCTGCAGGAGCTGGGCGCCGACTATGCCGGTCAAGCCTATGTGACGGCGACGATCACCGTATGGGACGAGGACCCGCGCATCGCCGCGGAGAAGCTACGCCTGGTCGAGAAGGTCATCCAGGGCCGCGACTTCACCGCCATGCCGGAGACCATCAACGCCGTCGACGCCTGGCTCGGGAGCCTGCCCGGGCACGCCTATGCCAATGTCCGGCAGCCGCCCATCAACACGCTCAATCTCGCCCACATGATCCCGCTGTCGGCGGTATGGGCGGGACCGGAACGGGACGAGCACTTCGCAGCACCCCCACTGCTGTTCGGCAAGACCGAAGGCTCCACCCCGTTCCGGCTTTCCATCCACGTCGGCGACGTCGGTCACACGCTGATCGTCGGCCCAACCGGCGCCGGCAAATCGGTTCTGCTGGCCCTGATGGCCCTGCAGTTTCGCCGGTACGAGCGATCTCAGGTGTTCGCCTTCGATTTCGGCGGCTCGATCCGGGCCGCGGCGCTCGCCATGCGCGGCGACTGGCACGACCTCGGCGGCGGGCTCACGGAAGGCGCCGACGATAGCGTGTCCCTTCAACCGCTGGCGCGCATCGACGACGTCGCGGAACGAGCCTGGGCGGCTGACTGGCTCACTGCCATTCTGGGACGCGAGAGCGTTCCGATTACGCCCGAGGTCAAGGAGCATCTCTGGTCGGCTCTCTCGTCGCTCGCCTCCGCGCCGATTGGCGAGCGCACGCTGACGGGCCTGTCGGTCTTGCTGCAATCCAACGATCTCAAGCAGGCGCTTCGACCCTATTGCGTCGGCGGACCCTATGGCCGCCTGCTCGACGCGGAGGCCGAGCATCTCGGCGAGGCCTCAGTCCAGGCTTTCGAGACCGAGGGTCTGATCGGTACGGGCGCCGCTGCCGCGGTCCTCGCCTATCTATTCCATCGCATCGAGGACCGCCTCGACGGGCGGCCGACGCTGCTGATCGTCGATGAAGGCTGGCTCGCCCTTGATGACGAGGGCTTCGCGGGTCAGCTTCGCGAATGGCTGAAGACGCTGCGCAAGAAGAACGCCAGCGTCATCTTCGCCACCCAGTCGCTGTCGGACATCGACGGCTCGGCAATCGCGCCGGCCATCATCGAGAGCTGCCAGATCCGCATCCTGCTGCCGAACGAACGCGCGATCGAGCCGCAGATCACCGCGATCTATCGCCGCTTCGGGTTGAATGACCGGCAGATCGAGATCCTCGCCCGGGCCATGCCCAAGCGCGACTACTACTGCCAGTCGCGGCGCGGCAATCGCCTGTTCGAGCTGGGCCTTTCGGATGTCGCCCTGGCGCTCTGCGCCGCGTCATCGAAACAGCACCAGGCGCTGATCGCGGAGGTGCATGCCCGTAGCGGCACCGACGGCTTTCTCGCCGAGTGGCTCGCTGAAAACCGCCTCGGCTGGGCGGCCGATCTCATCGCCGATCTCAGCAACGTCACCCCCCAAACCGATCCGGAGGCACGCCCATGACCCGTTCCGTTCATTCCCGCTCGCGCGCCATGCGCGTCGCTGCAATTGTCCTCGCCGCTCCGATGGTGCTCTCGCCGATCCTCAGCAGCCCGGCCGCCGCCCAATGGATCGTCTACGATCCAACCAATTATGCGCAGAATGTCCTGACAGCCGCCCGGACGCTTCAGCAGGTCAATCAACAGATCACCCAGCTTCAGAACGAAGCGACGATGCTGATCAACCAGGCCCGCAATCTGGCAAGCCTGCCATACTCTTCCCTCCAACAGCTTCAGCAGTCGGTTCAGCGCACCCAGCAGCTGCTGCAACAGGCGCAGCGCATCGCCTACGATGTCCAGAACATCGATCAGGCGTTCCAGACCACCTACGGCAACGCCTCGATGTCCGCCTCCGACCAGGCGCTCGTGGCGCAGGCGCGCGAGCGTTGGCAGAACACTGTCGGCGGGCTGCAGGACGCCATGCGCGTGCAGGCCGGTGTCGTCGGCAACATTGACACCAACCGCACCGAGATGTCCTCGCTAATCGGCCGAAGCCAGGGAGCGACGGGCGCGCTGCAGGCGACGCAGGCCGGCAACCAGCTCCTCGCACTTCAGGCTCAACAGCTTGCCGACCTCACGGCCGTCGTAGCGGCTAACGGCAGGTCGCAGGCGCTCTCCGAAGCCGAGCGCGCGGCGGCCGCCGAACAGGGGCGCGAGCAACGCCGCCGGTTCTTGACGCCGGGCTCCGGCTACCAGGCCGGGAACGCCCGCATGTTCCCGAACAGCGGTAACTGAGGGCGCGCCATGGACGGCAAGATGCTCGCCCGACTTGGCGCTGTGGTGTTCGTCGCCTTGGCCGTCACCGCGACGGCGATCGAGATTAGTCGGAATGAGAGGCCAGCGGAGAGCTGGGCTTCGTCACGCTCAAGCACGACGCCGTCGGATCCCTTGCGCGACGAGTTGTTCCGCTGCCAGGCCCTTGGCGAGGCCGGGCCGCGTGATCCTGCCTGCCTGCGGGCCTGGGCGGAAAACCGCAACCGCTTCCTCGCGCCGGGCGCTCGACCGGCAGAGCGGCTGCCGGAAGCGGCGCCGGCTCCCCATCCGCAAGCGGGCCCGGCCATCCCGACCCAGCCGGCGACGGTGTCGCCGCCGACCGAGACGCGGTAGCGTCATGGGCAACACCGGCGTCATCGACCACTTCCTGGAAGTCTTCACCCGCTACATCGATTCCGGGTTCGGGCTGCTCAGCGGTGAGGTCGCCTTCATCGCCACGACGCTCATCGTCATCGATGTGACACTGGCCGCGCTGTTCTGGTCCTGGGGCGGCGACGACGACATCTTCGCCCGCCTGGTGAGGAAGACGCTGTTCGTCGGGGTGTTCGCCTACATCATCGGCAACTGGAACAATCTCGCCCGCATCGTCTTCGAGAGCTTCGCGGGCTTGGGCCTTAAAGCCAGTGGCACGGGCTTCACAACGGCCGATCTGCTGCGGCCAGGCAAGGTGGCGCAAACCGGTCTCGATGCCGGGCGGCCGCTCCTGGAATCCATCTCGGGCCTGATGGGATACTGGTCGTTCTTCGAGAACTTCATCCAGATCGCCTGCATGTTCCTCGCCTGGGCGCTGGTGCTGCTCGCCTTCTTCATCCTCGCGATCCAGCTCTTCGTCACCCTAATCGAATTCAAGCTCACCACGCTCGCCGGCTTCGTCCTCATTCCGTTCGGTCTGTTCGGCAAGTCCGCGTTCATGGCCGAACGGGTGCTCGGCAACGTCATCTCGTCCTGTCAATCGGCACGCAACTTTGACCCCCTTTCGGCGCCCAATAATGACCCCGCTTGGTCAGCACGGGTAGCTGGCCCGATGCGGTGTAGCCTCCATACAGCGCAACCGGATCGGGCCAGCGGCGTCTCGGTCATTCCCGCGTCTTGAAGCGCCAGCTCTCGTTGCCGGTCTCGACGATGTCACAGTGATGGGTCAGTCGGTCGAGGAGCGCCGTTGTCATCTTCGCGTCTCCGAAGACGGTCGGCCATTCGCCGAAGTCGAGGTTCGTCGTCACGATGATCGAGGTGCGTTCGTAAAGGCGACTGATGAGGTGGAACAGGAGCTGGCCACCCGTCTGGGCGAACGGCAGATATCCCAACTCGTCGAGGATCAGGAAGTCGAGGCGGCACAGGAGATCCGCAGTGCGTCCCTGTCGGTCGGCGCGGGCTTCGGCGTCCAGCTTGTTCACCAGGTCCACGACGTTGAAGAAGCGGCCGCGCTTGCCACGGCGGATGCAGGCCCGGGCGATGCTGACGGCAAGGTGGGATTTGCCGGTCCCGGTGCCGCCGATGAGGACGACGTTACGCTGATGCTCGAGGAACTCTCCGGAGGCCAGATCGCGCACCAGCGTTTCGTTTACGGGCGTGTCTTCGAAGCTGAACTCGTCGACTTCCTTGGCCAAGGGCAGCTTGGCGATGGTCATCTGGTATTTGATCGAGCGAGCTTGTTTCTCGCTGATCTCGGCGTTCAGCAGGTCGCCCACGATTTGCTGCGGTTCGTGCTGTCGCTTCACCGCCGTGGCGATGATCTCATCGTAGGCGGCCTTCATGCCGTAGAGCTTCAACTGGCCCATCGCGTCCAGCACCTGTGATCTTTCCATGGCGGGGTCTCCTGAGGCTGTCGTAGCGTTTGCAGTCGGCCACGGGCTCGCAGGTCAGGCGCAACGCGTCCGGCGTGGCGATGGTCAACGGAGGTGGTGGCTCGCGATGTCGGGCCAGGATGTTCAGAACGACCGATGCCGCCGGGGCGCCTTCGGTCAGGGCCTCGACGCAGGCAGCCTCGACGGCTTCCAGTCCATCCGTTGGGATCATGCTCAGGATCTGGACCATCTGACGGTCACCGTTCGGCACGCGCCCCAGCTTACGCTGGACGCGTCGTATCGCCGGCGGCAGTTCCCATTCCTTGAAGGGAGCGCCGTTTCGAAGGGCGCCGGGCTTGCGGGCCAGCACCGGGATGTAGTGCAGCGGGTCATAGATGGCCTTGTCGCGCCCGAAGGCGCGGTCGTGCCGGCCGACGATCTTGCCGTCCTGCCAGACCTCGACCCGCTCGGCATAGGCGCGGATCTCGACCGGACGGCCGACGGCGCGACCATCGACCGAGTAGCGGTTCTTGTCGAACCTAACGAGGCAGGTCTTGGACACCGAGGCCGGCACGGCATGGAATCCGTCGAAAGGGCCGACGTAGGGCACCAGGCTCGCCCGCTCATCCTGGAACACGTCCCAGATTGTCCGATCACGCAATTCCTGGTGCGGATGGGCCTTGGCCCAGGCAATACAGCGATCCTGAAGCCAGGCGTTGAGTTCCGCGTAGCTCTTGAAGCGCGGCCGCGGCACGAAGAACCGCCGCCGGACAACGCCAACCTGGTTCTCTACTTGTCCCTTCTCCCAGCCGGACGCGGGGGTGCAGGCGACGGGATCGACAAGGTAGTGTCCGCACATCTGCTGGAACCGGCGATTATACGCGCGGTCGCGGCCGACGAAGATCGTGTCCACCGCCGTCTTCATGTTGTCGTAGATCCCACGCGCACAGGCGCCGCCGAAGAAGGCAAAGGCCTTGTCATGGGCATCGAACACCATTTCCTGCGTCTCTCGCGGGTAGGCCCGGACGAACAGCATCCGGCTATGACAAAGCCGGACGTGAGCCACCTTCACCGTGGTGGTCACGCCGTCGATCAGAACGACCTCGTGACTCCAGTCGAACTGGTAGGCTTCACCCGGATCGAAGCTCAGTGGCACATAGGCGGCGGCTGACGCTTCCTGCTCCGCCTGCGACCACGAAGCCGCATAGCGTCGGACCGCGTCGTAGCCGCCGTCATATCCGAGGGCCCTGAGCTCTTCGAAAATCCGGATGCGGGTCAGCCGCTCGCGCTTCGGCTTGCGCGCATTCGCCGCCAGCATCTCGTCGAGCTTGCCTTTCCAGGGACCGATCTTCGGCTGCGGTTGGACGGTTCGCTCGTAAGTCATCTCCGTTGCGCCGGACCGGATCACCTTCCGAACCGTGTTCCGCGATACCCGCAGCTCTCGGCAGATATGCTTGATCGACTTCTTGTCCTGGAAATACGCCCGGCGGATCTTCGCAATCGTCTCCACAACCAGCATCCCACACTGTGCCCCCCGATAGCCTCGGAGGCATCATGACCATCAGCGTAAGGGGGGTCATTTTTGGAAGCCGATTACCCCGTTACGGGGTCAATTTTGCACGCCGGTTCACACTCCAGCGGCAGCCCTTCCTTCTTGGCCTGTTCGACGACGGCGTAGGTGACCCGATTGAAGGTCGCGCGCGACATCGGCGCGTCCGCGTCGTACCGGGACGGTAACAGGTATCGAGAGTTGCCGGAGCAGGTCTTGAGCGCGATCATGATGTCCAACGTCTGTCGGCACAGGTAGACGTTGTGCGGCTTCGACCGCTTCATGCGCTCCTTCGGGATGGTCCAGACGGCGTTGTCGAAATCGATCTCGTCCCACACTGCATCCTGCAGTTCGCTCTTCCGGACCATGGTGAGGAGATAAAGCTTCATCCCGAGGCGGATCGTCGGCAACGTCGCGACATGCTCGAGCTGTTTGAACATGATGCGGATCTCGGCGGGCGAAAGAGCGCGGTCCTTCGGCGTAAAGGTGGCGATCGAGGCCGGACCGACGTCATCGGCCGGGTTGGCGACCTTCTCGCCGTGCAGAATGGCATACCCGTAGATCTGCTTCAGGATATCCCTCACATGGATGGCGGTGGCAGGGGCACCCCGTTCGACGATCTTGCCGCAGTGAGCGCGAAGGTCATCAGGTGTGATCTCTGTCAGGAGACGATTCCGCCAGACGGGCATGAGTTCGCGCTCGAAGATGGAGCGACGCATCGCGCGCGTGCTGTCGGCCATGGTCGCGTTGGTCAGCCATTTTTCGCCGAATTCGCCGAAGCTCTTTGCTTCTTTGATCCGGCGCTTCTCCCGCTGCTTCTCGATGGCGGGCGACCGCCCTTCGGCGATCGCCCGCCGCGCATCGATACATAGCTCGCGAGCCCTGGCGAGCGATATCCCGTCACGAGCATATCTGCCGAGATAGACGGTCTCCCGCCTGCCGTTCAGCCGATAGTCGAGCCTGAACGAGATGGCACCCGACGGCGCGACGCGCACATACATGCCGTCACGATCGGATACCTTGTACATTTTTGCTTTTGGTTTCAGACACTTAAGTGCTGCATCGGTCAACATTTCGGGCCTCCTCGCGGAAAAGTACCGTCACGCGGTTTTTAGAGGCTGGTGGCGTTGAAAACGCTTTTAGTTCAGCGCCTTAGATCAAAAAAAGTACCGTCAAGAGCCTCATTGCCCCTGACGGTACTTTCGTTTTTCCGGTTGATCAATGGGGGCGAGGCCCGTCAGCGAGGCCGCCGAACGCGATCTATGCCCACCGATAGTTGTCGATAGGCATAGGACGAATTTATTTTTGTTTTCAGTTCGTTAGGTCGTATCGCAGCGTAAATTCGGCGGCGTTTGGATGGGCCTGAATCATTCCCACTCGATCGTGCCCGGTGGCTTCGAGGTGATGTCATAGGTGCAGCGGTTGATGCCCTTGACCTCGTTGATGATCCGCGTCGCGGTCTCGCCCAGGAACTGGTGGCTGAAGGGATAGTAATCCGCCGTCATGCCATCGACCGAGGTCACCGCGCGCAAGGCGCAGGCATAGTCGTAGGTGCGCCCGTCGCCCATGACGCCGACGGTGCGGACGGGAAGGATGGCGACGAAGGCCTGCCAGATCTCGTCGTAAAGCCCGTGCTTGCGGATCTGGTCGATGAAGACAGCATCCGCCTTGCGCAGGATCTCCAGCTTGTCGCGGGTGATCTCGCCCGGACAGCGGATGGCAAGGCCGGGACCGGGAAAGGGATGGCGGCCGATGAACTTCTCGGGCAGGCCGAGTTCGCGGCCAAGTGCGCGGACCTCGTCCTTGAAGAGTTCGCGCAGCGGCTCGACCAGCTTCAGCCCCATCTTCTCGGGCAAGCCGCCGACGTTGTGGTGGCTCTTGATCGTGACCGAGGGCCCGCCCGAGAAGCTGACCGATTCGATCACGTCGGGGTAAAGCGTGCCCTGGGCCAGGAATTCCGCGCCCTCGATCCCGCTCGCGTATTTCTGGAACACGTCGATGAACAGCTTGCCGATGGTCTTGCGCTTGACCTCGGGGTCGCTGACGCCTTCCAGCGCCGACAGGAACAGCTCGCTCTCGTCGGCATGGATCAGCGGGATGTTGTAGTTGTCGCGGAACATGGTCACGACTTCCTCGGCCTCGTTCAGCCGCAAAAGCCCGTGATCGACGAAGACGCAGGTCAGCTGGTTGCCAATCGCCTCGTGGATCAGCACCGCGGCGACCGAACTGTCGACGCCGCCCGAAAGCCCGCAGATCACCCGCTTGTCCCCGACCTGCTCGCGGATCTTGCGGATCGCCTCCTGGCGATAGGAGGCCATGGTCCAGTCGCCGGTGAAGCCGGCCATGCGGACGAAGTTCTCCAGCATGATCCGGCCGTTCGGGGTGTGATGCACCTCGGGGTGGAACTGCACGGCGAAGAAGCGGCGCGCCTCGTCCGCGATCATGGCGAAGGGGGCATTGGGCGAGGTGCCGATGACCTCGAAGCCGGGCGCGAGCTGCGTCACCCGGTCGCCATGGCTCATCCAGACCTCCTCGCGGCCGGTCTCGAACAGGCCCGAGAAGATGCCGTCGCCCTTGTGGCCCTCGGCGGGTGCGATGAAGGCGCGGCCATATTCGGCGTGATGGCCCGATTCGACGCGGCCGCCCAGCTGCTCCATCATCACCTGCTGGCCATAGCAGATGCCGAAGACCGGCACTCCCAGGTCGAAAAGCCCCTGCGGTGCGCGCGGCGAATCCGCCTGCGTGACCGAGGCCGGCCCGCCCGACAGGATCACGGCCTGCGGGGCAAAGGCTTTCAGGAAGGCGTCGTCCACCGCGTTGAACGGGTGGATTTCGCAATAGACGTTCAGCTCGCGCAGGCGGCGCGCAATCAGCTGCGTGACCTGTGAGCCGAAATCGATGATGAGAAGGCGCTGATGCTGGGTCATGGCAAGGCTTTAGGCTGCGGCATGGCGCTTCGCAAGGGGGCTGACGCATCGCCGGCTGCACCGCCGCATGGGTATTTGAACAACAGAGAAGGCGACGGACCCCGATCGAGCCGCGCTGCCGGCAGAGGCGCGACGGCTGGCCTTCTCTGTTGTTCAAATACCCATGCAACACCGCGGCAGGGGCTGTCAGCGCCAGAGAATCCCCAGGGCTTCGGCCGGGTCCGGTTCGGACCAGATCTCTGCCCCCAGCGCGATGAAATCGGCGACGGGGGCCAGCTGGCCGATCAGCGCGGGGGTCAGGGCGCCCTCGGCGACCACAGGGATCTCGATCATCTCGGACCACCATTGGAACAGGTCCAGCGGCGCGGTCTCGCCATGGCCGAGCGCGGTGGCGCCGCAGGGGCCGAAGCTGACGTAATCCGCCCCCGCCTCGGCCGCGTTCATGCCGTCGTGGCGCGAGGCGCCGCAGAAGGTGCCGACGATGGCGTCCTGGCCCAGTTCCTTGCGGGCATGGCGCACGCCGCGCGCGCCGTTGGTCAGATGCACGCCGTCCAGCCCGTGGCGCTGCGCCAGCTGGACATGGTCCTCGATCACCACCGCCACGTCGCGGGCATGGGCGATCTCGCGCGCCAGATCGGCGATGCGGCCCAGCTCCTCCTCGGTGCCGGCGCCGGGGATGCGCAGGCAGGCAATGGGAAAGCGGTCCATGACCTCGGCCAGCATCGGGCCCAGCGTCGAGGCGGCCGCGCCGACCGGGGCGATCAGGTAGAGTTGCGGCGAATTGGGCTGGTCTGTCATGGCGCTGTCATCCCCTGGAGTTCCGCCAGCAGATAGCGCAGCGCCGCGCGCCTTGCCAGTGGGTCTGCGGAAGGATATGGCCGCGGCCATGGAACCGGCGATCATCCTTGTCCGCCCGCAGATGGGCGAAAACATCGGCGCGGCCGCGCGCGCCATGCTGAATTTCGGCCTGAGCGACATGCGCCTGGTGGCGCCGCGCGACGGCTGGCCGAACCCGCGCGCCGTGGCCATGGCCTCGGGCGCGGCCGGCCGGGTGCTGGACCGGGCGCGGGTTTTCGCGACCCTGGCCGAGGCGATGGCCGATGTCGATCACGCCTATGCCACCACCGCCCGCGGGCGCGAGTTGACCAAGCCGGTGCTGACCCCGGCCACGGCCATGGCGGATGCCCGCGGGCGGGTCGCGCAGGGCGGCCGGGTCGCGGTGATCTTCGGCCCTGAGCGCGCGGGCCTGGAGAACGAGGACGTGGCGCGCGCCAATGCCATCATCACCGTGCCGGTCAATCCCGACTTCCCCTCGCTGAACCTGGCGCAGGCCGTGCTGCTGGCCGGGTATGAATGGGCGCAGCACAGCCTGCCGCCCGAGCCCGCCCCGCATGGCCGCCGCCCCGACGGCGAAGCCCAGGCGACGCGGCTGGAGATCGAGCGGCTGGCCGATCACTGGGAAGAGCGGCTGGACGAGGCCGGCTTCTTTTTCCCGCCCGAGAAGGCGCCGGCGATGAAGCTGACATTGCGCAACCTCTGGTCGCGGCTGCCCCTGACCCGCGCCGACACGCGCATCTTCCACGGCATGCTGCGGCAGTTGATCCGCCGCGGCTGATTGATTTCCGGGCGCGGGCGGGCCAAGGTCGCGCCCGATCGAGAAGGAAGCTGACATGGCAAGACGTCCCGTCTTTCAGGAAGTCACCGAGACGACCCCCCGCAGCACGCCGCCCGCCGGCGGCATGATCGACGCCGGACCCAAGGGCGCGCGCGGCGCGATCCGCATCTGGCTGATCGTGCTGTTCGTCATGGTCGCGGCGATGATCGCGCTGGGCGGCGCGACGCGGCTGACCGGCTCGGGCCTGTCGATCACCGAATGGAAGCCGGTGACCGGGGCGATCCCGCCGATGGATGCCGCGACCTGGCAGGCCGAGTTCGACAAGTACCGGCAGATCCCGCAGTTCCAGCTGGTCAATTCCGACATGGACCTGGCGAGCTTCAAGCGGATCTACTGGTGGGAATGGTCGCACCGGCTGCTGGGGCGGCTGGTGGGGCTGGTCTGGGCGGCGGGCTTCGTCTTTTTCCTGGCGACCAGGCGCATCCCCGCGGGCTGGGTGCCGCGGCTGCTGGGCCTGGGCGTGCTGGGCGGCGCGCAGGGCGCCATCGGCTGGTGGATGGTCCATTCGGGCCTGTCGGGCGAGATGGTGCGCGTGGCCTCCTATCGGCTGGCCACGCATCTGGGGCTGGCCTTCGCCATCCTGGGCATGATCGCCTGGCAGGTCCTGGCGCTGTCGCGGTCCGAGGCGGCGCTGCTGCGCGCGCGGCGAGCGGGCGAGGGCAAGCTTTTCTCGATGACCACCGGGCTGATGCACCTGGCCTTCGTCCAGATCCTGCTGGGCGCGCTGGTGGCGGGGATCGACGCCGGGCGCATGTATACCGGCTGGCCCACCATGGGCGGCGAATGGATCCCGGCCGAGATCTGGGACGCGACGCTGGGCTGGCGCAACTTCTTCGAGAACCCGGCGCTGGTGCAGTTCATCCACCGCATGGTGGCCTATCTGCTGGCAATCTTTGCCGTGGTGGTGTTCCTGCGCGCCCGCCGCTCGCCGCATCCGGTGACGCGCGGCGCCTATGCCGCGATGATCGCGGCGGTCGCGGTGCAGGTGGCGCTGGGCATCATGAACGTGCTGCATGCCTCGCCGCTGGCTTTGGCACTGGCGCATCAGATCGGAGCCGTGGCACTGTTTACGCTGATCCTGCGCGCGCGCCACCATGCGCGCTATCCAATCGAAACTTCGGTCCGGGGGACTGTCCGATGAGCGCTTTCGACGATCTTCTCGCCTTCCAGCGCCAGACCGAGGCGCTGTCCTCGGTCGCCGAGCGGCTGGCCTGGGACCAGGAAACCGTGATGCCGCGGGGCGCCGTCGAGCAGCGCGCCGAGGAGATGGCGGCGATGGAAGCGGTGCTGCACGAGCGCCGCACCGATCCGCGCATCGGCGAATGGCTGGACCAGGCCGAGCCCGAGGACGACGAGGATGCCCGCGTCATCGAGCTGATCGCGCGCGACCATCGCCGCGCCTCGCGCATCCCGTCGCGGCTGGCGACGGAGCTGGCGCGGCAGACCTCGCTGGCGCAGGGCATCTGGGCCGATGCCCGTGCCAAGGACGCGCCCGAGGATTTCCTGCCGGCGCTGAACGACATCCTGATGCTGAAGCGCGAGGAGGCCTCGGCGCTGGCCGACGGCGGCGATCTTTACGACGCGCTGCTGGATGATTACGAGCCGGGCACCACCCAGGCCGAGATCGCGCAGCTGTTCGACGCCATGCGGCCGCGGCTGGTGGCGCTGCGCGAGGACGTGCTGGGCGCCACCTTCCAGCCCGAGCCTCTGGCCGGGCATTTCCCGCAGGAGACCCAGCTGCGCCTGGCGCGCACCTGCGCCACCGCCTTCGGCTATGACTGGACGCGCGGGCGGATGGACATCGCCGTCCACCCGTTCAGCTCGGGGCGCTGGCAGGACAGCCGCATCACCACGCGGGTGGTCGAGGCCGATCCCTTCAACTGCCTCTATTCGACCATCCACGAGGTCGGGCATTCCAGCTATGAGCTGGGCATCGACAGTGACTATGCCTTTACGCCGCTGGGCCGCGGCGTCTCAATGGGGGCGCATGAAAGCCAGAGCCGGATCTACGAGAACCAGCTGGGCCGCAGCCGCGCCTTTGCCGGCTGGCTTTACCAGCGCATGTCGGACGCCTTCGGCGGGCTTTCGGTGCCCGATGCCGATGCCTTCTATGCCACCGTGAACCGCGTCATCCCCGGCTTCATCCGCACCGAGGCCGACGAGGTGCAATACAACCTGCACATCATGCTGCGCTTTGACCTGGAGCGTGACCTGATCGCCGGGCGGCTGGATGTCGAGGATCTGGTCGAGGCCTGGAACGCCCGCTTCCTGCGGGATTTCGGCGTGGCGGTGGACCGGCCGGCCAATGGCGTCTTGCAGGATGTGCATTGGGCGGTGGGGCTGTTCGGCTATTTCCCGACCTATGCGCTGGGGAACGTCTATGCCGGCTGCCTGCATGCCGCGCTGCGCGCTGCGGTGCCGGACCTGGACGAGGCGCTGGCGCGCGGCGAGGCCGACCCGGCCGTCGAATGGCTGCGCGAGAACGTCCAGCGCCATGGCGGGCTTTACCCGGTGCGCGAATTGATCGAGCGCGCTACCGGGGCCGATGTCGGCGTGGGGCCGCTGCTTGACTACCTGGAAGAGAAATTCTCGGCCATCTACCGGCTTTGAGGCCGGATTCGGGTATTTGGGGAACGAAGAAGCCGGGCGCCGGGCATGGGGCGGCCGGTCTTTCCAAGCCGGGCGTTTTCCTGTATCAGGCGTCGATCCCAAGGACAGCACGGCATGAGTGACCCAGCCAGCAAGCCCGCCCCGGCGGTGAAGAAGCTTTTCATCAAGACCTATGGCTGCCAGATGAACGTCTATGACAGCCAGCGCATGGCCGAAGCCATGGGCGCCGAGGGCTATGTCCTGACCGAGAACCAGGCGGACGCCGACATGGTGCTGCTGAACACCTGCCATATCCGGGAAAAGGCGGCCGAGAAGCTGTATTCCGACCTGGGCCGGCTGAAGCCGCTGAAGGCGGAGAAGCCCGACCTGAAGATCGGCGTCGCCGGCTGCGTCGCCCAGGCCGAGGGCGGCGAGATCCAGCGCCGCATGCCCATCGTCGACCTGGTGGTGGGGCCGCAGGCCTATCACCGGCTGCCGGCCATGGTGCGGGCGGGCGGCGGGGTCGATACCGAGTTCCCTGCCGAGGACAAGTTCGAGCATCTGCCGAAGCCCGCCGCCACCCGGCGCGCGCCCGCCGCCTTCCTGACCGTGCAGGAGGGCTGCGACAAGTTCTGCGCCTTTTGCGTGGTGCCCTATACCCGCGGGGCCGAGGTGTCGCGCCCGGTCGCGCGCATCCTTTCGGAGGCGCGCGACCTGGTCGGGCGCGGCGTGCGCGAGATCACGCTTCTGGGCCAGAACGTCAACGGCTGGCATGGCGAGGGGCCGGAGGGGGCCGAATGGGGCTTTGGCCGGCTGATCCGGGCGATCGCGGAGATCGACGGGCTGGACCGCATCCGCTATACCACCAGCCACCCGAACGACATGGCCGACGACCTGATCGCGGCGCATCGCGACGAGCCGAAGCTGATGCCCTATCTGCACCTGCCGGTGCAGTCGGGTTCGGATCGCATCCTGAAGGCGATGAACCGCCGCCACACCGTCGATCAATATCTGCGGCTGATCGAGCGTATCCGCGAGGCGCGGCCCGACATCATGCTGACCAGCGATTTCATCGTCGGCTTCCCCGGCGAGACCGACCGGGACCACCAGGACACGCTGGATCTGGTGCGGGCGGTGAATTTCGGCACCGCCTTCAGCTTCAAGTATTCGCCGCGCCCCGGCACCCCGGCCTATGAGCGGCCCGAGGTCGAGGGCGCCGTGGCCGATGCGCGCCTGCAGGAATTGCAGGCGCTGCTGTCGAGCCAGCAGAAGGCGGCGCAGGAAGGCATGGTCGGGCGCGAGCTGGGCGTGCTGTTCGAAAAGCCCGGCCGCAATCCCGGCCAGATGGTCGGCAAGTCGGACTATCTGCACGCGGTCTTTGTCGAGGCGCCGGCGGCGAAGGTCGGCGACCTGGTGCGGGTGCGCATCACCCATAGCGCGCCGAACTCGCTGGCCGGGGTGCTGGCGGCCTGAAGGCCGGGCGGCCGGTGAGGTGCGGAAGCCGCCGGGTCAGACCGTGTCGAGGTAAAGCTCGACGGTTTCGTCGTCGGAAAGCTCGGCCATGTAGTGCAGTTCCTGCCGCTTGGTCATGACGAAATTCTCGATCAGATGCGCGGGGAAGATGCGCCGGATCTCGGGCGAGGTTTCGAAGGCGTCGATGGCCGCGCCCCAGCTGCCGGGAAGCTGCTCCAGCCCCTGCTCATAGGCATTGCCCTGGATCGGCGGCGGCGGCTCGGCCCTGTCCTCGATGCCGTTCAGCGCCGCGCCCAGCACCGCCGCGACGGTCAGGTAGGGGTTCACGTCGCCGCCCGCCACCCGATGCTCGATCCGCCGCGCCTTGGGCCCGGAGGAGGGGATGCGGATGGCCGAGGTGCGGTTTTCATAGGCCCAGCCGATGCCGGTCGGCGCATGGGCGTTCGGCACCAGCCGGTCGTAGCTGTTCTCGTGCGGGGCGAACAGCAGCGTCGAGCCGGGCATGGCGGCAAGGCAGCCGGCGACGGCATGGCGCAGCACGTCCGAGCCCTCGTCGCCGCCATTGTCGAAGACGTTGCGGCCTTGCGCGTCCAGCACCGAGAAATGCATGTGCATCCCCGAGCCGTTCCATGCCTCGTAGGGCTTGGCCATGAAGGAGCCGGCAAAGCCGTAGCGCCGGGCCAGCCCCTTTACCAGCAGCTTGAAGAGCCAGGCGTCGTCGGCGGCCTTCAGCGGGTCGGGCTGGTGCATCAGGTTGATTTCGAACTGGCCCGGCGCGGCTTCCGAGATCGCGGTATCGGCGGGGATGTCCATCGCCTCGCAGGCGTCGTAGAGCGCGGTAAAGAAACGGTCGAAGGCGTCGAGCGCGCGCAGGGACAGCGTTTCCGCCCCGGTGCGGCGCTTGCCCGAGCGCGGGCTGGGCGGCACCCGCAGCTGGCCGCCCGAATCGTCGATCAGGAAGAACTCCAGCTCGGTCGCGACCACCGGGGTCAGGCCGGCGGCCTTGTAGCGTTCGACCACGCGGGCCAGCGCCTGGCGGGGATCGCCCTCATAGGGGCGGCCGTCCAGATGGAACATCCAGATCGGCAGCAGGCCGGTCGGCGCCTCGAGCCAGGGCATGGGCATGAAGCCGCGCTCGGTCGGCAGCAGCAGCCCGTCGGGGTCGCCGGCCTGGAAGACCAGGGGGCTGTCCTCGATGTCCTCGCCCCAGATGTCCATGTTCAGGACCGAGAAGGGGAATTTGGTGCCCTCGGTCAGGATCTTGTCGGCAAAGCGTGCCGGGACGCGCTTGCCGCGCGCCACGCCGTTGAGGTCGGCGGCGGCGATGCGGATGGTCTTGACGTCGGGATGCTCGCGCAGCCAGTCCATGGGTCACCTGATGAGATTGGGCCTGTAACGGATCTTCTTCGCCGCGCCGGGAAGGTGGCGGTTCAGCCGCCGGTTCACCAGGCCGAACAGCGCGATCAGTCCCAGGGTCAGCAGCACGAAATAGCCCGCCACGATCGGATAGGCGATGAAGGGGTTGAAGGTCTTGTCGGCGAAATAATTGGCGTAATAAAGCGCGTCGCCCCGTTGCTGGAAGGCCGGGAAGCCGGAAAAGAACACCAGCGTCGTGGCGTGGAACAGGAAGATCGCCTCGTTGGTATAGGCGGGCCAGGCGAGCCGCATCGCGGTGGGCCAGACCACGCGGCGCCAGCGGGTCCAGCCGGCCATGCCATAGGCATCGGCGGCCTCAAGCTCGCCCTTGGGCAGGTTGCGCAGCGCGCCGTAGAAGATCTCGGCCGAATAGGCAGCGGTGTTCAGCATCAGCACCAGCAGCGCCCCGGCCCAGGCGCGGGTCATCCAGCTGGTCTGCACGGTGATGCCCAGCACGTCGATGCCGGCGCGGGGCAGTTGCACCAGCAGCTCATAGGCCAGGAAGAACTGGATGAAGAGGGGGCTGCCGCGGAACAGGAAGATGAACCACTCGGCCGGCTTCCTGGCCCAGGGGTTGCGGCTGGCCTTGGCCACGGCCAGCGCATTGGCCAGGAAAAAGCCGAAAAGCAGCGCCAGCGCAGCGAAATAGACGTTCCAGATCAGGCCCGAGCCGATCAGCGTGACCTGCTCGCACAGGGTAAATCCGCTGCGCGGCAGCAGCCTTTCGCCCAGGCCAAGCGACCGCAGCCCATAGTCCTGGATGGTTTGCAGGCATTGGTTCATGTCGCGGCCTTTCGCATCGCCTCGCCGGCGGCGGTGGCCTGGCCCCGCGACAGCCTGGCCCGGATGCGGTCGAAGATCCGCTCCGATCCCCAGGTCATCAGCAGGTAGAAGACCAGGATGGCCAGGAAATAGTAAAGCCGCCAGTCGGGATGCGGATAGGCATAGGCGCGGGTCTTGGCGCCGCCCAGTTCGCGCGCCCAATAGACGATGTCCTCGACCCCCAGCACGAACAGCAGCGGCGTGGCCTTGATCAGGATCATCCACAGGTTCGCCAGGCCCGGCAGGGCATAGGTCCACATCTGCGGCACCAGGATGCGCCGGTTCACCTGGCGCGGGGTCATGCCGTAGGCCTCGGCGGTTTCCAGCTGCGCGCGCGGCACCGCGTTCATCGCGCCATGCAGCACATTGGCCGCGAAGGCGCCGAAGACCACGGTAAAGGCGATCACCGCCAGGAAGATGCCATAGGCCTGATGCACCCATTCCGGGCTGGTCGAAAGCGGCAGCTTGGCTGCGGCGCAGACGATGAACTCATTGCCCTGCCGCACCGGCACCGAGGGGTCGCAATAGACGCGCGAGCGCAGCCATTCGAAGCCCTGGTCCAGCGCGATGGGCACGAAGAGAAAGAAGATGATGTCGGGCACGCCGCGCACCATCGAGGTATAGATGCGGCCGAACCAGCGCACACCGGCGATGCGCGAGCGCGAGGCCATGGCGCCGCCGAAGCCGAAAAGCAGCGCCACCGGCGCGGTGATCGCCAGCAGCAGCAGCACCGTGCCGAAGCTGGCATAGAACAGCATGTGGTTGCCGGTCGTCAGATAGCATGACAACCAGGCAAGCCCTTGCAGGGCAGAGGGGTCGGTGCAATGGGAAAGCATCATGCCGCCGGTTTGGCCGCCGCGGCAGGGACCGCGGCGGCATCAGTGATGTCATTCGTAGGTCTGCGCATCCTCGCCGAAATGCGTCTTGATCAGCGCGTTCAGGCTGCCGTCCTGCTTCATCGCGGCGATCGCCCCGTTCAGCTTTTCGCGCAGCTCGTTGTCGGACTGGCGCACGCCGATGCCGATGCCCTCGTCCAGCCGGACCTGCTCGCCCACGAAGATCAGGTCGTCGCTGTCCTCGACGAAGGGGCGCATGACCTCGTGGTCGCCGAAGGCCGCATCGGCCTCGCCATTGCGGACGGCGGCGAAGACCTGGTCGATGTTGGGGTATTCCAGCATCGTGGCCTGGGTGTCGGCGATATGGGACGCCTGGACCGTGCCGGTCTGCACCGCGACAATGCCGGTTTCCAGGTTCGCCCCTTCGTCCAGCGCTACATAGGAGGAGGGCGCGGGCGGCAGGTAATCCTCGGTAAAGGCGATGACCTGCTTGCGTTCCTCGTTGATGCTCATCGCCGCCATGATGGCGTCATAGTTCGAGGATACCAGGTTGGGGATGATCGAATCCCAGTCGTTCTTGACCCAGGTGCATTGCAGCTCGGCCCGCTTGCACAGCTCGTTGCCCAGATCGACCTCGAAACCGGCGACCTGGCCCTGGTCGTTGATGAGGTTGTAGGGAGGATAGGCGCCCTCGGTGGCGATGCGCACCGTCTGGGCCATGCCCATGCCCGCGGTCAGCGCGAAGGCTGCGGCGGCAAGCGTCAGTTTCTTCATGTCCTTGCTCTCCTGTCGGTTCTTTCATTCGGCCATGGTGGCGCTCAGGAACTGGCGCAGCCGCTCGGACCGCGGCGCGCCGAAAAGCTGCGCCGGCGGTCCCTCTTCCTCGATCCGGCCCTGATGCAGGAAGACGACGTGATCGCTGACATCGGCCGCCAGCCGCATGTCATGGGTGACAAGCAGCATGGTGCGATGCTCGGCCGCCAGATCCTTGATGACCCGCACCACCTCCTGCTGCAATTCGGGGTCGAGCGCGCTGGTCGGTTCGTCCAGAAGCAGCGCCCTGGGCTCCATGCACAGCGCGCGGGCGATGGCGGCGCGCTGCTGCTGGCCGCCCGACAGCTGCGCCGGCCAGGCGTCGGCCTTGTCGCCGATGCCGACCTTGGCCAGCAATTCGCGCGCCCGTGCCTCGACCTGCCGCGCATCGCGCTTCAGCACATGGACCGGCGCCTCCATGACGTTTTGCAGGATGGTCATGTGCGACCACAGGTTGAACTGCTGGAACACCATGGACAGGTTGGTGCGCAGCCGCGTCACCTGCGCCCGGTCGGCGGGCACGCGGGCCAGCCCGGTCCCGCGCCATTTCACCGCCTCGCCCTCGAACAGGATCTCGCCCTGCTGGCTGTCCTCGAGCAGGTTGCAGCAGCGCAGCAGCGTGGACTTGCCCGAGCCGGACGAGCCGATCAGGCTGATGACATGGCCGCGCGGCGCGGCCAGGCTGACGCCGCGGATGACCTGAAGCGGGCCATAGGCCTTGTGCAGATCCCTGATTTCTATCACCGGCACCCGCGCAGGATCGGCGGCGGGATCGGCGGCCGTGACGGGGGCGGCCATGGTCGGTTCTGTCTGGCTCATGGGAATATGAGGCGATATTTGCCGCGCGATTGCAACGCTTTCGTCGCGGGCCTTGCCGGCTGGGCAGGGGCGTGGATCGCCCCGGCAAGCGGCTGAGACGGCGGGTTGGGGCGGGGTTGCGCGTTCACTTGCCCGACAGCCCCAGATCGTCCAGCGCCCTTTGCCGCGCCAAGGCCGAATCGCGGTCGTTCACGCCCAGAAGGCCGGCCACCAGCCGCACCAGCGATTCCTCGTGGGCGCTGCGGGCGCCGTCGGCATAGGCGATCTCCCACAGGGCGGCGACGATCTCCTGGCGGTCATGCAGGTCGACGCGCTCCTTGATGGTGCGGGTGAAGCGGACGGTATCGGGCGCCTCGGCCTCGATCATCTCGGCCGCGGCGCGCCGTTCGGCCGCCTCGGCGGCGCCAAGGCCGCGGCGCCGGGCCAGCACCTGGTCGATGCGCTGCTGCTCGGCCGCGCCGTAATGGTCGTCGGCGCGCGCCAGCCGCACCAGCAGCGAGGCGATGGCGACCTCGGCATCCTGGCCGCTCAGGTGGGCGGAATCGGGGCGGTCGGCGAAAAGCCGGCTCAGAAGATTGCGAAACATGACCGGATATTAGGGTATTTTGGCGGCGCAACAATATCCCGCGCGAAATTTGTCAGGCAGATTCCCAGCCCTCGACGATGGCCAGGTCGGCGATCGAGCAGGGCTGCCGCAAGGCGAGCGCCGCCTGGTATTCCGGGCTGCGATAGCAGGCGCGGGCGGTTTCCAGGTCGGGAAACTCGATCACCACCGTGCGCGGGCGCATCTGGCCCTCGACCACCTCGAGCGCGCCGCCGCGCACCAGGAAACGCGCGCCATAGCGGTCAAAGGCGGCGGCATTGGCCTGGCGATAGGCTTCGTATGCGGCGGGGTCATCGACCGTGACATGGCCGATCCAATAGGCTTTGGGCATGGCGGGCTCCTTGCGGCTGATCCGTGCCGATCATGCCGTGCGGGGCCGCCGCCGCAAGCCCGATCCCGCCCTAGTAACGTTGCGGCACGTAAAGCTCGGGCGGCAGCACCTCGCGCTCGTAATCGGGGTTGAAGACCCGGTCGGGCAGGGTGATCTCCTCGTGCGGGACCGGGCCGTAGGGCACCATGGTCAAAAGATGCGCCATGCAGTTCAGCCGCGCCCGCTTCTTGTCGTTGCCGGGCACGATATACCAAGGCGCCTCGGGGATATTGGTGCGCTCGAACATGTCCTCCTTGGCCTTGGTGTAATCCTCCCAGCGGATGCGGGATTGCAGGTCCATCGGCGACAGCTTCCACTGTTTCAGCGGGTCGTGGATGCGCATCAGGAAGCGCATCTGCTGTTCCTCGTCGGTGATCGAGAACCAGTATTTCACCAGACGGATGCCGGAACGCACCAGCATCCGCTCGAATTCCGGGACGTCGTCGAAGAATTGCTGCACTTCGTCCTCGGAGGCGAAGCCCATGACCCGCTCGACCCCGGCGCGGTTGTACCAGCTGCGGTCGAACAGCACGATCTCGCCCCCGGCCGGCAGGTGCGGGACGTAGCGCTGGAAATACCATTGCGTCTTTTCGCGGTCCGAAGGGGCGGGCAGGGCCACCACGCGGGCGACGCGCGGGTTCAGGCGCTGGGTGATGCGCTTGATCGCGCCGCCCTTGCCGGCGCTGTCGCGGCCTTCGAAGATCACCACCACCTTTTCCTTGTGATGGGCCACCCAGTCCTGCAGCTTGATGAGTTCCGCCTGAAGCCGCAGCAGCTCGCGGAAATAGTCGGCGCGCGGCATCTGGTCGGGATGGGTGTCGCGATAGATGCGGGCGATTTCCTGGGACAGGACCGCATCCTCCATCTCGATCTCGAAATCCTCGTCGAGCGTGTCCTGAAGTTCGGCTTCAAGCCAGTCCTTGGGTGTCTGGTCCTGCATGGGGATCTCCTGCTGCGCTTGCCTGCGATCTAGCCTTGCAATGTGACAATCCTGTGTCGCCCCTCAGAACAGCCCGGCGCAGTCGCGGGTGACGCCAAAGGCGAAGCCGCCGCCGCTGGCATCGGCCACCGTGCCGCACCAGCGCCCGTCGCTGGAAAACAGGCTCTTGCTGCCCTTGGGGCGATAGGCGACGCGCTTGCCGCCCAGGTCGAACAGGTTCAGCGTGCCCGCGCCGTTCGGGGCGTAATAGCCGACGACCGAGCCGTCCGCGGTGAAGATCACCCGCTTCTCATTGGCCGGGTTGCGCGGCGAATTGGCATAGCGCGAGGCGCTGTTGGCCGGGCTTGCCGCCGAATTGGCGGCCGCATGCGGCGAGTTCGCCTGCCGCGAGGGCTGGTTCTGCGGCGCGCCCGGCCCAAGGTCGAAGGGCAGGCGCGTCTGGTCCAGCACGAACAGCGGCGCATCCGCCAGCGCGGGCAGGGCGCAAAGCATCAGGACCGGAATCGGGGCAAGGCGCATGTCGGGACCGTCCATTGGATCCCGACACTATGGCGCGGCGCGGCGGTTCAGACCAGCCGCTCGTTCTCCATCGCGGCGCGGACGAAGCCGGCGAACAGCGGCGCGGGCTGGAACGGCTTGGATTTCAGCTCGGGGTGCGACTGCACGCCGATGAACCAGGGATGGTCGCGGTATTCCACCACCTCCGGCAGCCGCCCGTCCGGCGACATGCCCGAGAAGCTGAGCCCCGCCGCCTCCAGCTGGTCGCGGTATTTGGCGTCTACCTCGTAGCGGTGGCGGTGGCGGTCCTCGATCTCCAGCGCGCCGTCATAGACTTCCGAGATCTTCGAGCCTGGCGCCAACACGGCGGTATAGGCGCCCAGCCGCATGGTGCCGCCCTTGTCGTCGCTCAGCTTGCGCTGCACGGTGTAATTGCCCTGCACCCATTCCTTGAGGTGATAGACGACGGGGGTGAAGCGGGTCTTGCCGGCCTCGTGGTCGAACTCCTCGGAACCCGCGTCGGGCATGTCGGCCAGGTTCCGCGCCGCCTCGATCACCGCCATTTGCATGCCCAGGCAGATGCCCAGGTAGGGCACCTTCTTCTCGCGCGCATATTTCGCCGCGGCGATCATGCCCTCGGTGCCGCGTTCGCCGAAGCCGCCGGGCACGATGATGCCGTTATAGCCGTCCAAGAGATGCGCGCCCTCGCCCTCCAGCTTTTCGCTATCCACCCAATCGGCCTTGACGCGGACGCGATTGGCCATGCCGCCATGGGTCAGCGCCTCGGCGATGGATTTATAGGCATCCTCGAGCTGGGTGTATTTGCCGACGATGGCGATGCGGACCTGGCCCTCGGCATTGGTCAGCCGGTCCATCACGTCCTCCCACCGGGTCAGGTCGGGGCGCGGCGCCGGGCTGATCTGGAAGGCGTCCAGCACCGCCTGGTCCAGGCCCGCGCGGTGATAGGCCAGCGGCGCCTCGTAGATCGACTTCAGGTCATAGGCCGGGATCACCGCATCGGGGCGGACATTGCAGAACAGCGCGATCTTGGCGCGTTCCTTTTCCGGGATCGGCTGCTCGCTGCGGCAGACCAGCACGTCGGGGGCGATGCCGATCGAGCGCAGCTCCTTGACGGAATGCTGGGTCGGCTTGGTCTTCAGCTCGCCGCTTGCCGCCAGCCAGGGCAGCAGCGTCAGATGCACGAAGATGCATTGCCCGCGCGCGCGTTCCTGGGCGAATTGCCGGATCGCCTCGAAGAAGGGCAGGCCCTCGATGTCGCCCACGGTGCCGCCGATCTCGCAGAGCATGAAATCGACCTCGTCCTCGCCCACGGCCAGGAAGTCCTTGATCTCGTTGGTGACGTGGGGGATGACCTGGATGGTCTTGCCCAGATAGGCGCCGCGGCGTTCCTTTTCCAGCACGTTGGAATAGATCCGCCCCGACGAGACCGAGTCGGTCTTGCGCGCCGAGACGCCGGTGAAGCGTTCGTAATGGCCCAGGTCCAGGTCGGTCTCGGCGCCGTCGTCGGTGACGAAGACCTCGCCATGCTCGAAGGGGCTCATCGTGCCGGGATCGACGTTCAGATAGGGGTCGAGCTTGCGCAGCCGGACGGTAAAGCCGCGCGCCTGCAACAGCGCCCCCAGCGCCGCCGATGCCAGCCCCTTGCCGAGCGAGGAAACCACGCCGCCGGTGATGAAGATGTAACGCGCCATCGAGGGGCCCCCGTGAGTAATCCAATAAAAGATCGCGGCCCGAATCTGGGCGGCATCACGGGACTCGACTCATATCCGATTTGCCCCGTGGCCGCAACGGACCGCAAGTTGTTGTAAGGGGCGCCGGTCGCGCCCCCAAGTTGTGGTGTCAGTTGTTGGCCGGTGCCGGGCTTTCCTGCGCCGGTGCAGCGGCCGGCGGCGTCACCGGCGCGGTCGCGGGGGCATTGCCCTCGGTCGGCGCGGCGGGCGTCGGGGCCGGGGTTTCGGCCGGGGTCTCGGCGGCGGGTGCAGGTGCGGTCGCAGGCGGTGCGACCGGCTGGCCGGCGCCCGGAACCACGGGCTGGCCCGCGCCGGGCGGCGGGACGTAGTCGCCGATGCCGGGCAGGCCGGTCGCCGGGGCCTGCTGGGTGCCGCCCAGGTTCAGCTGGTCCACGATCGAGCCGCTGGAGGCGTTCTGCGCGGCGATCAGCGTCAGCGTCATCGAGGTGATGATGAAGCCGATGGCAAAGATCCAGGTCAGGCGCGACAGCGCATTGGCTGCCTGGCGGCCGGTCATGACGCCGCCTCCGCCACCGCCCATGCCAAGGCCGCCGCCTTCGGACCGCTGCAGCAGCACCACCCCGATCAGCAGCACGGCGAGGATCAGATGCACGGTAAGAACGACGTTTTCCACCACGGGGCCTTTCATTCAGCGACGCGCCTATCTAGTCACCAAGGCGCGGATTGGCAAGCGGGGGCTGGCATGGGCGCGTTGATGATCCAGGGAACCGGGTCGAATGTCGGGAAATCGCTGCTGGTGGCGGGGCTGTGCCGGGCCGCCAGGCTGCGCGGGATCAGCGTGGCGCCCTTCAAGCCGCAGAACATGTCGAACAATGCCGCCGTGACCCCGGACGGGGGCGAGATCGGCCGGGCGCAGGCGCTGCAGGCGCGGGCGGCGGGGCTGGCGCCCTCGGTCCACATGAACCCGGTGCTGCTGAAGCCCGAAACCGACCGCGCCGCGCAGGTGGTGGTGCAGGGCCGCGCCGTGGCGCGGGCCGCGGCGGCGGATTACGGCGCGCTCAAGGCGCAGCTGATGGGAGCGGTGCTGGACAGTTTCGCCCGGCTGCGCGCCGCGCATGACCTGGTGCTGGTCGAGGGCGCGGGCAGCCCGGCCGAGGTCAACCTGCGCGCCCGCGACATCGCCAACATGGGATTCGCCCGCGCCGCCGATGTTCCGGTGGTGCTGGCCGGCGACATCGACCGCGGCGGGGTGATCGCGCAGATCGTCGGCACCCAGGCGGTGATCGACCCGGCGGATGCGGCGATGATCCGCGGCTTCGTCATCAACCGCTTTCGCGGCGATCCCTCGCTTTTCGATGCCGGCCGGGTCTTTATCGCGCAGCGCACCGGCTGGCCGGACCTGGGCCTCGTGCCGTGGTTCGCCGATGCCGCGCTTTTGCCGGCCGAGGATGCGGTGGACCTGCGCCGTGCAGCGGGCACGGGCGGGTTGCACATCGCCTGCCCGATGCTGTCGCGGATCGCGAATTTCGACGATCTCGACCCCCTGGCGGCCGAGCCGGCGGTGCGGCTGACCATGGTGCCGCCCGGACAGGCGCTGCCGGGCGATGCCGACCTGGTGGTCCTGCCGGGCACGAAATCGACGCGGGGCGACCTGGCCTTTCTGCGCCAGCAGGGCTGGGACGTCGACCTGGCCGCGCATCTGCGGCGCGGCGGGCGGTGCCTGGGCATCTGCGGCGGCTACCAGATGCTGGGCCGCTGGGTCCACGACCCCGAGGGGCATGACGGCGACCCCGGCAGCACCCCCGGCCTGGGCCTGCTGGACGTCGAAACCCGCATGGCGCCCGACAAGCGCCTGACGCGGGCCCAAGGCACCGCGCTCGGCCAGCCCGTCGAGGGCTACGAGATCCACATGGGCCGGACCGAGGGGCCGGACGGCGCCCGCCCCTTCGCCCATATCCCCGGCCCGGACGGCGCCACCAGCCCCGACGGGCGCGTCGCCGGCACCTATCTGCACGGGCTGTTCTCGGGCGATGCTTTCCGCGCCGCCTGGCTTGGGCAGTTCGGCGCAGCTTCGGCGCTGGATTACGGCGCGGGGGTCGAGATGGTGCTGGACCGGCTGGCCGCGCATCTCGAGGCGCATCTGGACATCGACCAGATTTTCGCGCTGGCGCGCTAGGGACCGGATTTTCGCACTGGCGCGCGAGGGGCCGGCCCTTTGCGCCGGCGGGGCTAGAGGGTTTCCGCCAGGATGCGCTCGGCCTCGGCCAGGCAGGGGGTCAGGCGGGCGCGGTCCTCGCCGGGGAAGAAGCGGGCGCGCACCGCGGTGGGCATGGGTGCCGGCTCGGCGATGACGACGCGCGGGCCCAGGGATGCGTTCTCGGCCTGCCAGCTTTGGGCCAGGGCGATCTGCCCGGCCTTGGTCGCGCCATAGCTGCCGAAGAACTTCTGCCCGGCGCGCTTGTCGTCGAAGAACAGCGCCGTGCCCTGGCGGGCGCGCAACAGCGGCTCGATCAGGTTGAGCAGCCCGCGCGTGGCGACGATGTTCAGGTCGACCGATTTCTGGAAATCCTTGGCGTCGATATGCCCGGCCGGCGACAGCGGCGCGGCATGGATCGCCGTATGGGCCCAGAGATCGAGCCCGCCCCAGCGCTCCATCGCCGCCCGGACCATCTGCACCATGGCCTGCGGCTCGCCCACGTCCATCGGCGCCAGCGTGGCCGAGCCGCCGGCCTTGCGGATGCGGTCGTCCAGTTCCTCAAGCGCGCCGGTGGTGCGGGCGACGGCCAGGATATGCCAGCCGCGCGCGGCAAGGGTTTCGGCCAAAGCGGCGCCAAGGCCGCGCGAGGCGCCGGTGATCAGCGCGATTTTGTCATGCTCGGTCATGGTGCCGATTTCGCACCGGCCGCGGCGGCGCGCAAGCCCCTTGCAGCGGGGCTGCCGGCAACTGCGTCACATTGACCTTGCCGCCGCCCGCAGCGCTGATCGGGGGCTTTCAGTCGGGCTGCTGCAGCTTGGCCAGCGCGGACTGGCACATGCCCAGGCCCAGCCAGCGGCAGCCGTTGCAGATCCGCTCCAGGTCCCTGGGCTGCAGCCGCGCCGCGGCGCGGGCCTGGGCCTCGGCCCAGGTCATGCGCTGGCCTGGGCGGATGTCCAGCGCCGCGGCATGGCGCCTGTCCAGCCGGCTGATCCGGTCGTCCGCGGCGCAGCCCATGCCGCGCCGCGACGGGCAGGGGGCGCAGATCGAATCGGCCATGACGGTAAAGACCACCGGCACCTGCGGATCGGCGCGCAGCCGGCCCAGGACGACGGCGTTCATGTTCCGGGTGAACTCGGGCGAATAGCCGCGCCCTTGCCAGCCGATCGAGCAAAGCACGTGATGGGGGCGCAGCAGAACGGCCCCGGAACTGGTCCGGGGCCGATCCTGGTCCTGGACGGTCGCGCTCAGCGGGCGTCCAGCGGCTTGTAATCGCGCCGCGGCGAGCCGACGTAAAGCTGGCGCGGGCGTCCGATCTTGTTCTGCGGGTCGGCGATCATCTCCTTCCACTGCGAGATCCAGCCGACGGTCCGCGACAGCGCGAAGATCGGGGTGAACATCGAGGTCGGGAAGCCCATCGCTTCCAGGATGATGCCCGAGTAGAAATCGACGTTGGGATAGAGCTTCTTCGAGACGAAATACTCGTCCTCCAGCGCGATCTTCTCAAGCTCCTTGGCGACCTGCAGCGTCGGGTTGTTGTGGACGCCCAGCAGGTCCAGCACCTCGTCGGCCGATTCCTTCATCACCTTGGCGCGCGGGTCGAAGTTCTTGTAGACGCGGTGGCCAAAGCCCATCAGCCGGAACGGGTCGTTCTTGTCCTTGGCGCGGGCGATGAATTCGGGGATGCGCTCGACCGAGCCGATCTCGCGCAGCATCTCCAGGCAGGCCTGGTTGGCGCCGCCATGCGCCGGGCCCCAGAGGCAGGCGATGCCGGCCGCGATGCAGGCAAAGGGGTTCGCCCCCGAGGAGCCGGCCAGGCGCACGGTCGAGGTCGAGGCGTTCTGCTCGTGATCGGCATGCAGCGTGAAGATGCGGTCCATGGCGCGGGCCAGAGCCGGATCCACGTTATAGGGCTCGGCCGGGACCGAGAAGCACATGTGCAGGAAGTTGCTGGCATAATCCAGCTCGTTCCGGGGATAGACGAAGGGCTGGCCCAGCGAATACTTGTAGGCCATGGCGGCGATGGTCGGCACCTTGGCGATCAGCCGGATCGAGGCGATCTCGCGCTGCACCGGGTCGTTGATGTCGATCGAATCGTGGTAGAAGGCCGACATCGCCCCCACGACGCCCACCATGGTCGCCATCGGGTGGCTGTCGCGGCGGAAGCCGCGGAAGAAATAGTGCATCTGCTCATGCACCATGGTGTGGCGGGTGATCCGGGTCTCGAAATCGACCAGCTGGTCGGGGGTCGGCAATTCGCCGTAAAGCAGCAGGTAGCAGACTTCCAGGTAATGCGACTGCGCGGCCAATTGCTCGATCGGATAGCCGCGATACCACAGCTCGCCCTTGTCCCCGTCGATATAGGTGATCGTCGAATCGCAGGACGCGGTCGAGGTAAAGCCGGGGTCATAGGTGAAAACGCCCGCCTCGCCGTAGAGCTTGCGGATGTCGACCACATCCGGCCCCGCGGTCGGGGACAGGACCGCGAGGTCGTAGTCCTTGCCCGCCAGATGCAGTCTTGCGGCTTTTTCTTCTGCCATTCCCAGTTCCTTTCACCTGTCTCCGGCCCGCAGGCCGGGTGATGGGGGCGGGTCTCAGCCCGCTTGATCCTGCAGCCGGGCCACCGTTTCGTCGCGGCCAAGCGCCAACATCATGTCGAACACGCTGGGGGTGGAACTGCGCCCGGCCAGTGCCGCGCGAAGCGGCGCCGCGACCTTGCCCAGCCCCAGCCCGTGCGACTCGCCAATCCGCTTGGCTGCCGCTTCGAGTTCGTTGCGATCCCAGCTAGCATTCTGCACCGCGGCAGTCAATTCAGTCAGTATACCACGGGATACAGTATCCAGCGCCGCCGCCGCCTTTTCCTCGACCGCGACCGGCCGGTCGATCAGCGCGAAATGCGCCTGGTCGAGCAGCGCGGGCAGGGTCCTGGCCTTGGCCTTCAGCGCCTCCAGCGCGGGAAGCAGCCGGGCGATCTGGCGTTCGGACAGCGGCGGTGCGCCGGTCGCGGCGCGGAAACGCGCGATTTCCTCCAGCAATTCGGCATCTCCCATCCGGGCGATATGCCAGCCGCTGACATGTTCCAGCTTCTTGAAGTCCAGCCGGGCCGGGGCCTTGCCGATGCCGTCCAGGTCGAACCAGGCCCTGGCCTGGGCGTCGTCGAACAGCTCGTCGTCGCCATGGCTCCAGCCCAGCCGCGCCAGGTAGTTGCGCATCGCCGCCGCCGGATAGCCCATGGCGGCATATTCGTGCAGGCCCACGGCGCCATGGCGCTTGGACAGCTTCTTGCCGTCCGGCCCGTGGATCAGCGGGATATGGGCAAAGACCGGGATGTCCCAGCCCATCGCCTGATAGATCTGGATCTGCCGCGCGGCATTGGTCAGGTGGTCGTCGCCCCGGATCACATGGGTCACGCCCATGTCGTGGTCGTCCACCACCACCGCCAGCATATAGGTGGGCGTCCCGTCCGAGCGCAGCAGCACCATGTCGTCCAGCTGCGCATTGCCGAAGGTCACGTCGCCCTGCACCGCATCGCGCACCACGGTTTCGCCGTCGCGCGGCGCCTTCAGCCGGATCGCATGGGGGCCGTCGGGCAGGCTGGCCGGATCGGCGTCGCGCCAGGGCGACAGGAACAGGGTCGAGCGCCCCTCGGCCTTGGCCTTTTCGCGAAAGGCCTCGATCTCCTCGGCGGTCGAGAAGCATTTGTAGGCGGTGCCGTTTTCCAGCATGGCGCGGGCGACCTCGGCATGGCGGGCGACGCCGGCGAACTGGCTGACCGGCTCGCCATCCCAGTCCAGGCCCAGCCAGCGCAGGCCCTGCAGGATCGCCTCGGTCGCCTCGGGGGTGGAGCGGGCGCGATCGGTATCCTCGATCCGCAGCAGGAATTTTCCGCCCCGCCCGCGGGCATAGAGCCAGTTGAACAGGGCCGTCCGCGCGCCCCCGATATGCAGGTAGCCGGTGGGCGAGGGCGCGAAGCGGGTCACGACGGGGCGGGAATCAGTCATCAGCGGTCCGGTCAGTTTCAGAAAGCGGGGCCATCGGCCATGCCCGTTAATCCTTTCGAAAGGTCGGCATGCCAATCTTGGCGCCACAGATAAGCAAGTGCCACGGCAAGGACAAGTTTTGGTGACGGAATCGGTGAATGCTTTGCAAACGCGGCTGCCGGCCCTGGCGCCGCGCGGCGGGCGGCAGGCGGCGGCCGGGCTGCGGCCTTCGGTCGGCATTCGCGCCGGGCTGCTGCCCTGGATGCCCTTCTGGCTTGCGCTGGGCATCGGCGGCTGGTTCCTGCTGCCGCGGGAACCGGGGCCGGGCTTCCATGCCGGGCTGGTCCTGGCCGGGGTCGCCTGCCTGCTGCTGCCCGGCGGGGCGATGCGGCTGGCCGGGTCCGGCAGGCTGGGCTGGGCCTGGGCGGACCGGCTGCGGCTGGCCGCCTTCGCAGCCTTGCTGGTGGTGCTGGGGGCGGGGCTTGCCGGGGTCCGGGCGCATCTGGTCGCCGCCCCGGTGCTGGATTTCCGCTATTACGGCCCGGTCGAGGGGCGGGTCGTGGGCATCGACCGCTCGTCGCGCGACCGGCTGCGGCTGCTGCTCGATCAGGTCGGGCTGCACGAGGTCGCGCCCGGCCGCACGCCGGCGCGGGTGCGGATCTCGCTGATGGAGCCGCAGGAACTGCCGGTGCCCGGCCAGCGCGTGATGCTGACCGCGCATCTGGGTCCGCCCGCCGGTCCGTCCGAGCCGGGCGGCTTCGACTTCCGCCGCCTGGCCTGGTTCGAACGCCTGGGCGCGGTGGGCTATGCCCGCACGCCGGTGATGACGGTCGAGCCTCCGGCCGATGGCGGGATGCTGGCGTTGCACCGCATCCGCATGTCGCTGTCCCAGGCCATGCAGGAGCGGATCGGCGGCCAGGCGGGGGCGGTCTCGGCCGCGCTGATGACCGGCGACCGTTCCGGCATCGCCGAGCAGACCAACCAGATCATGCGCGATTCGAATCTTTACCACATCGTGTCGATCTCGGGGCTGCACATGAGCATGCTGGCCGGCTTCGTCTATGCCGCGTTGCGGCTGGGCGGTGTGGCGGCGCAGGGGCTGGGCGGGGTGCGGGCGGTGCCGGTCCACAAGCTGGCGGCGGCGGGGGCGCTTGGCGCCTCGGCGCTGTATCTGTGGCTTTCGGGCGGCGGCGTCGCGACCGAGCGCGCCTTCATCATGGTGGCGGTGATGCTGCTTGCGATCATCGCCGACCGGCGCGCGGTGTCGCTGCGCACCGTCGCCGTCGCCGCCGGCATCGTGCTGGTGCTGAACCCCGAAGCGCTGACCGAGGCCGGCTTCCAGATGAGCTTTGCCGCCACGGTCGCGCTGATCCTGATGCAGGAGCCATGGGCAAGGCTGTCACCGCGGCTGCCCTGGTGGGCTCGGCCGGTCCTGATGCTGTTTCTGTCCTCCTTCGTGGCCGGCATGGTGACGGCCCCCATCGCCGCGGCGCATTTCGGGCGGATGACGCAATACGGCCTGCTGGCCAACATGCTGGTCGTGCCCGTCGTCGGCGCGCTGGTGATGCCGGGCGGGGTCTTCGCCGCGCTGCTGGCGCCGCTGGGCCTGGCGCAACCGGCCCTGTGGCTGATGGGGCTGGGAACCGGCTGGATGCTGGCGGTCGCGCAATGGATCTCGGACCTGGGCGGGGCGGTCACGCTGTTTCCCGTCGCGCCGCGCGCCGTCCTGCCGCTGATGGCCGTGGGCGCCATGCTGCTTTTGCCCGGTGCGCAGCCCGCGGGCGCGCGCGGTCCCCTGCCGCTTTTGCGCCGGGGCACGGGCATCGCCCTGCTGGCGGCGGCGGGGGTGCTGTGGCTGGGTGCGACACGCCCTGACATCCTGGTTTCGGCCCAGGGCGACGCGGTGGCGGTGCTGACCCCCGCGGGCAGGGTGCCTTCGAAGCCCGGCGGCGGCAGCTTCGCGGTAGAGAGCTGGCTCAAGGCCGATGGCGACGCCGCCGATCAGGCCGGTGCCGCGGCGCGCCCGCTGTGGCAGGGCCCGCCCGCGAATCGCTGGGCGGAACTCGACCGGGGCGGGATCCGGCTTCGCATCCGCCACCTGACCGGCAGGGCCACGCGCGAGGATGCCCGCGGCCATTGCCGCGAAGGCGGCATCCTGGTCGCGAACGCCGCCCTTTCCCCTAGCCCCGCCACCCTGGGCGAATGCCTGGTCCTCGATCCGCCCTATCTGCGGAAACACGGCGCGGTGGCGATATTCCTGGAGCCTTCCGGGCCCAGATACGTTTCCGTCGACCGGCCGGGCATCCGCCGGCTCTGGCATTGACGCAATCCGCACGGGGTCCAAGAAAATGCATGGTCTGGTCAATCGCTGTATCGAGGCGTTCCTGCGCAACACCTATGGCAGCGCGACCTGGCAGCAGGTCGCCGCCGAAGCCGATGTCCACCCCGACGGGTTCCTGACCTGGGAAAGCAGCCCGGACAGCATCACCCATGCCATCGTCCTCGCCTCGGCCCGGCGGCTCGACAGATCGGTGGGCGAGCTGCTCGAGGATGTCGGGGCATGGCTGAGCCGGCAGGAGCAGATCCGCCGGCTGTTGCGGTGCGGCGGCGCGAATTTCCAGGAATTCGTCGAATCGCTGCGTGAATTGCCGGGCCGCATCCACCTGGTGATCCCCGACCTGGAGTTTCCCGGATTCACGGTCCTGTCCGACGCGCCGGGACGCTATCGGATCATCGCCGAGCCGCACCAGCCGGGCCTGATGCGCGTCCTGGCCGGCATGCTGCGGGTGATGGCGGACGACTATGGCTCGCTTGCCGTCATTTCGGTCGTCCGGGACCGCATCGACATAGATGTCGTCCTGCCTGATTACTCCAGCAAGCGGGGTTTCGAGCTTTCCCCCAAGCGAGCGCAGATTTGAAAGACGCCGTGATAGACATTCGCACCCTGTCGGAGCTGATGCCGATGCATCTCATGGTGGATCGCGCCGGCGTGATGGTGTCGCGCGGCAAGACGCTTGCCAAGGTATTGGGCAGCGCGTCCCGCCTGGAGGACGCCTTCATTCCCGCCAACAACCTGGGCCACCGCATCCGTTTCGAGGAGCTGTTTCCCCAGCTTGGCTGCGGCAGGCGGGTCTTTTTGCAGCTGCGCGACCATGGCGGCGTTTCCCTGCGCGGGCATGGCGTGCATCTGTCGCCGGACATGGCCATGCTCAACCTGGGCTTCGGCATATACCTTTCCTCGGCGGTGCAGAAATTCGAATTGAACGATTCCGATTTTCCGCCGTCCGACCTGGCCATGGAATTCCTGTTCCTGCACGAGGCGAACCGCGCGGCGCTGCTGGAACTGTCGCGCGTCAACACCAGCCTGGAGGGCGCCCGCGAAAGCGCGCAGATCCTGTCGATCACCGATCCGCTGACCGGGCTGCTGAACAGGCGTGGCTTCGACGTCGTCTTTTCCAAGGCATTCGAGGCGCGCAACCGGGATCCCTTTGCGCTGGTCCACCTGGATCTCGACCATTTCAAGGAGGTCAACGACCGATTCGGCCATGCCGCCGGCGACCGCGTCCTGGTCACGGTGGCATCGGTCCTGGCCTCGGGGGTGCGTTCCGGCGACCGGGTCTGCCGCATCGGCGGGGACGAGTTCCTGATCCTGATCTTCTCCGACAGGCCGGAGGAGGATGCGATGAACGTCTGCACCCGGATGATCCACCAGATCATGGCCGCGAAAACCTATCCGTGCCGGATCACGGCCAGCATGGGCGTCGCGGTGTCCGGCAACAAGCGCATCACCCACCAGCACCAGCTGTTCGAGATGGCGGATGCGGCGCTTTACCAGGCGAAGCTGGCCGGCAAGGGCAGGGTGGTGCTGTGGACCGATCCCGGCGGCTGATCCGCGCCTGGATGATCGGGGCGGATGATCGCGCTCCGGCCATGCCGCATGCCGCATGCCGCGCCTCAGCTGCGATCCGGTCCTGCTGTTCCGCGCCGCGGCGGCGCGTCGCAAGATGGCCGGGCATGGACGGTGGGCGCGGGGCGCGGGATCGGCACAGGCGTCGCTCAACCATGAGGTTTTCTGCGCGCGCATTGCTGGTTACTGTGCGCCCAAACGAGTCGGGGGTTGCGGGTATGCAGGTGGTCTTTCATTGCGGGGTTCACGGAACGGACCTCTATCGCATGGTCAAGACGCTGTTGCGGAACCGCGACTGGCTGCTGCGCAACGGGATCGAGCCCGTCACCCCGAACCGGCATGGCGAGATCTTCAACGAGGCGCTGAGCGCGCTGCGCGGCGGCCCCGCCACCAAGGCGATGGAGCAGGTGATGCTGGATGCGATCCTGGATTCGGACGATCCGCGCCGTATCATTTGCAGCACGCCCAGCTTTCTTGGCCGGGCGACGCGGGCCATCTCGCCCGAGGGGCTTTACGTCACCGCCGGCGAGAAGATGGCGGCGCTGGCCAACCTGTTTCCCAGCGCCGAGGTCGAGTTCTTCATCGCGCTGAAGAACCCGGCCACGCTGGTCCCGTTCGTCCTGTCGCAGGAGGGCAGCGGCAGCTATGCCGAGCTGATGGACGGCGTCGATCCCGAGGCGCTGCGCTGGGGGCCGGCGCTGCGGCGCATCCAGGCCGCGCTGCCGGGCCGGCGCCTGGTGGTCTGGTGCCACGAGGACACCTCGCTGATCTGGCCCGAGGTGGTGCGCCGCATCGCGACCATGCCCGCCGACGTGCCGCTCAAGGCCGGATTGCAGATCCTGGGCGACATCCTGCACCCCGACGGCATCCGCATGATCCGCGACGCGCTGGCGCAGGAAGAACGGCTGACCGTCGCAAGCCGCCGCCGCATCTTTGCCGCCGCCCTGGAGGCATATGGTCAGCCCGAGCAGATCGAGGTCGAGCTGAACCTGCCCGGCTGGACCCAGCAGATGGTCGATCGCATCACCGCCGCCTATGACGCCGACATGGCCGAGATCGCCGCCCTGCCCGGAATCGAATTCCTTACCCCCTGACCGGGCGATCCAGAAGGGCCGGCCAGGCGGCCGGTTTCCCGGCTTGCGGAATGCGGCGGGCCGGTGCGAAAGCGCAAGATCGGCTGCAATCGCCGGCCGGGGAACCGGAACCGCGGCAGGGCATGGCTGATTCTGCGGCAGCGGCGGGTTTTCATGAATGTCCCGGCGCGGGCTTCCAACGACACCGCGTCGGCGAGTGGCCCGGATTCCTCCCGCCCTGGCACCGAGCCGCGCGATTTTCATGCAAAGGTGGAAATTTATTCAATCATGCAATCATGACGTGTGGCTCTGTTGCACAAATCCCGTCAGGGATTCAGATCGTGAATCCAGGGTGGTAGCTGTGATGTATGAGCAGACCCACACCGCCAACCTACAGGACCAGAAACTGGCCAGCCTACAATGAAGCGCTCAAGCGCCGGGGCTCGCTGACGATCTGGTTCGACCCCGAGATGAGCTGGGATGCCGTGCCGACGGGGAGGCGTGGCCGCCAGCAGACCTACAGCGATACTGCCATTCAGAGCTGCCTGACGATGAAGGTGCTATTCGGCATGGCGCTCCGGCAGACGACCGGGTTCGTCGAGAGCCTGCTGCGTCTGGTTGGCCTCGACTGGACGGTGCCTGACTTCAGCACACTGTCCCGCCGCCAGAAGACCTTGGCTGTGAACATCCCGTATCGCGGCTCCAAAGGGCCGCTGCACCTGCTGATCGACAGCACAGGAATCAAGGTCGAGGGCGAAGGCGAGTGGCACGCTCGCAAGCATGGTGGCCCCAAACGGCGGGTCTGGCGCAAGATCCACCTTGGGATCGACGAGGAAACGCTAGAGATCCGGGCTGTCGAGATCACCGGGAGCAACGTCGGCGATGCGCCGATCCTACCTGACCTTCTCGACCAGATCCCGGAGGACCAGGAAATCGGTAGCGTCACGGCAGATGGCGCCTACGACACGCGCAAGTGCCACGATGCGATTGCAGATCGCGGAGCCCATGCCGTCATCCCACCGCGCAGGAACGCGAAGACCTGGAAGACCATCACCGCTGGAGCCGTCGCGCGCAACGAGGCCCTCCGGGCGTCCAGGTATCTCGGCCGCACCCTGTGGCGACGATGGAGTGGATACCACCGCCGGAGCCGCATCGAGACGAAGATGCATTGTGTCAAACTGCTGGGCCAGCGGCTCATGGCAAGGGACTTCGACCGTCAGGTCGCCGAGTTCCAGATCCGCATCGCCGTCCTGAACGGCTACACCGCGCTCGGCATCCCGGTCACGGAAGCTGTAGGATAAGTCTGTCCGGGGAGGGGGTAACCGCGCCCATCACCTGAGTTATGCAACAGAGCCGCAATAATGTTTCAAAGCTATCCGTTATGGTGCAAATTTATTCTTAAATATTTTCGAAAGAGCTTGGTATAATATGGAAATGCTGAATGACATCGAAGTCATCCTGGGGGCCCGTTCGGCGCAAGAGGTCTGGCAGCATTACGTTGCGCGCCTGACCGAACTGGGTTTTCCCAACATTTCCTATCATGCGGTGCGGATCCTGGAGGCCTCGTGCGACCGGATGCTGGAGGACCGCGTCCTGCTGTCCAGTTACCCGCCGCGCCTGATGCAGGAGCTTGCCGCGCTGGACCTGCTTGAAAGCCTGCCGATGCACCGCTGGCTGACCCATAACCGGGGCAGCGAAAGCTGGGACTGGATGCGGCGGCTCCGCCTGGCCGGGCGGCTGACGCCGCAGGAAGAGCGCGCGGCCGATGCTTTCGCCCGCTACGGCCACGTCGCGGGCTATGCGGTCGGCATGGGCGACGATGTGGAGCGGGTGCGCGCCGGCGTGATCCTCGGCGGCGCGATCGGCATGCGGCAGGACCGGCTGGACGCGCTTTGGGCGCAGCACGGCCGGCTTGTCGAGGTGCTGAGCCGGCTGGCGCATCTGCGCATCTCGACCCTGCCCCATGCCGAGCAGGAATGCGTGCTGACCCTGCGCCAGCGCGAGGTGCTGGAATGCATCTCGGTCGGCCGCACCACCCAGGAAATCGCCGAGATCCTGGACGTCACGCCGGCCACGGTGGAAAAGCATCTGCGGCTGGCGCGCAAGGCGCTGGGGGCCAAGACCACGGCGCAGGCGATCCTGCTGGCCGCCAGTCGCAGGCAGATCTTCAACTCCACTGCCGAGCCGCATGGCCCCGGACAGGGCGGGCATCCCTCGCCCGCCCGAGACGGCGCGCCGGGGCTGCCGGCGCGCGACCAGATTTGCGCCGGCTGACGCATTGCGGCCGAGGCTGTGTGGAAACTCAGTCGAGCATGGTCGGGCATGGAACAATGTTCGCCTGCTGGCCTTGCGGAGAGACTTTGTTCTAAAGCGGGCCGCCGTGAATGTATTTCTAAGGAAACTGTTCTTCGTAAATTTTCAGAATTGGAGTTTTCACACAGCCTCGGCCCGATGCCGTCGCGGAATGCGAAACGCCGGCCCAAAAGGGGGCCGGCGTCCGTAATCCGGGTCTGGCGAGAATCAGGCGCCGGCGCGGGTCTTGGCGACCTCGGCGGCGAAATCCTCTTCCTTCTTCTCGATGCCTTCGCCGACCACGACGCGGGCATAGCCGGTCACTTCGACGCCGGCCTCTTGCGCGGCCTGGGCCACGGTCACGTCGGGGTTGATGACGAATTTCTGGCCCAGCAGGGTCACTTCCTCGAAGAACTTCTTCATCCGGCCTTCGATCATCTTCTCGATCACCGCCTCGGGCTTGCCCGATTCGCGGGCCTGCTCGGTCAGCACCGACTTCTCGCGCTCGACCAGCGAGGGGTCCAGGTCGGCTTCCGACAGCGAGGCCGGGTTGGTCGCCGCGATATGCATGGCGATCTGCTTGCCGATCTCCTGCGCCTTGGCGGCATCGCCCTTCAGCGCGACCAGCACGCCGATCTTGCCCATGCCCTCGGCAGCGGCGTTATGCACGTAAGAGACGATGGTGTCGCCTTCCAGCGCGTGCATCCGGCGCAGGGTCATGTTCTCGCCGATGCGGGCGATGGCGTCGGTCAGCACGTCCTCGACCGGGCGGCCGTTCAGATGCGTGGCCTTCAGCACCTCGACATCGGTGGCGGCGTCCAGCGCGACATTGGTGATCTCGCGCACGAGCTGCTGGAAATCGGCGTTCTTGGCGACGAAATCGGTTTCCGAGTTCAGTTCGACGGCGACCCCGCGGCCGGCGCGGACGGCGACGCCCACCAGGCCCTCGGCGGCGACGCGGCCCGATTTCTTGGCGGCCTTGGCCAGACCCTTGGTGCGCAGCCAGTCGACGGCGGCTTCCATGTCGCCATTGGTTTCGGTCAGCGCCTTCTTGGCGTCCATCATGCCCGCGCCGGTGGTTTCGCGCAGGTCTTTCACCATAGCAGCGGTGATAGCCATCGAGAGTCTCCTTGCTTTTCAATGCGTCAGGCGGGGTTTATCCCCGCCTGATGAATGTTCCGTAAACCTGCCGCGGCCCGCTTGGGACCGGCGCCGATCAGGCTTCGGCGGCTTCCTCAGCGGTCTCGCCGGCCAGCTCTTCCTCGACGCTGGCTTCCAGCGCGCCCAGGTCCACGCCGGCAGCGCCCATCTGCGCGGTCATGCCGTCCAGCGCGGCGCGGCTGACCAGGTCGCAGTAAAGCGCGATGGCGCGGGCGGCGTCGTCGTTGCCGGGGATGACATAGTCCACGCCCTTGGGCGAGCAGTTGGTGTCGACCACGGCGACCACCGGGATGCCCAGCTTCTTCGCCTCGGCGATGGCCAGGTCTTCCTTGTTCACGTCGATGACGAACAGCAGGTCGGGCAGGCCGCCCATCTCGCGGATGCCGCCCAGCGAGGCTTGCAGCTTGGCCTGCTCGCGCTCCATCTGCAGCCGTTCCTTCTTGGTCAGGCCCTCGGCGCCCGAACCCAGCGTCTCGTCAAGCGCCTTCAGGCGCTGGATCGACTGCGAGACGGTCTTCCAGTTGGTCAGCGTGCCGCCCAGCCAGCGGTGGTTCATGTAGAACTGTGCCGAACGCTCGGCCGCGTCGGCGACGGCTTTCTGCGCCTGGCGCTTGGTGCCGACGAACAGCACGCGGCCGCCCTTGGCGACGGTGTCGCGCACCACCTGCAGCGCCGCGTCCAGCATCGGCACGGTCTGGGTCAGATCGACGATGTGGATGCCGTTGCGTTCACCATAGATGAACTCGGCCATGCGGGGGTTCCAGCGCTGGGTCTGGTGGCCGTAATGAACGCCAGCTTCAAGCAGCTGACGCATGGAGAATTCGGGAAGCGCCATGTCCATGTCCTTTCCGGTTTGCGCCTTGGCGGGGCTTTCAGGGGCTTGCCCCAACCGGTGGACCGTCGAAGGATGTCTCCCTCCGGGGCCCGACCCCGCCTGTGAAGTGCGCGCGAAATAGTCCTTTTCCGCCCGGAATGCAAGCCCCGGCGACAGGAAATGAGCCGGTTTCGCGGCAATTCGGGACAGATGGCCTTCCGCCCCGGCCGCGTCAACCGAAATTCAATCTTTCTGCGCGATCCTGCGCGGAACCGGCTGAATTCGGAGGGGGCGGATGATCGCTGCGGAAGGAAAAGGACGGCCTGGCCCGGTCGCCTGGGGGCGGCGATGGCGCTGACGGTGCTGGTCCAGCATCCCCGCGGCGAATTGCGCGAAGCCGCCGTCGCTGCGTTGGAGGCGGCGGGGATGGCGGTGCAGCGATCCTGCGACGGCGCCGAGGGGCTGGCGCTGCTCAGGACCGCTTCCGTCGACGTGATCCTGACGGGGATCAACATGCGGCGGATCTGCGGTTTCGGCTTCATCAAGGCGGTGCGGCGCCAGGCCCGCTTGCGCGACATCCCGATCCTGGTCATGGCCGTTTCGGCCACGCCGCAGCTGAAGGCCCGCGCCCGCAATGCCGGGGCGGCGGGTTGGCTGCCCTATCCGCTCGACCCGGTGCGGCTGGTCGAGACGGTGCGCATGGTCGCCACCCCCGATGGCCGTCCCCCGTGACCGCGGCAAGGGCGCGCGGGCAGGCCCGGCAGCATCCGCCCTCGCCAAGCGGCAGCGTGAACTGCCCCGCCCTCGGCTACGATGGTGGTGATTCCCCAAGGGCGAATGGCAAGTCAGCGACGCCTCGGGGCCATCCTTCCCAAGACCTGTCCCGCGGTAGAATGGATGCTTGCCCGGCCAGGCGAGGGTCGCCTTGCGTTCAGTAGCTGCCTATCGCAGGCTGTGCCCTGTGCCCTGTGCCCTGTGCCCTGTGCCCTGTGCCCTGTGCCCTGTGCCCTGTGCCCTGTGCCCTGTGCCCTGTGCCCTGTGCCCTGTGCCCTGTGCCCTGTGCCCTGCGCCCTGCGCCCTGTGCCCTGCGCCCTGCGCCCTGCGGCATCGTATCTGCGTCCCAGGCATTGGCCTCCCTCCGTGCCGCCTGGCCTTCGTCGAATCGGCGGGCAGGCACCGGGCGACAGACGGTTGGCAGCACTTGGGCCCTTGGCTGTGCTGCGGCCTATCATCTTCCCGGCGCGGCGGACTCACTTGCCCGAAAGGCGCTGGTCGTTTAAACAGTCCGGGCGTCGCCCTCTTAGCTCAGCTGGCCAGAGCAACCGCCTTGTAAGCGGTAGGTCGTCCGTTCGAATCGGACAGGGGGCACGCGCAGCCGACGGCGACGAAAACCAAGCCAAGCCAAGCCGCGCCGGACGGGAAAATTCCCTGGCCGCTTTCCTCGCCCCGTTCACCCGACGCGACCAAGCCAAGCCATGCCGGGCCGCGGGACCCGGCCTGCCGGGGATCCCGCGGAAACCCGGCCAGAAACGCAACGGCCGGATGCGCATCCCGCGCCCCGGCTTGCGATGGCCCGGCTTGCGATGCGCGATCACGCGGCCCAGGCAATGGCCTCCGGCCGGAATCCCGGCCGACCCGGCAAGTTCCATTCTTCCTTGTCCAAATATCCTCGGGGGGTCCGGGGGGCAGACAGCCCCCCGGCCTTGGCGCAGATCACTCCATGAAGAAGGCAAACCGGATCACGAACAGCGCGGCGACGATCCAGGTCGCGGCATGCACCTCGCGCGCGCGGCCGGTCGCCAGCTTGATCGCGGCATAGCTCACGAAACCGAAGGCCAGGCCATTGGCGATGGAATAGGTGAAGGGCATCATCAGCGCCGTCAGCACGGCGGGCGCGCTTTCGGTGACGTCGCTCCACTGGATCTCCTCGAACTCGCGCACCATCAGGCAGGCGACGTAAAGCAGCGCCGGCCCGGTGGCATAGGCCGGGACCGAGCCCGCCAGCGGCGCAAAGAACACCGCCAGCAGGAACAGACCCGCCACGACCAGCGCGGTCAGCCCGGTGCGCCCGCCCGCCTGCACGCCCGAGGCGCTTTCGACATAGGCGGTGGTCGAGCTGGTGCCCAGCATCGAGCCGGCCAGGATCGCCGTCGAATCCGCCATCAGCGCCCGGCCCAGGTTCTTGTTGGTATGGGTCGGCCCCTCGGTCAGCAGGCCGGCGCGCTTGGCCACGCCGATCAGCGTGCCGGTGGCGTCGAAGACCTCGACCAGCACCATGACCAGGATCACGTGGAAGATGCCGACGGTCAGCGCCCCGGCGATGTCGAGTTGCATGAAGGTCGGCATGATCGAGGGCGGCATCGAGATCACCCCGGCAAAGGGGCTGGCGCCGATGGCGATCGAGACGACGGTGATGACCAGGATGCCGATCAGGATCGAGCCGCGCACCTTCAGCGCATCCAGCGCCGCGATGATGAAGAAGCCGACGATGGCCAGCAGCGTGCCGGTCTGGGTCAGGTCGCCCAGGCCGACCAGCGTCGCCGGGTTGTCCACCACGATGCCCGAGTTCTTCAGCGCGATCAGCCCCAGGAACATGCCGATGCCGGCCGCGATGGCGCTGCGCATGGATGTGGGGATGCCCGCGATCAGCCAGCGCCGGATGCCCGTCACCGACAGGAACAGGAACACCAGGCCCGAGATGAACACCGCCCCCAGCGCCTGCTGCCAGGTGAACCCCAGTGCGCCGACCACGGTGAAGGCGAAAAAGGCGTTCAGCCCCATGCCGGGCGCCATGCCGATGGGCCAGTTGGCCCAAAGCGCCATGATCGCCGATCCCAGCGCCGCGGCCAGGCAGGTCGCGACGAAGACCGCGTTGCGATCCATGCCGGTCGAGGACAGGATCTCGGGGTTCACGAAGATGATGTAGGCCATCGTCAGGAAGGTGGTTATCCCCGCGATCACCTCGGTTCTGGCGCTGGTGCCATGGGCCGTCAGGCCGAAGCGCTTGTCGAGCACGGTTCCTTCCCCTGGACTGATGCTGGCGCCGCTGGCCGTCAGGCCGGATTGCTTGTCTGGCATGATTCCTCCCATTGGCGGTTTGCCCGCCATGCTGGCCAGATTATGCCCAGGCATCTTCAACGAGAATGCAGGGTCTTGCGACAGAGTTTCAACGGGACGTTAATAAACAGCCATTTTCAAGAAAAACTTGGTTCTGTTTATAGAAATTCTCGGGTTGCCTGCGGGGCCGGCAGGGTGATGAGTGCTAGTCAGCCAGAAATCAGGAAAGGAAGCAAGCGATGCGATACAGCCGCGACATGATCGGTTATGGCGAGCATACGCCCGATCCCAAATGGCCCGGCGATGCCCGGATCGCGGTGCAGATCGTCATCAACTACGAGGAAGGCGGCGAAAACAGCATCGAGCATGGCGACGCCGCCTCGGAAGCCTTCCTGTCCGAGATCATCGGCTGCCAGCCCTGGCCCGGCCAGCGCCACTGGAACATGGAATCGATCTATGACTATGGCGCGCGGGCGGGGTTCTGGCGGCTCCACCGGCTGCTCAGCGACGTGCCCGTGACCGTCTACGGCGTCGCGACCGCGCTGGAGCGCGCGCCCGAACAGGTCGCCGCCATGCAGGCCGCCGGCTGGGAGATCGCCACCCACGGCCTGAAATGGATCGACTACCGCGACATCCCGCGCGAGGTCGAGGCAGAGCATATCGCCCGCGCGGTCGAGCTGCACACCCGCGTCACCGGCGAGCGGCCGCGCGGCTTCTACCAGGGCCGCACCTCGATGAACACGGTGGCTCTGGGCTGCGAGGAGGGCGGATTCGAATACCTGGCCGACACCATCGCCGACGACCTGCCCTATTGGCATGTCCACGACGGCAAGCCGCAGCTGATGGTGCCCTATACGATGGACGCCAACGACATGCGCTTTTCCTCGGGCCAGGGCTTCGGCACCGGGGTCGAGTTCTTCGACTACCTGCGCGACAGCTTCGACGTGCTTTATGCCGAGGGAGAGGCCGGCGCGCCCAAGATGATGTCCATCGGCCTGCATTGCCGCCTCGCGGGCCGGCCGGGCCGGGCCATGGCGATCAAGCGCTTCCTCGACCATGCCCGCAGCCACGAGGGGGTCTGGTTCGCCACCCGGCTCGACATCGCGCGGCACTGGGCGCGGGCGCATCCCTGGCAGCCCAGGCAGCGCCCCTCGCAGATGGACCGCGAGGCGTTCGTCGAGAAATTCGGCGGCATCTACGAGCATTCGCCCTGGATCGCCGAGCGCGTCTGGGAGGGCGAGATGGGCGCGATCCACGACACCGCCGCCGGGCTTGCCGCGCGCATGGCGCAGGTCTTCCGCGCGGCCAGCGACGAAGAGCGGCTGGGCGTGCTGCTGGCGCACCCGGACCTGGCCGGCAAGCTGGCCGCGGCCAAGCGCTTGACCGCCGACAGCACCGCCGAACAGGCCAGCGCCGGGCTCGACAGCCTGACCGATGCCGAGCGCGCCGAGTTCGACCGCCTGAACACGGCCTATGTGGAAAAGCACGGCTTCCCCTTCATCATCGCCGTGCGTGACCACGACAAGCCGGGGATCATGGCCGCCATGCGCCGGCGCCTCGACAATGACAACGCGACCGAGCGCGCCGAGGCCGAGCGCCAGGTCAGCCGCATCGGCGCGCTGCGCCTGCAGCAGATGCTGGGCGATGCCTGAGCCCCGGCCCCGCCCGCCGTTGGTCGCGGGCGGGGTTTGCCAGCCACGATCCGGGCCAGAGAGACCCCGGCGCAACGGAGACCTGACATGACCGCCAAGACCCCGACCTATGCCGGGCCTTTCGCCGGCCTGCCGCCGCAGACCGACCTGTCCACCGACACCGCCACCTTCACCGAGGCCTATGCCGTCATCCCCGCCAGCACGATGCGCGACATCGTCACCAGCTTCCTGCCGGGCTGGACGGGGATGCGGATGTGGATGATCGCCCGGCCGCTCTCGGGCTTTGCCGAGACCTTCAGCCAGTATATCGTCGAGCTGGCGCCGCAGGGCGGCTCGGACCGGCCCGAGGACGACGCGGGCGTGCAGGCCGCGATCTTCGTCACCGAGGGCGCGGTCACGCTGACCATCGACGGCAAGGCGCATGAACTGGTGCCCGGCGGCTTTGCCTATATCCCCGCCGGCATGGCCTGGTCGGTGCGCAATGGTGCCGAGACCTCGCGCTTCCACTGGTGGCGCAAGCGCTGGCAGGCGGTCGAGGGGCTGGAAAAGCCCGAGGTGATCGTCGCCAACGAGCGCGACATCGCCCCGATCCCGATGCCCGAGACCAATGACAGCTGGGCCACCACCCGCTTCATGGACCCGGCGGACATGCGCCACGACATGCATATCACCATCGTGACCTTCAAGCCGGGCGGCTCGATCCCCTTTGCCGAGACGCATGTGATGGAGCATGGGCTGTTCGTCATCGAGGGCAAGGCGGTCTATCGGCTGAACCGCGACTGGGTCGAGGTGGGCCCCGGCGATTTCATGTGGCTGCGCGCCTTTTGCCCGCAATGCTGCTATGCCGGCGGGCCGGGGAATTTCCGCTATCTGCTCTACAAGGACGTGAACCGGCACGCGCCGATCTGGAAGTAGGAGGGGGGCTCTGCCCCCAGCCGCTGCGCGGCTTCCCCCGGGGTATTTGGAAAACGGAGAAAGCCGGTCAGCGGGCGCGGCGGAAGGTCAGGTTGATGCGGGCGGCGCCGGTCAGCGGATGCTCGCCCGGCTTGAGCGTCAGGATGCCGTGCCAGTTCAGCCGCGCCGGTCCGCCCCAGACCACCACGTCGCCGTGGGTCAGCGCGTGTTTCGCCACCGGGTCGCCGCGCTCGGGGCCGCCGAACTGGAAGGTTGCGGGCAGGCCCAGCGAGACCGAGACGATGGGCGCGGCCATGTCGGCCTCGTCGCGGTCCTGGTGCAGGCCCATCTTGACCCCCGGCACGTAGCGGTTGACCAGGCAGGCATCGGGCCGGAAATCGGGGAAGCCCGCGCGCGCCGCGGCCTCTTGTGCCAACTGCCGGAAGCGCTGCGGCATTTCGGGCCAGGGCCGGCCGGTCAGCGGGTCCAGCGGCTCGTAGCGATAGCCGCGCCGGTCGCTGACCCAGCCGAGCGCGCCGCAATTCGTCATCTCGACGCCGATCGTGCGCCCGCCGGGCGTCTGCATCTGCCGGAAGGGCGAGAGGCCGGTGATGCGCGCGACCTCTTCAACCATGGCGGGGCCGGGCGCGAAGCCGCGCAGGATCATGGCGCCGGGGCCGAGGGGTTCGTCGCGGCGGGTTCCGAACAGGTCTGGTTCCATGCAGCCCTCCCACGGGATTGTCATGTGCTGCGGCTTGACCTGTGGCCATGGCGATGGCTTTCAGGTCGGGCCACAGGAAAGGATTCTTGCCATGCGCCGCCCCCTTGCCGCAATCGCCCTGACGCTGCTTTGCGTCCTGCCCCTGGCGCCGGCCGCGGCGCAGGACCGCAGCCCGGCCGAGGTCGCGGCGATCAAGCGGGCGGTGTTCGACGGTCCCGGCCTGCCGGTGATGGGTAATGCCGGGGGCGATGCGGTGCTGGTCGAGTTCTCGGACTACAATTGCGGCTTTTGCCGCAAGAGCGCGCCGGAGGTGGCGGCGTTGCTGCAATCGGATCCCGGCGTGAGGCTGGTGGTGCATGAGATCCCGATCTTCGGCGAGGGCTCGCGCTTTGCCGCCGAGGCGGCGCTGGCCGCCCAGCCGCAGGGCAAGTATCCCGAGTTCCACCGCGCGCTGATGGCGATGCGCGGCAAGGCCGAGAAGGCGTCGGTGCTGCGCGTCGCCCGCGAGGTCGGGCTGGACGTGGCGCGGCTGCAGCGCGACATGCAGGCGCCCGAGATCACCCGGCGGATCGAAGAATCGCTGGCGCTGGCCGACGAGATCGGGCTGGTCGGCACGCCCAGCTTCGTCGCCGGCGAGCGGGCGATCTTCGGCTATCTGGCCAAGGACGACCTGGCCGAGCTGGTGGCCGAGGCGCGCGCCGCGAAATAGCGCGCGCCTTTCGCGCTCAGGTGCGGATGTCGACGCCCAGGTGCTTGGCGACGGTGAAGATGTCCTTGTCGCCGCGGCCCGACAGGTTCACCACCATGATGTGGTCGCGCGGCAAGTCCGGCGCGATCTTGATGACATGGGCCAGCGCGTGGCTGGGTTCCAGCGCCGGGATGATGCCTTCGAGCCGGCAGAGGGTCTGGAAGGCCGCCAGCGCCTCGTCATCGGTCACGCTGACATATTCGGCGCGGCCCTGCTCCTTGAGCCAGGCATGTTCCGGGCCGATGCCGGGATAGTCGAGCCCGGCGCTGATCGAATGCCCTTCCAGGATCTGGCCCTCGTCGTCCTGCAGCAGATAGGTGCGGTTGCCGTGCAGCACGCCGGGGCGGCCGCCGGTCAGGCTGGCGCAATGCTGCATGCGCTCGTCCACGCCCTTGCCGCCGGCCTCGACGCCGATGATGCGGACCGAAGGATCGTCGAGGAAGGGGTGGAACAGCCCCATGGCGTTCGAGCCGCCGCCGATGGCCGCGACCACGCTGTCGGGCAGCCGCCCCTCGCCCTCCTGCTCGGCCAGTTGGCGGCGGGTCTCGCGGCCGATGATGCATTGGAAGTCGCGCACCATCGCGGGATAGGGATGCGGGCCGGCCACCGTGCCGATGCAGTAGAAGGTGTCGCGGACGTTCGTCACCCAGTCGCGCAGCGCGTCGTTCATCGCGTCCTTGAGCGTGCCGCGGCCCGAGGTGACGGGCACCACCTCGGCGCCCAGCAGCCGCATGCGGAAGACGTTCGGCGCCTGGCGCTCGACGTCATGCGCCCCCATGTAGACGATGCATTTCAGCCCGAAGCGGGCGCAGACCGTGGCCGTCGCCACGCCATGCTGGCCGGCGCCGGTCTCGGCGATGATGCGGGTCTTGCCCATGCGGCGCGCCAGCAGGATCTGGCCCAGCACGTTGTTGATCTTGTGGCTGCCGGTATGGTTCAGCTCTTCGCGCTTGAGATAGATCTTCGCGCCGCCCAGCTCCTCGGTCAGGCGCGGGGCGAAATAGAGCGGGCTGGGGCGGCCGACGTAATGTTTCCAGAGATCGTCCATCTCGGCCCAGAAGGCGGGGTCGTCCTTGGCGCGGTCGTATTCCGCCTGGAGGTCGAGGATCAGCGGCATCAGCGTCTCGCTGACGAAGCGGCCGCCGAAGATGCCGAAGCGGCCCTGTTCGTCCGGGCCGGTCATGAAGCTGTTGATGAGGTCTTCGGCCATGGCTTTCCTCGCGCGCGGTCGGGTGGGTATTTGGGCAACAGAGAAGCCCCGTCAGAGGGATTTCTTATATCCGATATGGGAAGGGGTAAAGCCGAGCCTGTCGTAGAAGCGATGCGCCTCTGTACGGCTGCGGTTGGTGGTGAATTGCAGGAGCGTGCAGCTGGCCGCGCGGGCGCGGGATTCGGCGTCGCGGATCAGCGCCGCGCCGATGCCACGGCCGCGCAGGTCGGGGCGGACGCGCACGCCCTCGATCTGGGCGCGGCGGGCGGCGCGGAGCGACAGGCCGGAGATGACGGTGATCTGGTAGCAGGCGATCACCTCGCCGCCCAGCAGGCCCACGACCAGGTGGTTTGCGGCCTCGGCCTGCATGGCGTCCCAGGCGGCGAGATAGGGGGCGAGGTCGCCTGCTTCCCGCGCCTGGCCCAGCATGTCGTCGCGCAGGAGGGCCAGGACGGCGGCGACCTCGTCGCGCCGGGCCTCGCGGAAGGCGACGGCGGTCACAGGATCGGGGCCGTGGCGCGGGCGATGAAGCTGCGGATGCGCTGCGGATCCTTGATGCCCGGCGCGCTTTCGACCCCGGAGGAGACGTCGATGCCGGGGGCGCGGGTCAGGCGGATCGCCTCGGCCACGTTTTCGGGCGTCAGGCCGCCGGCCAGCAGCCAGGGCTTGAGGATCTGCCGCCCGGCCAGCAGCCGCCAGTCGAAGGCCAGGCCGTTGCCGCCGGGCAGGGGCGCGTCCTTGGGCGGTTTTGCGTCGATCAGCAGCATATCGGCCACCAGGCCGTAGTCCCAGAGCTGATCGAGATCCTGCGGATCGGCAATGCCCACCGCCTTCATCACCGGCAGGCCGCTGCGTGCCTTGACCTCGGCCACGCGGGCGGGCGTCTCGGCGCCGTGCAGCTGGATCAGGTCCAGGGGCACGCGGGCGAGGACCGCCTCCAGCGCCGCGTCGTCGGGATCGACGAAGAGCCCGACCTTGGCCACGCCCAGCGGCACCTGCGCGGCAAGCTCGGCCGCCGCCTCGGGCGTCACATGGCGGGGGGATTTCGGGAAGAAGACGAAGCCGACATAGCGCGCGCCGGCCTCGACGGCCGCGGCAAGGCCGGCGGCCTCGGTCAGGCCGCAGATCTTGACGGAGACGGCCATGGGATCAGCGCGGTGCCGGCAGGGTCGAGCCGGAGCCCGCCGGGACGGCCGGCTTGCGCCCCGATTCGTCCAGGATCGCCAGCACGTCGTCGCGCGGCGCGGCATGGGTGCGGCGCAGGTCGCCGACCTCGCGCTGCAGCTGCGCCAGGTCATGCGCGCGGCGGCTGGATTCGGCGCGCAGATGCGATTCGCGCAGCCATTCCCAGACCAGGCCGACCAGCACGCCGAAGACCATGGCCAGGAACAGCGCCACGAAGGCCGGCATGGTCAGCGACCAGCGCCCGCCGGCGAATTGCGCCAGCGCCTCGGGCACCAGGCTGACGGTGACGAGCTGGCGATTCGCCGCCGCCAGCAGCATCAGCACGATGGCCAGAATGACAAGGAAGAAGACCCGGATCGTGCGCATCGCCTGAACCCCGCAAAGATTGACGCCGGCAATCTGGCCTATTCGTCGAGGCCGTTCAACCGTTCGCGCAACAGCTTGCCGGTCTTGAAGAAGGGCACATGCTTTTCGTCCACGCTGACGGTCTCGCCGGTGCGGGGGTTGCGGCCCTGGCGCGCGTCGCGCTTTTTCACCGAGAAGGCGCCGAAGCCGCGCAGTTCCACCCGGTCGCCGCGCGCCATGGCGTCGATGATCTCTTCGAAAACGGTGTTCACGATCCGCTCGACATCGCGCTGGAACAGATGCGGGTTTTCCTCGGAGATTTTCTGGATCAGTTCGGATCGGATCATTGCGGTTCCTGAATCTGGTGTTCCAACAATTCCTGTCGCGCGATCATAGGGCTGGCGGCGCGGCATTCAACGACAGAACGCATGGCCGGCGGTTTGGTTGCCGCGCTTTTCAAGCCTTTATGGTTCAATCGGCGGAACTGCGCAACGAAAAGCGCCCCCGGCCGGAACCGGGGGCGCGAAGTTCAGCCGATCGCTGGCTCAGCCGCGGCCCTTGAGCGCGGCGCCCAGGATGTCGCCCAGCGAGGCGCCCGAATCCGAGCTGCCATACTGTTCCACGGCTTCCTTTTCCTCGGCGATCTCGCGCGCCTTGATCGACAGGCCCAGGCGGCGGGTCTTGGTGTCGATGTTGGTCACGCGGACGTCGACATGGTCGCCGACCTGGAAGCGCTCGGGGCGCTGGTCCTGGCGGTCGCGGGCCAGGTCGGAACGGCGGATGAAGCTCTTCATGCCGTTGTATTCGACCTCGATGCCGCCATCCTCGATCGCCGTCACGGTGACGGTGATGACCGAGCCGCGCTTGACGCCCTCGACGGCCTCGGCCATCGCGTCGTTTTCAAGCGCCTTGATCGACAGCGAGATGCGCTCCTTGTCGATGTCGACTTCCTGGACGACGGCTTTCACCACATCGCCCTTGCGGAAGTCCTGGATGGCTTCCTCGCCGCGGGTATCCCAGCTGATGTCCGACAGGTGGACCATGCCGTCGATGTCGCCTTCCAGGCCGACGAACAGACCGAATTCGGTGATGTTCTTGACTTCGCCCTCGATGACGGTGCCGACGGGATGGGTCTCGGCAAAGACTTCCCACGGGTTGCGCATGGTCTGTTTCAGACCCAGCGACACGCGGCGCTTGGCCTCGTCGATCTCCAGCACCATGACGTCGACTTCCTGCGAGGTCGAGACGATCTTGCCGGGGTGGACGTTCTTCTTGGTCCAGCTCATTTCCGAGACGTGGACCAGGCCCTCGACGCCGGCTTCCAGCTCCACGAAGGCGCCGTAGTCGGTGATGTTGGTCACGCGGCCGGTATGGACCGAGCCGATCGGGAACTTGTCGGCCACGGTATCCCACGGATCGGCCTGAAGCTGCTTCATGCCCAGGCTGATGCGGTGGGTGTCCTTGTTGATCTTGACGACCTGGACCTTGACGGTCTCGCCGATCGACAGGATCTCGGACGGGTGGTTGACGCGGCGCCAGGCCATGTCGGTGACGTGCAGCAGGCCGTCAACACCGCCCAGATCGACGAAGGCGCCGTATTCGGTGATGTTCTTGACCACGCCCTCGACGGTCTGGCCTTCCGACAGGTTGGCGATGACCTCGGCGCGCTGCTCGGCGCGGCTCTCTTCCAGGATGGCGCGGCGCGACACGACGATATTGCCGCGGCGGCGATCCATCTTGAGGATCTGGAAGGGCTGCTTCAGGCCCATCAGCGGGCCGGCGTCGCGCACGGGGCGCACATCGACCTGCGAACCGGGCAGGAAGGCCACGGCGCCGCCCAGGTCGACGGTGAAGCCGCCCTTGACGCGGCCGAAGATGGCGCCTTCGACGCGCTCTTCCGCGGCATAGGCTTTCTCCAGGCGGTCCCAGGCCTCTTCGCGGCGGGCTTTCTCGCGCGAGATCGAGGCTTCGCCGCGGGCGTTCTCGACGCGGTCGAGATAGACCTCGACCTCATCGCCGACCGCGATGGCGGGGGCTTCGCCGGGGTTGGCGAATTCTTTCAGATCGACGCGGCCTTCCATCTTGTAGCCGACGTCGATGATGGCCTGGCCCGCCTCGATGGCGATGACCTTGCCCTTGACGACCGAGCCCTCTTCGGGCGTGTCGATGGCGAGGCTTTCGTTCAGGAGGGCCTCGAATTCCTCCATGGTCGCTTTAGCGCACATATAGATCCAGTTTCCTTTTCGATCATTGCTGGCCATGCGGTTGGCTCCGCCGGTCTCTTTGTAGATGCCGGGATAAGCGCAAAGGGTCGCGGCATGCGCCCGACCCTGTTGAAGCGGCCTGTTCTGGCCCCATCGCTTACCTTGACGGGCGGGATATAGCGCTCATCGGCCGTCCTGGCAAGCGCCGAGGCCCGGCAGATGCAAGCAAATCTCGCGCCCGAGCAGCGCCAGCAGGTCTGCGGCGGGCATGGGCCGGGCGCGCGGCGCCTGGGTTCCCGCCCATTGCGCCGCGTAGTCCGAACCCCCCGCCGCCGCATGCAGCCGCTTGGCCGCGTCGTAGGTGATGGGGTAATCCGGCAGCGGCGGGGCCTCGGGTGCCTCGCCAAGCGCGGTCAGCCGGTTGGCAAGCCCGCGCGCCGGACGGCCCGAGATGGCGCGGGTCATCACCGCATCGCCCGGCTGCGCCGCGGCCAGCCGGCTGCGATAGGCCTCATTGGCCGCCGATTCCGGGCAGGCGACGAAGGCGGTGCCCATCTGCACCGCCGCCGCCCCGGCGGCAAGGTGGCGCGCCGCATCGGCGCCGTCCATGATGCCCCCGGCCGCGATCACCGGCAGGCCCAGGTCCAGCAGCTCGGCCAGCAGCGCCGCGGTCGGCAGGCATTCGTCGGGGCCGTCGGGGTCGAAGATGCCGCGATGGCCGCCGGCCTCGTGGCCCTGGGCCACGATCAGGTCCAGCCCCGCGCCGCGGATGGCCAGCGCCTCGGCCCGCGAGGTCGCGGTCGCGGCCAGGGCCGCGCCCATGTCGTGCAGCGCGGCGATGTGTCCGGCGGGCGGCAGGCCGAAGTGAAAGCTGACCAGCGCCGGCCGCGCCGCCAGCACCGCGCGCAGCATGTCGTCATCGGCGACGAAGCTGCGATAGACCTCTGTGATACGGGCCGGAGGCTCGACCCCGGCGCGGCGGAACTCGGGCGCCAGATAGTCGAGCCAGGCCTTTTCCCGTGCGGCATCGGCCTGGGCGGGACGGTGGCAGAACAGGTTGACGCCATAGCGGTCCGAGCCCAGCCGCGCCCGCGTCTCGGCCATCATCGCGGCGGCCTGCGCGGCATTGGCGGCGCCCAGCCCCAGCGAGCCGAGCCCCCCGGCCAGGCTGACCTCGGCGGCAAGATGCGGCGTGGCGGTGCCGGCCATCGGCGCCTGGATCACCGGCACGCGCAGGTCGGTCAGCTGGAAACGCGGGCTCATGCGCCGGCCTCCCTGGCGCAGGCGATGGCGCGGGCCACGGCCTCGTCGATGGTCATTTCGCTGGTATCCAGCAGCAGCGCGTCATCGGCCGGCCGCATCGGCGCCACGGCGCGGGCGGCGTCGCGGGCGTCGCGCTCGCGCAGCTCGGCCAGGATCCGGGCCTCGTCGGCGCCCAGTTCCAGCGCACGGCGGCGGGCGCGGATCTCGTCGCTGGCGGTGATGTAGAGCTTCAGCTCGGCCTCGGGGCAGATCACCGTGCCGATGTCGCGCCCGTCCAGCACCGCGCCGGGCTGGCTGCGGGCGAAGCGGCGCTGGAACTCGACCAGCGCGGCGCGCACCTCGGGGATCGCGGCGACGCGGCTGGCGGCCTGTCCCGCCTCGGCGCTGCGCAGGTCGGGGCGGGCTAGATCCTCGGGGGCCAGCCCGCGGGCCGCGGCGATCGGATCGCCGCCCTTGGCGCCCACGGCGCGATAAAGCAGGCCGGTGTCGAGATGGGCAAAGCCGAAATGCCGGGCAAGCGCCCGCGCGATGGTGCCCTTGCCCGATGCGGCGGGTCCGTCGATGGCGATGGTGAAGGGCATGGGGCCTCGGGCTTTGGGGGGAGGGGCGCCCCCGGCATCGCCCGCATCGGGCCATGTGCCGGCCGGCCCGTCTTGGATCCGGGCCGCGACCTTGCAAGGGCCGCCAGGGCATCCGCCGGACGACCGCCCGTCCGCGTCTGGATCGTGCCGCCGGCTGCAGGCGTTGCACCCGGCGCCGTCCTGCGTTGCCTGCTGTCCGCGGCTTTGTCAATATCCGGGCCCGGCAAGGGCGTTGCCGGTCCAGCCCCCGCGCCGCGGCTCGCGCGGATCCCGGCCATGGCGACGGCTGGGCTGGGCGGGACATTTCCTCTGCCAGGCCCCGCAGCATCCGGCGGCAGGCGTCAAGCTCTGCGACCGGGATGAACGCGTCCGCGCGGTGCGCGCGGGCGATGCTGCCGGGCCCGCAGATGATCGCAGGGATGCCGGCCGCGTGGAACAGCCCCGCCTTGGTCCCGTAGCTGACCGAGCCCAGCGGCTCCTGCCCGGTCAGCCGCGCCAGCAGGCGGGACGGGTCGTCGCCTTGGGGCGGCGGCAGGGCAGGATAGCTGGAAAGCTCGGCAGAGCGGCACCGGCTTGAACGCGCCCTGGCCGGGTCGCTGCCGATGGCGGTGATCGCGCCGGAGGGGACGATGACGGGCTTTGCGCGGCTGGTGACGGATTACGCCGTCTTCGCCTATCTGCGCGACGTCTTCGTGCTGCCCGACCACCGCGGCCGCGGGCGGGCCGGCTGGCTGGCGCGGGCGATCCGCACCCACCCCGGGCTTGCCGGGGTCCAGACCTGGATGCTGGCCACGCGCGACGCCCATGCGGTCCATGAAAGGGCCGGATTCCGCCCGGTGCCGCATCCCGAATGCTACATGTCGGTGCCGAAACCATAACCCATGGCCATGCATGCCATGCCAGATCGAATTGACCCGGCCTGCCTTTGCCGTGGCAGGCTGCCGCGAAACGGCAAAAGGAAGCGGGCAATGGGCTATCGCATCGTGGTGGATGTCGGCGGCGGCGCGGGCGGCGGGCATCGTCCTGGCCTTCCTGCATGCCTGCCGCAACCCCGAAAACGAGAGCGCCGTCGCCGCCATGCTTGCCGAGACGGCGCCCGAGATGCCCGTCGCCCCCTCATCGGGCACCTGGCCGGTGGTCCGCGGGTATGAGCGCACGATAACGGCGGTGATCTCGGGCTATGTGGAGCCGCGCGTGGCGCATTGCCTCGACCGCTTCGAGGCGGCGCTGGCCGGCAAGGGCGTTGCCGTTCCCGCCCATATTACCAAGTCGAACGGCGGCGTCAGGGGCATCGGCCAGGCGCGGGTCGAGCCCGTGCAGATGATCCTGTCGGGCACCGCCTCGGGGGTGATCGGCGCGGGCTGGCTGGGGAATGCGGCCTTCCGCGCGTCCCCAGCCTCGACATCGGCGACACCTCGGCGGATGTGGCGGTGATCTGGGACGGCCAGCCGCAATATGGCACGGGCGAACTGATCGGCGACTTCCAGCTCCATATCCCCTCGGTCGCGGTCAACTCAGTCGCCTCGGTTGATGCGCTGGGCGTGTTGCGGGCCGGAAAGCGCCGGCTCGACCTCCGACCCGGCCTGCTATGGGCGCGGCGGGACGCGGCCCACCATCACCGACGCGATGGCGGCGCAGAACCTGATCGGCCATGGCGACCTGGGCTATGGCGCGGTGACGGTGGATCATGCGGCCGCCCGCGCGGCGATCCAGCCGCTGGCCGAGCGGTTGGGCGCCCCGGTCGAGGAGGTCGCCGGCCATATCGTCGATATTTCCGTGTCGTCCATGTATGCCGAGGTCTCGCGCTTCGGCATCGACCCGCCCGCGCTCCACCTGTTCGCCCTTGTCGGTGCGGGGGGAATGCTGGCCTGCTATCTCGCGCGCGAGTTGGACATGAAGGCCGAGATCTTCCGCCGCTTCGGTTCAAGACCTTCCTGGACGGGGTCGGGCAGATCCTGGACCAGGCGCGAGGCGCAGGTCCGCCGCATCCTGGCGACTATCCCCGATGGCGACTATTTCTTTGCCGATTGAGCCGACGAGGACGCGCCCGACGGCCTGCCGGCCCGCATCGCCCTGACCCTGCGCATCCGCGGGGATGGGGTCGAGCTGGACTATACCGGCTCGGACCCGCAGCTTGGCTCGTCGCTGAACATGCCGACCGGCGGGCGGGAACGGCATCCGCTGGTCATGGCCGGGTTGACCCATGTGCTTTACACGCTGGACAATTCGCTGTGGCTGAACGCCGACACGCTGCGATCTCCACGGGCAGCGGCGCGGCGGGCTTCGGGCTGGAAGCGACACGGAAATTCGTCGGGAACGGCGTCCGCGTGGTCGTGGCCGACATCCAGGACGAGGCCGGCCGCGCCATCAAGGCTGAACTGCGCGGTAAGGTCCGCTTCATCCGCTGCGGCATGCGCCGCGAGGCCGGCATGCAGGCCGTCGTCGATCTGGCGGTGCCGAAATTAGTTTGACGTGATGTATCACAACCCCGGCACCGTCGGCAGCGCCAAGGGCGTGGACGAGATTTCCGTCCAGGTATGGAACGCGGCGATGGAGGTGCTGCAAACCGCGACCATGCTGGCGATCAAGGTGGCCGCCCCGGCGCTGAAGGCGCGCGGCAAGGGCGCGATCATCCTGACCTCGGCGGCTGTGGGGGTGCGCCTATACCATCGCCAAGGCCTCGGTCTGCCAGATCGGCCGCCATGCGGCGCGGATGGCCGGGAGGCCAGGGCACGCGGGTCAACGTGATCGTGCCGGGCGCCGTCAAGCCGGCGCTGCGGGAAAAGCACCAGCTGGGGCAGGGCATGCTGCAGGCCGGCAATTTGCCAGGATGCAGCCGCTGCCGATGACCGGCCATCCGCGCTGCATCGTCGACGCGGCGCTGGTCCTGGCCTCCGGCATGTCGGACTTTGTCCGCGGCGTGGTGCGGCCGGTCGATGGCGGGTTGACGCTGCACCGCAATTCCCGTTCCTCGGCCGAGGGCTGAATGCGGCCGGCCCGCCGCCGCCGCTGGGGTCAGATGGCGGTCAGATGGCGGTATAGCCGCCATCGACCACCAGTTCCGCGCCGGTCATATAGGCGGAATCGTCGCTGGCCAGGAACAGGACGACCTTGGCCACGTCCTCGGGCGCGCCGGGGCGGCCAAGGGGAATCCTGGCCAGGACCGCCTCGACCACGGCGGGATCGTCGAAAAGATACTCGGATTGCGGCGTGCGGATCAGGCCGGGATGGACCGAGTTCACCCGGATGCCGCGCGCCGCGAAATCCACCGCGGCACATTTCGACAGCAGCCGGTTGGCGCCCTTCGAGGCGCCATAGCCGGGATGCAGGTTCGGAAAGCAGACCAGCCCGGCGATGGATGAGAAATTGACGATGGAACTGCCCGGCTTCATATGCGGCGTCACCGCCTTGATGCCCAGGAACTGGCTGTCCATGTTCAGCGCCATCATCCGGTTCAGCCCCTCCAGCGTGGCCTCTTCCCAGCTGATCGGCTCGCCCGGCAGGCCGGCATTGTTCACCAGGACGTCGATGCCGCCCCACAGCGCCAGCGCCTTTTCGACCGCCGCCTGCCATTGATCGGGCCGGGTCGCGTCCAGCACCTGGCCCTGCGCCTCGCCGCCCCGGTCGCGGATGCCGGCGGCCACCGTTTCGGCGGCATCGCCGCGAATGTCGGTGACAAGGACATTCGCCCCCTCGTCGGCCAGAAGCCGGGCCGAGGCCGCGCCCATGCCGCTGCCGGCGCCGGTGATCAGGACCGTCTTGCCCTTTACCCTGTCCATTCCCCTCTCCTTTCCGTGTCGGCTGCTGTTGCGCCAGCAAAGCGCCGCAAGCGCGGCCGCTCAACACGGCATGCCAATGGATAGGGAAAGCCTATGGATGGCATAGGCCGTTTCCGTGCTACAGGACGGCCCTTTGCGCGCCATAGGCCGGGCACCGCTAGCCCGGCCGCGCCCAGGCCCTAGACTGCCCTTCGAGGGAGAAGGGGAAGGCCGGATGGGCAGCTATGACTACATCGTGATTGGCTCTGGTTCGTCTGGGAGCGTGGTTGCGAGCCGTCTGTCGGAGGATGGTCGCAATCAGGTTCTGCTGCTGGAGGCTGGGGGCCATGCCGACCGCTTCTGGGTTCATGCGCCGGCCGGGATGGGGCGGCTGTTCCTGGAAAAGGCGATCAACTGGGCCTATTTCACCGAGCCGGGCGCCGAGATCAACGGCCGCAGCATCTACTGGCCGCGCGGCAAGACCGAAGGCGGCACCGGCGCCGTCAACGGCATGGTCTACATGCGCGGCCACCCGCTGGACTTCGACCGCTGGGCCGCGCTGGGCGCCGAGGGCTGGGGCTGGGACGAGGTGCTGCCCTATTTCATCAAGTCCGAATCGAACAGCCGCGGCGCCAGCGCGTTCCACGGCGGCGACGGCCCGCTGCGGGTCAGCGACCCGCGCCAGAAGCACCCCACGATCGAGGACTACCTGCGCGCTGCCGAGAGTGCCGGCGTCCCGCGCGTCGGCGACCTGAACGCCCCGCCCCATGAGGGCGCGGATTTCCACCAGCACACCATCCGCGACGGCCGGCGCGAGACCAGCTAGGGCGTGTTGACAAAAGGGATTCACCGGGCGCGGTGATCGTGATTCAAGCTGGTATCTGCAATGGAGACCAGCGTGGCACGAAACCTGATGTCGAACGACGAGTGGGCGTTCTTTGAACGCTTCATCCTGGCTGTCCGTTCTCCGAACGGCCGCAAGCCCACGAACCATCGGCTTGTTCTGGATGGGATTTTCTGGATCGCCCGAACGGGGTCGCCCTGGCGCGACCTGCCGGAAGAGTTCGGCAAATGGTCGTCTGTCTATCGGCAGTTCCGGCGCTGGACGTTGGCGGGGCTGTGGGAACAGATCCTGGAGGCGCTGAACGAGAGCCGGATCGTGCCGGATGCGCTGCAGATGATCGACAGCACCGTGGTTCGCGCTCATCATCAGGCAGCGGGCGCAAAAGGGGGACTCCGCGCCAAGGTTTCGGCCGCTCGCGAGGTGGCTTCACGACCAAGATCCATCTGCGGGTCAATGCGGCAGGCCTGCCCATGAGAACCGAGATCACGGCCGGGCAGACATCGGACTACCTCGGCTTCGATCTGGTCATGGCTGACAACCTGCCCGAGCCAAGCGTTCTGCTCGCAGACCGCGGCTACGACTCCGACAACATCCGCAAGACCATGGAGGTGCGCGACGTGGTGCCGGTCATCCCCATGCGCAAAACCCGGAAGCTACGGGTCGCCGTTGACCGCAGGCTCTACCGCCTGCGCAATCTCGTTGAGCGGTGCTTCAACAAGCTCAAGAATGCCCGTCGCGTCGCCACCCGCTACGACAAGACCGCCGAAAGCTTCCTGGGCTTCATCGACATCACGTCGATCCGCCTCTGGCTCCGCCATTTGTCAACATGACCTAGTCCGCGGCGCTGAACAGCCCGTCCGCGGACCGCCGCGCCGTCTCGGCCGCCTTGCGGGCCAGCGTCTCGACGGTTTCGGGCAGGGCAAAGCGCTCGGGCGTGATCTTGACCGCCTCGCCCAGGGCGGCCTTGCGGTGAAGCAGGTCGCGGACCTTCTGCAAGGGGATGCTGGTCTGGACCGACAGTTCGCGGGCGCTGGGGATCTGGAAGCCGGCATCTTCCAGGATCGGCCAGATCAGCGACCAGCTTTGCTTGTCCTGCGGGTTTGCCGTGGAATCGAAGCCGGCCAGCCGCAATTGCGAGCCGACCAGTTCCAGCCCCCAGCCCGCGGCGCATTGCCGAACCAGGTCGGCAAAGACCTCGGCCTCCTGTCCGGGCGCGATTTCCTTGTGCAGCCGGCTCAGCTCGATCCCGCTGGCATCCTGCCGGGCGGCGTGAAAGCGCGCCACCGCCTCGGCGGCGCGCAGGCCCAGCCGCTCGGCGCGCATGAAGGAAAAGGCGGTGGGGATGCGCGTCCTGGTCAGCGGCGCCCCCTGGGGCAGCAGCTCCAGCGCCTGCGGCAGCGGCATGGTGTGGATGCGGGCGAACCAGTCCATCGGCACCCCGTCCGGCAGGCCGTCCAGAAGCGCCAGCAAGCCCGCCCGCCGGTCGCGGCCGTCCAGCGCCTGCAAAACCGCGCTCCGCCGGCTGCGGCGAGAGGGCGGAAAGGGATTGACCACGAAGCCGCCGCCGATGGTCCGGCTGGCCGATTGGTCGCGGATGATCAGCCGGTCGCCATGCGCGGCATGGACCGGGCGATCCAGCCGCAGCTGTGCCAGCGCCTCCTGCCCGGCCTCGATGGCGCCGCCGCGGCGCAGCGCCAGCCGGGCCGGGATGTCGGCGGCGCCGATATGCAGATGCAGCGGCGTCCAATGCGCCAGGGCCCGCGCCTCGCCCCGCAGAACCCGGATGCGCACGTCGATGCGGTCGGTCACGTGATCGGCCTCGGGGTGGACCAGCCAATCGCCACGCGCCACCGAGGCATGGTCGAGATTGGCCAGGTTGATCGCGCAGCGCTCGCCCGCGCGGACCAGCTCGACCGGCTGGCCGTGGCGCTGCAGCTTGCGCACCCGGCCGCGGATGCCGGCGGGGCTGACCAGCAGGCTGTCGCCGATCCGCACCTCTCCCGCCAGCAGGGTGCCGCGCAGGACCGTGCCGCTGCCGGCGGCGACGAAGACGCGGTCCACGACAAAGCGCGGCCAGGCGCCATCCGGCCTTCCCGGCGGGCTTTCCAGGGCTGCGACCTCGGCCAGCCGATGCCGCAGCGCCCCGATCCCCGCGCCGGTCGTTGCCGAGACGGCGATCTGCGGAAAGGGCGGGAAGCCCGCGCTTTCCAGCAGCTCGTCGACCTCGGCGCGGACCTGCGCGATCCTGTCGGGGCCGGCCCGGTCGCATTTGGTGATGACCACCGTGCCGTCGCGCAGCCCGAGCAGGCCGAGGATATGCAGATGCTCGCGGGTCTGCGGCATCACCCCGTCGTCGGCCGCCACCACCAGCAGGGCATGGCCCACCGCATAGACCCCGCCCAGCATGTTGCGGATAAAGCGCTCGTGCCCCGGCACGTCGATGAAGCTCAGCATGCGGCCACAGTCCAGCGGCAGATGGGCAAAGCCGACCTCGATCGAGATGCCCCGGGCCTTTTCCTCTTTCAGCCGATCGGTCTCCATCCCGGTCAAGGCACGGACCAGCGTGGTCTTGCCGTGGTCGATATGGCCGGCCGTGGCGACGATCATGGCCGCCCCGCCACGGGCCGGGCCCGATGCGGCAGGCCGTTGCGCAGAAAGATGGCGCTGCGGGAAACCATGGCACGCTCCATTGTTGTCGATGATCCGGCTTGCGTCCGGCCCCGGCGGGCCGCGCGGGCCACGGGGGCATCGCGGTCACCCCTGGCCCATCCGGCACGGGGACCGCGCCCCCAGGGCTATTGCTTCAGCGCGTCCAGCACGGATTGCGCGTCCAGCCCGGCCTTGGTCATGTCCTGCGCCCAGGCGGCGACCACGCCCTCGAATTTCTCCTCGAACTGGACGATCTGCTCGGGGGTCAGCTCGACGACGCTATGGCCGTTCTCGGCCACGATCCGGTCGCGGATCACCAGGGTTTCGCGATCCTCGTAGCTGCAAAGCTGGTCCTGCGCCTTCAGCCCGGCCTCGGCCACGATCTGCCGCACGTCCTCGGGCAGCTTGTTCCAGCTGGCCTCGCTGATGGCGAAGCCGACCAGGTTGCCGCCGAAGCGCGGGCCGTGGACCGAGTATTTCAGCAGGTTCTCCAGGTCGAAGTCGGGCAGGCTGACATAGGGATAGAACGTCCCGTCGATGGTCCCGCGGCTGAGCGAATCGTAAAGCTCGCCCACCGGGGCCTGGATCGGCACGGCGCCCAGCTGGCTGGCGGTCTTGCCGACGGCATTGCCGTTCGCGCGGATCTTAAGCCCCTTGATCGCCTCGATCCCCTCGGGCCGGATCCTGGTGGTCATCAGCACGTTGGGCGGGATCACGTTGGCGAAAAGCACGCGCATGCCCTGCGCCTTGTATTCGCTGTCGCCCAGAAGGCCGCCGGGCTTCACGATGTCCCAGACCATATGCGTGCCTTCGCAGGACGAATCGTAAAGCCCCGGCAGCTCGCCCGCGGTCGAGAGCGGCAGCTTGTCGGGGGAATATTGCGGGACGAAGAAGGCGATGTCGGCGATGCCCGAGGACAGCACCGACAGCATGTCCTTGCCCAGCTGGCCCGCCGGATAGACCTCGAAGCGGACGCGGCCGCCGGTCCTGGCGGTGATCTCGTCCGTCATGACCTGGCCGCCCTGCTTCCAGATATAGACATCCGCCGGCAGCAGATGCGCGACCTTCAGCGTGATCGTGTCCTCCGCCATCGCGGGCCCGGCCAGCAGCGCCAGCGCCGCGGCGGGACCGGCGAGGCGGCTGCCCTGTCGGAACACGGCTTTCCATGAAATCATGATGTCCTCCCTGATCTGTCTTCGCCGGCCGGGGCCTGGCGATCGGGCGTCTCCTCCACCCGGACGCAGGGATGATGCGGCAATTTCCAGCGCGCACCTACGACGAAAGCACCTGCATAGGCACCGCCTATGATCGACATCGGGCCGCGCCGGTATTCCCCGCCACCGCCAGGCCGCTAGGCTTGCGGGGAACCGGGCCATGACGAGGGGAGGGGCGGCAATGGATCTGGACATCAAGGGGTTGCGCGTCGTCGTCACCGGGGGCGCCATGGGGCTGGGCGCGGAAATCGTGCGCCGTTTCCTGGCAGAAGGCGCGCGCGTCCATGCCTGCGACATCGACGAGGCGGCGCTTGGCCGGCTTGGCCGGCAGGACGGGCTCTCGCTGGGCGCCTGCGACGTGGCCGACCCGCAATCGGTCGAGCGGATGCTGGCCGCGGCGGTGCAGGCCATGGGCGGGCTCGACTGTCTCGTCAACAATGCCGCCGTCTCGGGGCCGCTGGCCCCGGTCGAGGAAACCGAGATCGCGGCCTGGGAACATTGCCTGCGGGTCTGCCTGTTCGGGCAGTATTACTGCTGCCGCTTTGCCGTGCCGCATCTTCGGCGCTCGGCGAACGGCTCGATCGTCAACCTGTCCTCGGCGGCGGGGAAGTTCGGCTTTACCAACCGCTCGGCCTATGCCGCGGCGAAATCGGGCATCCTGGGCCTGACCCGCACGCTCTCGCGCGAGCTGGGGCCGGCGGGGGTCCGCTGCAACGCGGTGCTGCCCGGCATCGTCGACGGCGACCGGCTGCAGCGCGTGCTGGCGGCGAATGCCCAGGCGCAGGGCCGCAGCCCCGAGGCGGTGGCGCAGGATTGGCTGGCCCATGCCTCGATCAAAAGGATGTTGAAGGCCGGGGAGGTGGCTGACATGATCGCTTATCTGGCCTCGCCGCGGGGGCGCTCGATCTCGGGGCAGGCGATCAGCATCGACGGCGACCTGCAAATGCTCGCCTGACCGTTGCGGGCGGAGGAGGCGCGGCATGTCCCGACCAGCCATACCGGCGCTTGCCGGACATGCCCGGCCATGACGGCCGTGGACAACAAGCCGCCGCGGCTGGAGCTGCGGCAGCTGCGCTACGTGGCCATGGTGGCGGAATGCGGCAGCATCACCCGCGCCGCCGCCCGGCTGGGCATCGCCCAGCCCTCGCTGTCCGAGGCGCTGTCCCGGCTTGAACAGGATCTCGACACCGCGCTGCTGGTGCGCGGCAAGCATGGCGTGATCCTGACCGAGGCCGGCGCCACCCTGGCCGAGACCGGGCGGCAGGTGCTGGACACCATCGACACCGCGCTGGAGCAGGTCCAGAAGCTGGGCCACCAGAGCCGGCGCGAGATCGCGGTCGGCCTGCCGATGACGCTGACCGGGCTGATGGCGGTGCCGCTGGCCGACAGCATCGCCCACGAGCATCCCGACATCCGCGTGCAGATCACCGAGGCGACCACCACGGTCCTGCTGGAGCAGCTGGCCAGCGGCGCGCTGGACCTTGCGGTCTGCTATGGCGGGGCGGATTTCGACGCCTTCGCCGCGCAGCCGATCTTCGAGGAAGAGCTGTTCCTGGTCGCCGCCTCGGACAACTGGAGCGAAAGCCCGGTCATCGACGGCCTGGCGCAGAAGGCCATCGCCTTCCAGCGCCTGGCGGATCTGCCGCTGGTCCTGCCGGCAAAGCAGAACCCGATGCGGCTGATGCTGGATCGCCTGGCCAAGGCGCATAAATGCGAACTGAAGCCGCTGCTGGAGCTGGATTCGCTGCTGAGCCTGGTGACATTCGCCAGCCGGGCCAGCGCGCATATCGTCCTGTCCCATGCCGCGGTGGTCAAGGAGGTGGCGAACGGAACGCTGGTGCTGGTCCCCTTCCGCGAACCGGCACCGACCCATACCGCCTATCTGCTGCGCCGGCGCGACCGGCCGGTTTCCTCGGCCAGCCTGCTGGTCGAGCGGATGATCCTGTCGGTGCTGGCCGAGATGATCGCCCGCTATCGCCTGAAGGCGCGGCTGCTGAAACCGGCCGGCGACTGAGGCGCGTCAGGGTGCGCCGGGGCGCGCCCAGCAGGGACACGTTTTCATAACCTTGTTCGGGGACGTGTCAGGGTGCGCCGGGGCGCACCCCGCGCCTGGTTCAGGGCAGCCGGATCTTCTTCGTCACCGCCATGTTGCCGAAGGTCGCGCAATACGAGTTGTGATAGGCCTCGGGCCCCCCCCGCCACCGCGATCAGGATGTCCTCGGCCCTGGCCGTGACCATGTTCCTGCCGTCGATGATGTTGCGCGAGTTCTGCTCGACCGCGCTGACCTCCTGGGGCAGTTCGCTGGCCGGAAAGGTGGCGCGGCGGAACAGCTCCTCGCGGATGCGCGGCTTGTCGTAGCCCTGCTTGGCCAGCAGGTCGGCATGGCCGGGATTGAGGAACAGGATCGGGTTGCCTTCGCCCAGCAGCATGTTGTTGGCGGCAAAGGACACCATGCCGCTGGCCAGCGTGCGCAGGATGCTTTCGGCCTGCTGGAAGCACACGAACATGTTGCCGATGTCCTGCACGCCGACCACGGTGACGGTGCTGTCCTCCGGCTCGAAGCCGCGCTCGACATGCAAGGGCACCCAGGGGCTTTCCTCCTCGGCCTCGCCCAGGCACATGGTGTATTTGCCCGGCTGGCCCAGGGTGGCCTTGTCCACCTCTTCGGGGATGGCGCCGCCGATGTTGAGCATGATCAGCCGGATCGCCCGGCCGATGGTGGCATTCGCCCGCCGCCCCGGACCCAGCGCATTGCGCCCGCAGTTCAGGTCCAGCTGCTGCCGGACCGGGCCGTTGACCAGGATCAGCGGCCCGACCGGGTTGGTGGTGGTGGCGACGCCGAACAGGTTGAACTGCGGCTCGACCAGCGCCTCGACCGCCGCGATCAGCACCGGCATGTATTCCGGCAGGCAGCCGGCCATGACGGCGTTCACCGCGATCCCCGTCACGGTGGCCAGATGGTTGGCCGGCGGGATCACGGCGATCTCGTCCGAGCCGGGCCGGCCCGATGCGGCGATGAACCGCTGCACCAGGTCGTCGGTGGGCGGGATGACCGGCATGCCGTCGGTCAGTCCCATGCGATAGAGCGTGTCGAACAGCTCGGCCGGATCGGCCGGCGCCTCGATCATGGCGGCGTTCTGCTGGTTCATTCCGTATCTCCCCCGCCTTGCCGCCCCAACCCGACAGCGCCCGGTGCGATCAGGCCGACATAGGTCTCGACGATGGTTTCGGTGACGCGCGCCACCTCCCCCTCCGCATAGAATTGCGGGTTGAGCGGAAAGACGATGGTGGGCAGATCCGGCATTCCCCGTCCCGTGCGCGCCATCCTGGCAAGCGCGGTGAAGCGTTCGGTGACAAAGACGACCGAGGGGATTCCGCGTTTGGTCAATTCGATGCAGTCATGGACACTCCACGACGTGCATGAGCCTCAGTTGGCCAGGCCGACGACGGCAAAATCGCCCAGCCGGGCGGCCTCGGCGATCACGGCCTCGTCGACGGCGGTGCTGACCGGGACGTCGAACTGGATCACGTCCTTGACGCCATAGCGCGACTTCAGCGCGGCGCCCAGATGGTCGATCATCTCGTCCATGCAGGTCCAGTGGTTGTTCAGCACCACCATTGTCTTGCCCTGCAAGCCGTTGATCTTGGGATAAAGCTGCGCCGCGGCATCGCGGGCCTTGGCGCGCGGGTCATGGATAAACAGTCGTTCCGTCATGGTTCCCTCCTGAAAACGCGGGGGGCGCGATGGCCCTGGTGCCCTGGATGATCCGGCAGAACGGCCCGTGAGGCAATCGCCGAGCGGGCCGCATAGGCGCCCCCTATGCCAAAGCCGCGGCGCGCCTAGGCATGGCGGGGGGACAGGCCCGGCCCTGGACCGGCGCGGCGCGGGCGCTCGCATGGGGCAAGGCCGGCGACATGCCGGAACGACCTCCCCTGGCTCCTATGGCATTCATAGGCCCTCTTCAGATTCGTTGACGGTGCCGGCCGCCGCCGACTAGGCTGCATGTGTCGTGGCTGTCCAGCCGAACGCGACCCCGTGCAACGTCGGAGGTTCCGATGGCAGTTGCGGCAGCACCCCGCATCATCCCGGCACCCTCCCGCAAACAGAGGACCAGACCATGCCCAGCACCAGCCGACGCAACCTGTTGAAACTCGCCCTGGCCGCCGCCGCGATCCCCGCGGTGCCGGGCCTGCTGCGGGCGGCGCCCGAACCCCGCGGCTTCGCCCCCGCGCCCGGCGACTGGCGCAGCTTCGAGCTGCGCACGCGGGTCAGGCTTGCGCCGCAGGGCCCCGCGCAGATCTGGCTGCCGGTGCCCTCGGCCCAGTCGGACTACCAGCGCTCGCTGGACGACAGCGTGACCGGCAATGCCAGCGAAGCCGCCTTCGTCACCGATCCGGCCAGCGGGGCGCGGATGCTGCACGCGCGCTTCGACGCCTCGGTCGCCGAGCCCACGGTCGAGCTGGTCAGCCGCATCCAGACCCTCAACCGCACCGTGGACTGGAGCCGCATCTCGGAGGTGCAGGAAGACCCGGCGGTGCTGGAAGCCGCGCTGCGGGGCTCCAGCCTCAAGCCGCTGGACGGCGTGGTGCTGGACCGCGCGCGCGAGATCACCCAGGGCGCCACCACCGACCGCGAGAAGATCGCCGCGATCTATGCCTGGATCGTCACAAATTGCCATCGCAACCTCGACACCCCCGGCTGCGGCCCCGGCGACATCCAGGCCACGCTGACCAGCGCGGGCCTTGGCGGCAAATGCGCCGACCTGAACGGGCTTTTCGTGGGTCTTGCCCGCGCCTCGGGCGTGCCGGCGCGCGACATCTACGGCGTGCGGGTGGCGCCCTCGGCCTTCGGCTACAAGCAGCTGGGCGCGAACAGCCCCGACGTGACCGGCGCGCAGCATTGCCGGGCCGAAGTCTGGCTGGCGGGCCACGGCTGGGTGGCGATGGACCCGGCGGACGTGCTGAAGGTGATGCGGGCCGAGACGGACCGCTGGATCAAGGATCCGGCCGACCCGCTGGTCGCACCCGTCAACGCGGCGCTTTTCGGCAATTGGGAAGGCAACTGGGTCGCCTACAACACCGCCAGCGACGTGGCCCTGCCCGGCGCGAACGGCGCCCCGGCCCTGCCCTTCCTGATGTATCCGCAGGGCCTGAACGCCCAGGGACGGCTGGACGAGCTGGACGCCAAGGCATTCTCCTACGAGATGACCGCGCAAGAGGTCTGAGCAACCCCCTCGGGCAGGCGTTCCGTTCCCGGATGCCTGCCTGTCCAAGGGCCGCAGCGGGGCGTCTTTCGGCCTCACCCCCGCCGCCGGCCTGTCGCACCGGCGGGGCATGTCAGGCGGCTTCGAGGGTCACAGGGCGCAGAGCGCGGCGCAAAGCCGGTCGATGTCCTCGCGCGTGGTATAAAGGCCCAGGCTGGCGCGGCACAGCGCCGTGACCCCCAGCGCCGCCATCAGCGGCTGCGAGCAGAAGGAGCCGGCGCGCACGGCGATGCCCTCCTGGTCCAGCAGCGCCGCCAGGCGCTGCGGCGATCCCACCCGCTCCAGCCGGAACGAGAACAGCGGCCCCTTGCCCGGCGCCATGCCGAACAGCTCGATCCCCGGCACCTTGGCCAGTTCCGCCTGCGCATGGGCGACCAGGGCCTGCTCATGCGCGCGGATGCGCGCCATGCCGATGCCGCCGAGATAGCGCAGCGCGGCGCCCAGGCCGATCTGGGCGACGATCGCCGGGGTTCCGGCCTCGAACCGCAGGGGCGGGGCGGCATAGGTCACGGCCTCGCGCGTGACCTCGCGGATCATGTCGCCGCCGCCGCGATAGGGCTGCATCTCGGCCGCCCGCTCGCGCCGGACCCACAGCGCGCCCGAGCCCGAGGGGCCATAGAGCTTGTGCCCCGCCAGCGCATAGAAATCGCAGCCGATGGCCTTTACGTCCACCGGCGCATGCACTGCGCCCTGCGCGCCATCGACCAGCACCGGCACGCCCCACGCCCGCGCGCCGGCGCAGATGGCGGCCAAGTCGACCTCGACCCCCAGCACGTTCGACATATGCGTGACCGCGACCAGCCGCGTCCGCGGCCCGATGGCGTCGATCACCGCCTGCGGGTCGAGCCAGCCGCCGGCATCGAAATCGACCCATTTCAGCACCACGCCCTGGCGTTCGCGCAGGAAATGCCAGGGCACGACATTGGCGTGATGCTCGGCCGCGGTCAGCACGATCTCGTCGCCCGGCCCCAGCCGCGGCGCGGCCCAGGCGGCAGAGACCAGGTTGATCCCCTCGGTCGCGCCCGAGGTGAAGATCACCTCGTCCTCATCGGCGTTCAGGAAATCGGCGACGATGCCGCGCACGGATTCGTAGCGCTCGGTCATCACGGCGGACAGGTGGTGCAGCCCGCGATGCACGTTGGAATAATCCTCGGCATAGGCGGACATCACCGCATCCAGCACCGCCCGCGGCTTCTGCGCCGAAGAGGCGCTGTCCAGATAGCACAGCGGCTTGCCGTTCACCCTGCGCGCAAGGATCGGGAAGTCACCGCGCAGCTCCAGCGTCTCGATCATGGGTCTCTCCGTTCCTGGTCGCGCCCGCCGATGCGGGCGGGCATGCATGAACCCAACCACGGCGCAAGGCCAGGGCGCAACAAGCAGCCGCCCCTATGCCATTCATAGGCGGGGCTGTGCCCTTGGTTGACAGCCTTGCCCGGCCCGACCAAGCTGCAGGCGACAATGCGAGGGAGGAGCCTTGCAGATGGATTAGCTGGACACGCCCTGACCGCGCGCGGTGCCGCAAAGGCCGCCTGAGCCGTTCCATCATCCCCATCCCGCCCCGAACCCCGGATCGCCCCGATCCGGCTGCCGGGCCTTGGCCAAGGACCAGCCGGAATGACCGACGAAACCGTCTTCGATGCCGGCGCGCTCGGCTGCGGCGAGCTGGTGGTGCTGTTGCGCATCCGCTTGCGCAAGATGCCGGGGCGGGTGTTGCGCGTCGTCGCCACCGATCCCGGCGCGCCCGAGGACATTCCCGCCTGGTGCCGCATGACGCGCTGCGACCTGCTGCGCCACGACCCGGCCACCCATTCGTTCTGGATCCGGTCGCGCGACGACTGGAGCTGAACCCGACCCGCATCAATCAGGAGAAACCCATGCCCGGAAAATTCGTCGTCTCGATCAGCTGCGCCCGCGACAATACCGACAAGGCCACCGTCGGCTTCGTGGTGGCCAATGCCGCCGTCGCCTCGGACAAGGAGGCCGTCGTCTTTCTGTCCATCGAGGGCACCCGGCTGTCGCAGAAAGGCTATGCCGACGACATCCACGAGGAAGGCTTCGCGCCGCTTGCCGAGCTGATGGCCAGCTTTGCCGAGGCCGGGGGCGAGATCTACGTCTGCTCGCCCTGCTTCAAGAAGCGCGGGCTGCACGAGGACAAGCTGATCGCCGGCGCCAAGGTGGTGGGCGGTGCCAAGCTGGTCGAGTTCATGTCCGACGGCGCCCCCTCGATCTGCTACTGACATGACCCGCTGGAAACCCATGCTCGCGGCCTTCGTGCTGGCCTGCGCCGCCTATGTCGGCCTGTCGTTCCTGCTGTTCGAGATGCCCAGGTCGGTCGCCGACGCGCTCGACTGCGGCTTCCTGCCGGAAGAGTTCGTCGCCTCCGGCACCCTGACCTTCGACCGCAACCGCGCCTTCGCCGTCAGCTTCCTGCGCAAGCAGGAATATCTGACGGCGGCCACGGTGGGCGTGGCGGTGGCCTTCGCCGTCTTTGCGCTGCGGACCGGCCGCAGGGGCGGCGGCGCCATCGCGGCGGGCGGCGGGCTGATGGCGCTTGGCGCGGTCTGCGTGTCCTGCCTTGCCCCGGTGCTGTCGGTGGTGGGCCTCGGCGTCATCGGATCGGCACTGGCGGGCGTGCCGAAATGGTTGTTGCTGGTGAACACGCTGGCCCTGACCGGCTGGGGGATGCTGTTCCTCTCGCGCCGGGCCGGATCCTGCACGCTGCCCGCGCGGCGCGTGAATCCATAGGGGATGGCCATGAAACGCATCTTCCTTTCCCTCGCCTGCGCGGCCGCCCTTGCCACCCCCGTCCATGCCGAGGATTCCGCCCTGCTGATCCCACCCAGGGACGGCTGGCCCCTGGCCAACCCCATGGCCGCGGCCGAGATCGCCCCGCCCCCGTTCTCATTGCCGACCGAGCGCGGGGTGAACCCGGCCTATGTCGCGGGCCTGCCGGGGTTGCATCAGGGGCTCGAAACCTTCGACGACTTCGACCGCCGCTCGCTGAAGCATGACAGCGTGCTGATCCGCCAGAGCCGGGTCGAGAACGGCGAGGTCGTCATCCCGCCGGGCGGGCTGGCCTATCTGGAGGACAGCTGGGGCGGCGAGGTCGCCCTGCGCGGCGAGAAGGTGCCGATCCTGGGCCGGACCGCGACCTATATCGACTACGACATGACCGTGGTGCTGCACAGGGACGTGACCATCCCCGCCGGCCAGGCGGTGGCGGTAGGCGGCACCGTCTATCACTATTACGCCAGCATCGGGCACGAGCAGATGGTGAACCACACCCTGCATGTGCGCACCATTTCCGGCCTCGACTGGGAATGGGCCTTCGGCTCGCCCGCCTTTTCCACCACGGAACCGAACTGGTGGGGCAATTCCTTCGCCCAGCTCTACAACCAGGGCAAGCTGCGCGAGATGAGCCGCGAGGCGCTGGTGTTCGACTGGCTGGCCGGGGTGCGGATGGACCGCATGACCTATGCCGAGACCGAGGTGTTCAAGGGCCTCGCCGCGCCGGGCGACGCCTGGACCATGGGCGGGCAGACCCTGCGCGTCGCCGCGGTGGATGAAGCCGCCGGCACCGCGACGGTGGAACTGGTCGAGGCCGGCAAGGTCGTCGCCGCCAAGACCCTCGGCCCGGTGCTGTCCGACCGGCTGATCGAGGACCACGACGCCCGCAAGGCGCTGGTCTTCGAACATGGCGACGTGGTGGCGTTCCTGTCGCCCTGGCCCGCGGCGTTCGAGGGCGGCAAGGTCAGTCTCAAGGTCTACGACGATGCCTTCGCCTTCGACTACGGCGCCGATTTCGCCCGCGACCCGCGTTTCGCGGTCTGGCCCGTGACCTGCCCGACCGGCCACGCCTTCGGCTTCATGCTGACCAACAAGCAGGAAATCCGCCTGAAACCCGGCCAGTCCGTCGACGGGCCCGAGGGCTATTTCAAGGTCGTGGTCAACAGCATCGAGGGCGATCACGTCACCTCCTGGCATGTCGAGGACAGGCAGGGCAACCGCTCGGCCGATCTGGGCGGGCCGCAGATCGCCAATGTGGACCTGGTGCTGGGACAGGGCCGCGTCACCGGCCAGTCGATCTTCAAGGATCTGGGCCGGGCGCTGCTGACGCGCAGCTACGGCACCCAGGTCGCGCTGGAAACGCTGGCCAGGCCCGAGGGCGGCGTGGCCCCGGCCCCGGCGGCTGCGCCGATGACCGCCTCGGTGGTGCCGGTCCCGGCCGGGGCGCCGCTGTCGCCCGCGCTGCTGCTGGCGCTTGCCGTGGCGGTGATCGCCTCGGGCGCGATCGGCTATGAACTGGCCCACCGCCGCAGCTGATCCATGGGCCGCCGGGCAGCCGGCGGCCCCCTTTCGCCGGAGGAACCGCCCATGACCACCCCCCATCCGCTGCCGCCCGACGTGTCCTTCGACGGCGGTGACCTGGATTGCGGCAACGGCCTTTTGCTGCTGATCCGCAAGCATATCGACCCGCTGCCACGCGGCGGCCTGCTGGAGATCCGCTCGACCGAGATCTCGGTGGACGAGGATCTGCCGGCCTGGTGCCGGATGACCGGCAACGCGTTCCTGTCGGTCCATCGCGAGGGAAGGCAGCGGTCCTTCCTGATCTGCAAGGGCGCGCTGTCGGAACGCCGGGCCGAGCCGCCGGCCGCCGTTCCCGCCGAACCGGCCCCCCTGCCGCCGCGGGTAGCGCGCCCCGTCCCGCCGGTGCCGCCGCTGGCGGTGATGGGCATGGGCTCGTGGCCGCGGCCGCGCTGGATGGTCGAGGCCATGCACGCCCATGTCGAGGGCCGCCTGTCCGAGGCCGCCTTTCACCAGACCGCAGACGACGCGGTGCGGCTGGCCGTCGCCGCGCAGGAACGCGCCGGCGCCGATGTCGTCACCGACGGCGAACAGCGCCGCGACAGCTATGCCAGTTTCGTCGCCACCCGGCTGGAGAATTGCCAGCTGATCCCGCTGACCGACCTGCTGCCCCTGGTCGACCACCCCGAGGAATTCGAGGCCGAACTGCGCGCGCTCGACATCCCCGCCGGCGATGTGCGCCACCCGGCGGTCTTCGGCCGGCTGCGCCGCACCCGCCCCATCGTCGCGCATGAGGTCGATTTCGCCCGCGCGCTGACCGACAGGCCGGTCAAGGTCGCCCTGCCCGGCCCCTATCTGCTGACCCGGACCATGTGGATGGAATGCATCTCGGACCGCGCCTATGCCAGCCGCGAAGAGATCGCCGCCGACATCGTGCGCGTCCTGCGCGAGGAACTGGCCGAACTGGTCGAGGCCGGCGCCGCGCTGATCCAGTTCGACGAGCCGGTGCTGTCGGACGTGGTCTTTTCCGGCGCCAAGAACAAGCGCAGCTTCATGTGCGGCGCGCTGTCGGAAACGCTGGCGCCCGAGCATGAGCTGGGCTTTGCCCGCGACCTGCTGAACGCGGTCTTCGACGGCTTCGACCCCGACCGCATCGCGTTGCATGTCTGCCGCGGCAACTGGACCCCCGACGAGTCGGTGGCGCTGAGCGGCAGCTATGCGCCGTTGATCGACACCCTGGCCCAGGTCCGCGCGGGCGCCTATCTGCTCGAGGCCGCGACGCCGCGCGCGGGCGACATGTCGATCCTGACGACCCTGCCCGAGGACGCGCGCATCGGCGTGGGCGTGGTGAACCAGAAGCTGCAGGCAGCCGAGGCGGTGGACGAGGTCGCCGCCCGCATCGCGCGCGCCATCGCGCTCTTCGGGCGCGAGCGGCTGCTGCTGCATCCCGATTGCGGCTTCGCCACCTTCGCCGACAACCCGATCTGCTGCGGCGACCTCGCCTGCGACAAGATCGCCGCCATCGCCCAGGCCGCGGCACGGTTCAGGTAAGATCGCCAAGACCCTGTCGCATCGCCGCCGGGCCGCGCATCATGGCCGCAGCAACCCGGCACCCAAAGGACTGACAGATGCAATCCAAGCTTTCCACCCTGCCGCCCCTGCACGAGATCGTGCAAACGCCCGCCGGCCGCGCCTGCGTCGAGGCGCATGGCCATGCCGCCAGCCTGGCCTGCATCCGCGAATTGCTGGACGAATACCGCCAGCACCTGCTGGCCGGCACCGCAGAGGCCGAGGACCGGGAAAGCGCCGCCCGGAGGGTGGCCGGGGCCGCGCTGGAAAGGCTCGACAGCCGCAACGCGCCGGCGATGAAGCGCGTGCTCAACATGACCGGCACGGTGCTGCACACCAATCTCGGCCGCGCGGTCTACGCCCCGCGAGCGGTCGAGGCCGCCAACCGCGCCATGACCGGGCCGCTGGCGCTGGAATACGACCTCGACGCCGGACGGCGCGGCCAGCGCGACGATGCCGTGCAGGCGCTGGTCGCCGAGATCACCGGCGCCGAGGCCGCCTGCATCGTCAACAACAACGCCGCCGCCATCCTGCTGGTGCTGGCGGCGCTGGCCCAGGGGCGCGAGACCATTGTCTCGCGCGGCGAGCTGATCGAGATCGGCGGCTCGTTCCGCATGCCGCAGATCATGGAAAGCGCCGGCACCCGCCTGCGCGAGATCGGCACCACCAACCGCACCCATCTGCGCGACTACGAAGGCGCCATCGGCCCCGACACCGCGCTGCTGCTGAAGGTGCATCCCTCGAACTACCAGGTGCTGGGCTTCACGCATGAGACGCGCTGCCCGGACCTGCTGCCGGTGGCGCGCAGGCACGGCTTGCCGCTGGTCGACGATCTGGGCTCGGGCACGCTGGTCGACCTGTCGCGCTGGGGCCTGCCGCATGAACGCAGCGTGCAGGACGCGCTGGCCGAGGGCGTGGACCTGGTGACGTTTTCCGGCGACAAGCTGCTCGGTGGGCCGCAGGCCGGCTTCATCGCCGGGCGCCGCGACCTGGTGGAACGGTGCGCGAAACATCCGCTGAAACGCGCCCTGCGGCTCGACAAGGTGCGGCTGGCGGCGCTGGAGGCGACGCTGGCGCTTTACCGCGACCCCGACCGGCTGGCGGACCGGCTGCCGACCCTGCGCCACTTGGCCCGGCGGCCCGACGAGATGCAGGCCATGGCCCAGGTGATCCTGCCCGCGCTGGCCGCCGCCCTGCCGGCCGGCCATGCGCCCGAGATCGCGGCCTCGCAGGCGCAAATCGGCTCGGGCGCGCTGCCGCTGGAAAAGCTGCCGAGCCTGGCCTTGCGCATCCCCGCGCCGGGGGCCAGCGCCGAGCGGATCGCGCGGGCGCTGCGCCGCCTGCCGCTGCCGGTGATCGGCCGCATCGCCGAGGGCGCGGTCTGGCTGGACCTGCGCTGCCTCGACGATCCGCAGCCGCTGGTCGAGCAACTGCCCGGCCTTGCCGCGCTGCTGGCCGAACCAACCCCAACCAAGGAACTGCCATGACGGAACGCCATTCGAAACTGATCATCCTGGGCTCGGGCCCGGCCGGCAATACCGCCGCGATCTATGCCGCCCGCGCCAATCTCAGGCCCATGCTCATCGCCGGGATGGCGCATGGCGGGCAACTGATGACCACCACCGACGTCGACAACTGGCCCGCCGATGCCGAGGGCGTGCAGGGCCCCGACCTGATGGTCCGCTTCCAGCAACATGCCGAGCGCTTCGAGACGGACTATGTCCACGACCACATCAACGCAGCCGACCTGGCCGCCCGGCCGATCCGGCTGCAGGGCGACGGCGGCAGCTATACCTGCGACGCGCTGATCATCGCCACCGGCGCCTCGGCGAAATACCTGGGGCTCGCGTCCGAACAGGCGATGATGGGCCGCGGCGTCTCGGCCTGCGCGACCTGCGACGGCTTCTTCTACAAGGGCAGGCCGGTCGCCGTGGTCGGCGGCGGCAATACCGCGGTGGAAGAGGCGCTGTATCTGGCCAATATCGCCAGCCATGTCACCCTGGTCCACCGCCGCGACAGGCTGCGCTGCGAAAAGATCATGCAGGACAAGCTGATGGAGAAGGTCGCCGCCGGCAGGATCACCCTGCGCTGGAACAGCCAGATCGACGAGGTTCTGGGCGACGACCGCGGCGTGACCCATGTCCGGCTGCGCAGCACCGCGGACGGGACCACCGACGAGATCGCGGTGGACGGCGTCTTCATCGCCATCGGCCATCATCCGAACACCGACCTCTTCGCCGGGCAGATCGAGATGGACGGCGGCTATATCGTCACCCAGGGCGGGCGGCACGGCATGGCGACCCAGACCTCGATCCCCGGCGTCTTCGCCGCGGGCGACGTGCAGGACCAGATCTATCGCCAAGCCGTCACCAGCGCCGCAAGCGGCTGCCAGGCCGCCCTGGACGCGGAACGCTACCTCGACGGGATGTGACGCGGAGGGGGCCGCGGCGGGGCGCGCAACGGGAAGCTTTCTTCGCCGATGCCGACGCCGGCGGCCGGCGGCCGGACAGCAAGAACGCCGCCCCCGCGCGGGGGCGGCGTCCGTCATGTCATCCGCCGGGCCCTGGGCGCAGGGGCCGATCCTACAGCGCCTGGGCGGTGTTCTTCAGCGCGCCGGGAATGGCCGTATCCTCGCCGCGCTGGCGCCAGGTCGCAAGGTCGCGGGCGCGCGAGGCGACGGCGCCTTCCCACAGCTGGTATGCGTCCTCGCCCAGCATCAGCCGCACCGGGGCCGTGTCGCCGTCCACCATGTCGATGATGACCTGCGCGGCCTTGACCGGATCGCCCATCTGCTGGCCGTCCTGGGTGGCGTAATAGTCCTCCATCCCCGCATTCAGCGCCGCGTAATCCTGGATCCGGCCCGCGGCCTTCATCGCCGCGCTGCCGGCGAAGCCGGTGCGGAAGGCGCCCGGCTCGATCAGCGTCACCCGGATGCCCAGCGGCTTGACCTCGTGATGCAGCGCCTCGGTAAAGCCTTCCAGCGCGAACTTGGACGCGTTGTAGAGGCCGCTGCCGGGGAAGGCCACGAGGCCCGCGATGCTGGTCAGGTTCAGGATATGGCCAGACTTCCGCGCGCGCATCTGCGGCAGCACCGCGCGCGACAGTTCCGCGGCGGCAAAGAAGTTCAGCTCCATCTGGGCGCGGATCTGCTCGGGGGTGAATTCCTCGAGCGCGCCATAGGAGCCCGCGCCGGCGATATTGGCCAGCACGTCGATGCGGCCGAATTGCCCGGTCGCCTGCGCCAGCGCCCGGCCGCGGGCGGCGGCGTCGGTCACGTCCAGTTGCAGCGCAAGGGCGCGGTCGCCGTGGCCGGCCGCGATCTCTTGCAGCGGGGCGGCGCGGCGGGCGGTCAGCACGGCGCTGTCGCCGCGCGCCAGAACCGCCTCGGCCAGCGCCTTGCCGAAGCCCGAGGAGGCGCCGGTGATGAACCAGATCTTGCTCATGTCATTGTCCTTTACGAAAAGATTGTCAGTGCCGCGATGGGCGGCGGGTTGCGCAGTTGCCTAAAGCGCGATCTCGACGACGTCGGCACCGTCGAAAGCCGTGTCCTCGCCGCGCGCGCGCCAGGCGTTCATGTCTTCCAGGCGCCCGGCGATGGTGGTGTCCCAGATCGACCAGGCGTCGCGGCCCAGCATCAGGCGCGTGGGCGGGGCGTCGCTGGCCACCACCTCCAGCATCCGCTGCGCGGCCTTCGCCGGGTCGCCCATCTGCTTGCCGGAGGAGCTTTCCAGATAGCCCTCGAAGGTCTCGACCATCGGGCGCCAGGCGTCGATGCGATGGACCGGGCGCATGTTCGCGTCGCCGGCGAATTCGGTGCGGAAGGCGCCGGGTTCGACCAGGGTGACGTGGATGCCCAGGGGCTTGGCCTCGATGGCCAGCGATTCCGTCCAGCCCTCGATGGCGAATTTCGCCGCGCAATAGGGACCGGCCGCGTTCATCGCCACCAGCCCGGCGATGGAGCTGACGGTCAGGATGTTGCCCGCGCCCTGCGCCCGCATCTGCGGCAGCACGGCGCGGGTCATCTCGGCCGCGGCGAAGAAGTTCAGCTCCATCTGCTCGCGCAGCTGGTCAAGGCTGAACTCCTCGCAAGCGCCCGCCACGCCGCGACCGGCGACATTGGCCAGAACGTCGATGCGGCCAAAGCGCGCCAGCGTCTCGGCCACCGCCCTGTCGCGCGCAGCCGCATCGGTCACGTCCACGGCCAGCGGCCGCACGCGATCCTCGTGGCCGCGCGCGATCTCTTGCAGCCGGTCGAGGCGGCGGGCGGTGATCACCGCATTGTCGCCATGGGCGACGACCGCCTCGGCCAGCGCCTTGCCGAAGCCGGACGAGGCGCCGGTGATCAGCCAGGTTTTCGGTTGGTAGCTCATGTTCTTTCTTTCGCTCAGATGATGGTCAGGCCGCCATCGACCACCAGCTCGGCGCCGATGACGTAGGAGGATTCGTCGCTGGCCAGGAACAGCGCCGCCCTGGCGATTTCCTCGGATGTGCCGACGCGGCCGATGGGAATGCCCCTCAGCAGGCCCTCCAGCATCTCGGGGTCTTCGGTGAAATGGGTGGCCATGGGCGTGTCGATCAGGCCGGGATAGATGCCGTTGACGCGGATGCCGCGGCGGGCGAAATCCACCGCCGCGGCCTTGGTCAGGTGGCGGCTTGCCCCTTTCGAGGCGCTGTAGCCCGGTGGCACGTCCGGGAACACGATGATGCCCGCGGCCGAGGAGATGTTGACGATGGCGCCGCCGCCCTGCCGCTCCATCTGCGGCGCGACGGCCTTGATGCCGTAGAACTGGCTGTTCAGGTTCACGTCGATGACATGGTGGAAATCCTCGGCCGTGGCCTTGTCCCAGCTGCCGTCGCGCGGCCCCGGCGTGCCGGCGTTGTTGATCAGGATGTCGATGCGGCCATGGCGGTCGATGGTCTCGGCCAGGACCGCGGCCCATTGGTCCTGCCGCGTCACGTCCAGCATCGCCGCAGAGGCGTGCTGCCCCTTGGCCGTGATCTCGGCGACCAGCCGGTCCATGTTCTCCTGCCGGTTGGCATTGGCGGTCACGACGACGGTGGCGCCTTCCTCGGCGAAGACGCGGGCGATCACCGCGCCCATGCCGGTGCCGCTGCCCGCGCCGGTGACGATGGCGACCTTGTCCTGCAAGCGTTTCATGTCGGTTTTCCTTTGAATGACGGGACCGGACCGCCCACCCACGGGCGGCTGAACGCGCAAGGCGTTCGGTCGAGGGCATAGATAGGGATTGATCCGCGAACGACCCATGCTAGAAAGTCCGTCATTCTTATTCGATCGTACGGATTTCAGGATGGACCCGCTTTCGGACGTGTTGTCGCTGCTGCGGCCGCAAGGTCAGTTCTATGCCGGCTTCGATGCCGCGGGGGACTGGTCCTTCGCCTTCCCCCCGCACGAGGGGATCAAGTTCACCGCCGTCATGCGCGGCAGCTGCTGGGGCGTGGTCGAGGGGCAGCAACAGCCGATCCGCCTGAACGAGGGCGATTGCTTCCTGCTGAACAGCGGCCACGGCTTCGTGCTGTCCTCGGACCCCGCCCTGCCGGCGGCAAGCGGCGCGGCCATCCTCGAGGCCGCCGCCCGCGACGGGATCGCCGTCCATGACGGCGGCGGCGAGGTGTTCCTGATCAGCGGCCGCTTTTCCTTTTCCGGCAGCCATGCCGCCGTGCTGTTCGACGCGCTGCCGCCCATCGTCAACATTCCCAGGGCCTCGGCCCAGGCCGAGGTGCTGCGCTGGCTGCTGGATCAATGGGCCGCCGAGCTGCGCGGCCGGCAGCCGGGCAGCGCGCTGATGTCCACCCACCTGGCGCATCTGATGCTGGTCCAGGTGCTGCGGCTGTTCCTGGACAGCGCTACCGAACTGCCGCCGGGATGGTTGCTGGCGCTGACCGACCCGCAGATCAGCCCCGCCATCGCCGCCATCCATGCCCAGCCCGCCCGCCGCTGGACGCTGGAGGACCTGGCGCGCGTCGCCGGGATCTCGCGCACCGTCTTTGCGCAGCGCTTCAAGGCGCTGGTGGGCAGCACGGCCATGGACTACCTGGCGCGCTGGCGGATGCTGATGGCGGCGGACCGGCTGCGCAGCGGCAACGAGAACGTCGCCGCCATCGCCTTTTCGCTGGGCTAGGTCATGTTGACAAATGGCGGAGCCAGAGGCGGATCGACGTGATGTCGATGAAGCCCAGGAAGCTTTCGGCGGTCTTGTCGTAGCGGGTGGCGACGCGACGGGCATTCTTGAGCTTGTTGAAGCACCGCTCAACGAGATTGCGCAGGCGGTAGAGCCTGCGGTCAACGGCGACCCGTAGCTTCCGGGTTTTGCGCATGGGGATGACCGGCACCACGTCGCGCACCTCCATGGTCTTGCGGATGTTGTCGGAGTCGTAGCCGCGGTCTGCGAGCAGAACGCTTGGCTCGGGCAGGTTGTCAGCCATGACCAGATCGAAGCCGAGGTAGTCCGATGTCTGCCCGGCCGTGATCTCGGTTCTCATGGGCAGGCCTGCCGCATTGACCCGCAGATGGATCTTGGTCGTGAAGCCACCTCGCGAGCGGCCGAAACCTTGGCGCGGAGTCCCCCTTTTGCGCCCGCTGCCTGATGATGAGCGCGAACCACGGTGCTGTCGATCATCTGCAGCGCATCCGGCACGATCCGGCTCTCGTTCAGCGCCTCCAGGATCTGTTCCCACAGCCCCGCCAACGTCCAGCGCCGGAACTGCCGATAGACAGACGACCATTTGCCGAACTCTTCCGGCAGGTCGCGCCAGGGCGACCCCGTTCGGGCGATCCAGAAAATCCCATCCAGAACAAGCCGATGGTTCGTGGGCTTGCGGCCGTTCGGAGAACGGACAGCCAGGATGAAGCGTTCAAAGAACGCCCACTCGTCGTTCGACATCAGGTTTCGTGCCACGCTGGTCTCCATTGCAGATACCAGCTTGAATCACGATCACCGCGCCCGGTGAATCCCTTTTGTCAACACGCCCTACCGCGACGTGATCGGGACCGGGCGCGCCCTTGCCATCGAGATCCTGGAATGCCTGGACCGGCAGGGGGTCACGCTTCGCCAGGGCAATGTCCGCTTGCTGCGGGCCGGGCATGACGCGACGGCCGCGACCGCGGCCGGGCCGGCGCATCCACCCCGCATCCAGAACAGGAGAACGAGATGAGCAATCCCTACGACATCTTCATCATCGGCTCCGGCGTCGCCGGCATGGCGGCGGCCGGGCAGGCCGCGCAACGGGGGCTCAGGGTCGCCCTGGCCGAAGGCGGCATGTTCGGCGGGCTGGTGCTGAACATCAACAGGCTCTGGCCAGGCCCCGAGGGCATGCCGGAATCGGGCGTCGACCTGTCGGCCGAGCTGATGATGCGCGCCACCGAGCTGGGGGTGGAAAACATCCCCGAACATGTGACCGCCATCGAGGCGGGCGAAGGCGGCGGCTGGACCGTCGTCACCGGCGCCGCACGCCACGCCGCGCGCAGCGTGATCGTCGCCAGCGGCGCCGGCCACCGCGCGCTCGGCATCCCCGGCGAGGCCGAGTTCGAGCATCGCGGCGTCTCGCATTGCGCCGATTGCGACGGCCCGATGGTGCGCGGCAAGCCCGGCATGGTGGTGGGCGGCGGCGATTCCGCCCTGCAGGAGGCGCTGATCCTGGCCGAATACTGCCCGGTCGTGCATCTGGTCCATCGCGGCGACCGCTTTACCGCGCGCCCGGATTTCGTCGAGGCGGTCGGGGCCGCGGCGCCGATCTCGGTCCGCTTCGGCACCGTGGTCGAGGCGCTGGAGGGCGCGGGCGGGCTTTCCCATGCCCGGCTGCGCGACCTGCGCAGCGGCGCGCAGGACCGGGTCGAGGTGCAGGGCTTCTTCGCCATGGTCGGGCTGGTGCCGAATACCGGCTTCCTGCCGCCGGGCGCGGTGCAAGGCCAGGAACCGCTGGCCGTCGACGACCATCTCGAGACATCGTTGCCGGGAATGTATGCCATAGGTGCGGTGCGCGCGGGGTTTGGCGGCGAGGTCGGCCATGCGCTGGAAGATGCGAACCGGGCCGTGGCGGCGATCTGCGCCCGGCTGCAGGCCGCCTGAGGGGCGGCGATGGAAGGGAAGCGTTCCTGGTGGGGCGGCCGGATTTCAAATCCGGTTGAGGCTGCGTCAGTCTTTGGTGGGTTCGACTCCCACTCCCTTCCGCCAATCGCCTTGCCGGAGGGTTCGGCGCAGGCCGGCCTGCCGGGCCGGGCCCCTGCCTGCGGATATGGCTTTGCAGGTGTAGAGCGTCAAAAAAACCGGCGCTTTGCGTCAAAAAACCGGCGCGGATGAAGGGAGGTTGAAGGCGCCTTCAAGCCTCGATCCTCGGCCAGCTATGCGCCAGACGCATGACGCGTCACCAAGATCGGCCCCCGTACCGCTCGCAGGGAGCCCTCCGGCGGGGGGCGTTGCAGCACGGTCTCCGGCTTGGTCCGTCCGCTGACAGCCTAGGCCCGCCCCTCATCCACCAGGGTCATCAGCGCCCGCTGTGCCGTCTCGGTGGCGCAGGTCGAGCCGCGCAGCCAGCGGCCCAGCGTCTGCTCTGTGGTGTGCAGCCGCGGCGCGGCAGCATAGGCGCTGCCGCCGTGCCGACCGATCCAGTCGCGCAGCACCTCGGCGAAGGGGCGGGGGTCAGATATTGGGGTCACGATATGCCTCACGCGCCCAATCGACTAGCCCGCGCGTGAATGCGTCGAACTCTACCTCCGTCATCCTGGTGACGTGGCGGTGATCCGATGACGACGCTCGGCGCCAGGCCTCCGCCTTGCTGTTCGATATTTCGAGGCCAGCCGGACAAGACGCGGCGGATCTTCGTCCTGCACCGCATCCGGGGCCTTAGCTATCGCGAGGCGGTGCGGCATATGGCGCTGTCGGAAGGTTCGGTGCAAAAGCACCTGGCGCGGGTGCTCCTCGAGGTCACGTGCCGGTTGTGGGAATACGAGGACGGCCGATGAAGGCACAATCCGGCAAGGGCGCCCCCGCCGGCAATCTCCGCCGCCAAGGCGCGGCTTCAGGCCCCCAGCAGGGCCATGCGGAAATCGCGGTCGCACAGGACGACCTCCTTCGTTCCCAGCGCCGCCGCGCGCATCAGCGCCCGCGAGGTCTGGACCTGCGCATATTCGACCGCCTGCGCCAGGCTGCGCCCGCTTCCCAGCGCCGCGGCGACAAGGCCGGCGAACAGGTCTCCGGTTCCCGCCATGGCCAGCGGCAGGTGCGGCGTCGGGTGGCGCGACAGGCCCTCGGGACCGTGGATCACGCTTTCCAGCATGTCCGGCGCCGTCTCGCGCAGCTTGCAGCCGGTGACGATCAGCCGCGCCTCGGGGGCCATGCGCAGGGCGCGGGCGGCGCGGGGGATGTCGGCCAGTTCCGCGATGGGCTGGCCGGTCAGCCAGGCGACCTCGAACGGGTTGGGCGAGGCGATGTCGGCCATGGGCAGCAGCCGGTCGCGGAAGGTGTCGGCGATCTCCCTGGGCACATAAAGCCCCGGCTGCTCGTCGCCCAGCACCGGATCGCAGTAATAGCGCAGCCGCGGGTTCGCCGCCTTGGCGCGGGCGACGAAATCGGCGGTCAGCCGCGCCACCTCGACCGAGCCGATATAGCCGGTCAGCAGAAAATCCGCGCGCTCGGGCAGGCCGCGGTCCCAGGCGCCCTGCAAGAGGTCGGCGAAGAAATCGCCCGGCAGCGCCCGGCCGCGCAGGGTCGGGTAATCCGGCGTGTTGGAAAAGATCACCGTCGGGATCGGCGCCACCTCCAGCCCGGCGGCCAGCATCGGAAAGACCGCGGCGGAATTGCCGACATGGCCCATGACCACCTGGCTCTGGATCGAGATCACCAGCGGCCGGCTCATGCGCTGCCCTCCAGCCGCCTGGACCAGTCCTCGACCCGCCCGCTCTCCAGCCGGCGGATGGCGTAGCGCCGCCAGCCCTCGGCCAGCACGTCGAGCCCGGCGATGCCCTGCAACTCGCCCAGGTTCAGCCGGTCCACGTAAAGCGCATGCCACAGCCGGCCGAGCGTCCATTCCGGCGCCACCCGGTCGACCAGTTCCAGCCGGTCGCCGGGGGCGACCACGCCAGGCTGCAGGACGCGGTAATACCAGCCGGTGCGGCCGCTTTCCTGCACGCGCCGCGCCATGTCCGCGACCCCGAAGCGGCGGTTCAGCTTCCAGCAGGGCTGCCGCCCCTGCGAGACCTGCACCAGCGCCGTGCCCAGCCGGAAGATGTCGCCCACCGCGACCTCCGCCTCGGTCGGCCCCTCGGTCGAGATATTCTCGCCAAAGGCGCCGGGCGCCCCCAGCAACCCCATGATTTCTCCGTTTTCCAAATACCCCACGGGGGTCCGGGGGTGTGAAACCCCCGGTGCTTCGGCCGGGCGCAGCCGCCCAAGTTCCTCGCGCCAGGCCGCATAATGATCGAAAGGATAGTGATGCACGGCCTTTTCCGGCCCGCCATGCACGCGGCGGTCGGCCTGTTCGTCGCCTTCGAGCCCCTCCGGGCCAAGCGCCAGCGGCCGGTCCACCGGGCGCTTGTCGATGCCGCTTTTCTGGTTGTTTCCGGGCAGGGGGGCGGCCTTGCCCGTCAGCAGGATGATCTCTGGCATGGTGTCCCTCTGCTCGCGCGTCGCCGCCAGATTAGCCAAACCCCCGCCAGGCTCAAGGGAGCGGGCGCGGCAACCTTCCTGCCCGCCCCTTGGGCAGAGCCGCCCGAAACCTGCCCGCCGGGCGGGCAGATCCCGCGCGGGGCGGCACGGCGACGGTGTGATGCGTTGCGGGCGCGCGGCTGCGATGGCACCTGCAAGGGCGGCACAGATCAGGAAGCAGATGGACAAGCGCCTTTCCATCGTCGTCATCGAGCCCGACCCCGAGCGCGCCGCCCCGATCGTGGACGGGCTGCGCGAGATCGGCGACCACGACATCCGCATCATCTCCGAGGAAACCGGCCTCGCGCGCCATATCGCCGAATGCCGGCCCGACATGGTGCTGATCGACCTGGCCAACCCCTCGCGCGACGTGCTCGAGGAGTTGGCGCTGGCCTCGGGCCCGACCGAGCGGCCGGTGGCGATGTTCGTGGACCGCTCGGACGAGCATCTGACGCGGGCGGCGGTCGAGGCCGGCATCTCGGCCTATGTCGTGGACGGGCTGCGCCCCGACCGGATCAAGCCGGTGCTGGACGCGGCCATCGCGCGCTTTCACATGTTCCAGCGCATGCGCGCCGAACTGGCCGCGACCCGTGCCGCGCTGGAGGAGCGCAAGGTGATCGACCGCGCCAAGGCGGTGCTGATGAAGGCGCGCGGCATCGACGAAGAGGCCGCCTATGCGCTGTTGCGCAAGACGGCGATGGACCAGGGCAAGCGCGTGGCCGAGATCGCGCAGCAGCTGGTCCTGGCCGCGGGGTTGCTCTCATGCCGCTGACGCCCCTGCGCCTTGGCTATGTGCCGCTGATCGACGCCGCGCCCCTGATCGTGGCGCGCGAGCTGGGCTTTGCCGCCGAAGAGGGGCTGGAATTCCAGCTGCTGCGCCTGGGCGCCTGGGCGCAGGCCCGCGACATGCTGGGCGCCGGGCTGATCGAGGCGGCGCATATGCTGGTGCCGATGCCGGTCGCGCAGGCGCTGGGTCTGGGCCCGGCGCTGCCGGAGCTGGACCTGGCGATGTTCCTGTCGCAGGGCGGGCAGGCGGTCGCGGTCAGCGCCGCCCTGGCCGCCAGGATGCGCGAGCAGGGCCACGACTTCGACTTCCGCGATGCCCGCAAGGCCGCCCATGCGCTGCATGAGGCCGCGCCCGGCCGGCTGCGGGTGGGCGTGCCCTTCCATTTCTCGACCCAGCTGGAACTGATCCGGCACTGGCTGGGCGCCAGCGGCTTCCGCCCGGCCCTGGAGGTCGTGACCGTGCCGCCGCCGCTGATGGCCGAATCCATGGCCGCGGGCGAGGTCGATGCCTTCTGCGTCGGCGAGCCCTGGGCGTCGAGTGCGGTGGACCGCGGCCTTGCCTCGCTGCTCTTGCCGGGCACCGCGATCTGGGCCTCGCCGCCGGAAAAGGGGTTGGTGCTGCGCCGCGACTTCACCGAAGGCCAGCCGCAGCTGACCGGTGCGCTGATGCGGGCGGTCTGGCGCGCCGGGCGCTGGCTCGACGAGCCCGAGAACCGCGATACCGCCGCCGAGATCCTGTCGCGGCGCGAATACCTGGACCTGCCGACCGAACTGGCCGAGCGCGGGCTGACCGGGCGGCTGCAGGTCACGCCCTCGGGCGAGATCCGCCATGTGCCGGGCTTCATCGCCTTCCATGCCGGGGCGGCGAATTTCCCCTGGAAAAGCCTGGCCGCCTTCTTTGCGCAGCGCATCGCCGCGCGGCATGGGCTGGACCCGGCGCCGGCGATGGAAAAGGCGATGGCGCATTTCCGCACCGATCTTTATCGCCAGCACCTGCGCGAGGCGGGGGCGGCGCTGCCCGGCGCCTCGGCGCGGCTGGAAGGCGCGCTGGCCGAGGACCGCGAGGTCGCGGCCGAAAAGGGCCAGATGATTCTGCGCGCCGATGCCTTCTTCGACGGCACCATCTTCGAGCCCCCTTTCGCCGGCTGAGCGTTTCGCGGGCAGGCCGGGCGCGATGCTGCCCGGCTTTCGGGCGGAACGGGCGGCGGATGCTGCGATGCCGCATCAAGGCTTGATCCGGCCGGCATCCTGACCCAATCTGGTCCCATGGCCCGGCGCAATGGCGTGCCACCGGCCCGCTCGCAATGATGCGGCACGGATTCCCGCAAGGGCGCGGAAATCCCTCCCCTCCGAAAGCGCAGTCCCGCTGCGGCGTCCCGCCGCCCTGGCCGCGCGCTTTCCGACAGCCTTCGCCATCAGCAACGCATCGGAGCCACCATGCCCGCCGTTTCCCCCGTTCCGCCCTCCGAGGCCAGCCGCGCGCTGGGCCTCTCGACCTTCGCCTTCACCATCTGCTTTGCGGTCTGGACGATCTTCTCGATCATCGGCCTGCAGATCCGCGAGCAGCTTTCCCTGACCGAGACCCAGTTCGGCCTGCTGATCGGCCTGCCGATCCTGACCGGCTCGCTGGTGCGCATCGCGCTGGGCGTGCTGACCGACCGGCTGGGCGGGCGGCGCGTCTATACGCTGACCATGCTGGCCGCCGCCGGCGCGACCTTCCTTCTGTCCCATGCCTCGACCTGGCCGCAGATGCTGCTGGCGGCGCTGGGCGTCGGGCTGGCCGGCGGCTCCTTCGCCGTGGGCGTCGCCTATGTCTCGCGCTTCTATGCCGAGGGGCGGCAGGGCACGGCGCTGGGCATCTTCGGGGTCGGCAATGTCGGCGCCGCCGTGACCAAGTTCGCCGCGCCCTTCGTCATGCTGGCGCTGGGCTGGCAGGCGACCGCGCAGATCTGGGCCGGCGCGCTGGCGCTGACCGCGGTGCTGTTCTGGCTTTTCAGCAAGGACGATCCCGTCACCGCCGCAGGGGCCGGCCGCAAGGCGCCGCTGCGCGCCGAGTTCGCGCCGCTGGGCCAGGTCCGGGTCTGGCGCTTCTCGGCCTATTACTTCTTCAGCTTCGGCGGCTTCGTGGCGCTGGCGCTGTGGCTGCCGCATTACCTGACGCAGGTCTACGGCTTCGACATCGCCACCGCCGGCATGATCGGCGCGGCCTATTCCATCCCCGGCTCGATCTTTCGCGCTTATGGCGGGGTGCTGTCGGACCGGATCGGCGCGCGGACGGTGATGTATGCGACCTTCGCCGTCTCGCTGGTCGCGACCGGGATCCTTTCGATCCCCTCGGGCGTGCCGGTGCCGGTCTTCCTGGCGGTGATCTTCGTCCTTGGCTTCTTCATGAGCCTGGGCAAGGCCGCCGTCTACAAGCACATCCCCAGCTATTACCCCGGCCATGTCGGCGCGGTGGGCGGGCTCGTGGGCATGATCGGCGGCCTTGGCGGGTTCCTGCTGCCGCTGCTTTTCGGCTGGCTGCGCGACCAGACCGGGCTGTGGTCCAGCTGCTTCATGGCGCTGTTCCTGCTGGTCGGGGCCTGCGCGCTCTGGATGCATGCCTCGATCCGCCAGATGGGCCGCGCGCCCCTGCAAGCCGCCTGAGAAAGGAGTCACGCGATGAAGAAACTCGTCGTCATCGGCGCCGGCATGGCCTCGGGCCGCCTGCTGGAGCAACTGTTCGAGGCCGCGTCCGGCGAATGGCATGTCACCCTGTTCAATGCCGAGCCGCGCGGCAATTACAACCGGCTGATGCTGTCGCCGGTCCTGTCGGGCGAAAAGACCTATGAGCAGATCGTCACCCATGACGCGGACTGGTATGCCGCGCATGGCGTCGATTGCCGCTTCGGCGAGCCGGTGGTCAGGATCGACCGCGCCAATCGCGCCGTCTATTCCAACACGGGCGGCGCGCCCTATGACGCGCTGGTCATCGCCACCGGCTCGGCGCCCTTCATCATCCCGGTGCCGGGCAGCGACCTGCCGGGCGTCGTGACCTATCGCGACCTCGAGGACACCAATGCGATGATCGAGGCCGGCGTCGCCGGCAAGGACGCGGTGGTGATCGGCGGCGGGCTGCTGGGCCTTGAGGCGGCGGCCGGCATGGCGGCGCGGGGGGCCAGCGTCACCGTCGTCCACCTGATGGGCCACCTGATGGAGCGGCAGCTGGACCCCGCCGCCGGCTACCTGCTGCAGCGCGACCTGGAGCGGCGCGGCATCAAGGTGCATTGCAAGGGCGCGACCAAGGCGATCCTGGGCCACGACCGGGCCGAGGCCGTGCTGCTGGAGGACGGTACCGTCCATGCCGCCGACCTGGTCTGCATGGCCGTCGGCATCCGCCCCGAGGTGCGGCTGGCCAATGACGCGCATCTGGAGGTCGAGCGCGGCATCGTCGTCGACGACGCCCTGCGCACCAGCGACCCGCATATCTTCGCGCTCGGCGAATGCGTCGAGCATCGCGGCCAGGTCTTCGGCCTTGTCGCGCCGCTTTACGACCAGGCCAAGGTGCTGGCCCGGACCCTGCTGGGCGAGGAAGCCGCGTTCCGCCCGGTGCAGACCGCGACCAAGCTGAAGGTGACGGGCTGTGACCTCTACAGCGCCGGCGATTTCGCCGAAGGCGAGGGGCGCGAGGACATCGTCTTTCGCGACCCCGGCCGCGGCATCTACAAGCGGCTGGTGCTGGAGAACGACCGCATCATCGGCGTCGTCATGTATGGCGACACCGCCGACGGCAACTGGTTCTATGGGCTGATGAAGGACGAAACCGACATCAGCGAGATGCGCGACACGCTGATCTTCGGCCCGGCCTTCCAGGGGGGGACCACGCTGGACCCTATGGCGGCCGTTGCAGCCTTGCCGCCTGAGGCGGAGATCTGCGGCTGCAACGGCGTTTGCAAGGGCACCATCGTCGATGCCGTGCTGGGCGGCGCCCACACGCTGGACGCCGTGCGCGCCTGCACCAAGGCGTCGGGATCGTGCGGCACCTGCACCGGGCTGGTCGAGCAGGTGATGAAGCTGACCCTGGGCGACGGCTTCGTCGCGCCCGTCCCCGCCGGCATGTGCAAATGCACCGACCACAGCCACGAGGACGTGCGGCGGCTGATCCGCTCGATGGGGCTGACGTCGATCCCGGCCGTCATGCAGGAGCTGGGCTGGAAGACCGTGGGCGGCTGCCATTCCTGCCGCCCGGCGCTGAACTATTACCTGCTGGCCGAATACCCGCTGGACTATCGCGACGACCGCCAGTCCCGCTTTGTCAACGAGCGGAACCACGCCAATATCCAGAAGGACGGCACCTATTCTGTGGTGCCGCGCATGTGGGGCGGCGTCACCACGCCGGGCGAGCTGCGCGCCATCGCCGACGCGGCCGAGAAATATGCCGTGCCCATGGTCAAGGTCACGGGCGGGCAGCGCATCGACCTGCTGGGTGTGCGCAAAGAGGATCTGCCGCATATCTGGGCCGACCTGAACGCGGCCGGGCTGGTCTCGGGCCACGCCTATTCCAAGGGGCTGCGCACGGTGAAGACCTGCGTCGGCAGCGAGTTCTGCCGCTTCGGCACCCAGGATTCGACCGGGCTGGGGATCAGGCTGGAAAAGCTGCTCTGGGGGTCCTGGACGCCGCACAAGGTCAAGCTGGGCGTCTCGGGCTGCCCGCGCAACTGCGCCGAGGCGACCTGCAAGGACGTGGGCGTGATCTGCGTCGACAGCGGCTACCAGATCAGCGTCGCCGGCGCCGCCGGGATGGAGGTGAAGGAGACCGAGCCCCTGGCCTCGACCCCCTCCGAGGACGAGGCGGTCGAGATCATCACCGCCTTCATCCAGCTTTACCGCGAGCACGCGCGCTATCTGGACCGGCCCTATAAATGGGTGGCCAAGGTCGGGCTCGACTGGGTGAAGGTGCAGGTCGCGGACCTGCCGACCCGCCGCGCGCTGGTCGAGCGCTTCGAGGTCAGCCAGTCGGTCTATCGCCGCGACCCCTGGGCCGAGCATTCCACCACCACCGAGACGCCCAAATGGGCGCCCCTTGCCGATCTGACCCTGGAGGCCGCGGAATGACCATCTTTGTCGACATCGGAGCCCTGGACGACATCCCCCGCCAGGGCGCGCGGGTGATCCGCACCGCGCAGGGCTGCGTCGCGGTATTCCGCACGCTGGACGACCGGGTCTTTGCCCTGGACGACCGCTGCCCGCACAAGGGCGGCCCGCTGTCCGAGGGCATGGTTCATGGCGATCGCGTGACCTGCCCGCTGCACAACTGGGTGTTCGACATGAACTCGGGCGCCGCGCAGGGCGCCGACGAGGGCGCGGTCCGCACCTGGCCCGTCCGCGTCGAGCGGGGCCGCGTCCTGATCAGCGCCGAACTCGTCTCCCGCTCGAACGCCGCCTGAGGAGTTGCATCATGTCCTACGTCAATCCTGCTGATTTCGCGAAGAAAATGATCGATGCCGGCGAGGCCAAGGTCTTCATGTCCACCAAGGACACCCTGATCCGCGCCTATATGGCCGGGGCGATCCTGGCGCTGGCGGCGGCCTTTGCCGTGACCGTCACCGTGAACACGGGCGAGCCGCTGATCGGCGCGTTGTTGTTCCCGGTCGGCTTCTGCATGCTCTACCTGCTGGGCTTCGACCTGCTCACCGGGGTGTTCACGCTGGTGCCGCTGGCGCTGATCGACCGCCGGCCGGGGGTGACGCCGCGCGGCATGCTGCGCAACTGGGGGCTGGTGTTCGCCGGCAATTTCGCCGGCGCCTTCACCGTCGCGGTCTTCATGGCGATCATCGTCACCTTCGGCTTTTCCGAGGCGCCGAACGCGGTCGGCGAAAAGATCGGCCATATCGGCGAGGGGCGGACGCTCGGCTATGCCGCCCATGGCGCGGCGGGGATGCTGACGCTGTTCATCCGCGCGGTCATGTGCAACTGGATGGTCTCGACCGGCGTGGTGGCGGCGATGATGTCCACCACCGTCTCGGGCAAGGTCATCGCCATGTGGATGCCGATCCTGGTCTTCTTCTACATGGGGTTCGAGCATTCCATCGTGAACATGTTCCTGTTCCCGGCCGGGCTGCTTCTGGGCGGGCAGTTCACCATCATGGACTACATGATCTGGAACGAGATCCCGACCGTGCTGGGCAACCTGGTCGGCGGGCTGACCTTTGTCGGCGCGATGATCTATGCCACGCATCACAAGACCTCGCCCCGCCGCGCGGCGGATGCGGATGCCGGTGCCCGCCCCGAAGCCCCCGCCGTTCCCGCCGAGTGAGGGCCCCGATGCAGACCATCCGCACCACCTGTCCCTATTGCGGCGTGGGCTGCGGCGTGCTGGCCGCGCCGGACGGCCGCGGCGGGCTGGGCATCGCCGGAGACCCCGCGCATCCGGCGAACAAGGGCCGGCTCTGCGTCAAGGGCTCGGCGCTCGGCGAGACGGTCGGCCATGCCGGCCGGCTGCTCGCCCCGCGCATCCACGGGCGCGAGGCCGGCTGGGACGAGGCGCTGGACCTGGTCGCGCGCCGATTCACCGAAACCATCGCCGAACACGGGCCGGATTCGGTCGGCTTCTACGTCTCGGGCCAGCTCCTGACCGAGGATTACTATGTCGCCAACAAGCTGATGAAGGGCTTCATCGGCTCGGGCAACATCGACACCAATTCGCGGCTTTGCATGGCCTCGGCGGTGGCGGGGCACCGGCGGGCCTTCGGTTCGGACACGGTGCCGGGGCTCTACGAGGATCTGGAGCTGGCCGATACGGTGGTGCTGGTCGGCTCGAACCTGGCCTGGTGCCATCCGGTGCTTTACCAGCGGCTGGCCGCGGCGCGCGAGGCGCGGGGCACGCGGGTCGTGGTGATCGATCCGCGCCGCACCGCGAGTTGCGACATCGCCGACCTGCATCTGCCGCTGGCGCCGGGTTCGGATGCGGCGCTGTTCAACCTGCTGCTGGCAGAAATCGGCAGAAGATCAGAGATCTGCGCCGACAACCTGGAAGGAATCGAGGATGCCATGACTGCGGCGCGCGAGACGCTGCCCTCGGCCACCGGGCTGGCGCACAGCCAGATCAGGCAGTTCCTCGACCTGTGGCTGCACAGCGACAAGGTGGTGACGGTCTGGTCGCAGGGCGTGAACCAGTCCGACAGCGGCACCGACAAGGTGAACGCGATCCTGAACTGCCACCTGGCCAGCGGCCGCATCGGCCGGCCGGGCATGGGCCCGCTCAGCGTCACCGGCCAGCCCAACGCCATGGGCGGGCGAGAGGTCGGCGGGCTCGCCAACATGCTGGCCTGCCACCTGGAGATCGAGAACCCCGCGCATCGCGCGGCGGTGCGCGGTTTCTGGAACGCGCCCCGCATGGCCGAGCGGCCGGGGCTGAAGGCCGTGGACATGTTCCGCGCCGTCGAGGACGGCCGGATCAAGGCGCTGTGGATCATCTGCACCAACCCTGCCGTGACCATGCCCGAGGCCGATCGCGTCGCCCGCGCCATCGCCGGCTGCGATTTCGTCGTGGTCTCGGACATCATGGCGCGGACCGACACCACGCGGCTGGCGCATGTCCTGCTGCCGGCGACCGGCTGGGGCGAAAAGGACGGCACGGTGACGAATTCGGAACGCCGCATCAGCCGCCAGCGCCGGACGCTCGCCCCCGCGGGCCAGGCGCGCGACGACTGGCGCATTCTGGCCGAGGTCGGGCGCCGCATGGGCTGGCCGGGGGCCTTCGGCTGGACCAGCCCGGCGCAGGTCTTTGCCGAACATGCCGCGCTGTCGGGCATCGCGGGCGGGTTGGGCAGCGATTTCGACATCTCGGCCCATACCGGCATCGCCCAGGCGGAATATGACGCGCTGGAGCCCTTCCTGTGGCCGCAATCGGCGCGCCGGCAGGGCGGGCGCTTCTTTGGCGACGGGCGGTTCCATACGCCCTCGGGTCGCGGGCGGCTGGTCGCGGTCACGCCGCGCGTGCCGCAGCCGGCTGGCGCGGATCGGCCGTTCCGGCTGAACACCGGCCGGGTGCGCGACCATTGGCACACGATGACCCGCACCGGCCTGTCGCCGCGCCTGTCGCGCCACCTGGCCGAGCCCTTCCTGGAGCTGCATCCCGGCGATGCCGCCCGGCTGGGCCTGGCGCCCGCCAGCCTGGCCGAGGTCGTAAGCCCGCATGGCCGCGCCGTGCTGCGGGTGCTGGTCAGCGACCGCGTGGCGCCGGGCCATCCCTTTGCGCCGATGCATTGGACGGGCGAGACCGCGCCCTCGGGCCGGGTCGATGCGCTGGTGCCGGGGACGGTCGATCCGGTCTCGGGCCAGCCGGCGCTGAAATCGGCGGCGGTGGCGATCCGGCCCTTTGCCGCGCGCTGGTTCGGCTTTGCCGTCTCGGCGGGTCCGATCCGCCCGGATTGCGCCTATTGGGCGCGGGCCACGCTGCCGCGGGGCGAGCAGGCCGAACTGGCCGGGCTGGAGCCGGTGCAGGACTGGACCGCCCATGCCCGCGCGCTGTTCGGCCTGCCGGACGAGCCGCTGGTGCTGCATGACCGCGCCCGCGGGCAGGTGCGGCTGGCCTTCCTGCGCGAGGGCCGCTTGCGGGCGGCGCTGTTCGTCGCGCCCGAGCCGGTGGGCCTGTCGCGCAGCCATGTCGCGGCGCTGCTGGGCGAAAGCGGGGCCGAGGCGCTGGCCGGCCGCCCCGGCGCCGACCGCCCGGACGAAGGCGCGCTGGTCTGCGCCTGCTTCGGCATCGGCGTGAACAGCATCGTGCGGGCCATCGCCAGCCAGGCCCTGACCTCGGTCGAGGCGGTGGGGCAGGCGCTGCGGGCGGGCACCAATTGCGGCTCGTGCCGGCCCGAGATCCGCGCGCTGCTGGAGGCCGGCACCGCCTGCCGCGCCGCCGCCGAATAGGGAATGGGCCGCGCCTATTCGCCGTCGCCGGCAAAGACCATGGCGCTGCCGGGCTGGACTGCGACGCGGATCAGGCTGCCCGGCGCGGGCAGGACCAGGCCGGGGATGCGGGATTTCATCGCCGCGCCGCCGGGTTCCAGCCGGATCTCGATCAGGCTTTCGCGGCCCAGATAGCGCGCGCGCTCGACCCGCGCCGGGGTGCCGCCGGCCTCGGCCGGGACCAGGTGCTGCGGGCGGACGGCGACCTCGGCCCGGCTGCCTTCGGCAAGGCCGGGGGCGGGAAAGGCGCCCAGCACGGTCTGCACCCGCCCGCCCGCCACCCGTCCCGCGACGATGTTCAGGTCCGAGAAGAAGGCCGCCACGCCGCGGTCGGCCGGGCGGTTGTAAAGCTCGTCCGGGCGGCCTTCCTGGATCAGCCGGCCCCGGCGCATGACGGCGATGCGATGGCCCATCAGCATCGCCTCTTCGGGGTCGTGCGTGACCATCACCACCGCGGTTTCGGTTTCGCGCAGCAGGTCAAGCGCCGCGTCGCGCACCCCGTCGCGCAGCCGGTGGTCGAGGCTGGAGAAGGGCTCGTCCATCAGCATCAGGCAAGGGCGCGGCGCCAGGGCCCGGATCAGCGCCACGCGCTGCTGCTCGCCGCCCGAAAGCTCGTGCGGGTATTTCGCGGCATGGCCGGACAGGCCCACGCGCTCCAGCAGCGCGGCGATCCGGTCGCGGTCCTGCCGCGCCGGGCCGCGCAGGCCGAAGCCGACATTCGCCGCCACGTCCAGATGCGGGAACAGCGCGAAATCCTGGAACACCATGCCGACCGGCCGGCGTTCGGGCGGAAGGAAGGCGCCGGCGCCCGACATCGGCCGGCCGGCGATGCGGACGGCGCCGGAATCGGGACGCTCGATGCCGGCGATCATGCGCAGCGTGGTGGACTTGCCGCAGCCCGAAGGGCCCAGCAGGCATGTCACCTGGCCCGGCGCCACGCGAAAGCCGACATCCTCGACCGCCGCCACGCCGGCGAAGCGGCGGCACAGCGCCTCGACCTCCAGCATGGGCAGGGACGGGGTGGCATCTGGCGCATCCACCTGGCTGGCCCAGTCGGGAGGGCTGGCGAATTGGTTCATCGGCATCCCTTCGTGACCGCAACCGCATGAGAATAGTTTACATTACTAATTAGTTTAGTAAACATGTCGAGAAATCGCAAGGAGGACAGGGAATGCGTGTCGGACTATCTGGAGTGATCGGTGTCCTGTTGGCGGCACAGGCCGTCGCCGCAAGCGCCCAGGAATTGAACCTTTACACCACGCGCGAGCCGAATCTGATCGAGCCGCTGCTGGCATCGTTCAGCGAAACCACCGGGGTGAAGGTCAACACGATCTTCCTCAAGGACGGCCTGCCCGAGCGGGTCGAGCAGGAAGGCGACGCCTCGCCCGCCGACGTTCTGATGACCGTGGACATCGGCAACCTGGTCGACCTGGTCGACCGCGGCCTGACCCAGCCGCTCGAATCCGAGGTGCTGGCCGCCGCCATCCCCGAGAACCTGCGCGACAAGGACGGCAACTGGTTCGCGCTGTCGCAGCGGGCGCGGGTGCTTTACGCCGACAAGGATCTGGACCTGGCGAGCTTCACCTACGAGGATCTGGCCAAGCCGGAATGGAAGGGCAAGGTCTGCATCCGTTCGGGGCAGCATCCCTATAACGTGGCGCTGACCGCCTCCTACATCGTGCATCACGGCGAAGAGGCCGCCAAGGCATGGCTGGAAGGCGTCAAGGCGAACCTGGCCCGCACCGCCGGCGGCGGCGACCGCGACGTGGCGCGCGACATCATGGGCGGCATCTGCGAGATCGGCATCGCCAATTCCTATTACGTCGGGTTGATGCGCAGCGGTGCCGGCGGCCCCGAGCAGGAGGAATGGGTCAAGGCGATCAAGGTCATCCTGCCCACCTTCGAGGGCGGCGGCACGCAGGTCAACGTCTCGGGCGCGGCGGTGGCCAAGCACGCGCCGAACCGCGACCAGGCGGTGCAGTTGCTGGAATACCTGGTCTCGGACGAGGCGCAAAGGATCTATGCCGAGGCGAATTTCGAATATCCGGTCAAGCCCGGCGTCGCGGTCAGCCCGGTGATCGAGGACATGGCGGGGCTTCAGGTCGACGGCACCGACCTGACCGAGATCGCCCGCCAGCGCAAGGCGGCGAGCGAACTGGCCGAGGCGGTCGGCTTCGACAACTGAGCCCGCCGCGGGCGCAGGCCGCATGACCCCGGAACTGACACGAGCCCCCCGCGTCCGCGCGGGGATGGGCTGGCAGGCGGCGGCACTGGCCGTCGCCGCGCTTGTCCTGCTGCCGGTTCTGGCGCTGGGGCTGTTCGCGCTGCGGGGCAGTCCGGGGCTCTGGGCGCATCTGGTCAGCAACGTGCTGCCGGTGGCGGCGCGGCAGACGGTGATCCTGCTGGTCGGCGTCGGCGCCATCGTCGCCACGCTGGGCACGGTCACGGCCTGGCTGGTCGCGGCCTGCGACTTTCCGGGCCGGCGCTTCTTCGGCTGGGCGCTGCTGCTGCCGCTGGCGGTGCCGACCTATATCGTCGCCTATGCCTATCTGGACCTCTTGCACCCGGTCGGGCCGGTGCAGGGCGCAATCCGCGGCTGGCTGGGCTATTCCAGCCCGCGCGAGTTCCGCCTGCCCGACATCCGCTCGATGCCGGGCTGCATCCTGCTCTTGGGGCTGGTGCTTTACCCCTATGTCTACCTGCCGGTGCGGGCGCTGTTCGCCATGCAGGCCGGCAACCTGCTGGATGCGGGGCGGAGCCTGGGGGCGGGGCCGGTCGCCGGCTTCCTGCGCGTGGCCCTGCCGCTGGCCCGGCCCGCCGTCGCCATCGGCACGGCGCTGGCGCTGATGGAGGCGATGAACGACATCGGCGCGGCCGAGTTCCTGGGCGTGCGCACGCTGACCGTCTCGGTCTATTCGACCTGGATCAACCGCTCGGACCTGCCGGGGGCGGCGCAGATCGCGCTGGCGATGCTGGCCATCACCATGGCGCTGGTGATGCTGGAGCGCCGCGGCCGCCGGCGCCAGCGCTATGCCGCGGGCGCGCAGCCCCTGCGGCGCACCCGCCTGGGCGGCTGGCGCGCCTGGGGGGCCACGCTGGTCTGCGCGCTGCCGGTGGCCCTGGGTTTCGCGGCGCCGGCCTGGTATCTGGTCGGCGCGGCCTGGGCGCGCTATCGCTTTGCCGGGCTTTCGCCGCGCATCATCGAAGAGGCCGGCAACACCGCCCTTTTCGCCGCGCTGGCGACGCTGGTCGCGCTGGTGCTGGGCCTGGTCGTGACCGGGGCGGCGCGGATGCGGCCGGGGCGCCTGACCCGCAGCATGGCGCGGCTTTCGACGCTGGGCTATGCGGTGCCGGGCACCATCCTGGCCATCGGGCTTTTGCCGGTGATCGCGCTGGCCGACCGGCAGATCGCCGCCGTCTCGCAGGCGCTGCTGGGCGCGGGGCCGGGGCTTTTGCTGCTGGGGTCGGGCGCGGCGCTGGTCTATGCCTATGTCGCGCGCTTCCTCGCCATCGCCACCGGCGGGATCGAGGCCGGGCTGAGCCGGGTGCCCGCCTCGCTCGACCATGCGGCGCGGACGCTGGGCCGCAGCCCCGGCCAGGTGTTCCGGCAGGTGCATGTGCCGATCTCGCGCCCGGCGCTGGCGGCCTCGGGGCTGTTGATCTTCGTCGATTGCGTCAAGGAACTGCCCGCCACGCTGCTGCTGCGGCCGCTGAACTTCGAGACGCTCTCGACCCATCTTTACGGCGAGGCGGCGCGCGGCACCTATGAGGACGCCGCCATCGCCGCGCTGATCATCGTCGTCATCGGCATCCTGCCGGTGATGGTGCTGGCGCGGACGATTCGCCGGTGATTGCGGCAGATTGTCCCTTTTCTCCGGCCCCGATTTCTGACAGGGCTGCGCCCATGCAGGGTCGAAGCGGACATCGGACGACGAGGCTTGGACGCGGCACGGCGCTGCGGCGCCTGTGCTGCTGGCTGGCGGTGCTGCCTTTCCTGCTGTTCTCGCTGATCCAGCCCGGCACCATGTTCGTCCGCGACGCGCAGGGCAGCGTCGCCGTCGTGCTGTGTTCGGGCGAGGGGCCGGTCCAGATGGCCGTGGCGGCCGATGGCAGCCTGGTCCCGGCCGACGAGATGCCGCATGGCGATCCCCATGCCTGCGACTGGGCGCCGCATGGCCAGCCGGCGCTGCAAGGGGTCGTCGCCGATGCGCCCCAGCCCATGGCGGCCGCGGCGCGGTTGGCGCTTTGGCCCGCGCCGCCGGCCCCGCCGCATGCCTCGGCCCTGCCCGAGCCCTCGGCGCGGGGGCCGCCGCGCCTCATCTGACGGAATCCTGCTTCGGCAGCCGGCGGGCCAGGGCCCGGCGGTGCCTTTCCCATCAGATGAGAACGATCATGCAAAAACCTGTTTTCGCCGCGCTTTGCGCCACGCTTCTTGGCCTTGCGGCCGGTCCGGCCCTGTCCCATGCCACGCTGGAGAAATCCGAGGCCCCGGCCGGCGCCGCCTATCGCGCGGTGATCCGCATCGGCCACGGCTGCGACGGCCAGGCGACCAACACCCTGCGGGTGCAACTGCCCGATGGCTTCTACAACGCCAAGCCCATGCCCAAACCGGGCTGGACGCTGGAGACGGTCAAGGGCGCCTATGCCCAGCCATTCGACAACCACGGCACGCAGATGACCGAGGGCGCGCGCGAAGTGATCTGGTCCGGCGGCGCGTTGCAGGACGACTGGTATGACGAATTCGTCATCCGCGGCACCCTTGGCGCGGATGTGGCGCCGGGCACGGTGCTGTATTTCCCGACCGTGCAGGAATGCGCGGATGGCAAGGCCGACTGGACCGACGTCTCGGGCAGCAAGGACGTGCCGAACCCAGCGCCGGGGCTGACGGTCACGGCGGGCAAGGCTGGTCACGGTCATGGACACGGGCATGGCCAGGCCGATCAGGCGGCGTCGGCCGGGCCGGTGGTCCTGGGCGACCTGTCGCTCAGCGGCGCCTTCAGCCGCGCGACGCCCCCCGGCGCGCCGGTGGCGGGCGGCTTCCTGACCATCGCCAACGGCGGGGCCGAGGACCGGCTGGTCGCGGCCCATGCCGATTTCGCCGGCCGCACCGAGATCCACGAGATGGCGATGGAGGGCGAGGTGATGCGGATGCGCCAATTGCCCGAGGGTCTGGCGATCCCGGCCGGCGCCACGGTTGAATTGAAGCCCGGCGGCTATCACCTGATGTTCATGGAATTGAAACAGCCGCTGGTCGAGGGCGAGACGGTCAACGTCACGCTGAGCTTCGAGAAGGCGGGCGAGGTCAGCCTGCCGCTGGCGGTCGGGCCGCGCAATGCCGGGGCGGCGCATCAAGGGGGTGGCCATGGCGGGCACTAAGGGCAAGTCCGGGTTGAAACCGCTGCGCTATGCGCTTTGGGCGCTGGTCGTGCTGGCGCTGGCCGGCTTGGGCTGGTTCCAGTTCGTCTCGCCCCGCTCGGGTTCGGGCACGGGCTCGATCGCCGATGCCGGGACGGCGGCGCTGGGGCGGGGCGACTACCGGCTGGTGGCGACCGACGGTACCGAGTTCAGCCAGGCCGCGCTGAAGGGCCAGCCCTCGGCGGTGTTCTTCGGTTTCACCCATTGCCCGGACGTCTGCCCGACCACGCTGGGCGACGTCGCCAGCTGGCAGGAGGAACTGGGCGAGGACGGCAGGAAGCTGCGGGTGTTCTTCGTCACCGTCGACCCCGAGCGCGACACGGTCGAGGCGCTGCGCGAATACGTGTCCTGGGTGCCGGGGGTGGTCGGCGTCTCGGGCGCGCCCGAGGAGGTCGCCAAGGCGGTCAAGGCCTTCCGCATCTATGCCCGCAAGTCGCCGCTGGAAGGGGGCGACTACACCATGGACCATTCCTCGACCATGCTGCTCTTTGACGACAATGGCGATTATGCCGGGCTGATCGGCTATCAGGAGGACCGCGAGCGCGCCCTGGCGAGCCTGCGCCGCCTGCTGAACGGCTAGAGCCCCTGCGGCGCCGGGTTTCCGGCGCCGCTTTCCCCGATCCGGCGGGTCTGGCCGGTTTTCGTCTCCGAAATGTTTTGGAAACCTGCGCGGCGGACGATTCTTGGCCTCGCGCCGGTGATTCGGCCGCGAAAGCGCCCTTGGCGGCGAAATGCGCTCTGCGATGTTAGCGTATGACATCCGCCGCCCCGCCCGGTCGCCGCGACACCCGCAGCGCCGATACGGTTTTTCCCGGGAAATGCATGGTTTTTTGCCGCATGCCGGAGGTTTCCGGCGGGGTCTGCCGGAATTATTGACCGGATCGGCCGGATGCGGTAGGAAATTCCCGAAAGGTTTCGGAACGGGCGCAGGCAGGGGCGCCCGATGCTGCGAACGGTGCTGGGAGGCACCTTTACCAAGGGGAGGATGAGGATGGGAAAAATCAGCCGGGGCGCGCTGCGCCCGGTCGCATTGGCCGCGCTGCTGGGCAGCATCGCGCTGCCTGCCGTGGCGGACGAGCTGTTCTATGTCGCCGGCGGCGTGGGCAAGCAGGCCGAGCATTTCAAGGATCTGGTCAAGCCCTGGGAGGAACGCACCGGCCACACGGTGACGCTGGTGCCGATGCCGCAGTCCAGCTCGGACCAGTTCGCGCAATACCGGCTGTGGCTGGCGGCGGGGACGGCGGATGTGGACCTCTATCAGACCGACGTGATCTGGGCGCCGCAGCTGTCCGAATATTTCGTCGACCTGTCCGAGGCGGCCAAGGATATTGTCGGCGAGCATTTCCCCTCGGTCATCGAAAGCCAGACCTCGGACGGCAAGCTGGTGGCGCTGCCGCTTTATACCGATGCCCCGGCGCTTTACTACCGCACCGACCTGCTGGAGAAATACGGCAAGCCGGTGCCCAAGACCTGGGCCGAGCTGACCGAGACCGCCAAGCTGGTCCAGGACGGCGAGCGCGCCGAAGGCCAGGGCGATCTGTGGGGCTTCGTCTGGCAGGGCAATGCCTATGAGGGGCTGACCTGCAACGCGCTGGAATGGGTGAAGTCCTTTGGCGGCGGCCAGATCGTCGAGGCGGACGGCACCATCTCGATCAACAATCCGCAGGCGGTGGCGGCGCTGGAATTGGCGGCCGGCTGGATCGGCACCATCAGCCCGCGCGGCGTGCTGGCGCACAAGGAAGAAGAGGCGCGCGGCGTCTGGCAGACCGGCAATGCCGTTTTCATGCGCAACTGGCCCTATGCCTTCGCGCTGAGCGCGGGCGCGGACAGCGCGGTCAAGGGCAAGTTCGACGTGGCGCCGCTGCCCGCCGGCACCGAAGAGGCCGGCTCGGCCGCGACCCTGGGCGGCTGGAACGTCGCGGTGTCGAAATTCTCGACCAAGCAGGAGGCGGCGGTCGACCTGGCGCTTTATCTCGCCTCGGCCGAGGCGCAGAAGCGTCGCGCGCTGCTGGACGGCAACCTGCCGACCGTGGTCGCGCTTTACGACGACCCCGAGATTGCCGAGGCGGTGCCGCTGATCCCGCGCTGGAAAGAGGTCTTCGCCGATGCGGTGCCGCGTCCCTCGGGGCCGACCAAGAGCAAGTATAACGAGGTCTCGTCGAAATTCTGGTCGGCCGTGCATGACACGCTGTCTGGCAACGGCACCGCGGCCGAGAACCTGGAACTGCTGGAGCTGGACCTGAGCGACATGCAGGGTTCGGGCTGGTAAGGCGCTTGGCGGGGGCCGGCGCGCAAGCCCGCCGGCCCCGAGCGGCCCTTGCGGCCGATGAGGAGTTTCCCCCATGACTGACCCCATCGCGGGCCGCCCCGGCGGTCCCAGCCTGCGGCAGCGTCGGCAAAGGGCGGCCTTCTGGTTCCTGGCCCCCATGCTTTTCGCGCTGCTCTGCGTCGCGGCCTGGCCGCTGGCGCGCACCATCTGGTTCTCGTTCACCAACACCACGCTGTCGAACCTCTATGGCGGCGAATGGATCGGCTTCGACAACTACCTGTCGATGCGCACGCTGTCCTCGGGCCGGGTGGTCTGGCGCGGCACGCTGGTCGATCCGGCCTGGTGGAACGCGGTCTGGAACACCGTCCGCTTCTCGCTGATCTCGGTCGGGTTCGAGACGGTGCTGGGCCTGATCGTCGCCCTGGTGCTGAATGCCGAGTTCAAGGGCCGCGCGCTGGTGCGCGCCGCCATCCTGATCCCCTGGGCGATCCCGACCATCGTCTCGGCCAAGATGTGGGCCTGGATGCTGAACGACCAGTTCGGGATCCTGAACGACATCCTGCTGCGGCTGGGGCTGATCGGCGAGAAGATCGCCTGGACCGCCAGCACCGAGACGGCGATGACCGCTGTGCTGATCGTGGACATCTGGAAGACCACGCCCTTCATGGCGCTGCTGATCCTGGCCGGGTTGCAGATGGTGCCGCGCGACATCTACGAGGCGGCGCGGATCGACGGCATCCACCCGGTCAAGGTGTTCTTCCGCGTCACCCTGCCGCTGATCAAGCCGGCGCTGATGGTGGCGGTGATCTTTCGCATGCTCGACGCGCTGCGCATCTTCGACCTGATCTATGTGCTGACGCCGAACAGCTCGGCCACCAAGACCATGTCGGTCATCAGCCGCGAGAACATGATCGACTTCGACAAGTTCGCCTATGGCGCGGCGCAATCGACGCTGCTGTTCGCGATTATCGCCGTCTTCGTCAGCGCCTATATCTGGCTCGGCCGCGTGGACCTGGGCGGGGAGGGCTCGAAATGACCCGTCACAAGCTGCTGAAACAGATCGGCTTTTATGCGCTGGTCGTGGTGATCGTCGTCTTTTCGGTCTTTCCCTTCTACTATGCCGTCGTGACCAGCTTCGCCTCGGGGACGGCGCTGTTTCGGGTGAACTACCTGCCCGCGGGGTTCGACCTGCGCAATTACCAGGCGGTGCTGGGGTCGAAGAACTTCCTTTACTCCATCGGCAACTCGCTGGTGATCGCCACGGCCACGGTGGGGCTGTCGCTGTTCCTGGGCGTCACCGCCTCATATGCGCTGGCGCGGGTGCGGTTCCGGGGGCGGGGCCTGCTGCTGATGACCATCCTGGCCGTGTCGATGTTTCCGCAGATCGCGGTGCTGGCCGGGCTGTTCGAGCTGGTGCGCTTCCTGGGCATCTTCAACACCCATTGGGCGATGATCCTGTCCTATACGATCTTCACGCTGCCCTTTACCGTCTGGGTGCTGACCACCTTCATGCGCGACCTGCCGGTCGAGATCGAGGAGGCGGCGATCGTCGACGGCGCCAGCCCCTGGATCATCATCACCCGCGTCTTCCTGCCGCTGCTGTGGCCGGCGATGGTGACGACCGGGCTTCTGGCCTTCATCGGCGCCTGGAACGAGTTCCTGTTCGCGCTGACCTTCACCAGCACCGAAAGCATGCGCACCGTGCCGGTGGCCATCGGCCTGCTTTCGGGCGCGTCCGAGCAGGAGATCCCCTGGGGCCCGATCATGGCCGCCTCGGTCATCGTGACGGTGCCGCTGATCGTCCTCGTCCTCATTTTCCAGCGCAAGATCGTGGCGGGCCTGACCGCCGGCGGCGTGAAAGGTTGAACCATGGCCAAGATCGAGTTGAAGAACGTCACCAAGTCCTATGGCGGCTTGCAGGTCATCAAGGGCATCGACCTGGAGATCCGCAAGGGCGAGTTCATGGTCTTCGTCGGCCCCTCGGGCTGCGGCAAGTCCACGCTGTTGCGGCTGATCTCGGGGCTCGAGGAGATCACCACCGGCGACATGCTGTTCGACGGGCAGCGGGTGAACGACCTGATGCCCTCGGACCGCGGCATCGCCATGGTGTTCCAGAGCTATGCGCTTTACCCGCATATGAAGGTCTATGACAACATGGCCTTCGGCATGAAGCTGGCCAAGGCCGGCAAGGCCGAGATCGACCGCCGCGTGCGCGAGGCGGCGCGGCTCTTGCAGATCGAGCATCTGCTGGACCGCCTGCCCAAGCAGCTGTCGGGCGGCCAGCGCCAGCGCGTCGCCATCGGCCGCGCCATCGTGCGCGACCCGCGCGTCTTTCTGTTCGACGAGCCGCTGTCGAACCTCGACGCGGCGCTGCGGGTGCAGACGCGGCTGGAGATCGCCAGGCTGCACCACGGCATGGAGGACGTGACGATGATCTACGTCACCCATGACCAGGTCGAGGCGATGACGCTGGCCGACCGCATCGCCGTGCTGCGCGACGGCAAGCTGGAGCAGGTCGGCACCCCGGCCGAGCTTTACGAGCGGCCGAACTCGACCTTCGTCGCGGGCTTCATCGGCAGTCCCAAGATGAACTTCCTGACCGACGGTTTCGCCCATGCGCATGACTGCGCGACCCTGGGCATCCGGCCCGAGCATATCGACATCGTCGAGGCCGGTCCCTGGTCGGGCGAGGTCGTCCATGCCGAGGATCTGGGCGCCGACCATTACCTTTTCGTCGAGATCGGCGCGGCCGAGCCCATGGTCGTGCGCCAGCCGGGCAAGCTGGCCCTGCCGCTGGGCACGCGGCTGAGCCTTGGGCCGCGCGAAGGCCACCTGCACCGTTTCGACGCCAAGGACGCGCCGATCCGCTGAACCCACCACCCGTTCCCGCAGGGAACAACAAGGAGCGATGAATGACCATCCGAGTCACTGTCTGGGGCGAGAACGTCCACGAGCAGAAGAACAAGACCGTCGCCGGGATCTACCCGGACGGCATGCACAACACCATCGCCGCGGCGCTGAACCGCGATAGCGGCATCGCGGCCGGCAGCGTGACCCTGCAAGACCCCGAGCATGGGCTGACCGCCGAAAAGCTGGCCCAGACCGACGTGCTGATCTGGTGGGGCCATTGCGCCCATGGCGAGGTGCAGGACGCGGTGGTCGAGCGCGTGGCCGAGGCGGTCTGGTCCGGCATGGGCATGATCTTCCTGCATTCGGCGCATTTCTCGAAGCCCTTCAAGCGGCTGATGGGCACGCCCTGCAACCTGACCTGGCGCGAGGCGGGCGAGCGCGAGCGGCTGTGGCTGACCTCGCGCAACCATCCCATCGCCGCCGGCCTGCCCGATCATTTCGAGCTGGAGCACGAAGAGATGTATGGCGAGCCCTTCGGCGTGCCCGAGCCGCTGGAGACCGTCTTCGTCAGCTGGTTCGCGGGCGGCGAGGTGTTCCGCTCGGGCCTGACCTACAAGCGCGGGGCCGGCAACGTGTTCTATTTCCGCCCCGGTCACGAGACCTATCCGACCTATCACGACGCCAATGTGCAGCGGGTGATCCTGAACGCGGTGAAATGGGCGCATAACCCGGCCGCGCGCCTGGCCGAGCCGACCGTCGCGCCCAATGTCCCGGTCGAGCAGGCGCTGGAGCCGATCGAGGAGCGCGGTCCCAAGCTGCACGCCGCCGGCGAAGAGGGCTATCGCTGATGGTCCGGCTTCTCGTCATCGGCACCGGCGGCATGGCGGCGAACCATGCCCGCGCCTTCGCCGCCATGCCCGGCGTCGAGCTGGTCGGCGGCGTCGATCCGCGGCCCGAGCCGCTGGCCGCCTTCAACGCCGAGCACGGCATCGCCCGCGGCTTTGCCAGCCTGGACGAGGCGCTGGCCTGGGGCGCATTCGACGCCGCGACCAACGTGACGCCGGATGCCGCGCATTACCCGACCACCATGCCGCTGCTGGCGGCGGGCAAGCATGTGCTTTGCGAAAAGCCGCTGGCCACCAATGCCACGGATGCGGAGGCGATGGCCGAGGCGGCGGCGCGGGCGGGCGTGGTGAACATGGTCAATCTCAGCTATCGCGACGTGCCGGCGCTGCAAAAGGCCGCGGCCATGGTGCGCGCGGGCGAGATCGGCGAGGTGCGGCATTTCGAGGCGAGCTACCTGCAAAGCTGGCTGACCCAGCCCGGCTGGGGCGACTGGCGCACCGACCCGAAATGGCTGTGGCGGGTGTCGACCGCGCATGGCTCCAAGGGCGTGCTGGGCGACGTGGGCATCCATATCCTCGACTTCGCCACCTGTATCGCCGGGCAGGACGCGGCGCAGGTTTCCTGCCTGCTCAAGACCTTTGACAAGGCGCCGGGCGGGCGGATCGGGGACTATGTGCTGGACGCCAACGACAGCGCCACCATGCAGATCGTGCTGGAGAACGGCGCGCTGGGGACGGTGGCGGCGACGCGCTTTGCCAGCGGGCACCTGAACGACCTGCGGCTGCGGATCTACGGCGACCGCGGCGGGCTGGAGGTCGGCTTCGAGAACCGCGTGAGCCGGCTGCGCGCCTGCCTGTCGCCGGACCTGGAGACCGCCGCCTGGCACGAGGTCGAATGCCCGCCGGTGCCGACGATCTACCAGCGCTTCATCGCCGCGATCCGGGGCGAGGGCGCGGCCGATCCCGATTTCGCCCGCGGCGCGGCGCTGCAACGCCTGCTGGACCGGGCCGAGGAATCCTCGGTCGAGTCCGGCCTTAGCCTCGCCGTCTAGGCGCAACCGATCCGGCGGCGGCCTTCTCCTCCCTGCCGCCGCCGGACATCCCGCAAGGAGCATGGCATGACCCAGACCGTTCATCGCGCGCCCCGCATCCGCCTTGGCATGGTCGGCGGCGGGCAGGGCGCCTTCATTGGCGGCGTGCATCGCATCGCCGCCCGGATCGACGACCAGTATGAGCTGGTCGCGGGCTGCTTTTCCTCGACGCCGGAAAAAAGCGCGGCCTCGGCGGCGGAACTGGGCGTGGGCCGCGCCTATGGCGATTTCGCGCAGATGGCCATGCGCGAGGCGCGGCGCAAGGACGGGATCGAGGCGGTGGCCATCGTCACCCCGAACCACCTGCACGCCCCCGTCGCCCGCGCGTTCCTGAAACGCGGCATCCATGTGATCTGCGACAAGCCCCTGACCGCGACCCTGCCCGAGGCGCGCAAGCTGGCCAATGCCGCCGCGGATTCGGATGCGCTGTTCGTGCTGACCCACAACTACACCGGCTATCCGATGGTGCGGCAGGCCCGCGCCATGATCGCATCGGGCGAGCTGGGCGAGATCCGGCTGGTGCAGGTCGAATATGCCCAGGACTGGCTGGCCGAGCCCATCGAGCAGGCGGGCAACAAGCAGGCCGGCTGGCGCACCGATCCGGCGCAATCCGGCGCGGGCGGGGCCATCGGCGACATCGGCACCCATGCCTTCAACCTGGCCGGCTTCGTCACCGGGCTGGAGCTGGAGGCGCTGGCCGCCGACCTGCAAAGCTTCGTGCCCGGCCGTCCGGTCGACGACAACGGCCATGTGCTGCTGCGCTATCGCGGCAGGGCGCGCGGGATGCTGTGGTGTTCGCAGGTCGCCTCGGGTTGCGAGAACGCGCTGCGGCTGCGGGTCTATGGCAGCCGCGCCGGGCTCGAATGGGCGCAGGAGGAACCCAATGCCCTGTGGGTCACGCCTCTGGGCCGGCCGCGCTATCGGCTGTCGCGCGGCGGTGCCGGCACCGGGGCCGAGGCCGCGCGCCTGACCCGCATCCCCGCCGGCCACCCCGAGGGCTATCTGGAGGGCTTCGCGAACATCTATGCCGAGGCGGCGCGCGCCATCCTGGCCCGCCGCGACGGGGCCGCGCCCGACCCGGAGGTGGTCTTTCCCGGCATCCGAGAGGGGCTGGAGGGCGTGGCCTTCGTCGATGCCTGCCTGCGTTCCAGCAAGCGCAACGGCGCCTGGGTCGCGTTGGCGCTCTAGCAGGCTGCTGAAAAAGGATTTTAAGAGGGCACGCAGCAGAAATCGTTCTGGATCCAGCTAATATCGGCCCGGAAACGGGGTGTTTTCGGCAAATTTGAGGTGGATTTCCCGGTTCCCCGCCCGCACTGTCCTGTCGCAAGGACTTTTTCAGCAGCCTGCTAGGCCCCGGCAGGGCCCGGCATTCCGCGCGATTGTCGCGCCGGTCCAGCGCCGGCCATTGTTCATGCCGCCCCGGCCATGCTACCTCGCGCCGCGAGAATGGAGGCGCGCGTGATCCTTTGCGAATTCGGTCCTGACGGCAAGCCGGTCCTGTTCCGGGATCCGCGGGAAGTGCTGGTGGTCACGCGCCCCGAGGACGCCCTTGCCGCGCTTGACCATCTCGAGGCCCGGCGCCGGCAGGGGGCCTGGATCGCGGGCTACCTGTCCTATGAGCTGGGCTATGCGCTGGAGCCGGTGCTGGCGCGCGACATGCCGGCCGGCCGGCGCACGCCGCTCATGGCCTTCGCCGTCCATGACGCGCCCGAGCCCGCGCCGGCGCTGCCCGCGGGCGACGCGGCCCGGCTGGCGCCGCTGGAGCCGATGATCTCGCCGCAGGATTATGCCGCGGCCTTTGCCCGCACCCGCGACTATATCGCGGCGGGGGATTGCTACCAGATCAACCTGACCTTTCCCATCCGCTCGCGCCTGATCTCCGGCTCGGCGTTGGAGCTTTACGCCGCGCTGGCCGCGCGCCAGCCGGTCGGCTTCGGCGCCTATGCCGACCTGGGGCAGGGGCCGGTGGTGGTCTCGCGCTCGCCCGAGCTGTTCTTTCGCCTGGATGCGCAGGGCCGGATCGAGGCGCGGCCGATGAAGGGCACCGCGCCGCGCGACCCCGATCCGGCGCGCGACGCGGCCTTGGCGGCGGGGCTGGCGGCATCGGAAAAGAACCGGGCCGAGAACCTGATGATCGTCGACCTGCTGCGCAACGACATCGCCCGCATCTCGCGCGTGGGTTCGGTGCGGGTGCCCGAGCTTTTCGCCGTGGACAGCTTTGCCACCGTCCACCAGATGAGTTCGCGCGTGGTGGGCCAGCTGGAGCGCCCGGCGGACCTGGGCGCGCTGCTGCGGGCGCTGTTTCCCTGCGGCTCGATCACCGGCGCGCCCAAGATCCGCGCCATGCAGATCATCCGCGAGGTCGAGCCGTTCCCGCGCGGCGTCTATTGCGGCGCCATCGGCTGGATGGCGCCGGACGGGGCGGCCTGTTTCTCGGTCGCGATCCGCACGCTGTCGGTCTGGCCGGATGGCGAGGTCACGCTGAACGTCGGCGGCGGCGTGGTGCAGGATTCGACCGCCGAAGGCGAATGGGAGGAGGCGCTATGGAAAGCCCGCTACGCGCAGGATCTGACGACCCCGATCTGAGGCTGATCGAGACGGTGCTGTGGGACGGCGCCGGCTGCCCGCGGATCGAGGGGCACCTGGCGCGGCTGGTGGCGGGGGCGCGGGCGCTTGGCTGGCCCTGCGATCCGCAGGCCGCCCGCGCCGCGCTGGTCGCACCTGCGGGCCAGCCCGCGCGGCTGCGGTTGACGCTGGACCGGGCTGGGCGGATCGAGGTGACGCGCGGCCCATTGCCGCAGTCGCGGCCGGAGTGGCGGCTGGCGCTGGCCGGGACGCGGCTGCGCTCGGACGATCCCTGGCTGCGGCTCAAGACCACGCGGCGGGCGCATTACGACGCCGCCCGCGCCGCCCTGCCCGAGGGGATCGAGGAGGCGGTCTTCCTGAACGAGCGCGGCGAGGTCTGCGACGGCACCATCACCACGGTCTTCTTCGACCGCGGGCAGGGGATGCGCACGCCGCCCCTGTCCTGCGGGCTTTTGCCGGGCGTGCTGCGCGCCGGGATGCTGGCCGAGGGCACCTGCCGCGAAGAGCTGCTGCCGGCCGAGGATCTGCCCCGCGTCCGGCTGTGGGTCGGCAATGCGCTGCGCGGCCTGATCCCCGCCGCCTGGGCGGGCTGAGCCGGTCAGGCCAGCGCCGCCAGCTCGCGTGCGGCGCGCTGCAGCGCCGGCAGATGCGTCATCGCCGTTTCCAGCGACATGCGCTGCACCGGCGCGTGGAAGGTCACGGCGGCCAGAACCCGGCCGCGCGCATCCAGCGCCGGGACCGAGATGCCGACCATGCCGGGAATGAACTCCTGGTCGTCGACGGCATGGCCCTGTTCGCGCACCCGCGCCAGTTCCTCGCGCAGGCTTTCGGCCGAGGCGAAGGTGTTCGGCGTATGCGGTTGCAGCCGGGCATGGCGCAGGAAATGCTCGACGCTCTGCGGGTTCATGAAGGCCAGGCAGACCTTGCCGGCCGCGGTGGCATGCAGCGGGATGCGGGTGCCCAGCCGGATCACCAGCCGCAAGGGCCAGGTGGTCTCGACCCGGTCCACATAGACCAGCGTGTCCCCTTCGGGGATCGAGATCGAGCAGGTCTCGCCCACGGCGGCGAACACTCGCACCAGCACGTCGTGGCGCGGCAGGTCGTATTGGCCGGCATGCATGACGCCCAGCATCATCTGCCGCAGCTTGAGGCCGGGCAGGTAGCTGCGCCCGTCAAGCTGGCGCGACAGGTAGCCCTCTTGCTCCAGATGGGCGACCAGGCGGTGGATGGTGGGCTTGGGCAGGCCCAGGGCGGCATTGATCTCGGTCGCGGTCATCGGGCGGGCCTCGCGCGCCAGCACTTCCAGGATCTGGAGGTTTCGCAGGCTGGGCGGCACAGGGGAATTGTCTTGGAACTCTTGCATGGCCTGGAACCCGATCACTTCACCGTCCTTTTTACCGCAGGACGGGCCGAGGTCCAGACGCCAAGGCCGGGCAAGGCCGCTTGTCCCCTTGCCGCGGCGTAGCATTTGCGTTGCCCGAGCGTCATCCATGGGTTAGGAACCGCGACTCACGGGCCCGGCGCTCTGGTATCGGGGGCCGGGCGCATTATATCCGGGGTGACTGCGACGCGGGCAGAGTGGGGGGACCGAATGCTCGATCTGACGACCATCCGCAGCGAGCTGGGCTCGCATTACGATCTCGAGCCCTCGCTCGAGCTGGCCGAGCGCATGGCCGATATCCATGCCCGGATGGGTCGCGTCATGCCCTGGCCCGACTGGGCGATCCATGCCCCCTATGTCGCCGCGATCAACAAGCTCAAGAAGGAACGCGGCGCCGTGGTGCTGGCGCATAACTACATGACGCCGCAGATCTATCACGGCATCTCGGACGTGGTGGGCGACAGCCTGGCGCTGGCCATCGCCGCGACCAAGGTCGAGGCCGAGGTGATCGTGCAATGCGGCGTGCATTTCATGGCCGAGACCTCGAAGATTCTGAACCCGCAAAAGACCGTGTTGATGCCCGACATGGCGGCCGGCTGCTCGCTTGCCGAAAGCATCACCGCCGAGGGCATCGCCGAGATGCGCGCCCGCTATCCCGGCGCGCCGGTGGTCAGCTACGTCAACACCACCGCCGAGGTGAAGGCGGCGTCCGACATCTGCTGCACCTCGGCCAATGCGGCGCAGATCGTCGCGGCCATGGACAGCGACACCGTCATCATGACGCCCGACAAGTGGCTGGCGCAGAACGTCGCCAACAAGGTGCCGCAAAAGCGCATCGTCTGGTGGGACGGCGCCTGCATCGTGCATGAGCAGTTCACCGCGCAGGACCTGCGCGACTTTCGCGACTGGAATCCGGGGCTGAAGATCATCGCCCATCCCGAATGCCCGCCCGATGTGGTGGCCGAAGCCGACTATGCCGGCTCGACCGCCAATATCCAGGGCTGGGTCGAGACCGAGCGGCCGAAGCAGGTGATGCTGGTCACGGAATGCTCGATGGCCTCGAACATCTCGGACGCCAATCCCGGGGTCGAGTTCCTGGGCCCCTGCAACATGTGCCCCTACATGCAGAAGATCACGCTGGAAAAGGTGCTGTGGTCGCTGCACACCATGACCGGCGTGGTCGAGGTCGATCCCAAGGTCGCGGACCGCGCCCGCCTGGCGGTGCAGCGCATGATCGACCTGTCGCAGCGCCTGGCGGCCTGAGGTGCGCGAGGTCTCGACCGGCCGCGTCATCATCGTCGGCGCCGGTCTGGGCGCGCTTTACGCGGCGCTGAAACTGGCGCCGCGCCCGGTGCTGATGATCTCGCCCGAGGTTCTGGGGCAGGGCGCAAGCTCGGCCTGGGCGCAGGGCGGGGTGGCGGCGGCCATGGACCCGGCCGACAGCGCCGAGGCCCATGCCCGCGACACGCTGCGCGCCGGCGCCGGCACCGTCGATCCCGCCATCGCCCAGCTGGTCACGGACGAGGCGCGGGCGCATATCCTGGACCTGACCCGGCTCGGCACCCCCTTCGACCGCAAGCCGGACGGCGGCTATGTGCTGTCGCGCGAGGCGGCGCACAGCTTTGCCCGCGTCGTGCGGGTGCGCGGCGACCAGGCCGGGGCCGAGATCATGCGCGCGCTGGTCGCCTGCCTGCGCGAGGCGCCCTCGGTGCAGGTGCTGGAGGGCGTCATGGCCACCGGCTTGCGCGTCGAGGGCGGCGCGGTCGCGGGGGTCGAGGTCACGCTTTCGGGCCCGCAGGGCTCGGCGCCGGTCCTGATCCGGGCGCCGGGCGTGCTGCTGGCGGGCGGCGGCTCGGGCGGGCTTTACGCGTTGACGACGAACCCGCCGCGCATCCGCGGCCAGGTGATCGGCATGGCGGCGCGGGCGGGGGCCGAGATCGCCGATGTGGAATTCGTGCAGTTCCATCCCACCGCCGTCGACTGCGGCGAAGACCCGGCGCCGCTGGCCACCGAGGCGCTGCGCGGCGAGGGGGCGCAGCTGCTGAACCGGCTGGGCGAGCGCTTCATGCTGGCGGTGCATCCCGATGCCGAGCTGGCGCCGCGCGACGTGGTGGCGCGCGCGATCTATGCGCAAAGCCAGGCCGGGCTGCGGCCGGTGCTGGACACCCGCGCCTGCCTGGGCGACCGCATCCTGAGCGAATTCCCGGCCGTCGCGGGGGCCTGCTCGCGGGCGGGGATCGACCCCACCCGCGAGCAGATCCCGGTGGCGGCCGCGGCGCATTACCACATGGGCGGGGTGGCGGTGGATGACGAGGGGCGGGCCAGCCTCGACCGGCTGTGGGTCTGCGGCGAGGCGAGTTCGACCGGGCTGCATGGCGCGAACCGGCTGGCCTCGAACGGGCTTTTGGAGGCGCTGGTCTTTGCCCGCCGCTGCGCGCTGTCGATCGAGGCGCGGCTGGGCCCGGCGGCGCAGGACGCGCCGGAAGTCGTGCTGCCCGACCTGCCACCCGGCCCGGTGCCCGACCCGGCGCTGGTCGCCCGCCTGCGCCGCGCCATGACCGAGGGCGCGGGCGTCCTGCGCGACGCCGGGGGCCTGACCCGCTGCCTGCGCGAGATCGCCGCCATCGAGGCCGCGCAGCCCGATTGCCCGGCGCTCTCGAACATGACCGCCACCGCCACGCTGATCGCCGCCGCGGCGCTGATGCGGCAGGAAAGCCGCGGCGCGCATTGCCGCACCGATTTCCCGCAGACCCTGCCCGAAGGGCGCCGCTCGCGCCTGCGGCTGGCGCAGGCGCTGGCCCTGCGCGCCTCGCTTGAACCGGAGACGACATGACCGAGATGCCCCCGCTGCCCGAGATGATCCTGGAACCGCTGGTCCGGGCCGCGCTGACCGAGGATCTGGGCACCTATGGCGACATCACCACCCGCACGGTGATCCCGGCAGGCACCCGCTACCGGGCGCGGATCGTGGCGCGCGAGGCGGGCGTGGCCTCGGGGATGCAGCTGGCGGCCATCGCCTTTCGCCTGATCGACCCAGGCTTGGACTGGCGGCTGCACCATGCCGACGGCAGCCGCTTCCAGCCCGGCGACACGCTGGCCGAGATCGAGGGCGAGGCGGCCTCGATCCTCTCGGCCGAGCGGGTGGCGCTGAACTTCGCCGGCCGGCTGGCGGGCATCGCCACGCAGACGGCGGCCTTCGTGGCCGAGACGGCGGGAACGCGCGCGCGCATCACCTGCACCCGCAAGACCACGCCCGGCCTGCGGCTGGTCGAGAAACAGGCGGTGCTGCACGGCGGCGGCTTCAACCATCGTTTCAGCCTGTCCGACGCCATCCTGATCAAGGACAACCACATCGCCGCGGCGGGCGGCATCCGGCCGGTCCTGCAAGCGGTCAAGGCCCGCGCCTCGCATATGATGCGGGTCGAGATCGAGGTGGACCGGCTCGACCAGCTCTCCGAGGTGCTGGAGGAGGGCGGCGCCGATGTCGTGCTCTTGGACAACATGGAGACGGCAGAGCTGCGCGAGGCGGTCGCCATGGCCCAGGGCCGCGTGGTGCTGGAGGCTTCGGGCAACATGCGCCTGGCGCGCGTGGCCGAGGTGGCGGCGACGGGGGTCGATTACATCTCGGTGGGCGCGTTGACGCATTCGGCGCGCACGCTGGACCTGGGCCTGGATTTCTGACCGGCCAAAGAGCCGCAGAACATGCGGCCCTTGCCCGGTTTGGCGCAATCCTTTGGCGTGTGGGGCCGGGAACGCGGGCGATTCCGACGATCCGAGCCGGGTTTCGGCACGATATTGCCCGCGTCGGTTAACGCTAACAGAATTTTCTCCCAACCGCTTGCTTTCGATAACGGATGGCTTAAGCCAAGGGGATGACCCGAAAGGATACGGGTGTGCCGAAAGAAGGGTGATCCATGGCCAGGGACGACATGCCCCAAAGCGATTTCCGCGACGCGATCCTGTGGCACCTGGCCTATACGCTGGGCAAGGATCCCGACCACGCGCAGGTCTTCGACTGGCGGTTGGCGCTGAGCCACGCGGTGCGCGACCGCATCGTGGACCGCTGGATGGCGGCGACCCGCGCCACCTATCGCGCCGATGCCAAGCGGGTCTATTACCTGTCGATGGAATTCCTGATCGGACGGCTGCTGCAGGACAATATCGTCAACCTGCAACTGGCCGACGAGGCGCAGGCGGCGGTGGAAAGCTTTGGCCTCGACTATGCCGGGCTGCTGCTGGACGAACCCGACGCGGCGCTTGGCAACGGGGGGCTGGGGCGGCTGGCGGCCTGCTTCATGGAATCGCTGGCCACGCTGGGCTGCCCGGCCTATGGCTATGGCATCCGCTACGAACACGGGCTGTTTCGTCAGAGCTTTGCCGAGGGCCGGCAGGTCGAGGCGCCCGAGGACTGGCTGGAACGGCCCTTCGTCTGGCAGTTCGAGCGCCCCGAGGCGCGCTTTACCCTGGGCTTCGGCGGCCGCGTCGCGACCCGCGACGGCCGGGCGGTCTGGGAACCCGAAAGCTTCGTGCAGGCCGAGGCCTTCGACACGCCGGTCATCGGCTGGCGCGGGGCCTGGGCCAATACGCTGCGGCTCTGGGCCGGGCGGGCGGTCGATCCCTTCGACCTCGACCGCTTCAACGCCGGCGATTTTGCCGCCGCGGCCGAGGCCGAGGCGCTGGCCCGCACCATCTCGCGCGTGCTTTATCCCGAGGATTCGACTGAAAAGGGCAAGCGGCTGCGGCTGACGCAGGAATATTTCTTCTCGGCCGCCTCGATCCGCGACATCCTGCGCCGCTTCGAGGCCGATCATGCCGACCTGCGCCTGTTGCCGCAGAAGGTGGCGATCCAGCTGAACGACACCCATCCCGCCATCGCCGGGCCGGAACTGGTGCGCATCCTGCATGATGAACGCGGCCTGCCCTTTGACGAGGCGGTCGGGATCACCCGCGGCTGCGTCAACTACACCAACCACACGCTTCTGCCCGAGGCGCTGGAAAGCTGGGGCGAGGGGCTGTTTGCCGATCTGCTGCCGCGGCACCTGCAGATCATCGACCGCATCGACGAGGCCGATGCCAAGGCGCATCCCGACCGCCGCAATACCGCGCGCGGCGATGGCAAGGTACGGATGGGCGAGCTGTCCTTCATCCTGTCGAACCGGGTGAACGGCGTCTCGGCCCTGCATACCGGGCTGATGAAGACCACGGTCTTTGCCGACCAGCACCGCATCTGGCCCGACCGCATCGTGAACCAGACCAACGGCGTGACCCCGCGGCGCTGGCTTCTGGGCTGCAACCCGCGGCTGTCGCGGCTGATCACCCAGACCATCGGCGATGGCTGGGTGGGCGATCTGGAGCAGTTGCACGCGCTGGAGCCCCATGTCGCCGACGCCGGCTGGCTGGATGCGTTCGCCGCCGTGAAGGCCGCGAACAAGGCGGACCTGTGCGACTGGATCGCCCGCGAACATGGCGTGGCGCTGAACCCGCAGGCGCTGTTCGACGTGCAGATCAAGCGCATCCACGAATACAAGCGCCAGCACCTGAACATCCTGGAAGCCATCGCGCTGTGGCAGGAGATGCGCGAGAACCCGTCCGCGGACTGGACGGTGCGGGTCAAGATCTTTGGCGGCAAGGCGGCGCCGGGCTATTTCTTCGCCAAGGACATCATCCGGCTGATCAACGACGTGGCTGCCGTCATCAACGCCGATGCGGCGACCAATGAGAAGCTGCAGATCCTCTACCTGCCCAACTACAACGTGACGCTGGCCGAGCGGCTGATCCCGGCCGCCGACCTGTCCGAGCAGATCTCGACGGCGGGCAAGGAGGCATCGGGCACCGGCAACATGAAATTCGCGCTGAACGGCGCGCCGACCATCGGCACGCTGGACGGGGCCAATGTCGAGATCCGGGAACTGGTCGGGGCCGAGAACTTCTTCCTGTTCGGCCTGACCGCCGAGGAGGCCGAGGCCCGCCGCGCCGTCCCCGACCATGCCGCACGCGCGGTCGCAGCCGATCCGCGCCTGACCCGCGCCGTCGAGGCGATCCGCAGCGGCACCTTCAGCCCAGGCGAGCCGGACCGCTATGCGAATATCGTCGAGAACCTGACGCGGGCGGACTATTTCCTCGTCGCTTCGGATTTCGCCGATTACTGGCGGGCGCAGCGCGAGGTCGATTTCGCCTATGCCAACCGGACCGAATGGACGCGCATGGCGGCGCTGAACGTGGCGCGCTCGGGCTGGTTCTCGTCGGATCGCACCATCCGCGGCTACATGCAGGACATCTGGAACGCGCAAAGCCTGCTCGGGCAGGAGTGACGCCGTCGCGGAGGGGGGAACCATGGCGCAGATCGACCCGGATGATATCGCCGACCCCGCGGTGCTGAGCCGCATCGCCGAGGGACGCTTCGACGATCCCTTCGCGGTCCTTGGCCCGCATCCGCGGGGCGGCACGCGCCATGTCACCGCCTTCGATCCCGGCGCGCAGGAGATGGCGGCCATGGCGGGCGGCAAGGCGCATCCGCTGGACCCGGTCGAGGGCTATCCCGGCCTGTTCCATGGCATGGTGCCGGGCGCGGAACCCTATCTCTTGCGCGGGCGGCGCGACGGCGAGGAATGGCTGGTCGAGGACGCCTATCGCTTCGGCCCGGTCTTGGGCGAGCTTGACGAATACCTGCTGGGCGAGGGGCGGCACCATGGGCTGTGGCAGGCGCTCGGGGCGCATGTGATCGAACACCAGGGCACGGCCGGCACGCATTTCGCGGTCTGGGCGCCCAATGCCCGCCGCGTCTCGCTGATCGGGGATTTCAACGCCTGGGACGGGCGGCGCCATGTCATGCGCCGCCGCGGCGCGACCGGCGTTTGGGAGATCTTCATGCCCGGCCTGGGCGAGGGCACCGCCTATAAATACGAGATCCTCGGCGCCTATGGCGGGCTGGCGCAAAAGGCCGATCCGGTCGGCTTCGGCGCCCAGCACCCGCCGGCCACGGCCTCGGTCGTGCGCGACATTGCGGGCTATGGCTGGTCGGACCGTGGCTGGATGGGCACGCGGGCCGAGGCGCAGCGCATCGACCGCCCGATCTCGATCTACGAGGTGCATCTGGGCAGCTGGCGCAGGAAGGACGGCGGCCGCCCGATCTCATACCGCGAGGCGGCGGTCGAGCTGGTCGATTACGCCAAAGACATGGGCTTCACCCATATCGAGCTGCTGCCGATCAGCGAATATCCCTTTGACGGCTCCTGGGGCTATCAGCCGGTCGGGCTGTTCGCGCCGACGATCCGCTTCGGCCCGCCGCACGAGTTCCGCGACCTGGTGAACGCCGCGCACAAGGCCGGGCTGGGGGTGATCCTCGACTGGGTACCGGGCCATTTCCCCACCGACCCGCACGGGCTGGTGCAGTTCGACGGCACCGCGCTTTACGAACATGCCGACCCGCGCGAGGGCTTCCACCAGGACTGGAACACGCTGATCTACAACTACGGTCGGGCCGAGGTGATGAATTACCTGACCGCCAATGCCTTGTATTGGCTCAGGGAATATCACCTGGACGGGCTGCGGGTGGATGCGGTGGCCTCGATGCTCTACCGCGACTATTCCCGCGCCGAGGGCCAATGGGTGCCCAACAAGGACGGCGGGCGCGAGAATTACGAGGCCATCGCCATGCTGCAGGCGATGAACCGCCTGACCTATGGCGAAGAGCCGGGGATCATGACCGTGGCCGAGGAATCGACCAGCTATCCCAGGGTCTCGCGCCCGGTGCATGAAGGCGGGCTGGGCTTCGGCTTCAAGTGGAACATGGGCTGGATGAACGACACGCTGGATTACATCAAGCGCGAGCCGATCCATCGCAAGCACCATCACCACCAGATGACCTTCGGCCTGCATTACGCCTTCAGCGAGAATTTCATCCTGCCGATCAGCCATGACGAGGTGGTCCACGGCAAGGGCTCGATGCTGACCAAGATGCCCGGCAGCGAATGGGAGAAATTCGCCAACCTGCGCGCCTATTACGGCTTCATGTGGGGCCATCCGGGCAAGAAGCTGCTGTTCATGGGCCAGGAATTCGCGCAGCGCGCCGAATGGAACCACGATGCCGAGATCGACTGGGCCTGCATCGGCAACCCGCTGCATTACGGCATGCAATTGCTGGTGCGCGACCTGAACGCGATCTATCGCACCACGCCCGCGCTTTACGCGCATGATTGCGACGGCGCGGGCTTCCAGTGGATCGAGGCCGATGATGCCGCCCATTCCATCTATGCCTGGGTGCGGCGCGGGGGTCCGGGCGATGCCGAGGTGGTGGTGGTCTGCAACTTCACCCCGGTCGAGCGCAGCGGCTGGCGCATGGGCTTTCCGCAGCCGGGCCTGTGGCGCGAGGTGCTGAACAGCGATGCCGAGGTCTATGGCGGCGCCGGGCGCGGCAACCTGGGCCGCGTCACCGCCCTGCCGGGCGAAAGCCACGGCCAGCCCGCCCATGCGGACCTGGTGCTGCCGCCGCTTTCGACGCTGATCTTCATCAAGGACGACAGGACGACATCATAGCAACCACACCCGCGCGCCGGGCAAAAAGGGGGAGGGCAGAGAGATGGCACCGCGTGAGGAAAGGCTTTCCAGAAGATCCATGGCCTTCATTCTGGCCGGCGGCCGCGGCTCGCGCCTGCGCGAGCTGACCGACAAGCGCGTGAAGCCGGCGGTCTATTTCGGCGGCAAGTCGCGGATCATCGACTTCGCGCTGTCGAATGCGCTGAACTCGGGCATCCGCAAGATGGCGCTGGCCACGCAATACAAGGCCCACAGCCTGATCCGCCACGTCCAGCGCGGCTGGAACTTCTTTCGCGCCGAGCGCAACGAGTTCCTGGACATCCTGCCCGCCTCGCAGCGTTACGACGAATCGATGTGGTATCGCGGCACGGCCGATGCGGTGGCGCAGAACATCGACATCATCGACAGCTACGGCGTCGACTACGTGCTGATCCTGGCCGGCGACCATATCTACAAGATGGATTACGAGCTGATGATCCGCCATCATGTCGAGGCGGGCGCGGACGTGACCATCGGCTGCCTGACCGTGCCGCGGGCCGAGGCATCGGCCTTTGGCGTCATGGCGGTGGACGGCAACGACGTCATCACCAGCTTCCTGGAAAAGCCCGCCGATCCGCCGGGAACGCCGGACGACCCCGAGGTGACGCTGGCCTCGATGGGGATCTATGTCTTTCGCTGGGATTTCCTGCGCGACCTGCTGATCCGCGACATGCAGGACGACAATTCCAGCCATGATTTCGGCAACGACCTGATCCCCCAGATCGTCAGGGACGGCAAGGCGCAGGCGCATCGCTTTGCCGACAGCTGCGTGCGCTCGGACGGCGAGCCGGTCTATTGGCGCGACGTGGGCACGGTCGATGCCTTCTGGCGGGCGAATATCGATCTGACCGACTTCAACCCGGACCTGAACCTGTGGGACCGCGACTGGCCGATCTGGACCTATTCCGAACTGGTGCCGCCGGCCAAGTTCATCCATGACGAGCCCGACCGCCGCGGCAGCGCCGTCAGTTCGCTGATCTCGGGCGGCTGCATCATCTCGGGCAGCGAGATCCGCGAGTCGCTGTTGTTCACCCAGGTCCACACCAATTCCTATTCCAGCCTGGAGCGCGCGGTGGTGTTGCCCTATGCCAATGTCGCCCGACACGCGCGTTTGACCAATGTGGTCATTGACCGCGCCGTTCGAATCCCCGAAGGGCTGGTCGTCGGCGAAGACCCGGAAGAGGACGCGAAATGGTTCCGCGTCTCGGAAGGGGGTGTCACGCTGATCACGCAGGACATGCTGGATCGAAGGGAAGCGTCTTTATGACAAGGGTTCTGTCCGTCGCCTCGGAATGCGTGCCGCTGGTCAAGACCGGCGGCCTTGCCGACGTGGCGGGCGCGCTGCCGGCGGCGCTGGCCGGGCAGGGGGTCGGGATGCGGGTGCTGCTGCCCGGCTATCCGGCGGTGCTGGGGGCCGCGGCCAAGGCGCCGGTGGTGCGCGAGATCCCGGAGCTGTTCGGCGGCCCGGCCCGCATCCGGCGCGGCGCGCTGGGAAAGGCGGTGCTTTACATCCTGGACGCGCCGCATCTTTTCGACCGGCAGGGCGGCATCTACCTGGGCCCGGACGGCCGCGACTGGCCCGACAATCCGCAGCGTTTCGCCGCGCTGTGCAAGGCCGCCGCCCTGATCGCCGCCGATGGGGTCGAGGGCTGGCGGCCGCAGGTGCTGCACCTGCACGACTGGCAGGCGGGGCTGACCCCGGTCTATCTGCGCCAGGCGGGCGTGCGGGACGTGCGGACGCTGCTGACCATCCACAACATCGCCTTCCAGGGCCTTGCGCCGGCGCATATGCTGTCGGCGCTGCAACTGCCGGCGCATCTCTTCAACCCGCGCGGCTTCGAATATTGGGGCCGGATCTCGGCGCTGAAGGCGGGGATCGTCTTTGCCGACAAGGTCTCGACCGTCAGCCCTACCTATGCCGAGGAGCTGATGACCCCCGAATACGGCATGGGGATGGAGGGGGTGCTGGCCGACCGCGCCGCCGACTTCACCGGCATCCTGAACGGCATCGACCTGGACGCCTGGAAGCCGCCCTATGCCACGCCCGAGGGCAAGGCGCCCCACCGCGCCGCGCTGCGCGACGAGTTCGGCCTGCCCGAGGCGGATGGGCCGCTTTGCGTCGTCGTCTCGCGCCTGACCGGGCAGAAGGGGCTGGACCTGCTGATCGAGGCACTGCCCACGCTGCTCGACAACGGCGGCCAGCTGGCGGTGCTGGGCTCGGGCGACCCTGGACTCGAGGCCGCCTTTTCCCAGGCCGCCGCCCGCCATCCCGGCGTGGCCTTGCGGCTGGGCTATGACGAGCCGCTGTCGCGCCGCATGATCGCCGGCGGCGACGCCATCCTGGTGCCCTCGCGCTTCGAGCCCTGCGGGCTGACGCAGCTTTACGGGCTGCGCTTCGGCACCCTGCCGCTGGTGGCGCTGACCGGCGGGCTGGCCGATACCGTCATCAACGCCTCGGCCGCCGGGCTGGCCGCGGGGGTGGCGACCGGGGTGCAGTTCCACCCGGTCGATGCCCAGGCGCTGTCCCGCGCGCTGTCCCGGCTTTGCGCGCTCTGGCGCCAGCCGGCGGTCTGGAGCCGCATGATGGAAAACGCCATGGCGCATCCGGTGGGCTGGGACGCCTCGGCCCGCGCCTATGCCCAGCTGTTCGGGGCGATGGCCGCCTGATGACCCTGCTGCGCATCCTCGAGGGCCGGGCGGAACCGCTGGGCGCGACCTTCGACGGCGAGGGGGTGAACTTCGCCGTGTTTTCCGAACATGCGCGGCGGGTGACGCTGTGCCTGTTTTCCCCCGACGGCCGGACCGAGACGCACCGGCTGGACCTGCCGGAACGCGACGGCGACGTCTGGCACGGCTATGTCCCCGGCCTGCGCCCCGGCCAGCTTTACGGGCTGCGCGCCGACGGCCCCTATGCGCCCGCCGAGGGGCACCGCTTCAACTATCACAAGCTGCTTCTCGATCCCTATGCCAAGCGGCTGACCCGGCACCCGGTCTGGCACGACGCGCTGATGGGCTATACCGTCGGCGCGCCCGAATCCGACCTGAGCTTCGACCGCCGCGACAGCGCCCGCTTCATGCCGCGCTGCGTGGTCGAGGATCCCTCCTTCGCCTGGGGCGCCGACCAGCCGCCGCGCCGCGACATCGCCGAGACGGTGATCTACGAGGCCCATGTCAAGGGCCTGACCGAAGCGCATCCCGACGTCCCGTATCGCGGCAGCTTCCTGGGCCTCGCCTCGGACCCGGTGCTGGAGCATCTGCAGTCCCTGGGCATCACCGCGCTGGAACTGCTGCCGGCGCAGGCCTTCCTCAACGACCGCTTCCTGCTGGAAAAGGGGCTGGTGAACTATTGGGGCTACCAGACGCTGGGCTTCTTCGCCCCCGATCCGCGCTACCTGGCCAAGGATCAGATCGCCGAGTTCCAGCACATGGTCGCCCGCATGCATGCCGCCGGCATCGAGGTCATCATGGACGTGGTCTACAACCACACCGGCGAGGGCAACGAGCTTGGCCCGACGCTGAGCTTCCGCGGCCTCGACAACCGCAGCTATTACCGGCTGCAGGAGGATCCGCGCTATTACATCAACGACACCGGCACCGGCAACACGCTCAACGTCAACCACCCGATGGTGCTGCGCATGGTCATGGACAGCCTGCGCTATTGGGTCGAGGTCATGCATGTGGACGGATTCCGCTTCGACCTCTGCGCGACGCTGGGGCGGCGGGCGCGCGGCGGCTTCGACCGCAGCGCCTCGTTCTTCGACGCGATCCGGCAGGATCCGGTGCTGACGCGGGTCAAGCTGATCGCCGAGCCCTGGGACATCGGCCCCGGCGGCTATCAGCTGGGCGGCTTCCCGCCGCCCTTCCTGGAATGGAACGACAAGTATCGCGACGGCATCCGCCGCTTCTGGCGCGGCGACGCCCGGCAGGTGCCCGAGCTTGCCGACCGCATGGCGGGTTCCGCCCGGCAGTTCGACCATTCCGGCCGGCCCGCCACGGCCTCGGTGAACTTCCTGACCGCGCATGACGGCTTCACGCTGATGGACGTGGTCAGCTATTGCGAAAAACACAACGCCGCCAATGGCGAGGAGAACCGCGACGGCCATTCCGAGAATTTCTCGGACAACATGGGCACCGAGGGGCCCAGCGACGATCCCGCGATCCTCGATGCCCGCGCGCGGCGACGCCGCAACCTGCTGGCGACGCTGCTTTTGTCGCAGGGCACGCCCATGCTGCTGGCCGGGGACGAGCTGGGCAATTCGCAGGCCGGCAACAACAACGCCTATTGCCAGGACAACGAGATCGGCTGGGTGCAATGGGACGGCGCCGACCCGGCCTTCCTGGACTTCACCCGCAAGCTCATCGCCTTTCGCCGCGCCCATCCGATCCTGCGGCAGAAACGCTTCCTGCATTCGCGCCCGCGTCTGACCGACGGGCTGCCCGACCTGTTCTGGCTGCGCCCGGACGGGGCCGGGATGACGCCGGCCGACTGGGGCAACCCCGAGCTGCGCGTGCTTTGCGCCGAGCTGCGCATGGCCGCCGGCACCCCCGAATATGCGCAGCGCGAAGAGGCGCTGTTCCTGGTCTTCAACAACGGCGACCCGCTGGAGGTGGTGCTGCCCGAACGCCCCGCGGGCTGGCGCTGGCGGCTGCACCTGGACACCAGCCGCCCCGACCTGGCCCCGCATGTGGTCGAGGCCGAGCGGCTGGCGGTGGATGGCCAATCCGTCCTGGCCTTCGATCTGGAGCGCGAGGATGACTGACCCGCGCCTGGCCCTGGCGGAGCGCATGGGCGTGCTGCCGGGTTTTCACGACCTTGCCGGGCAATGGCGCGCGACCTCGGTCGAGACGGCGGTGGCGCTGCTTGCCGCCATGGGCCTGGCCGTGCCGACCGCGGCCGAGGCGCAGGCGGCGCTGGACGACCATGCCGACCGCCTGCCGCAGGACGTGATCTGCGCCGCCGGCTCGCGCCCCGACCTGTCCTTCGGCGACTGGCAGCTGACCTTCGAGAATGGCGCCGAGGCTGAGGGCAACGGCCCCTTGCCCGAGCTGCCGCTGGGCATCCATCGCCTGCGGGCCGAGGGGCGCGAGCTGACGCTGCTCGCCGCGCCGCCGCGCCTGCCCGAGCCGGCGCGCTGCTGGGGGCTGGTCGCGCCGCTTTACGGCATCTCGGAAACGGGGATCGGCAGCTATGCCGACCTTGCGGCCCTGGCGCAGGGTATGGGCGGGAAGGGGGCGGCGTTTCTGGGCATCAACCCGGTCCATGCCGGTTTCCCGACCGTGCCGCAGCTTTTCAGCCCCTATACCCCCTCGCACCGCCGGCGGCTGAACGTGATCCACCTGCCCGGCGGCGCGGGCTCGCCCGGCCCGCGCGTCGATTACGCCCGCGACATCCCGGCCCGCATGGCGGCGCTGCGGGCGGAATACGACGCCTTCCCCGGCGATCCCGGTTTCGACGCCTGGCAGGCGGCCGAGGGCGAGGGCCTGCAACGCTTTGCCCTGCATCAGGCGCTGTCGGCGCGGCTGGGTGCCTTCTGGGGCGATTGGCCGGCGACGCTCGCCTCGCCCGACACGCCCGCTGCCATCGCCGCGCGGGCGGAACTGGCCGCAGAGATGCGCTTTCACGCCTGGCTGCAATGGCGGGCCGAGCGGGCCTTGGCGGCGGCCGGGCAGGCGGCGCGCGACGGCGGCATGGCGCATGGGCTTTACCTGGACCTCGCCGTCGGCACCCATCCCTTCGGCGCCGAGACATGGGAGGATCGCGCGAGCTTCGCCTTCGGCGCCTCGCTGGGCGCTCCGGCCGACGCCTTTGCGCCCGAGGGGCAGAACTGGTCGCTCGCACCCTTCAGCCCCTTGGGCCTGCGCGCGCGGGCCTATGCGCCGCTGGCGGAAACCCTGCGCCGCCAGCTGCAATTCGCGGGCGTGCTGCGCATCGACCACATCCTGGGCTTCGAGCGCGCCTATTGGGTGCCCGACGCGGCCCCCGGCGCCTATGTCGCCATGCCGCGCGACGCCATGCTGGCCGTGGCCCGGATCGAGGCGGCGCGCGCCGGCAATGCGGTCATCGTCGGCGAGGATCTGGGCAATATCCCCGAGGGGCTGCGCGAGGCGCTGGCGGCCTCGGGCATCCTTGGTTGCCGCGTGGCGATGTTCGAGCGCGACGGCTGGCATCCGCCCGCCTTTCGCGCGGCCGAATCCTATGACCGCGGCGCCATCGCCAGCTTCTCGACCCACGACCTGCCGACCTGGCGCGGCTGGCGGCAGGGCGCCGACATAACCGCCCGCGCCCGCATTGCCGGGCAGGAAACCGCCGCCCAGCAGCAGGAACGCGCCGAGGAGGTCGCCGCCTTCGACCGGCTGCTGCCCGATCCCGGCGTCGATATGCTGCACGATTTCCTGGCCCGCACCCCGTCGCTTCTGGTGGCGGTGCAGGCGGAATTGCTGCTCGATATGGCCGACCAGCCGAACCTGCCCGGCACGGTCGGCGAATATCCGAACTGGCAGCTGCGCCTGCCGGTGGCGGCCGGGGATTTCCCGGCATTGCCCTCGGTCGCGCGGACTGCCAGCATCATGCGCGACCACGAACGCTAAGGAGAGGTCCATGACCGTTCACACCGTCCCGACCCAGCCCATCGCGGGCCAGAAGCCCGGCACCTCGGGCCTGCGCAAGAAGACCCCGGTCTTCATCGAGCCGCATTACCTGGAAAACTTCGTCCAGGCGATCTGGAACGGCACCGGCGGCGCCGCGGGCAAGACCTATGTGCTGGGCGGCGACGGGCGCTATTTCGGCGACCGCGCCGCGCAGGTCATCCTGCGCATGGCGGCGGCGAGCGGGGCGAAGAAGGTGATCGTCGGCCAGAACGCGCTGCTGTCCACCCCCGCCGCCTCGCACCTGATCCGGCTGCGCGGCGCGGACGGCGGCATCATCATGTCCGCCAGCCACAACCCCGGCGGCCCGACCGAGGATTTCGGCGTCAAGTACAACACCGCCAACGGCGGCCCCGCGCCCGAGCCCGTGACCGAGGCGATCTTCGAGGCGACCAAGGCGCTGACGGAATACCGCATCCTCGACGCGCAGGACGTGGACCTGTCCCGGCCCGGCACCACCACCCTGGGCGGCATGGAGGTCGAGGTCGTCGATCCCGTCGCCGACTACCAGGCGCTGATGGCGCAGATCTTCGATTTCGCCAAGATCCGCGCGCTGTTCGCGGACGGCTTTCGCATCCGCTTCGATGCCATGCATGCCGTGACCGGCCCCTATGCCAGGGCGATCCTGGAAGGGGCGCTGGGGGCGCCCGCGGGCTCGGTGGTGAATGCCGAGCCGAAACCCGATTTCGGCGGCGGCCACCCGGACCCGAACCCGATCTGGGCCAAGGATCTGATGCAGGCGATGTTCGGCGAGGGTGCGCCGGATTTCGGCGCCGCCTCGGATGGCGACGGCGACCGCAACATGATCGTCGGGCGGGGCTGCTACGTCACGCCCTCGGACAGCCTTGCTGTGCTGGCGGCCAATGCCACGCTGGTCCCGGCCTATGCCGGCGGGCTGAAGGGGGTGGCGCGGTCGATGCCGACCTCGCGCGCGCTGGACCGGGTGGCCGAGAGCCTTGGGATCGCCTGCTACGAGACGCCCACCGGCTGGAAGTTCTTCGGCAACCTGCTCGATGCAGGCCGCGCCACGCTCTGCGGCGAGGAAAGCGCCGGCACCGGCTCGGATCATGTGCGGGAAAAGGACGGGCTCTGGGCGGTGCTGTTCTGGCTGAACCTGCTGGCCGAGCGCCGGCAGTCCGTGGCCGAGATCATGGCCGACCATTGGGCCCGATACGGCCGCAACTATTACTCGCGCCACGATTACGAGGCGGTGGATGCGGCGGCCGCGGCCGAGCTGATGGCGGCCCTGCGCGACCGGCTGGCCGAATTGCCGGGCCGGAGTGCCGCCGGGCTGCGGATCGAGGCGGCGGACGAGTTCGCCTATGACGACCCGGTGGACGGCTCGCGCAGCGAGGGGCAGGGCCTGCGCATCATGACCGAGGGCGGCGGCCGCATCGTGCTGCGCCTGTCGGGCACCGGAACCGAGGGGGCGACGCTGCGCGTCTATCTGGAGCGGGTCGAGACCGACCCGGCCCGGATGCAGGACGACCCGCAACAGGCGCTGGCCGCGGTCATCGCCGCCGCCGAGGAGATCGCCGGCATCCGCGCCCGCACCGGCCGCGCCGCGCCCGACGTCATCACCTGAGCGCGCCTTGCGGCGGCGGGATCAGCCCGCCGCCAGCTCGTCCCAGCAGGCCAGCGCCCGGCCGGCATACATCAGGCCGGGCCCGCCGCTCATCTGGATCGCCATGGACAGCACGTCGCCCAGTTCCTTGCGGGTGGCGCCGGCCTTCATCAGCGCCTCGACATGGAACAGGATGCAGGGCTCGCAGCGCTGGACGATGGCCATGCCGACGGCGATGAACTCCTTGGTCTTGGCGTCCAGCACGCCGCCGTCATGCACCGTCCTGGTCAGCGCGCCGAAGCCCTTTGTAGTGTCGGGGATGGCCTTGTTCATCACCCGCAATTCGCCGCGCATCTCGTCGATCTTTGCCTTGTAGCTCATGGTTCGCACTCCTTCTGGGCCGGGCATGGCTAGCCCGGTGCCGGCCGGAACGGCTTGATCCAGGTCAAGGAAATTACGAATTTTCGTAGGTTCGCGGCAAGGATCAGACCCGGCGCCCGCGCACCCAGGTCTCGCGCATGACCGGCGTCGCCTCGTCCAGCATGGCAAAGCGGATCAGGTCGGCGCGCAGCCCCGGCGCCAGGCGGCCGCGATCGTTCAGCCCGGCCGCCTGCGCCGGATTGGCCGTCACCGTCGCCATGGCGCGCGGCAGGTCGTCCCAGATCCGCGCCAGGATCAGCGCCCCGGCCAGGAGCCCCGAGGGCACGTAATCCGAGGACAGGATGTCCAGGTGCCCGGCCCGCGCCAGCTCCGCCGCCGAGACATTGCCGGAATGGCTGCCGCCGCGGATCAGGTTGGGCGCGCCCATCATCACCATGATGCCGTGGTCGTGGCAGGCGGCCGCCGCCTCGGGCGTGGTCGGGAACTCGGCCAGCCGCACGCCATGGCCGGCCGAAAGCGCGACATGGGCGGCCGTGGTGTCGTCATGGCTGGCCAGCACCGCGCCCAGCCGATGCGCGATCTCGACTGCCGCCGCCTCGTGGCGGTCGCCGAAGCGGGCGCGCAGGTCTTGCAGCCGGGCGACATGCTCGGCGAAGGCCGCGTCCGAGAGCTTGTACTTGCCCTGCACGTATTGCGCGAGCTTCGAGATGTCGCGGAACTGGCGCTGGCCGGGGGTGTGGTCCATCAGGCTGATGATGCCGACCCGGTCCTCGGGGCCGAATTCGTCCAGCTCGGCCAGCAGGGTTTGCGAGCAGATCTCGGCGCGCAGGTGCAGGAAATGGCTGATGCGCAAGGCGCCCCGCGCCCGCAGCGCGGCGAGTTCATGCGCCAGCTCGCGGGCATATTTGTCGTAATCCTGGTCCGGCCCCTCGTTCGGGATCGAGCCCACGCGCATGGCGTCGAAGACCGTGGTGATGCCGCAGCCCGCCAGTTCGGCGTCATGGGCGAGGATGGCGCCGGCATGGGGCCAGTCCACGCCGGGGCGGGGGCGGATGTGGCGCTCCAGGTTGTCGGTATGCAGCTCGACCATGCCGGGGGCGATGAAGTCGCCCTGCATGTCCAGCGCGCCGGCCGGCACGGCGTTGCCCGGCTGGATCGCGGTGATGGCGCCGTCTTCCAGCACCAGCGCGCCGGGGGTTACGGTCCCGGGCAGGATCAGGCGGGCATTGGCAAGGATGGTGCGGGTCATGGCGGGCCTTGGGGTTGCGGGGCGCAGGCCAGGGGTGGCCGATTGCGCCGCCCTGGTCAAGCGCGGTGCGGGTTGCAGGGGGCGCCTGGGGGCTCTGCCCCCACGCCGGGCCGGCCCCTCGATGGGGTCGGCCCGGCGTTCCCCCGGGGTATTTTTGCAACGGAGAAAAACGCGGGAGGGGTCAGCCGCAGAGCGCATCGACCCATTCCGGCACCACCAGGGTGGCGGGGCCGGTGCGGCGGTCGGAGAAGTCGCGGCTGACGGCCGAGGTCGCCAGGTTCAGCTCGATCGTCTCGGCGCCGTTGCGGCGGGCGTGCTGGGCAAGGCCCGCGGCCGGATAGACCAGGCCCGAGGTGCCGATGGCGGCGAAGAGTTCGGCGCTTTCGACCGCCTGCCAGATCCGCTCCATGTGATAGGGGATCTCGCCGAACCAGACGATGTCTGGCCGGGCCAGGGCCTGGCCGCAGGCCGGGCAGGGATCGGGCGGGCGCATCACCAGCGCCGCCGGCCAGCGGTGCCCGCAGCCGGCGCAGAGCGCGCCGAGCAGGCTGCCGTGCATGTGGATCACCTCGGGCGAGCCGCCGCGTTCGTGCAGGTCGTCCACGTTCTGCGTGACCAGGGTCAGCTCGTGGCGCTGCGCCAGCCGCGCCAGCGCCCGATGCGCCGCATTGGGCCGGGCGCGGGCGGCATCGGCGCGGCGCTGGTTGTAGAAGCGATGCACCAGCGCCGGGTCGCGGCGGAAGCCCTCGGGCGTCGCGACATCCTCGATGCGATGCTCTTCCCACAGCCCGTCGGTGGCGCGGAACGTCCTGATCCCGCTTTCGGCCGAGATGCCGGCCCCCGTCAGCACGGTGATGCGCATCCCCGCCTCAGCGCGTGCAATAGGCCTCGGCCGCGGCGGCGAAACTCTTGTAGCGCGCCCAGAAGGCGTTGTCGGCGTCGCTTTTCGACATCCGCACTTCTTGCGCCGCATCGGCGTCGCGGAAGAAGCGCGCCGCGCGCCGCTGGTCCGAGCGCGACAGCGTTTGGTCGGCGACCTGCTGGATGCAGCGGCAGGCCTGGCCGTTGCGGGCGCCGCGTTCCGAACGGACGCAGGCGGAATCGATCGGGCCCGCCACGGCGAGCGGCGTGGTCAGCACCACCGCGGCGGCGGCGATCATCAATCGGTTGAACATCTCTGTCTCCTCGGCTCCTGCCACGGCAGCGGGGCTGGGCACCCTCTTTCGGCCGCGTTCTTGTCCGGCGCAGCTTAGCAGAAGCCGCCCCTCGCCTCAATTGCGGCGGGGCGGCGCAGGGGATCCAAGGATGGCGGCTGCGGGCGCGCGCGCCCCAAGATATGCGCTCAGGCCGGTTCCGGCGTATAGCCGGCTTCGCGAATCACCTCGGCCGCGCGGGCGGCATCCAGCCCCTCGACCGTGACGCTGCGGCCGGCGAGGTCGGTCGCGGCCCTGCCGCCCGCCTCGGCCACCGCCTTTTCGATGGCGGCGGTGCAATGGCCGCAGCTCATGTCCTCGACGCGGAATTTCATCGGTGCATCCTTTCGCCTGCCCGGACCTTTCGCCTGCCCGGCAACGCGGCTATGATCGCGCCAAGGCGCCGCGGGCGCAACTCCCCCACATGAGGCTGCGACCGATGGTCACTGAAAACTTCCGTGGCGCGATCCTGATGGTCCTGTCCATGGCGCTGTTCGCCTTCGAGGACATGTTCGTCAAGCTGATGACCATGGGCCTGCCCTATGCGCAGGTTCTGGCCATGGTGGGCGGCATGGGTTTCCTGGCCTTCTGGGCCTCGCTCCTGCGTCGGCGTCGGCGCTTCTGGACGCGCCAGCTGCTGCATCCGCTGCTGCTCTTGCGCAACCTGGGCGAGGTTGTGGGCGCCATCGGCTTTACCGTGGCGCTGGCGCTGAGCGAGCTTTCCTCGACCTCGGCGATCCTGCAGGCGCTGCCGCTTTTCATCGTCCTGGGCGCGGCGCTGTTTCTGGGCGAGCCGGTGGGCTGGCGCCGCTGCAGCGCGATCGCCGTGGGCTTCGCGGGCGTGCTGCTGATCGTGCGGCCGGGATTTGCGGGCTTCCAGCCGGTCTCGCTGATGGCCCTGCTTGCCGTGGTGGCGCTGGTGGTGCGCGACCTGGCGACGCGCCGCATCCCCGACAGCATCCCCTCGGACCAGATCGCCGGCTCGGCCTTTCTGGCGATCATGCTGGGCGGGCTCGCCATGTGGGCCGCCCTGGGCCAGCCGCTTGCGCGGCCCGGTGCCGTGCAGCTGGGCCAGCTGGCGGGCTGCATGGTCGTCGGCGTCGGCGGCTATGCCCTGCTGGTCGCCGCCACCCGCATTGGCGAGGCTTCGGCCATCGCGCCCTATCGCTATTCCCGGCTGGTCTTTGCGCTGATCCTGGCCTTCCTGGTCTTCGACGAACGTCCCGACCTGCCCACGCTTCTGGGCGCCGGGCTGATCGTCGTCTCGGGCTGCTATACCATGTGGCGCGAGGCCGCGCTGCGCCGGCGCCGGCTGCGCGAGGCCGGCTTTGTCACGGCCGCATGAACCCCCTTTCCGCAACGCCAAAGCCCTTGTATAGCCCGGCCATGACCGACCTTGACCTCATCCGCAATTTCTCGATCGTGGCCCATATCGACCACGGCAAATCCACCCTGGCCGACCGCCTGATCCAGTTGACGGGCACGGTCGCCGAACGCGACATGAAGGCCCAGCTGCTCGACAGCATGGATATCGAGCGCGAGCGGGGCATCACCATCAAGGCCAACACCGTGCGCATCGAATACCCGGCGAAGGACGGGCGCACCTATGTGCTGAACCTGATCGACACCCCCGGCCACGTGGACTTCGCCTATGAGGTCAGCCGGTCGATGCGCGCGGTCGAGGGCTCGCTTCTGGTCGTGGACGCGACCCAGGGGGTCGAGGCGCAGACGCTGGCCAATGTCTACCAGGCCATCGACGCCGGGCACGAGATCGTGCCGGTGCTGAACAAGATCGACCTGCCCGCGGCCGAGCCCGACCGCGTCAAGGAACAGATCGAGGACGTGATCGGCATCGACGCCCAGGACGCCATCGAGATCTCGGCCAAGACCGGGCTTGGCATCCCCGACGTGCTGGAGGCCATCGTCACCCGCCTGCCGGCGCCCAAGGGCGACCGCGACGCGCCGCTGAAGGCGATGCTGGTCGATTCGTGGTATGACCCCTATCTGGGCGTCGTGGTGATGATCCGGGTCATGGACGGGGTTATCCGCAAGGGCGACCGCATCCGCATGATGCAGACCAACGCCGTCTACGGCATCGACAAGCTGGCGGTGCTGCGCCCGCAGATGCAGGACATCGCCGAGCTGGGGCCGGGCGAGATCGGCGTCTTGACCGCCTCGATCAAGCAGGTGCGCGACACCCGCGTCGGCGACACCATCACGCATGAGCGCAAGGGCACCGACAAGCCGCTGCCGGGCTTCAAGCCGGCGCAGCCGGTGGTCTTCTGCGGCCTCTTCCCGGTCGATGCCAACGACTTCGAGGCGCTGCGCGATGCCATCGAGAAGCTGGCGCTGAACGACGCGAGCTTTTCCTACGAGATGGAGACCTCGGCCGCGCTGGGGTTCGGCTTCCGCTGCGGCTTCCTGGGCCTTCTGCACCTCGAGGTGATCCGCGACCGGCTGGAGCGCGAATACGACCTCGATCTGATCACCACCGCGCCTTCGGTGGTGTTCCGCCTGCACATGCGCGACGGCGAAGTGCGCGAGTTGCACAACCCCGCCGACATGCCCGACCTGACCCATGTCGACCATATCGAAGAGCCGCGCATCAAGGCCACGATCATGGTGCCGGACGAATACCTGGGCGACGTGCTCAAGCTCTGCCAGGACCGCCGCGGCATCCAGATGGACCTGACCTATGCCGGCAACCGGGCGATGGTGGTCTATGACCTGCCGCTGGCCGAGGTGGTGTTCGATTTCTACGACCGGCTGAAATCCGTGACCAAGGGCTATGCCAGCTTCGATTACCAGCTCTCGGAATATCGCGAGGATTATCTGGTCAAGATGTCGATCCTGGTGAATGACGAGCCGGTGGATGCGCTGTCGATCATGGTCCACCGCGACCGCGCCGAAAGCCGCGGCCGGGCGATGGTGGAAAAGCTGAAAGAGCTTATCCCGCGCCACATGTTCAAGATCCCGATCCAGGCCGCCATCGGCAGCCGGGTGATCGCGCGCGAGACGCTGTCGGCGATGCGCAAGGACGTGACGGCGAAATGCTATGGCGGCGACGCGACGCGCAAGAAGAAGCTGCTGGAAAAGCAAAAGGCCGGCAAGAAGAAGATGCGCCAGTTCGGCAAGGTCGAGATCCCGCAGACGGCATTCATCCAGGCGTTGAAGATGGATGGATGACACATTCCCCGGATTGTGGCAGCATGGATTCGCGCCACATCGGGGAATGGTATGCGTGTTGCATTCGTTTTACTGGCGGGTTTTTCCCTGGGCACGGGAGCTTTCGCCCAGGAGGGCGACGATTTCGGCTTCCCGGTCCCGATCAATGTGCAGACCCAGCGGCAGCTGCTGAGCGAAGCCTTTCCGCAGGTCGATAACAGCCTGAAAAAACTGGACAGCCTGATCAAGTATCGCCGGGATCTGGAGCTTTACCGGGTCACCCATCTCGAGGCGTTCAACGAGTCGATAGACCAGATCTGCCGGGATCTGCTTATTGTCGAGACCAGGGTGAATGCCGCCGCCGGCAGGGGCGACCTTTCCCCGAACGAGAAAAGCAATTACGACTACCGGATCGCCGAGGAACGCGGGCAATGCTCGGTGTCGAACAAGTCCTCCAGCCGGTATTACAGGCTTTATGACCAGTTCATGGGCATCTATCGGGACGAGGCCGCCAGTTCCAGGGATCGCCTGAACAGTTGCTATGCCAGCGATCCTTGCCGGCTGGGGCAGGAATAGATGGCGTTGAACTGGGGCAACATCGCCGAGCGGGCCGAGCTTTCGCTTTTCAATTTCCTTTTGGCGCTTTCGGACCTGCTGCCCGCCATATTCTTCGCGATCGCCTTTCCGCTGGTCCTGCTGCTTTTCATCCGCTTCGATGAAGGGGAAAAGGTTCTCGCCCCATTCGAGTTGACATTCTTTTCCTTTATCGGGCTGCTGGTCGCCTATCTGACCTATCTGAGCAAGGATACCTTGCTGGAAAACCTGCTGCCGTCCTTTGTCGTGATCCTGGCATTCTTCTTTCAGCTGTTCGGTCGGACCAAGACCGGGGCAGAGGTGCCCCTGGGAACCAAGATGACGCTCGCGGCGGGGATCGTCACCGTCGGCTCGTTCGTTATCGGCTCGCGATTCTTCAACCTGCTGTTCGGCGGCGGCGGCGGAGGCTAGGGCAGGGCCCCTGCCGATGCGCAATCATGCTGCAAGCCGGCGTTCAGGATATTGAGCAAGCGGATTGAAAACCGCCCGGCCTTGCCCTATGACCGAAGCGGCCGACGGCCGATTCCAGCAGGGGGACAGGATGAGCTATCCGAACACGCAGCTTTTCATCGACGGAACCTGGCGCCCCGCGCGGGACGGGCGCAGCCTGCCGGTGCTGAACCCGGCCACCGGCGCCGAGATCGGCCGCGTCGCCCATGCCGGCATCGCCGACCTGGACGAGGCGCTGGCCGCCGCCGACCGCGCCTTTGCCGAATGGAAGCGCAGCTCGCCGCTGCAGCGCTCGGACCTGATGCGCAAGGCGGCGGCGCTTTTGCGCGAGCGGGCCGAGGCCATCGCCGCGCTGATGGTGGCCGAGCAGGGCAAGCCCTTGGCCCAGGCGCGGGTCGAGACCATGGCCGGCGCCGAGATCATCGAATGGTTCGCCGAAGAGGCCCGGCGCACCTATGGCCAGGTCATCCCGCCCCGCGTGCCGGGCGTCACCCAGCTGACGATCCGGGAGCCGCTGGGCCCGGTCGCCGCCTTCACGCCGTGGAATTTCCCGATCAACCAGGCGGTTCGCAAGGTCTCGGCCGCGCTGGCGGCGGGCTGCACCATCATCGTCAAGGCGCCCGAGGAGACCCCGGCCTCGCCCGCCGAGCTGATCCGCTGCTTTGCCGATGCCGGGGTGCCGGCGGGGGTGGTGAACCTGGTCTATGGCGACCCGGCCGAGATCTCGGGCTACCTGATCCCGCATCCGGTGATCCGCAAGGTGTCCTTCACCGGCTCGACGGCGGTGGGCAAGCAGCTGGCCTCGATGGCCGGGCTGCACATGAAGCCCGCCACCATGGAGCTGGGCGGGCACGCGCCGGTGCTGGTCTTCGACGATGCCGATGTGGATGCGGCGGTCTCGGCCATGGCGGCCGCGAAGCTGCGCAATGCCGGGCAGGTCTGCATCTCGCCCACCCGCTTCCTGGTGCAGGAAGGCGTGGCGGATCGCTTTACCGAAGGCTTCACCGCCGCGCTGGCTGCCGCCAAGGTCGGGCCGGGCACGGACCCGGACAGCGCCATGGGACCGCTGGCCAACGCCCGCCGCATCCCCGCCATCGAGCGGCTGATCCGCGATGCGCTGGACCGCGGCGCGCGGCTGGCGACCGGCGGCGCGCGCATCGGCAACGAGGGCTGGTTCTTTGCCCCGACCGTGCTGGCCGACGTGCCCGCGGATGCGGCGGTGATGAACGAGGAGCCCTTCGGTCCCATCGCCGTGGTCAACAGGTTCCGCAGCGATGACGAGGCCTTTGCCGAGGCGAACCGGCTGCCCTATGGCCTGGCCAGCTATGCCTGGACGGGCAGTTCGGCCCGCGCGCAGCGGCTGCAGGACGAGATCCAGGCCGGGATGCTGACGATCAACCACGTCGGCCTGTCGCTGCCGGAACTGCCCTTTGGCGGCATCGGCGATTCCGGCATGGGCACCGAGGGCGGTTCCGAGGCGATCGGCGCCTATCTGCAAACCCGCCTGGTCACTCGCAAGGGCTAGAGATAGGGCGGCGTGCAGGCGCTGACCACCACCGCCTCGCGATCCGAGACATTGCGGAAGCGATGCGGCTGGTTCGAGGCGAAGAGATAGCTGTCGCCCGCCTTCAGCACTCGGCTCTGGTCGCCCACGGTCAGCTCGATCTCGCCGGCGATGACGATGCCGCCCTCGCTGCCGTGATGGGCCAGCATGGTCTCGCCGGTGTCGGCGCCCGGCTCATAGCGTTCGTGCAGGACCTGCAGGTTGTGCAGCCGCGCGTCGCCGACCTGGCGCAGGGTCATGCGCCCGACCGGCCCCTGCGTCGCCGAGTAAAGCCGCGAAGTCAGGTCGCGCAGCTCGGCCGGGGTAAAGAAGGGCTGCGGGCTTTGCGGCAGGTCCGGTTCGAAGAACTCGGACATGGTGACGCCCAGCCCGCCAAGGATCTTGCGCAGCGAGGCGACCGAGGGGCTGGAGCGCCCGGTCTCGATCATCGAGACCTGGCCATGCGGCACGCCGGAAGCCTCGGCCAGCTGCCGCTGCGACAGGCCCGCGCCGCTGCGCAATTCCTTCAGCCGTGCGCCTACGTCGAAATCGCTCATCCTTGCCCCGATGCCGTTTTGCGCAGGTTATCAGGGCTGGCGACTGCGCACCAGCATTGCGGGCATGCGAGGATTCCAAGAAACCTGTTGCTCAAGATATTGAGCATCGTGTATTGCGATTGCGTCAGCATGGAGGTGTGCACATGGAATCGAGACAGTTGATCGACCGGCGCAAGGCGGCGGTGGCGCGCGGCGTCGGCACGCGGGACATCTATGCCGTCCGGGCCGAGAATGCCGAGCTTTGGACCGCGGATGGCCGGCGGATGCTGGATTTCGCCGCCGGCATCGCGGTGAACAACACCGGCCATCGCCATCCCAGGGTGATCGAGGCGGTCCAGCGCCAGATGCAGGACTTCACCCATACCTGCTTCCATGTCGCGCCCTATGAAACCTATGTCGCCCTGGCCGAGCGGCTGAACGCGCTGACCCCCGGCGATTTCGCGAAAAAGACCATGTTCGCCACCACCGGCGCCGAGGCGGTCGAGAATGCGGTGAAGATGGCGCGGGCCTTTACCGGGCGCTCGGGCGTGATCGCCTTCAACGGTGCCTTCCATGGCCGCACGCTTCTGGGCATGGCGTTGACCGGCAAGGTCGCGCCCTACAAGGCCGGTTTCGGCGCCATGCCGCCCGAGATCCATCACGCGATCTTCCCGAACGCCATGGCGGGCGTGACCACGGCGCAGGCGATTGCGCATCTCGAGACGTTGCTGGCCTCGTCCATCGACCCGCGGCGCGTGGCGGCGATCATCGTCGAGCCGGTGCAGGGCGAGGGCGGCTTCAACGTCGCGCCGCCCGAGTTCCTGGCCGCGCTGCGCCGGATCTGCGACAGCCACGGCATCGTGCTGATCGGCGACGAGATCCAGGCCGGCATGGCCCGCACCGGCCGCATGTTCGGCTTCCAGCATTCCGGCGTCGCGCCCGACCTGGTGACCATGGCCAAGGGGCTCGCAGGGGGCTTTCCGCTGTCGGCGGTGACGGGGCGGGCCGAAATCGTGGACGCGCCGGCGCCCGGCGGGCTGGGCGGGACCTATGCCGGCAACCCGCTGGCCATCGCCGCAGCGCTTGCCGTCCTGGAGGTGGTCGAGGACGAAGACCTTTGCGCCCGCGCCGAGGAAATCGGCCTGGCCATCCGCGCGCGCCTGCAGAAGCTGGCGGGACGCTTCCCGGCCATCGGCGACGTGCGCGGGTTGGGGGCGATGGACGCCTTCGAACTGGTGCAGGCCGGCGACCGCAGCCAGCCCGACCCGCAGCTGACCGCCGCCATCGTGGCCGAGGCCGAGGCGCGGGGGCTGATCCTGCTGTCCTGCGGCACGCGCTATAATGTCATCCGCCTGCTGCCGCCGTTGACCATCCCCGACGCGCAGCTGTCCGAAGCGCTGGCGATCCTGGAAGCGGCCATCGAGGCGGTGCTGGTCCCGGCCTGAAAGCGGGCGGCCCCGGCCGCCCCTTAACCCATGCCGTCCCGCGCCATGCGGGCGGCGATCCAGTCGCGAAAGGCCGCCAGCGGCTTCAGCCCGGCCTTGCGCGTGGGCCAGGCCAGCCAATAGGCGCCGCTACCCGGCACCCCCTGCCGCAGCACCGGCGCCAGCCGGCCCTCGGCGATCTCGACCTGGGCCAGGTAGTCGGGCAGCAGCGCGATCCCCAGCCCCGAGATCGCCGCCTGGATCATCATCGAGAACTGGTCCATCATCATACCCTCCAGCGGCGCCGGCGGCTCGGCCCCCTGGCCCCGGAACCAGGCCTGCCAGGCATCGGGACGGGTCGGCAATTGCAGCAGCACCATCCCGGCCAGGTCGGCGGGCGCCGTCACCGGCCGCCGCGCCAGCAGGTCGGGCGCGGCGCAGGCGGTCAGCCTTTCGTCGAACAGCTTCAGGTGCTCGGCCCCCGGCCAGTCGTCCCGGCCGTAGAAGATCATCGCGTCGAACGGCTCTTCGTCGAAGCTGAAGCGGCGAAAGCGCGTCGTCAGGTTGATCGACACGCCCGGATGCGCCGACAGGAAATCCGGCAGCCGTGGCGCCAGCCAGCGCGTGGCAAAGGTCGGCAGCACGGCCAGGTCCAGGCTGCCGCCGTCGGGATTGGCGATCAGCGACATGCTGGCGCGCTGGACCAGGTCCAGCGCCGCGGAAATGTCGCGGAAATAGCGCTCGGCCGCTTCGGTCGGGGCCAGGCGCTTCTTGTGGCGGATGAACAGCTCCTGCCCCAGTTGCGCCTCAAGGCTTTGCAGCAGCCGGCTGACCGTGCTTTGCGTCAGCCCCAGGTCCTGCGCCGCGCCCGTGACCGAGCCGGTGCGCATCACCGCGTCGAAGGCCAGCAGCAGGCTGAGGTTCGGAAGAAAGCGCCTTTGCCGCAAGAACATTCATCCCATGCATGAAGTAATGAGGATTATCCATTTTCCGGCCCGGTTTGAAAGCGGTAATGAATGAACCGACAAGCATCAGCGCATGAGGCATCACCGTGACGACGAAATCGCACAAGGGCGGCCCTTTCTTGTGGTCCGACCCGTTCCTGCTCGACGACCAACTGACCGAGGAAGAGCGGATGATCCGCGACAGTGCCGCGGCCTTCGCCGCCGACCGGCTGGCACCGCGCGTCGAGGCCGCCTATCTGAACGAAGAGACCGATCCCGAGATATTCCGCGAAATGGGTGCCTCGGGCCTGCTGGGCGTCGCCGTGGACGAAGCCTATGGCGGCGTCGGTGCCTCTTATGTCGCCTATGGGCTGGTCGCGCGCGAGATCGAGCGCATCGATTCGGGCTATCGTTCGATGGCCTCGGTGCAAAGCTCGCTGGTGATGTTCCCGATCGAGGCCTATGGCAGCGAAGAGCAGAAGCAGAAATACCTGCCGAAACTGGCCTCGGGCGAGTTCATCGGCTGCTTTGGCCTGACCGAGCCGGACGCGGGCTCGGACCCCGCCGGCATGCGCACCGTGGCCCGCAAGACCGGGGGCGGCTATGTGCTGAACGGGTCCAAGATGTGGATCTCGAACGCGCCCATCGCCGATGTCTTCGTGGTCTGGGCCAAGTCCGAGGCGCATGGCGGCAAGGTGCGCGGCTTCGTGCTGGACAAGGGCATGAAGGGGCTTTCGGCGCCGAAGATCGAGGGCAAGCTGTCGCTGCGCGCCTCGATCACCGGCGAGATCGTGATGGAGAATGTCGAGGTCGGCGAGGACGCGCTGCTGCCGAATATCGAGGGCATGGGCGGTCCCTTCGGCTGCCTGAACCGCGCGCGCTACGGCATTTCCTGGGGCGCCATGGGCGCGGCCGAGGATTGCTGGTTCCGCGCACGGGCATACGGGCTGGATCGCCACCAGTTCAACCGCCCGCTGGCCGCGACGCAGCTTTACCAGAAAAAGCTGGCCGACATGCAGACCGAGATCGCCTTGGGCCTGCAAGCCAGCCTGCGGGTCGGGCGGCTTTTCGACGAGGGCAAGTTCGCGCCCGAGATGATTTCCATCGTCAAGCGCAACAATTGCGGCAAGGCGCTGGAGATCGCGCGCCAGGCCCGCGACATGCATGGCGGCAACGGCATCCAGATCGGCTATCACGTCATGCGGCACGCGCAGAATCTGGAAACGGTGAACACCTATGAGGGCACGCATGACGTTCATGCGCTGATCCTGGGCCGGGCGCAGACCGGCATCCAGGCGTTTGCGTGATGGATCAGCCGGCGCTGAAGGGGCTGCGCGTCGTCGAGCTGGCGCGCATCCTGGCCGGCCCGTGGATCGGCCAGACGCTGGCCGATCTGGGCGCCGAGGTCATCAAGGTCGAGGCGCCCGAGGGCGACGACACCCGCCGCTGGGGTCCGCCCTTCATCGAGCGGCCGCGCGCGGACGGGACGACCGAACGGGTCGCGGCCTATTTCCACGCCGCCAACCGCGGCAAGCGCTCCGTCACCTGCGACTTCAACGATCCCGCCGACCTGGAGCGGCTGCGGGCGCTGATCGACCAGGCCGACGTGGTGATCGAGAATTTCAAGCTAGGGGGCCTGCGCAAGTTCGGGCTGGACTACGCGACGCTTTCGGCGCGCAATCCGCGGCTGGTCTATGCCTCGATCACCGGCTTCGGGCAGGACGGGCCGCGCGCGGCGCAGCCGGGCTATGATTTCCTGATCCAGGGCATGTCGGGCATCATGGACCTGACCGGCGATCCGCAGGGCGAGCCGCAGAAGGTCGGCGTGGCCTGGATCGACATCTTCACCGGGCTTTACGGGGTGATCGCCGTGCAGGCGGCACTGGCCGAGCGGGCGCGCTCGGGCCTGGGCCAGCATCTGGACCTGTCGCTGCTGGATTGCGGCGTCGCCGTGCTGGCCAATCAGGCGACGAATTACCTGCTGGGCGGCACGGTGCCGCACCGGCTGGGCAATGCGCACCCGAATATCGTGCCCTATCAGCTTTTCCCCGCCTCGGACGGGCACCTGATCGTCGCCTGCGGCAACGACCGGCAATTCGCCGCGCTTTGCCGGGTGCTGGACCTGCCCGACCTGGCCGTGGCGCCCGACTACGCGACCAACCCGGCACGGGTGGCGAACCGCGTGCAACTGGTGCCGCTCTTGGCCGATGCCACGCGCCGCTTCACCCGGAGCGCGCTGATCGCCGCGCTGGAGGGGGCGGGGGTGCCCGCCGGCCCGGTCAACGACGTGGCCGAGGCCCTGGCCGAACCGCAGGTGCAGGCCCGCGGCCTGCGCATCGCCCCCGAGGGCATCGCCGGGCTGCGCAGCCCGCTGCGCTTCTCACGCAGCCCGCTGGTGACGGATCGCGCCGCCCCGGCGCTTGGCGAGGGCGAATGGCGGTTCCAAGGGTGAGCCCTGGGTGTTTGTTCCGATGATCTGATGGGGCGATTCCCGCCAATGAATGGAGCGGTTCGTCGCAGCCTGCAGCCTTGCCCGCAGGGGCAAGACGCTGAACGGCCTCATGCCATGGGAATGCTTCGGCAAGGACCACACCGATTCATCGGTGATCCGATCCGCCAGATGCAGAAACCGAACGGCTAGCCCTGCCGCCCGGCGCGGCAGGCGGCGCGATAGCTGCTGGGGGTCTGGCCGAACATGGCCCGGAACAGCCGCGAGAATTGCGCCTGGTCGCTGAAGCCGAAGCGATAGGCGATGGCGGCCAGCGACAGGTCGCCCGGCATCTGCAACATGTCCCGCGCCGCCTTCAGCCGCGCCTCGCGGATGAATTGTGCGACCGTCGTCTCGGTATCGCCGAACAGGTCGTGCAGATAGCGTTTCGAGATGCCGCAGGCCGCCGCCACTGTCTGGGGCGACAGGGCCGGATCGGTCAGGTTGCGCAGGATCGTGTCCTGCGCGCGCTTCAGATGCGCGGCGCGGATCACCGTGGCGGCGCCGGCATCGGTCTCCGCCTGCCGGTCCAGGGCCAGCGCCAGCAGCTCGACCAGCTGCCGGCCCAGCACCTCCGAGGCGGCGGGGTCCGCCGGCATGGCATGGGCGCGGCGCACCGTCTCGGCGAACAGCCCGCCCAGCCCCTCGCGCCCGTCGAAGACCGTGGCGCACAGCCGGTCGGGCTGGCGCAGCCTTTCGGCCAGCGCGCCGCGGGCGATCTTCATCACCAACAGGTCGTTGCGCGCCTGATAGGCGAAGCGATAGGGCTCGTCGCCGCGCTCGACGATGAAGCCGCCGGGGGCGCAGGTGATGTCGCGGCCCAGCTGGCGAAACAGCACCGGGGCAAGGCTGGGGATGGTGACCAGGTATTCCTCGGCCTCGCCCTGCCGGATCAGGCCGGGCACCCGTTCATAGCGCGCCGGCTCGGTGCGCAGCCGCGACAGCGACACCCGCCCCATGCCGCGCCGCTCCAGCCGGCCCTGGAAGGTGGCGGGGTCGCGATAGCTCAGGTGCAGCGGGAAATAGGTATCCGCGATGATCGCCGACCAATGCGCCGCGCGCTCGGGCGGGGCGATGGCGGCCGTGCCGTAGCTTTCCAGGGTCATGATGCGCCTCCCCGCATCGCTTGGGCGATTCGTAGCGCGCCGCGAGCAATCGGGCAAAAGAAAACTGGCGCGGCGGGCAGGAGGCTGCGCCGCGGCGGCCGATCCTGCCGCTTGGATCGGCAGGACTGCACCCGGCGACAAGTTTATCCGCACCCAGCGCCAAGACCGGCCGCCGCCCAGGCCGCACCATGGTCCGACCGAAAAGATGCCGCGCCAGGCGGCACGCCGCAGGGAGAAGACCGTGACCAGCCGATTCCCGGCTGCCCTGCCCGTGTGCGCCCATGCGGCCCCAGACAGGGAAAAGCCATGACCAGACCCAAACCCGACCCCATCACGCTTTCGGTGGTGCGCGGCGTGCTGGAGACCACGCAGCGCGAGATGACGCTGACGCTGGAACAGACCGCCCGCAGCTCGGTCTTCAACCTCGCGCATGACTATTCGACCGCGCTCTTCAACCACACGCCCGAGATGATCCTGCAAGGCCAGGACATCCCCATCCACTTGGGCAGCCTGATCCCGGCGATGAAATCGGTGGCGCAGTTCTTCCAGGGCGACATCCACGAGGGCGACCTGATCCTGCACAACGACCCGGCCCATGGCGGCAGCCATATCATCGACACCTGCATGTATTACCCGGTCTTCTACCAGGGCGAGCTGGTGTTCTGGACCGTCTGCAAGGGCCACCTGACCGATATCGGCGGCCCGGTGCCCGCCGGCTACAACCCCAACGCGACCGAGATCTATGCCGAGGGGTTGCGCATCCCGCCGGTCAAGCTCTGGGACCGCGGCAGGCCGCGCCATGACGTGATGAACCTGATCCTGACCAACATGCGCGCCCGCCGCGACCAGGAGGGCGACTTCAACGCCCTGATCGGCGCCTGCCAGGTCGGCGCCCGCAACCTGGTCCGGCTGATGGACAAATACGGCAAGCAGGTGGTGCAGGACTGCATCGCCGAGCTTCTGGACATGGCCGAGGCGCATATGAGAAAGCTCATCGCCCAGGTGCCCGACGGCACCTATACCGGCACGGCGGTGCTCGAGGATGCGGGCCACGGCTTCGGCGACATGGACATCACCGCCACGGTGACGATCCAGGGCGACGGCTGCCACATCGCCATCAGCTCGCCGCCGCAGGTGCCCTATTTCATCAACAGCTACGAAGGCAACAGCCATTCCGGCGTCTACCTGGGGCTGATGATGTTCGCGCAGCTGCCGCCGCCCTATAACGAGGGGCTCTATCGCTGCGTGACCACCGACATGGGGCCCAGGGGCACGCTCTGCAACGCGAAATCCCCGGCGCCGCACATGAACTGCACCACGACGCCGATGGAGACGCTGACCGATGCGGTGCGGCTGGCCTTCGAACAGGCCGCACCCGCCAAGGTCTCGGCCAGCTGGGGCCACGCCAACGGCTGCAACATCGCCGGCTGGGACAAGCGCCATGACGAGGAATACGTGACCATGGTGCTGGCCTCGATCATCTCGGGGGCGGGGGCCACGGCCAGCCAGGACGGCTGGCACGCCTGCGGGCCGGAATGCTGCTTCGGCGCGCTGACCTCGGGCGACATCGAGATGCTGGAGCACAGCTATCCGATCATCATCCACCGCTATTCCCTGATGCAGGATTCGGGCGGCGCCGGCCAGTTCCGCGGCGGCTCGGGCACCTGCTGGGAGGTCGAGCCGCTGGACAGCCCGATGACGCTCGTCACCTTCGGCGAGGGCCGCCGCATCCCGGCCATGGGCGCGGCCGGGGCGAAATCGACGCTGATCCCGCCCAAGGTCGGCCGGCTGGAAGTGACCCGCAATGGCCAGACGCAGGTCATCACCGAAAACGTCATCGAGACCATCCAGCCGGGCGAACGCGCCGCGAACCGCAACCCCGGCGGCGGCGGCTACGGCAACCCCTACCAGCGCCCGGTCGAGAAGGTGGTCGAGGATGTCAGGAACGGCCTCGTCAGCCTGGAGGGGGCGCGGCTCGACTACGGCGTCGTCATCGCCGATGCCGCGACCCTCGCCGTCGATCACGCCGCCACCGCGCGCCTGCGCGCCGCGTAAGGCTTTCTCCGTTTTCCAAATACCCCGCGGGGGTCCGGGGGCGCGAAGCCCCCGGCTCCGGACCCGCGGACCGCAGCCACAGATGGAACCCGCCATGAAACACCAATATCGCCTCGGCATCGACGCCGGCGGCACCTTCACCGATTTCATCCTCGCCGACCGCAAGGGAGAGCTGCGCATCTTCAAGGCGCTCTCCACCCCGCAAGACCCGACGCAGGCCATCCGCAACGGCCTCGCCGTGATCGAGGAAGAGACGGGGATCGCCCCGCGCGAACTGGTCTCGAACGCCGATCTCTGCATCAACGGCACCACGGTCGGGCTCAATGCGCTCATCACCCATACCGGCTCCAAGACCGGCCTGATCGCCACCAAAGGCCACGAGGACAGCATCGAGATCCGCCTCGGCCACAAGGAGGACGGCTATCGCTACGACCCGGACTATCCGCCCGCAACCATGCTGGTGCCGCGCTACCTGCGGCGCGGGATCAGCGAGCGGGTGATCTCGACCGGCGCCGTCCACACCCCGCTGGACGAAGACGAGCTGCGCGAGGCCTGCCGGCATTTCCTGCGCGAAGGCGTGCAGTCGGTCGCGATCAGCTTCGTCTGGTCCGTGCTGCATCCCGATCACGAATTGCGCGCCGCGCAGATCGTGCGCGAGATGATGCCGGGCGTGCCGCTGACCGTCGGTAGCCAGCTCTATCCGCAGCTGCGCGAATACACCCGCACCTCGACCGCGGTGGTGAACGCCTATCTGGCGCCGATCCTGTCGCGCTACGTGCAGGCGGTGGACGGCTATTTCCAAAGCCTCGGCGCGCGCCAGCCGGTGCGCTATTTCCAGTCGAACGGCGGGCTGGCGCTGGGCTCGGTGGTCTCGGACCGTTCGGTCTATGCGATCAACTCGGGCCCGGCCTCGGCGCCGCGGGCGGCGCTTTACCTGGGCGAGCCCTACGGCCTGAAGGACATCATCACCGTCGACATGGGCGGCACCAGCTTCGACATCACCCTGACCCGCGACGGCCAGGCCAATGTCTCGAAGAACATCGACTTCCTGCGCTATCGCATCGGCATCCCGATGATCCAGGTCGAGACCCTGGGCGCGGGCGGCGGCTCGATCGGCTGGATCGACTCGATGGGGCTGATGCAGATGGGGCCGCAATCTGCGGGGTCCGAGCCCGGCCCGGCCTGCTACGGCAAGGGCGGCGAGATGCCGACCACGACCGACGCCAACCTGGTGCTGGGCTACCTGAACCCGCAGGGGCTGGTCGGCGGCCGCCTGCCGCTCGGCGTCGAAAAGGCACGCGAGGCGATCCGCAAGCACCTGGCCGAGCCCCTGGGCATCAGCGTCGAGACGGCCGCCTACGGCATGTTCACCATCGTCAACAACAACATGGTGAACGCGATCCGCCGCGTCTCGGTCGAGCGTGGCTACGACCCGCGCGACTTCGTGCTGAATTGCGCGGGCGGCGCGACCGGCGCGCATATCACCGCGCTCGCCCGCGAGATGGGAATCGGCAAGGTGCTGGTCTCCAAGCTCGCCTCGGGGCTTTGCGCCTTCGGCCAGATCATCTCGGACGTGAAATACAACTACATGGCCCCCATCGCCGCGCGGCTGGAAGGGGCCGAGGCGGCCAAGCGCCTGGACCAGACCTTCGCCCGGCTGGAAGACAGGGGCCGGGCCGAGCTGATGGCCGACGATTTCGCCCCCGACCGGATCGGTATCCGCCGCAGCCTCGACATGCGCTATGTCGGGCAGGTGCATGAATGCACGGTCAGCGTCGATCCCTTCCCGATCGACGAGGCGGCCCTGGACCGGCTCAAGGCCGCCTTCCACGCCCGCCACGAGGAGCTTTACACCTATGCCGAGCCGCACAGCCCGGTCGAGGTGGTGAACGTGGAAAGCGCCGTCTCGGGCGCGGTCGAGCGTCCGGCGCGGATGTGCATCGCGCAGGGTGCAGGCGCCCATGCGGCGCTGTCGGGCACGCGCGAGATGATCTTCGACGCCTCGGGCCGCAAGCACGAAACCCCGGTCTATGACGGCGCCAAGCTGGGCGCGGGCGATGTCGTCACCGGCCCGGCGGTCATCCAGGAGGTGACGACCACCATCGTCATCGAGCCGGGCTGGGTCGCGGAACTGGACGGCAACGGCGTCTATGTCGTGACCGCGACCAGCGGCGCGGCGCAGGCGCACAAGCAGGCCAGGGCGCTGGCCGAGGCCTGACCCCAAGGCCGGGCCCAAGGCCGGGCGGGGCCGCGCAAGGCCCCGCCCATCCCCATCCAATCACAAAAATCATGCAGGGAGCTTCAGCCATGGCTGGATCTTTGGACAATTCGGAAGAACTGGAATTTTCGGACCGGCCGGTGCCGCGCGACCAGCGCATGGGCCGGCTGCCCCTGACCATGGCCTGGTGGTCGGTCTGCTCGGCCATGTTCTATCTCGTCATCGCCGCCTCGCTGGCGCTGGCCTATGGGGCGCGCAACGCCATCATCGGGCTGGTGCTGTCGGTCATCGCCTATGCGGCGGTGAACGCGGTGCTGGTGCGGCACGCGATCCGCACCGGGCTCAGCGTATCGCTGTTCTCGCGCATCCTGCTGGGCCGCAGCGGGGCGGCGGTGGCGACGCTGATCTTCTTTGCCACCGCGATCTATTACGCGGTGTTCGAGGGCTCGGTGATCGCCGTCGCCCTGCGCGAATATGCCGGCATCTCCTATCCGCTGGCGGCGCTGGTGGTGGCGGTCTATTCGGTGGCGCTGATCTTTGGCTCGATCCAGAACTGGCTGGACAAGTTCAACGGCGTGCTTCTGCCCTTCTACCTGCTGGGGCTGGTCGCGGCGGTGGCGCTGGCGGTGGCGGAATACGGCTATTCGGACGCCTGGCTGAACCTTGGGCCACAGGGCGGCGCGCCCGCCGGCGGCTGGTGGGATTGCTTCGTCGCCTATATGGGCGTCTGGATCCTGATGATGTTCACCTATGACTATGCCCGCTTCGGCCGGTCCGAGGACGCGCGTTTCCACGCCACCATCAACTTCGGCGCGCCCTTCTATGCCGTGGCCTTCCTGCTCAACGGGCTGGTCGGCATCTTCCTGGCCGCCAGCCTGCCGACCGAGGGCGGGGTTTCCGAGGTCTCGGTCGTCTTCGCGCTGGTGCAGCTGATGGGCGTGGGGGGCCTCGCCTTCGTCTGGATCTCGCAGACCCGGATCAATACCGCGAACTATTACCTCGCCGCGGTGAACATGGAGAGCTTTGCCCAGACCGTCTTTCGCCTGCACCTGCCGAAATGGGTCTGGGCCTGCGTGGTCGGCGCCGTTACCTATGCGCTGATGCTGGCCGATGTCTTTGCCTATATCCTGCAGGCGCTGGCCTATCAGGGCATCTTCGTCGTGGCCTGGGTCGGCATCGCGCTGGTCCATATCGCGACGGATCGCGGCGCCGGCGACGCCGATCTGGCGCAGGCGCGCGCGGTCAACCCGGCGGGGCTGGGGGCCTGGCTTCTGGCCTCGGGCGCGGGGTTGGCGCTGCATTTCGCCGGCGGCACGGCGGCCTCGCTTTCGGCGCCGGCGACCTTCCTGGTCGCGGCGGCAGGCTATGCGGCGCTGGCGGGCCGGGCGGCGCCGCGCCGGGCGCTGTCCTGACCCCTGGCGCAAGGCCGGTTGCGCGCAGCCGGCCTTGCTGTCAGATTCCGCCGCGGAGGAAGGAAGGGGGCGGAGCCATGCCTTGGATGCACGGGTCCAGATGCGGATAGGGCCGGCCTTGCGCAAGCCGGTTGCGGGCTGCTGGCCGCTGGCGCTGTGCCTGGCCTGCGTGGCGGCGGTCCTGTGGCTGGGGGCGCAGCTGGCGCATCAGCATTACTTCCGCGAAGGCCACGCCCGCGCCACCACCGCGCTGCGGCTGACGGTGAACGCGCTCAACGCCGACCTGGCGCGCTACGAGGTGGTGCCGCAACTGGTCGCCGACCTGGACCTGATCCGCCAGCTTGCCGCCGATCCCGGCAATGCCGCGCTGCGCCGGCAGACGAACCGCTGGCTGGCCGAGCAGAACGAGGCGGTGCAGGCCTCGGACATCTACCTGATCCTGCCCGATGGCGAGACCATCGCCCATTCCGGCTACCTGGGCCCGGCCAGCTTCGTCGGGCAGAACTTCAGCTACCGGCCCTATGTCATCGACGCCATGGCGGGCGGGCAGGGGCGGTTCTACGGCATCGGCACCACCTCGGGGGTGCGGGGCTATTTCTTCTCGGCCCCGGTCGAGGACGATGCCGGCCGGATCAGCGCCGTCGTCGCGGTCAAGATCGGCGTCGACCGGATCGAGGCCTCCTGGCGCGGCAACCAGTATCGCGTGCTGGTGACCGACCCCGAGGGCACGGCCTTCCTGTCCTCGGAGCCGAGCTGGCTTTACCACAGCATCCGGCCGCTGACGCCCGAGCGGCTGGCGCGCACCGAATCCTCGCGCCGCTATGCCGGCACGCCGCTGGCCGAATTGCCGATGCAGCGGCTGGCGCTGCATGGCGCGCCGGTGTTCCGCCTGCCGCCCGCGCTTGGCGGCGAGGAGGCGCGCAGCCACGACTATATCGCCGCCTCCGAGGACATGCCGGGGGCGGGCTGGACCGTGCATGTGCTGCTGGACAGCGCCGACTTGAGGGCCGAGGCGCGGCTGGCGGTGCTGAGCCTGGCGCTGCTGATCGCCGTCGCCGGCATCGGGCTGATGATGTGGCGCCAGCGCCGGGCGCGGATCGCCGACCGCCTGGCCGCCACCGCCGAGCTGGAGCGCCGCGTGGTCGAGCGCACCGCCGACCTGGCGCGGGTCAACAGCCAGCTGGAGCAGGAGATCGCCGAGCGCCGCGCCACCGAGGCCGAGCTGCGCGCCGCCCAGGCCAGCCTGGTGCAGGTCGGCAAGCTGGCGGCGCTGGGGCAGATGTCGGCCTCGCTCTCGCACGAGATCAACCAGCCGCTGGCGGCGGCGCGCAACTATGCCGACAGCGCCGCCATCCTGATCGAGCGCGGCGACCTGGCCCGCGCGCGCGAAAACATCGCCCAGATCCTGGCGCTGGTGGACCGCATGGCCGCCATCGGCAAGCACCTGCGCCATGCCGCGCGAAAGCCCGACGACCGGCTGGGCGCGGTGGCGCTGGCCGGGCTGCTGGACGAGACCCGCACCATCGTCGCCGCCCGGCTGGCCAGCAGCGGCGCGGTGCTGGAGCTGGACGTGCCGCCCGACCTGCCGCCGCTGCGGGCGGGGCCGACGCGCCTGCAGCAGGTGCTGGTGAACCTGATCACCAATGCCGCCGATGCGGTCGAGGGCGGGGCGGACCGCCGCATCACGCTGTCGGCGCGGGCCGAGGCGGGCCGTATCGCCATCCGGGTGCGCGACCGCGGCCCCGGTGTGCCCGCGGCCATCGCCGCGCGCATCTTCGACCCGTTCTTCACCACCAAGGGCATGGGGGCGGGGCTGGGCCTGGGCCTGTCGATCACCGCCAATATCGTGCGCGATTTCGGCGGCGAGATCGCCTGCCGCAACATGGACCCCGGCGCCGAGTTCTGCGTGACCCTGCCCGCCGCCGCGGCTGCCGAGGCCGCCGCATGACCCGGCGCGTGCTTCTGGTCGAGGATGACGAGCAGATGCGCAGCTCGACCGCCCAGGCGCTGGAACTGGCGGGTTTCGCCGTCGAGCCGCTGGCCTCGGGCGAGGAGGCGCTGGCGCTGGCCGGGCCGGGCTTTGCCGGCGCGGTGGTCAGCGACATCCGCATGCCGGGCATGGACGGCATGACCCTGCTGGGCCGGCTGCACGAGGTCGATCCCGAGATCCCGGTGATCCTGGTCACCGGCCATGCCGAGGTGCCGCTGGCGGTCGAGGCGATCCGCGGCGGCGCCTATGACTTCATCGAAAAGCCCTTCGTGGTGCAGGAACTGGCCACGGTGATCCGCCGCGCCATCGACCATCGCGGGCTGGTGCTGGAAAACCGCCGCCTGCGCGCCGTCGCCGGCAAGCGCGACGATGTCGAGGCGCGGCTGCCCGGCCGCACCCAGGTCATGGTCGACCTGCGCTATCGGCTGCGCGCCATCGGCGCCTCGGACGCCGATGCGCTGGTGATCGGCCCGACCGGCGCCGGCAAGGAGGTGGTGGCGCGCACGCTGCACGACATCTCGGCCCGCGCCGGGCGGCCCTTCATCGCCATCAACTGCGCCGCCCTGCCCGAGGCGCTGATCGAATCCGAGCTGTTCGGCCACGAGGCCGGCGCCTTTCCCGGCGCGCTGCGCCCGCGCTATGGCAAGTTCGAACATGCGCGCGGCGGCACGGTGCTGCTGGACGAGATCGGCTCGATGCCGCTGGAATTGCAGGCCAAGCTGCTGCGGGTGCTGCAGGAACGCACGATCACCCGGCTCGGCTCGAACGACCCGGTGGCGCTGGACGTGCGCTTCATCGCCGTCAGCAAGGCCGATCTGGAGGGGCTGGTCGCGCAGGGCCGCTTTCGCGAGGATCTGTTCTGGCGGCTGAATGTCGCCGTGCTGCACGTCCCGCCGCTTTCCGCCCGGCGCGAGGACATTCCGCTGCTGTTCCTGCAGCTCCTGCGCGAGGCCGCCGCCCGCCACAACCTGCCCGAGCGCCAGGCCCCCGCCGCCTTCCTGTCCGGCCTGGCCGCGCGGGAATGGCCGGGCAACGTGCGCGAATTGCGCAACCTGGCCGAGCGTTTCGTGCTGGGGCTGGAAGGGGTTGAGCTTGGCCCGGTGCAGGGCGCGCGCCTGGCCGACCGCGTGGCCGCCTTCGAGCGCAGCCTGATCGCCGGCGCCATCGCCGCCCATGACGGCAAGCTGCGCCCGGTCTACGAGACGCTGGGGATCTCGCGCAAGACGCTCTACGAGAAGATGCAGAAATACGGGCTAGACCGCCGGCTGATCCTGGATGCGCCCGAGGACGAGACGGGCTGAGCGAAAAATGGGTGGAAATCCACCCATTCCTGCCGGGCGATGTTCCCCTTTCCACCCATTTCCGGCGCATTGCGGCAATATGCGCCGCATGGGCTGCGTTTTTGATTTGTGCCGCGGTCCGGCCCGCCGCAGGCTTCACCCGGTGGCCGCGCCGGGCAAGGCGCCGGCCGGAATATCCTTGGGGAGGGAACATGGCTTATCCGAAGCTTCTGGGCGCGCTTTGCGCCGCGACATTGCTGGCCGCGCCGGCCTTTGCGCAGGACTGGCCGCACCGCCAGATCACCATGGTCGTGCCGTTCTCGGCTGGCGGTCCGACCGATACGGTCGCGCGCATGGTGGCCGAGCGCATGTCGGCCGACCTGGGCCAGCAGATCATCGTCGAGAATATCGGCGGCGCCGGCGGCACCCTGGGCGCGGCCAATGTCGCCAAGGCCGATCCGGACGGCTATACGGTGCTTTTGCACCATATCGGCATGGCGACCTCGGCCACGCTTTACCGCAACCTGGCCTATGACACGCTGAACGCCTTCGAATATGTCGGGCTGGTGACCGAGGTGCCGATGGTGGTGACGGCGCGCAAGGATTTCGAGCCGGCCGATTTCACCGCCTTCAAGGACTACGTCAAGGCCAATGCCGACCAGCTGACGCTGGCCAATGCCGGCATCGGCGCGGCCAGCCACCTGTGCGGCATGCTGCTGATGCAGGCGCTGGAGGCGCCCTTGGTGACGGTGCCCTACAAGGGCACCGGTCCGGCGATGACCGACCTGCTGGGCGGGCAGACCGACATCATGTGCGACCAGACCACCAACACCACCCAGCAGATCAAGGGCGGCACGATCAAGGCCTATGCCGTGACCTCGCCCGAGCGGCTGGAGCTGTTCCCCGACCTGCCCACCGCCAAGGAAGGCGGGGTCGAGACGATGGAATTCGGCATCTGGCACGGCATCTATGCCCCCAAGGGCACGCCGGCCGAAGTGACCGAGCGGCTGTCGCAGGCCCTGCAGGTCGCGCTGGCCGACGAGGGCGTCGCCAAGGCGATGGCCGACCTGGGCACCGCGCCCGAGCCGGCGGAAAACGCCACGCCGGCCGCGCTCAAGGCCAAGCTGGAATCCGAGATCGCCCGCTGGAAGCCGGTGATCGAGGCCGCCGGCGTCTATGCCGACTGAAACGGAAAGCGGCCCCGTCCCTTGCGGCGGGGCCCGTCACTCGGGGGGAGGAACGCATGTCCGCAAAACCCAAGGATACCACCGACATCGTCGCCGGGCTTTCGATGATGGCGGCGGCGGCATTCTTCGGCTGGCACACGGCCGGGCTGGAAATCGGCACTTCGCTGCGGATGGGGCCGGGATATTTCCCGATGGTCCTGTCCGGCCTTCTGTTCGTTCTGGGGCTGATCATCCTGCTGAGATCCTTCGGGCGCGAGGATGACGAGCCCTTCGGCAAGGTCGCCTGGCGCGGGCTGCTGTTCATCCTGCCGGCGCCGATCTTCTTTGGCCTGACGGTGCGCGGCCTCGGCTTCGTGCCGGCGCTGTTCTTCACCACGCTGATCGCCTCGCAGGCCTCGATGCGCATGCGGCCGCTGGCGGCGCTGATCCTGGCGGTGGCGGTGACGATCCTGTCCACGCTGATCTTCAGCTACGGCCTTGGCCTGCCCTTCCGGCGCTTCGGCCCCTGGCTGGGCATGTGAGGGCGCGATGGAACTTTTCAGCAATCTCGCCCTTGGCTTTTCGGTCGCCTCCTCGCTGGAGAACCTGGCCTTCTGCCTGATCGGGGTGCTGCTCGGCACGCTGATCGGCGTGCTGCCCGGCATCGGCGCCACGGCGACCATCGCCATGCTCTTGCCGATCACCTTCCAGCTGGAGCCCGTCAGCTCGCTCATCATGCTGGCCGGCATCTATTACGGCGCGCAATACGGCGGCTCGACCACGGCGATCCTGATCAACATGCCGGGCGAAAGCTCGTCGGCCGTCACCGCCATCGACGGCTACCAGATGGCCCGCAAGGGCAAGGCCGGCACTGCGCTGGCGCTGGCGGCGCTGGGGTCGTTCTTCGCCGGCTCGGTCTCGACCTTCCTGGTGGCGCTGTTCGCCCCGCCGCTGACCGCGGTGGCGCTGAAATTCGGCGCGGCCGAGTATTTCAGCCTGATGGTGCTGGGCCTGGTGATGTCGGTGGCGCTGGCGCATGGCTCGGTTCTCAAGGCGCTGGCCATGGTGGTGCTGGGCCTGCTTCTGGGCATGGTCGGCACCGACATCTATACCGGCGCGCCGCGCTTCACCCTGGGGATCACGCAATTCGCCGACGGGCTGAACTTCGTCGCCGTCGCCGTGGGGGTCTTCGGCATCGCCGAGATCCTGCGCAACCTCGAGGACGAGCATGACCGCCAGGTCATGACCAAGAACATCAACCGGCTGTTCCCGACGCGCGAGGAGCTGCGCCAGATGATCGGCCCCGTCCTGCGCGGCACCGGCATCGGCTCGATCCTGGGCATCCTGCCGGGGGGCGGGGCGATCCTGGCCAGTTTCGCCAGCTACACGATCGAGAAGAAGGTCTCCCGCCACCCCGAGGAGTTCGGCAAGGGCGCGCTGGCCGGCGTCGCCGGGCCGGAGAGCGCCAACAATGCCGGGGCGCAGACCAGCTTCATCCCGCTCTTGACGCTGGGGATTCCGGCGAACCCGGTGATGGCGCTGATGATCGGCGCCATGATCATCCAGGGCATCGTGCCGGGGCCGAACGTGGTCAGCGAACAGCCCGCGCTGTTCTGGGGCATCGTGGCCAGCATGTGGATCGGCAACCTGATGCTGGTGGTGCTGAACCTGCCGCTGATCGGGCTGTGGGTCAAGCTGCTGAGCGTGCCCTATTACGTGCTGTTCCCGATCATCATGGCCATGTGCTCGATCGGGGTCTATTCGGTGAACTCGAACAGCTACGACCTGTTCGCTGTCGCCTTCTTCGGCCTGCTTGGCTATGTCATGTCCAAGCTGCGCTGCGAGCCGGCGCCGCTGCTGCTGGGCTTTGTCCTGGGCCCGCTGCTGGAGGAAAACCTGCGCCGGGCGATGATCCTGTCGCGCGGCGATCCCACGACCTTCCTGACCCGCCCGATCAGCGCCACCCTGCTGGTGATGTCGCTGATCGTTCTGGTGCTGGTCTTCATGCCGCAGATCCGCAAGCGCCGGGACGAGGTCTTTACCGAAAGCGACGCCTGAACATTCAACTGGGAGGAAACCATGACCGCATCCATCACCCGCCGCCTGCTGCTGGGCGCCGCCATGGCGCTTGGCCTGGCCGGCGCCGCCGCCGCCGAATACCCGGATCGCCCGATCACCCTGGTCATCCCCTTTGCCGCCGGCGGCTCGACCGACGTGGTCGGGCGCATCGTCGCCGAACGGATGAGCCAGGAGCTGGGCCAGCAGGTCATCGTGCAGAACGTCGGCGGCGCCGGCGGCAGCCTGGGCGCGGGCCAGGTCGCCAAGGCCGATCCCGACGGCTACACGATCCTGATGGCCACCGTCGCCACCCATGCGCTGAACCCGCTGATCCTGAAGCAAAAACCCTACGACCCGGTCGCGGATTTCGCGCCGGTGTCGCTGTTGGTGCTGGTGCCGAACGTGCTGGCGGTGAACCCGGAGCTGCCGGTGAACACGGTGCAGGAACTGATCGACCTCGCCAAGGCCGAGCCGCTGGCCTATGCCTCGTCAGGCAACGGCACGCCGCTGCACCTGTCGGGCGAGCTGTTCAAGGCCATGGCCGGGGTGGACATCACCCATATCCCCTACAAGGGCTCGGGCCCGGCGCTGACCGACGTTCTGGGCAACCAGGTGCCGATCATCTTCGACAACCTGCCCTCGGCCTCGGGGCATATCGCCTCGGGCAAGCTGCGGGCGCTTGGCGTGACCACCGCCGAACGCGCGCCCAGCTTCCCCGACATCCCGGCCATCGCCGAGACCCTGCCGGGATACGAAACCTATACCTGGAACGCGCTTTTCGCCCCCGCCGGCACGCCGCCCGAGGCGGTCGAGGCGCTGAACAAGGCCGCGCTGGCCGCCATGGCCGACCCGGCGGTGGCCGAGCGGATGAAGGAGTTCTCGGCCACCATCGTCGCCTCGACCCCCGAGGAGCTGGCCGAGCATGTCAAGGCCGAGATGGCGAAATGGGAGCCGGTGGTCCGCGACGCCAATGTCAGCCTGGACTGAGCGGGGATAAAAGGGCCGGAACCCGGCCCTTTCGCCCCTAGCCCCCTGCGGCGGGGGCGGATGATCTGGCGCCGGCCGCGCGCGTGCCGGCGCCGCCGCCGTTCAGCCGGCGCAGCGACAGGTCCAGCCGCGCCTCGGCCTCGCGGATCTCGCGGCTGGCCTGGCGCAGATAGCCGATATGCTCGCCCGCTGCCTGCCGGGCGGCCTCGGCATCGCGGGCAAGGATCGCCTCGGCGATGGCGCGGTGCTGCTGGCGCAGCAATTCGCGGATGGCCGGCACCGCGAACAGCCGGCTGCGGTTCTGGATCACGTCCGAACGCAGCACGCCCGCCAGCGCCTGCATGATCTGCAAGAGCGTCAGGTTATGGCTCGCCTCATAGATCAGCAGATGCAACTCGGCATCCGCCTCGGCCTCCTCGCCGGTATCGGCGCGGGCATGGGCGCGGTCGATGCGGCCAAGGCAGTCGCGGATGCGCGCCAGCTCGATCTCGGTGGCGCGCTGCGCGGCCAGCCCGGCGGCCGCGCTTTCGACGATGCCGCGGAACTCCAGGTAATCGTCCGCCGCCTCGGCATGGCGGGCCAGCATGGCGATCAGCGGATCGGTGATCGCCGCGCTGCCCAGGGCCGCCACCCGGCTGCCGCGCCCGCCGGCGCTGGTCAGCAGCCCGCGTTCCTCCAGGATCTTCAGCCCGTTGCGCAGGGTCGAGCGCGAGACGTTCAGCCGCTCGGCCAGCTCGCGCTCGGGCAAGAGCCGCTCGTCGGGGCGCAGCGAGCCCTCAAGGATCAGCGATTCGAGATGCTGGGCCACGGCCTCGGCGGCGCGTTCGGATTTTACGGAAGCGTTGGTCATGGGCGCTCGTGCGATTTTGTCGGATCGCTGCCATGTAAGCACAAATCCGGCGCATTGGTCCAGAAAAATACCGATTGACGAATGTGGTCTGAAAATTATACCAAGAATGCAGGGGCAGAGGACGGCCCCGCCACCAAGGGAGGAGAGCTTGTCCGGTATCGCCATGCCCAGCCCCGATGCGGCCATCCTTGCGCGCGCGCCGCAGATCGTCGCCGCCCTGCGCGACGTCCTGCCCGCGGATGCCGTGATCTCGGACCCCGAGGAGACGCGGGCCTATGAATGCGACGCGCTGACCGCCTATCGCTGCCCGCCGCTGGCCGTGGTGCTGCCGCGCACGACCGAGGAAGTCGCGGCCGCCATGCGCATCTGCCACGAGATGCGGGTGCCGGTGGTGCCGCGCGGTGCGGGAACCTCGCTGGCCGGGGGCGCGCTGCCCACGGCCGATTCGGTCATCATCGCCACCCTGCGCCTGCGCGAGGTGCTGGAGATCGACACCGCGAACCGCATCATTCGCGTGCAGACCGGCGTGACCAACCTGTCGGTCAGCGCCGAGTTGGAGCCGCATGGCTTCTTCTATGCGCCCGACCCGTCCTCGCAGCTGGCCTGCACCATCGCCGGCAATATCGCGATGAACTCGGGCGGGGCGCATTGCCTGAAATACGGCGTCACCACCAATAACCTGATGGGCGCCACCGTGGTGCTGACCACCGGCGAGGTGGTCGAGCTGGGCGGGCCCGAGATGGGGCCGATGGGCCTGGACCTGATGGGGCTGATCTGCGGCTCGGAAGGGCAGCTGGGCATCGTGACCGAGGCCACCTTGCGCATCCTGCCGCGCCCCGAGGGTGCGCGCCCGGTGCTGATCGGATTCGACGGCGCCGAGGTGGCCGGCGAATGCGTGGCGCGCATCATCCGCTCGGGCGTGCTGCCGGTCGCCATCGAATACATGGACGACGTCTGCCTGCGCGCGGTCGAGGCCTTTGCCCATGCCGGCTATCCCGATTGCGCCGCGGTGCTGATCGTCGAGGTCGAGGGCTCGCCGGCCGAGATCGACCACCAGATCGCCCGCATCCGCGAGATCGCGGGTGCCCTGAACCCGGTCGAGTTCCGCGAAAGCCGCAATGCCGACGAAGCCATGGCGATCTGGAAGGGCCGCAAGTCGGCCTTTGGCGCCATGGGCCGGCTGGGCGACTATATCTGCCTGGACGGCACCGTGCCGGTGGGCCAGCTGCCCTATACGCTGAAGATGATCGGCGAGCTTTCGCGCCAGCACGGGCTGGAGGTCGCGAATGTCTTCCATGCCGGCGACGGCAACATGCACCCGCTGATCCTGTTCAACGCCAACAAGCCCGGCGACCTGGAGCGGGCCGAGGCTTTCGGCAACGACATCCTGCGGCTTTGCGTCGATGTCGGCGGCTGCCTGACCGGCGAGCATGGCGTGGGCATCGAAAAGCGCGACCTGATGGGCAAGCAATATGACGGCCCCGACCTGGAGATCCAGATGGCGGTCAAGGACGCTTTCGACCCGCGCTGGCTGCTCAACCCGGCCAAGGTCTTTCCGCTGGACGCAAGCCAGCCCTGGCGCGAGGAGGCAGCCGCCCGATGACCCCCGACAACCCCAGCGGCGCGGGGCTGAGCCCCGCCAGCGAGGCCGAGCTTGCCGCCCTGATCGCCGAGCGTTTCGCCGCCCGTCTGCCCCTGCGCATCGCTGGCGGCGGCACGCGGGTCGAGACCGGCGCCGTGCCGGGCGAGCTGCTGTCCACTGCCGCGATCGGCGGCGTCGTGACCTATGAGCCGGGCGAGATGACGCTGATCGCCCGCGCCGGCACGCCCCTGGACCAGATCCGGGCCATGCTGGCCGCCGAGGGCCAGGCGCTGGCCTTCGAGCCCGCCGACATGCGCGGCGTGCTGGGCCGTAACGGCACGCCGACCATCGGCGGCGTGGTCGCGGCCAATGCCAGCGGCCCGCGCCGGCTGCTGGCCGGGGCCTGCCGCGACCATCTGCTGGGGGTGCGCTTCGTCGACGGCCAGGGCCGGGTGCTGAAGAACGGCGGCCGGGTGATGAAGAACGTGACCGGCCTCGACCTGGGCAAGCTCTTTTGCGGCGCGCATGGCACGCTGGGCGTGCTGACCGAGGTGGCGCTGAAGACCCTGCCGCACCTGCCCGACCGCTGCACGCTGGGCTTTCACGGCGTCACGGTCGAAGAGGCGGTGGCGATCTTCTCGGCCGCGCTGGCGACGCCTTTCGAGGTCTCGGGCGCCGCCTTCCGCGACGGCTCGGCCTGGCTGCGGGTCGAGGGGCTGGGGCCGCAGATGACCTATCGCCGCGACCGGCTGCTGGCGCTGCTGGCACCGCGCGAGGCCGAGGTGCTGGACGATGCCGCCACCCTGGCCCTGTGGCCCGAGCTGCGCGACCTGGCGCATTTCGCCGGCGCGGACGCGCCACTCTGGCGGGTGCTGGTCAAGCCCAGCGACGCCCCGGCCGCGGCGCGGGCCTTGCAGGCGCTGGGGGGCGAGGCGTCGCTCGACTGGGGCGGCGGGCTCGTCTGGTATTGCGGGCCGGGGACGGCCCAGGCGGTGCGGCAGGTCGCCCCCCATGCCACGCTGGTCCGGCGCGGCGGGCTGGACGGCCCGGCCTTTCCGCCCGAGGCCCCGGCCGTCGCCCGGCTCTCGGCCGGGTTGCGCCACAGGTTCGACCCCGCCGGCATCCTCAATCCCGGCCTGATGGACAGCTGACATGCAGACCAATTTCACGCCTCGGCAATTGGCCGACCCCGGCACGGCCCGCGCCAACGAGATCCTGCGCAGCTGCGTCCATTGCGGCTTCTGCACCGCGACCTGCCCGACCTACAAGGTGCTGGGCGACGAGCTGGACAGCCCGCGCGGCCGCATCTACCTGATCAAGGACATGCTGGAGAACGGCAAGATCCCCGATGCCAAGACCGTCGGCCACATCGACCGCTGCCTCAGCTGCCTTTCCTGCATGACCACCTGCCCCTCGGGCGTGCATTACATGCACCTGGTCGATCACGCCCGCGAATATATCGAAAAGACCTATCGCCGCCCCCTGGGCGAGCGGGCGCTGCGCTGGCTCTTGGCGCGCATCCTGCCCTATCCGGGGCGCTTCCGACTGGCGCTGATGGGCGCGAAGATCGCGCGGCCCTTTCGCCGGCTGCTGCCGGATGCGCGGCTGCGGGCGATGCTGGACATGGCGCCGCGCGACATCCCGCCGCCCAGCCTGAACGACCGCCCGCAGGTCTTTGCCGCCGAGGGGCCGCGCCGCAAGCGGGTGGCGCTGCTGGTCGGCTGCGCGCAAAGGGCGCTGAACACCGACATCAACGACGCGACCATCCGGCTTCTGCGCCGGCATGGCTGCGAGGTGGTGATCCCGCGCGGCCTGGGCTGCTGCGGCGCACTGACCCATCACATGGGCAAGACCGACGAAAGCCACGCCATGGCCGCCGCCAATATCCGTGCGCTGATGGCCGAGATCGCGGGCGAGGGGCTGGACGCGGTGGTCATCAACACCTCGGGCTGCGGCACCACGGTCAAGGACTACGGGCACATGTTCGCGCATGATCCGCTGGCCGCGGATGCCGCGCGGGTGGCCGGCCTGGCCAAGGACATCACCGAGGTCATGGCCGAGCTGGGCTTGCGCGAGCCCGGCCATGCCGAGCCGCTGCGCGTCGGCTATCACGCCGCCTGTTCGTTGCAGCACGGCCAGCAGATCCGCAGCGCGCCCAAGGAATTGCTGGCCGCTGCCGGCTTTACCGTGCTGGAGCCCAGGGACGCGCATATCTGCTGCGGCTCGGCCGGCACCTACAACCTGATGCAGCCGGCGATCTCGGCCGAGCTGAAGCGCCGCAAGGTCGAGACGCTGGAGGCGCTGACCCCGCAGGTGATCAGCGCCGGCAATATCGGCTGCATGATGCAGATCGGCTCGGGCACCGGGGTGCCGGTCGTCCATACGGCCGAATTGCTCGACTGGGCCACCGGCGGGCCAAGGCCGCGGGCGCTGGCGGACAGGGCCTAGCGCCGCCGCTAGGAAAAGCCCGACCCCGACATGCGAACGGCGGCCGCAACCCGGCCGCCGTTCTTTTGTCTCATCCGCGAAGGGGCGGGGCGTCAGCTCATCTCGCGCAGCACGTATTGCACGATGCGCTCGGCCGCGTCCTCGGGCGTCAGCTCGACCGTGTTCACGGTCAGCTCGGCGTTCTGCGGCTGCTCATAGGGGCTGTCGATGCCGGTGAAGTTCTTCAGCTGGCCCGACCGCGCCTTTTTGTACAGGCCCTTGACGTCGCGCGCCTCGGCCACCTCCAGGGGCGTGTCGACGAAGACCTCGACGAACTCGCCCGGCGCCATCAGGTCGCGCACCATCTGCCGTTCCGAGCGGAAGGGCGAGATGAAGGCGGTCAGCACGATCAGCCCGGCATCGGTCATCAGCCGCGCCACCTCGCCCACGCGGCGGATGTTTTCCACCCGGTCGGCATCGGTAAAGCCCAGGTCGCGGTTCAGCCCGTGGCGGATGTTGTCGCCGTCCAGCAGGAAGGTGTGCTTGCCCAGGGCATGCAGCTTCTTCTCGACGATATTGGCGATGGTGGACTTGCCCGAGCCCGACAGGCCGGTGAACCAGACCACGGCGGGCTTCTGGTTCTTCAGCGCCGCATGGGCATCGCGGTTCACGTCCAGCGCCTGCCAGTGGATGTTCTGCGACCGGCGCAGCGCGAAATGGATCATGCCCGCCGCCACCGTGGCATTGGTCATGCGGTCGATCAGGATGAAGCCGCCCAGGTCGGGGTTCTGGGCGTAGGCCTCGAACGGGATCGGCCGGTCGGTCGAGATATTGACCACCCCGATGGCATTCAGCCCCAGCGTCTTGCTGGCCAGATGCTCCAGCGTGTTGACGTTGACCTCATACTTGGGCTCGGTCACGGTCGCGGTGACGGTCTGGGTGCCGATCTTCAGCAGGTAGGGGCGGCCCGGCAGCATCTCCTGCTCGGCCATCCAGACCACCGTCGCCTCGAACTGGTCGGCGACCTCGCAGGGCTGGTCGGATTGCACGATCATATCGCCGCGCGAGCAGTCGATCTCGTCGGCGAAGGTCAGCGTCACCGACTGGCCGGCGACGGCCAGGTCCAGGTCGCCGTCATAGGTGACGATCGACTTGACCGTGGTGGTCTTGCCCGAGGGCAGCACCCGGATGGCGTCGCCCGGCCGCACCATGCCCGCGCCGATCTGGCCGGCAAAGCCGCGGAAGTCCAGGTTCGGCCGGTTCACCCATTGCACCGCCATGCGGAAGGGCTGGTCCAGCATGCGGGTGTCGCTGACCGGCGCCTCTTCCAGGTGGCCCAGCAGCGTCGGGCCCTGGTACCAATGCATGTTCGGGCTTTTCTCGACGATATTGTCGCCCTTGAGCCCCGAGATCGGGATCGGCAGGAAGCTGTCCATGCCGATCTGCTTGGCGAAATGCGAATAATCCGCGACGATGTCGTAGAACCGCTCGGCCGAGTAATCGACCAGGTCCATCTTGTTCACCGCCAGCACCACGTTCTGGATGCCCAGCAGGTTCACCAGGTAGCTGTGCCGCCGGGTCTGGGTCAGCACGCCCTGGCGCGCGTCGATCAGGATCACGGCAAGGTCGGCGGTCGAGGCGCCGGTGACCATGTTGCGGGTATATTGCTCGTGGCCGGGCGTGTCGGCGACGATGAACTTGCGCTTGTCGGTGGCAAAGAAGCGATAGGCCACGTCGATGGTGATGCCCTGTTCGCGTTCCGCCGCCAGGCCGTCGACCAGCAGGGCGAAGTCGATCTCGCCGCCCTGGGTGCCCACGACCTTGGAATCGCTTTCCAGGCTCGCCAGTTGGTCCTCGAAGATCATCTTGCTGTCATAGAGCAGCCGGCCGATCAGCGTGGACTTGCCGTCGTCGACCGAGCCGCAGGTGATGAAGCGCAGCATGGTCTTGTGCTGGTGCTTCAGCAGATAGGCGTCGATATCCTGGGAGATCAGCGTGTCCGTGACATAGACGGGGCTTTTCATCTCGTGGTTCATCTCAGAAATACCCCTCTTGCTTCTTCTTCTCCATCGAGGCCGACTGGTCGTGGTCGATGGCGCGGCCCTGCCGCTCGGACGTGGTGGTCAGCAGCATTTCCTGGATGACCTCGGGCAGGGTCTTGGCGTTCGATTCCACCGCGCCGGTCAGCGGATAGCAGCCCAGCGTGCGGAAGCGCACGGATTTCATCATCGGCTGCTCGCCCTCGCGCAGGCGGAAGCGGTCGTCGTCGACCATGATGAGCAGGCCGTCGCGTTCCACCACCGGCCGCAGGTCCGAGAAATACAGCGGCACGATGTCGATGTTTTCCAGGTGGATATACTGCCAGATGTCCAGCTCGGTCCAGTTCGACAGCGGGAAGACCCGGATCGATTCGCCCTTGCCCTTGCGGGTGTTGTAGAGCTTCCACAGCTCGGGGCGCTGGTTCTTGGGATCCCAGCGGTGGTTGGCCGAGCGGAACGAGAACACCCGTTCCTTGGCGCGCGACTTTTCCTCGTCGCGGCGCGCGCCGCCGAAGGCCACGTCGAAATTGAACTTGGTCAGCGCCTGCTTCAGCCCGTCGGTCTTCCACATGTCCGTATGCAGGCTGCCGTGGTCGAAGGGGTTGATGCCCTTTTCCATCGCCTCGGGATTGTGGTGGACGATCAGCTCCATGCCCGCCTGCGCCGCGGCGCGGTCGCGCAGCTCGTACATGGCGCGGAATTTCCAGGTGGTGTCGACATGCAGCAGCGGGAAGGGCGGCGGGGCCGGGTAGAACGCCTTCTTCGCCAGATGCAGCATGCAGGCCGAATCCTTGCCGACCGAATAGAGCATCACCGGGTTGTCGGCCGCCGCCACGACCTCGCGCATGATCTGGATGCTTTCGGCTTCAAGCCTTTGAAGATGGGTCAGCGTGGCCACCTGACCCCCGGTATGTATGACGGATTGGCTGTTCATCTGGATGGCCCTTGTTCTTAGGATGCGCCGTCCTTGCCAGATTTTCCCGCCGAGACCAAGCCCGGCGCGGCGGAAACGGCGTCCCTTTGCCGCATGGACGGCGAAATTGCTGCATTGCGGCAACGGCGGGCAGTCGCGGATGGCTGCGCGGCGGCGTGGAAATGCCTTTCTACCTGCGGTTGCCGCGCTCTCGGCGCTTCCGAATGTTCGTTTTAGTTCGATTTTGGCCTTGACGGCGGCTCGCCGTTCTTGCGGCGCAAGAAAAACCGCGCATCCTGTCCTGGGTTTCTTGCTGCATCTGCACTGTTTTCCTGCGGATCATGCTGCAATGCCGCGCATGTTCATTCGTTTTTTCCAAAAGCGATCATAAACGAAAATTTTCGCTTGACCGGGGTCACGAAGCCGTTACACCTTTCGGCTATCGACGGACGCGCAGCGACGGGGAGGGATCGGCGTGTCGGCACCAGTGCGGCCCCAGGCCGACCTTTTCATCATCGGCGGAGGAATCAACGGCTGCGGCATCGCGCGGGATGCGGCGGGGCGCGGGCTTGCGGTCACGCTGGCCGAGATGGGCGACCTGGCGCAGGCGACCTCATCGGCCTCGACCAAGCTGTTCCATGGCGGGCTGCGCTACCTGGAGTTCTTCGAGTTCCGGCTGGTGCGCGAGGCGCTGGAGGAACGCGAGACGCTGCTGGCCGCGATGCCGCATATCTCCTGGCCGATGCGTTTCGTGTTGCCCTGGTCGCCCGACATGCGCTTCGAGGCCGACACGCCGACCTCGCGCATCCTGTCGCTGGCGATGCCCTGGCTGCGCGGCCGCCGCCCGGCCTGGCTGATCCGGCTGGGGCTGTTCCTTTACGACAATCTGGGCGGCCGCAGGATCCTGCCGGGGACCAGGCGGCTGGACCTGTCCCGCGACCCGCTGGGCCGGCCGCTGAAGCCGGGCTTCCGGCGGGGCTGGGAATATTCCGACTGCTGGGTACAGGATTCGCGGCTGGTGGTGCTGAACGCCCGCGACGCGCAGGCCCGCGGCGCCACCATCCTGACCCGCACCCGCGTCACCCATGCCGAGCGCGCGGACGGGCTGTGGCGCATCACCACCGAGGGGGCGGGGGGCACGCGCATCCACTACGCCCGCGCGCTGGTCAATGCCGGCGGGCCATGGGTCGAGGACGTGATCCGCAACGTCGCGCATATCCCCTCGGTCGAAGGGGTGCGGCTGGTGCGCGGCAGCCACATCGTCGTGCCGCGGCTTTACGACCACGACCGCTGCTATTTCTTCCAGGGCACGGACGGGCGGATCATCTTCGCGATCCCCTTCGAAGAGGATTTCACCCTGATCGGCACCACCGACATGGACCATCGCGGTCCCCCCGGCGAGGCGCGCTGCACCGAGGAAGAGCGCGATTACCTTTGCGCCTTCGCCAGCCGCTATTTCGCCCGGCCGGTGACGCCCGATCAGGTGGTCTGGACCTATTCCGGGGTGCGGCCGCTTTACGACGACGGCGCGAAATCGGCCACGGCGGCGACGCGGGACTATGTCCTCAGCCTGCAGGACGGCGAGGCGGGCGGGGCGCCGCTGCTCAACGTCTTCGGCGGCAAGATCACCACCTACCGCCGGCTGGCCGAGGGCGCGCTGGCCAGGCTTGCGCCCTACTTTCCGCAGGCGGGCGGGGACTGGACCGCGCGGGTGCCGCTGCCGGGTGGCGACTTCCCGGTGGACTGGGTCGAGGATCTGCTGGCCCAGTTGCAGGCGCGCCACCCGTTCCTGTCGCCGCGCCTGTCGCGCCGGCTGGTGCGCACCTATGGCACCGAGGCGTTCCTGCTGCTCGACGGCGCCGGCAGCATGGCGGCGCTGGGGCGCGATTTCGGCGCCGGGCTGACCGAGGCCGAGGTAATCTGGCTGATCCGCCATGAATTCGCCGCCACCGCCGAGGACATCCTGTGGCGCCGCACCAAGCTGGGCCTGCACATGACCGAGGCGCAGCGCCGCGAGCTGGCGGCCTTCGTGGACAGGCACCATGCCGCCCATTCGGCTGCGGAATAGGGGAGGGTAAGGCTTTGCTGGAACTGCAGGGCGTATCGCGGTCGGTCGGGGGCAGGGTGCATGTCCACCCCACCAGCCTGACCCTGCAAAGGGGCAGCATGAACGTGCTGCTGGGCCCGACGCTTTCCGGCAAGACCAGCCTGATGCGGCTGATGGCGGGGCTGGACCAGCCGACGACCGGCCGCATCCTCTGGGACGGGCGGGACGTGACCGGCCAGCGGGTGCAGGACCGCGGCATTGCCATGGTCTACCAGCAGTTCATCAACTATCCCGGCCTCTCGGTCTATGAAAACATCGCCTCGCCCCTGCGCATCCTGCGCCGGCCGCGGGACGAGATCGACCGCAAGGTGCGCGAGACTGCCGAGATGCTGCACCTGACGCCGATGCTGGCGCGCAAGCCGCTGGAGCTTTCGGGCGGCCAGCAGCAACGCTGCGCCCTGGCCCGCGCGCTGGTCAAGGGCGCCGGGCTGGTGCTGCTGGACGAGCCCTTGGCGAACCTCGACTACAAGCTGCGCGAAGAGCTGCGGGTCGAGATCCCGCGCATCTTCGAGGCGTCGGGCGCGATCTTCGTCTATGCCACCACCGAGCCCGAGGAGGCGCTGCTGCTGGGCGGCCATACCGCGACGCTGTGGCAGGGCCGGGTGACGCAATTCGGCCCGACGCCGACGGTCTATCGCCAGCCGGTGGATGCGACCACGGCGCGGGTGTTCAGCGACCCGCCGATGAATTTCGTCGCCGCCCGCAAGCAGGGCGATGCCGTCACCTTCGGCGACAGCGTGCTGGCCGCAGGTAGTTTCGCCGACCTGCCGGATGGCGCCTATCTGGCCGGGTTCCGCGCCAACCACCTGTCGCTGGCCCGGCACGGCCCGGCGGCGGTGGCGTTCGCCTGCACGCTGGCCGGGACCGAGATCACCGGCTCGGAAACCTTCGTCCATGTCGAGCATGGCGCCGACCGCTGGGTCGGGCTGGTCGAGGGCGTGCATCTGCTGACCCCCGGCCAGCCGCTTTCGGTCTGGCTGGACCCGGCGCATGTCTACCTGTTCGACGCGTCCGGGCGGCTTGCCGCCCCGGCCGCCTATGCGAAGGCGGCCTGACATGGCGCGGATCACCCTGCAGAACCTGGCCCACAGCTACCTGCCCCATCCGCGGTCCGATGCGGATTTCGCCCTGAAACGGATGGACCATGTCTGGCAGGACGGCGGCGCCTATGCGCTGCTGGGCGCCTCGGGCTGCGGCAAGACCACGCTTCTGAACATCATCTCGGGGCTTCTGACCCCCAGCCAGGGCCGGGTGCTGTTCGGCGACCGCGACGTGACCGCGGCCCCCACGGCCGAGCGCAACATCGCCCAGGTGTTCCAGTTCCCGGTGGTCTACGACACCATGACCGTGCGCGACAACCTGGCCTTCCCGCTGAGGAACCGCGGCAAGGACGCCGCCTATGTCAAGGCGCGGGTGGAACGGATCGCGCGCATGATCGGCATGGAGGCATGGCTGAACCGCAAGGCGCAGGGGCTGACCGCCGATGCCAAGCAGAAGATCAGCCTTGGCCGCGGCATGGTGCGCGAGGACGTGAACGCGATCCTCTTCGACGAGCCGCTGACCGTCATCGACCCGCAGATGAAATGGGAGCTGCGCACCCAGCTCAAGGAACTGCACCGCCAGTTCGGCCATACCATGATCTACGTCACCCACGACCAGACCGAGGCGCTGACCTTTGCCCAGCAGGTCGTGGTCATGCACGAGGGCCGCGTGGTGCAGATGGGCACGCCCGAGGAGCTGTTCGAAAAGCCCGCCCACAGCTTCGTGGGCTATTTCATCGGCTCGCCCGGCATGAACTTCCTCGATGCCGAGGAGCTGCGGGGCGACCAAGCCCTGCTGCCCGGCGGCGAGGTGGTGGCGCTGGGGGCGCATTATCCCCCGGTCGCCGGCCGGGTGCAGATCGGCATCCGCCCCGAACATGCCAGGCTGGTCGCCAGCGGCGGGCTGCCGCTGACCATCCGCCGGATCGAGGATCTGGGCCGCCACCGGCTGGTGCGCGGCGAGGTCGCTGGCCGGCCGCTGAACGTGGTCATGCCCGAGGGGATGGCGGTCGGCGGCCTGCCGCAGGTCGCCTTCGCGCCGGGCAAGATCAACGTCTATGCCGACGACTGGCGCGTGGCGCCGTTGGAACAGGGGGGCGGCTGATGGAAAAGACCCAGAACAACAAGGCCTGGTTCCTGGTCCTGCCGGTGCTGGTCGTCGTCGCCTTCTCGGCGGTGATCCCGCTGATGACGGTGGTGAACTATTCGGTGAACGACACGTTCGGCAACAACGCCTTCTTCTGGGCGGGCCTCGAATGGTTCGACGAGATGGTGCATTCGCGCCGCCTGCACGGGGCGCTGGGGCGGCAGGCGCTGTTTTCCGCCATCATCCTGGCGATCGAGGTGCCGCTGGGCATCTTCGTGGCGCTGAACATGCCGAAAAAGGGCTTCTGGTCCAGCCTGGTGCTGGTGCTGATGGCGCTGCCGCTGCTGATCCCCTTCAACGTCGTCGGCACCATCTGGCAGATCTTCGGCCGCACCGACATCGGGCTTCTGGGCCGCGGGCTCAAGGCGCTGGGGCTGGACTACAACTATACCAACGACCCGCTGGACGCCTGGATCACCGTGATCGTGATGGATGTCTGGCACTGGACCAGCCTGGTCGCGCTGCTTTGCTATGCCGGGCTGCAATCCATCCCGCAGGCCTATTACCAGGCCGCCAAGATCGACCAGGCCAGCCGCTGGGCGGTGTTCCGCCATATCGAGCTGCCCAAGATGAAGGGCGTGCTGCTGATCGCCGTGCTTCTGCGCTTCATGGACAGCTTCATGATCTATACCGAGCCCTTCGTCGTCACCGGCGGCGGTCCCGGCAACTCGACCACCTTCCTGTCCATAGACCTGGTGAAGATGGCGGTCGGGCAGTTCGACCTCGGCCCCGCCGCCGCCTTCTCGATCATGTATTTCCTGGTGATCCTGCTGGTCAGCTGGGTGTTCTACACCGTCATGACCAATATCGACCGCAGCCAGGCCGACATCCCGGAGGGCATGTGATGCGCCTGAAGCCCTCGGCCCTGGTGATGCTGATCTACCTGCTGTTCCTGCTGGTGCCGATCTACTGGCTGGTGAACATGAGCCTCAAGACCAATGCCGAGATCACCGGCACCTTCAGCCTTTACCCGCACAACCTGACCCTGCGGAACTATCGGGTGATCCTGACCGATCCCAGCTGGTACATGGGCTATGTGAACTCGATCATCTACGTGGTGATGAACACGGTGATTTCCGTCGCCGTGGCGCTGCCGGCCGCCTATGCCTTCAGCCGCTACAGCTTCATGGGCGACAAGCACCTGTTCTTCTGGCTGCTGACCAACCGCATGTCGCCGCCGGCGGTCTTTGCGCTGCCCTTCTTCCAGCTCTACTCCTCGGTCGGGCTTTTCGACACGCATATCGCCGTGGCGCTGGCGCATTGCCTGTTCAACGTGCCGCTGGCGGTCTGGATCCTGGAAGGCTTCATGCGCGGCGTCCCCAAGGAGATCGACGAGACCGCCTATATCGACGGCTACAGTTTCCCGCGCTTCTTCGTCAGGATCTTCATGCCGCTGATCGCCAGCGGCATCGGGGTCGCCGCCTTCTTCTGCTTCATGTTCAGCTGGGTCGAGCTGCTCTTGTCCCGCACGCTGACCTCGGTGAACGCCAAGCCCATCGCGGCGACGATGACGCGCACGGTTTCCGCCAGCGGCATGGACTGGGGCGTGCTGGCGGCGGCGGGGGTGCTGACCATCATCCCCGGCGCCTTGGTGATCTGGTTCGTGCGCAACTACATCGCCAAGGGCTTTGCCCTGGGGAGGGTCTGATGTCCGACGCCGCCATCCCGACGCACAAGCGCATCGCCTGGCCGGCGATCTATGCCCTGGCCGCCCTGCTGATGGGCGCCGTCCTGGCCCTGCTGGTCTGGGCCACGCCGGTCAAGGAAGGGGCCAGGGACTGGACCGCGCCGATGGTTCCCGGCGGCTGGATGGCCTGGACCTTTCCGGTGGCGCTGTTCTTCTGGGTGATCGCGGGCCTGCTGGTGCTGTTCACCATCCTGGCCATCCGCTTCCCGGAAACCCCGCGCCGCGGCATCCTGCGCATCGAGACGACGCGCGGCGACCGGCTGTTCATCTCGCTTCTCGGCTCGGCCTTCATCTGCCTGGGCTGGCTGTTCTTCGTAGGCCCCCCGCTGTGGTGGGGGCTCGCGCTCTGCCTCGTCCATGCCGCGGCGGTGTTTCGCTGGGTCTGACGGGGATCGGGAAACGGTGTCTCATCAGGGAGGAAAACATGAGACCGATGCAAAGGACCACGGCCATGGCGCTTGCGCTTGTGGTCATGGGCGCGCCCGCCTGGGCGGACATGGAGGCGGCGAAGAAATTCCTCGACGCCGAGATCGGCGATCTGTCCTCGCTTTCGCGCGAGGACCAGGAAAAGGAGATGCAATGGTTCATCGACGCCGCGCAGCCGCTGGCGGGGATGGAGATCAAGGTGGTCTCGGAAACCATCACCACGCATGAATACGAGGCCAAGGTGCTGGCGCCCGCCTTCACCGCCATCACCGGGATCAAGGTCACGCACGACCTGATCGGCGAGGGCGACGTGGTCGAGAAGCTGCAGACCCAGATGCAGACCGGCGAGAACATCTATGACGCCTATGTCAACGACAGCGACCTGATCGGCACGCATTGGCGCTATCAGCAGGCGCGCAGCCTGACCAAGTGGATGGCCGAGGAGGGCAAGGACTTCACCAGCCCGACGCTGGACCTCGACGATTTCATCGGGCTGAAGTTCACCACCGCCCCGGACGGCGAGCTGTATCAGCTGCCCGACCAGCAATTCGCCAACCTCTACTGGTTCCGCTACGACTGGTTCAACGACCAGAAGACGCAAGAGGATTTCAAGGCGAAATACGGCTACGACCTGGGCGTGCCGGTGAACTGGTCCGCCTATGAGGACATCGCCGAATTCTTCACCGGCCGCGACATGTCCTATGTCGAGGGCGGCCCGGCGAAGGCCTGGGGCAACATGGACTATGGCAAGAAGGATCCCAGCCTGGGCTGGCGCTATACCGATGCCTGGATGTCCATGGCCGGCATGGGTGACAAGGGCGAGCCGAACGGGCTGCCGGTGGACGAATGGGGCATCCGCGTCGACGAGAACAGCCGCCCCGTCGGTTCGTGCGTGGCGCGGGGCGGCGCGACCAACGATGCCGCGGCGGTCTATGCCGTGACCAAGGCCATCGACTGGCTGCAGAAATACACCCCGCCCGAGGCCATGGGCATGACCTTCGGCGAGGCGGGGCCGGTCCCGGCGCGCGGCGACATCGCCCAGCAGATGTTCTGGTATACCGCCTTCACCGCCGATATGGTCAAGCCCGGCACCCCGGTCATGAACGAGGACGGGACGCCGAAATGGCGCATGGCCCCCAGCCCGCACGGCGCCTATTGGTCCGAGGGCACCAAGATCGGCTATCAGGACGTGGGTTCCTGGACGCTGATGAAATCGACGCCGGTGGACCGCGCGCAGGCCGCCTGGCTCTATGCGCAATTCGTGACCTCGAAGACCGTGGACGTGAAGAAATCCCATGTCGGGCTGACCTTCATCCGCGAATCGACCATCCAGGACCAGTCCTTCACCGAACGCGCGCCGCAGCTGGGCGGCCTGGTCGAGTTCTATCGCTCGCCCGCCCGCGTGCAATGGTCGCCGACCGGGACCAACATCCCGGATTATCCCAAGCTCGCGCAGCTCTGGTGGCAGAACATCGGCGACGCGCTTTCCGGCGCCAAGACCCCGCAGGAGGCGCTGGACGCGCTTTGCGCCGAGCAGGAGCGGGTGCTGGAGCGGCTGGAGCGCGCCGGCGTACAGGGCGACCTGGGGCCCAAGATGAACGAGGAAAAGGATCCGCAGGAATGGCTGGCCGCCGAGGGCTCGCCCGTCGGCCCGCTGGAGAACGAAAAGCCGCAGGGCGAGACGATCTCCTATGACGAGCTGATCAAGTCCTGGCAGTGATGCCTTGCGGGGGCGGGGCCCTTGGGCCCCGCCCCCTTTCCGCCGAACCGCCAGCGACCAGGACAGGCCGGAGGCCGCCGATGCCCCATCTTCTTTCGATCGACCAGGGGACGACGTCGTCTCGGGCGATCGTCTTCGACGCGGGTTTGCGGCCGCTCGCCTCGGCGCAGCACGAATTCCCGCAGCACTACCCGGCCTCGGGCTGGGTCGAGCACGACCCCTCGGACCTGTGGGTCAGCGTGGCCGGCGTGGCGCGGGCCGCGGTCGAGAAGGCCGGGATCCCTGCCCGCGACATCGCCGGCATCGGCATCACCAACCAGCGCGAGACCACGCTGCTCTGGGACCGCAGGACCGGCCAGCCGCTGCACCGCGCCATCGTCTGGCAGGACCGCCGCACCGCCGACCTCTGCGCCCGGCTCAGGGCCGAGGGGCACGAGCCGATGGTCGCCGCCCGCACCGGGCTGCTGCTCGACCCGTATTTCTCGGGCTCCAAGCTGCAATGGCTGCTCGACCATGTCGACGGCGCCCGCGCCCGCGCCCGGCGCGGCGAGCTGGCCTTCGGCACCGTCGACAGCTGGCTGATCTGGAACCTGACCGGCGGCCGGGTGCATGCCACCGACGCCACCAACGCCGCGCGCACGCTGCTTTTCAACATCGCCGAGAACCGCTGGGACGAGGATATCTGCGCGCTTTTCGACATCCCGATGCAGCTTCTGCCCGAGGTCAGGGACTGCGCCGCCGATTACGGCGCCACGCGGGCCGACCTGTTCGGGCGCGAGATCCCGATCCTGGGCGTGGCCGGCGACCAGCAGGCGGCGACGGTGGGCCAGGCCTGCTTTTCGCCTGGCATGATGAAATCGACCTATGGCACCGGCTGCTTTGCGCTGCTGAACACCGGCGCGGACCGGGTGGCCTCGAGCAACCGCCTGCTGACGACCATCGCCTACCGGCTGGGGGGCCGGACGACCTATGCGCTGGAGGGCTCGATCTTCATCGCCGGGGCGGTGGTGCAATGGCTGCGCGACGGCCTGGGGCTGATCCGGCACGCGTCCGAGACGCAGGCGCTGGCCGAGGCGGCCGATCCCGGCCAGGACCTGGTGCTGGTGCCGGCCTTCACCGGGCTCGGGGCGCCCTATTGGCGGCCGGAGTGCCGGGGGGCGGTCTTCGGGCTGACGCGGAATTCGGGCCCGGCGGAGCTGGCGCGTGCGGCGCTGGAGAGCGTGGGTTTCCAGACCCGCGACCTTCTGGAGGCGATGCGGGCGGACTGGCCGGATGCGGGCGGGGTGTTGCGGGTGGACGGCGGCATGGCGTCGAGCGGCTGGACGATGCAGTTCCTGGCTGACATCCTGGGGGCGCCGGTGGACCGTCCGGCGGTGACCGAGACGACGGCGCTTGGTGCGGGCTACCTGGCGGGGTTGCAGGCGGGGCTGTGCCCGCCGCCCGAGGAATTCGCCCGCGCCTGGTCGCTGGAGCGCCGCTTCGCCCCCGCCATGCCCGCGCCCGAGCGCGAGGCCCGATACGCAAGGTGGAAAACCGCCGTCAGGGCGACGATGGAGGTGGCCGGCTGATCGGCCCGCGCCGCGGTCAATGACCCGGCGCGTCCTCATCCGCCGGAGCCGCCTCGCGGTCGAACGCCGCGCGCCATTGCGACAGCAGGGCCGAGGGCCCGTCCCGCCGCTCGGCCTGGCGCAGGGCGATGCGCAGCGCGGCGCGGGCATGGCGGTCGGCCGGCTCGGCCAGGGCCGAGGGCGGCTCGCCCGCCGCCAGCGCCGCCCAGACCCGCGCCTTCAGCGCATGACGCTCGGCATCGCCCCAATCGGCCAGCATGGCCTGGAACCCGGCGAAGGTGGCGGCGTCGAAATCGCGGTCCTGGCCCAGGCTGTCCATGACCGGGCTGGCCGGGTGGAGCCCCGCGACCGGCACCAGACCGGGTGGGATCGGCGTATTCGCCGAATGGGTGCGGCCGGCGCGCAGCAGCGGCGGCAGGATATGCGTATGCGGCCCGACGGGCGAGACGCCGCCGGTATCCGGCCCGCCGATCTTCTGGTAGACCTCGATCCGGCCGATGCGGCTCAGCGCCACGCGATGCGGATGGGCGGGCAGGATCGCCGCCATGGCGCGGCTTTCGGGGTCGAGGACCGAGCGGCCGCATTCCGCCCGCAGCCGCGCGACCAGCACCGGATCGTCGCTGCGGATGCAGAAATCGACCTGCGGCTGGTCCAGCCCCAGGTCGAACAGCACCGCCCCGCGATCCTGGTCGCGCAGCGCGCCCGCGTCGGGGCCAAGCTCGGTCAGCACCTGGCGCCGCGCCGTGCCCAGCCGCCCCTGGGGCAGGCAGAGCGAGACGCCCTGCTGCCAGCGATGCGGCCGTGGGCTCAGCGCCTCCCACGCCACCGGGATCACCTCGGCCAGGTCGTCCAGCCGCAGCCCGCCGCGGGCGGTGACGATGCCGCATTCGCCCAGGGGCTGGGGCGGCGGATCGCCCGCGACATGGTGGAACTCGGCAATGGCCCCGAACGAGCCCATGGACCAGCCGGCGCCGGTATCGGTCAGCGCCGCGGCAAGCCGGGCGGTCAGCATGTCGGTCATCGGTCTTCTCCCTCAATGGTGTCGAGCGGCTGGAACAGGATGCCGCCGGGGCCCTGCGCCAGATGGGCGGTGATGCCGAAGACGCGGGCCAGGTTCGCGGCGGTCAGCACCGCCTGAGGCGGGCCGTCGGCGGCGATCCGGCCCTGGTGCAGCAGGATCAGCCGCGTGCAATGCCGCGCCGCCAGCCCCAGGTCGTGCAGCGAGGCCAGCACCGCATGGCCCTGTCCGGCCAGCCGGCGAAACAGCCGCATCGCGTCGATCTGCGCCGCCGGGTCGAGCCCGGCGATGGGCTCGTCCGCGATCAGAAGCGGGGTTTCCTGGGCCAGGGCGCGGGCGATCAGGGTGCGGGCCTGCTCGCCCCCCGACAGTTCGGTGGCGCGGCGGTGGCGCAAGGGATCCAGGCGCAGCGCGGCGATGGCGCGCTCGATGGCGGCGCGGTCGGTTGCGCCGGCGGAATGCGGATGGGCGATGCGGCCAAGCGCCACCAGCGCCTCGACCGGCATCGGCCAGGCGATCTCGCGGCCCTGCGGCATGTAGGCGGCGGCGCGGGCGCGTTCGCGCGCCGAAAGCCGCGCCAGCGAGCTGTGCCCCCGTGCCGGTAAAAGCCCCAGCGCCGCGCGCAGAAGCGTGGTCTTGCCGGCGCCGTTCGGACCCAGAAGGCCCACGAACTCGCCCACGCCGATGCTGAGGTCGATGCCGTCCAGCACCGCCTGGCCGCCGCGGTGGAACGAAAGGGCGCGAAGCTCGAGCATGGTCACAGCCCCTCGCGCCGGGTTTTCAGGATCAGGTGCAGGAAGAAGGGCGCACCGACCAGCGCCGTCAGCACCCCGAGCTTGAGGTCGCGGCCCGGCGCGATCAGCCGCACCGCGATGTCGGCGGCCAGAACCACCGCCGCGCCCCCCAGCGCCGCCGCCGGGACCAGCTGCGCCGGGCTGGCGCCGACCGCGCGGCGCAGCACATGCGGCACCACCAGCCCGACGAAGCCCACGGTGCCGGCGACCGCCGTGGCGCCGCCGATCAGCGCGGCGATGCCCGCGACCAGCATCAGCCGCAGCCGGCCCAGATGCACGCCGCTGGATGCCGCCGCGTCCTCGCCCAGCGTCAGCGCATTCAGCGCGCGGCACATGGGCCAGATCAGCACGAAGCCCAAGCCCATGAAGGGCGCCGCGATCCAGACATGCAGCATCGAGCGGTCGGCCAGCGAGCCCATCATCCAGAACACGATCTCGTTGATGGCAAAGGGGTTGGGCGACAGGTTCAGCACCAGCGAGGTCGCCGCCCCCGCCAGCGCCGAAATGGCGATGCCGGCCAGGATCAGCGCCAGCGTGCCGCCGCGCGGCCCGGCAAGCATAAGCACCAGCAGCACCGACAGCGCGGCCCCCGCCAGCGCCGCCAGCGGCAGGCCCAGGGGAAAGGCGGCGGAAAGCCCGGTCTGGATCGCCAGCACCGCCCCCAGCGCGGCCGAGGCGCTGGTGCCGATCAGCCCCGGCTCGGCCAGCGGGTTGCGCAGGAAGCCCTGCAGCACCGCCCCGGCCATCCCCAGCGCCGCGCCCACCAGCAGGCCCAGGATGGCGCGCGGCAGGCGCAATTCGCGCATGACCAGCGCCAGCAGGTCATCGCCGCCGTGAAACAGCGCGGCCAGGCTTTCGCCCGGCCCGATCCCCGCCGGGCCGGTCAGCAGCGAGGCCAGGAACAGGGCCGCGACCAGCGCGGACAGCGCGGCCATCAGCAGCGGATAGCGCGGCCCGGTCATGGCCGGGCCTGCAAGGCAAGGCGCGCGTCGCGCAGCTGCGAGACGGCGCGCAGGATATGCGGATTGCCGCAGACCCAGTCGGGATCGGACATGACCTCGGCCGGCCTGCCGCGGGCCAGCGCCTTCAGCGCCGGGTGGTCCAGCACCTCCTGCGCGCGGGCATGCCCGGCATAGCGGCGGCCCTCGACCAGCAGGTCGGGGTCGGAAAGCAGCAGCGTTTCCAGCGGCAGCACCCCGCCCGAGGGCAGGCCGAGTTCGTCGGCGACATTGTCGAAGCCGGCCAGCGCCACGATCTCGCCCGCCAGGCTGTCCGAGCCCGAGCTGTAGCCGTTCGCGGCATAGAGCGCGGCGCGCGGCCGCGGGCCCTGCGCATCCGAAAGCCGCGCCAGGTCGGCGTCGAAGCGCGCGAGCATGGCGCGGGCCTGGGCCTCGCGGCCCAGCACCGCGCCCATGCGGCGGATATTGGCGCGGATGCCCGCCAGGTCGCTTTCGATCGGAAAGACCTCGACCGGGATATCCAGCCGGCGCAACAGCCGGACGGTCTCGGGCGTGGTCCAGGCCCCGGCCAGCACCAGGTCGGGCCGCATCAGGAAGATTTCCTCGGCCAGGCCATGGTTGACGGGCAGGCGGCCGGCCTCGGCCGCCATGGCCGAAGCGCTGGGATCCTGCGCCAGATAGGAAACCGATACCAGCTGGCCCGGCGCCGCCAGCATCATCGCCAGCTGGTCGGTGCAGAGGTTCATCGACAGCACTCGGCGCGGCGGCTCGGCCGCGGCGGGCTGGAAAAATCCCGGCAGGATCAGGCCGGCCAGAAGGCCGGCGACAAGGCCGAGCCGCCTTACCATTTCGCCGTCAGGCCGGCGTAAAGGGTGCGGCCCTGCGAGGCATAGCCCCAGACATCGGAATATTCCTTGTCGAACAGGTTCACGACGCGGCCGGTCACGCGGAGATTCGCGGTCAGGTCGTAGCCCGCCGCCAGGTTGACCACGGTATGGGCGGGCAGTTCGCGGGTCGGGTAGGCACCCCAATATTGCGTATCCCAATTGCCCGAGACATGGCGAATGTCCGCCGTGACGGTGCCACGCCCTTCCAGGACGGCCAGCGTCGCCGACAGGCCCAGTTCATGCCGGGGCCGGCGCACCTCGACCGAGCCGTCCGGGTTGCGGGCGTCCAGATAGGTGTAGTTCAGCGCGACATCCAGGCTGTCGGTCGCCTTGATGCGGGCCGTCACCTCGACCCCTTCGCGCGGGCTTTCGCCGGCCTGGTTGCGATAGCTGTAATAGCTGGTGCCGCCCTCGGCGCGGACCAGATAGCTTTCGATCTCGTCGCGCAGCTTTTCGTTGAAATAGGTGACGTCGACCACGCCCATGCCATTGGGAAGTTGCGCCTCGACGCCCAGGTCGAATCCGCGGTTCTTTTCGGGCTTCAGGTTCGGATTGCCCAGGTAGACCGAAGAGCCATAATCCGCATTGGCGTAAAGCTCGAAATAGGACGGGTTGACCAGCCCGGTCCCGGCCGAGGCGTGCAGGCGGAAGGGCCGGTCCGGCACGTGCCAGGACAGGCCCAGGTTCCAGCTGGTGAAGTCCTCGAACACCTTGTTGCCGTCGTGGCGGACACCGGCCTGGACATCCAGCCCGTTGTCCAGAAAGCCGCGATACTCCAGCGCGACCGAGGTCATCTCGCGCCGGTTTTCCGGGGCCGAGGAGCTTTCGTCCCTTTGCCGCTCGGCCAGCACGTTCAGCAGGTGCGACGCCTCGGCCACCGTGCCGTCGATGCCGAAGCTGCCGCGGTATTTCAGCTTGCGCGTCTCGCCGCGCGTGACCGGGCCGCCCTCGTAGCTTTGCTTGTAGATCGTGTCCTGATAGTCCAGCCGATGCGTCAGCCGGCCGCCCAGCATGGAATATTCGGCCCAGATCCCGCCCTGGAACTCGTCGCGTTCGCTGTATTTGTGCGGGTCGTCCACCACATATTCCTGCGCGCTGGTCGCGGACCAGCTGGTGGAATCGTAATCGTATTTCTCCTTCGCGCGGCGCAGGGTGGTGCCCAGGCGCAGATCCTCGCCGATCTGCCAGTCGCCCGAAAGCCCGATGGTCTTGCGGTTGGTCCCGTCCTTTTCGCCGCCGTCGCCCGACTGGTCATAGCCGTGGTCGTCCCGCGCCGAGAGGGTCAGCGCGATCCCGCCCTGCGCGCCGCGCTGGCTGACATGGGCCGAGGCGGCGGCGCCGTTGCCCAGCTCGACCGAGCCGCCGTAATGCAGCCCCGGCCCGCCCCTGCGGGTGATGATATTGATGACGCCCGCCGAGGCGTTCGAGCCGTAATAGACCGATTGCGGCCCGCGCAGCACCTCGATGCGCTCGATATTGGCGGTCTCCAGCCCGGACAGGATGTATTCGTCGGCCCCGCCCGTCGCCTCGATCCCGTCGATCAGGATCAGCGTGTGGTTGCCCTCGCCGCCGCGGATGCGGACCTGGGTGAAGGTCGAGCCGGTGGCCGAGACCGAAACCCCCGGCACGGCGCGCAGCGCGTCCTGCACGGTGGCGATGCCCCTGGCCTCGATCTCGGCGGCGGTCAGCACGGTATGGGCGCGGGCATAGCCGCCCTCGGCCACGGCGGTCAGCCCGCCCGAGATCACCACCTCGTCCAGGCGATAGCCTTCCTGGCCGGTGGCGGCCGCCGGCAGCAGGGCGGCGGTGGCGGCCAGCAGGGAAACCGGAGTTCTGAACATTCCAAAGCCTTTCCAGCACGGGCCCGCGGCCCGCGATTTGCAGAAATGCCCTGCGGAAAGGCTGGCAGGCCCGACCGCAGGACGACGATCGTCACCTCTGCGGAACGGCCGCTTTCCAGACGCGCCCCGCGCCGGAAATGGGTGATCGCCACGGCAGGTCTCCTGGCTTGCGGATCGCTGCTCAGGCCGGCCTTCCCAGGAGATCCCAGTGGCACGTTCGACCGTCGCTCACCGCTTACAGTTGCGGGGGCAGCCCCGGCCTTGCCCTGGCCGCATCGCGGCCGGCGGGCGCACCGGTGTTCCCTTTTCATCCGGCGCGCAAGCCCGCCGGAACCGTAGCGGCCCCGCATTGCCGCAGCCGGGCGCCGGCTGTCAAGCGGCAATGCGCCCTGCGCCCGGCCGCCGCGACAACCTGTCCGGGAACGCGGCCGCGGAACCGCCCGCCGGGCCGCGGCATTGGGTCAGGTATCCGACGGAAGGGAAGGTCAAGCGATGGCCATGCCGCAGATCCTGGCCGTGCTGATCCTTTGCGCGATGATGGCGCTGTTCGTCTGGGGGCGGCTGCGCTACGACGTGGTGGCGATGATCGCGCTGCTGGCTTCGCTGCTGGCCGGCACGGTCAAGCCGGAGGAGGCGTTCCGCGGCTTCAGCGACGACATCGTCATCATCGTCGGCAGCGCGCTGGTGGTCAGCGCCGGCATCTCGCGCTCGGGCGTGATCGAGGCGGTGATGCGCCGGATGCTGGGGCGGTTGCGGACCCTGCGCTGGCAGCTTCTGGTGCTGGTCGGCTCGGTCACGGGCCTGTCGGCGCTGGTCAAGAACATCGGCGCGCTGGCCATGCTGATGCCGGCGGCGCTGAAGATGGCGCGGCGCTCGGGGCATTCGCCCTCGGCCTATCTGATGCCGATGGCCTTCGGCTCGCTCCTGGGCGGGCTGATCACGCTGGTCGGCACCTCGCCCAACATCATCGTCTCGCGGGTGCGCGAGCAGATGACGGGCCAGCCCTTCACCATGTTCGACTATGCGCCGGTCGGCCTCGGCCTGTCGCTGGTGGGGCTGGTCTTCCTGCTTTTCGCCCATCGGCTGCTGCCGCGCGACCGCCGTGCGACGGCCTCGCTGAGCGAGGCGGTGAACATCAGCGACTATCACACCGAGGCCACCGTCCCCGAGGGCGCCGGCATCGTCGGCATGACGGTGGGCGAGTATCTCAGCGCCGTCGATGGCGAGGTGGCCGTGACCGGGCTGATCCGCGGCGGCGCGCGCCGCGCGGTGACGCTGCCCGACACGGTGATCGAGATGGGCGACACGCTGCTGTTGCGCGGCGAGCCGAATGCGCTGGAACGCGCCGTGACCAAGCTGGGCATGGAGCTGACCCGGCAGGATGCGGCGGCCGAAGAGGGGCTGCCGGCCGACAAGATCGGCGTGATCGAGGCGGTGATCGCTCCGGCCTCGCTTCTGGTCGGCCAGACGGTGGGGCGGATCGCGCTGTTCGACCAGCATGGCGTGAACCTGATCGCGATTTCGCGCGCCGGGCATCGCATGACGCAGCGGCTCAGCCGGACGGTGCTGGCGGCGGGCGACGTGCTGCTGGTGCAGGGGCCGATCGAGCTGTTGCCCGAGCGGATGCGCGTGCTGGGCCTGCTGCCCCTGGCCGAGCGCCATATCCGGCTGGGCGGGGTGCGCAAGCAATTGCTGCCGGTGCTGATCCTGGCGGTCGCCATGGCGGCGACGGCGGCGGGGCTGGTGCCGGTCGCCGTCGCCTTCTTCGCCGCCGCCGTGCTGATGATCCTGACCGGCGCGATCAGCGCCGAGGAAGCCTATGAGGCCATCGAATGGCCGATCCTGATCATGCTGGGCGCGCTGATCCCGGTCAGCGAGGCGCTGCAAAAGACCGGCGTGACCGACCTGCTGGGCGCGTGGCTGTCGCAGGCGGCGACGGGCCTGCCGGTCTGGGGCGCGGTGACGCTGATCCTGGTCACGGCCATGGCGGTCACGCCCTTCCTGAACAATGCCGCGACCGTGCTGGTCATGGCCCCCATCGCCGCGACCTTTGCCGACCAGCTCGGCTATCGGCCCGATGCCTTCCTGATGGCGGTGGCGGTGGGCGCAGGCTGCGATTTCCTGACCCCCATCGGGCATCAGTGCAACACGCTGGTGATGGGGCCGGGCGGCTATCGCTTTGGCGACTACGCCCGGCTGGGGGCGCCGCTGTCGGCGCTGGTGGTGCTGACCGGCGTGCCGCTGATCCTGCTGGTCTGGCCGGTCTGACGGGCGGTCTGACGGGCCGTGTGACGGGCCGGTTCAGCCCGTCTCGGCCAGCGCGGCGCGGATGGCGCGGGCCAGGCGGCGGCAGCCCTCTTCCAGCCGCTCGGGCGGGTTCAGGGTAAAGTTCAGCCGCAGCGAACGGCGGTCCAGCCCCTCGGGGTCGAAGACGCTGGAGGGCGAGATGCAGACCCCCTCGGCCATCGCATGATGCAGCAGCCGGTCGGTGTCCAGCCGCGGATCGCGCGCCGTGGCCCAGACGAACATGCCGCCCACCGGCACCTGCCAGTCCAGGTCGCCCGCCAGATGCGCCTGCATGGCGGCGCACAGCGCGTCGCGCCGGGCGCGATAGATCGCCAGCACCTCGGGGCGGATGCGGTCGGTGATCCCCGCCTGCAGCGCGCGCAGCGCCAGCATCTGCGACAAGCCGCTGGAACACATGTCCGAGCCCTGCTTGGCGGTGGCCAGCGCCGCGATCATCTCGGGCGCGGCGATCACCCAGCCGATGCGCAGCCCCGGCGCCAGCTCCTTGGACAGCGACCCCATGTAGACCACCGGCCCGTCATAGGGGCCGGGCTGCGCCCCCGCCGACAGTTCGAGCAGTCGGGGCAGGGGCTCGCCTTCGTAGTAGAGCGCGCCGTAAGGGTCGTCCTCGATCAGCCAGGTGCCGGTGGCATGGGCGGCGGCGACCAGCGCCTGCCGCTCGGGCAGGGCCACCAGCCGGCCGCTGGGATTCGAGAAATTCGGCACCGTATAGGCGAATTGCGCCCCCACCAGCGCGGCATGGGGGTCGAAATCGTTGCCCTCGATCCGCATCGGGCGATAGCGCGGCGCATGCGGCATCCAGGCGTCGAGCGCGCCCAGATAGGCCGGGCTCTGTGCCGCGACCAGCCCGCCGGGCTGCAGCAGCACCTTGCCCATCAGCTCCAGCGCCTGCATGCCGCCGGTGGTGATCAGCACGTTTTCGCGCGAAAGCCGCAGCGCATCGGTCGAGAAGCGGGCGGCGATCAGGTCGCGCAGCGCCGGCAGGCCGGGGATCGGGCCATAGCCCAGCGTTTCGTCGGGGTGGCTGCGGATCGCCTCGGCCGCCAGTCCGGCCAGTTCCGCGACCGGCCAGACCGAGGGCTCGGGCAGCCCGCCGGCAAGGTTGACCAGGCCGGGCACCTGGCCCGCCGCCAGAAAGACCGAGGTCACGTCGTTGCTGCGGGACAGCCAGGGGGCAAAAGCGGGGCGCATGGTCGGAACGGTTTGGTCGGGCATGATCCTGCTGTGACCGTTTTTCGCCAACAGGGCAAGCCTCATGGCGCCCGGCCGGGCCCGGCTTGTGCCCGGCGGCGATGTATATCAGACAGGGGGCTGGCGCGCGACGGGGAAGACCATGCAGGCATTGAAACGGATCGGCATCGACACCTACATGCTGCTGCTGGTCGGCATGGTGCTGCTGGGGGTGTTCCTGCCCGCCCGCGGCATGGCGGCCGAGGCCCTGCGCGGCGCGACCTTCTGGGCGGTGACGCTGCTGTTCTTCCTCTACGGCGCCAAGCTCGACGCGGCTTCGGTCCGGGCGGGGCTCTTGAACCTCAGGCTCCAGGGCCTGACCTTCGGCGCGACCTATGCGCTGTTTCCCGTGCTGGGCATCGCGCTGGCCGCGCTGTTCGGCGGCGTCCTGGGCCCCGAGCTGACGCTGGGGCTGCTGTTTTTGGCCGTACTGCCCTCGACGGTGCAAAGCTCGATCGCCTTCACCTCGATCGCGGGCGGCAACGTGCCGGCGGCGATCTGCGCGGCCTCGCTGTCGAACCTGGTGGGGGTGGTGCTGACGCCGCTGCTGGTCACGCATCTGCTGCACCACGACGGCGGCGGCGCCAGCCTCGACGCCATCCAGAAGATCGCGGTGCAGATCCTCTTGCCCTTCGTCGCCGGGCAATTGCTGCGGCGCTGGATCGGCGGCTTCGTCCAGCGCCACCGGCTGCTGACCATGCTGGTGGACCGCGGCTCGATCCTGCTCATCGTCTATTCCGCCTTCGGCGCCGGCACCGTGGCGGGCATCTGGTCGGCGATCCCGCTGCCGGGGCTGGTGCTGTGCTTCCTGGTCACGGCGCTGCTGCTGGCGCTGGTCATGGGCGCCATGCTCGGTGCCGGGCGGCTGTTCCGCCTGCCGCCCCAGGACCGGGCGGTGCTGTTCTTCTGCGGCTCGACCAAGAGCCTCGCCAGCGGGCTGCCCATCGCCACGGCGATCTTCCCGGCCGCGGCGGTGGGGGCGATCGTGCTGCCGGTGATGGTCTATCACATGACGCAGCTGCTGGTCTGCTCGGCCATCGCGCAGCGGCTGGCGCGCAACCCGCGTGCCTAGAAGTCCCAGTCCTCGTCCTCGGTTGCGACCGCCTTGCCGATGACATAGCTCGACCCCGAGCCGCTGAAGAAATCGTGGTTCTCGCTGTCGGGCGACAGCGCGGCCAGGATCGCCGGGTTGACCTCGCAGGCCTGGGGCGGGAACAGTGCCTCGTAGCCCAGGTTCTGCAGCGCCTTGTTGGCATTGTAATGCAGGAAAGCCTTCACGTCCTCGGTCAGGCCGATGCCGTCGTAAAGCTCGGCGGTGTATTTCGCCTCGACGTCGTAGAGATCGAAGATCAGCGAGAAGGCGAAATCCTTCAGCGCCGCGCGCTCGGCCTCGCCCAGCCGCTCCAGCCCGCGCTGGTACTTGTAGCCGATATAATAGCCATGCACCGCCTCGTCGCGGATGATCAGCCGGATCAGGTCGGCAGTATTGGTCAGCTTGGCGCGGCTCGACCAGTACATCGGCAGGTAGAAGCCGGAATAGAACAGGAAGCTTTCCAGGAACACGCTGGCGATCTTGCGCTTCAGCGGGTCCGAGCCGGCCTTGTATTCCTCCAGCACCAGCCGCGCCTTCTGCTGCAGGTGCGGGTTCTCCTCGGCCCAGCGAAAGGCCGCGTCCACCTCGGGCGTCAGGCACAGGGTCGAGAAGATCGAGGAATAGCTGCGCGCATGCACCGCCTCCATGAAGGCGATGTTGGACAGCACCGCCTCCTCATGCGGGGTGATCGCATCGGGCATCATCGCCGGCGCGCCCAGGGTGTTCTGGATCGTGTCCAGAAGCGTCAGCCCGGTAAAGACGCGGATGGTCAGCTCGCGCTCCTCGGGGCGCAGCGTGGCCCAGCTCTGCACGTCGTTCGACAGCGGCACCTTCTCGGGCAGCCAGAAATTCACCGTCAGCCGGTTCCAGACCTCCAGGTCCTTCTCGTCCTCCAGCCGGTTCCAGTTGATGGCCCGCAGGGGCGTGCGCGGCGCATGGTCCTTCATCCGAAGACCCTTTCTTTCGTGTCCAAATATCCTCGGGGGTGCGGGGGCAGACAGCCCCCGCCTCAAAGCGTGCAGGAAACGCAGCCCTGCACCTCGGTGCCCTCCAGCGCGGTCTGGCGCAGCCGGATGTAATAGATCGTCTTGATGCCCTTCTTCCAGGCATGGATCTGGGCGCGGTTGATGTCGCGCGTCGTGGCCTCGGCCGGGAAGAACAGCGTCAGCGACAGGCCCTGGTCGACATGTTCGGTCGCCGCCGCATAGGTGTCGATGATCGCCTCGGGGCCGATCTCGTAGGCGTCGCGGTAATAGTCCAGGTTCTCGTTCGACATGAAGGCGGCGGGGTAATAGACCCGGCCGATCTTGCCTTCCTTGCGGATCTCGATCTTGGCGACGATCGGGTGGATCGAGCTGGTCGAGTTGTTGATATAGCTGATCGAGCCGGTGGGCGGCACCGCCTGCAGGTTGCGGTTGTAAAGCCCATGCCGCATCACCGCGTCCCGCAGCGCGGCCCAGTCCTCGCGCGTGGGCAGCGCGACACCCTCGAACACCCGCGCGACATCGGGCAGCGTCGGCAGCCAGTCGCGCGTCACGTATTTGTCGAAGAACGTGCCGTCGGCATATTTCGACGTCTCGAAATCCTTGAAGCTGCGGCCCTTTTCCTGCGCCAACAGGTTTGAGGCGCGGATGGCGTGATAGGCGACGGCGGCGAAATAGACCGAGGTGAACTCGATCCCCTCGGGGCTGCCGTAATGGATGCGCTCGCGCGCCAGGAACCCGTGCAGGTTCATCTGGCCCAGCCCCACCGCATGGGCCTCGTCGTTGCCGCGCCGGATCGAGGGCACGGCCTCGATCGCCGACATTTCCGACACCGCGGTCAGCGCCCGGATCGCCGCCTCGACCGTGGCGCCGAAATCCGGCCCGTCCATGGTCGCGGCGATGTTGAGCGAGCCGAGGTTGCAGGAAATATCCGTGCCGAGGTGGCGATAGCTCAGATCCTCGTCGAAGGTGCTGGCCTCGTTGACCTGCAGGATCTCGCTGCACAGGTTCGACATGCTGATGCGGCCGGCGACCGGGTTGGCGCGGTTCACCGTGTCCTCGAACATGATATAGGGATAGCCGCTTTCGAACTGGATCTCGGCCAGGGTCTGGAAGAAGGCGCGGGCGTTGATCTTTTTCTTGCGGATGCGCTTGTCGTCCACCATCTCGGCATATTTCTCGGTGACGGAAATCTCCGAGAAGGCCATGCCATAGACCTTTTCCACGTCATGGGGCGAGAACAGGTACATGTCCTCGTTCTTCTTGGCCAGTTCGAAGGTCACGTCCGGGATCACCACGCCGAGCGACAGCGTCTTGATGCGGATCTTCTCGTCGGCATTCTCGCGCTTGGTGTCCAGGAAGCGCAGGATGTCGGGGTGATGCGCGTTCAGGTAGACCGCCCCCGCGCCTTGCCGCGCGCCCAGCTGGTTGGCATAGGAAAAGCTGTCCTCCAGCAGTTTCATCACCGGGATGACGCCCGAGGACTGGTTCTCGATCCCCTTGATCGGCGCCCCGGCCTCGCGCAGGTTGGTCAGCATCAGGGCGACGCCGCCGCCGCGCTTGGAAAGCTGCAGCGCCGAATTGATGCCGCGGCCGATGCTTTCCATGTTGTCCTCCAGCCGCAGCAGGAAGCACGAGATCAGTTCGCCGCGCGATTTCTTGCCGGCGTTCAGGAAGGTCGGCGTCGCGGGCTGGAACCGGCCCGACAGGATTTCCTCCATGAAGCGCATGGCGAGATCCTCGTCGCCGCGCGCCAAGGCCAGCGCGACCATGACCACCCTGTCCTCGTAGCGTTCCAGATAGCGCCGCCCGTCGCGGGTCTTCAGCGTGTAGCTGGTATAATACTTGAAGGCGCCCAGGAAGGTCGGAAAGCGGAACTTGCGCGCATAGGCCGCGTCCCAGATCCGGTGCAGGAAGGCGCGCGGATACTGGTCCAGGACTTCGGCCTCGTAATAGCCTTCGTCCACCAGGTAGCCCAGCTTCTCGTCCAGCGAGTGGAAGAAGACGGTGTTCTGGTTGACATGCTGCAGGAAATACTGCCGCGCGGCCTTGCGATCCGCGTCGAAGCGGATGCGGCCCTCGCCGTCGTAAAGGTTCAGCATCGCGTTCAGCGCGTGATAGTCCAGCTCGGCCTTTACGCCATCGTCAAGCATTCCGTCCCCCAGAATTTCTCAAGCCCCGCCTGCACGCGGGAAATGTCCAGATCAGTCCCCGCCAGCTCGAATCGATACAGCACGGGGACGTTGCACTTGTCAGAAATCACCCGGCCGGCCAAGGCATAGGTCGCCCCGAAATTGCGGTTGCCGGCGGCGATGACGCCGCGCAGGCCGGCGCGGCGGGCGGGATCGTTCAGGAAGCGGATCACCTGCTTGGGCACCGCGCCCCGGCCGGTCCCGTCGGCATAGGTCGGGCAGATCAGCACATAGGGCGTTGCCGCCTCGGGCAGCGGATCGCACGGCGAGACCGGGATGCGCCCGGCCGCCAGCCCCAGCCGCGCCACGAAGCGCGCGGTGTTCCCCGAGGCCGAGGAATAATAGACCAGCCCGCCCATGGCGCCGGTCAGGACAGCCGGCCGATCATGTCGGGCCGGAAGCCCGCCCAATGCGCATCGCCGGCGACGACCACCGGGGCCTGGCGATAGCCCAGCGAGACGACCAGTTCCATCGCCGCGTCGTCCTCGGTCAGGTCGATCAGTTGATAGGCCAGGCCGCGCGCGTCGAGCGCCCGCGTGGTGGCGGTGCATTGCACGCAGGCGGGCTTGGAGTAAACGGTGATGGACATGGCTCGGCTCCTTCTGTTCTGTCGGCAAGAGGGGGCCGGGCCGATGGGCGTGCCACCGGACCCTGTTCCAGCCCCGCGCCCGCCGCACGGTTTCGTCCTTTCGCGCCATGGCAGGTCTTCTGACTTGCGGGTCTCGGCTTAGCCGGCCTTCCCGGAGCCTTGGCCCCAGTGGCATTCCAGCGTCGCTCGCCGCTTACAGCTGCGGGGGCAGTGCCGGCTTTTCACCGGCTTCCCTTTTCATCCCCGAGTCGGCCCCAGGGCAACCATGACCCCGGCAGTTAGCCACGGGTCACGGGCCGGGTCAATCCATATTTAGTGGATGGCCGGGCCGCGCCCGGAATATCTGGTGGGGTTCCCGGATCGCGCCAGGGGCTCGATTTGCCGCCGGGCCATGGCGGTGGACGGGCTGCGGCCACGGACCGCCCCACCTGCGGGCCTGTTGGAATATGGCAACAGGCGCGGGGACATGGCATGGAATGACGTCGCGTCGTTTGACAAAGCGACAATTCGCCCTCTTGCGTGGATCGCGCGCACGTGAGCCGGGGTTCCCGTTCCCGTTCCCGTTCTGGCGCGATAAAGCGCAAGCTATTGATAAAACATCACTTAATGTCGCCTCTGCCTGCTGGCGGAAGGCGGGGCATCTTTGTGCCGGGATAACCCATGAACAAAACCCATCCCAAACCGCCAGCCTCGGGGTCTGCCGCGCAATTGCTGCCGACCCTGGGCCTGCTTCCGGTCCTTGCCATTTTCGCGGGGGTCGGCGGCCCCGCCCAGGCGCAGGACACCGTGACGCTGGACACGGCGGTCATCCGCCGCCAGCAGGGCAGCGAGGCCGAGACCAGCTACAAGACCACCGAAAGCGCCTCGGACAAGATCACCCCGCCGCTGCTCGACACGCCACGGACCGTCACCGTCGTGACCGCGCGCCAGATCAAAGAGCGCGGCGGAAGTCGCAGACCCGGTTGCCGGTGATCCTGAAGGGCATCATGTCGGCGCATGATGCCGAGCGCGCCGTGGCGGTGGGTGCGGACGGGGTGATCGTCTCGAACCACGGCGGCCGGGCGCTCGACACGCTGCCGGCGAGGGCCGAGGCTCTGCCGGTCGTCGCCCGCCAGGTCGCCGGGCGCATTCCGGTGCTGTGCGACGGCGGAATCCGCCGCGGCACCGATGCGCTGAAGGCCCTGGCCCGGGCGCCGCGGCGGTGCTGGTCGGGCGGCCGCAGATCCATGCCCTGGCGGTGGGCGGCGCGGCGGGGGTCGCGCATATGCTGACCATCCTGCGCGCCGAGCTGGAGGTCGCCATGGCCCTGACCGGACGCCGCGACCTGGCCGGGATCGATGGAACCGTGCTTTGGCCTAGCCCTTGAAGCTGCGCCACAGGCTCAGCGCCGCATCCGACAGGTCGCCCAGCCGGGCCAGCACATGTTCGCGCCCCAGCCCCGGCCCGTCCTCGGCCCGGTCCAGCCGGCGCAGCAGCCGCAGCACCCGGCGCTTGTGGATGCCGGTCCAAAGCTGGACCGGATCGGCGGCCAGCCCGGCAAAGGTGGTCAGGACCGAGGCGAGCATGGCCAGCACCACCCCGGTCAGCAGCAGATCCACGCTGGAAAGCTCTCGTGGGAAGGCGCCATACCACATGCGGCCGGCCCAGCTTCCCAGCGCGAAATCCTCGACCGCCTGCGCCTGCGCCCGCAGATGCGCGACCGGCCCGGCCAGCGAGATCACCCCCGGCGTGGCGCGGTGGAACAGCAAGAGCCCCGAGCCCAGCACCAGGACCGAGGTGGTGATCTCGGAGACCGCATTGCGGGTCTCGGCATAGTCCGAGACGGCGCGGGCGACGCTTTGCGGCGCGGCCCGGGGCGCCAGCCCCTTTTCGGCCAGGTCGTCAATGAAATGGGCCAGGTCCGCCTCGATCCTTTGCGCCACGTCGGATTTCAGGAAGATCTGCCGGCGCGACAGCCAGTCGCCAGCGCGCCGCAGCCCGATCCGGCGCAGAAGCGGCGCGGCCAGCCGCACCAGCAGGAACAGCGGCGACAGCATGACGTTCACCGGCGCACGCAGCAGGTCGAGGCCGAGCGCGTGGCGATGCAGCGCCAGCGTGCCGCGCGGGCCATAGCGGGCGCGGACGAAGCGGCGGACCTCGGTCTCGCGCCGGGTCATCGGACGGGGGTCGGCGGGCTTTAGGGCCATGGGCGCGGTCCTTTGGCGGATCGCGCCCAATCTAGGCATCGCGGCGGGGCGGCTCAATGCCGCGCCGTCACAGCAGCGCGACCAGCCCCAGGCCCAGGGTCGAGATGAACAGCCAGGCCAGCGCGCCAAGCGCCAGCGGCCGGACGCCCTTGGCGCGCAGCTTGCGGATGTCGGTTTCGAGCCCCATCGCCGCCAGCGCCATGGTCAGCAGAAAGGCGGTCAGGCCGACCACCTCGGTATGCAGCGCCTCGGGCAAGGGCAGGGCGCTGTTCAGCAGCACGACGGCGATGAAGCCCAGCACGAACCAGGGCGTCGGCGCCGAGCCATGCGCGGCCTTGCCGCCGCGGCGCGCCAGCGCGCCCAGCACCAGGATCAGCGGCGCCAGCAGCATCACCCGGCTCAGCTTGGCCACGGTCGCGGCCTGCCCGGCCTCGGCGCCATGCTGGAAACCGGCGCCGACGACCTGCGCCACCTCATGCACGGTGGCGCCGACCCAGATGCCGTAATGCGAAGGCCCCATCGCCATCATCTCGCCCAGCAGCGGCATGGCGATCATCGAGAGCGAGCCGAAGACCGTCACGCAGGCGATGGCATAGGCCACGTCCTCGTCCGTGCCGCGCGTGACCGTGTTCGTCGCGATCACCGCCGAGGCGCCGCAGACCGAGGTGCCGGCCGCGATCAGCTCGGCCAGCCGCGCCTCGACCCCCAGCGCCCGCCCGGCCCATTTGGTGAAGACGAAGGTCGCGGCCAGCACCACCGCGATCACCGCTACCCCCGGCAGGCCCACGGCGCGCAACTGCTCCAGCGTCAGCTGGAAGCCCAGCAGCACGATGGCGAAACGCAAGACGCGGCGCAGCGAAAAGCCGATGCCCGGCCGCGCCGCCTCGGGCGTGCCGGCCAGGTTGCGCAGCGCCATGCCCAGCACCATGGCCACCACCAGCGGGCTGAGCGCCGGGATGCCCGAGAAGCGCTGCACCGCCGTCGCCAGGACCGCGATGCCGAAGGTCAGCCCCAGCCCCGGCAGCGTGGCGGAAAGCCAGGCCGTGATCGCGGAAGATGTTTGCTGGTTCTGCTCGGTCGAGGACATGATCGCGTTTCCTTGCTTGCAAGGCGGAACATGGTCCCGGATGCACGTTCAATCCATCGCATTATATTTGCCATATCGTTCGATTTTACTTATCAGTTGGCCATGACGCTGGAACAGCTCCGCATCTTCCTTGCCGTGGCCGAGCGGCAGCATGTCACCCGCGCGGCCGAGGCGCTGAACCTGACGCAATCGGCGGTCAGCGCCGCCGTCTCGGCGCTGGAGGCGCGGCATGGCGTGCGTTTCTTCGACCGGGTGGGGCGGCGCATCGTGCTGACCGAGACCGGCGAAGCCTTCATGGCCGAGGCGCGCGCGGTGCTGGACCGCGCCGAGACGGCCGAGATGGTGCTGGAGGATCTGGCGCGCGAGCCGCGCGGGCGGCTGCGGGTCCATGCCAGCCAGACCGTCGCCAGCTACTGGCTGCCGCCGCGGCTGGTCGCGCTGCGCGAGATGCATCCGGGGATCGAGCTGCGGCTGACCGTCAGCAACACCACCCAGGTCGCCGATGCGGTGCAGGAGGGCGGCGCCGACCTGGGGCTGGTCGAGGGCGCGGTGGCGCATGGCGAGTTGCACCGGCAGGTGGTGGCGCGCGACCGGCTGGTGCTGGTCATGGCGACCGATCACCCCTGGGCCGGGCGCGACGCCGTGCCCCTGGCCGGGCTGGCGGCGCAGAACTGGATCCTGCGCGAGCCGGGCTCGGGCACCCGGTCCGAGTTCGAGACCTGGATGGCCGGGCAGGGGCTTTCCGTGGCCGGGCTGCCCCTGGCGCTGGAACTGCCCTCGAACGAGGCGGTGCTGAACGCGGTGGCCGCCAGCCAATGCCTTGCCGCGCTGTCGCAACGCGCGGTGGCGCGGCCCGCCGCCGCCGGCTGGATCCGCACCCTGCCGCTGCCGGGGGCAGAGCGGCCGTTCTCGCTGCTGACCAATCCGCAGCGCTATCGCACGCGGGCGCAGCAGGCGCTGATCGGGATCCTGACGGACGAGATCCTGACGGACGAGGGCTTCGCCGCCGGCATCCCCTGACGTGAAATGGCCTGCGCCATCGGGAGGGAAGGCGCAGGCCGTCTTCTCGGGGGCTGGCGGGGCCGGTCGCGCGGGCCCCGTTCAGCCCCGCGAGGCGACTTCGTCAGCCATGCTGGGGCTGCGACATCGGCGCGTCCTCGTCCAGCACGTCCAGCGTCGGCACGTCCTCGCCCTCGAGGATGCGGCGGGCGCGGTCGCGGTCGATGTCCCCCACCCAGGAGGCGACGACCACGGTGGCGACGCAATTGCCCAGGTAGTTCCCCAAGGCGCGGGCGATGCCCATGAACCAGTCGACCGACAGCACCAGCACCAGCCCGATGGCGGGGATGGCCGGGATCGCGGCCAGCGTCGCGGCCAGGATCACGATGGCCGAGCCCGGCACCCCATGCGCGCCCTTGGACGTCACCAGCGCCACGCCCAGGATGGCCAGAAGGTCGGTGGTGGACAGCGGCGTGTTCGTGGCCTGGGCGATGAAGACCGCCGCCAGCGTCAGGTAGATCGAGAAGGCGTCGAGGTTGAAGGAATAGCCCGTCGGCACCACCAGCCCCACGGTCGAGTCCTTGATGCCCAGGTGTTCCAGCTTGCGCATGGTCTGCGGCAGCACGGCGTCGCTGCTGGCGGTGCCGGCGACGATGCCGACCTCGGTGCGCAGGTAGCGCAGCAGCTTGAAGATGCTGAAGCCCGCCAGCCGCAGCACGAAGCCCAGGATCACGAAGACGAAGATGGCGATGGTGACATAGAACAGCCCGACCAGGTAGCCCAGCTGCGCCAGCGAGCCGATGCCGTATTGCCCGACGGTGAAGGCGATGGCGCCGAACACGCCAAGGGGCGCCAGCCGGACGATGAAATACATGATCTTGAAGGTGACGTCCCCGGTCAGCTCGATCATGTGCAAAAGCGGCTTGCCGCGCTCGCCCACCAGCGACAGGGCGCAGCCGAACAGGATCGCGACCAGCAGAACCTGCAGGATGTCGCCCTGGGCGAAGCCGCTGATCATCGTGGTCGGGATCAGCTTCATCAGGAACTCGACGGTGCCGCCGCTGCTGACTTCATGCGCGCGGTCCACATAGGCCGACAACGCCGAGGCGTCGAGCTGGCTCACGTCGATGTTCATGCCGTGGCCGGGGCCGAACAGATAGGCGACCGCGATGCCCAGGGCCAGGGCGATGGTGGTGATGATCTCGAAATAGACGATGGCGCGGACGCCGACCTTGCCGACCTTTTTCAGGTCGCCCGCGCCGGCGATGCCATGCACGACGACGCAGAACACGATGACGGGTATCAGCATCTTGATGAGCTTGATGAACCCGTCTCCCAGCGGTTTCATCTTGGCGGCGAATTCGGGCGCGAAGAAGCCGGCGACGATCCCCAGCACCAGCGCCACGCAAACCTGTCCAAACAAGGACCTGGACCAATTCGGCATGTGTTTTCTGTTCCTCCCTGTGACGGAAGGGGGGCCGCGATGCGCCCGATGCATCTCCTCGCGCATCGGGCGCATGGCCGCGGCCGGTCCCCTCATGCCGAAGAGTGTTGGCCAAGGGCACATCCGTGTCTAATATTGATTTACCGTTAATCCATAGGGTGACGATATGAGAATGCGCCAGCTTCGCTGCTTCGTCGTTCTGGCCGAAGAGCTGAACTTCACCCGCGCCGCCCGGCGGCTGAACATGTCGCAGCCGCCGCTGAGCACGCAAATCCAGACACTTGAGCGCGAGGTCGGCGCCGAACTCATCAGCCGCACCAGCCGCAAGGTGGCGCTGACGCGGGCGGGCGCGCTGTTCCTGCCCAGGGCGCGCAACATGCTGGACCAGTATGAACGCAGCCTGCAGGAGATCCGTGAAATCCAGCAGGGCCAGGACGGATTGCTGGAAATCGGGGCAACCGGCTCGATCCTGCGCGGCGGCCTGGCCGAGTTGCTGGCGCATTTCGCCCGGCTGCACCCGCGAATCACCCTGCGCGTCCACGAACAGACCCCGGCCGCGCAGCTGACCGAGGTGCTGAGCCGGCGCACCGACGTCAGCTTCAACCGCTCGGTGCCGCGCGACGAGGAACTGGCCTATGAATACGGCTGGCGCGAAGAGATGGTGGCGCTGGTGCGCAGCGACCACCGGCTGGCCGGGCGCACCTGCGTCTCGATCGACGACCTGCGCGAGGACCAGCATGTCGTGCTGCGCCCCGACAGTTCCGATTTCGCGGCCTATGTCATGGCCTGCATCGTCGCCTCGGGCTATCGGCCGCGGGTCTCGCAGCAGGTGGTGGACGCGCAGTCGGTCCCCAGCCTGATCGTGGCGGGCTTCGGGGTCAGCATCGTGCCGGCGGGCATCGCCAGGCTGACGGCGGGGCCGCTGACCTTCCTGCCGATCCGGCCCGACCCGCCGGTTTCCGAGGTCTATATCGTCTATCACCACCGCGACCCGGTGCCGGCGCTGCAGCTGTTCCTGGCCGAGATCCGCCGCAGCCTGGGCCACGATCCGGCCGGGCCGGCGCGCTGAGGGCTCGACCCGGCGGGGGCCGCGCGGCATCATCGCGACCGGAGGTGCCCGATGACCGAGATGCTGCGCATGCTGCGCAAGCTGGCGCAGATGAACCGGCTGGCCAATGCCCGGCTGCATCGCGCCTGCGCCGCCCTGCCGCCCGGCGGATACGAGGCGCCGCGCCCGTCCTTCTTCGGCTCGATCCGCGCCACGCTGAACCATGTCCTGCTGGTCGACCGCTTCTATATCGATGCGCTGGCGGGCCGGCCGCTGGACGAGGCCGCGCTGGCCGAGGCGGGGGACTGCCCGGACCTTGCGCGGCTGGCCGAATGGCAGGGGCACGAGGACGACCGCCTGCTGGCGCTGGTCGCGGCGCTGACGCCCGAAGCCCTGGCGGAAATCGTGCCGGTGGATCGCGGCTCGCGCATGCAGCACGACCGCCGCGACGACCTGCTGTCGCATCTGTTCCAGCACCAGACCCATCATCGCGGGCAGGTGCATGGCCTGCTGTCGCAGGCCGGCGTGGTCCCGCCGCAGCTGGACGAATTCATCGTCGGCGACGATGCGGCGGCGCGGGCCGAGGACATGGCGCGGCTCGGCTGGACCGAGGATCAGCTGATGCGGCCCTAGTTTCGCTTTGACTTGCGGGCCGGGACAGGATAGGCGGGCGGCTTGGCTCCGCATTCCGGGCCGGCGGGCCATGGGAGGGCCCGGCCGCAAAGGGGATGGTGCCTTTCACCGGATGCGTTCCCGCATCCCCTTTCTGGCGAAGAAGATGAACGAACATGATATTGCCGCGCCCTTGGCCGCGGCGCTGGCGGCCAAGGGCTATGCCAGCCTGACCTCGGTGCAGGAAGCGGCGCTCGCGCCCGAGGCGCGGGGTCGCGACGTGCTGGTCTCGGCCCAGACCGGTTCGGGCAAGACCGTGGCCTTCGGCCTGGCCATGGCCGGCGACATCCTTGCGGGCGACACGCTGCCGGACGCAGAGCAGCCGCTGGCGCTGGCCATCGCACCCACGCGCGAGCTGGCCTTGCAGGTGGCGCGCGAACTGGGCTGGCTTTACGAACAGGCGGGCGCGCGCATCGCCACCTGCGTCGGCGGCATGGACTATCGCACCGAGCGCCGGGCGCTGGAGCGCGGCGCCCATATCGTCGTCGGCACCCCCGGCCGCTTGCGAGACCATATCGAGCGCGGCTCGCTGGACCTGACCGCCCTGCGCGCCTGCGTGCTGGACGAGGCGGACGAGATGCTGGACCTGGGTTTCCGCGAGGATCTGGAGTTCATCCTGGGCAGCGCGCCCGAGGAACGGCGCACGCTGATGTTCTCGGCCACCGTGCCGCCGGCCATCGAGGCGCTGGCCCGCGACTTCCAGCGCGACGCCCTGCGCATCCAGGCCATGGGCGAGGCGCGCCAGCACGGCGACATCGACTATCGCGCCCTGTCGGTGACGACCCGCGACCGGGAGCATGCCATCTTCAACACCCTGCGCTTCTACGAGGCCAGCCGGGCGATCATCTTCTGCAAGACCCGCGCCAACGTGAACCACCTGCTGGCGCGCATGGGCAATCGCGGCTTCAAGGTGGTGGCGCTGTCGGGCGAGCTGTCCCAGCAGGAACGCAGCCACGCCCTGCAAGCGCTGCGCGACGGCCGGGCGCGGGTCTGCATCGCCACCGACGTGGCGGCGCGCGGCATCGACCTGCCGGGGCTGGAGCTGGTGATTCATGCCGACCTGCCGACCAATCCCGACACGCTGCTGCACCGTTCCGGCCGCACCGGCCGGGCCGGGGCCAAGGGCACCTCGGTGCTGATCGTGCCGGCGGCGGAATACAAGCGGGCGCAGCGCCTGCTCCAGCGCGCCAAGCTGGTCGCGGAATGGGGCAAGGCCCCCTCGGCCGACGAGGTGCAGGCCCGCGACGACGCGCGGATGCTGGACCATCCCGCCCTGGCCGAGGCGCCGGGCGACGAGGCGGGACTGGCCGCCGCGCTGCTCGACCGTTTCGGTGCCGAGCGTGTCGCCTCGGCCTTCGTGCGGCTGTGGCGCGAGGGGCGCCCGGCGCCCGAGGAGCTGTCGGAAAACGTGGCCCCCGCGCCTGCCGCGCCGCGCGAGCGGGGCGAGTTCGGGCCGGCGGTCTGGTTCCTGCTTTCGGTCGGCCATTCCGGCCGGGCCGAGGCCCGCTGGCTTTTGCCCAAGATCTGCGAGGCGGGCGGCATCACCCGCGACGCGATCGGCGCGATCCGGGTCAAGACCGACCAGACCTTCGTGCAGATTGCCGCGCCCGCCGCGCCGAATTTCGGCGAGCGGGTGGAGCTGGAGCCGGGCCTGGCCATGCGCCGGATCGAGGGCGAGCCGGTTTTCGAGACCGGCCCCGTGCGCGACAGGCGGCCCGGCCGGAATGGGTATTTGGACAACGGAGAAACATCCGACGCGCCCCTGCGGGACAGGAAGCCGCATCGCGGCCAGCCCGCGGCGCGCCCCGCGTGGTCGGAAGATGGGCCCAGGTCCGAGCCGAAGCCCAAGCCGGCCCGGCGTCCGGCGCTGCTCGACCCGGAGCAGGTAAAGCCCGCCCCCCGTGCCGTGCCCAACCGCGACGCCGCGCCGGAAGCGGCGGCTGAAGCCCCGCGCAAGGCCCGCTGGAGCGCCGAGAAGAAGCAGGCGCACAAGGCTGCGCCGAAAACCGCTCCGCGTGCGGAGGGGAAATCGGCGGGCTTCAAGACGCATGGCGGCGCGGCGCGCGACGACCGTCCCGCGCGTGGCGACGGCGCCGAGGCGCGTCCCCGGCGCGCCGCCGGCTTCAAGTCGCACAAGCCTGCGGCCGGCGGGTCGGGCAAGGGCGGCGACAGGCCCTTTCGCGCCGGGCCGAAGCCCGGCAAGCGCTAGGCCGCCGTCGCCAGCGCCAGCCCGTCCACCACCGCGGTGAACGCCCCCGCGCGCCGCAGCTGCGCGCCGGGGCAAAGCCGCAGCGCCTCGGCGGCGACGAAGCCCATCATGCTGGAGCCGCCGACCAGGATCACGCTGCCCACCTGTCCGGGCGCGATGCCGGCCAGCCGCAGCGTTTCGGCCGCGGCTTGCGCGAGATCCCCGCGGCAATCCGACAGCGCCGCCTCCAGCGAGGCGGGCGAGATTTCCGGCGCCAGCCCCGGCTCGACGAAGCCCATGGCGATGCGCGCGCCCTCGCCGGCATTGGCGGCGATCTTGCCGCGCTCGACGGCAAAGGCCAGCTCATGGCCCAGTTCCTCGTCCAGCACCGCGACGAGGCGGTCCATCGCCTTGCGGTCCACCGCCATGCGGGCCATCCCGGCGGCCATGCGCCGCGTCTCGGGCACGTAGAGAAAGGGGATCCTGGCCCAGGTCGCCAGGTCGACATAGATCGCATTCGGTACCGGCAGCAGCCCCGGCCCCATGGCGCGGCGCAGCTGCCCGCCGTGGCCCAGGGCCGGCATCGCATGGCAGAGCGAGACCTGCTGGTCGAAATCCGTGCCCCCCAGCCGGATGCCGTGATTGGCAAGGATCTGCACCCCCGCGCCGCTGCTGCGAAAGACCGAGAAATCCGAGGTGCCGCCGCCGATGTCGACGATCAGCCCGATCCCGCCCGCGCGGCCCAGGCCGTGGCTGGCCAGCGCCGCCGCCTCGGGTTCGGGCAGGAAGGCGACCTCGTCGAAGCCGGCCGCCAGGTAGCAGCCGCGCAGGTCCGCCTCGGCCTGGGCGTCGCGGGCGGGGTCGTTCGAATGGAAATGCACCGGCCGGCCGGAAAGCGCGCGGCGAAAGCGCCGGCCCGCCGCCGCCTCGGCCCGCTCGCGCAGGGTGGCGAGGAAGGCGGCGACGATGTCGCAAAGCGTGCGGCGCTTGCCGGCGATCAGCCGCGATTCGTGGAAAAGCGCCGTCCCGAGCACGCTTTTCAGCGCCCGCATGTAGCGGCCCTCGGCGCCCTGGACCAGCGCCTCGGCCGCTGCCGCGCCGATGCGCATGGCGCCGCCCTGCGCCGGGAAGAAGACGGCGGTCGGCAGGGTCTCGGCCCCCGGCTCGATGGCGATGCGCCGGGGCCGGCCGTCGTGCAGGATCGCGGCGGCCGAGTTCGAGGTTCCGAAATCGATGGCAAGCCTGTCGTCCAGCATCCCCGTGCCCCTGTCCGCAAAGCCCGCGCTGCTAGCCTTTTGCGGGGCCGGGCGCAAGTGCAACCGGCCGGAAGGGGTGCGGTCAGGCGCGATGCGCCCGCCAATGGTCGATGCCGGCCTGCGCCACCGCCTGGTCCTGCGCGGGCGTTCCCGAGGATACGCCGATGCCGCCGACGGTCTGGCCGTCGTGATCGACCGGCAGGCCGCCGCCCACCACCATCAGCCGCCCGCCGATGGCCGAGGAGATGCCCCAGGCCGGGGCGCCCGGCTGGCTGGCGGCGCCGTATTCATGCGTGGCCTTGCGCGCGGCGGCGGCGGTGAAGGCCTTGTCGATGGCGATGGTCGCCGACGTGACCTTGCCGCCGTCCATGCGGCAAAAGGCCAAAAGCTGGCCGCTTTCGTCGGTGACGGCGATGCACATGGGCACGCCGATCTCGCGGGCATGGGCCTCGGCGCCGGCGATCAGCAGGCGGGCATCGGCCTGGTCCAGTCGGGTGATGGTCAGCATGGTTTCTCCTCCTCCTTGTCGAAAATCGTTCACTCGGCCGGTGCGCCGCCGCTGCGCTGCGGGCCGGGCCGGTGCAGGGCGCCGCGGTAGCTGGCCGGCGACAGGCGCAGCGCCAGCGCGCAGACCGCAAGCACGGCGGCCAGATGCAGCGCCCAGCCGAGGGTGAAGCTGCCGGTCAGGTCGTGCAGCAGCGCCAGGATCCAGGGCGGGATCGCGGCCAGCAGGAAGCCTCCGCCCTGCATCAGCGCCGCCAGCGCCCCGGCCTGGGCGGGATCGGGCAGGTGATCCAGCGCCACGATCATCATCAGCGAAAAGCAGCCGCCCAGCCCGGCGCCCAGCAGGAAGGCGATGGGATAGGGCGCGGCCTCGGGGCGCAGGACCAGCATGGCGAAGCCGAGCGCCTGCATGGCCAGGCAGATCCCCAGCCAGGGCCGCCGGTCGCTACCGCGGCTGGCCAGGACCGGCGTCGCCAGCGCCGAGACCGCCTGACCCACCGCCAGCACCGCCAGCAGCCCGCCGCTGGCGCCCGCCGACCAGCCCAGATCCTGGAACGCAGGCGCAAGCCAGGCGACGGACGAGGAATAGCCGCCGTTGATCAGCCCGAAACAGGCCATCAGCAGCCAGACCCGCGGCAGGCGCAGCCAGTGCCACAACCCCTGCCGGCTGCCCTGCGGGGCGCGCGCCTCGGGCGGCAGGGCCAGCGCCACCAGCAGCGCGGTCAGCGCGGCGGGCAGCGCCAGCCAGCCAAGCGCCAGCCGCCAGCTGCCCGACCAGGCGGCGATCAGCGGGGCGGCCTGTGCGCCAAAGGCGCCGCCGCCCATCATCATCGCGGCGTAAAGCCCCATGGCCAGGTTGATGCCGCGCGGGAATTCGCGCTTGATGATGGTCGGGAACACTGCCTGAACCACCGCCGCGCCCGCGCCCAGCAGCACGGCCGAGCCCAGCATGTCCAGCGCCGAATGCGCCCCCAGCCGCAGGCTCGAGCCCAGGCCCAGCACCAGCAGCGCCAGCACGGCGGCGCGTTTCGCCCCAAGCCGCGCCTGGATCGCCGGCCCCAGGAAGGCGCCCGCCCCCATCAGCAGGATCGGCAGCAGCGTCAGCGCCGAGAGGCCCTGCATGGTCAGGCCGGTCTCGGCCGAGATCGGCGCCGCCAGCGGGCCGACCCCGGTCAGGAAGGGCCGCAGCGCCAGCCCGACCAGGGCCACCACGGCCAGCATCAGCGGCTGCCGGTTCGTCACGCCTGGTCCTGCCGTGCCTTCCAGCCTGCATATAGGTCGCCCGCGCCCTCGGGCCGCACGGGCAGGTAGCGGATGGCGATGGATTGCTGTTCCAGGGGCCTTGCCATCTCTTCGTAGAGCGCGGCCGTGGACAGGCCATAGGGCGCGCCGTCCTGGTTCGAATAGGCGTAATGCACATCGGCGACGCCCGCCAGCCGCATGGCGGCCAGGCACATCGGGCAGGGCTGGCCGCTGGCGTAGACCGCGCAGCCGGCAAGATCGGGCGAGCCCAATTGCAGCGCGGCGGCGCGCAGCGCCACCAGCTCGGCATGGGCGGTCGGGTCGTGGGTGGCGACGGTTTCGTTGACGCCGGTGGCCAGCACCTCGCCGCCCCGCACCACCACCGCGCCAAAGGGCCGCCCGCCCGCCTGCGCGTTGCGATGCGCCAGCATCACCGCCTGTTCCAGATAGTGCCTCGCCTTGTCGGTCATCGCCTTTCCCCTCATCTTGCGCCGGCGGCAACCAGCCGGGCCGCGATCGCGTCGAAGCCCATGCGGCGGGCATGGGCCAGCGCCGAGACCCCCTCGCCATCGGGCAGGTTCACATCGGCCCCGGCCGCGACCAGCAGGTCGACGACCTGCTGCTGGCGCGGGCCGCCATCGCCCAGGATGATCGCCTCCAGCAGCGCGGTCCAGCCCAGCCGGTTGACGTGATCGACCTCGACCCCGGCCTGGATCAGCCGGCGGACGGTCTCGACATGGCCGCGCTCGGCCGCCGGGATCAGCGCCGTGCCGCCGAAGCGGTTGGTGCTGGCCAGGTCGGCGCCATGGGCCAGCGTCAGCTCCAGGATCTCCAGATGCCCGCGCGCCCCGGCATAAAGATAGGGGCTGTCCTCGATGGCATCCCTGGCGTTCACGTCGGCGCCGGCCTCGACCAGAGCCCGCGCCGCCTCGACCCGGTTGGCATGGGTCGCCAACAGCAAGGGCGTGCGCCCCTTGGCGTCGCGCGGATCCACGGGCACGCCGCGGGCCAGAAGTGCGCGGATGGCCGCGGCATCGCCATCGGCCGCGGCGGTGAACAGGGCGGTCTCCTGCATGGTCTGTGCCTGGACGGGCAAGGGGCTGGCGGCGCCCAGGACGAATGCGAACAGGATCGCCAGAAGCTTGTGCATGGCCTGCCTTGCTGTTGCGATTGGACCCGGCGCCGGCGGCGCGATCCCAAGCGGCCGCAGGGATCGGTTTCGCAAAGGGTATCGCGGCGGCGCAGCGAAAATAATCTAGAATATCCGAATGCTGTTTCAATATTTCGTGGAAATAACCGCCCGAACCGCGGCCAAAGGGCCTTGCGGCGCGCGCCCCGCCTGGCTTTATCGGCCAAGGACCGCAGAGCCGCGCGGCCGATGGTCTATACGCCGGACGTGCATTGTGGCTTGATGGGTCAATCTGAAATTGCCGGAGACGCGCGATGGCATCCGTCCTCATCAACCTTGTGATCTTTGCCGCGCTGATCGTCGTGCTGGTCCGCCTGCAGGGCGGGCAGCTGACGCTGTCGGTGCGGGTCTTCATCGCCCTTGTCCTGGGCACGCTGTTCGGGATCGGGCTGCAACTCGTCCATGGCACCGGCGCGCCGGCGCTGCAAACCACGATCGACTGGATCAACGTGGTGGGCAACGGCTATGTGCAGCTGTTGCAGATGGTGGTGATGCCGCTGGTCTTCGCGGCGATCCTCAGCGCGGTGGCGCGGCTGCACGACGCCTCGGCGCTCGGCCGGATCTCGGTGCTGACCCTGGGCACGCTGCTTGGCACCACCGCGATCGCGGCCTTCGTCGGCGTGGTCATGTCGCTGGCCTTCGGCCTGACCGCCGAGGGCCTGGCCCAGGGCGCGGCCGAGACCGCCCGGCTGACCGCGCTCGAGACCACCTATGCCCCGCGCGTCGCCGACCTGACGGTGCCGCAGCTGCTGTTGTCCTTCATCCCCAGGAACCCCTTTGCCGAGCTGACCGGGGCGAACCCGACCTCGATCATCGCGGTGGTGGTCTTTGCCGCCTTCCTCGGCGTCGCCGCCATCCGCCTGCTGCGCCGCGATCCCGAAAAGGGCCGCAGCCTGCTGAACCTGATCGACATCCTGCAGGCCTGGATCGGCCAGCTGGTGCGGCTGATCATGGTGCTGACCCCCTATGGCGTTATGGCGCTGATGACCAAGATGGCGGCGACCTCGAATGCGGCCGATATCCTGAACCTGGGCAAGTTCGTCGTCGCCTCCTACCTGGGCCTCGCGATCATGTTCGGGGTGCATGCCGTGCTGCTGACGCTGACCGGGGTGAACCCGCTGACCTTCTTTCGCAAGATCGTCCCGGCGCTGACCTTCGCCTTCTCCAGCCGCTCCAGCGCCGCGACCATCCCGCTCAATGTCGAGATCCAGACCCGCCGGCTGGGCGTGCCGCAGACCATCGCGTCCTTCTCGGCCTCCTTCGGGGCGACCATCGGCCAGAACGGCTGCGCCGGGCTCTATCCGGCGATGCTGGCGGTGATGGTGGCGCCGACGGTCGGCATCAACCCGCTGGACCCGGCCTGGATCATGACGCTGCTGGCCATCGTCACGCTGTCCTCGGCCGGGGTCGCGGGCGTGGGCGGCGGCGCCACCATGGCGGCGCTGATCGTGCTGCCGGCCATGGGCCTGCCGGTGACGCTGGTGGCGCTGCTGATCTCGGTCGAGCCGCTGATCGACATGGGGCGCACGGCGCTCAACGTCTCGGGCTCGATGACGGCGGGCACCGTCACCTCGCAGATCCTCGGCCAGACCGACAAGGCCGTCCTGCAAAGCCGGGAAGAGCGCGGCCTGCAAAACGCCTGACGACGCTCCGGCGCCGCCCGCAGGCGCGGCGCCGGGCTTCTTCGTTCCCCAAATACCCATGCGACGGCGCGCGCTGTCGCCGGTTCAGCCGAATGCGTCCCGCACCGGGCTTTTCGACAGCGCCACCAGCTTCTCGCGCAGCCGCAGCGCCAAGGGCGACAGCGGCCGGCGCTTCAGGTCCAGGAGGTAATAGGGCGAGACGCGGATCTCATGCGGCACCTGCAGCATGGCGAAGCCCGCCCCGACCGGCGGCCGGATCAACAGCTCCGCCACCTCCTCGGACATCGGCGCCACCGCGTCGCTTTGCGCCAGATAGGCGATGGTCAGCAGCAGCGAGGGGCTGTTGACGATGTTCTTCGGCTCGGACAGGCCGACATCGGCAAAGGCCGCCAGCGCCGCCTCGCGGATCGGCGCGCCGCGTTGCTGCATGATCCATTCCTGCCCGGCCAGCTCGGTCAGCGTGACCGGGGCGGCGCGGCCCAGCGGGTGGCTCGACCGCACGAGGAAGGCCACCTTCTCGTCCCGCATCGGCAGGATGTTGAAATCCTGGCTGTCGAATTCCGGCAGGATGCGGGCCAGGACGAAATCCATCTCTCCGGCCGCCAGGTGCAGCAGCAACTCGCGCGAGGGCATGACGTCCACGGTGATGTCGGCATCCGGCGCGCCCTGCTTGATCTCGCGGATGGCCGAGACCAGGTAGCTGACCGCCGGCCCCGTCACCGCCCCCACCCGCAGCGCGCCGCCGAAGCCCTCGCGCAGCGCCTGCACCTCCGAGGCCATGCTGAACATCTCGCGCAGGATGACGCGGGCGCGGCGCAGCACGGCGCGGCCGATCTCGGTCGGCTCCATGCCCTTGGGCTGGCGCAGGAACAGCTGCGCGCCGACCTGGTTCTCGATCTCGGCCAGCATGCGCGAGGCGGCAGGCTGGGTCATGCCGACCCGCTCGGCCGCCAGCTGCAGCTGGCCGGTTTCGGCGATCTGCTGGATCAGCCGCAATTGCGCGGGCTTCAGCATCAGGCGGGCAGGGGGTAACGACATGACGATTCCGATATGCAGACTGCAGGCGATGTAATTTTACCATTATGTCGTTTCATGGCTAGATCAAGCGCAACCGCCAGGCTGCGCGGCGCCGCCTGGCCGATCTGCGCGGGGGACCATGCCATGTTTCTGTCGCAATTGCTTTTGCCGGGTGGCGGGCGCGGGGTTGCCTTGCGCGAAGGCGATGCCGCGCATCTGGTTCCGGGCGTGGACAGCACCCGCGCCCTGGCGCAGGCCGCCATCGCTGCCGGCCACGGGCTGGCCGAGGAGGCGGCCGGCCGCGGTCGCGGCGCGCCGGTCGACCTGGCCCAGGCCCTGGCCGAGGGGCGGGTGCTGCCGCCCGTCGACCATCCCGACCCCGCGCATCTGCACCTGACCGGCACCGGGCTGACGCATCTGGGCTCGGCCGCGACGCGGGATGCGATGCATGGCGCGCCCGATGCGGGCGAGCTGACCGACAGCATGAAGATGTTCCGCATGGGGCTCGAGGGCGGCAAGCCGCGTCCGGGCGAGGCGGGGGTGCAGCCCGAATGGTTCTACAAGGGCAACGGCCATGCCGCCGTGGCGCCGGGCGCGCCGCTTGCCTCGCCCGCCTTCGCGCTCGACGCGGGCGAAGAGCCCGAGATCGCCGGGCTCTACCTGATCGGCCCCGACGGCACGCCCTTTCGCCTGGGCTTTGCGCTTGGCAACGAGTTCTCGGACCATGTGACCGAACGGGGCAACTACCTCTGGCTCGCCCATTCCAAGCTGCGCCCGGCCAGCTTCGGCCCCGAGATGCTGCTGGGCGCGCTGCCGCGGCATGTCGAGGGCAGCAGCCGCATCCTGCGCGACGGCGCCACGCTTTGGGAAAGGCCCTTCCTGTCGGGCGAGGCGAACATGAGCCACAGCATCGCCAACCTGGAACACCATCATTTCAAATATGCGCTGTTCCGCCAGCCGGGCGACGTGCATGTGCATTTCTTCGGCACGGCGACGCTGTCCTTTGCCGACGGCGTCCATGCCCGGCCGGGCGACGTGTTCCAGATCGAGGCCCCCGCGCTCGGCCTGCCGCTGCGCAACCCGCTGGTCCAGCTGCCCAACGATGCGGCGCCGGTCGCCGTCGCCACTCTCTAGAGGTCGCCCATGTCGTCCAGCACCCCGTCCTTTACCCCCGCCCCATGGCCGCGCAAGCTGCGCTCGCAGCATTGGTATGGCGGCAATTCGCGCGACACGATCTATCACCGCGGCTGGATGAAGAACCAGGGCTATCCGCATGACCTGTTCGACGGCCGCCCGGTGATCGGCATCCTGAACACCTGGTCGGACCTGACGCCCTGCAACGGCCACCTGCGCGAGCTGGCGGAAAAGGTGAAGGCGGGCGTGTGGGAGGCCGGCGGCTTTCCGGTCGAGGTGCCGGTGTTCTCGGCCAGCGAGAACACCTTCCGCCCGACCGCGATGATGTTTCGCAACCTCGCGGCGCTGGCCATCGAAGAGACGATCCGCGGCCAGCCCATCGACGGGGCGGTGCTGCTGGTGGGCTGCGACAAGACCACGCCCAGCCTGTTGATGGCGGCGGCCTCGACCGACATTCCCTCGATCGTCGTCACCGGCGGGCCGATGCTGAACGGCTGGTTCCGGGGCGAGCGCATCGGCTCGGGGACGCATCTGTGGAAGTTTTCCGAGGCCGTGAAGGCCGGCGAGATGACCCAGGCCGAGTTCCTCGAGGCCGAGGCGAGCATGTCGCGCTCATCCGGGACCTGCAACACCATGGGCACCGCCTCGACCATGGCCAGCATGGCCGAGGCGCTGGGGATGGCGCTGTCGGGCAATGCCGCGATCCCGGCGGTGGATTCGCGCCGCCGCACCATGGCGCAGCTGTCGGGCCGGCGCATCGTGCAGATGGTCAAGGACGACCTGAAGCCCAGCGACATCCTGACCAAGCAGGCCTTCGAGAACGCGATCCGCACCAATGGCGCCATCGGCGGCTCGACCAACGCGGTGGTGCATCTGCTGGCGCTGGCCGGCCGGGTCGGGGTCGATGTGACGCTGGCGGACTGGGACCGGCTGGGGCGCGACGTCAAGACCATCGTGAACCTGATGCCCTCGGGGAAATACCTGATGGAGGAGTTCTTCCATGCCGGCGGGTTGCCGGTGGTCATCAAGCGGCTGGGCGAGGCCGGGCAGCTGCACAAGGACGCGCTGACCGTCAGCGGCGCCACGATCTGGGACGAGGTCAAGGAGGTGGTGAACTGGAACGAGGAGGTGATCCTGCCCGCCGACCGGCCGCTGACCGGCCAGGGCGGCATCGCCGTGCTGCGCGGCAACCTGGCGCCGAACGGGGCGGTGCTGAAGCCCTCGGCCGCCAGCCCGCACCTGATGGTGCATCGCGGCCGGGCGGTCGTCTTCGAGGACATCGACGACTACAAGGCCAGGATCGAGGACGAGGCGCTGGACATCGACGAGACCTGCGTCATGGTGCTGAAGAACTGCGGGCCCAGGGGCTATCCCGGCATGGCCGAGGTCGGCAACATGGGCCTGCCGCCCAAGGTGCTGCGCAAGGGCATCACCGACATGGTGCGGGTGTCCGATGCGCGCATGTCGGGCACCGCCTATGGCACCGTGGTCCTGCACACCTCGCCCGAGGCGGCGGCGGGCGGGCCGCTGGCCGTGGTGCGCGACGGCGACATGATCGCGCTCGACGTGCCGAACCGCCGGCTGCACCTGGACATTCCCGACGCGGAACTGGCGGCGCGGCTGGCCGAATGGCGGCCGCTGCCCGACCAGCCCGCCAGCGGCTATGCCTGGCTGCACCAGCAGCATGTCATGGGCGCGGATACCGGCGCGGACCTGGATTTCCTGCGCGGCTGCCGCGGCAACCCGGTCGGAAAGGACAGCCACTGATGCGGATCGCGCTCGTCGGCATCGGCAAGATCGCGCTGGACCAGCACGTCCCGGCGCTGGCGGCCAGCCCCGACTGGGAGCTGGCAGCGACCGTCAGCCGCCATGGAAGGGTCGAGGGGGTCGAGGGTTTTGCGCGCATCGAGGACATGCTGGAGGCCCGCCCCGATATCGGCGCGGTCAGCCTGTGCCTGCCGCCCGTGCCGCGGTTTCAGGCGGCGCAGGCGGTCTTGCGCGCCGGCCGGCACCTGATGCTGGAAAAGCCCCCCGGCGCGACGCTCTCCGAGGTGCATATCCTGCGCGACCTGGCGCAGGCGCAGGGCGTGACGCTGTATGCCAGCTGGCATTCGCGCATGGCCCATGCGGTGGCGGCGGCCAAGGCGTGGCTGGCCGGCCGCGTGATCCACGAGGGCCGGATCACCTGGCGCGAGGACGTGCGCAAATGGCATCCCGGCCAGGACTGGATCTTTCAGGCCGGCGGCATGGGCGTCTTCGACCCCGGCATCAACGCGCTGTCGATCCTGACCGAGATCCTGCCGATGCCGGTGCATGTCACCGCGGCCGAGCTGGACTTTCCGCAGAACCGCCAGGCCCCCATCGCCGCGCGGCTGAGCCTGTCGCATGGGATCGCGGCCGATTTCGACTTCCGCCAGCAGGGCCCGCAGACCTGGGACATGGAGTTCCAGACCGACGCCGGCCAGCTGGCGCTGCGCTTGGGCGGCAACCTGCTGGAGATCGACGGCCGCCCGACGACGGGCGAGGCCAGCATCATGGGCGAATACCCGGCGCTCTACGCCCGCATGGCGGCGCTGGTGCGCAAGGGCGCCTCCGACGTGGACCTCTCCCCCATGGTCCTGACCGCCGACGCATTCACCCTCGGCAGCCGCCGGATCGTCGAGCCCTTCGTCTTCTAGAAGGCCGCTGAAAAAAGGGTTTTGGCGGGGCCCCGTGGCGGAATTCGTTCTGGATTCGGCGGCGACCGGCCTGAAAACCGGGCATTTTCGGCAGGATTGAGGCGACTTTCCCGGTTCCCGGCCCAAGCTCTCCCATCGCACGCAGCAGCCTGCCAGGGGCCGGCGCCGGCACGACGAAACCGCCGGCTAGCGCTTTCTCTGTTCCCCAAATACTCCCCGCCGGAGGCAGCGGCCAAGGGCCGCTTTCCGGGCTCAGGCGAGTTCCAGGTTGAGGCTTTTCTCGAAGGCGGTGCGATAAAGCTGCGACAGCTCGGCCAGGGCCGCGGCATCGCCGCCAAGGACCACCGTCTCGCCGCCGAAGCTGCCGGCCGTCGCCAGCGGCACGCCGGCCGCCGCGGCCGCCTCGGCCAGCTTGGCCGCGTTCCCGGCGGTGCAGGCGACCAGGTAGCGCGCCTGGTCCTCGCCGAAAAGCTGGGCGATCCCGGCGCTGTCCAGCGTCACGCCCAGGCCTGCCGCCTCGGCCAGTTCGAAGGCCGCCAGCGCCAGCCCGCCATCCGACAGGTCGGCCGCGGCCCGGACCAGCCCGCCATGCGCGCGCAGGAATTCGCCATTGCGGCGCTCGGCGGCCAGGTCCACGGGCGGCGCGTCGCCGGCCTCGATGCCGAAGGCCTCGGCGGCCAGCGCCGACTGGCCCAGGTGGCCCCGCGTCTCGCCGATGACCAGCGCCAGGTCGCCCTCGGCCGGCAGGCCGGCGATCAGCCCGTCCAGGTCGGCGATCAGCCCGACGCCGCCGATGGTGGGCGTGGGCAGGATGCCCTTGCCGTCGGTCTCGTTGTAAAGCGAGACGTTGCCCGAGACGATGGGGAAATCCAGCGCCGCGCAGGCCTCGCCGATGCCCTTGATGGCGCCGACCAGCTGGCCCATGATCTCGGGCTTTTCCGGGTTGCCGAAGTTCAGGTTGTCGGTGGTGGCCAGCGGCAGGGCGCCGCAGGCGGTCAGGTTGCGGTAAGCCTCGGCCACCGCCTGCTTGCCGCCCTCATAGGGGTTCGCCCGGACATAGCGCGGGGTCACGTCGCTGGTGAAGGCCAGCGCCTTCTTCGTGCCATGCACCCGCACCACGCCGGCGCCCAGGCCGGGGCGGCGGATGGTATCGGCGCCGACCTGGGTGTCGTATTGTTCCCAGACCCAGCCCTTGTGGGCGTAGCTGGGGCTGCCGATCAGCGCCTTCAGCGCCGCGATCGGGCCGATGGCGGGCAGGGCGGGCATCTCGGCCGCGGCGGGCGTTTCCACCCAGGGACGGTCGTATTCCGGCGCGCTGGAGGAAAGCTTGGACAGCGGCAGGTCGGCCTTGACCTCGTTGCCGTGGACGATCAGGAAACGGTCCTCGGCGATGGTCTCGCCGACGATGGCGAAGTCCAGGTCCCATTTCTCGAAGATCGCCCGCGCCTCGGCCTCCTTCTCGGGCTTCAGCACCATGAGCATGCGTTCCTGCGACTCGGACAGCATCATCTCATAGGCGGTCATGGCGGTTTCGCGCTGCGGCACGGCGTCCAGCACCAGCTTGATGCCCAGGCCCCCCTTGTCGCCCATCTCGACCGCCGAGCAGGTCAGCCCGGCCGCGCCCATGTCCTGGATCGAGATCACGCTGTCGGTCTGCATCAGCTCCAGGCAGGCTTCCAGCAGGCATTTCTCGGTAAAGGGGTCGCCGACCTGCACGGTCGGGCGCTTTTCCTCGATGGTGTCGTCGAACTCGGCTGAGGCCATGGTGGCACCGCCGACGCCGTCGCGCCCGGTCTTGGCACCCAGGTAGACCACCGGCATGCCCACGCCCGAGGCGGCGGAATAGAAGATCTTGTCGCTGTCGGCCAGGCCCGCGGCAAAGGCGTTCACCAGGCAGTTGCCGTCATAGCTGCGGTGAAAGCGCACCTCGCCGCCCACGTTCGGCACGCCGAAGGCATTGCCATAGGCGCCGATCCCCTCGACCACGCCCTTGACCAGATGCGCGGTCTTGGGATGCTCGGGCCGGCCGAAGGACAGCGCGTCCATGGCGGCGATGGGGCGGGCGCCCATGGTGAAGACGTCGCGCAGGATGCCGCCGACGCCGGTCGCGGCGCCCTGGTGCGGCTCGATATAGCTGGGGTGGTTGTGGCTCTCCATCTTGAAGACCACGGCCTGGCCGTCGCCGATGTCCACGACGCCCGCGTTCTCGCCCGGACCGCAGATCACCTGCGGGCCGGTGGTCGGCAGGGTGCGCAGCCATTTCTTGGACGACTTGTAGGAGCAATGCTCGTTCCACATCGCCGAGAAGATGCCCAGCTCGGTGAAGCTCGGCTCGCGCCCGATGATCTCGAGGATGCGCTGGTATTCGTCGGGCTTGAGCCCGTGCGCGGCGATCAGTTCCTCGGTGATCTGCGGTTCGTTCATGTCCTGGCGCCTTTCCCCCGGTTTTGCGGCCTTTTAAGCGGCGGCGAAGGGTTAGGAAAGGGGCCCGCGCGCGGGGCCGGGAAAAACCGCGGCCGGCGGGGCAAAAAAAAGCCGGGCATGAAGCCCGGCTCAAGTCCAACAGGGAGGTTGAAGGTGATGAGAGTTTCCTCAAACCATCGCCTTCGAGATCGGAAATATGTGCAGTCGGCGAACGGTTCAAGGATCATTTCCGCATTGCAGCACATGCCCGATATGCATTCTGCGAATGCCTCGGGCAAAGCCGTGCGGCATCTGCCCGTTTCGCGCTCATCCCGCGGACGGGTCGGTGGCCTGTTCCTCGGTCTGCTGGCGGCGCAGGGACTGGATCTCTTCCAGCACGAAATCGCGGAAGGCGGCGACGCGGCGCGAGGCGCGCAATTCCTCGGGGAAGGCCAGGAAGACCGGCACCTCGCCCGACTGGATGTCGGGCAACACGCGGGTCAGGCTGGGGAAATCCGACGACAGGTAATCCGGCAGGACGCCGATGCCGACATGGTTCAGCACGCCTTGCAGCACGCCGAAGTAATTGTTCACCATCAGGGTCGAGCTGACGTTGCGCGCCAGCAGCATCTGCGACAGCACCGCGCCCGAGCTGACCTGCGGCGTCTGCGGGTTCTGGCAGATCAGCCGGTGTGGCCCCAGATCCTCCAGCGTCTCGGGGGTGCCGGCCTTGGCCAGATATTCCGGCGTGGCATAAAGCCGCATGCGAATGTTCAGCAGCCGGCGGCGGATCAGATCCTGCTGGTTCGGCTCCTTCATGCGGATGGCGACGTCGGCCTCGCGCATGGGCAGGTCCAGCACGCGTTCTTCCAGCATCAGGTCGATCTTGAGATCGGGATAGCGATCGTAAAGCTTGGCCAGCCGCGGCACCAGCCACATGGTGCCGAAGCCGGTGGTGGTCGTGACCTTGAGTTCGCCGAAGACGCTTTCCTCGCTGTCGCGGATGCGGGCGGCGGTGGTGTCGAGCTTGCGGACCATGGAAGAGGTCGCCTCGAACAGCAGTTCCCCCTGTTCGGTCAGGATCAGCCCGCGGGCATGACGGTGAAAAAGGGTGGTGCCCAGCGAATCCTCCAGCGCGCGGATCTGGCGGCTGACGGCGGACTGGGACAGGTGCAAAACATCGCCCGCGTGGGTCAGGCTGCCCGCGTCGGCGACGGCATGAAATATTCTTAACTTATCCCAGTCCATAACAGTGCTTTCTTGCGGCATCAGCCATGCAATCCGTGCAACCCTTATCACAGAAGGTTAGCGGAACAAGCCTGCAAAACGCCAAGAAAACCCTTTCTCGGACAGTGTTGCTTACCCACAATGCGCAGCGAATGGCCACCCGGCGAGCAGGGGCAGGCCAGGCCTGTGCAAATCCCGTCCGGGGTGCCGATTCGGACCGGCGAAACGTCACGCGCTTTTGAACTGCGCCGGGTGGTCGGGCGGATGCCCCCGACCGGGCGCGGGACCGGGCCGCGCGACCTTCTGCCGCAAGGGCGGCCCGCCGCTGCCGCCCCTGCGTCCCGCCGGCAGGGGAATCGGCCGGGAAAACCCGTGCTGGGGCGGCCCCAAAGGCCTTGCCTCGCCGCACTCCCCGGCCCGGCGGCGGGGTGACATAAATCATGGCATTCCGGCGCGGCGCATCCTAAAAAAGGCCATTCGCGAGCAGGAGGCTAGTCATGGCGGTGGGCGTATTCGATTCGGGTCTGGGCGGGCTGACTGTTCTGGCCGCCATCGCCGCCCGGATGCCCGACCTGCCGCTGGTCTATCTGGGCGACAATGCCCATACCCCCTATGGCGTGCGCGACGCCGAGGACATCTTCGGCCTGACCTGCGCCGGGGTCGAGCGGCTTTGGGCCGAGGGCTGCGATCTGGTGATCCTGGCCTGCAACACCGCCTCGGCCGCCGCGCTCAAGCGCATGCAGGAGACCTGGCTGCCCGCGGACAAGCGCGTGCTGGGGGTCTTCGTGCCGATGATCGAGGCACTGACCGAGCGCGGCTGGGGCGACAATTCGCCCCCGCGCGAGGTGGCGGTGAAGCATGTGGCGCTGTTCGCCACGCCCGCCACCGTGGCAAGCCGCGCCTTCCAGCGCGAGCTGGCCTTTCGCGCCATCGGCGTCGATGTCGAGGCCCAGCCCTGCGGCGGCGTCGTCGACGCCATCGAGATGGGCGACGAGATCCTGGCCGAGGCGCTGGTGACATCCCATGTCGAGGCGCTGTTGCGCCGGATGCCGCATCCCGAGGCGGCGATCCTGGGCTGCACGCATTACCCGCTGGTGCAGGCCGCCTTCCAGAAGGCGCTGGGGCCGGGGGTCAAGGTCTATTCCCAGCCCGACCTGGTCGCCGAAAGCCTTGATGACTATCTTGAGCGCCATCCTGAAATGCTGGGCGCGGGCACCCGTTCGCGCTTCCTGACCACGGGCGATCCCGAGCGCGTCTCGGGCAAGGCCACGCAATTCCTCCGCCATCCGATCAGGTTCGAAAGCGCCTGAACAAGGAAAGCTTGCAACATGAAGTCATTGAAGAAAAGACGCCGGATCCAGATCCTGATAGCCGCCGCCGTGGCCCTTGTGCTGGCCGTCGGGCTGATCGGCTACGGGTTTCGCGACGGCATCAACCTTTACCGCTCGCCGAGCCAGATGACCGAGAACCCGCCCGAGGTGGGCGAGGTGTTCCGCCTAGGCGGCCTGGTCGAGGACGGCAGCCTGGTGCGCGGCGCCAGCGAGACGGTGACCTTCCGCGTGACCGACGGCGGCGCCACCATCCCGGTGCGCTTTACCGGCGTGCTGCCCGACCTGTTCTCGGAAGGCCAGGGCATGATCGGCACCGGGCGCATGGAGGGCGAGACCTTCGTCGCCTCGGAAATCCTGGCCAAGCACGACGAGAACTACATGCCGCGCGAAGTCATGGATTCGCTGAAGGAGCAGGGCGTCTACCAGGAGCCGAACTCCTGACGCAACGCGCGCCCGGTTAACGGCCGGTTAACCGGATTTCTCCAGCCTTGGTCCGCTTCAGGATTGGGGGCTGGACATGAAGACAGTAACGCAGATCGCGGCCGAGATCGTCGCGCGTGAGGGGGGCTACGTCAACGACCCCGACGATCCGGGCGGGGCGACGAAATTCGGCGTCACGCTGGCGACCCTGCAGCGGCTGGGGATCGACAGGACCGGCGACGGGCGGGTCGACGTGGCGGATGTCAGGGCGCTGACCCGCGCCGATGCCGAGCGCATCTTCGTCGAGCATTATTTCCGCCGCCCGCGGCTGGCGGAACTGCCGGTCTCGGTGCAGGCCTCGGTCTTCGACATGTATGTCAATGCCGGTGCCAATGCGGTGAAGATCCTGCAACGGCTGGCCACGCGCATGGGCTTTGCGGCCACGGACGACGGCGTGGTCGGGCCGCGCACCATCCAGGCTGCGCAGCAGGCCGATGCGGCGGCGCCGGGCTATTTCGCCGATGCCTACGGGATCGCGCGGCGCAACTATTACTACGCATTGGGCGATGCGCGCCCGGCCAGCCGCAAATACGCCCGCACCAGAACGGGGGGCAAGGGCGGCTGGATCCTGCGGGCCGAGGAGTTCATCTCGGCCAAGTATCACCTGACGGCGGCCGAGCATCGGGCGAGGGTGGCGAAATGGGGCTGATGGACCGTTTCCTGGGCGCCAGCGGCGCCGTCACCACCGTCGCCAATGCCGCGACCGGCGTGGCCGAGGTGTTCCGCGAGAACGCGACGCGGCGCATGGAACTGGACGAAGAGGCTTATGCCCGCGCCATCGCCCAGCTTTCCGGCGAGTTCGCCGCCCAGCCGTGTGGTTGGTTCGACGCGATGATGAACGGGCTGAACCGGCTGCCGCGGCCGCTGATGACGCTGGGGACGGTGGGGCTGTTCACCTATGCCATGGCCGATCCCGAGGGTTTCGGCCTGCGGATGGAGAACCTGAACCTGGTGCCCGAGCCGCTCTGGTGGCTGCTGGGCGCCATCATCAGCTTCTATTTCGGCGCGCGAGAGGCGCATTACTTTCGCAGCCGGCCCATGCTGCCCGTCCCGCCGCGCAAGGCAGGCGCCGAGGACGCGCCGGCCGCATCCCAGGCGCCGCTGATGACGGCCGAGCCCTTCGAGGACAACCCGGCCCTGCGGGATTGGGCCGCGGCCGGCGCGGCGCGCTAGCGATGCTGTGACAATCTGGCAGGTGCGGGGGGGCTGGTTTGCCGCCCGCACCGCGGCTATCCTGCGGCGCAGCCACCCCCGGAGGAAGCCCATGATCGCTGAACTTGGCCATTTTGCACTGATCCTGGCCTTTGTCGTGGCCCTGTTCCAGATGGTCGTGCCGATGATCGGTGCCAGCAAGGGCTGGAGCGGCTGGATCGACTCCGCCCGCCCTGCCGCGCTGGCGCAGTTCGGGCTGGTCGGCATTTCCTTCGCGGCGCTGACCATGGCCTTCGTGACCTCGGATTTCTCGGTCGCGCTGGTCTATCAGAACTCGCACACCGCCAAGCCGATGATCTACAAGATCAGCGGCGTCTGGGGCAACCACGAGGGCTCGATGCTGCTGTGGGTGCTGATCGTGGCGCTGTTCGGCGCCATGGCGGCCGTCTTCGACGCCAACCTGCCGCCCAAGCTGCGGGCGCGGGTGCTGTCGGTGCAGGCCTCGATCGGCGCGGCCTTCCTGGCCTTCACCCTGTTCACCTCGAACCCCTTCCTGCGCATGGAAAGCCCGCCCTTCGACGGGCGCGACCTGAACCCGCTGCTGCAGGATCCGGGCCTCGCCTTCCATCCGCCCTTCCTTTACCTCGGCTATGTCGGGCTCAGCATGGCCTTCAGCTTCGCCGTCGCCGCGCTGATCGAGGGGCGGGTCGATGCCGCCTGGGCGCGCTGGGTCAGGCCCTGGACGCTGGCGGCCTGGGTGTTCCTGACCATCGGCATCGCGCTGGGATCCTGGTGGGCCTATTACGAGCTGGGCTGGGGCGGCTTCTGGTTCTGGGATCCGGTGGAAAACGCCAGCTTCATGCCCTGGCTGATCGCCGCCGCGCTGCTGCATTCCGCCATCGTGGTGGAAAAGCGCGAGGTGCTGAAAAGCTGGACCATCCTGCTGGCGATCATGGCCTTCGGCTTTTCGCTGATCGGCACCTTCATCGTGCGCTCGGGCGTCATCACCTCGGTCCACAGCTTCGCCAGCGATCCGCAGCGCGGCGTGTTCATCCTGGCGATCCTGGCCTTCTTCGTCGGCGGCGCGCTGCTGCTTTACACCTTCCGCGCCGCCTCGATGCAGGCGCGGGGCGCCTTCGCCCCGGTCTCGCGCGAGGGGGCGCTGGTCCTGAACAACATCCTGCTGGCGGTCTCGACCTTCGTGGTCTTCATCGGCACGGTCTGGCCGCTAGTGGCCGAGATGCTGTGGGACCGCAGGCTGTCGGTCGGCGCGCCCTTCTTCGAACAGGCCTTCACGCCCTTCATGGTGGCGCTGGCGATCATCCTGCCGGTCGGCGCCATCCTGCCGTGGAAGCGCGGCAAGCTGAAGCGCGCGCTTTACCCGCTGCGCGGCGCGCTGGTCTTTGCCGGGGCGGTGATGGCGCTGGTCTTTGCCGTCTCGACCGGCCATTCGGCGCTGGCGGTGATCGGCGCGGGCCTGGGCGCCTGGCTGGTCGCGGGCGCGGCCGCCGACCTGTGGCTGCGCACCGGCAATTCCGGCCTTGCGCGCCTGCGCCGGCTGCCGCGCGCCGATTGGGGCAAGGCCGTGGCCCATTCCGGGCTGGGCGTCACGTTCATCGGCATCAGCCTGCTGATGGCCTGGCAGGTCGAGGACATCCGCGTGGCCCGGATCGGCGAGACCTTTACCGTCGCCGGCTACGACATCACCCTGGACAGCGTCGAAGAGCGTCCGGGCCCCAACTACAACTCGATCATCGCCGCGATGAGCGTCGATCGCGACGGGCGGCAGGTCGCGCTGCTGCATCCCGAAAAGCGGGTCTACCCGGTGCAATCCATGCCCACGACCGAGGCGGCGATCCAGAACGGGCTGTTCCGCGACCTCTACCTGGTCATCGGCGACGAGCAGCAGGACGGCGGCTGGGCGGTGCGGGTCTATATTAAGCCCTTCGCCAGCTGGATCTGGCTGGGTTCGGCGCTGATGGCGCTTGGCGGCTTCATCAGCCTGTCGGACCGGCGCTATCGCGTCGCCGCCGGCGCCCGCCATGCCCGCGTCGCGCCCCAGCCGGCGGAGTAGCCCATGCGCGCCCTGATCCTGTGCCTGTCGCTGCTGCTTGCGCTGCCCGCCCTGGCCGTCCAGCCCGACGAGGTGCTGTCCGACCCGGCGCTGGAGGCGCGGGCGCGCGAGATCTCCAAGACCCTGCGCTGCCCGGTCTGCCAGGGCGAGACCATCGACGAATCGAATGCCGCCATCAGCCGCGACCTGCGGCTTTACCTGCGCGAGCGCCTGGTCGCCGGCGACAGCGACAGCGAGGCGGTGCAGGCCATCGCCGACCGTTTCGGCGAATATGTCCTGTTCGAGCCGCCGGCGCGTGGGGCGAACTGGCTGCTTTACCTGGCCGGGCCGGTCATGGCGCTGCTGGCGCTGCTGGTGGGCTGGCGCTTCATCCGCTCGCGCGGCCTGGCCGAGGAAGGGCCGGCCAAGCTCAGCGACGAGGAAAAGGCCCGGCTGGAGCGGATCCTGCGCGACTGACGCAGGGTCGGGGCTTTCCCGCCGCGCCCCGCCCCGGCAGGATGGCCGAAACCGGGGGAGGGGCAGGATGAGCTTTCAGACCATCGAATTCACGCATCGAGACGGCATCGCAAGGCTGGCGCTGAACCGGCCCGACGTGGTCAACGCGCTCAACCGCGCCATGCGGGCCGAGATCGTCGCGGCGCTGACGGACCTGCCGCCGGGCACGCGCTGCGTGGTGCTGACCGGGAACGGGCGCGGCTTCTGCTCGGGCCAGGATCTGACCGATGCCACCGGCGGGTTCGACGTCGAAACCATCCTGCGCGAGGAATACGAGCCGATGCTGGCCGCCATCTCGGACGCGCCGGTGCCGGTGATCGCTGCGGTGAACGGCATCGCGGCGGGGGCGGGGGCCAACCTGGCGCTGGCCGCCGATGTGGTCATCGCCGCGGAAAGCGCCAGTTTCGTGCAGGCGTTCAGCCGGATCGGCCTGATCCCGGATGCGGGCGGGACGTTCATCGTGCCGCGTTCGGTCGGGGTGCCGCGCGCCATGGGGATGATGCTCTTCGCCGACCGCATTCCCGCGGCGAAGGCGGCGGAATGGGGGCTGATCTGGGAGGCGGTGCCGGACGCCGAGTTCGAAACCGTGGTGGCCGCCCGCGCCCAAGCCCTGGCCCAGGGGCCGACCGCCGCCTTCCTGGCAATCCGGCAGGCCCTGCGCGCCTCGGGCGGCAACGACATGGCCGGGCAGTTGCGGCTGGAGGCCAGGCTGCAAGGCGACATGGCCCGCACGGCGGATTTCGCCGAGGGCGTCGCCGCCTTCCTGGAAAAGCGCGCGCCCCGCTTCAAGGGGTGCTGAATCGGGGGGCTGAGCCCGCCTAGCCGATGCGCTTGAAGCGCGGCACCGCCAGGCGGTTGTCGAAGAAGGGCACCGTCGGCGGCGGGGCCAGCGGCCCGTCGCCGGCCCCGGCCAGCAGGCTTGCCACCTCGGCCAGCACCACCTCGGTGATGAAGGGCAGGTCCAGCGCCCGCGCCTCGGGCAGGGGCACCCAATGCAGATGCGAAAGCTCATCGCAGGCGGCGCTGAAATCGTGGCGGTCGCCGTGCAGCCGCTCGGCGTCCAGCAGCAGGAAGCGCGCGTCGAAGCGGCGGGGCCGGCCGGGCGGGGTGATGGCGCGGAACATGTAGATCAGCGCCGAGGCATCCGGCGCCAGCCCGGCGCCGGCGTAATGGTCCCAGCCCTCGGGCGCGGGGCCGGGGGGGCCGGTCAGCAGGCCGGTTTCCTCGGCCAGTTCGCGCAGGGCGGCGGCGGCCAGCGCCAGGGGCGTGACCTGCGATCCGTTGCGCGGCTCGGCCGCCAGCAGCGCCGAGGTCCGGGGCGGCAGTTCGCCGGCCAGGCGCACCTGCGCATCGCCCGCATCCACCGCGCCGCCGGGGAAGACGTATTTCGAAGGCATGAACACGGCCGAAGCCCCGCGCTGCCCCATCAGCACCGAAGGCCCGCCCTGGGCGTTGCGGTCCAGCACGATGACGGTGGCGGCATCGCGGATCGGCTGCTCGGCGGCGTCGCGCGTCGGGGCGGGGGTTCCGGCCATGGTGCTCACGACGCGGCGGCCTCGATCGCGGCAGGCTCGATCGAGGCGGGCTCGATCGAGGCGGGCTCGGCGCCGAAGCCATGCATCCGGCGCGCCCATTGGAAGCCGATCATCCCGCCCTTGATCCGCGGCAGCAACAGCAGCGACAGCACCACCGCGCCCAGGCCGAAGCCGATCAGCATGGCCATGGCCGAGGGGCGATACATCATGAAGATCGCCAGCAGCAGCGGCGCACCCAGATGCGAGACCAGCAGGATGGTCAGATAGGCCGGGCCGTCGTCGGCGCGCTGGTGGTGCAGTTCCTCGTGGCAATGCGGGCAGGTGGGGCTGACCGACAGATAGCCCCGAAACAGCCGGCCCTGCCCGCAAGAGGGGCAGCGCCCAAGCGCGCCGCGCAGCATGGCCGGCTTGACGGGACGTTCGGGCAGGGCGGTGTCGGAATAGGCATGAGGCATGGGCGCGTTCCTTTCCTGTTCCGCCTTTATCTAGGGGATGCGGCCCATAAAGAAAAGCGCGCCGTAAGTTGGGAATTGCCGCGACAAAGGGACGCAGCGGCAATCAGGCCGCAATTCCGGGCGCGGCCATGACGATTCGATTGCGCCCCGAGGACTTGGCATTGAGCAGCGCGCGGTCGGCGCTGGCCAGCAGCGCCTCGGGGTCCAGCGGCAGCAGATGCGGGGCGCCCTGGCCGGTGGCCACGCCGACCGAGATGGTGACGCCCAGCTCGGCATTCTGGCAACCCTGCGGCAGGGCGACCGGCGCGGCCATCACCGCGCGGCGCAGATCCTCGGCCACGCGGCGGGCGGCGCGGGCCGGGCAATCGGGCAGGACGGCCAGGAACTCCTCGCCGCCGAAACGGGCGAGCAGCGCGCCCTCGGGCAGGGTGGCGGCCAGGCGGGCGGCGATCTCGGCCAGCACGGCGTCGCCGGCCGGATGGCCGTGGACGTCGTTCACCTGCTTGAAACGGTCCAGGTCCAGCAGCATCACCGCCAGGTCGCCCTGGCGCTCCTGCATCTCGGCCGCCAGTTCGCCCAGGCGAGGCAGGGCAAAGCGGCGGTTGTGCAGCCCGGTCAGCGGATCGGTCATCGCCCAGCGCATGTTGCGCTGGGTCTCGTGCCGGCGGCGGTCGGCCTCGTGCTTGCGGGCCAGCTGGGCCTGCAGGCGCATCGCCGTCTCGGGCGCCGCATCGGGGCGGGCCAGATCCCAGGGCAGCACGTCGCCGGCGCCAAGATCCAGCGCCACCGGCATCATCTCGGCCCGTTCGGGGCGCAGCGCCACCACCACGGCCGCCTCGCGCGAGCGTGGGCGCGAGCGCAGTTCCGACAGCAGCCGCAGCCCGTCGCCGGGTTGCTGGATGTCGGCGGCGATCAGGTAGAGATCGGCGACCCGGCTGGATGCCGCCTCGGCCAGCGCATGTTCGGGTTCGTGGACCGCGATGGCGAAATCCACCCGGTCGCGCAGGGCGTGCCGCCAGCCCAGCGCCGTGGCGGTCCGGTCGGCGACGAAGACCGCGCGCGGGCGGTTGTCCGCGGCAAAGCCCGCCGCCGCCTCGGCCATGCCGGGGGCGGGATGATCGAGCCCGCCGTATTCATGCCGCATCAGCCCGCGAATGCGCGCAAGCAGCGTCAACTCGTCGCTGCTTGCGTCGATCAGCGCCGCCGCGCCTGCCCGCAGCGCCGCCACCCGATCCGTGCCGCTGGCCTGGACCAGGACCGGCAGGTCGGCGGCCCAGGGCTGGGCGCGCAGCGCGCTGCACAGCGCGGCCCCGTCCATGTCGGGCAGGCTGGCGCCGACCAGCACGATCTGCGGATGGATCAGCCGGGCGATGCGCAGGGCCTCGGCCCCCGAGGTGGCGGTCGTGACCTCGTAGCAGGCCGAGGACAACCGCACCTTCATGGTGATGCGATTCGTCGGCACGCCGTCAACGACAAGAATGCGCCCTGCCATGGTTACGCCTGCTTTACACCCCGAGCCCAGAGCCGCATCTTGCGCGGCAATGGTTAACAAATCCTTTCCGGCCGCGAAGAAATTCGCGCCGGGCTTCACGAAAGCGAGAGCGGAATGACACGAAACGAGGCGCGCGACATTGCCGATGCGGGCTTTGCCCATATCGCCGGGGATGCGGAACTGGTGGGGGCGCTGCTGGCGCAATCGGGCAGCGACGTGGCGGGGTTGCGCGCGATGGCGGCGCGGCCGGAGTTTTCCGTCTTCGTGCTGGATTTCCTGCTGGAACACGACCAGCGCGTGCTGGATTTCGCGCAGGCGGCGCAGATCGCGCCGCAGCGGGTGCTGCTGGCGCGCGCCGTGCTGGGCGGGGGCGACCCCTGGTAGGGGCCGCCCGAGGGCTCAGGCGACCTCGGCGAAGACCTTGTCGAGCGCCTTTTCCAGCTTCTCGAACATCTCGTCCATCTGCGGCTCGGTCAGGATGAAGGGCGGGCACAGCACGATGGACTGGCCCAGCGGCCGGCAGATCAGCCCCAGGTCGGTGCAGGTGTTGGCGATGCGCTCGCTGACCGAGAGATTGGCGTCGAAGGGGGTCTTGGTCGGCTTGTCCCTGACCGCCTCCAGCGCCCACATGAAGCCGATGCCGCGGTATTCGCCGATGTTCGGGCGGTCGGCGATGCGCTTCAGCCCGGCCTCGAAGCGGGGGGCGAGGCGGCGCACGTTCTCGGCCAGCCCCTCGTTCATCACCACGTCGATGGCCTTCAGCGCGATGGCGCAGCCGACCGGGTGGCCCGAGGCGGTGAAGCCGTGCGGGAATTCCTCGATCGCCTCGACGGCGGCTTCCAGGCGCTTGCCGAGGTCGGGTCCGAGGATGACCGCGCCCATCGGGAAGAAGCCCGCCGTCAGGTTCTTGGACGAGATGATCGCATCGGGCATGAAGTCATAGGTCAGGCAACCCCAGGTGTTGCCGGTGCGCCCGAAGCCGCAGATCACCTCGTCCGAGATCATCGGGATGTCGTGCTTTTTCAGGATCGGCAGGATGGCCTGGAAATAGCCGCTTGCCGGCGGGATCACGCCGCCCGCGCCCATCACCGGCTCGGCGAAGAAGCCGGCGATGGTGTCGGCGCCCTCGCGCTCGATGGTGTCCTCGAGTTCGCGGGCCAGGCGGGCGACGAACTGTTCCTCGGTCTCGCCCTTCTCGCCATAGCGCCAGTAATGCGGGCAGGTCAGGTGGATGAAGCCGGGCAGCGGCAGGCCGAAGACCGAGTTGTAGGGCTTGCCGGTCATCGAGGCGGAAACCGCGGTCACGCCGTGATAGGCGTTCCAGCGCGTCAGGATCTTGCGCTTTTGCGGCTTGCCCTCGGCGGCATGCAGGAACCACAGCATCTTGACCATGGTGTCGTTCGCCTCGGAGCCGGAGTTGGTATAGAAGACCCGGCCGCTGTCGAAGGGCGAGACCTCGACCAGCTTTTCCGACAGCATCACCGTCTGGTCGGACATGCGGCCGAAAAAGGCGTGATAGCCGGGAAAGCGGTCGTATTGCGCCTTGGCGGCCTCGATCAGGCCCTTGTGGTCGAAGCCGGCGACCATGTTCCACAAGCCGGAATTGGCATCCAGGTAGCGGCGGCCATGCACGTCGACGATATAGGGTCCCTCGCCATGGGTCACGACGACCGTGCCCCGCTGATGGACCGAGGGCATGTCGGTGAAGCCGTAGAGCGAATAGGTCTCGGCCCTGGCTTCCCAGCTTTGCGGTTGGTTCATGACGTCAGCCTCCATCTGCTTTGGCGGAAGGCTAGCCGGGCGCCGGGGGCGGTTCAATGGGGGCCGCGGCCAAGTGACGGATGGCGGGCGGCGGGACGGGCGAATTGCCGGGGCGGGCGGTGGAAATGCCGGCGCGGGGGGCGGCGGTTTGCGCTGGTTGGCGGCGTCGCATGGGTATTTGTGGAACGAAGAAATGCCTTGGCGTCGGTGCCTTGGTAGCTGCGGCGGGCGCGGGTCATCCCCCTTGCCTTGGGGAAAGGCGCAGGCGGATGCCGTCCTTGCCGCGCAGCGTCAGCCGCATCACCGGCACCGGGCGTTCGCGGGCCGGTTCCAGGCGATAGGCGCGCAGCAGCGCCGCGAGGATCAGCGGCCCCTCGATCATGGCGAAGCCGGCGCCGGGGCAGGCGCGGGGGCCGGCCGAGAAGGGGATGAAGGCCTCGCGCTGGCAGGTCTTGCCGTTTTCGGTTTCCCAGCGCGCGGGGTCGAAGCGGTCGGGGTCGTTCCAGAGCCGCTGGTGCCGGTGCAGGTGCCAGGGCGACAGCACAAGTTGCGCGCCCCTGGGCGCCTTGCGGTCGCGCAGGGTTTCGGGCCGGCGGCATTGCCGCACGGTCATGGCGACGGGCGGGTAGAGCCGCAGCGCCTCGCGGAAGACGGCGCGGGCCAGCGGCAGGTGGCGCATGGCGGCGAAATCGGGGGCGAGGTTCTGCCGCGCCTCTTCGGCCAGCCGGTCCTGCCAGTCGGGGCTTTCGGCGAGCAGGTAGAGCGCCCAGGCCAGGGCCGAGGCGCCTGTCTCGTGCCCGGCCAGGAAGAAGGTCGCGACCTCGTCGATCATCTCGGCCTCGGTGAAGGTGCGGCCGGTCTGCGGGTCGGGGGTGGTCATGATCTTGGTCGCAAGGTCCGGCGGCGCGGTGCCCGCGGCGATCATGGCCGTGCGGGCCGCGACCAGCTGGCGGATCAGGGTGCGGATGCGGCTTGCGGTCCGGCGCACCCGGCGGCCGTGCAGCCGCGCCCAGCGGGGCAGCGCCATCAGCCCGCCGAGGTTCACCATCGGCTGCGCCTCCTGATGCTCGCGGAAGGCCTGGAAGACCTGGGCGGCGGTCGCATCCTCGATCGGGATCGAAAACAGCGTGCGGAAGATCACGTCGGCGGCGATATGGCTGGTCTGCGGCTCGATGTCGATCTCGGTGCCGTCGGCCAGCGGCTGCAGGCGCGCGACGCCGGCCTGGGCCGCGTCCCACATCGCCGGGAAGGCCTCGCGCAGGCGGCCGCCCTCGAAGGCGGGGTCGATGATGCGGCGTTGGTGGAGCCAGGTCTCGCCATTCGAGATGAAGCTGGAATTGCCCAGCAGCGGCTGCAAGCCCGCGGCCATGCGCGGCGATTTCGGGAAATCCATCGGCCGCTTCTTCAGGATCAGCTCGACCAGCGCCGGGTCGTTGCAGGTGAAGCTGTGGACGAAGGGGCCGCGGAACTCGGCCATCCAGGCGCGATAGAGCCGGTCGGATTGCGCCGATAGGATGTCGCGGCGGAAATCGCGGATGAAGCGCCAGACCGAGGCTTTTCCCGGTCGGGCCGGCGGTTTGGGCGGGATCATGGCGCGCACCGGCGGTTGACGGCGCGCGCGATGCGGCCCGGCGAATGGCTGCGCCCGGCGAAGCGCTGTCCCAGCGTCAGCGGCCCGGCGGTGATGGCGAAATAGTCGTAATCGCCCGGCCGGTCGAAGGCGCAGAGATACTGGAAATGCAGCCGGAACCAGCGCCCGCGCAGCGCGCGCCGCTTTTGCGGGGAAAGCGTCTGGGTGAAGGCCGCCGACAGCACCAGCGGGTGGCGGCGGCCGGGCGGCTCGACGCCCGAGACCGCGACCGGATCGCACAGGCCGAAGCAGCAGGCGTCGCCCGGCGCGGTCACGTCGATCCAGTCGAGTTCCCCGCGCGCCGAGAGAAAGCGCAGGTCGGCGCGCAGCCGGTCCGCGCGCGGCAGGAAGGACGCCATGGGCACGACATGGCCCAGCGACAGGTAGGAAAGCCGCGGTCCCTGCGCGGGAACCCGGCCCGAGCGGATCAGCTCGGCCAGAACCGAGACGCCCAGATAGGCGCCGGAGCTGTGGCCGACGACCAGCACCTCGTCCCAGTCGCCCGCCAGCACCTCGGCGATGCGGTCGGCGAAACGCGCCAGCCGCGCCTTGAGCGCCGGGGGATAGGCGCCGCGGTCCTGGGCGGTGAAGGCATAGTCGTGCATCAGATACCAGGCGAAGATCTTGCCGTCGATGCGCCGCCACAGGTGCAGCCCGGCCCAGGTCAGCGCCAGCGCGACGGGTCCGCCCAGCCACCAGCCGAATCCGGTCAGCCGTCCCAGCGCCCAGCCGAGCAGCGCCCCGGCCAGCGCCGAGGCCAGCAGCTGCGCCAGCAGCACCGCCACCGGGTAGAGCGCCGCGATGACGGGCCCGCGGCGCAGCCGCATCAGCCGGAACAGCGCGCCCGAGCCGACATAGGCCCAGGCGGTGCGGAAAAGCTGGCCATAGGTCGCAAGGATGCCCTGGCCCATCGAGCCCTGCACGATGTCGGCCCAGACCAGCACCTCGAACTCGGCCTCGGCGGCGGTGCCGGCGAAGTCGCCGGTCACGCCCCAGCCGAAGCCCGTGCGGTCGCGGCGCGGGCCGAAGGCCAGGCCGTAGCCGGAGATGCGCGCCTGTTCCGCCCCCTCGCGCCGGTAAAGCTCGCGATAGCGGCGGGGCGGGATCGGATCATAGCCCGGAATGTAGAGGACGCGGCGGCGAAAGGGGCGGGTCATGGGAAATCAACTGCTTGCCCGCGCAGCATACGCGATCCGCGCGCGCAGACAAGTTAGGCTAATTCCCAGCGCGCCTCGAGCTTTTCGATGGCGGCGATGCGCGCCGCGGCGGGCGGATGCGACATCAGCCAGGCCGGCGCCCCGGCGCGTCCCGCGCCCGCCAGCCGGTCGAGCTTGCGAAACAGGCTTTTCTGCGGCTCTGTGCCCAGCCCGGCCTTGACCATCAGCGCGCTGGCGAAGGCGTCGGCCTCGAACTCGTCCTGGCGCGACAGGCGCGCGGCGATGGCGCTGGCGGCGAGATTGGCGATCCAGACGCCGATGCCGGGCAGGAAACGGCCCAGCACGCCCGCCAGCACCATGCGCACCACGTTCTGGCCGGCGAAATCCACCATGCGGCGCCGGGTATGGCCATGGGCGACATGGCCCAGCTCATGCGCGATGACCGATGCCAGCTCGGCCTCGGTCACTTCGCCGCGGTCCAGCCGGTCGAGGAAACCGCGGGTCAGGAAGATGCGGCCATCCGGCGCGGCCAGCCCGTTCACATGGCCGACCTCGTAGACATGCGCCTGCACCCGCGGCAGGTCCATGGCCCGGCCCAGCCGTTCCAGCATCGGCACCAGCCGGGGGTGCTGCAGCGGCGTGGACTTCTGGTTCAGCTCGGCCTTGAGCCGCCATGCGGAAAAGAACCACATCGCGGCGGCATAGAGCAGGATCAGCAGGATCGGCGTGAATTTCAGCATAAGCGCAATATGGGCATGGCGCGGCGCTCAGCCAAGGATTCGCATGGCCTGGGTCAGCCCCTCCAGCGTCAGGGGCTGCATGCGATCCTCGAATATCTCGCGAATCATGTCGATCGAGCGGGTATGCGGCCAATGCGCGCAGGGCACAGGGTTCAGCCAGACATGGTCGGGCCAGGTCTCGCGCAGGCGCCGCAGCCATGTCTCGCCCGATTCGGGGTTCCAGTGTTCGTTGGCGCCGCCGGGGATGGCGATCTCATAGGGCGACATCGCGGCGTCGCCGACGAAGATCGCCTTGTAATCGCGGCCGAAGCGGTTGATGACCTCCCACGTCGGCGTCGTCTCGGTCCAGCGGCGGCGGTTGTCCTTCCACAGCGCCTCGTAGACGCAATTGTGGAAATAGAAATGCTCCAGGTGCTTGAACTCGGCGCGGGCGGCCGAGAACAGCTCGTCCACCAGCCGGGAATGGTCGTCCATGCTGCCGCCGGCATCCAGGAACAGCAGCACCTTGACGGCATTGTGGCGCTCGGGCCGGGTCTGGACGTCGATATAGCCATGCTCGGCGCTGGCGCGGATGGTGCCGGGCAGGTCCAGTTCCTCGAGCGCACCGTGGCGGGCCCATTGCCGCAGCCGCTTCAGCGCCACCTTGATGTTGCGGGTGCCGAGTTCCACCGAATCGTCGAAATCGCGGAACTCGCGCTTGTCCCAGACCTTGACGGCGCGGCGGTGGCGGCTTTCGTGCTGCCCGATCCGCACGCCCTCGGGGTTGTAGCCATAGGCGCCGAAGGGCGAGGTGCCGGCGGTGCCGATCCACTTGTTGCCGCCCTGGTGGCGGCCCTGCTGCTCGGCCAGCCGCTCGCGCAGGCGCTTCATCAGCTCCTCGAAGGAACCGGCGCCCTCGACGGCGGCGCGTTCCTCGGGGGTCAGCAGCTTCTCGGCCAGCTTTTCCAGCCATTCGCGCGGGATCGAGACCTCGTTCACCAGCGCCTCGACCGGGATCTCGTCGAGGCCCGCGAAGGCTTCGGCAAAGGCGCGGTCGAATCGGTCGATATGCGCCTCGTTCTTGACCAGCGTGGCGCGGGCGAGGTGATAGAAGCCCTCGGGCGACCAGTCCGACAGCCCGGCCTGCAGCCCCGCCAGCAGGTCCAGGTATTCCCGCAGGCTGGCCGGCACCCCATGGCGGCGCAGACTGTCGAGGAAGGGCCGGAACATCAGCCCATCCGGCTGAGCAAGATGGTCAGGAACAGCCCCAGCACGGTCAGCGCCAGGGCATGGGCGGCGGCATATTGCAGCTTGTCGGCGCGGCTGCCGCCGGCTTTCGCGGCGCGCATCCAGCCGATCGCTGCGCCAATCAGGAAGGCGGCGATCACGATCATGGGCAGGGCATAGCCCGCCCCCGCGCCCCTGTCGAGAGGCACGCCCCACGCACGCCCCAACGCGCGCCCCCTTGAAGGCGTGGCGGCCGCAGGTTACTTTCGGTCCAACTTGTTATCGGAGGGCGTGACCATGGCGCCCAGGCGTCCTGCGGGTGCGGACGCGTTCCCGAGAAAAACGGTCGAGCCTTTCGTCACCCGCCCGGCCGAGGACGGGCCGCTCTATGCGGCCTTGGATCTTGGCACCAACAGCTGCCGGATGCTGATTGCCCGTCCCGCGGGCAGCCAGTTCCAGGTGGTGGACAGTTTCTCGAAGCCGGTCCAGCTTGGGCACGGCCTCGAGGCATCAGGCAGGCTGTCGCGTCCCTCGATGGCGCGGACGGTGCATGCCTTGCAGGTGTGCCGGCGCAAGCTCGAGGCGCACAAGGTCGCGCGCATGCGCCTTGTCGCCACCGAGGCCTGCCGGCGGGCCAGGAACAGCCGCGACTTCCTGCGCATGATCCGGCGCGAGACCGGCCTGCCGGTCGAGATCATCGACGCCGAGGAGGAGGCGCGGCTGGCCGTGATCTCTTGCGCGCCGCTGGTCAGCCAGCGCACCGAGCAATTGCTGGTGGTGGACATCGGCGGCGGCTCGACCGAGCTGGTCTGGATCGACCTCGAGGATGTCGAGCCCAAGGAACGCTCGCGCGCGATCATGCGGCTGGGCAACGGTTTCAGCGACCCGCAGCCGGGCGGCGCGCGGGTGGTGGACTGGATCAGCGTGCCGCTGGGCGTGGCCACGCTGCGCGACCAGTTCGAGGATGTCGAGGACGACCAGGGCCGCTTTGCCCTGATGTCCTGGCATTTCGAGGAGTTGCTGGCGGATTTCGCCCCCTATGCGCTGGCCCAGACCATGCGGGAAGGGTTCCAGATCATCGGCACCTCGGGCACCGTGACCACGGTTGCGGCCAGCCATCTGGGCCTGCGCCGCTATGACCGGACCAAGGTGGACGGGCTGACCATGACCACGGCCCAGATCGACCGGGTGATCCGCGACTACCTGGCGCTTGGCCCCGAGGGGCGGCGCGCCGATCCGCGCATCGGGCGGGAACGCCATGCGCTGATCATGTCGGGCGCGGCGATCCTGCAGACGCTGATGCGGGTCTGGCCGACGACGCGGCTTTCGGTCGCCGACCGCGGCCTGCGCGAGGGGCTGCTTTATGTGCAGATGGTCAAGGACGGGGTGCTGGCCCCGGATGGAATGAACGGGGTGGCTTGAAGATGAGCGAAGGCAAGAAGCCGGGCGAGGGGCGCAAAAGCTCGGGCCGCGGCCAGCGCGACCTGCGGGTGCGGGTGAAATCGGCCAAGGGGCGCAAGCTTTCCAGCACGCTGTGGCTGGAGCGGCAGTTGAACGACCCCTATGTCGCGCGCGCCAAGCGCGAGGGCTATCGCGGCCGCGCCGCCTACAAGATCCTGGAACTGGACGACAAGTATCGCTTCCTGGTGCCCGGCGCGCGGGTGGTCGATCTGGGCTGCGCGCCCGGCGGCTGGTGCCAGGTGGCGGTCGCGCGCGTGAACGCGCTTGGCGACAAGCCCGGCAAGAAGGTCGGCCGGGTGCTGGGCGTCGACCTGCAAGAGGTCGATCCGATTCCGGGGGCCGAGATCCACCAGCTCGACTTCCTGTCCGAAGGCGCCGACGCGCAGGTCAAGGCCTGGCTGGGTGGGCGGGCCGATGTGGTGATGTCGGACATGGCGGCGGCCTCGTCGGGGCACAAGGGCACCGACCACCTGCGCATCGTGGCGCTGGTCGAGGCGGCGGCGCAGCTGGCCTTCGACGTGCTGGAGCCGGGCGGCACCTTCGTCGCCAAGGTTCTGGCCGGCGGGGCCGAGACCGAGATGCAGGCCATGCTCAAGCGCAATTTCCGCAAGGTGGCGAATGTGAAGCCGCCGGCCAGCCGCTCGGATTCCTCCGAGAAATTCGTGGTGGCGCAGGGGTTTCGCGGCCAGGACGCGGACGAAACCGACCAGGGCTGAGCCGCCCCTGGGCGTCCCCCAGGCCGGCCACCGCGCAGGGCGGCGGTGCCGGCGCGCCGGTCCTGCCGCGGGCGGGCCGCGGCGCTGCCGCTTGCAAACCCCGCCCATGCTTGCCAGAACTTCGGGCGAAACTGGCTGGGAATGATAGCATGAGTCTTTACGTGGCCCTTCAGATGGACCCGGTCGAGCATGTCTCGATCGACGGCGACAGCACGTTCCGGCTGGGACTGGAGGCCGAGGCCCGCGGCCACCGGCTGTTCCAGTATACCGCCGACCGCCTGAGCTATTGCGAGGGGCGGGTCATGGCCCGCGGCCGCCCGATCAGCCTGCGCCGCGAACAGGGCAACCATGTGACCTTCGGCGACTGGGCCGACGTGGACCTGTCGGAATTCGACGTGGTCTGGCTGCGCCAGGACCCGCCCTTCGACATGGGCTATATCACCACCACGCATCTGCTGGACCGGGTGCATCCCTCGACCTATGTCGTCAACGACCCCTTCTGGGTGCGCAACAGCCCCGAGAAGCTGCTGGTGCTGGATTTCCCCGAACTGACGCCGCCCACGCTGATCACCCGCGAACTGGCGCAGATCCGCGCCTTCCGCGAGCGGCACGGCGATTTCATCCTCAAGCCGCTCTACGGCAATGGCGGGGTCGGCATCTTCCACATGCGGCCCGACGATCCGAACCTGTCCTCGCTGGTCGAGACCTTCCTGTCGAACAGCCGCGAGCCGATCATCGCGCAGAAATACCTGCCCGCCGTGGTCCGCGGCGACAAGCGCATCATCTTGGTCGACGGCGAGCCGGTCGGCGCGATCAACCGCGTCCCGGCCGCGGGCGAGGCGCGCTCCAACATGCATGTCGGCGGCCGGCCGGAAAAGATCGGCCTGACCGAGCGCGAATACGAGATCTGCGCCCGCATCGGCCCGGTGCTGCGCGAAAAGGGGCTGATCTTCACCGGCATCGACGTGATCGACGGCTGGCTGACCGAGATCAACGTGACCTCGCCCACCGGCATCCAGGAGCTTGAGCGTTTCGACGGCATCAATGCCGCGGCGCTGATCTGGGACGCCATCGAGCGGCGGCTGGCCGAGCGGGGCTGACCCGCGGCCGCGGGGTCGGCGCAGGGGCGGATTGGCCTGTCGCGATGCCGGCCCGGTGTGGACCGGCCCGGCGTGGAAAGGTGCCGCGCCGCCATGCCCCGGCGGCGGGCGAGCCGGTTTTCGGCAAGAGGGAGCCAGCCCCGCGGCTTGCCCTTTCTCCCAGCCGCCCGTTTTGAACCTGGCCGCCGGCCTTGCGGCGCCGCTTGTTCTGGCGACCATCCTTTCTGCCGCCTGCCGCCTGCCGCCTGCCGCCTGCCGCCTGCCGCCTGCCGCCTGCCGCCTGCCGCCTGCCGCCTGCCGCCTGCCGCCTGCCGCCTGCCGCCTGCCGCCTGCCGCCTGCCGCCTGCCGCCTGCCGCCTGCCGCCTGCCGCCTGCCGCCTGCCGCCTGCCGCCTGCCGCCTGCCGCCTGCCGCCTGCCGCCTGCCACCTGCCACCTGCCACCTGCCACCATGGCGACTCCTTCCCCGCCCCTCAATCCGGGCGGCCGAAGGGCAGGCGATAGGACAGCGCCTCGGCCAGATGCGGCTGGCGGATCGCGGCCGAGGCGTCCAGGTCGGCGATGGTGCGCGCGCTGCGCAGGATGCGGTGATAGCCGCGCGGGGTCAGCCCCAGCCGCTCGGCCGCCAGCGCCAGCAGCGACCGGCATTCGCCGTCGAGCGGCGCGATCTCCTCCAGCAGCCGGCCCGAGGCGTCGGCGTTCACCCGCGCCGTCGGGTGATCGGCAAAGCGGGCGGCTTGCAGCGCGCGGGCGGCGGCCACGCGCAGGGCGACGCTGGCCGAGCTTTCGCCGGTGGCGGGCAGCCCCAGATCCTCGATCGCGACCTGCGGCACCTCGATGCGCAGGTCGAACCGGTCCATCATCGGCCCCGAGATGCGGCCCAGGTAATCCGCCCCGCAGCGCGGCGCCTTGGAACAGGCGCGGCTGGCATCCGCGATCTCGCCGCAGCGGCAGGGGTTGGCGGCCGCGACCAGCAGGAAACGCGCCGGATAGCGGATATGGGCATTTGCGCGCGAGACGTGGATCTCGCCGGTCTCGATCGGCTCACGCAAGGCGTCGATCACCCGGCGCTCGAACTCGGGCAGCTCGTCCAGGAACAGCACGCCGTTATGCGCAAGGCTCGCCTGTCCGGGCCGGGCATTGCGCCCGCCGCCCACCATCGCCGCCATCGAGGCGGTGTGATGCGGCTGGCGAAAGGGGGCGGTGCGCGAGATGCCGCCCTCGGCCAGCAGCCCGGCGACGGAATGGATCACCGAGGTCTCCAGCGCCTCCTGCGGGCTCAGCGGCGGCAGGATGCCGGGCAGGCGGGTCGCCAGCATCGACTTGCTGGCGCCGGGCGGGCCGATCATCAGCAGGTGGTGGCGGCCTGCCGCGGCGATCTCCAGCGCCCGGCGGGCGCGTTCCTGGCCCTTGACCTCGGCAAGGTCGGCCTCGAACACGGCTTCTGCCAGCTCGCCCGGTGCGGCGCGGGCCAGGGGCGCGCGGTCGGTCAGGTGATCGACCACCTCGCGCAGGCTCTGCGGCGCCAGGACCGGCACGGTGCCGACCCAGGCCGCCTCGGCCCCGCAGGCGCGCGGCACCAGCAGCGCGCGGCCATCCTCGGCCGCGGCCACGGCGGCGGGCAGGGCGCCCGCGACCGGCGACAGCCGCCCATCCAGCGCCAGTTCCCCCAGCGCCACCACCCGCTCCAGCGCCTCGGCCGGGACGATCTCCAGCGCGGCCAGCACCGCAAGCGCGATGGGCAGGTCGAAATGCGACCCTTCCTTGGGCAGGTCGGCGGGCGACAGGTTCACCGTCACCCGGCGCGAGGGCATGGCGATGGAGAGCGCGCCGAAGGCGGCCTTCACCCGTTCCCGCGCCTCGCTGACGGATTTGTCGGGCAGGCCGACGATGCCGAATCCCGGCAGGCCCGGCGAGACCGAGCATTGCACCTCGACCAGCCGCGCCTCGACCCCGTCGAAGGCCACCGTATAGGCAATCGCCGCCATCGGCACTTCTCCCCTGCACCGGGGCAGGCTTAACCCGCAGGGTTTAAAGAATGGTTAACGGGTTCGGCTTGCTTGTTCCGGGCCGCGCTTGCGCCTATGTGCAGGGCGGATGACACGGGGCACATACGGGGCACAGGGAAACGACCATGCAAGGCAGCCGCATATTGCTGATCGTCGGCGGGGGCATCGCCGCATTCAAGATACCCGAGTTGGTCCGCATGATCCGGCGCGAGGGCGGCTCGGTCGTGCCGGTGCTGACCCAGGCGGGGGCCGAGTTCGTGACACCCCTGACCCTCTCGGCCCTGGCCGAGGCGCCCTGCCATACCGAGCTGTTCGACCTGACGCGCGAATCGGAGATGGGCCATATCCAGCTGTCGCGCGCCGCCGACCTGGTGGTGGTCGCCCCGGCCACGGCGAATCTGCTGGCGCGGATGGCGGCGGGGATGGCGGACGACCTGGCCTCGACCCTGCTGCTGGCGACCGACAAGCCGGTGCTGGCGGCGCCGGCGATGAACGTGCGCATGTGGCAGCATCCGGCGACGCAACGTAACCTGGAGACGCTGGAGAACGACGGCATCCGCTTCGTCGGCCCTGACGAGGGCGACATGGCCTGCGGCGAATACGGCCCCGGCCGCATGGCCGAGCCGCAGACGATCCTGGCGGCGATCCGCGCGGCGCTGGGGCGCGACCGGCCACTGCGCCTGCCGCCCGAGGCGGTGGTCTCGCTGCCCGCCCGCGTGCTGGCGGGGCGGCATGTGATCGTGACCTCGGGGCCCACGCATGAGCCCATCGACCCGGTGCGCTATATCGCCAACCGCTCCAGCGGGGCGCAGGGCGCGGCCATCGCCGCGGCGCTGCGCGACCTGGGCGCGCGGGTCAGCTTCGTCACCGGCCCGGCCGAGGTGCCGCCGCCCCAGGGCGTCGAGGTGATCGCCGTCCAGACCGCGCGCGAGATGCGCGAGGCGGTCGAGGCGGCCTTGCCTGCCGATGCCGCGGTCATGGCGGCGGCGGTTGCCGACTGGCATGTCGCCAATGCCCGTCCGGGCAAGATCAAGAAGGACGGCTCGGGCAAGCTGCCCGAACTGAAATTCGCCGAGAACCCCGACATCCTGGCCTGGATCAGCCGGCTCGACCGCGACCGGCCGGCGCTGGTGGTGGGCTTTGCCGCCGAAACCGACGACGTGCTGGACAATGCCACCCGCAAGCGCAAGCGCAAGGGCTGCGACTGGATCGTCGCCAATGACGTGAACCCCGAGACCGGGATCATGGGCGGGACCGAGAATGCGGTCACGCTGATTTCGGAGGAAGGGGCGGAAAGCTGGCCGCGCCTGACCAAGGACGAGGTGGCGCGCCGCCTGGCCGGCCGCATCGCCGAGGCGCTGAGCCCCGCCGGCCAGGGCCTGCCGGAGGACCACGGATGAGCAGCGGCCGGGTCTACCTGGACTGGAACGCCACCGCGCCGCTGCGCCCCGAGGCGCGCGCGGCGATGCTGGCGGCGATGGAAATCGTCGGCAACCCTTCCTCGGTCCATGCCGAGGGGCGGGCGGCGAAATCCGCGCTGGAGCGCGCGCGCGAGGACGTCGCCGTGGCGCTTGGCGCCGAGGGGGCGGACGTGATCTTCACCTCGGGCGCGACCGAGGCGGCGGCGCTGGCGCTTCAGGGCCGGGGCCTTGTCTGCTCGGCGGTCGAGCATCCGGCGGTGCTGGCCTGGTGCGAGGCATCGCTGCCCGCGGACCGCACGGGGCTGGTCGCCGTCGCCGATCCCGCCCGCACCGCGCTGCAACTGGCCAATTCCGAAACCGGGGTGATCCAGGATCTGCCGCAGGGCCTGGCGGTCAGCGACCTGACGCAGGCCTTCGGCAAGATCCCCCTTGCCTTCAACTGGCTCGAGATCGAGGCCGGCATCGTCAGCGCCCACAAGCTGGGCGGGCCGCGCGGCATCGGCGCGCTGGTGGTCCGCCGCGGCACCGAGGTCGAGGCGCGCATCAAGGGCGGCGGCCAGGAACAGGGTCGCCGCGCCGGGACCGAGAATCTGATCGGCATCATGGGCTTTGCAGCGGCCGCAAAAGCGGCGCAGAATGATCTGGATCAAGGAATCGGGGAAAAAGTGTCGCAACTGCGCGATTCCCTGATGGCCACACTGGAATCCGGGGCGGAAATGGTTACATTTCCGGGGCGCGAGGCCCGCCGCCTGCCCAATACATTGTCGATCCTGACGCCGGGATGGCGCGGAGAGACGCAGGTGATGCAGATGGACCTGGCCGGATTTGCCGTCTCGGCAGGCTCGGCCTGTTCATCGGGCAAGGTCCGGCCAAGTTCGGTTCTGACGGCCATGGGCATCGCGGCGGAATGGGCGGGCGATGCGATCCGCGTCTCGATCGGCCCGGCGACGGAGCCTCGGGACGTGATGCGTTTTGCGGATGCCTGGCTTGCGGCGCATGGCCGCTGGCGGCAAAGGAATGATTGGCGGGCGACCGCGGGAAGGGTTTGAGATGACTGTAGAGATCGGCGAGGCAATCGAAATCCGCGAGGGCGTAGACCGCGAGACCGTCGAGACCGTCCAGAACATGGGGTCGTACAAATACGGCTGGGATACCGAGATCGAGATGGAATATGCCCCCAAGGGCATCAACGAGGACATCGTCCGGCTGATCTCGAAGAAGAACGAGGAACCGGAATGGATGACCGAGTGGCGGCTGCAGGCCTTCCGCCGCTGGCAGACCATGACCGAGCCGAAATGGGCGATGCTCAACTATCCCGAGATCGACTATCAGGACCAGTATTACTACGCCCGCCCGAAAAGCATGGCCGAAAAGCCCAAGTCGCTGGACGAGGTCGATCCCAAGCTGCTGGCCACCTATGAAAAGCTGGGCATCCCGCTGAAGGAGCAGATGATCCTGGCCGGGATCGAGGGTGCCGAGGGCGCGCCCGCCGAAGGGCGCAAGGTCGCGGTCGATGCGGTCTTCGACAGCGTCAGCGTCGGCACCACCTTCAAGGACGAGCTGGCCAAGGCCGGCGTCATCTTCTGCTCGATCAGCGAGGCGATCCGCGAGCATCCCGAACTGGTGCGGAAATACCTGGGCTCGGTCGTGCCGCAGTCGGACAATTTCTTCGCCACGCTGAACTCGGCGGTCTTTTCGGACGGCAGCTTCGTCTATGTGCCGCCGGGGGTGCGCTGCCCGATGGAGCTGTCCACCTATTTCCGCATCAATGCCGAGAATACCGGCCAGTTCGAGCGCACGCTGATCATCGCCGACAAGGGCTCTTACGTCAGCTACCTGGAAGGCTGCACCGCGCCCAAGCGCGACGTGGCCCAGCTGCACGCCGCGGTGGTCGAGATCGTCATCCTTGAGGATGCCGAGGTCAAGTATTCGACCGTGCAGAACTGGTTCCCCGGCGACGAGGAAGGCAAGGGCGGCATCTACAACTTCGTCACCAAGCGCGCCGATTGCCGCGAGGCGCGGGCCAAGGTGATGTGGACCCAGGTCGAGACCGGCTCGGCGATCACCTGGAAATACCCCTCCTGCATCCTGCGCGGCGACGAGTCGCAGGGCGAGTTCTATTCGATCGCCATTGCCAACAACCACCAGCAGGCCGATACCGGCACCAAGATGATCCATCTTGGCAAGAACACCCGTTCGCGCATTGTTTCCAAAGGGATTTCCGCCGGGCAGGCGCAGAATACCTATCGCGGCCTCGTGACCATGCACCCGCGCGCCAAGAACAGCCGCAACTATACGCAATGCGACAGCCTGCTGATCGGCGACAAATGCGGCGCCCATACCGTGCCCTATATCGAGGTCAAGAACACCTCGAGCCGCGTGGAGCATGAGGCGACCACCAGCAAGGTGGACGACGACCAGCTGTTCTATTGCCGCTCGCGCGGCATGGACGAGGAAGAGGCGGTCGCCCTGGTGGTGAACGGCTTCTGCCGCGAGGTCTTGCAGGCCCTGCCGATGGAATTCGCCATGGAGGCGCAATCGCTGGTCGCCATCAGCCTGGAGGGGTCGGTCGGATGATCGTCACCACCACCCCCGGCATCGAGGGCCGCCGCATCAGCGCCTATCACGGCGTGGTGACGGGCGAGACCATCATCGGCGCCAATATCTTTCGCGACATCTTCGCCGGGATTCGCGACATCGTGGGCGGCCGTTCGGGCGCCTATGAATCCGCGCTGGCCTCGGCCCGCGAAACCGCCCTGTCCGAGATGCAGGACCGCGCGGCCGCCCTGGGCGGCAATGCCGTGGTCGGCGTCGACTTGGACTATGAAGTCATCAACAACATGCTGATGGTGTCCGCCTCGGGCACCGCCGTAAGCGTCGAATAGGAACGAACCATGCTGGAAATCAAGAACCTGCACGTCAAGCTTGAGGATGAGGACAAGCAGATCCTCAAGGGCGTCGATCTGACCGTCCCGGCTGGCGAGGTCCATGCCATCATGGGGCCGAACGGCTCGGGCAAGTCCACGCTGTCCTATGTGCTGTCGGGTCGCGACGGCTATGAAGTCACCGGCGGCGAGGCCACGCTGGACGGCGAGAGCCTGCTGGAGATGGAGCCCGAGGAACGCGCCGCCGCCGGCCTGTTCCTGGCCTTCCAATACCCGGTCGAGATCCCCGGCGTGGGCAACATGACCTTCCTGCGCACCGCGGTGAACGCGCAGCGCAAGGCGCGCGGCGAGGAAGAGCTGTCCTCGGCCGATTTCCTCAAGCTGATCCGCCAGAAGGCGGCGACGCTGAAGATCGACAGCGAGATGCTGAAGCGCGCGGTCAACGTCGGCTTCTCGGGCGGCGAGAAGAAGCGCAACGAGATCCTGCAGATGGCCATGCTCGAGCCGCGCATGTGCATCCTGGACGAGACCGATTCCGGCCTTGACGTGGACGCGATGCGGCTGGTGGCCGAGGGCGTGAACGCCCTGCGCAGCCCCGACCGCAGCTTCCTGGTCATCACCCATTACCAGCGGCTTCTGGACCATATCCGGCCCGACGTGGTGCATATCATGGCCGACGGCCGCATCGTGCGCACCGGCGGCCCCGAACTGGCGCTGGAGGTCGAGCAGAACGGCTACGGCGATCTGCTGGCGGAGGTCGGATGATGGCGGACACGGCTGTTCTTGCCGCGCAGGTGCCCACGGTCGAGGGCAAGGCCCGTCCCGGCGATGCCGCGCTTGCGGCGCGCCTGGACGCGCTGGACCTGCCGCGCGGCGGCTTTACCCGCGCCGCGCGCGAGGATGCGGCGCAGCGGCTGGAGGCCATGGGCCTGCCCGGCGCGCGCGACGAATACTGGCGCTATACCGATCCCGCGCCCTTCAACGCGGCCCGGCCGCAGCCGGTCGAGCTGGCGGCGGATGAAACCACCCTGTTCACCGGCATCGACCGGCTGAACCTGGTCTTCGTGGACGGGCGCTTCGACGCCGAGGCCTCGGACGCGCTTGCGGCCGAGGGGGTGCAGGTCGAAAGCCTGGCCGCCGCCGATGCCGGGGCGGATCACTGGGCGGCCGGGCTTTACGGCCGGCTGGAAGCCGCGGGCCAGGTGCCGGTCAAGCGGCCCTTCGCCGCGCTGAACACGCTGGTCGCCGCCGAGGGCGTGCTGATCCGCGTCACCGGCAAGGTCGAGCGTCCGGTGCATATCACCTATCGCCGCTCGGCGGCGGATGCCGACGTGCATCTGCACCACCTCGTCCAGCTGGAGGAGGGGGCCGAGCTGACGCTGCTGGAAACCGGCTCGATCGGCGCGCGCTCGAACGTGGTGATCGAGGCCGACCTGGGCCGGGGCGCCCGCTTCCATCACATCAGCGCCAAGCGCGCCAACGATCCCAAGCTGGGGCTGGGCCATATCTTTGCCCGCGTCGCTGCCGAGGCGCTGTTCAAGTCCTTCACGCTTTCGGTCAACGGCTCGATGATGCGCAACGAGGCGGTGATCGACATCGCCGGCGACGATGCCGTGGCCCATATCGCCGCCGCCGTGCTGGGCGACGGCGACATCGGCCGCTTCCACCATGACGACACCGTCTTCGTCACCCATGCCGCCGAGCGCTGCGAAAGCCGCCAGGTGTTCAAGAAGGTGCTGAAGAACGGGGCCGAGGGCATCTTCCAGGGCAAGATCCTGGTCAAGCCCGGCGCGCAAAAGACCGACGGCTACCAGATCAGCCAGGGGCTTTTGCTGGACGAGGGCAGCCAGTTCCTCGCCAAGCCGGAACTCGAGATCTATGCCGACGACGTGAAATGCTCGCATGGCTCGACCACCGGCGCGCTGGACGAGACGGCGCTGTTCTACCTGCGCTCGCGCGGGGTGCCCAAGGAGCGCGCCATCGTGCTGCTGGTGCTGTCCTTCCTGGCCGATGCGCTGGACGAGATCGAGGACCAGCGGCTGCGCGACGACATCCTGGGCCGGCTGGAAGACTGGCTGACGGCGCGCGCGGGCAATCCGGGCAAGGCGGCCAGTCCGGGCAAGGCATGAGCCGGGCCGGCATCGTCCCGCGCATCCTGGAAAGCTGGTGGGCGCCGGGCAGGGTAGTTAGGTCCCTGCGCGGCATGCCCGACCGGGCGCTGATCGTCGTGCTGATGGCGGCGATGCTGATCTTTCTGATCGCGCAGGCGCCGGGCCATGCGCGGGATGCGCAGCTCATGCCCGAGGTGCCGCTGGGCGCGCGCATGGGCGGGGCGCTGCTGGCGGTGATGTTCATGATGCCGCTGCTGGCCTATGGGCTGGCGGCGCTCGTTTCGGCGCTGTCGCGGCTGACGCCCTGGCCGGTCGCGCCGCAGGATTCGCGGCTGGCGCTGTTCTGGGCCTTGCTGGCGGTGGCGCCGGCGATGCTGCTGGCGGGGCTGACCGCCGGGCTGGTCGGCCCCGGTGCGGCGCTTGGCGTGACGCGGGCGGTGGCGGGGCTCGGCTTTCTCGTGATATGGGGCGCGGGATTGCGCGCATTGGCGGGGAACGGATGAAACTGGGCGATCTTGGCGATCTGATGGTCCTGACCCTGCGCGACCCCGATGCGGCGGTCGCGGTGCTGCGCGGGCTGGACCTGCCGATGGCGACGCGCTGGATGGTGCTGCTGCTGGCGGTGACGCTGTCCACGCTGCTGGCCGCGCTGTCGCTGCTGCTGTTCCCAATCGAGGTGGACAACCCCGTCTCGCGCATGCTTTCCGAACCGATGACGCTGGCCGGCATCCAGCTGGGCGCCATGGCGCTGTCGGCGCTGTTCGTGGCCCAGATCGGCCGGCTGTTCGGCGGGCATGGCACGTTCGCCGATGCGCTGCTGATCGTCGGCTGGGTCGAGCTGATGCTGGTCGGGCTGCAGGCGGTGCAGGTGGTGATGATGGCGCTGTTCCCGGCCACCGCCACGCTGCTGTCCATGCTGGCCTTTGGCCTTTTCCTCTATCTTGCCGTGACCATGACCAAGGCGCTGCACGGGTTCACCAGCACCGGCAAGGTGGTCGTGGGCCTGATCGGCAGCATTTTCCTGCTTGGCTTCGTGCTGTCGCTGATCGCGGCGGCATTCGGCATCGTCCCCGAGGTGACACCATGAGCTTCGACGTCGAAAAGATCCGTGCCGATTTCCCGATCCTGTCGCGGCAGGTGAACGGCCGGCCGCTGGTCTACCTGGACAATGGCGCCTCGGCGCAAAAGCCGCGCGTGGTGATCGACGCCATCACCCGCGCCTATGAGGCGGAATATGCCAATGTCCATCGCGGCTTGCATTTCCTGTCCAACCTCGCGACCGAGAATTACGAGCGGGTGCGCGCCATCATCGCCCGCTTCCTGAACGCCCCGCGCGAGGACGAGGTGATCTTCACCTCGGGCGCGACCGAGGGGATCAACCTGGTCTCCTATGGCTGGGCCGCGCCGCGGCTGGGGCCGGGCGACGAGATCGTGCTGTCGGTGCTGGAGCATCACGCCAATATCGTGCCCTGGCACTTCCTGCGCGAACGCCAGGGCGTGGCGCTGAAATGGGTCGAGCCCGAGCCCGACGGCTCGCTGCCGCCCGAAAAGGTGCTGGCGGCGGTGGGACCGCGCACCCGGCTGATCGCCGTCACCCATATGTCGAACGTGACCGGCACCGTGGTCGATGTCGGCGCCATCGCGCGGGCGACCGACGTGCCGGTGCTGGCCGACGGGTCGCAGGCCGCCGTGCATATGCCGGTGGACCTGTCCACGCTGGGCGTCGATTTCTACTGCATCACCGGGCACAAGCTCTATGGCCCCTCGGGCTCTGGCGCGATCTGGATCCGGGCCGAGCGCCAGGCCGAGATGCGCCCCTTCATGGGCGGCGGCGACATGATCCGCACCGTCACCCGCGACGGCGTGGATTACGCCGACCCGCCGCTGCGCTTCGAGGCGGGCACCCCCGGCATCGCCAACCAGATTGGCCTGGGCGCGGCGCTGGAATACCTGATGGCGCTTGGCATGGAGAACATCGCCGCGCATGAGCGCGACCTGCGCGACTATGCCCGCGAGCGGCTGCGCAGCCTGAACTGGCTGTCGGTGCAGGGCGACGCGGCCGAGAAGGGTGCGATCTTCTCGATGACGATGCAGGGCGCGCATGCCCATGACATCTCGACCATCCTCGACAAGCGCGGCATCGCGGTGCGGGCGGGAACGCATTGTGCCATGCCCCTGCTGGACTTCTTCGGCCTCAGCGCCACCGCGCGCGCCAGCTTTGCCATGTATAACACCCGCGCCGAGGTCGATGCGCTGGTGGACGGGCTGTCCTTCTGCCGGGAACTGTTCGCCTGATCCCTCCGGCGTAATATTCGTTCCTTCGTAGGCATGCGTCAATTTGCGGCGGCGCCCGATTCTGGCGGCGTTGTGCCGGCATTGCTAGACTGCATTCAGGAAGCGCGCTCTCTTCGGCCGTAGCGAACCGGCCGATCCTTGGGAGGAAGAGGGCAAATGCCACCGACAAACCGGGCCATGCGTTTGCTCGCATGGGCCTTTTGGGTCGCGGCCGCGATGGCCGCGCCGGCGCAGGCGCAGGAGGCGCCTGCCGTTCCGGGCAGCGGCAGCACCGCCGACCATTCGAAATTTCCGGCGCTGAAGGGGCCTTTCTCATCGGGGCCGGAAGTCACCCAGGCCTGCCTGTCCTGCCATACCGAGGCCGGCGACCAGGTCATGCACACGCTGCACTGGACATGGGACTATACCCATGCCGAAACCGGGCAGAAGCTGGGAAAATCCAGCGTCATCAATTCGTTTTGCGGCAATGTCGGCTCGAACGAGGCGCGCTGCACATCCTGCCACGCCGGCTATGGCTGGACCGACGTGCGCCAGCCGCCCCCCTCGGACCCGGCGCGGGTGGATTGCCTGGCCTGCCATGACCGTTCCGGCCAATATACCAAGCTCGACAACATGGCGGGCCACCCGCCGCTCGAGCCGGTGCCCGCCGGGGCCAAGACCATCACCGGCGCCGATGCCAGGCCGGTCGATCTGGCGCGGGCGGCGCAATCGGTGGGCGCGCCGGGACGCGACAATTGCGGCAACTGCCATTTCTACGGCGGCGGCGGCGACAACGTGAAGCATGGCGACCTGTCCTCGGCGCTGATCCGGCCGGACCTGGCGACCGATGTGCATATGTCGCCCGAAGGCGGCAATTTCACCTGCCAGACCTGCCATGTCACCGAGGACCACCGCGTCGCCGGCTCGCGCTATGCCGTCGAGGCCAAGGACATCGTCGATGCCCATCTGCTGGGCCAGCCGCGCGATGCCGCGACCTGCGAAAGCTGCCACGGCAACCGGCCCCATGCCGCGACGCCGACGGGGATGAAGCTGAACGACCATACCGACCGCGTCGCCTGCCAGACCTGCCACATTCCGTCCTTTGCCCGCGGCGGCGTCGCGACCAAGACGCTGTGGGACTGGTCGACCGCCGGCAAGCTCAAGGACGGCAAGCCCTTCGCCGAGGAAGAGTTCACCCAGTCCGACGGCCAGCACCTGCATACCTACCTGTCCACCAAGGGCAATTTCGAATGGGCCGAGAACGTGGTGCCCTTCTATGGCTGGTTCAACGGCACGGTCGAATACACCACCGCCGAGACGGTCTTCGATCCGTCGCTGCCGGTCGAGATCAACCGGCTCGAGGGTTCGGCCGCCGACCCGGATGCGCGGATCTGGCCCTTCAAGCAGATGGTCGGCCGCCAGGCCTTCGACACCGAGCGCAACGTGCTTCTGCACAGCCAGGTCTATGGCCCGCAGACCGACACCGCCTTCTGGACGAATTTCGACTGGTCCAAGGCGCTGCAGGCGGCGGCGCATTACATGGGCACGGATTATTCCGGGAAGTTCGATTTCGTCGACACGCAGATGTATTGGCCGATCACCCATATGGTCGCGCCGGCCGAGGATGCGCTGAAATGCGGTGCCTGCCACCGGCCGGAAGGCCGCATGGCCGGAATCACCGGCGTCTATATTCCCGGCACCGGCCTGCCGCCGGGCGGGATCATCGGGCTGGCCCTGCTGGCGATGGCGGTCGCGGGCGTGGCCGGGCACGGGCTTCTGCGCCTGCTTGGCAGGAAGGGAAAGGGGGCGCATCATGGCTGAGCGCAAGGTTCTGGTCTATACCCGCTTCAACCGGCTGTGGCACTGGAGCCAGGCGGCCTCGATCCTGGTCCTGCTGTTCACCGGGCTGCGGATCATGGGGCTGCACGGGGTTCTGACCTTCGGCCTGGCGGTGACGATCCATTCCGTCGTCGCGGTGGCGCTGATGCTGCTCTGGGCCTTCACCGCCTTCTGGCTGCTGACGACCGGGACGTGGCGACAGTTCGCGCCGCGCCGCGCCGCGCCGGGCTGTGGCAGGTCGCGCGCTTCTATGCCTGGGGGGTGTTCCGCGGCGAGGAGCACCCCTATCGCAAGGTGCTGCGGCGCCGGCACAACCCCTTGCAGGCGCTGGCCTATCTGGCGTTGAAGGTGCTGCTGTTCCCGGCGGTGTTTCTCAGCGGCATTGCCTATCTGGGCTATGGCTTGTGGGACGATCTCGACCCGTCGGGCTGGGCGATCTGGGCGGTGGCCAACATCCACATCCTGACCGCCTTTGCGATCGGCAGCTTCGTGGTGGCGCATGTCTATCTGCTGACCGTCGGCCACGGCTTTCGCGAGCATGTGAAGCCGATGCTGACCGGGTTCGAGACCGTCGACCTGACGCCCGAGCAGGAAGCCTATCTGGCCGCCGAGGAACCCCGGCGCCTGAAGCCCTGACCGGCGATTTGCCATTGCGGGGGCCGGTCCGATCGGCTATGGACCGGCCTGAGGCACCCGTAGCTCAGCTGGATAGAGTGTCGCCCTCCGAAGGCGAAGGTCACAGGTTCGAATCCTGTCGGGTGCGCCATTTCCCCGAACCACCACCGGAACATCGGCCGCTTGGGACGTTCCTGCCGGGCTTGGACCAACCAGCACGGTTCCCCTGCATCGGCTGCGCGGGAAAGGCCCGCCGCGGCGCGATTCGTTGGCGGGTGGGCAGAGGCTTCCATCCGCCAAGATCAGCGGCGTGGCGTCAGCCACGAGCTGCGCGGCCGGGCTCAGGTCGTTGCGGCTTCCGGTGCGGTTTCGAAGGCGCGGGCGATCTCGGCCTCGGGGCAGCCATTGGCCAGCATCGCCGCCAGCAGGATGCGCGCCTGGCCGGGGCGCAGCAGCCGGGCATGGATGGCGCCCGCACGACGCATGTCATGGCCGCCGCCGCCGCCGCCATAGATCGGCGACAGCAGCCCCTCGGGCACCCGGCTGGAGACCACCACCACCACGCCCTGCGCCCGTGCCCGCGCAATGGCGGCGACCAGTTCGGGCGTGGCATTGCCCGATCCCAGCGCCGAGATCACGATGCCCCGCGCCCCGGCGGCCAGGCTGGCCTCGAGATGCAGCCCGTCGCTGCCGGGATGGGTGGCGACGATGTCGACGCGCAGGCCGTCGACCGGGGCGGGCAGGGGCCGGGTGACGCTGGGGCCTTCCTCGGCCACGCGGCGAAAGGCGTCCGGCGCGTCCGAGGCGAATTTGTAAAGCCCCCAGACCGGCAGCAGCCGGCCGCCGAAGGCCAGGACCACGCCCCCCTGGCCGGGCGGCTGCAGGGCCGCGCGGACGGCATCGGCCAGGTTGCGCGCCCCGTCCGAACGCGGGTGGTCCGAGGCGAATTGCGCCCCCGTGAACACCACCGGCTTGCGCGGCGCATGCTGCAATTGCACCAGAAGCGCGGTTTCCTCCATCGCGTCGGTGCCGTGCAGGGCGATGACGCCGGCGATGCCGGGGTCGGCCAGCTGGGCCGCCACCGCGTCGCTGATGCGCTGCATGTCGGCCAGCGTCAGGCTGGCGGAATCCTTGGCCAGCACTTCTTGCGGGCGCAGGTCGGCCGCCATCGGCGGCAGCATCGCCAAAAGATCCGCCGCCCCCAGGCTGGGGCTGGCGGCGCCGTTCGTGTCCCGGCTGCTGGCGATGGTGCCGCCGGTGGCAAGCACCGCCAGCAGCGGAATCCGTCCGGTCCCGGTCACGACACGAACTGCATGGTTGCGCAATCCCTCCCTTGCAGAACTGCGGCCGGCTTGGGCGGGCCCGGCCTGCCGCGATCTGTCTGACAGCTTGCGATAAACACAGCCGCCGCCGGGGTCAAGCCCGGCCGGTCGCCCGCACCCTGCGTAATCTTGCGCGGCCGGGGGCGAAGCGGGTGGATCATTGCCGCGGCGGGCCTGCCACCGCAAGATCAGGAATTGGCCGGGCGCTGGCTGATGATCCAGGTCATTGCCTGTTCGACCTCGTCGAGATGGTCGCGCATGGCGGTGCGCGCCTCGGTCTCGGATCCCGCGGCGATCGCCTCGGCGATGCGGCGGTGTTCCAGGTTCGAGGTGATGCGCCGATCCGCCATCAGGTTCACCAGTTCGGACTGCCGCATCAGCGCGTCGCGGGAATCGGTGACGATGCGGGCGAACAGCCGGTTGCGGGCGGCCTCGGCGATCAGGCAGTGGAAATCGGAATCCAGCCGCACCCATTTCAGCGCATCCTCCTGTCGCTCCATGCTGTCGCAAAGCTGCAAGAGCCGGGCCATGTCCTCGTCGCTGCGGCGCAGGGCGGCCCAGCCGGCGGCGGGGATCTCGATGAAGGGGCGGGCCTCGATCAGCTCGCGCGCCGAATAATTGCCATAGGCAAGCTCCGGCGCCTGCCGGTCCGAGATGACGAAGCTGCCGCTGCCGCTGCGGCTGCGGGTCAGGCCCAGCGTCTGCAGCGAGCGCATGGCCTCGCGGATGATCGGGCGGCTGACGCCGTAATGCTCGGCCAGCTTGGCCTCGGAGGGCAGCCGGATGCCGACCGGCAAGCGGCCGGCCAGTATCGCGCCTCGCAGATCCTCGAACACCGTCTCGGCGGCGTTTTTCCGACTGACCGGGCTCTTATGGGACAACCAATCAGCCACCTTGTTCATGGCGCCAATGTTGCATGTCAGGCGCACCTGTCAAGACGTGCTGTCGGGGAACCGTCTACCAGTACAGAATGGCGGCGCCGAGCAGCCCGGCCAGGCCGGCGATCTGCGCCATGAAAATCAGGTGATAGATCCTCATCCGCGTCGCTCCGCGTCCAGAATCCGGGGAAATCGTTTCTCATCCTGCCGGGGGCCGCGGATTTTTGGAAGCCGGATTCCGGGCGCGGTGAACATTTATCAACTCTGCCCGCCCGGCCCGTGCGGGGTTGCACCCGCTGCTGCGGTATGGCAGTCAGGGCCGGCGGCGGCGAACGACCCTTGGCGCGATTCTGCGCCCGCATTTCCCATATCCGAACAGCTACAGGTTTTCCGATGCGTGATCCCCTGTTCCGCATGGCCCTGCTTCTTGGCCTGCTTTCCGCCGTCGGTCCCTTTGCGATCGACATGTATCTGCCCGCCCTGCCGCAGGTGGCCAGCGACCTTGGCACCACCGAGGCCGGGGCGGCGCTGACCCTGACCTCGTATTTCATCGTCTTCGGCTTTGCGCAGATGATCTATGGGCCCATGGCCGATGCGGTCGGGCGCAAGAAGCCGCTGGTGATCGGCGTGGCGATCTTTCTGGCCGCCACCGTCGCGGCCAGCCTGGCGCCGACCATCGGCTGGCTGATCGCCGCCCGCGCCTTGCAGGGGCTGGGCGCGGCCACGCTGATGGCGGTGCCGCGCGCGGTGATCCGCGACATGGCGACCGGCCCCGCGGCGGCCAGGATGATGGCGGCGATCATGATCGTGATCTCGGTCTCGCCCATGCTGGCGCCGCTGACCGGATCGGCGGTGATGGCCTGGGGCGGCTGGCGCGAGATCTTCGCCGTGCTGGCCGCGGCCGCCTTGCTGAGCCTGGGGCTGATCCTGTTCGTGCTGCCCGAGACCCTGCCGGCCGAGCGGCGCCGGCCGGTGCGGCTGGCGGCCATGACGGCCGGGGCGCGGCGGCTGCTGTCCGACCGCCGCTTTCTGGGGCTGACCATGATCGGCGGCTTCGGCATGGCCAGCTTCTTCGTGTTCCTGGCCTCGGCGAGCTTCGTCTATACCCGGCAATACGGGCTCAGCCCGACCGGCTTCTCGCTGGCCTTCGCGGTGAATGCGGTGGGCTTCTTCACCGCCTCGCAATTCGCCGGCCGGCTGGCCGAGCGCTTCGGGATGGAGCGGGTGATCTCGCTGGCCATCACCGGCTTTGCCGGGCTGTCGCTGGCGCTGTCCCTGGTGGTGCTGGCGGGGTTCGACGCGCTGGCGGTGGTCATCGCCGGGCTGTTTGTGGCCAATGCCTGCCTGGGGCTGGTCATGCCGACGGCCATGGTCATGTCGCTGGACCCGCATCCCGACATCGCCGGGCTCGCCTCGTCGCTGGGCGGCACGCTGCAGATGCTGACGGGCGGGCTGATGATCGCCGTGACCGGGCCGTTCCTGGACAATACCGCGGCGACCATGGTGCCGGCGATCACGCTTTGCGCGGCCCTTGCCTGGGCGGCGGCCGCGGCCTCGCTGCCGCGGCTGCGGCTGCTGGCCTGACCTTCCCGGTCCCGCCCCAGCCTGCGCCGCGCCCTTGCGGGCGGGCAGGGCGCGCTCGGGCCGAAACCCGCATCATGGATCGCGCCGGCGGGCTGGCACGCTGGGCCGGCCCGCCGTGTCGCGCGCCAGCACCCGCTGCCTTTCGGTCGGGATCGGCGGAACCCATCCGCCGGCATATCCGGGCGCGGTCGGAGGGGCCGCCGCTTGCGCTCGGATCCCCGCCGTCAGGGAATGTTCAGCGCCGTGTCCAGCAGGGTGTTGGGCTGGACCAGCGCCTTCAGCGCGGCCGGGTCGGTAATGGTGACGCGCATGCCGTCGATATGCACGCCATGCTCGCGCAGCGCCTTGAAGGCGCGCGACAGGCTTTCCGGCGTCATGCCCAGGTAAGAGGCCAGCAGCCGCTTTTCCTGCGGCAGCACGAATCCCGCCACGCCGCCCGCGTCCTGCGACCGCTGCCACAGATAGGCGCCCAGCCTTTCGCGGGCATTGCGCAGCTTGAGGTTCTTGGCATGGCGCACCAGGTTGCGATAGCCCTCGGACAGTTCCTGCACCGTGGCCAGGGCGAAGCCGTGGTCGCGCGAAAAGGCCGCGCGCACGTCCACCGCCGGGATCAGCACGATGCGCGAGCGTTGCAGGGTGCGCGCCGACATCAGATAGGGCGCGTCGCGCATGCAGGCGGCCAGGATGAAGGTGGCGACCGGCTGGACCACGGCCATGGTGGTGTCGCGGTCCTGCCAGTTGGCGTAAAGCTCGACCGCGCCCTCCAGCACGACATGCAGGAAATTCGCCACCTCGCCCTGCCGGATCAGCTCCAGCTGGGCGGGAAACACCTGGTCGTAGGCCGCGTGGATCAGCGCGTCGAAGCACGGGCTGGTCATGTTGCGAAACAGCGGCAGGTTGCGGATGTCGTTGCGGTCCTCTTCGCGCATAAAGCTGTCCTGTCGGATGGGTCTGGAATCGCATATGACATAGCAAAAATCTTGATATTTGTCAATCAATGATGGCATATTTGTCATGAAATGACAGGGGGAATGACGGGTGCCGGATTGAGTATCCTCCAATCCTGACGGCGCAGAATCGAAATCCGGTCGGTTTCCGGGGTGCGGCTGGGCCAGGTTGATCCAGATCAAACATTGCCGCCGGGGTCCGTGTTGGGTGAGCGCCACAAACAGCGCGCGAACGTCCCAATCGGAGCATCCGCCATGCCGGACCCAAGTTCCTATTCCCCGATGCAGCAGCAAAAGGCGCTGTGGCTCAGCACCACCGCCTTCACGCTGTGCTTCGCCGTCTGGACGATCTTTTCCATCATCGGCATCACCATCAAGCAGGAACTCGGCCTGACCGAGTTCGAATATGGCGTGCTGATCGCCACGCCCATCCTGACCGGGTCGCTGATCCGGCTGATCCTGGGCGTCTGGACCGAACGCTATGGCGGGCGCCTGGTGTTCTCGTTGCAGATGCTGTTCACCGGCCTTGCCACCTGGGCGCTGACCTGGGCCGACAGCTATGCCACCTTCCTGCTGGCCGCGCTTGGCGTGGGCATGGCGGGGGGTTCCTTCATCATCGGCGTCGCCTATGTCTCGAAATGGTTCCCGGCCCAGCGCCAGGGGACCGCGCTTGGCATCTTCGGCATGGGCAATGTCGGCGCCGCGGTGACCAAGTTCATCGCGCCCTTCATCCTGGTGGCTTGGGGCTGGCAGGCGGTGGCGCAGATCTGGGCGGTGGGCATCGCGCTGATGGGCGTGGTCTTCCTGCTGGTCGCCCGCGACGATCCCGATTTCGAGGCGCGCCGCGCCCAGGGCATCGCCGCGCCGACCCTGGCCGAGCAGTTCGCGCCGCTCAGGAATCTGCAGGTCTGGCGCTTTGCGCTTTACTACTTCTTCGTCTTCGGCGGCTTCGTCGCCCTGGCGCTGTGGCTGCCGCATTACCTGACGCAGGTCTATGGCGTCGACCTGCGGGTGGCCGGCATGGCGGCGGCGGCCTTCAGCCTGTCGGCCAGCATCTTCCGCGCCTATGGCGGCATCCTGTCGGACCGTTTCGGCGCACGCACGGTGATGTATTGGACCTTCGGCTTCAGCGCGCTGTTCCTGTTCATGCTGTCCTATCCGCCGACCGACTATACCATCCGCGGCAAGGACGGGCTGATCTCGTTCTCGACCGAGATGGGGCTCTGGCCCTTCGTGGTGACGCTGTTTGCGCTGGGCTTCTTCATGAGCCTGGGCAAGGCCGCGATCTTCAAGCACATCCCGGTCTATTACCCGAACCACGTCGGCGCGGTCGGCGGGCTTGTCGGCATGATCGGCGGGCTGGGGGGCTTCGTTCTGCCCATCGTCTTCGGCGCGGCGCTGGACCTGACAGGGATCTGGACCTCGTGCTTTGCCCTGCTTTTGCTGATCGTCGTCGTCTCGATGGCCTGGATGCACCTGTCGATCCGCGCCATGGAGCGCCGCGCCCAGGGCCGCGCCCTGGACCGGCTGCCGAACTTTCCCGAACTGGCCGAGGTGCATGACCCCGAGCGCACGGTGATGCCGCGCGTGCTGGACGACTGGCGCCCCGAGAACCCGACCTTCTGGGCCGAAAAGGGCCGCAGGATCGCCCGGCGCAACCTGTGGATCTCGATCCCGGCGCTGACGCTGGCCTTCGCGGTCTGGATGGTGTGGTCGGTGGTCGTGGCCAAGCTGCCGCTGATCGGCTTCGACTTCACGCAGGACCAGCTGTTCTGGCTGGCGGCGCTGCCGGCGCTGTCGGGGGCCACGCTGCGCATCTTCTACAGCTTCATGGTGCCGATCTTCGGCGGGCGGCTGTGGACGACGCTGTCCACCGCCTCGCTGCTGATCCCGGCCATGGGCATCGGCTATGCGGTGCAGGATCCCGCGACGCCCTATGTGATCTTCGTGGCGCTGGCGCTGCTTTGCGGGCTGGGGGGCGCCAACTTCGCCTCGTCCATGGCCAATATCAGCTTCTTCTTCCCGAAATCGGAAAAGGGCAACGCCCTGGGGCTGAACGCGGGCCTGGGCAACCTGGGCGTGTCGCTGATGCAGTTCCTGGTGCCCATCGTCATCACCATGGGCGTCTTCGGCGCCATGGGCGGCGCGGCGCAGGAGCTTTCGGACGGCAGCCGGCTGTGGATGCAGAACGCGGGCTTCATCTGGGTGCCCTTCATCATCGCCTCGACCATCGCGGCATGGCTGGGCATGAACGACATCACCGACGCCCGCGCCAGCTTCCGCGAGCAGGCGGTGATCTTTACCCGGCTGCACAACTGGGTGATGTGCCTGCTCTATATCGGCACCTTCGGCAGCTTCATCGGCTATTCGGCGGGCTTCCCGCTGCTGATCAAGCTGGCCTTCCCCGACGTGAACGCGCTGCAATTCGTCTTCCTGGGGCCGCTGGTCGGCGCGCTCAGCCGGGCGGGGACGGGCTGGCTTTCCGACCGGGTCGGCGGCGGGCGCGTGACCTTCTGGGTCTTTGCCGGCATGATCGTGTCGGTGGGGCTGGTGATCGTTTCGCTCCAGGCGCTGTCCTTCTGGGGCTTCTTCGCGGGCTTCATGGCGCTGTTCTTCTTTACCGGGGTCGGCAATTCCTCGACCTTCCAGATGATCCCCGTCATCATGCGCAAGGAAGTCGCCCGGCTTGAGCCGCAGCTTTCCCCCGAGGACCGCCGCCGGCAGTCCGACCGCGAATCCGCCGCGATCATCGCCTTCACCAGCGCGATCGGCGCCTATGGCGGCTTCTTCATCCCCAAGGCTTACGGCAGCTCGATCGCGCTGACCGGATCGGCGTTGGGCGCGCTCTGGGCCTTCCTGGGCTTCTACGTGCTGTGCCTTGCCGTGACCTGGGTGTTCTACACCCGGCCGGGCGGGCTTTTGCACGACATCGAACGCGGCCGCGCCCCTGCCGGCGCCGCCACCCCTGCCTGACATAGGAGACAGCCATGAGCCATCTGCTGGACCGCCTGAACTTCCTGAAATCCACGCGCAAGGACGTGTTTTCGGAAGGGCATGGCCAGACCACGACCGAAAACCGCGACTGGGAGGACACCTATCGCGGGCGCTGGCGGCACGACAAGATCGTGCGCTCGACCCATGGGGTGAACTGCACCGGCTCCTGTTCCTGGAAGATCTATGTCAAATCCGGCATCGTCACCTGGGAAACGCAGCAGACCGACTATCCCCGCACCAGGCCGGACCTGCCCAACCACGAGCCGCGCGGTTGCGCGCGCGGCGCCTCCTACAGCTGGTATCTCTATTCCGCGAACCGGGTGAAGACGCCGCTGATCCGCGGCCGGCTGATGAAGCTCTGGCGCGAAAAGCGCCGGACCATGACCCCCATCGAGGCCTGGAGCGCGATCCAGGCCGACCCGCAGGCGCGCGAAAGCTATACCCGCATCCGCGGCAAGGGCGGCTTCGTGCGCGCGACCTGGGACGAGGCGACCGAGATCGTGGCCGCCGCCAATGCCTATACGGCGAAAACCTATGGACCCGACCGGGTCTTCGGCTTCTCGCCGATCCCGGCCATGTCGATGATCTCCTATGCGGCGGGCACGCGCTACCTGTCGCTCTTGGGCGGCACCTGCATGTCCTTCTATGACTGGTATTGCGACCTGCCGCCGGCCAGCCCGCAGACCTGGGGCGAACAGACCGACGTGCCGGAATCGGCGGATTGGTATAACGCGGGCTACCTGCTGCTCTGGGGCTCGAACGTGCCGCAGACCCGCACGCCCGACGCGCATTTCTATACCGAGGCGCGCTATCGCGGCACCAAGTCGGCGGTGATCTGCCCCGACTATTCCGAGGCGGCGAAGTTCGGCGACATCTGGCTGAACGCCAAGCAGGGCACCGACGCGGCGCTGGGCATGGCCTTCGGCCATGTCATCCTGCGCGAGTTCCACCTGGACCGGCAGGCCGAATATTTCGAGGATTACTGCCGGCGCTATTCCGACATGCCCATGCTGGTGCGGCTGGAGGAACAGGACGGCCGCCTGATCCCCGGCCGCCAGCTGCGCGCCAGCGATTTCGACGGCGCGCTGGACCAGGCGAACAACCCGGAATGGAAGACGGTCGCCATCGACGACGTGACCGGCCGCATCGTGGTCCCGAACGGCTCGGTCGGCTTCCGCTGGGGCGAGCAGGGGCGCTGGAACCTTGAGCAGAAGGCCGGCGAGGACGAGGTCCGGCTGAAGATGAGCCTGATCCTGGACGAGGATCGCGACGACGTGGTCGGCGTCGACTTCCCCTATTTCGGCGGCGCCGCGACCAATGGCTTCGCCGTCGACGACCGCGGCGCGGTGCTGACCCGCAACGTGCCGGTCAAGCGGCTCACCCTGGCCGATGGCCAGCAGGCGCTGGTCGCCACCGTCTTCGACCTGTTCTGCGCCAATTACAGCCTGGACCGGGGCCTGGGCGGCGAGAACGTCGCGCGCGACTATGACGCCGACGTGCCCTTTACCCCCGCCTGGGCCGAGCGCATCACCGGCGTGCGCCGCGACAAGATCATCCAGGTCGCGCGCGAATTCGCCGCCAATGCCGAAAAGACCAATGGGCGGTCGATGATCATCATCGGCGCGGCGATGAACCATTGGTTCCACATGGACATGAACTATCGCGCCGTCATCAACATGCTGGTGATGTGCGGCTGCGTCGGCCAGTCGGGCGGCGGCTGGGCGCATTACGTCGGCCAGGAAAAGCTGCGCCCGCAGACCGGCTGGACGGCGCTGGCATTCGCGCTGGACTGGGCGCGCCCGCCGCGGCACATGAACGCGACCTCGGCCTGGTATGCCCATACCGACCAATGGCGCTACGAGACGGTCAGCGCGCAGGAGATCCTGTCGCCGACCGCGCCGGCGGGCGACTGGAACCGGCTCAGCCTGATCGACTACAACATCCGCGCCGAGCGGATGGGCTGGCTGCCCTCGGCCCCGCAGCTGAGGACCAACCCGCTGGAGGTCGGCCGTGCCGCCAAGGCCGAAGGCATCCCCGCCAGGGATTACGTCGCGCGCGAGCTGAAGTCGGGCGATCTGCAGATGTCCTGCGAAGACCCCGACGCGCCCGAGAACTGGCCGAGGAACCTGTTCGTCTGGCGCTCGAACCTGCTCGGTTCCTCGGGCAAGGGGCATGAATATTTCCTCAAGCACCTCTTGGGCACCGATCATGGCGTGCAGGGTAAGGATCTGGGCCAGGAGGGCCGGCAGAAGCCGGTCGAGGCCGCCTGGCACGAGCAGGCGCCGGAGGGCAAGCTGGACCTGCTGGTGACGATCGACTTCCGCATGTCCACCACCGCCGTCTATGCCGACATCGTCCTGCCGACCGCAAGCTGGTATGAAAAGGACGACATGAACACCTCGGACATGCATCCGTTCATCCACCCGCTGCAAGCGGCGGTGGACCCGGCCTACGAGTCGAAATCCGACTGGGAGATCTTCAAGTCCATCGCCCGCAAGTTCTCGGAGATCGCGCCCGAGGTGCTGGGGGTCGAGACCGACGTGGTGCAGCTGCCCCTGCAGCACGACAGCGCCGGCGAGATCGCCCAGCCCTTCGTGCAGGACTGGAAGCTGGGCGAATGCGAGCTGATCCCCGGCAAGACCGCGCCCGCCTATATCGAGATCGAGCGCGACTATCCGAACCTCTACAAGCGCTTCACCGCGCTGGGCCCCTTGATGGAAAAGCTGGGCAACGGCGGCAAGGGCATCAGCTGGGACACCAAGGACGAGGTGCATCACCTGCAGGCGCTGAACGGCCGCGTGACCGAAGAGGGCGCGACCAAGGGCATGGCGCGGATCGAGACGGCGATCGACGCCGCCGAGGTGGTGCTGATGCTGGCGCCCGAAACCAATGGCGAGGTGGCGGTCAAGGCATGGGCCGCGCTCGGCCGCGCCACGGGCCGCGACCACGCCCATCTGGCCGAGGTCAAGGAGGACGAGAAGATCCGCTTCCGCGACATCGCCGCCCAGCCGCGCAAGATCATCTCGTCCCCCACCTGGTCCGGCATCGAAAGCGAGGAGGTCTGCTATAATGCCGGCTGGACCAACGTGCATGAGCTGATCCCGTGGCGCACCGTCTCGGGCCGCCAGCAGCTTTACCAGGACCACGAATGGATGCGCGCCTTTGGCGAAAGCTTCGTGACCTGGCGCCCGCCGGTGGACCTGAAGACCGTCGGCGCGGATGCGAGGAAGTCGCTGGCCGCGGGCGAAAAGCACGTGGTGCTGAACTTCATCACCCCGCACCAGAAATGGGGCATCCATTCGACCTATACCGACAACTTGCTGATGCTGACGCTGAACCGCGGCGGCCCGGTGGTGTGGATATCCGAGATCGACGCCAGGAAAGCCGGGCTGGTCGATAACGACTGGGTCGAGGTCTTCAACAGCAATGGCGTCATCACCGCCCGCGCGGTGGTCAGCCAGCGCATGAAGGAAGGCAGCATGTTCATGTATCACGCCCAGGAAAAGATCGTGAACACGCCCGGCAGCCAGATCACCAACCTGCGCGGCGGCATCCACAATTCGGTGACGCGCATCGTGCCCAAGCCTACCCACATGATCGGCGGCTATGCGCAACTGGCCTATGGCTTCAACTACTACGGCACCGTGGGGGCCAACCGCGACGAATTCGTCATCGTCCGCAAGATGAACAAGGTCGACTGGCTCGACCAGCCCGCAACCCAAAAGATGGAGGCAGCGGAATGAAAGTGCGTGCGCAAATCGGCATGGTGCTGAACCTGGACAAGTGTATCGGCTGCCATACCTGCTCGGTGACGTGCAAGAACGTCTGGACCTCGCGCGAAGGCGTCGAATACGCCTGGTTCAACAACGTCGAGACCAAGCCCGGCATCGGCTATCCCAAGGACTGGGAAAACCAGAAGCGCTGGAACGGCGGCTGGGTGCGGACCCGCTCGGGCCATCTGCGGCCCAAGCAGGGCGGCAAGTGGCGCATCCTGGCCAATATCTTTGCCAACCCCGACCTGCCCGAGATCGACGATTTCTACGAGCCCTTCGATTTCGACTACGACCACCTGAAATCGGCGCCCGAGATGCAGGCCTTCCCGACCGCAAGGCCGCGATCCAAGATCTCGGGCGAGCGGATGGAAAAGATCGAATGGGGCCCGAACTGGGAGGAGATCCTGGGCGGCGAGTTCGAGAAACGCAGCAAGGACTACAACTTCGAGGGCATCCAGAAGGACATCTACGGCGAATATGAAAACACCTTCATGATGTATCTGCCGAGGCTTTGCGAGCATTGCCTCAACCCGGCCTGCGTCGCCTCTTGCCCCTCGGGCGCGATCTACAAGCGCGAAGAGGACGGGGTGGTGCTGATCGACCAGGACAAGTGCCGGGGCTGGCGGATGTGCGTGTCCGGCTGCCCCTACAAGAAGATCTATTACAACTGGTCCACCGGGAAGTCGGAAAAATGCATCCTGTGCTATCCCCGGCTTGAATCGGGCCAGCCCACGGTCTGTTCGGAAACCTGCGTCGGCCGCATCCGCTACCTGGGGGTGATGCTTTACGACGCGGACAGGATCGCCGAGGCCGCGGCGGCGGAATCGGAAATGGACCTCTACGACGCGCAGCTGGGCGTCTTCCTGGACCCGAACGACCCCGAGGTGATCGCCGCCGCCCGCGCCGAGGGCGTGCCCGAGGACTGGATCCGCGGCGCGCAGCGCTCGCCGATCTGGAAGATGGCGATGGAATGGAAGATCGCCTTCCCGCTGCACCCGGAATATCGCACCCTGCCGATGGTCTGGTATGTCCCGCCGCTGTCGCCGATCCAGAACGCGGCCGAGGCGGGCAAGATCGCAGCGCAGGACGACATGCCCGACGTGCGCAGCCTGCGCATCCCGCTGCGCTACCTGGCCAACATGCTGACCGCGGGGGACGAGGCCCCGGTCGCCGCCGCGCTGGAGCGGATGCTGGCCATGCGCAGCTACATGCGTTCCAAGACGCTGGACGGGGTGGTGAACCTGGGCGTGGCCAAGCGCGTCGGCCTGACCCCGCACCAGATCGACGAGATGTATCAGCTGCTCGCCATCGCCAATTACGAGGACCGCTTCGTCATCCCGACCACGCATCGCGAGATCGTCGAGGACGCCTATGACCTGCGCGGCGGCTGCGGCTTTACCGACGGGCACGGCTGTTCGTCGGGCGACACCCCCTCGCTCTTCGGCGGCAAGAAGTTCCGCAGCCCGCAGGAGTTCATCGCATGAAAAGCTTCAAGGCCCTTTCCGCGCTGCTTTCCTATCCCAGCGAGGAGCTGATCGCGGCGCTGCCCGAAATCGACGCGGTGCTGCACGCCGAGGGGCTGCTTGGCCCCAAGCGCATGGAGGAAATCGCCCGGCTGCTGCAAGAGCTGCGCCAGGGCGACCTCTACGACCTGCAGGAACGCTATGTGCTGCTGTTCGACCGCTCGCGCAGCCTGTCGCTGAACCTGTTCGAGCATGTGCATGGCGAAAGCCGCGACCGCGGCGGCGCCATGGTCGATCTCTTGGAAACCTATCGCGCCGGCGGCTTCGACCTGGTCGGGCCGGAACTGCCCGACCACCTGCCGGTGCTGCTGGAATACCTGTCCACCCGGCCCTTGCCCGAGGCCGAGGCGCTGCTGGCCGATGCCGCCCATATTCTGGTCGCGCTGGCCGACCGGCTGACGCGGCGCGAAAGCGCCTATGCCGGCGTGCTGAGCGCGCTGGTGGCGCTGGTCGTGACCGAGCCGCCCGAACTGCCCGAGGAACTGGCCGCCGTTCCCGACGACGACCCCGAGGATCTGGCCGCGCTGGATGCCGTCTGGGAAGAGGCGCAAGTCACTTTCGGTCCCGACCCCAATGCCGGCTGCCCGGTCAGCCGCGACATCCTTGCCCGCATGGACGCCCCGCGCGTCGCGAACCCGGCGCAATGAGGAGGAGCAGATGAACAATTTCCTTTTCGGGATCTATCCCTATATCGCCATCACGGTGATGATCCTCGGCTCGATCATCCGCTATGACCAGGATCCGTTCAGCTGGAAATCCAAGTCCAGCCAGATCCTGCGGCGGCGGCAATTCGTCATCGGCTCGGTCCTGTTCCATGTCGGCGTGCTGGTGATCTTCTTCGGCCATCTGGTCGGGCTTCTGACCCCGATCGCGGTGTTCGACGCCTTCGGCATCAGCCATGGCGCCAAGCAGGTGCTGGCGATGACCGCCGGCGGCATTGCCGGGGTCATGGCGCTGGTGGGCGGCGGGATGCTGCTGCATCGCCGGCTGACCGACCCGCGGGTGCGCGCCCATACGACGCTGGCCGATACCGGCATCCTGGCCCTGCTGGTCGCCCAGCTGGTGCTGGGGCTTGCGACCATCCTGGTCTCGATGCAGCACCTGGACGGGCACGAGATGACGCGGCTGATGTCCTGGGCGCAGGGCATCGTCTATTTCCGCTCGGGCGCGGCGGATCACCTGATGGGCGTGCATTGGCTCTTCAAGCTGCATATCCTGCTGGGGCTGACCATCTTCCTGCTGTTCCCGTTCACGCGGCTGGTCCACATGATCTCGGCCCCCGTGCGCTACCTGTGGCGGCCGGGCTACCAGATCGTGCGGACCAAGCGTTACCCGGCCAAGCGCCACCCGGCGGAGTAAGCGGCGATGGAGGTGAAACCGCTCTTGCCGCCCGTCGTCGTGAACGGCGTGACTCTGGACCCCGGCCGCATCGCGGCCGAGGCGCAGAACCACCCCGCGCCCAAGGGCAAGCCCGGCCATGCCTGGCGCGCCGCCGCGCGGGCACTGGCGGTGCGCGAGCTTCTGCTGCAGGAAGCCCGCGCCCAAGGCATCGCGGCCGAACCGGCCGAGCTTGCCCCCGGCCAGTGGGAGACCGAGGACGAGGCCGCGATCCGCGCCCTGCTGGACCAGAAGATCCGGCCCGCGCCCGCCGACGAGGCGGCGTTGGCCGCGCATTACGCCGCCCATCCCGAACAGTTCCGCGCCCCCTCGCTTTTCGAGGCGGCGCATATCCTGTTCGCCGCCGCCCCCGACGATGCCGAGGCCCGTGCCCAGGCGCGGGCCGGGGCCGAGGCGGTGCTGGCCCAGTTGCGCGCCCAGCCGCGCCGCTTTGCCGAACTGGCGGCCGAGTTGAGCGCCTGTTCTTCCAAGAATGCCGGCGGGGTTCTGGGGCAGCTGACCTCGGGCGATACCGTCCCCGAGTTCGAGGCCGTGCTGGCCACGATGGAGGAAGGCGCGCTGGCCCTGGCCGAAACCCGCTATGGCCTGCATGTCGTCCGCCTGGATGCGCGCGGGCAGGGCGCGGTGCTGCCGTTCCAGGCCGTGCTGCCGCAATTGCGCCAGGCGCATGACAAGGCGGCCTGGCTGCGCGCCAGCCGCGACTACCTGGACGGGCTGGTCGCCGGGGCCGAGATCTCGGGCGTTTCCTTCGACCAGGAAAGGCGGGCGTGATGCAACTGGCCTATGTCAGCCTGCCCGGCCGCGGCGCGAACGACCGCTTCCTTGCCGCCCTTGCCGGGGCGGCGCAGGCGGCGGGGCTGCGGCTGGCCGGGACGGTGCAGACCAACCCCGAGCGCGAGGGCCGCGTCAAATGCGACATGGACCTGCGCGTGCTGCCCGACGGCCCGGTGCTGCGCATCAGCGAGGATCGCGGCAACGGTGCGCGCGGCTGCCGGCTGGACGCCGGCGTGCTGGAGGCGGCGGTGCTGGGCGTCGCCGCCGCGCTGCCCGGCGCCGACCTGCTGCTGGTCAACAAGTTCGGCAAGCAGGAATCCGAGGGCCGCGGCTTTGCGCCCCTGATCGCCGAGGCACTGTCGCGCGGCATCCCGGTGCTGGCCGGGGTGAACGGGCTGAACCTGCCGGCGTTCCAGGCCTTTGCAGACGGGCTCGCCATGCCGCTTCCCGCCGATCAGGCGGCGGTCATGGGCTGGTGCCAGCGGGCCTGCCGGCTGCAGCCCGCCTGACCTGCAAGGCCGCCAAGGCCCCCAAAGCCCCCAAGGCTCATGCAACGAAAAAGGCCCGGTCGTCGCGACCGGGCCTTTCTTTTCGTGATGCGCTTCAGGCTGTCCGCCTTGCGCCCGAGACCGGCTTTTTCGCCACGCGCGGCCGCGCCAGCACCGGCAGGTAGAGCAGGGCGAAGCCGCCGAAGGCCAGAACCCACAGCGTCCCCGACAGGTGCAGCAGCCAGACCTGCGCCGGCAGCACCCCGGCCAGCAGCCGCAGCACCACCGAGGCGGCGAGCGCCAGGTAAAGCGCCGTGGTGCCGCGCCCGGCATGCAGCGCCCGCCCGCTATGGCCCAGGCTCGCCCGGCTCATCACCGCCAGCGTCATCAGCCCGATGGCGCCGGCCAGCCAGACATGCCGCGCCGGTGCCGCCGCCATCAGGCCCAGGCCCGCCGCCGCCTCGGCCCAGAAGCCGAGCGCCAGGAAGCCATAGGCCAGGTGCAGCACCCAAAGCAGCGGCTCGGCCCCGGTCCGCGCGCCCTGCCAGCGCGCCAGCCGCCACAGATGCGCCGCGCCGCAGGCCAGCATCAGCCAGGGCATGGCCCGGCCGTCGGGCAGGGCGACGAAGCCCGCCAGCGTCACCCCGGTCAGCCCCAGCACCAGCCCGTCGCCGCGGCCGAAGGGCGCCGGCAGTTGCTGCGCCCCCCGCGCCGCCAGCCAGTTGCGGGTAAAGCTGGGGATGATGCGCCCGCCGATCAGCGCGATCAGCATCAGGCCCGCGGCCAGGCCCAGCCGCATCCCCATGCCCTCGAAGGCCGCGTCGCCGCGGGCGGCCTCGACATGGAACAGCGCGTTGCCGGCGGCGAACAGCCCCAGCAGCGCCAGAACCGGCAGGTTGCGCCAGTTCCGGCCATGCAGGATCTCGCGCGCCAGGAAGGCCAGCAGCATGAGCCCGCAGGCCAGATCGGCCAGCAGGACCACGCGCCAGTCGAGCAGCGCCGAGACCCCGACCGCGGCCCGGCCCAGAAGCCACAGCCCGACCAGCCCGGCCAGGGGCGCCCCCATCACCGGCAGCCGCCCGGTCCAGTTCGGCACCGCGGTCAGCAGGAAGCCGGCGATGACCCCGCCGAGATAGCCGTAAAGGAATTCATGGGCGTGCCAGCTGAACGGGTCGAAGGCCAGGGGCAGGATCTCGGCCCCCGCCAGCATGGCCACCCAGATCGCCATGGCCAGCGCCGCCCAGAGCGCCGAGATCAGGAAGAAGGCGCGGAAGCCGTGGCTCAGCAGCACCGGCCCGCGATAGTTGCGCATGCGTTCCGAGGTGGACATCGCGCGTCTCCGTCAAAGATGGGGTCATGGGCAGGGGGCGGCGCCGGGGCGCGCCTCCAGGAACCCTTGGGCAAAGATGGCGCCGGGCTGGATGCGGCGCAAGCCGGCCAGCGCGTCCTGCGGCGAAAGCCCGCTTTCCAGCAGTTGGGCGTAAAGCCGGGTCACGGCCGCGAAATCGCCCGGCTGCGGCGAAAGCCGCAGCGCGGCGACGCCGGCATCGCGCAGGGCATCGGCCTGACCCGCGACGCTCATATGCGTATAGCTCAGCGTCTGCACGCCGTTCACGGTCAGGAAGGGCTGGCCCTCCAGCGTCTCGACCGTGCGGCCGTCGGGATCCTCGGCGCAGACGAACTGGCAGCTGTCCTTGGCGCGGTCGTGCAGCCGCGCGTGATAGCAGCGCCCCGAGATCGCCAGCGGCGCCCGGCCATGGCCCCAGACCTCGACCGCGACGCCGGCGTCCTGCCCGGCGCGGGCCAGCTGCGCCACCGATTCCAGCGGCAGCTCGGGCGGCAGGCAGATGCGCTGCGCGCCTTTCGCGGCCAGCCATTCCAGCGTGCCCTCGTTATAGACGTTGACCGTCGGGCCGACCCAGAAGGGGGCGCCCTCGGGCAGGTGCTGGAGCGCGGTCAGGTCGGCGATCTCGACCGGCAGGCCCGAGGCGAACAGTTCGGCCGTCTGCCGCCGCTCGCGCTTGAGCGTGATCAGCGTCAGCGTGGAAAGCGCCACCTCCTTGCCCGCGGCCTGCAGCACCTCGACCGCGGCGGGGATCTCGTGCTGCCAGAACGGCAGGCGCTTCGAACAGACCCATTCGCCGATCACCACCCGCTGAACGGGGGTATCGGCCAGCGTCCGGTAAAAGGCGCGGACCTGCTCCGCGCTCCAGAAAAAGGCGATGGGGCCGACGGTCAGGTCCATGGTCATCTCCAGGTCTTGGCATAGGCGCCGGTGGTCGCGGCCTGGCCCTCGGTCAGCCGCGCAAGCAGTCCCTCGGGCATGGGCGCGCCCTGGTCGGCGGCCTCGACGGCGGCGCGGAAGGCGCGCACCACCTGCGCCACATAGGCGCGAGAGCGTTGCCGCCCCTCGATCTTCAATGCGCTGACCCCGGCTTTCTGCAGCGCCGGGATCAGCCGGGTCGCGTCCAGGCTGACCGGATCCTCGAAGATATGGCCGGTCTGGCCGCCGCCCTTGCCGTCGGGCGAGCTGAAGCAGCCCTTGCACAGCGTCGGATAGGGCACCGGCATCCCCTTGGGCGTGCGGTGGATCAGGAAATCGCCCAGCCGCGCCTCGTGATTGCCGGCGACATCGGCGTAGGCGACGTGGCTCGCGGGCGAGCAGACGCCGTTCATGTTCGGCGACAGCCCGGTGGCATAGGAGGACAGCGAACAGCGCCCCTCGGCCATGACGCAGAGCCCGCCAAAGACGAAGACCTCGGTTTCCACCTCGATCTCGCGGTTGATGGCGGTGATCTCCTCGACCGACAGCACGCGGGGCAGCACGACTCGGCGAATGCCGAAGGTTTCGGCATAGAAGTTGATCGCGTCGGGATTGGCGGCGGCGGCCTGCACCGACAGGTGCAGCCGCAGGCCGGGATGGGCCTCGGCGGCATGCGCGATCAGGCCTAGGTCGGCCAGGATCACCGCATCCGCCCCCAGCCGGGCGGCGTCGCCGACGGCGCGGTGCCACAGCGCCTGGTCGCCGGCGCGCGGGAAGGTGTTGATCGCCACCAGCACATGCGCGCCGCGGGCATGGGCATAGGCGATGCCCTCGGCCAGTTCCTCGCGGCTGAAGTTCAGGCCGGGGAAGTTGCGGGCATTGGTTTCGTCGGCAAAGCCGCAATAGACCGTATGCGCCCCCGCATCGACCGCGGCGCGCAGGGCCGCCGGGGTTCCGGCCGGGCAGACCAGCTCCATCATGGCATCACCTCTTGTCGGGACAGGACCAGCCCGCTTCTGCGCGCGACCAGCGCCGAGCCGCGGCGCAGCCAGCGCCCCAGCGGCCGGCCGGTCAGCGCCGCCAGTTCCTCGGTCAGGTCCAGCTCGGCATCGTCCAGCGCATTGCGCAGCGCCAGAACCGCCGAGGTATCGCCGCCGATCTGCAGCTCGCCGGAAAAGAACAGCGCATCGCCGTCCTCGGCGCCATGCAGCATGGCGAGGAAGGCCGCCAGCCCGCCCCGGATCGCGGCGTCATGCTCGGGCTCGGGGGCATGGCGCGGATGGGCGGTCAGTCGCTGCGCCTGGGGCTGCATCAGCAGCAGGAACGGCCCGTCGCTGACATCAAGCAGGAAGCGCGCCTGGCCATAGGGACCAAGGCGCGACAGGATCGCCGGGTTCTTCGCGGCGATCCGGCGCAGGAACGCCGTCAGCGCCAGGCCAAGGGCCGGGCGGGAAAGCGGCGGGGGCGGAAGCCGCATCAGCAGCGGCGGCAGGGTGGGGCGCTGGGTCATGTTCCGGGTCTAGGCCGCCCAATCGGCGCTGTGATTGATATTCGTCAAATCAGCCGCGGAAATTCCCGCCTAGCCTTTCCGCCATGATCCGCCCGCCTTGCCGCGGGCCTGCCGGAGCCCTTGATGCGCAGCCTTCCTTCATTTCCCGACCTGCGGGCCTTTCTGTCCTGGCTGGAGGCGCGGGGCGAGTTCGCGCGCATCGCCGAGCCGGTGTCGCTGCGCCACGAGATGACGGCGGTCGAGCTGGCCTGCCTGCGCCGCGGCGGGCCGGCGCTGCGCTTCGACCGGCCCGAGGGCGCGCGCATCCCCGTCATCGCCAATCTTTTCGGCACCAGGGCGCGGGTCGCGGCCGGGTTGGGCCTGCAGCCGGACGAGGTCGCGGGCTTTGGCGAATTCCTGGCCGCGCTGCGCAGCCCGGCCCCGGTCGAGGGCATGCGCGACGCCATGTCGCGCTGGCCGATGCTGCGCGCGGCGCTGGCGACGCGGCCGAAGCTCTTGCGCCACGGCCCGGCGCAAGAGGCCGAACTGCCCGGCCTCGATTCGCTGCCGGTGCAGACGCCCTGGCCCGGGGATGGCGGGCCGCTGATCACCTGGCCGGTGGTGCTGACCCGGCCGCAGGACAGCCAGGCCGAGGATCTGACCCGCTACAACCTGGGCGTCTATCGCGCGCAGGTGCTGGGCCCCGACCGGCTGATCCTGCGCTGGCTGGCGCATCGCGGCGGTGCGGCGCATCACCGCAGCTGGGCGCAGGCGGACGAGCCGATGCCGGTCGCCATCGCGCTTGGCGCTGATCCGGCGCTGCTGCTGGCCGCCGCGCTGCCGCTGCCCGAGACGGTTTCCGAACTGGGCTTTTCCGGCGTGCTGCGCGGCGCGCGGACCGAACTGGTCGCGGCGCAGACCGTGCCGCTGATGGTGCCCGCCCGCGCCGAAATCGTCGTCGAGGGCTGGGTGCATCCCGGCGAGACCGCACCCGAGGGCCCCTTCGGCGACCACACCGGCTATTACAACGCCGTCGAGCCCTTCCCGGTCATGCGCGTCAGCCGCATCACCTGCCGGGGCGATCCGCTTTACCTGTCGACCGTCACCGGCCGGCCGCCCGACGAGCCCTCGGTCATCGGCGAGGTGTTCAACGACCTGGCCCTGCCGGTGATCCGCGCCCAGATCCCCGAGATCACCGACCTGTGGCTGCCGCCCGCCGCCTGTTCCTATCGCATGGCGGTGGTGGCGATCGACAAGCGCTATCCCGGCCAGGCGCGGCGGGTGATGATGGCGCTGTGGGGGATGCTGCCGCAATTCAGCTATACCAAGCTGGTGGTGGTCGTGGACCGCGACATCGACGTGCGCAGCTGGGACGACATCGCCTGGGCGATCTCGACCCGGATGGACCCCGGCCGCGACGTGATGCTGCTGGACCGCACGCCAATGGACTACCTGGACTTCGCCTCGCCCGTCGAGGGGCTGGCGGGCAAGCTGGGGCTGGACGCCACCACCAAGATCGGCGCCGAGACCAGCCGCGAATGGGGCCGGGTCATGCGGCTTGACCCGGCGCACGAGGCGCGGGCCGAGGCGCTTTTGGCCGCGGTGCTGCCATGAGGGTGGTGCTGGGCGTGTCGGGTGCCTCGGGCGCGGTTCTGGCGCTGGATTGCGCCCGCGCGCTGGCCCGCGCCGGGGCGGAAATCGACCTGGTCGTCTCGGACATGGCGCGGCGCACGCTGGCCGAAGAGGTCGGGCCGGACGCGCTGACCGCCTTGCAGGCGCTGGCCGCGCGGGTGCATGCGCAGCGCGACCTGGGCGCGGCCATCGCCTCGGGGTCGTGCCCGGTCGCGGGCATGATCGTCGCGCCCTGTTCCATGCGCAGCCTCGCGGCCATCGCCCATGGCTTCGACGACGGGTTGCTGACCCGCGCCGCCGGGGTGCAGCTGAAGGAACGCCGGCCGCTGGTGCTGCTGGCGCGCGAGGCGCCGCTGACCCTGGCGCATCTGGAAAACATGCAGGCCGCGACCCGGATGGGCGCGGTGATCCTGCCGCCGGTGCCGGCCTTCTACCTGCGCCCGCAAAGCCTGGCCGAAGTCACCGCCCAGATCGCCGCCCGCGCGGTCGATCTGCTGCGCCTCGGCCCGCCGCTGGCCCAAGCCTGGGCCCCCTCTCGACCCGCCCCCCATGGAGGAGACCATCATGACTGACATCACCCTTGCCTCAGATACCCCCGTCGGCGACATCGCCGCCCGGCTGCCCGGCGCCGCCGAGGTGTTCCGCCGCGCCGGCATCAGCTTTTGCTGCGGCGCCAGCGCCGGCCTGGCCGAAGCCGCCGAAAAGGCCGGCGTCGCCCTGCCGGCGCTGACCGCCGAATTGCAGGCGCTGATCGACAATGCCGGCCGCGACGCCCCGACCGAGACCTCGGCGCTGATCGACCATATCCTGAGCCGCTATCACGACACCCACCGCGAGGAGTTGGGCTGGCTGATCGGCCTGGCCGACCGGGTCGAGATGGTGCATGGCGACCATGACGAGGCCCCCCTGGGCCTGACCGAGGCGCTGATCGCGCTGCGCGACGACCTGGAATCGCACATGGCCAAGGAGGAAACCGTGCTGTTCCCCGCCATCCTACAAGGCGGCGGCGCCATGCTGGCCGGGCCGATTCGCATCATGCGGGCCGAGCATGAGGATACTGCCGAGCTGCTGCGCCGGATCGAGCATGTGACCCATGGCCTGACCCTGCCGGCCGGCGCCTGCGGTTCGTGGACGGCGCTTTACACCGGCTTGCGCAAGCTGTGCGACGACGTGGTCGCCCATATCCATCTGGAAGAGGAAGTCCTGTTCCCGCGCGTCCTTGCGTCGTGACCGGGCGCGGGGCTTTCGGCTGGCCGGATGCCCGCCTGCGTGTTCAGCGCGCCCCGGCGTTGCGGGCCGGGACGTCGAAGCGCGCGCGTTTCAGGATCGTGCCCTCGGCGTCGACGGTCAGGCGCAGCGCCTGGTTCCGGAAGAAAAAGGTCAGGCGATGGCGCCCGGCATCCTCGCCCTCGCCGGTCTCGCAGCGGGTGGTGATGCGATTGGCGCGCATCAGTTCGGGCACCTGGCCCGGCTCGACGCCGAAGGCCGCGGCCAGTTCCTGCGCCTCGACGATAAAACCCTGTTCGGTCAAGTCGATCCTGGTCATGCCATTGCCCTCCGGGGTGTCGTCCTGTCCGGCATATGGGGATGCGCCGGGCGTTTGGCCATGGCGGGGGGTGGATAAGACACGACTTTCATCAAGAAAGGCGCGGGCGAGTGTCTCGCGCCGCGCCTGTTTCCCCCTTGGGCGGTGGTCGCCGGCCCCGGTCAGTTGACCTGGGCCAGTTCGGCATCCATGCGCTCGCGCGCCTTCTTGGGCATCTTGGCGGTCTTGGCGGCGTCGAGGTTATCGGGCGCCTCGCCCACCTGCACCAGCCCGACCATGCCCATGCCGAAATGCGGCGTGCATTTCACGCCATAGAGCCCCGGTTCGGTCACGGTCAGCGTATAGGATTCGTTGATCTTGCTTTTGAAGGTTTCCACGCCTTCGGGCAGGATTTCCTTGATCGCTTCGACGTTGTGGCTCTTGTCGGTGGGGACGAAGTTGATGACGTCGCCGGGCTGGGCGCGGACAAAGGCCGGCTCGAACACCATGGCGCCCGATTCGCCCTTGTTGAGCATATGCACCTCGTGGGTCGCAGCGAACGCGGGGGCGGCAAGGGCCAGCAGCGCGGCGGCAGCAGCGGCGAGGGAATTGTGGAACATCGTGTTCTCCTTGGTGGTCCGGGCGAAAAAACCCGCCCGTCGTGACTTATTCTAGGGCCGTTGCGCGACGCATGGCTTGAGATAAGTCAAAGGCAGAGGGAAAAACTCGGATTTCCGGCATGACAGAATGTCGCAGGGCGGCGTCCCTGTCCGTGGCCGGCCCCCTGTGACCTCGCGTCATTGTATTTGGCTTGACCTAGATCAACGCTTGCGGCCGGGCAAAGGCATAGACCGGCGACATGTGCCGCCGCGCGAACCATAAACGGGCCCAGCGCCTTTTCGCCTTTGCCGCGATTCTCCTTCTTCTCGTTGCGGGATGGGCGGGGACGGGTGCGGCGATGCCCGCGCATCTGGCCGCGGCGGTCTCGGGCCCCTTGCAAGAGGTCGTCATCTGCGCCGAGGGCCATGCCCGCACCGTCTGGCTGGACGCCCAAGGCAACGAACATCCCGCGCCGCAGGAATGCCGCGACTGCCCGGTCTGCCACCCGCCGCTGCTGGCCTCGGGGGGCGACTCCGTCCTGCCGGTCCGGACGATGCCCTGGGTGCGGCCGGCCGTGGCGCCGGGCGCGGCGCAGGTGCGCGGTGCGGTTCGTCCGGTGCTGGTGCTGACGCGCGGCCCCCCGTCTTTCCCCTCTGCCTGGACCCATGCGGTCCCGTCGCCTGCGGGCGACAGCCTCTGGTCTGATGCGGGCGATCCGCGCCAGCCGATGCGCCGGGTCCAGGCAATTGCCATGGATGCCCGAGCATGAAGATCCTCCGCCTTGTCCTGACGATCGCATCGCTGTTGCTGCCGGCCCTGCCGGCCGCCGCCGAAAGCGTGCTGGCGCAGCTGCTGCCGGAGCAGAACGCGGGCGAGCTGGTGCCCGGCGCCGACGGTTTCGGACCGATCCGCGCCGACCTGGCCGTGGCGCCGGTGCTGAAGGGGGGCGAGACCGTCGCCCATGCCTTTGTCACCTCGGATTTCGTCGGCACCACCGGCTATTCCGGCAAGCCCATCCATACGCTCGTCGCGCTGGACAAGGACGCGAAGGTGGCCGGCGTCCGGCTGGTCAAGCATTCCGAACCCATCGTGCTGATCGGCATCCCCGAGGCCAAGGTCAAGGCGCTGGTCGAGGGCTATCGGGGCCTTGACCTGGTGGCCGAGGCGCAATCGGGCGGCACGGCGCATGAGGTCGAGATCATCTCGGGCGCCACGGTCACGGTGATGGTGATCGACGATTCCATCGTGCGCTCGGGGCTGAAGGTCGCGCGCGCGCTCGGCCTTGGCGGGCTGGCCGCCGAAACCGTGGCCGCCGGCCCGAAGTTCGAGATCGACCCCGACGCGGCCCCCTCGGCCGACTGGCACGAGATGGAGGGCGACGGCACCCTGCGCCGGCTGTCGCTGGACGTGGGCCAGGTGAACGCGGCCTTTGCCGCCAATCCCGACCGGCGTGCCGCCGAGCGCGCGCTGTCCGAGGCGCCGGACACCACCTTCATCGAGATGCAGGCCGGGCTGGTCTCGGTCCCGGCCATCGGCAAGGCGCTGCTGGGCGATGCGCAGGCCGCGAACCTGCAGGCCTGGCTGGCGCCGGGCGACCAGGCCATCGCGGTCATGGGCCGCGGGCTCTACAGCTTCAAGGGCTCGGGCTATGTCCGCGGCGGCATCTTCGACCGCATCGTGCTGATCCAGGACGACGTCTCGGTGCGCTTCCGCGACCGCGACCATCGCCGGCTGAACGCCGTCGCCGCCGATGGCGCGCCGGATTTCACCGAGATGGACCTGTTCAAGATCCCCGCTGCCTCGGGCTTCGACCCGACCAAGCCCTTCCGCATCCAGCTGCTGGTGCATCGCGAGGTCGGGCCGATCGAGAAGGTCTTCCACACCTTCGACCTGGGCTATCAGCTGCCGCAGAAATACCTGCGCAGCGTTGCCGCCCCCGCACCCGCGCCCGAGGCGGCGGCACCCGTGGCCCAGTCCGACGAGAGCCAGGCCCAGGCGCAGCTGTGGAAGCGGATCTGGCTGGATTCCAAGCCCAAGATCGCCGGGCTTGCCGCCATGCTGCTGGTGCTGACGGGGGCATTCTTCTTCCAGAGCTTCGCGACCCGGAACGAGCGCGCCTTCTACATCTTCCGCATGGGCTTTCTGACCGTGACGCTGGTCTTCCTGGGCTGGTATGCCAATGCGCAGCTTTCGGTCGTGAACCTGATGGCGCTGTTCGGCAGCCTGGTGAACGGCTTCAGCTGGCAGGCCTTCCTGCTGGACCCGCTGACCTTCATCCTGTGGTTCGCGGTCGCCGCCGCGCTGCTGTTCTGGGGCCGGGGCGCCTATTGCGGCTGGCTTTGCCCCTTCGGCGCGCTGCAAGAGCTGACCAACCAGATCGCGCGCAAGCTGCGCATCCCGCAATGGACGCTGCCCTGGGGCCTGCACGAGCGGCTGTGGCCGGTCAAATACATGATCTTCCTGGGCCTTTTCGGCGTCTCGCTGATGAGCGTCGAGCAGGCCGAGCATCTGGCCGAGGTCGAGCCCTTCAAGACCGCGATCATCCTGAAATTCATCCGCGCCTGGCCCTTCGTGGCCTATGCCGCGGCGCTGCTGATCGCCGGGCTCTTCGTCGAGCGCTTCTATTGCCGCTACCTGTGCCCGCTTGGCGCGGCGCTGGCGATCCCGGCGCGGATGCGCATGTTCGACTGGCTCAAGCGCTATCACGAATGCGGCAATCCCTGCCAGATCTGCGCCCAGCAATGCCCGGTGCAGTCGATCCACCCGACGGGCGAGATCAATCCCAACGAATGCATCAACTGCATGCATTGCCAGGTGCTTTACCAGTCCAAGACCACCTGCCCGGTGGTGATCCGCAAGTTGAAACGGCGCGAGGCCGTGGCCGCCGGCAGCACGCCCAAGCTGGGCCAGCCCCCGGCCGGCCATCCCAACGCCACCCGCAAGATCGAAGCTTGAACACACGAAAAGGAGTTCGACCATGGAAACCAAACAGCAAAACGGCCTGAGCCGCCGCGCGCTTCTGGGCGCGACCGCCGGCGGTGCGGCCATGGCCGGCGCGTTCGGGGGGCGCCTGGCGCTGGGACCGGCCGTGATCGGTGCGGGCGCCGCGGGCGTCGCCACCGCCGCCGGCAGCGGCGCGGCGCTGGCCGCCAGCGGCGACGGCGCGGTCGCGCCGGGCCAGCTGGACGACTATTACGGCTTCTGGTCCTCGGGCCAGACCGGCGAGCTGCGCATCCTGGGCGTTCCCTCGATGCGCGAGCTGATGCGGGTGCCGGTCTTCAACCGCTGCTCGGCCACCGGCTGGGGCATCACCAACGAATCGATCCTCATCCACGAACGCACCATGAGCGAGCGGACCAGGAAGCACCTTGCCGCCAACGGCAAGCGCATCCACGACAACGGCGACCTGCACCACGTCCACATGTCCTTTACCGAGGGCAAGTATGACGGCCGCTTCCTGTTCATGAACGACAAGGCCAATACCCGCGTGGCGCGGGTGCGCTGCGACGTGATGAAATGCGATGCCATCCTGGAGGTGCCGAACGCCAAGGCCATCCACGGCCTGCGCCCGCAGAAATGGCCGCGCAGCAACTATGTGTTCTGCAACGGCGAGGACGAGGCGCCGCTGATCAACGACGGCACCACGATGGACGACATCTCGACCTATGTGAACGTCTTCACCGCCGTCGATGCCGACAAGTGGGAAGTCGCCTGGCAGGTGCTGGTCTCGGGCAACCTCGACAACTGCGATGCCGATTACGAGGGCAAATGGGCCTTCTCGACCTCGTATAACTCGGAGATGGGCATGACCCTGCCCGAGATGACCGAAGCCGAGATGGACCATGTCGTTGTCTTCAACATCGCCGAGATCGAAAAGGCCATCGAGGCCGGCAACTTTGAAGAGATCAACGGCTGCAAGGTGCTGGACGGCCGGAAAGAGGCGAACAGCCAGTTCACCCGCTACATCCCGATCGCCAACAACCCGCATGGCTGCAACATGGCCCCGGACAAGAAGCACCTGGTCGTCGCGGGCAAGCTGTCGCCCACGGTGACGGTGCTGGACGTGACCAGGTTCGACGCGGTGTTCAACGAAAATGCCGATCCGCGCAGCGCCGTGGTGGCCGAGCCGGAACTGGGCCTGGGCCCGCTGCACACCGCCTTCGACGGGCGCGGCAACGCCTATACCTCGCTGTTTCTCGACAGCCAGGTGGTCAAGTGGAACATCGAGGAGGCGATCCGCGCCTATGCCGGCGAGCAGGTCGATCCGATCAAGGACAAGATCGACGTGCATTACCAGCCCGGCCACCTCAAGACGGTGATGGGCGAGACGCTGGACGCCAGCAACGACTGGATGGTCTGCCTGTCCAAGTTCTCGAAGGACCGCTTCCTGAACGTCGGGCCGCTGAAGCCGGAAAACGACCAGCTGATCGACATCTCGGGCGACAAGATGGTGCTGGTCCATGACGGCCCGACCTTTGCCGAGCCGCATGACGCCATCGCCGTGCATCCCTCGATCATGTCGAGCGTCATCAAGTCGGTCTGGGACCGCAACGATCCCATGTGGGCCGAAACCCGCAAGCAGGCCGAGGCCGACGGCGTCAACATCGACGAATGGACCGACCAGATCATCCGCGACGGCAACAAGGTGCGGGTCTACATGTCCAGCGTCGCGCCCAGCTTCTCGGTCGAAAGCTTCACCGTCACCGAGGGCGACGAAGTCACGGTCATCGTCACCAACCTTGACGAGATCGACGACCTGACCCACGGTTTCACCATGGGCAACCACGGTGTCGCCATGGAGATCTCGCCCCAGCAGACCTCGTCGGTGACTTTCGTCGCCGCCAATCCGGGGGTGTACTGGTATTATTGCCAGTGGTTCTGCCATGCGCTGCACATGGAAATGCGCGGCCGCATGATGGTCGAGCCGAAGGCGGCCTGATCCCATGCGCAGCCTGCTGACCCTTGCCCTTGCCCTGCTGCTTGCCTGGCCCGCGCTCGCGGCCGAGCATGTCGTGGCGCCGGGCCAGGGCAGCCTTGCCCAAGCCATCGCCGGGGCCGCCCCCGGCGATGTGCTGCGATTGCAGGACGGGGTCCATGCCGGCCCCGTCGCCATCGACCGGCCCCTGACCGTCACCGGCAGCCGTGCCGCGGTGGTGGACGGGCAGGGACGGGGCACGGTCGTCACCATCGCCGCGCCCGACGTTACCTTGCAGGGCTTTTCCGTCACCGGCTCGGGCATGGCGAACAAGGATCTGGACGCCGGGGTCAAGATCCTCAAGGGCGCCGACCGGGCGCAGGTGCGGCAGTTGCGGCTGACCGGGAACATGCACGGCATCGACGTGCATGGCGGCCGCGACGCCCAGGTCGTCGGCAACGAGGTCATCGGCACCCGCGACCCACGCATGAACGAGCGCGGCAACGGCATCTATGTCTGGAACAGCCCCGGCACGCTGGTGCAGGGTAATTCCGTCCGCTACGGCCGCGACGGCATCTTCTCGAACGCCAGCGGCGACAGCGCCTATCGCGACAACCTGTTTCGCGACCTGCGCTTTGCCGTGCATTTCATGTATACTCGCAACACCGAGGTGTCGGGCAATGTCAGCATCGGCAACCACCTGGGCTTCGCCATCATGTTCTCGGACCGGGCGGTGATCCGCGACAACCGCAGCCTGGGCGACCGCGAGCATGGGCTGATGCTGAACTATGCCAACAATGCCGACGTGACCGGCAACCTGATCCGCGGCGGCACCAAGAAATGCCTGTTCATCTATAACGCCCACAAGAACCTGATCTGGGACAACCGCTTCCAGGATTGCGGCATCGGCATCCACTTCACCGCCGGGTCCGAGCGCAACGTGCTGACCGCAAACGCCTTTGTCGGCAATCGCGAGCAGGTGAAATACGTGGGCACCCGCCATATCGAATGGAGCCACGAGGGGCGCGGCAATTTCTGGTCCGACCATCCGGGCTTCGACCTGAACGGCGACGGCATCGCCGACGGCGTCTATCGCCCCAACGACCTGATGGACCATATCCTGTGGTCGCAGCCCGCCGCCGCGCTTCTGACCGGCGCCCCCGCCGTGCAGCTGATCCGCTGGAGCCAGCAGAGCTTTCCCGCCACCCTGCCGGGCGGCGTGCAGGACAGCGCGCCCCTGATGCGCCCCCTGACCATCCCCGTCCCGCCCGAGATCGCGGCCTACGAGGCCGAGGTCGCGGGGCGTTGGGCAAAAGGAACCTACGATGACATCGACCCTGACGATCTCACGTCTCACTAAGCGCTTCCAGACCGTCGAGGCGCTGGCCGAGGTCTCGCTGGACCTGGGGCCGGGGATGCGCGTCGCGCTTTTGGGCCATAACGGCGCGGGCAAGTCCACGATGATGAAGATCATCCTGGGCCTGATCCCCTTTGACGCGGGCGAGGTCCGGGTCTGCGGCGCCGCGCCCGGCTCGGCCCAGGCGCGGATGCAGGTGGCTTATCTGCCGGAAAACGCCGCCTTCCACCCGGCCCTGACCGGAGAGGAGCAGATCCGCCACTACCTGTCGCTGCGCGGCGAAAGCCCGCGCCGGGCCATGGAACTGCTGGAGCGGGTGGGGCTGGCCAAGGCCGCGCGCCGCCGCATCGGCACCTATTCCAAGGGCATGCGCCAGCGCGTCGGCCTGGCCCAGACGCTGATCGGGCGGCCGCGGCTTCTGGTTCTGGACGAGCCGACCTCGGGGCTCGACCCGGTGTCGCGGCGCGACTTCTATGCGCTGCTCGACGGGCTGGCGGCCGAGGGGGCGGCGATCCTCTTGTCCTCGCATGTGCTGACCGAGGTCGAGGCCCGCACCGACCGCATCCTGATCCTGTCGCAGGGCCGGCTGGTGGCCGAGGGCACGCTGGCCGAGTTGCGCCGCCGCGCCGCCCTGCCGGTGGGGCTGACCGTGGTCCCGGCGCCCGGCGCGGCCGAGGCGCTGGCCGCCGCGCTGCCGCAGGCGCGGCTGGCGGGCGACGGCACGCTGCACCTGGCCTGCGCGCAGGACGAAAAGCTGGGCCTGCTGGCGCGCATCGCCGGGCTTGGCGGCCAGGTCGCGGACCTGGACGTGATCCCGCCCAGCCTCGAGGACATCTACAGCCATTTCAGCCGGAGGGACGGGCAATGATCCGCCGCATCCTTTCCACCGCGGCGCTGGAGTTCCGCATCGCGCTGCGCAACCGCTGGGTCGCCATCGCCACCGCGCTGATGGTGGTCTTTGCGCTGGTGCTGGCGGCGGCGGGTGCCGCGCCCACCGGCGACATCGGCGCCGACCGGCTGTCGGTCGTCGTCGCCTCGCTGACCTCGCTTGCCGTCTACCTGGTGCCGCTGCTGGCGCTGCTGATGAGCTTCGATGCCGTAGCCGGCGAGGTCGAGCGCGGCACCTTGCCCTTGCTGCTGACCTATCCCGTCGCGCGGGCCGAGGTGCTGGCGGGCAAGCTGGTCGCGCATATGGCGATCCTGGCGCTGGCGGTGGGCGCGGGCTACGGCGCGGCGGCCCTGGCGGCGGTCTGGAGCGATCCGGCCTCGACCGCCGGGCTGCCGGCGCTGTGGCGGCTGATGTGGAGCTCGACCCTGCTGGGCGCGACCTTCCTGGGCGCCGGCTATGCGCTGTCCAGCATCGCGCGCCGGCCCTCGGGCGCGGCCGGGCTGGCGGTCGGGCTGTGGCTGGGGCTGGTGGTGCTTTACGACCTGGCCCTGCTGGCGCTGATCGTCGCCGATGGCGGCGGCGGCTTCACCACCGAGGTGCTGCCGGTCGCGCTGCTTGCGAACCCGGCCGACGCCTTCCGCCTGTTCAACCTCTCGGCCGCCCAGGCCACCGCCGCCGCTGCCGGCGTCGGCGGGGCCGCCGCGACCATCCCGCTTTGGCAATCGGCGCTGTCGGTCCTGGCCTGGCCGCTGGCCGCGCTTGGCCTTGCCATTGCCGCATTCCGAAAGGTCACGCCATGAGACATGCGCTGCTGCTGGTGCTGCTGCTGGGCCTTGCCGCCTGCCGCGAGGAGGTCGCACAGGACACCACGCCGGTCGAGATGAACGCCCAGACGCTGGGCCATTTCTGCCAGATGAACCTGCTGGAGCATCCCGGCCCCAAGGCGCAGGTACATCTGGAGGGGATGCCGGGCACGCCGCTGTTCTTCAGCCAGGTCCGCGACGCCATCGCCTATGCCAGGATGCCCGAGCAAAGCCACCCGATCCTGGCCATCCAGGTGAACGACATGGGCGCGCCCGGCGCGACCTGGGAAGAGCCGGGGCAGGGCAACTGGATCGAGGCGAAGGACGCCTTCTTCGTCATGGGCTCGGTCCAGGTCGGCGGCATGGGCGCGCCCGAGGCGGTGCCCTTTTCCAGCCGGGAGGCCGCCGATGCCTTCGTCGCCGCGCAGGGCGGGCAGGTGATGCGGCTGGACGCGATCCCCGACGAGATGGTGCTGGCGCCCGAGGAGACCGTGCCCGACGGCAGCACGGAAGCCGATTTCATCAACCGCCTGCGCGCGCTGAGCCAACCCAAGGAGCCCGCGACATGAGCCTGTCCCGCCGTCGCTTTCTGACCATCACCGCCGCCGTGGCGCTTGCGCCCGCGGCCCTGCGTGCCCAGCCCGGCCGGCATTGGGTCGGGCAGGCGCTTGGCGCCCGCGCCTCGATCCGCATCGACCACCCCGAGGCCGAGGCGATCACCGCCCGCTGCCTGGCCGAGATCGACCGGCTGGAAGGCATCCTCAGCCTCTATCGCCCCGACAGCGCCCTGTCGCGGCTGAACCGCGACGCGGCGCTGGAGGCGCCGCCCTTCGAGCTGCTGGAATGCCTGTCGCTGGCCGGCACGGTGCATCGCGCCAGCGGCGGGCTGTTCGACCCGACCGTGCAGCCGCTCTGGTCGCTCTGGGCCGAGGCCGCCTTGGCCGGCCGCCGCCCCACCGCGGACGAGCGTCGCGCGGCGCTGGCGCGCACCGGCTGGGAGCGGGTGCGGCTGGACGCGGCGCGCATCACGCTGGAGCCGGGGATGGCGCTGACGCTGAACGGCATCGGCCAGGGCTATGTCGCCGACCGCGTTGCCGCGCTTCTCGAGGCCGAGGGGCTGGGGGACATCCTGATCGACACCGGCGAGTTGCGCGCCCTGGGCAGCCGGCCCGACGGCACCGACTGGCCGGTGCGGCTGGCCGAGGGCGGTGCGGTGGGCCTGCGCGGCCGGGCGCTGGCGACATCGGCGCCGCTGGGCACCAGCTTCGACCAGGCGGGGCGCGACGGCCATATCCTCGACCCGCGCAGCGGCGCGCCGGCGCGTCCGGCCTGGCGCGCGGTCAGCATCTCGGCCCCCGGCGCGGGCTTGGCCGATGCGCTGTCCACCGCCGCCTGCCTGGCCGGCGACCGGCAGGAGATCCTGGCGCTGCTGGCCCGTTTCGACGGCGCCCGGCTTGAAGCGGCGCCGCGCGGGGCATAGCGGTTCCGCCATCGGACCCGGTGGCCGCCGCGCCAGGGCCGCGCGGCGGGTTTTGCATGTCCGGCGGCGGCCGCGACGCGGCGTCATCCTGACGGGGTTGTGAAAAATTTACAAAAACCCGCAGGCGCGCGTCAATTTATTTACAAAATTCTCTTTTTAAAAAAATGGTTTACTGGAAAAGCAAACTCATATTAACATGAGCGCAACTGGTGTTCCGGCGCCCGTTTGCGGCACCTTGAGGAGGGTGCGGGCGTCCCGGATCTACCCTGTCGCGAGTAGAGGAGGCGCGTCATGTCCGTTGAAAATGTTGCGAAACATCCCATTCCGCCCGGCTTCGAGGATGCCCTGGTCCAGCCGGCCGATTACGCCCGCATGTATGCCGAATCGATCTCGGACCCCGACGGGTTCTGGGGCCGCGAGGGCAAGCGGCTGGACTGGATCCAGTCCTATACCAAGGTGAAGAACACCGATTTCACCATGGGCCAGGTCTCGGTCAAATGGTTCGAGGACGGTATCCTGAACGCCTCGGTCAACTGCGTCGACCGCCACCTGCCCAAGCGCGCGAACCAGACCGCGATCATCTTCGAGCCGGACGACCCCAACCAGCCGGCGCGCCACATCACCTATGCCGAACTGTCGGAAAAGGTGAACCGCTTTGCCAACGTCCTGCTGAGCCAGGGGGTGATGCGCGGCGACCGGGTGGTGATCTACATGCCGATGATCCCCGAGGCGGCCTATGCCATGCTGGCCTGCGCGCGGATCGGCGCCATCCATTCCATCGTCTTCGCCGGCTTCTCGCCCGACGCGCTGGCCAACCGCATCAACGATTCGGGCGCCAAGCTGGTCATCACCGCCGACACCGCGCCGCGCGGCGGCCGGCGCACGGCGCTGAAGTCGAACGCCGACGCGGCGCTTCTGCATTGCTCGGACCGGGTGCGCTGCCTGGTGGTCAAGCATACCGGCGACCAGACCAGCTGGATCGAGGGCCGCGACGTCGACGTGCTGAAGCTGATGGACGAGGTCAGCCCCGACTGCCCGCCGCGGCCGATGAATGCCGAGGATCCGCTGTTCATCCTCTACACCTCGGGTTCGACCGGCAAGCCCAAGGGCGTGGTCCATACCACCGGCGGCTACCTGCTGTTCGCCGCGATGTCGCATCAATACGTCTTCGACTACAAGGACGGCGACGTGTTCTGGTGCACGGCCGACGTGGGCTGGGTGACGGGGCACAGCTATATCGTCTACGGCCCGCTGGCCAACGGCGCCACCACGCTGATGTTCGAGGGCGTGCCGACCTGGCCCGATGCCGGCCGCTTCTGGGCCGTCTGCGACAAGCACAAGGTCAACCAGTTCTATACCGCGCCGACCGCCATCCGCTCGCTGATGGGGCAGGGGCCGGAATGGGTCGAGAAATACGACCTCTCCAGCCTGCGCGTGCTGGGCACGGTGGGCGAGCCGATCAACCCCGAGGCCTGGGTCTGGTATGACAAGCATGTCGGCAAGGGCCGTTGCCCGATCGTCGATACCTGGTGGCAGACCGAGACCGGCGGGCACATGATCACCTCGCTGCCCGGTGCCATCGAGGCCAAGCCGGGCTCGGCCACGCTGCCCTTCTTCGGCGTCAAGCCGGTGGTTCTGGACGCGCAGAGCGGCGTGCCGCAGGACGGCCATGGCGAAGAGATCGACGGCGTGCTGTGCATCGCCGACAGCTGGCCGGGGCAGATGCGCACCGTCTGGGGCGACCACCAGCGCTTCATGGAGACCTATTTCCAGCAATATCCGGGCTATTACTTCACCGGCGACGGCTGCCGGCGGGACAAGGACGGCTATTACTGGATCACCGGCCGGGTCGACGACGTCATCAACGTCTCGGGGCACCGCATGGGCACGGCCGAGGTGGAATCGGCCCTTGTCGCGCATGAGAAGGTGGCCGAGGCCGCGGTCGTGGGCTATCCGCACCCGCTGAAGGGGCAGGGCATCTATGCCTATGTCACGCTGATGAACGGGGTCGAGCCCAGCGACGAGCTGCGCGCCGAGCTGGAGAAATGGGTCCGCACCGAGATCGGCCCCATCGCCAAGCCCGACCTGATCCAATGGGCGCCGGGCCTGCCCAAGACGCGTTCGGGCAAGATCATGCGCCGCATCCTGCGCAAGATCGCCGAGGACGATTTCGGCGCGCTCGGCGACATCTCGACGCTGGCCGACCCCGGCGTCGTCGACGAACTGATCGAGAACCGGATGAACCGGCACTGACAGCCGCGGCGGGCCGGCGGCGGATCGCCGGCCCGGCATGGTGCAAGACGGACCGCCATGGGCGATGCGCGCCCATGGACCGGCCGCGGCATGGCCGGAGGAGCCTGCCGCCCGCCGAAAAGCCTTCCAGAAGAAGATCGTCTCGCCGGCATGGCGCCGGCGCGGCTGAAAAGACAGCATATCGTGGCAGTGGAGGAGCACGACCCCGATGCAAGACAACCTGGCCGAACGGATCGCCGCAGATCCGAACTATCAATTACTGAAAGCGAAACGATCCCGCTATGGCTGGATCCTGACGATTGCGATGCTCGTGGTCTATTACGGCTATATCCTGCTGATCGCCTTCGACAAGGAACTGCTCGCCTCGCGGATCGGCGACGGCGTCATGACCTGGGGCATCCCCCTGGGCTTCGGCGTGATCGTCTTTACCATCATCATCACCGGCGTCTACGTGCGCCGCGCGAACAGCGAGTTCGACGAGCTGAGCGAGAAGGTTCGCCGGGAGGCGCTGAAATGACCCACAAGATCCTGCGCAACGGCCTGATGGCCGCGGCCCTGGCCATGCCGGGCGCCGCCATGGCCGCCGACGTGATCCAGGGCGCCGAGAAACAGGCGACGAACTGGACCGCGATCACCATGTTCGCCGCCTTCGTGCTGGCGACGCTCTACATCACCAAATGGGCGGCGTCGCGGACCAAGTCGGCGGCGGATTTCTATACCGCGGGCGGCGGCATCACCGGCTTCCAGAACGGGCTTGCCATCGCCGGGGACTACATGTCGGCCGCCTCGTTCCTGGGGATCTCGGCCGCGGTGATGATCTCGGGCTATGACGGGCTGATCTATTCGATCGGCTTCCTGGTCGGCTGGCCGATCCTGACCTTCCTGATGGCAGAGCGGCTGCGCAACCTGGGCCGCTTCACCTTTGCCGACGTGGCGGCCTTCCGCTTTGCCCAGACCCCGGTGCGCATCTTTGCCGCCTCGGGCACGCTGGTCGTGGTGGCCTTCTACCTGATCGCGCAGATGGTGGGCGCGGGCTCGCTGATCCAGCTGCTCTTCGGCCTGGACTACTGGATCGCGGTGGTGATCGTCGGCGCGCTGATGATGATCTACGTGCTGTTCGGCGGCATGACCGCGACGACCTGGGTGCAGATCATCAAGGCCTGCCTGCTTCTGGGCGGCGCGACCTTCATGTCCTTCATGGTCATGTGGCACTATGGCTTCAGCCCCGAGGCGATGTTCGCCGATGCGGTCCGCGTCAAGGCCGATCTGGCCACCGCCGGCGGCAAGACCGCCGAGGAAGCCGCCGTCGCCGGCCAGTCGATCATGGGTCCGGGCACCTTCATCAAGGATCCGATCTCGGCCATCAGCTTCGGCATGGCGCTGATGTTCGGCACCGCCGGCCTGCCGCATATCCTGATGCGCTTCTTCACCGTGCCGAGCGCCAAGGAAGCGCGCAAGTCGGTGATGTGGGCGACCGGCTGGATCGGCTATTTCTACCTCCTGACCTTCATCATCGGCTTCGGCGCCATCACCTTCGTGCTGACCAACCCGGAATTCCTGGACGGTTCCGGCGCTCTGGTCGGCGGCAGCAACATGGCGGCGGTGCATCTGGCCAAGGCGGTGGGCGGCAACGTCTTCCTGGGCTTCATCTCGGCCGTGGCCTTTGCCACCATCCTGGCGGTGGTCGCCGGCCTGACGCTCTCGGGCGCCTCGGCGGTCAGCCACGACCTTTATGCGACCGTCATCAAGAACGGCAACCCGGCGCCGGGCAGCGAGCTGCGCGTGTCGCGCATCACCACGCTGGTGCTGGGCCTGGTGGCCGTGGTGCTGGGCATCGCCTTCAAGAACCAGAACATCGCCTTCATGGTGTCGCTGGCCTTCGCGGTGGCTGCCTCGGCCAACTTCCCGGTGCTGTTCATGTCGGTGCTGTGGAAGGACTGCACGACCAAGGGCGCCGTGGTCGGCGGCTTCCTGGGGCTGATCTCCTCGGTGGTGCTGACGGTACTGTCGCCCTCGGTCTGGGAAGCCACGCTGGGCAACCCCGCCGGCTCGGCGCCCTTCCCCTATACCTCGCCGGCGCTGTTCTCGATGACCCTGGCCTTCCTGGGCATCTGGCTGGTGTCCAAGATGGACAACGGCACGCGGGCGCGCATCGACCGGGCCGGCTTCCTGGCCCAGCAGGTGCGCTCGGAAACCGGGATCGGCGCGGCGGAAGCCTCGTCGCACTGAAAACGCAGGCCCGCCCCCTTGGGGGCGGGCCATCGCCGTCCCGGAACCGACCCGCCTGGCCCGGCTTCGGTGTCCGATCCTTCGGAGGGGGTGATGGCCCATATCCTGATCGTCGAGGACGAGGACAATATCGCCGCCGCGCTGGAGTTCCTGCTGGCGCGGGCCGGCCACAGCTACAGGCGGATCGCCGGCGGCACCGCCGCGCTGGACGAGATCCGCGCCAACCGCCCCGACCTGGTGCTGCTGGACATCATGCTGCCCGACATCTCGGGCTACCAGATCGTCGAGGCGCTGCGCGCCGACCCCGGCCTGCGCGACGTGCGGGTGCTGCTGATGACCGCCCGCGGCTCGGTGGTGGAACGCCGCAAGGGGCTGGCGCTTGGCGCCGACGGCTTCATCGCCAAACCCTTCGAGCTGTCGGAACTGCGGGCCGAGATCGCCCGGCTTCTGGACCGCACCGGCTGACCGCCGACGCCGGCCCCCGCGCCGGATCGTCGCACCGGGCCGGCCTTTCCCGCGGCGCTTGCGGCGGGACGCCGCTTTTCCCTTGCCTCCCGCCGGCATATCGGGATCCTCGGGGGCGCGGGATCCGCGCCAGCACGGAGGATAGCGATGACCGACGCCTATCAAGCCATCATCGACCGCTGCGCCGGTCTGCCGCCGCTGCGCACCGCCCTGGTCCACCCGGTCAGCCATACCGTCTTCGCTGCGGTGGAAGAGGCGCGCGCGGCCGGGCTGATCGAGCCGGTGCTGGTCGGCCCCGCCGCCCGCATCGCCGCCGCGCTGACCGAGGCGGGGCAGGCCCCCGACACCTATGAGATCGTGGATACCGAACACAGCCACGCCGCCGCCGCCCGCGCCGCGCAGATGGCCGCGACCGGCCAGGTCGGCGCGATCATGAAGGGCTCGCTGCATTCCGACGAGCTGCTGGGCGCGGTGATCCACCCGCAATGCGGGCTGCGCACCGAGCGGCGGATCAGCCACGCCTTCCTGATGCTGACCGAGGATTATCCGCGCCCCTTCATCATCACCGATGCGGCGGTCAACATCGCCCCCGACCTGATGGTCAAGGTTGACATCCTGCACAATGCCATCGTGCTCTGGCGCGTGCTGTGGGGGCCGGCCCGGCCCAAGGCCGCGATCCTTGCCGCGGTCGAGACGGTCAATCCCAAGATGCAGGCCACGCTGGACGCGGCGGCGCTGTGCAAGATGGCCGATCGCGGCCAGATCGAGGACGCCGATCTGGACGGGCCGCTGGCCTTCGACAATGCGATCAGCCCGGCGGCGGCGCGGGAAAAGGGCATCGTCTCGCCCGTGGCGGGGCAGGCCGACATCCTGCTGGTGCCCGACATCGAATCGGGCAACATGCTGGCCAAGCAGCTGGTCTTCATGGGCGGCGCCGATGCGGCGGGGATCGTGCTGGGTGCGCGGGTGCCGGTCGTCCTGACCAGCCGCGCCGATTCCGTGCGCGCCCGGATGCTGTCCACCGCGCTGGCCGTGCTGATGGCCGAGGCGCGCCGGCTGGGGCAGGTGAAATGACCCCGGCGATCCTGACGCTGAACGCCGGCTCGTCGAGCCTCAAGTTCCGGGTCTTCGCGCGCGAGGGGCTGGCGCTTCTGGCGCGCGGTGCGGTCAGCCGGATCGGCGCGGATGCCGAGCTGGCGGCCCGGCTGGCCGGCGGGCCCGAGTTCCGCGGCCCGGTCGCTGGCGGCGATCATGCCGCCGCCATGCAGGCCGTGCTGGATTTCATCGACGCCCATGACGAGGGCTGGCGGATCGAGGCGGTGGCGCATCGCATCGTCCATGGCGGCACGCGCTATGTCCGCTCGACCCCGGTCACGCCGCAGGTGCTGGAGGATCTGGCGGCGCTGATCCCGCTGGCGCCGCTGCACCAGCCGCACGGGCTGGCCGCCATCGCCGCCGCCCGCCGGTTGGTGGGCGACGAGGTGCCGAACCTTGCCTGTTTCGACACCGCCTTCCATGCCGGGCGCGATGCCCTTTTCACCCATTTCGCCCTGCCCGAGCCGCTGTTCGAACAGGGCGTGCGCCGCTATGGCTTTCACGGCCTGTCCTATCAATGGCTGGCGCAGGTGCTGGCGCGCGACCATCCCGACCTGCACCGGGGCCGGGTGGTCGCCGCGCATCTGGGCAATGGCGCCAGCCTTTGCGCCATGCATCAGGGGCGCAGCGTCGATACCACCATGGGCATGACCGCGGTGGACGGCATTCCCATGGGCACGCGCTCGGGCGCCGTCGATCCCGGCGCGATCCTGCTGATGCAGCGCAGCTTCGGCATGACGCCCGAAGAGATCGAGGATCTGATCTATAACCGCTCGGGCCTTCTGGGCATGTCGGGCAAGTCGAACGATGTGGCGGCGCTGCTGGCGGACGGCTCGGCGCAGTCGCGTTTCGCGCTGGACTATTTCGCGCTCAGATGCGCGCAGGCGGCGGCGGCCATGGCGGTCTCGCTGGGCGGCATCGACGCCATGGTCTTCACCGGCGGCATCGGCGAGAACGCCGCCCCGGTGCGCGAGGCGATCCTGCGCCGCATGGCGCCCTTGGGCGATTTCGCGACGCTGATCATCCCCGCCAACGAGGAGCGGATGATGGCGATGGAGGCCGCCGCCCTGCTGGCCTAGCGCTGGCGGACATAGCTGCCGGGCGCGTCCTCCAGCACCGGATAGCCCGCGGCGGCCGCGCCCATGCCCGGCGGCGCCACCCGCTCGGCCGCGGAATGCCGCGCCAGCCAGTCGGTCCAGGCCGGCCACCAGCAGCCCTCGCGCAGGGCGGCGGCGTGCAGCCAGTCGTCGGGCGGCAGGCAGGTGCCGTCCCGCCCGCGGGTGGCGATGCGGTGATGGCCGGGTCCGGCCGGGTCCAGGATGATCCCCGCCAGGTGGTCCCGATCCCCCAGCACGAAGGTCAGCTCGGCATCGCTGAGGCAGTGCAGCCGATAGACCGAGCGCCAGGGGGCGACGTAATCCTCTTCGGTGCCGACGGCAAAGATCGGCGCGCGGATGTTGCGCAGCGCCACGGGCCGGCCGTCGGCCAGCAGCCGGTCGCCGGCCAGCGCGTTTTCCAGGTAGAAGCGGCGCAGGTATTCGCCCTGCATGCGATAGGGCATCCGGGTCGAATCGCTGCTCCAGGCCAGCATGTCGGTCATCGGCTCGCGCTCGCCCATCAGATAGGCGCGCACCATGCGCGACCAGATCAGGTCGTTCGAGCGCAGGAAGCGGAAGGCGCCCAGCATCTGTTCGGCCGTCAGGTAGCCGCGTTGCCGCATCGCGCTTTCCAGGCTGTTGAGCTGGTCGTGGTCGATGAACAGCCCCAGCTCGCCCGGCTCGGCGAAATCCGTCTGCGCCGCCAGCAACGAGACGCTGGCCAGCCGGTCGTCCCGCGCCCCGCCCATGGCCGCCGCCGCGATGGCCAGCAGCGTGCCGCCCAGGCAATAGCCCGCCGCATGGATGCCCCGCCCCGGCAGGATGGCCGAGATCGCATCCACCGCCGCCATCACCCCCAGGCTGCGGTAATCCTCCAGCGTCAGGTCGCGGTCCTCGGCCGTGGGATTGCGCCATGAGATGCAGAAGACCGTGTGCCCGGCGCCGACCAGATGCCGGACCAGCGAGTTTTCCGGCGAAAGGTCGAGGATGTAGTATTTCATGATCCAGGCCGGGACCAGCAGCACCGGCTCGGCCAGCACGGTGTCGGTCGCGGGGGCGTATTGGATCAGCTCGATCAGGTGGTTGCGATAGACCACCTTGCCGGGGCTTGCCGCGACCTCGTGGCCGACGCGGAATTGCTCGGCCCCGACCGGGGGCTTGCCGGCGGCCAGCCGGGCCATGTCCTCGGCCCAGTTGCGCATGCCCACCCATTGGTTCAGCCCGCCGGTCTGCAGGGTGCGGGCGATCACCTCGGGATTGGTGAAGGGCAGGTTCGCCGGCGAGGCCATGTCGAGCCATTGCTGCACCATCGCCGACAGCAGGTTCTGGCGATGCGGATCGACGCCGGGCACGTCGCGCGTCGCCTCCTGCCACCATTGCCGCGCCAGCAGGAAGCCCTGGGCCCAGAGGCTGAAGGGCGGGTTCTGCCAGGCCGCGGCGGCAAAGCGGCGGTCCTGCGGGGGCGGCCGGATCACCGGCTCGGCCGCCGGATCGGCGGCGAGCGCCGCGGCATGGGCCAGCAGCGCGGCCGTCTCGCGCGCGGCCTTGTCGGCCAGCTCCAGCCGCTTGCCCGGCGCGGCGGCCAGATGCGCCGACCAGTCCATCAGCGCCATGCCGAGCGCCAGCGGCGAGACGCCGGTGCCGAAGCCGGCGGCCATCGCCTCGCGCAGCCGGTCGATGGCGCGAAAGGGGCCGGCATCGGTCGGGACGGGGCCGGTTGCAAGGGTATTCGCCGTTTCCTTCATGGCAGCAGATCCCGGTCGGAAAGAGAGGGGCTGGCCGGGCGCGGCCGCGCCCGGCGGGCGGCTCAGGGCACCAGCACGGCCGCGCCGTCGAAGCGGCCGGCGCGCAGGTCGTCCAGCGCGCGATTGGCCTCGCGCAGCGGATAGGTCGTGGTTTCGGTGGCGATGCCGATGCGGGGCGCCAGCGACAGGAAGTCCAGCCCGTCCTGCCGCGTCAGGTTGGCGACCGAGGCGATCTGGCGTTCGTGCCAGAGCAGCGCATAGGGAAAGGCGGGGATGTCGCTCATGTGGATGCCGGCGCAGACCACGCGGCCGCCCTTGCGCACCGCCTTCAGCGCTGCCGGAACCAACTCGCCCACCGGGGCGAAGATGATCGCTGCATCCAGCGGCTCGGGCGGGGGCTGGTCCGAGCCGCCGGCCCAGACCGCGCCCAGCCGGCGCGCGAAATCCTGCGAGCGCAGGTCGCCGGGGCGGGTGAAGGCATGGACCGCGCGGCCCTGCCACGCCGCCACCTGCGCGATGATATGGGCCGCCGCGCCAAAGCCGTAAAGCCCCAGCCGCGGCGCCTTGCCCGCGATCACCAGCGCGCGCCAGCCGATCAGCCCGGCACAAAGCAGGGGCGCCAGCGCCACGTCCTCGCCGGCCTCGCCCAGGGGAAAGGCGAAACGCGCGTCGGCGATCGCCGCGGTCGCATAGCCGCCGTCCCGCGTGTAGCCGGTAAAGCCCGGCGCGTCGCACAGGTTCTCGCGCCCGTCGCGGCAATAGGGGCAGGCGCCGCAGGCGTGGCCCAGCCAGGGGATGCCGACCCGCTGGCCCAGGGCAAGGCCGGCAACGCCGGGGCCGAGCGCCTCGATCCGGCCGACGATCTCGTGTCCGGGGATGATCGGCAGCACCGGGTCGGGCAATTCGCCGTCGACCACGTGCAGGTCGGTGCGGCAGACCCCGCAGGCCAGGACGCGGACCCGGATCTCGCCCGGACCGGGGTCACGGTCGGGCAGTTCGGTCCAGACCAGCGGCGCGCCGATCCTGTGCAGCAGCATGGCATGCATCGGGCATCTCTCAACAGCGGGGTCATGTCCAATATGCGGATGCCGGGGCGGGCTTGTAAATGGGCGTGGCCTTTGGTCGCGGGTCTTTCGGCCCGACCGGTCACGCCGCCGCGTGCGGCAGCACCCAGATGCCGCTGTCGGGCACGGCATTGACGCGCAGCCGGCAGCCATAGGCGCTGGACAGCGCCTCGTCGGTCAAGACCTCGTCGGGGCGGCCCTGGCACAGGACGCGGCCGCCGCTCATCAGCACCAGCTTTTGCGCGAAAAGCGCGGTCAGGTTCAGGTCGTGCATGACCGCGACCACGCCGCCGCCGGCCCTGGCGTAATCGGCGGCCAGCCGCATCACCGTCAGCTGATGGGCGATGTCGAGGCTGCTGACCGGCTCGTCCAGCATCAGCCAGCGCGGGCCGTCCGCGTCCAGCGGCTGCCAGACCTGCGCCAGGACGCGGGCCAGCTGCACCCGCTGCTGCTCGCCCCCCGAAAGCTCCTGGTAGAGACGGCCGGAAAAGCCCGGCAGATCGACCGCCGCCAGCGCCGCCGGCACCAGCGCATCGGCGCGCTCGCCGCGGGCCTCGACGCCGATGCGCACCACCTCGGCCACGGTAAAGGGGAATGACAGGGCGGCGGCCTGCGGCAGCACGGCACGGCGCCGGGCCAGTTCCTCGGGCGACAGGGCGGCGATGTCGTGCCCGTTCAGGGTGACGGCCCCGCGGCAGGCGAGTTCCCCGGTCAGGCTGCGCATCAGCGTGGTCTTGCCCGAGCCGTTCGGCCCGACGATGGCGGTGATCTCGCCCGCCCGCGCCTCGACCGAGACGCCGTGCAGGATCTGCTTGCGGCCAAGGCTGACCTGGATGTCGCTGGCGATCAGGCTCACAGGTCCAGCACCCCGCGGTTGCGCAGAAGGATCCACAGGAAGAACGGCCCGCCCATGACGGCGGTGACGATGCCGATGGGCAGCTCGGCCGGGGCGATCACCGTGCGGCTGACCATGTCGGCCAGCAGCAGCGTCGCCGCGCCCAGAAGCGCCGAGTTGACCAGCAGCCAGCGGTGGTCCGGCCCGCTGGCCAGCCGCAACAGATGCGGCACGACGATGCCGACGAAGCCGATCCCGCCCGAGACCGCGACCGCGGCGCCGGTGGCGGCGGCGACGGTCAGGATGGCGCGGTTCTTGACCTTCTGCACGCGGATGCCGACATGGCCGGCCGCCGCCTCTCCCAGCGCCAGCGCATTGAGGCCGCGCGCGAGCCAGGGGGCGTAGAGCAGGGCCAGCGCCATGATCGGCGCCCCGGCCAGCAGCTTGGGCCAGTTCGCCCCGGCCAGCGAGCCGAGGCCCCAGAAGGTCAGGTCGCGCAGCTCGCGGTCGTTGGCGCGCAGGATCGCCAGCCCGGCCAGCGCCCCCATGATCGCGGCCAGCGCGATGCCGGCCAGCAGCATGGTCGCGACCGAGGTGCGCCCGCGCCGGGTGGCGATGCGGTAAAGCGCCATGGTGGTCAGCCAGCCGCCGGCAAAGGCGGCGACCGGGACCAGATACCAGCCGAAGAACGCCGCCACCCAGCCGGGCAGCGCGCCGCCCAGCACGATGGCCAGGATCGCCCCCAGCGAGGCGCCGGAACTGACGCCGACGATGCCCGGATCGGCCAGCGGGTTGCGGAACAGCCCCTGCATCACCGCGCCCGAGACCGCCAGCGAGGCGCCGACGAAGATGCCCATCAGCACCCGCGGCAGCCGGATGTCCAGCAGCACCACCCGGTCCTGCACCGCGAGTTCGCGCCCCGCCAGCAGGTCCGAGAGCGCGCGGGCCAGCGACGTCCCCGAGGCGCCCCAGCCCAGCGAGATCACCGCGACCACCGCCAGCAGCAGCGCCAGGAACAGCCCCAGGCGCCGCGCGCGATGGCTGCGGTCGCCTTCCAGCCGTCCGGGGCGAAGGTCGGGCGTCGCGGCCACCATCACGACCCCGCGTATATCAGGTCGTGCAGCTCGACCGCCGCCTCGCCGGTGCGGGGACCGAACCCCAGGAGCTTCAGCCCGTCCATCATCACCACCGCGCCCGCGCGGCCCGCCGGGGTCTGGGCCAGCGCCGGCATGGCCAGCACCGCCTCTTTCGCCGCGGTGTGGCTGCTGCCGCCATTGGCCTGCGCATCCGCCTGTTCGTCGCCGCGGCGCATCATCAGGATGACGTCGGGCGCGGCCTCGATCACCGCCTCGTCGGTGACGGGCTTGTAGCCCTCGACGCCCTGCAGGGCGTTCTGCGCCCCGGCCAGGCGGATGATGCCGTCCGCCGCGGTGTCCGCGCCGGCGGCCATGACCCGCCCGCCTTGCAGCGACAGCACGAACAGCACCTTTTTCGGCTCGCCCGCCACCGCCTGCGCCCGGCCGAGCGCCGCTTGCAGGTCGGCCGCCAGCTTGTCGTGCAAGGCGCGGCCCTTGTCCGGCACGCCAAGCGCCTCGGCCACCGCATCGACCTTGTCCAGCACGCCCTCGGCGTCATAGCGCTCGTCCACGCTGACGAAGGCCACGCCGGCCGATTGCAGCACCGAGACCGCCTCGGGTGGGCCCGCGCCTTCTTCGGCGATGATCAGGTCGGGCGAGACCGACAGCACCCCTTCGGGCGACAGCGCGCGGACATAGCCGACATCGGGCAGGGCATTGGCCTGGGGCGGCCAGTTCGAGGTGGTGTCGCGGCCGATCAGCCGCGCCTCTTCCCCCAGCGCATAGACGATTTCCGTCACCGAGCCGCCCAGCGACAGCACGCGCCGGGCCTCGGGGTGGCCCTCCGCGCCGGCCGGGCCGGCCAGCAGGATCAGGGCAAGCGCCAGCCGTTTCATTCCGCCGCCTCGGCCAGCGCCGGCAGGCCGGCGACCAGCGCCGCCCATTGTTCGGCATTACCGCCCTTTTCCGGGCGCAACCCGAAGCATTGGAAGATCAGCGCCCCCTCGGCATCGAAGGCCTCGACCGAGATCGCCGGGCCGCGCTTGGTGGGCTTGTCCACCGCCCAGACCTCGGCGACGTGGTCGCCGCGCAGGTGCAGGTTGAAGCGCGGGTCCATGACGTTCAGCCACGGCCCCATGGGCCTCAGCGAATGGATCTTGCCGGAATGGATCTCGATGCAGCCCATGTTGCCGACGAAGAACATCACCCCCACGCCATCGGCATGGACGCGCTCCAGCAGCGCCGGCACCGCCTCGACCGCCAGCGGCCGCACCAGCGGCGCGCCGGCGATGCGATAGGCGCCCAGCCGGTTCATCTTGAGCCGGCGGATCAGGATGTTGAACTGATGCGTATCGGTCATGTCGGCCCATTCCCGGCGCAGCGCATCGGCGCGCTCGGCGCCGGCCCTGGGCGGCTCGACCGGCGCGCGCGGCTCGAAGCGGGCGGTGTCGGACTGGTCCGCCAGCGCCAGGTCGCGACGCAGCGCCTCCCAGGCTGCCAGGTCCGAGCCCTCGCGCAGATGGATCTTGTGGACCGCGTCGCCCGCCGCGTCGAAGACCTGGACCGAGCGGCGGGTGCCGCTCTCGGCCTGCTGCTCGACGGCGAAGGCATGGACCCAATGGCGGGGAAAGATGCGCAGGTCGATCTCGGGGTCCACGGTCATGGCGGCATGCTCGCCGTCGTGGAAATCGTTGTAGGTGCCGACTTTCTCGATCACGCAAGAGCGGTTGCGGGTCAGCGCCATGACCTCGCCCAGGGCCTGCACCTGCGGGATCAGCCGGCCGGGCAGGGCGTCGATGCGGGTCGCGCCATGGCCGACCCGCGCCGCAACCAGCGCCGCCTCGGGGACGCCCAGCCGCTCGGCCAGGTCAAAGGGACGGCCGCCGTCCTCGGCCAGGATGCGGCGCAGCTCTGCGGGGGAATGGTCGGTCATCGCGGTGCCTTTCGCTGCTGTTGCATGCCCGGTTCGGACCGGGAAGATGCAAGGAATCATTGACAGTTTTACTAAGAATATTTTAACCGGCGCAAGATGCCAGCCCCGTGGCCAGCCGTAAACTTCACGACATGACGACGGGGATCACATGCCACGCCATCCGATTCGCGGCGCGCTTCTGGCCGGAAGTGCCTGCACCCTTCTCTTTTCCGCTCCGCTGCTGGCGCAGGAACGCGCCGAGGCCCAGTCCGCGCAGACCGCCTATGTGCTGGACCAGATCGTGCTGCGCGCCGGCAAGCCCAAGGTGGCTTCCGAGGTGCCGCAATCGGTTTCCGTGGTCGACGGCCAGCAGCTTCAGGACATCGACCCTGGCCATATCGGCGAGGTGCTGGCGACCGTGCCCGGCGTCGCCGGCGTCGGCTCGGGCAGCTTCTTCGGGCAGGGGTTCAACATCCGCGGCTTCGGCGCCAGCGAGCAGGCGGCGTCCGAGGCGGGCATCGTGCAGCTGCTCGACGGCGAAAAGAAGTTCTACGAATCCTATCGCCAGGGCGCGCTGTTCGTGGAACCGGACTTCCTGCGCCAGGTCGAGGTGCTGCGCGGTCCCGGCTCGTCCACGCTTTACGGCGCCGGCGCGCTTGGCGGCGTGATCGCCATGGAGACCATCGAGCCGGGCGACCTGATCGCCGAGGGCCAGACCTTCGGCGGCCGGGCCAAGCTGGGCTATGCCAGCAATCCCGACACGGTGCTGGGCAGCATCGCGCTTGGCTGGCGGCCCAGCCATGACTTCGAGGCGCTGGCGGCGCTGGCCTGGCGCAAGCTGGGCGATACCAAGGATGCGGACGGCAACACCACGATCCGCTCGAACTCCAAGACGCCGAACCTGCTGCTGAAGGCAAGAAAGAGCTTCGGCGACCATTATGTCGCCCTCTCCTATCAGCACCTGGAGGCCAAGGGCGAGGACCAGGATTTCGACCAGCTGAACGGGGCGCAAAGGGATCTGTTCTATCCAGGCTTTTCCTGGGGCGTGGGCGACATCACCACGCGCGACCAGACGGCCAGGCTGACCTGGGGCTGGAACCCGCAGGACAACCGCTATGTCGATCTGACGGCGACGCTGTCCTATACCAACACCATGAAGGAGGTGCAGCAGGGCGACGACCCCGCCGAGCCGATCATGGCGTCCTTGCTGGGCCGGCGCGACTACCGGCTGTGGAAGTTCCGGCTGCAGAACGCCGCCGACCTGTCCGGCGCCGGCTATGACCACCACCTGACCGCGGGGATGGAACTGTCGCGGCAGGACCGTTCCTCGCGCGTGCCCTCGTCCTCGCATCCCGAGGGGATCACCCGGTTCTGGTCCGCCTTTGCGCTGTCCGAGGTGACGTGGGGCGACCTGACCGTGAACACCGGCCTGCGCTATGACCGCCAGCGCATCGAGCCCAAGGCATCGGTGACGGCCACCGACGACCGCTACAGTTCGGATTCCTTCGAGCCGCAGCTGGCCGCGATCTGGCGGCTGGACGACAACTGGTCGGTCTTCGGCTCGGCCGCCTTCGTGAACCGGATGCCCACGGCGGACGAGCTGTTCGATACCTACATGGGCGGCGCGCCCTCGCCCGACCTGAAGGACGAAAAGGGCAAGAACCTGGAGGCCGGCGTCTCCTATCGCGGCTCGGGCATCTTTGCCGAGGGCGACGAGGCGGTGATGAAGCTGACGCTGTTCCGCAACCATATCGACGACATGATCGTGCGCACCGGGGCGGCGGCGCCCACGCCCGCCTATGTCAATATCGACCGCGCCTATCTGCGCGGCGGCGAGCTGGAGGCGACCTACAGCATCGATGCCTTCGAACTGGGCGCCGCGGTCTCGGTCGTCGATGGCAAGGACCAGGACGGCACGGTGCTGGACACGCTGCCCAACGACCGCGTGACCTTGCAGGCGATCTGGCAGGCCAGCGACGCCTGGCGCCTGGGCCTGCGCAGCACCCTGGCCAAGGGCCGCGACAAGGCGGATGGCGAACATCGCGCCGGCTACGGCGTGCATGACGTCTTTGCCACCTGGGCGCCGCAAGCCGGGGCGGCGGCGGGGATCGAGGTCCATCTCGGCGTCGACAACCTTACCGACCGCGACTATACGCCCGCCTCTTGGCTCAGCGGCCCGGCGCCGGGGCGGAACTTCAAGCTGTCGGTCTCGCGCAGCTTCTGACGGGGCTTTCGGGCAGTCACCGGAACGGCCGGCCCTGGCGGCCGGCCGATTTCATGCCCCGCACCGGCTGCGGCCGTCCATGCGACCCTGCCACCCCCCGGCGGTTTACGCGACGGAACCGGCGCCGTCCTCTTGCTGCCGACAAGGGGCGGGCGGTCGGAAATCACCTCAAGAGATGGATTTTACCCCTTGCTGTCATTGGATTTTCACAAATCCATGCCACAGAGCCGGAGTTTCCGGCGCGGTGCTTGCCTGCCGCCTGCCATACCAAACCGACCAGTTGCGAATTGACACCCCGGCCCCCGGCAGGTGACAAATCCGCACAGGGAGGTGGATGGCGCATGGCGGGCCCTGGCCCAGCTGCTGCCGTCCGGGAGCGATGACGCCGCAAGGCACGACTCGGAGGATACCATGCAGAAAACCCCATTCTGGCTTGCAGGGCTGATGGCGCTGCCCGTCGCGGCCGAGGCCAAGACCGAAATCTCGTGGTGGCACGCCATGACCGGCGCCAATGCCGAGGTGGTGACCAAGATCGCCGGCGATTTCAACGCAAGCCAGGCCGATTACGAACTCAAGCCCGTCTTCAAGGGCACCTATCCCGAAACGCTGAACGCCGGCATCGCCGCCTTCCGCGCGGGCCAGGCCCCCGACATCATCCAGGTCTTCGACGTGGGCACCGGCGTCATGATGGGCGCGCAGGGCGCCATCAAGCCGGTGGCCGAGGTGCTGCAGGAAGGCGGCTACGAATTCGACAAGAGCCAGTATCTGCCCGGCATCGTCGGCTATTACTCGACGCCCGAGGGGGACATGCTGTCCTTCCCCTACAACTCCTCCTCGCCGATCCTGTATTACAACAAGGACATCTTCGAAAAGGCGGGGCTGGACGTCGAGAACCCGCCCAAGACCTGGGCCGAGGTCTGGGCCGCCGCGCGCAAGATCAAGGAATCGGGGGCGGCGACCTGCGGCTATACCTCGACCTGGCTGACCTGGATCCATACCGAGAACTTCGCCGCCTGGAACAATGTCAGCTGGGGCACGAACGAGAACGGCCTGGCCGGCACGCCCGAGCTGAAGATCGACGGGCCCCTGTTCGTCAAGCATTTCCAGGAGCTGGCGGACCTGGCGAAGGAGGGCGTCTTCGTCTATGGCGGCCGCACCAGCGAGGCCAAGCAGAACTTCACCTCGGGCGAATGCGGCATCCTGACCGAAAGCTCGGGCGGGCTTGGCGACATCGTCAAGTCGGGCATGAACTACGGCATCGGCCAGCTGCCCTATGACGAGACCGCCGAGGGCGCGCCGCAGAACACCACGCCGGGCGGCGCCTCGCTCTGGGTGATGGGCGGCAAGTCGGACGAGACCTACAAGGGCGTCGCCGCCTTCTTCAACTATCTGTCCCAGACCGAGGTGCAGCAATACCTGCACGAGCAATCGGGCTATCTGCCGGTGACGATGGCGGCCTACGAGGCGACCAAGGGCTCGGATTTCTACCAGCAGAACCCCGGCCGCGAGACGCCGATCCTGCAGATGATGGGCAAGCAGCCGACCGAGAACTCCAAGGGCGTGCGCGCGCTGAACCTGCCGCAGCTGCGCGACATCCAGAACGAGGAGTATGAAAAGATGCTGGCCGGCCAGCAGGATGCGGCCACGGCGCTGAAGAACGCCGCCGAGCGCGGCAATGCCGCCATCCGCGAGGCCGCCGGCGGCTGAGGCCAAGGGGCGGGCGTTCCGGCGCCCGCCCGATGCGACAAGGGGGACGGATGAGACGCACGGTCTTTCCGCACAAGCTGCTGCCCTGGCTGCTGCTGGCGCCGCAGCTGGCGATCACGCTGATCTTCTTCTACTGGCCGGCGGCGCAGGCCTTTCGCCAGTCGGTGCTGCGCGAGGATGCCTTTGGCCTGAAGACGACCTTCGTCGGGCTGGCGAATTTCCGCAAGGTGCTGGGCGATCCGAACTACCTGAACTCGGTCCGGGTGACGGTGGTGTTTTCGGTGCTGGTCGCCTTTTGCGCCATGGCGATCGCGCTGTTCCTGGCGGTGCAGGCGGAAAAGATCGTCCGCGGCAAGGGGTTCTATCGCACGCTGATGATCTGGCCCTATGCGGTGGCGCCCGCCATCGCCGGCATGCTGTGGCTGTTCATGTTCAACCCCAGCTTCGGCACGCTGGCCTGGCCGCTGCGGCAGATGGGCATCTACTGGAACCCACTGCTGGACGGAGAGCAGGCGATGGCGCTGGTGGTCGCGGCCGCGACGTGGAAGCAGATCAGCTACAACTTCCTGTTCTTCGTCGCCGGCCTGCAGGCGATCCCCCGCTCGCTGCTTGAGGCGGCGGCCATCGACGGCGCCTCGCGCCGCCATGCCTTCTGGACCATCACCTTCCCGCTGCTGGCGCCGACGACCTTCTTCCTGCTGGTGGTGAACACGGTCTATGCGCTGTTCGACACTTTCGGCATTATCCATGCCGTGACCGGCGGCGGCCCCGGCAAGGCGACCGAGACGCTGGTCTACAAGGTCTATAACGACGGTTTCGTGAACCTGATCATGGGCGACAGCGCCGCGCAATCGGTGATCCTGATGATCATCGTGATCGCGCTGACCGCCTTCCAGTTCCGCTTCATCGAAAGGAGGGTGCATTATGGCTGAGCCCTCCCCCCTGGCCGCGCGCGGCGCCGGGCGGCTGCTGGCGCATCTGTGGATGGTGCTGGGCGTGATCGTGGTGGCCTTCCCGGTCTATTACGTCTTCGTCGCCTCGACCCATTCGGTGCAGACCATCCTGCGCCCGCCGCTGCCCCTGCTGCCCGGACCCGAGGCGGCGCGGAACTATTCCGACGCCTTCTCGGGCGGGATCAGCCGCATCGGCGGGGTCAGCCTGTGGCGGCTTCTGGCCAATACCACCATCGTCGCCATGGGCATCGCGCTGGGAAAGATCGCGATCTCGATGGCCTCGGCCTATGCCATCGTCTTTTTCCGCTTTCCGCTGCGCATGGCCTGCTTCTGGCTGATCTTCATCACCCTGATGCTGCCGGTCGAGGTGCGCATCCAGCCGACCTACAAGGTCATGGTCGACCTGGGCCTGATCGACACCTATCCGGGGCTGATCCTGCCGCTGATCGCCTCGGCCACCGCGACGCTTCTGTTCCGGCAGTTCTTCATGACCATCCCGGACGAGCTGCTGGAGGCGGCGCGGGTCGATGGCGCCGGGCCCTGGCGGTTCTTCAAGGACATCCTGTGGCCGCTGTCGCTGACCAATGTGGCGGCGATCTTCGTGATCCAGTTCATCTATGGCTGGACGCAATACCTGTGGCCGCTGCTGGTCACCAATTCCAACGAAATGAACACCATCGTCATCGCGCTGAAGAAGATGATCTCCTTTGCCGATGCCGATACGCCCTGGAACCTCGTGATGGTCACAAGCGTGCTGGCCATCCTGCCGCCGATCCTGGTGGTGGTGCTGATGCAGCGCTGGTTCGTCAAGGGCCTGGTCGAGACGGAGAAATAGATGGCCCGCATCCTGCTCAACGACGTCCGCAAGAGCTATGCGGGAAACCAGGTCATCCACGGCATCACCATGGAGATCGCCGACGGCGAATTCGTGGTGATCGTCGGGCCGTCCGGCTGCGGCAAGTCCACGCTCCTGCGCATGGTGGCGGGGCTCGAGGCGATCAGCGCCGGCACGGTCGAGATCGGCGGCAAGGTGGTCAACGAGCTTGAGCCGCGCCAGCGCGACATCGCCATGGTGTTCCAGAACTATGCGCTTTATCCGCATATGTCGGTGCGCGAGAACATGGCCTACGGGCTCAAGATCGCGAAGCTCCCGAAAGCCGAGATCGAGGCCCGCGTCGCCAAGGCCGCGACCATGCTGGAGCTGGAGCCCTATCTGGACCGCAAGCCGCGCGCGCTGTCGGGCGGCCAGCGCCAGCGCGTCGCCATGGGCCGGGCGCTGGTGCGCGAGCCCGCGGCGCTGCTTCTGGACGAGCCGCTGTCGAACCTCGACGCCAAGCTGCGGGTGCAGATGCGCCTGCAGATCAAGGAGATGCACCTGCGCACCGGCCAGACCACGCTTTACGTCACCCATGACCAGGTCGAGGCGATGACGCTGGCCGACCGGCTGATCGTGATGAACAAGGGCGTGGCCGAGCAGATCGCGACGCCGCTCGAGGTCTATCAGCGCCCGGCCAGCGAATTCGTGGCCGGCTTCATCGGCTCGCCGGCGATGAACATCTTCACCGTCTCGGCGGCCGAGGGGCGGGCCACGCTGCCCGGCGGGGCGGTGCTGCCGCTGCCGGGCCTGCCGCGCGGCGGCGATCTGCGGCTTGGCCTGCGCCCCGAGCATCTGCGGCCCGCCGCGCCGGGCGAGGCGGCGATCCCGGTCGTGCTGCGCTCGGTCGAACGACTGGGCGCCGATGCCTTCGGCTATGGCATGATCGAGGGCTCGGACGTGCCCCTGGTGCTGCGCCTGCCCGGCACCAGTGGGCTGGCGCGCGGCGACCGGGTCGAGGTGGCGCCCGATCCGGGGCACCTGCATTTCTTCGATGCGCAAGACGGCCGGCGCATCGAGGGCTGAACGGGGCTGAACCGGGCTCAGCCGGCCCCGGCCAGCGCCTTGTCCAGCGCGGCGAAGATCGGCCGGGTCAGGCCTTGCGGCTTGCGCGTCACGCCGGCCCAGCCGCGTTCCTGCGCCGCCTGGGTGTCGAAGGCGCGAGCGGTGGTGATCCCGGCCAGCTCGTCCCAGCCGACCGGCGCCGCCACCGGGGCGCCCGGCCGCGCCCGCACCGAAAACGGCGCCACCGCCGTCGAGCCGCGCTCGTTGCGCAGCCAGTCGATGAAGATCCGGCCCTTGCGGCTGGCCTTGGCCAGTTCCACCGTATAGCGGTCGGGTTCGTCCTGCGCGCAAAGCGCGGCGAAGCCGCGGGCGAAGCGCTTCAGATCGCCCCAGCCGATGCTGCGGCGCAGGGGCACCACCAGATGCACCCCCTTGCCGCCGGTCAGCATCGCCCAAGGGTCAAGGCCCAGGTCCAGCAGCCGGCCGCGCAGCGACAGGGCGGCGCTGCGCACGGCGTCGAAGCCCAGCCCCTCGTCGGGATCGAGGTCGAAGACCAGCCGGTCGGGCCGCTCCAGCCGGTCGCGGCGGGCGGGCCAGATGTGGAACTCGACCGTGCCCATCTGCACCGCGGCGACCAGCCCGGCCGCGTCGGCGACATAGGCATAGGCCGCATCCTCGCTGTCGCTTTCGGTGATCCGCATCTGCCGGATCGCCTTGGGAAAGCCCTTGCCGGGGTGCTTCTGGAAGAACCGCTCGCCCGCCATCCCGTCGGGCAGGCGCAGAAGCGACAGCGGGCGGTCCGCGGCCTCTTCCAGCATCAGCGGCGCGATCCGCTGGTAATAGCGCGCCAGCCCCGCCTTGGTCAGCCCGGCCTTGCCCGGCCCGGCATCGTCAAAGATCACCCGCTCGGGATGCGAGATGGTCACGCCTTCGATCCGCTCGGTCATCGCCGGCTCCTGCGCTGCCTTTCGGGACCAACGCCGGCACCGGGGCCGCGGTTCGCCGCCGGTCCGGTTTGCGCTTGGCCGCGCCGCACCTATATCCCTCGCTGCAATGCGAAAGGGACAGGTTGAATGATGGACGAGGCGCAGCAACCCGGCCGAGCGGGGCCGATCCTGCATTTCCGCGGCATGGCGGGGCAGGGCATCCGGCTGGCGGCCATCGTCATCCGGCCGAAGGACGAGCCCGCGCCGCCGCCGATCCGCCTGTCCGGCAGCGAAATACCGCCGCGCCGCATCGCCGAGATCGCCGGCATCGCCGCCTGGCGCCACGATTTCACCCTGACCCCGGCGGATCGCGGCTATGAGTTCGAGGGCCGCTTTCACGCGGTCGCGACCGATCTGTCGGGCGACCTGCGCCTGGCCTTCGTCTCTTGCAACGGCGAGGAGAACGGCGACCTGGACCGCGACGGCGCCGAGCGCAACCTGATGTGGACGCGGCTGGCGCACGACCATGCCCAGGCGCCCTTTGCGTTGCTGTTGCAGGGCGGCGACCAGATCTATGCCGACGAGGCGACGCAGGGCCATCCGCTGAGCCAGGACTGGCCCGACAAGGTGCCGCAGGTGGAGGATCCCGCCCAGCTTGCCGATCTGGCCGCGCATCTGCACCGCCGCTTCGTCGCCCGCTATCTGCATGTGCTGCAGGCGCCGGGCTATGCCGCGATGGCGGCGCAGGTGCCGGCGCTGTCGGTCTGGGACGACCATGACATCTGCGATGGCTGGGGCTCGCTGCCCGAGAAGCGCAGCCGCTCGGCCGTGGGCCAGACCCTGTTCGCCGTCGCGCGCGAAACCTATCTGCTGTTCCAGCACGGCGCGGTCGAAAGCGACATTCCCGAGCTGTTCCTGGATGCCTCGGGCGCGAGCCTCAGCTGGAAGCGCGAGCTGCCCGGCCTGACCATCGCCGCGCCCGACCTGCGGTCCGAGCGCCACCGCCACCGCATCATGGGGCCCGCCGGCTGGCAGGCGGTCGAGGCGCTGGCGCCGCAGGGCGAGCAGGTGTTCCTGGTCTCCAGCGTGCCGCTGCTGGGTCCGCGCCTGTCGCTGCTGGAGCGGGTGATGATGGCCATGCCGCGCATGCAGCATTACGAGGACGACCTGCGCGACCAGTGGCAAAGCCGCGCGCATCGCGCCGAATGGCGGCGGATGCTGGGCGAGGTGCTGAAATGGCGCACCCGTGCCCATGTCACCGCGCTGTCGGGCGAGATCCATCTGGCGACCCGCGCCGTCATGGGGCCGGATGCGCAGCGGGTGCATCAGCTGGTCGCCTCGGGCATCTCGCATCGCGCGCCGCCGCAGGCCTATGCCCGCGCGCTGGGGCTGTTCGCGGGGCTGGGCGAGGCGCCCTTGCCCCGCCATCCGATCCGCATCCACCCGCTGCCCGGCCAGCGCCACCGCTATGTGGCGGAACGGAACTACCTGACCCTGGCCCGCCAGGACGGGCGCTGGCAGGCGGTCTGGCACCTGGAGGACAGCGGCGATACCCCGGCGCTGGATCTGTCCGACTGACCCCGGCGGGCGGTTGCGCCGCCCGCCAAAGCCCGCTATGTCGGGCACCCATACCGGTCGCAGCCTACCCGGTCATCAAAACAAGGGTCACATCATGAAGACGACAGTTGTCTGCTCGGGCGGACTCGATTCCGTGTCGCTGGCGCATATGGTCGCGGCGCAAGGGAGCCTGACGCGCCTGATCTCCTTCGACTACGGCCAGCGCCACCGCAAGGAGCTGGATTTTGCCGCCGCCGCCGCCCGGCGGCTGGGCGTGCCGCATCACGTCATCGACATGCGCGGGGTGGGGGCGGTGCTGACCGGCTCGGCCCTGACCGGCGGGGCCGAGGTGCCGGACGGGCATTATGCCGAGGAAACCATGCGCATCACCGTGGTCCCGAACCGCAACGCCATCATGCTGACCATCGCCTTCGGCATGGCGGCGGCGATGGGCGACGAGGCGGTGGCGACCGCCGTGCATGGCGGCGATCATTTCATCTATCCCGACTGCCGCCCCGCCTTCACCGAGGCGTTCCAGCACATGCAGGACGCCGCGCTCGACGGCTATGCGCAGTTGCGGCTGCTGACCCCCTTCGTGCATCGGACCAAGGCCGACATCGTGGCCGAGGGCGCGCGCCACGGCACGCCCTTTGCCGAGACCTGGTCCTGCTACAAGGGCGGGGCCGTCCATTGCGGGCGCTGCGGCACCTGCGTCGAGCGGCGCGAGGCCTTCCACCTGGCCGGCATCCCCGACCCGACCGCCTATGAGGATGCGGATTTCTGGCGGCAGGCCATTGCGGAACGGGGGCGGGCCTGATGTTCCGCATCGCGAAGGAGTTCCATTTCTCGGCCTCGCACCAGCTTGCGCATCTGCCGCCGGACCACCAATGCGCCCGGCTGCACGGGCACAATTATGTCGTGGTGGTCGAGCTGGCCGCCGCGGAACTGAACGCCGACGGCTTCGTGCGCGACTATCACGAGCTTGCGCCGCTGAAGCATTACATCGACACGCATTTCGACCATCGCCACCTGAACGAGGTGCTGGACGGCCCCTCGACCGCCGAGAACATGGCGCGGCATTTCCATGACTGGTGCAAGGCGCGCTGGCCCGAGACGGTGGCGGTCCGGGTCTCGGAAACGCCCAAGACCTGGGCCGAGTATCGGCCATGACGCTGCGCATCGCGGAAATCTTCGGCCCGACCATCCAGGGCGAGGGCGCGCTGATCGGCGAGCCCACGGTCTTCGTCCGGGCGGGGGGCTGCGATTATCGTTGCGTCTGGTGCGACAGCCCGCACGCGGTGGAGAGCCGCCACCGCCACGAATGGCGGCCGATGAGCGCCGAGGCGGTCTGGGCCGAGGTGCGGCGCCTGTCCGGCGGCCAGCCGCTGACCGTCTCGCTGTCGGGCGGCAATCCGGCGATCCAGGACTTTGCCCCGCTGATCGCGCTGGGGCGCGCGGCCGGCTATCGCTTTGCCTGCGAGACGCAGGGATCGGTCGCGCAGCCCTGGTTCGCGGATCTCGCCATGCTGGTGCTGTCGCCGAAACCGCCGTCGAGCGGGCAGGTGGTCGATTGGGACGCGTTCGACCGCTGTGTGCAGGCGGGCGTGGGCGCGGGGCAGCGGGTGCTGAAGATCGTGATCTTCGACCAGGCCGACCTGGACTGGGCGCACGAGGTCGCGGCCCGCCATCCCGACCTGCCGCTTTACCTGCAACCCGGCAACCCCGAGACCGACCCCGCCCTGCCGGTCGATCCGCAGGCCCTGGCCGACCGGCTGCTGTGGCTGGTCGAGAACACGGTCGGCCGCGGCTGGCTGAAACCGCGCATCCTGCCGCAGCTGCATGTCCTGATCTGGGGCAACCGGCGCGGCGTCTGACATCCCGGAGGGAAACCATGACCGAGACGATCTACAGCGGCCTCAAGCAATTGGGCGGCGCCACCCGGCTGCCCGAAAGCCCCGACCAGGCCGAGCTGGAGCGGGTGCAGAACCCGCAGGCCGACGTGGCCTATAACGTGCGCTTCACCGCGCCCGAGTTCACCTCGCTCTGCCCGATGACGGGGCAGCCGGATTTCGCGCATCTGGTCATCGACTATGTGCCGGGCGACTGGCTGGTCGAATCGAAATCGCTGAAGCTTTACCTTGGAAGCTTCCGTAATCACGGCGCTTTCCACGAGGATTGCACCGTGTCGATCGGCCGGCGGCTGGCCGGGTTCCTTGCGCCGCGCTGGCTGCGCATCGGCGGCTACTGGTATCCGCGCGGCGGCATGCCCATCGACGTGTTCTGGCAGACCGGCCCCATGCCCGAGGCGGTCTGGATCCCCGACCAGGGCGTGCCGCCCTATCGCGGCCGCGGCTGAACCCCACCCATCCCTGCAAGAAACTATCGGTCGGCGCGGTCCCGGAGTATCGGGCCGCGCCGATTTCGCTTGACAGCCCGGCGGCGAGTATGTGAGCATTTGCCCATCGCATTAGCAAATGCTGATCCGCAGGGGAGGACAATCGAATGAGCATGATGCTGCGCGGCCTGATGGGGGCCTGCGCCATGACGGCGCTGGCGGTGCCTGCAGTGGCCGAGACGCTGACCATCGCCACCGTGAACAACGGCGACATGATCCGCATGCAGAAGATGACCAAGCCGTTCACCGACGCGAACCCGGACATCCAGCTGGAATGGGTGACGCTGGAAGAGAACGTGCTGCGCCAGCGCGTCACCACCGACATCGCCACCAAGGGCGGGCAATACGACATCGTGACCGTCGGCAATTACGAGGTGCCGATCTGGGCCAAGCAGGGCTGGCTGCTCGCGCTCGAGGACATGGGCGAGGATTACGACGCCGCCGACATCCTGCCCCCCATCGCCGAGGGGCTGTCGCTGGATGGCAAGCTTTACGCCGCGCCCTTCTATGGCGAATCCGCGATGATCATGTATCGCACCGACCTGATGGAAAAGGCCGGGCTGGAAATGCCCGAGCGCCCGACCTGGGACTTCGTCTTCGACGCGGCGCGCAAGATGACCGACAAATCGGCCGAGGTCTATGGCATCTGCCTGCGCGGCAAGGCCGGCTGGGGCGAGAACATGGCCTTCCTGACCTCGATGGGCGCCAGCTACGGCGCGCCCTGGTTCGACATGGAATGGAAGCCGCAATTCTCGGGCGAGGCCTGGAAGAAGGCGCTGACCGATTACGTCGCCGTCATGAACGAGGCCGGCCCGCCCGGCGCCTCGTCGAACGGCTTCAACGAGAACCTGGCGCTGTTCCAGACCGGCAAATGCGGCATGTGGATCGACGCCACCGTGGCGGCGAGCTTCGTGTCGAACCCCAAGGACTCGACCGTTGCCGACAAGGTGGGCTATGCGCTGGCCCCCGAGGGCGAGAAGCCGCAGATGTGGCTCTGGGCCTGGACGCTGGCAGTTCCGTCCTCGACCGACGCGCCGGATGTCGCGAAGAAATTCGTCGCCTGGGCAACCTCCAAGGCTTACACCGAGCAGGTTGCGGCGGAAGAGGGCTGGGCGAACGTCCCGCCCGGCACCCGGACCTCGCTTTACGAGAACCCCGCCTATCTTGAGGCCGCGCCCTTTGCCAAGCCGACGCTGGACAGCATCATGTCGGCCGACCTGAAGAACCCGACCACCGTCGAGGTGCCCTATATCGGCACGCAATGGGTGGGCATCCCCGAGTTCCAGGCCCTTGGCACCGCGGTCGGCCAGCAATTCTCGGCCGCCCTGGCCGGGCAGGCCAGCGTCGACCAGGCGTTGCAGATGGCCCAGCAGATCGCCGAGCGCGAGATGGCCAAGGCCGGCTATCCCAAGTGACGCCCGGCCCGGCCTGACGGCCGCGAAACGGCGCAGGGGGCGGCAAGCCCGGCCCCTGCCGCAATCCGAACCCTCATCGCTCGCGTGGGAGGCGCGCCGATGGCTACCCGACATCAGAAAACACTCGCGCGCCTGATGGTCGCGCCCTCGGTCCTGCTGCTGCTGGGCTGGATGATCGTGCCGCTGGCCATGACGCTGTGGTTCAGCTTCCAGAGCTACAACCTGCTCTCGCCCGGCATGGAACAGTTCACCGGCTGGACCAACTACAAGTATTTCCTGTCCGATCCCGCCTTCTGGACGGCGATGCAGAACACGCTGCTGCTGGTCGGGGGCGTGCTGGTCATCACCGTCGGCGGCGGCATCCTGCTGGCCTTGCTGCTGGACCAGCCGATGTTCGGGCAGGGCGTGGTGCGCATCCTGGTGATCGCGCCCTTCTTCATCATGCCGACCGTCTCGGCGCTGGTGTGGAAGAACATGTTCATGAACCCGGTCAACGGGCTTTTCGCCTGGCTCGCCAAGGCGGTGGGGGCGCAGCCCATCGACTTTCTGGCGCAATATCCGCTGCTGTCGATCATCCTGATCGTCGCCTGGCAATGGCTGCCCTTTGCCACGCTGATCCTGCTGACCGCGCTGCAATCCTTGGACAGCGAGCAGATGGAGGCGGCCGAGATGGACGGCGCCGGCACCTGGGCCAAGTTCACCCACCTGATCCTGCCGCACCTGTCGCGCGCCATCACCGTGGTGATCCTGATCGAGACCATCTTCCTGCTTTCGGTCTTTGCCGAGATCCTGGTCACGACCAATGGCGGCCCCGGCTACCAGTCCACCAACCTGACCTATCTGGTCTATAGCCAGGCGCTGCTGCAATTCGACGTGGGCGGCGCATCCGCCGGGGGCATCATTGCCGTCATCCTTGCCAATATCGTCGCGATCTTCCTGATGCGGATGATCGGCAAGACGCTGGAGTAAGAACCATGGCCCGCAAAGTCACGAATAGCCGCCGCTGGACCTTCACCATCCTGGCCTGGGGCGTGGCGCTGCTGATCTTCTTCCCGATCCTGTGGACGATCCTGACCAGCTTCAAGTCCGAGGCCGATGCCATCGCCAGCCCGCCCAAGTTCCTGTTCTTCGACTGGACGACCGAAAACTATGCCGAGGTGCAGTCCCGCTCGCCCTATTTCCGGCATTTCATGAACTCGGTCATCATCTCGGTCGGCTCGACGCTCTTGGGCCTGCTGATCGCCATCCCGGCCGCCTGGTCGATGGCCTTCCAGCCGGCCAAGCGGACCAAGGATCTGCTGATGTGGATGCTGTCGACCAAGATGATGCCGGCCGCGGGCGTGCTGATCCCGATGTATCTGCTGTTTCGCAGCTGGGGCCTTCTGGATACGCGGCTGGGCATCACCGTCGTGCTGATGCTCATCAACCTGCCGATCATCACCTGGATGCTCTATACCTATTTCCGCGAGATCCCGTCCGAGATCCTGGAAGCGGCGCGGATGGACGGCGCCAGCCTGATGAAGGAAATCCTGCATGTGCTGACGCCGATGGCGGTCCCCGGCATCGCCTCGACCCTGCTGCTGAACGTCATCCTGGCCTGGAACGAGGCGTTCTGGACGCTGAACCTGACCACCTCCAGGGCGGCGCCGCTGACGACCTTCATCGCCAGCTATTCCAGCCCCGAGGGGCTCTTTTATGCGAAACTTTCGGCGGCCTCGACCATGGCCATCGCCCCGATCCTGATCCTCGGCTGGTTCAGCCAGAAGCAACTCGTGCGCGGCCTGACCTTCGGCGCGGTGAAATAAGGAGGAAACCATGGGTAGCATCACGCTTCAACAGGTCCGCAAGAGCTTTGGCGATGTCGAGGTCATTCCGGGCGTCGATCTGGAAATCAACGACGGCGAGTTCGTCGTCTTCGTCGGCCCCTCGGGCTGCGGCAAGTCCACGCTGCTGCGGCTGATCGCCGGGCTCGAGGACGTGACCTCGGGCCAGATCATGATCGACGGGCGGGACGTGACCCATGCGCCGCCCTCGCAGCGCAAGCTGGCGATGGTGTTCCAGTCCTATGCGCTTTACCCGCATATGTCGGTCAGGAAGAACATCGCCTTTCCGCTGAAGATGGCCGGCATGGCGGCGGCCGAGCAGGAGCGGCGCGTCCAGCACGCGGCCGGCATCCTGAACCTGACCGATTACCTGGACCGCCGTCCCGGCCAGCTGTCGGGCGGCCAGCGCCAGCGCGTCGCCATCGGCCGGGCCATCGTGCGCGAGCCCTCGGCGTTCCTCTTCGACGAGCCCTTGTCGAACCTCGACGCGGCGCTGCGGGTGAACATGCGGGTCGAGATTTCCGAGCTGCACAAGAAGCTGGCGACGACCATGGTCTACGTCACCCACGACCAGGTCGAGGCGATGACCATGGCCGACAAGATCGTCGTCCTGCGCGCCGGCCGGGTCGAGCAGGTGGGCAGCCCGCTGGAGCTTTACCGCAAGCCCGCCAACCGCTTCGTCGCGGGCTTCATCGGCAGCCCGAACATGAACTTTATCGAGGGCGAGGCCGCGGCGCGCCTGGGCGCCCATGCCATCGGCGTGCGCCCCGAGCATTTCGCCATGTCCACCACCGACGGCGCCTTTGCCGGCACGGTGGGCGTGGCCGAGCATCTGGGCTCGGACACCTTCCTGCATGTCGAGCTGGACGGCGGCACCCCCATCGTCGCACGAGCGGCGGGCGAGTTCCCGGTGGACCACGGCGACCGCATCTGGCTGACCCCGCAGGAAGGCCGGGTCTATCGCTTCGATCAGCAGGGGCTGGCGCTTTGACGGCAGCCTCGTCGGGGTCGCCGCCGCGGCCCCATCCTCACAGATCAGAACCGGGATGAATTCGGATGGACAGGCTTTCCAACCAGACCCTTGACCGCCTCGGCCAGCCGGTGCCGGGCTATGACCGCGCCGCCCTGCGCCCCGGCATCCTGCATTTCGGCGTCGGCAATTTCTTCCGTGCCCACCAGGCCGCCTATCTGGACCGGCTGATGAACATGGGGCTGGCGCCGGACTTCGCCATCATCGGCGCTGGCGTCATGCCGGGCGATGCGCGGATGCGCGACACGCTGGCGGCGCAGGATTACCTCTATACGCTGGTCGAGCAATCGGCCTCCCGCTCGGACGCGCGGGTGCTGGGGCCGATCGTGGACTATATCGCGCCCGGCGACCATGGGCGGGTGATCGCCGCGCTGGCCGATCCGGCGATCCGCATCGTGGCGCTGACCATCACCGAGGGCGGCTATTTCATCGACGCCGCCACCGGGCATTTCGACAGGGCGCATCCCGCCATCGCCGCCGATGCGGCCAATCCCGACGCGCCGCAGACCGTCTTCGGCCTGATCGTCGCGGGGCTCAGGGCGCGCCGCGCGGCGGGGCACGCGCCCTTCACCGTCATGTGCTGCGACAACATCCCGCATAACGGCAACGTCACCTGCGAGGCCGTCGTGGAAACCGCGCGGCTGTCGGACCCGGAACTGGCGGGGTGGATCGCCGCGACCGTGGCCTTTCCGAACGCCATGGTGGACCGCATCACCCCGGCCACCAGCGACCGCGAGCGCCGCATGGTGCGCGAGGATTTCGGCATCCAGGACGAGGCCCCGGTGTTTTGCGAGGATTTCATCCAATGGGTGCTGGAGGACAACTTCCCCGCCGGCCGGCCGCCGCTTGAGAAAGCCGGCGTCGAGTTCGTCGCCGACGTGACGCCATGGGAACTGATGAAGATCCGCATCCTGAACGGCGGCCATGCGGTGATCGCCTATCCGGCCGGGCTTCTGGACATCCATTTCGTGCACGAGGCGATGGAGGACGCGCAGGTCCGCGCCTTCCTGGAAAAGATCGAGACGGACGAGATCATCCCCGCCGTGCCGCCGGTGCCCGGCACCGACCTGCAAGCCTATTTCGCCAAGGTGGCCGAGCGCTGCGCCAATCCCAAGATCGGCGACACGGTGCGCCGGCTGTGCCTAGACGGCTCGAACCGGCAGCCCAAGTTCATCGTGCCGACCATCGCGCATCGGCTTGAGCGCGGGTTGCCCGTGGATGGGCTGGCGCTGGAATCGGCGCTCTGGTGCCGCTATTGCGCCGGCACCAGCGACAGCGGCGCCGTGATCGAGCCGAACGATCCGAACTGGGACCGGCTGGTGCAGGTGGCGCAGGCGGCCCGGACCGACCCCTCGGCCTGGCTCGACATGGCCGAGATCTATGGCGAGACCGGCCGCGATCCGCGCCTGGCCGAACCCTTTGCCCGCTGGCTCGCCATGCTGTGGCAGAAGGGCACGCGCGCGACGCTCGACGCCTATCTCAAGGGCTGAGGGCTTGGCGCGCGGGCTGATCTTCGACTGCGACGGGGTGCTGGTCGATTCCGAGCCCCTGGCCGCGGCCGAGATCGAGGCGCTGCTGCAAGGGCTGGGCGCGCCGATCACCCGCGCCCGCATCTATGACGAGTTCCTGGGCCGTTCCTTCTCGACCATCGTCGAGGCGGCGCGGGACCAGGGTGTGGACCTGGGCCCGGCGCTGCCCGGCTATGCCGAGGCCCTGGCGCTGCGTTTTCGCCGCGAATTGCGCCCGGTGCCCGGCATGGCCGAGGCGCTGGCGCAACTCTCGGGGCCGCGCGCCGTGGCCTCGTCCAGCGCGCCCGAGCGGCTGCAGCTGTCGCTGTCGCTGACCGGGCTTGCGCCGCTGTTCGGGCCACATGTCTATTCCGCGACGCAGGTGGCGCGCGGCAAGCCCGAGCCCGACCTGTTCCTGTTCGCCGCCCGGCACCTGGGCATCGCCCCGGCCGATTGCGTGGTGATCGAGGACAGCCCGGCCGGGCTGCGCGCCGCCCGCGCGGCGGGGATGCGGGTGATCGGCTTTCTGGGCGGCAGCCATGCCGCCCCCGCGCGCCTGGCCGAAAAGCTGGCGGCGCTGGCCCCCGATGCGCTGATTGACCAGGCGCGGGATTTGCCCAAGACTTTGGCCGGTCTGGGCTAGGGAAGGGGAATCGGCGTGCTGATCGGGGCCGTGGATGTGGGCTCGGCCCGCGCGCGAGCGGGGCTTTTCACCCCCGACGGCCGGCTGGTCGCCCGCGCAAGCCGCGGCTTCGCCACCCTTCCGGGGCCCGACCGGCAAGCCATGCACGATTTCGCCGAGATCTGGCGGGCCGTGGCCGAGGCCCTGGCCGAGGCGCGGCGGCAGGCCGGCGCCAGCCCGGCGCAGGTCGGCGCGCTGGCCTTTGACGCCACCTGCTCGCTGGTGGTCGAGGCGCCGGGCTTTGCCCCCGACGTGATCGCCTGGCATGACCACCGCGCCGTAGCCGAGGCGGCCGAACTGAGCCGCATCCCGCATGAGATCGTCGCGCGGGCCGGCGGCTCGGTCTCGCCCGAGATGCAGACGCCGAAGCTGATGTGGCTTCGCCGCCACCGGCCCGAGGTCTGGGCGGCGCTGACGGGCGTGCGCGACCTTTGCGACCACCTGGCCTTTCGCGCCACCGGCATCGAGGCGCGTTCGCTTTGCGCCGCGGCGGCAAAATGGCCCTGGCTGCCCGACCGCGGCGGCTGGCAGCAGGACTTGCTGGACCGGGCCGGGATCGCCGATTTCCCGCACCCCGGCCCGGTGCTGCCGCCCGGCACGCGCATCGGCCCGCTGTCGCCGCAAGGCGCGGCCGAGCTGGGGCTGGAGCCCGAGACGCTGGTCGCCGCCGGGCTGATCGACGCCTTTGCCGGCGCGCTCGGCGCGGCGCCGGAGATGCCGGCGCTGATCGCCGGCACCTCGAACTGCGTCATGGCGACGGGGCTCGCGCCGCGCGCGGCGCTGTGGGGGCCCTATCCGGGCGCGATCCTGCCCGGCGAAAGCGTCAGCGAGGGCGGCCAGTCCGCCACCGGCGCGCTGCTGGAGCGGGTGCGCGGGCTTTACCCGCAGCCTGCGGGCCATGACGACATCCTGGCCCGGATCGCCGCCGATCCCGAGCCCGAGCCGGACCTGCATGTCCTGCCCGACATCAAGGGCAGCCGCACGCCCTTTGCCGATCCGCTGCTGCGCGGCGCGATCCACGGCCTGACGCTGGAGCGCAGCCCGCAGGCGCTGGACGCACTGTATTGGCGCGCGGCGGTGGGCATCGCGCTGGGGACCCGGCAGGTCATCGCCCATATGGGGCTGGCGCCCGCCGCGCTGGCCATGGCCGGGGGGCAGGCGCGCTCGGCCCTGCTGCGCCAGCTCTATGCCGATGCCATCGGGGCCGAGATCCACTGGCAGCCCGAGGATGCGGTGCTGCGCGGCACCGCCATCGCCGCCGCAGCGCCGCTCCTGGGCGGCATCCGCGCGGCGCGGGCACGCTTCGCCCGCCCGGTCGAGATCACCCGCCCCGAGCCCGCCGCCCGCGCCCGGCGCGAACGGGACTGGCGCATCTTCCTGCGCATGCAGCAGCAGCGCGCCGAGATCGCGGCGATGTAGGGGTCAATCGGCCAGCAGCGCCGCCCCGGTCTCGGCATCGGTGATCAGCCCGCTGACCAGCCCGCCGCGCAGCGCGCCGCGGATCGCCGGCACCTTTTCGACACCATGGGCGGCGCCGATGACCAGCGTCGTCTCGCGCGGGGGGATCGGGGCCGAGGCCACGCGGTCGTTGCTGAGCCCAGGCACCAGCGCGCCCTGCGCGTCATAGGCCCAGCCGGTGATCTCGCCCACCGCGCCGGCCGCGACCAGCGCGTCCAGGTCGGGCTGCGACAGGAACCCGTCCAGCATCAGCGGCGCGCGCGCGCCCACCGTGCCGATGCCGACAAAGGCCACCGCGGCCTCGGCCGACATGCGGATCAGCCGCTCGATGCTGGGCTGGCCGTTGACCGCCTCCCGCTCGCGCACGCTGGGGGCGATGACCGGCAAGGGCAGGGGAAAGCTGCGCGCCGTCACCAGGTCCGAAAGCGTGAACAGCACGTTGTAATAGGCGGTCGAGCCGTCCGGCGCGATATTGCCGGTCAGCGAGACGATGCGGTGCTGCGGGCAGTCGATATGCGGCAATTGCGCGATGGCGCTGCGCAGGGTGCGGCCGGTGCCGATGGCCATGGTCATCGGCTGGGGGCGGCGCAGCCATTGCTCGATCGCATCGGCCAGCATCAGCGCCACCCCGGCCTCGGGGGCGTCCGAAGGGGCGATCTGGCAGAACGCCAGCGCGTATTTGCGCTGCAATCCGGCGGCGATATCCATGCAATGCGCAAAGGGATGGTCGATGCGGATCTTGACGATGCCCTCGGCCATGGCCTGTGCCACCAGGCGCTGCGCGGTCTGGCGCGAGATGCCCATGATCCCCGCGATCTCGTCCTGGGTCTTGCCCGCGACATAGGAAAGCCACGCCGCCTTGGCCGCCTGTTCCAGTTTCCGGCCCTGGTTCGACATGGATGGGGCTTTTCCGTCTTTCGCGCTGGTTCGGGTCGCTTTTGCGGTTCCTGTGTAGCGTGCCTGCGGCCCGGCTGTCCAGCGCACCCCGCGCGGGCCGGGGCTGCGGCAAAAGCGCCCCGGATAAAATATGACCTTCACATTCATGTTTGATCGGCCTATGCAGGCGGGGTCATCCCGGCGCGTCCGCAGCCCATGCCCGCCGCCGCTATGCCGCATCGCAAGCCCTGTGCCAGCCGTCTCATTGCCACCCTCGCGCCGCGCATTGCCGTGGGCGCTGTCCCCTGCGGGAAGATCAAGGACGTGCCGACATGGACGCTGACGACAAGACGAAACGCTTTGCGCGAATGATCCCCGCCCTGACCGGGCTGGCGGCGGCCGGGCTGTCCTTGCAGGCCGGGGCCGCCCTGGCGCAATCGGCCGCGCCCGGCGCGGTGATCGTGCTGGACGAGATCGAGATCCGCGCCGACACCACCGCCCGCCGCTTTGAGGCGACGCCCGGCGCGGTCACGCTGATCGACCGCAGCGAGGCCATGGGCGAGGCGGCGCCGACGCTGGCCGACACGCTGTCCGAGGTGCCGGGCGTGGTCGTGCAGGAATTCTTCGGCGGCAACGACCAGCCGCGCATCCAGATCCGCGGCTCGGGCCTGCAGCAGAACCCGGCCGAGCGCGGCTTGCTGATCCTTCAGGACGGGATGCCGGTGAACCGCGCCGACGGCTCCTATGTCGTGGGCCTTGCCGCGCCGGGCCAGGCCGAGAGCATCGAGGTGTTTCGCGGCGCCGCGGCCAACCGCATCGGCGCCAACGTGCTGGGCGGCGCGATCAACTTCGCCTCGCCCTCGGGGGCGACTGCGCCGGGGATGCGGCTCAGCTTCGGCGGCGGCAGCTTCGGGCGGGGCGAGGTCGCGGGCAGCTATGGCATCGACGGCGAGCGGGCCGATGTGCTGCTGCGCTTCGAACATGCGCAGAAGGACGGCTATCGCGACTACAACGGCTCGCGCCGCAGCGCCATCGGCGGCAACGTCACCCTGCAGACCGGCGAGGCGGTGACGCGGCTGTTCTTCAGCCATACCGACCTGGAATTCGACGTGGCCGGGCCGCTGACCTGGGACGCGATCCAGAACGATCCCGAAAGCAACCATGCCGGCCCGGTGATCGTCGGAGGCAATGCGGTCGGTCCCGGACCGAACGTGCTGCGCGACCAGCCGCGGCGCGATACCCGCCAGACCCTGGCAGGCGCGCGCACGACGCTGGAGCGCGGCGAGAACATCTATGACTTCGGCCTGAGCCTGTCGCGGACCGACGACAGCTTCGCCTTTCCGATCTCGGCCGGGTTCCGCGACACCGAGGGCAGCGACGCCACGCTGACCGCGCGCTACAGCCGGCTGGGCGGGGGGGAATTGCCACTGTTCGAGACCGGGCTGACCTGGTCCTTCGGCAAGGCCGACCGCGATTATGACCACAACCTGGGCGGCGCGCGCGGCCCGGCCTTCGGCCGCAACCGCCTGACGGCCGATACGCTGTCCATCTTTGCCGGGGCGAACCTGCCATGGGGCGGCTTCACCCTGTCGCCCTCGATCGCCTTCAACCATGCCAGCCGCGAAAGCGAGGATCGCTGGACTGCCGCGACCCGGCCGACCGTGGCCTACAGCCCGATGAACCCCGGCATGCGCCTGCCCGATGGCGCGGTGCCGGCGACCTCGACCAGCTACGACCGCAGCTATAGCGGCTTCACCCCGGCGCTGGCCTTGTCCTGGGCCCCGGCCGAGGGGCAGTTCGCCTGGATATCGCTGGCGCGCGGCTTCGAGCCGCCGACCCATGACGACCTGCTGGGCACGGTGGGCGGCACGCCCAACAGCGGGCCGGGCCGGCCGAACCCCGCCGATCCCGCCGCGCCTGCGGCCATGTTCGCCACGCCCGATCTGGAGGCGCAGACCTCGACCACGCTGGAGCTGGGCTGGCGCGGGACATGGCAGCGCCTGTCCTGGGACGCGACCGTCTATCACGCGCGGCTGAAGAACGAGCTGCTGTCGCTGCGCGACGTGACCGGCGCCACGCTCGCCTCGGTCAACGCCGGGCGGACGCGGCACAGCGGGGTCGAGCTTGGCCTGTCGGGCGAGCTGACGGAAACGCTGTCGGGGCGGCTGGCCTGGACCTGGCAGGATTTCCGCTTCGACGACGATCCCTTGCGCGGCGACAACCGCATCGCCGGCGCGCCGCGCAACGTCGTCACGCTGGCGCTGGACTGGCGCCCGGTCGAGCGGCTGACGCTGCGCGGCAAGCTGCATTGGGTGCCGGGCAGGACGCCGGTGGACAACATGAACACGGTCTTCAACGATTCCCATGCGCTGGTGGACCTGGGCGCCGAATATGCGCTGACCGAGAATGCCGCGGTCCATGTCGAGGTCACGAACCTGACCGATGAGCGGTATGCCGCCTCGACCCTGGTGCTGGACCAGGCAGTGGCGGGGCAGGCGGCCTTCATCCCCGGCGAGGGGCGGGCCTTCTACCTGGGCACGCGGCTGCGGTTCTGATGATGGCGGTCGCCGCTTTCGCCCCGTCGCCGCCCGCCCCGCGGATCTGGCCCCAGGCCGGGCCGCGCCGGGCCCTGGCGCGCGCCATTGACCGCCTGGCGCGGGCCGTGCTTTTGTGCGGGCGGATCGAGGAAGCCCCCTGCATGCGACTGACCAGCTTTTCGGATTACGCCCTGCGCCTGCTGATCTATGCGGCGCGGCATCCCGACCGGCTGGTCACGATCGAAGAGGTGGCCGCCGCCTATGACATCTCGCGCAGCCACCTGACCAAGGTGGCGAACGTGCTGACGCGGGCGGGGTTCCTGAACTCGGTCCGCGGCCGCTCGGGCGGGTTGGAGCTGGGGCGCGACCCCGCCGTGCTGCCCCTGGGCGAGGTGCTGCGCGTGACCGAGCCGGACATGGCCGCCGCCGAATGCTTCGGCCCCGAAGAGATCCGCGACCCGAACCGCCCCGGCGCGCTGGACGCGGCGATCCGCGACGCGCTGGCCGCCTTCCTGCAAGTGATGGACCACCGCACGCTGGCCGACCTGCTGGCCGAGGAACAGGAGTGAGCCATGGTTTTTCCCGCCTTCTTCGCTGATGCGCCGGCGATCCGGCTCCGCGATCCCCTGGCGGGCTTCCTGGGCTCGGCCGAGGACGGGGTGATGACCTATAGCTTCGCGGATGCGGTGCGGCTTTGCGGCCATTCCTGCCCGGTGGTGGCCGGGGCCTGGCTGATGGTGCTGGCCGGGCTGGAATGGCTTTACGGCGACGACCTGCCCGAACGCGGCGGCATCGAAGTCCACATGCGCGACGGCGTCGGGCAGGGCACGACCGGGGTCGTCGCCTCGGTCGCGACGCTGCTGACCGGCGCGGCGGCCGAGGGCGGCTTTCACGGCATCGGCGCGGGGCACCTGTTCGCGCGCCGCGGGCTCTTGCGCTTCGAGGCGCCGATCGACGGGGTGATGGCGCTGCGCCGGCGCGACAATGGCGCCGGCGTGGTCGTGGACATCGACACCGGCCGTGTGCCCCACGATCCCGCCATGGCCGAGCTGATGCCGCGCGCGGTCGCGGGGCGGGCCGAGCCGGCCGAGCTGGCCCGTTTCGCGGCGCTGTTCCAGGACCGGGTGCGACGGATGCTGGCGGCGGCCGACGATCCCAAGCTGGTCCATCTCTACGATTGGCCCGCGGCATGAGCCTGCCGGCCTGGCCCGACGACGCCGCGCCCTATCGGCGCACGCCGGAGTTCACCGAGGCCAGCGTGCCCAAGGGCCTCTTGCGCGCCCATGCGACCCGGCCCGGCACCTGGGCGCGGCTGCATGTGCTTGAGGGCGGGCTGGTCTTTCGCGACCTGGTCGACGGGGCCGAGCTGCTCTTGGGGCCGGGCATCCATCCGCTGATCCATCCGGAGCGGCTGCACGAGGTCGCGGCTGCGGGTCCGGTGCGGTTTTTCATCGAGTTCTGCGCCCGGCCGGGGGATTTCGCGGCGCCGGCCTGACCTAAATCAAGGACGGTCGATCCCGGCCGCCTATGGTATCGTCAACCCCGCGCCAGCCCTCCGCCAGCGATCCCCCGTTCATCTTGCGACTGCCAGGAGGGCAGACATGTCCCAAACCCCTCGCCATCCCTCGCGCCGCGCCCTTCTTGCCGGGGCCGGCGCGCTTGCCGCCACCCTGGCCGCGCCCGGCATCCTGCGCGCAGCACCCCTGGCGCGGCTTGCGCTTTTCGGGCCGCCTGCCGGGCCCAGCATCACCCTGGCCCATGCCGTGGCCAGCGGCGCGCTGAAGGATCTGTCGGCCGAGGTGTCGCTGACCGTCTGGCGCACCCCGGACGAGTTGCGCGCCGGGCTGACCTCGGGGACCATCGACCTGTCGGTGGTGCCGGTGCAGGTCGCCGCGAATCTCTATAACCGCGGCATGGGGCTGCGGCTGGTCAATACCATGACCGACGGGCTGCTGTTCATCGTGGCCGAATCCGGCGCGGTCGCCGATTTCGCCGGGCTGGAGGGCAGGCGCCTGGCCGTGCCCTTCGTCAACGACACGCCCGATTTCGTGCTGCGCGCGCTGCTGGCGCGGCAGGGCATCGCCGACAAGGTGCAGCTGGTGCCCGTCGGCAGCCCCATCGAGGCGGCGCAGATGCTGCTGGCCGGCCAGATCGAGGCGGCGCTGCTCAGCGAGCCGGCCTCCAGCGTGGCGATCATGCGCGGGCGGACCGTGGGCAAGGCTTTCGCGCGGGTGATCGACCTGCAAGAGGAATGGGGCCGGCAGGGCGATGTCGGCCCGGTGCTGCCGCAGGCCGGGCTGGCCGCGACCGATGCCTTCATGGCCGGCGGCGCCGAGCTGCTGGCGCCGTTGCAGGCCGCGCTGGCGCAGGCGAACGGCGAGGTGCTGGCCGATCCGGTGCAGGCCGCGACCGAAGCCGCCGGCGCCCTGGACATGCCCGCCCCGATCCTGGCGCTGTCGGTGCCGCATTCCCGGCTGGCCGTGCGCCCCGCCGGCGAGGCGCGGCCGGCGATCGAGGCGATCCTGTCGCTGATGGCCGAGACCGATGCCGCGATCATCGGCGGCAAGCTGCCCGACGACGGGTTCTATCTGCTGTGAGCCTGCTTTCGGCCTGTCTCGACCGGCTGGCGCGGCTGGGCCGGTTCCTGTGGTCGGCCTGGGCGGGGCTCGCGGGCCTGGCGCTGATCGGCGCGCTGTGGCAGGCCGGGCACGAGGCTTATGGCGATTTCATCCTGACCGCGCCGCTGGACACGCTGGCCGCGGCGGCGCGGCTTATGCACGAGGGCAGGGCGCAGGAACTGCTGGCCCTGACCACCGCCCGCGCGCTGGCCGGCTTCGGGCTTTGCGCGCTGATCGGCACGCTTTTCGGGGTGGCGGCGGGCTATTCCCCGGCCACGCTGCGGCTGTCGCGGCCGATCCTGACCCTGCTTCTGGGCGTGCCACCCATCGCCTGGATCGTGCTGGCGATGATTTGGTTCGGTCCCTCGGACCTGACCGTGGCGGTGACGATCCTGATCTCGGCCACGCCGGTCGTCTTCGTCGGCGCGGTCGAGGGGGTGGTGACGCGCGACCGCGGCCTGGACGACATGGCGCAGGTCTTTGGCGCCGGGCCGCTGCGGCGCTTCCTGTTCGTCTCGGCCCGGCAGATTTCGGCGCAGCTGTTCCCGGCGCTGATCCTGGCGCTCGGCTCGGCCTTCAAGGTGGCGATCATGGCCGAGCTGCTGGCCAATGCCGGCGGCATCGGCGGCGCGCTGGCGCGGGCGCGGGCCATGCTGGACATCGCCGAGGCGCTGGCCTGGGTCAGCCTGGCCGTCGCCGCGCTGATCGCGGTCGAATACGTGCTGATCCGCCCTGTCCGGGCCGAGCTGGAGCGCTGGCGCGAGGCCGCAGCGCCCTGGGGCGTCAAGCGATGAGCCTGCTGGAACTGAACCGCATCGGCCACGCCTTTTTCGGCCGCACCGTGCTCGAAGGCATCACGCTGGGCGTCGCCCGGCAAGAGATCGTGGCGCTGGTCGGGCCGTCGGGTTCGGGCAAGTCCACGCTTGCGCATATCGCCGCCGGGCTGGTCGAGCCGCGCGAGGGGCGCATCGCCCGCCACTATCTGCGCCACGCGATGGTCTTCCAGGAGCCGCGGCTGATGCCCTGGGCCACCGCGGCCGGCAATATCGGCTTTCCGCTGCGCCTGTCGCGCGCGCCGCGCCGGATGCGGCGCCGGGTGATCGCCGATGCCGCCCTGCGCGCCGGCCTGCTGCCCGAGGATCTGGGGAAATACCCGTCCGAGCTTTCGGGCGGCATGCGCCAGCGCGCCGCCATCGCCCGCGCCCTGGTGACGGACCCGGATTTCATCTATTTCGACGAACCCTTCACCGCGCTGGATGTGGCGCTGAAGCGGCGGATGCAGGATCTGGTGATCGAGGCCGCCGCCTCGGCGCGCTTCGCCGCGCTCTTCATCACCCATGACCTGCTGGAGGCGATCCGCATCAGCCACCGTATCCTGGTCCTGGACGCGGGCGGGCGCGGCATCGCTGGCGAGCGCCTGCCGCCGGGCAGCCCCGGCACCCGCGACGAGGCGGCGATCTTTGCCCTGCGCCAGCACTACCTGACCGCCGACCCGCTGTTTGCGCATATCCACGACATCGACGAACGGCTGCGCCCATGACGCCTCCGCTGCACCGCGTGCTGTCCGACGAAGGCTTCCGGCTGTTCTTTCCGCTGGCGGCGCTGCATGCCGGGCTGTGGCCGCTCGTCTGGGTCGGGCTCTGGTCCTTCGACCTGCCCCTTGCGCGGCAGATCCCGGCCGGCATCTGGCATGCGAACGAGATGATCTTCGGCGCCTGGGGCGCGGCGCTGCTGGGCTTTCTGACCACCGCCGCGCCGGAATGGAGCGACACCCCCCGCCTGCGCGGACGGCCGCTTTGGGTGCTGGCCGCACTTTGGGGCCTGGCGCGGATCGCGGGGCTTCTGGGCGCGGACCTGCTGGTCCTGCCGGCGATGCTGGCGGACCTGGCCTGGCTGGTGCTGCTGCTGGCCTATCTGCTCAAGGTCTCGCTGCGGCAGCGGACCACGCGGCTGCTCAGCTTTGCGGGCTGGCTTTTCGCGCTGGCGCTGGCCGGGCTGATGGCGCGCATGGCGATGCTGGCCGGGCAGGCCGAGGCGGCGGCGGAATGGCTGCGCGTCGCCGGGCTGGTGTTTCTGGGGCTGCTGTCCCTGGCGTTGGCGCGCATCAGCGTGCCGGTGACGAATATCGTGCTGGACCCCAGCGAAAGCACCTCGCCCTTTCGGCCGCATCCGGGGCGGCTGAACCTGTCGGCCGGGCTGGTGGCGCTGGCCCTGGCGGGGCAGGTCGCGGGGCTCTCGCCGGCGGTCGCGGGCTTTCTGTGGATCGCCGCCGGCGCCGCCTTCATGGACCGCATGGCCGAGGGCTTTGTCGGTGCCGAGGCGTTTCGCGCCGAGATCATGGTGCTGATGGCGGCGGCGGGATTTGCCGGCGCGGGGCTGCTGGGCTTGGGTGCCGCCGCGCTTGGCGCGCCCTGGGCCGAGGCCGGGCCGCTGCATCTGGCGCTGATGGGCGGCCTGGGCCTGGGCGTGCTGGCGGTGCTGGCGATCGCCGGGCGGTTCCATACCGGGCAGGGGCTTGGCCTGAACCGGCCGACCCGCGCGGCTTTCGTGCTGGCCGGACTGGCGGTGCTGCTGCGCGCCCTGCCCGAGATGGGGCTGATGCCATGGCCGCCCGGCCCGCTGCACCTGCTCGCCGCCCTGCTGTGGGCGGCGGCGTTCCTGCTGTGGCTGGCCGATTACTGGCCGGCGATACGCCGCCTGCCCTAGGGGGACGGGCGGCGCGGGGTTCATGCGGCAAGCTGCCGGGTCTGGCCAAGCGCCTGGTCGATGGCGGCCTGGCGCTGTTCGGGGCCGATGCTCACGCCGTCGGCCATCACGAATTCGGCCTCGATGCCGATGAAGGCAAAGACCGAGCGCAGGTAGCTTTCCAGATGTTCCAGCGCCACCCGCGCGTCGTCGCTGTAAAAGCCGCCGCGCGCCAGCGCGATGATCACGCGCTTGCCGCCGGCCAGCCCCTCCGGTCCCTCGGCGGTATAGCGGAAGGTCTTGCCGGCGACGACGATGCGGTCGATCCAGGCCTTGAGCTGGCTGGGCAGGGTGAAGTTATACATCGGCGCGCCGATCACCACCGTCTCGGCGGCCAGGAACTCGTCCAGAACCGCGCTGTCGGCCAGCGCATCCAGCGTCAGATGCGGCAGCGGCGCGCCGGCCAGGTCGCGGCGGATGACGGGGACGCCGGGCCGGGCCTCGGCCAGCCGGTCGATGATCGCCTGGCTGACGATGCGGCTGACGCTGTTGTCGCCGGTGATGCTGCTGTCGATATGCAGGATGGTCACTTTTGTCTCCTAGGTATGGAATTTATACTGAGGCCGCTTAGATAACCATCGGGAAGACCCCCGCAAGAAGGCACAATCCTGTGCCGCAGTTACATGGCTGTGACCCGGTCACGGCAAGGAAACCGGAGAAACCAGATGCATGACCCCAACAGTTTCGGTTGCCGGGCCTTTGCCGCCGTCCTGCAGCGGATCGGCGACAAATGGAGCCTGCTGATCGTTTCGGTCCTGGCCGAGGGGCCGCGGCGGTTCAGCGAATTGCGCCGCGAGATCCCCAGCATTTCCCAGCGCATGCTGACGCTGACCCTGCGCGGGCTGGAGCGCGACGGGCTGGTGTCGCGCACGGTGACGCCCAGCATTCCGCCGCGCGTGGATTACGAATTGACCGAGCTTGGCCGTTCGCTGCGCAAGCCGGTCTGCGCGCTGGCGGAATGGGCGATGGCGAATATCGACGCGATCCATGATGCCCAGGCCCGTTTCGACCGGGCGGGCGAAAAGGTCTAGCCGGGACAAGGCCCCGCATTCGATCTGCCGGGGGCAATGCCGTTCAGATGGCGAAATCTTCCAGCGCCTTGCCGGCGGCCAATCCTTCGGCGATCCAGCGGGGTTTGCGGCCGCGCCCGCTCCAGGTCAGGTCGGGATTCTCGGGGTGGACATATTTCGGCGCGGCCGCGGGACGCTGCGCCGCCGTCTCGATCAATTGCGTCAGGGAAAAGCCGAATTGTTTCGCGGCTTCCTCGGCCTTGGCGCGGGCTTCGGCCTTGCGGCGGGCCTCGAAACCGGTGATGGCCCTTTCGACATCCTTGCGCAGCTGTTTCAGCTCGGCCAGGGACATGGCGTTCAGATCGATCTCGGTCATTTGCAGTTCCTTTCGATAGGCGATTGGCGCCGCTGCCGCATTCACGCCGGAAACCGGCGCCCGGCGAAGGCGCCGCGCTGATCGTTCGAAAATAGCCGCCGGGCGGTCGGAATATCAAGATCCAGCGCCGCGGTTTTTCAATCACTCCATTGGCGACGCCGGCAGCATTTCAAGCCGTCCGATGGCCATGCGCGGCATGCGATCTTAATCCCGGCGATCATCGGGTTTTGCGTCGCTGGGGCCGCAGGAGATCGCCTTTCCATTTCAGCGTTTTGCCTGGTCGATTTGCGCCGATGGGCGCACCGATTATGCGATCTTCATCGCTCGGCTTCCAGAAACCTTGCCGGCCGGTTGTCCTGGAATCCGCCGGATCATTGGCGTTTTTATCGCAGGCGACCGGCAATTCCGGGCGGGGCGGCCGCGTGCCGCGTTGATGCCTGGGCTTTGGCCCGGATATGATCCATGTCAAGGCGCGGTCGGGGCGGCCGGGGCCATATGTCGAAAAGGATGGCTGCCATGGATCTCGACTTTCTGCTTGAGCATGTTCCCGAGCCGCAACTGGCCGCGATCTTCGGCCTGCTGGTCGGGGCCGTCTTTGGCTTTTCCGCGGAACGGTCGTCCTTTTGCCTGCGCGCGGCCACGGTGGAATTCGCCCGTGGCAGCCTGGGGCCCAAGGTCGCGGTCTGGCTGCTGACCTTTTCGACCGCGGTGATCTGGGTCCAGGGGGCAGGGCTTCTGGGCCTGTTCCGCGCCGAGGAGGCGCGGATGATGGCCGTCACCGGCAGCTGGTCGGGCGCGGTGATCGGCGGGCTGATGTTCGGCGCCGGCATGGTGCTGGCGCGCGGCTGTTCGGGGCGGCTTCTGGTGCTGGCGGCGACGGGGAACCTGCGCTCGGTCGTGTCGGGGCTGATCTTCGCGGTGGTGGCGCAGATGGCGCTGCATGGCTGGCTGGCCCCCTTGCGGCAGGAGCTGGCGGGGCTGTGGACCACGCCGGGCGGGCGCAATGTCAGCCTGCTGACGGCGCTGCCGCTGCGCGAATCCGGCGCCATCCTGGTCGGCATCGGCTGTGCCGTGCTGGCGCTTTGGCTGGCGCGGGCGAACCGGATCGGCCTGCCGGTGCTGGTCTTTGCCTCGGGCGTGGGCTTTGCGGTGGCGCTTGGCTGGGTGCTGACCTTTTCGCTGTCGCAGCAGGCTTTCGATCCGGTCAGCGTGACCTCGGCCACCTTTTCCGGGCCTTCCGCCAGCACGCTGATGTTCTTTCTGACTGAAAGCCCGATCCTGGATTTCGACATCGGCCTGGTGCCGGGCGTCTTTGTCGGCGCCTTCCTGTCGGCAGCGCTGAAGCGGCGGCTGAAGTTCCAGGGCTTCGAGGGCGAGGGGCAGATGCGGCGCTCGATGCTGGGGGCGGCGCTGATGGGCTTCGGCGCCATGCTGGCCGGGGGCTGCGCCATCGGCGCCGGCGTCTCGGGCGGCTCGATCTTCGTGGCGACGGCCTGGCTTGCGCTGTTGTGCATGTGGATCGGCGCCGTCATCACCGACTGGCTGGTGGACCAATCCGCGCATCGGGCGACGGCCTGACCGGCCGGGGGCGGGAAAAGGCAGGGGCCGGAAAATGCCGGCCGGGACGCATGAAATCGCTTCGTCATATCGCTCAAGTCGTATATTCGTATCTTGCTATATAAGCAGGAGAGGATTTCACATGCGTGCCATTCTTTTTGGCCTGGCATTGTCAGCGCTGTCGCCCCTGGCTCCAGCCTGGGCGAGCGATGCGGCAGCCTTGCCCGAAAACAAGCAGACGGTGCAGAAGCTGTATCTGACCGCGGCCGAGGCCTATGAAAAGGTCGTGCAGTCCCCGCAGGAGGTGCTGTTTCTGGATGTGCGCTCGCCCGGCGAGGTGGCCTTTGTCGGCATGGCGACCGTCGCGGATGCCAACGTGCCCCACATGATCCAGCCCGCATCGCCCGCCTGGGACGACAAGCGCTCGACCTTCAAGATGGAAAGCAATCCCGGCTTCATCGACGAGGTCCGGGCCCGCCTGGGGGCCAAGGGCCTTGGCCAGGATGCGGCCATCGTCCTGATCTGCCGGTCGGGCGACCGTAGCGCCAAGGCGGCCAACGAACTGGCCAAGGCGGGCTTCGGCAATGTCTGGTCGGTGACGGACGGGTTCGAGGGCGACCTTGCCAAGGACGGGCCGCTGGCCGGAACCCGCAGCGTCAACGGCTGGAAGAACGCGGGCCTGCCCTGGAGCTACAAGCTGGACAAGGCCAAGATGCACGGGATGTAACCCGGCGGGCCGGAGCGGCCGGGCAGGGCAGGTGCCCGCCCGGCCGCAGCCTTATTCGAACTCCATCTCGGCAAAGACCACGCCGGCATTCTTGGTCGCCAGTTCCTCGAACGTATCGAGCCGCGACCAGCGCGACTGGTCGACGTAATAGGCGCCGCCCAGGTCGCCGCCCTCTTCGATATGCGCGCCGATCTTTTCGCGCAGATCGGCCAGGTAGTCGCGGGTATAGCGCGTCACCTGCGCCAGGTTGGTCGGATGGCCATGGCCGGGAATGACATGGGCCGGGGCCAGCGGCGCGAATTTCGTCTCCCATGTCTCGATCCAGCACGAGGTGCAGGTGCCCTCGAAGATCGGCGGCATGCGCTCGTGAAAGGCGATGTCGCCGGCGATCATCATCGACCATTGCGGGATCCAGACCTGAGTGTCGCCGGGCGAATGCGCGGGCCCCAGGTGCAGCACCTCGATGGCGACGCCGCCCATGGTGATGTCCTTGCGGTCGGTGAAAGTCTCGGTCGGATGGGCGATGACCGTGCCCTCGGCCCTTTCGCGGGCATAGTTCTGCAGGCCGGCCAGATCCTGCGGCGCGCCGTCGGCGAATTCGGCGGCGGCCTCTTCATGCGCCAGGATCGGCACGCCCTGCGCCGCCCAGTAGCCGTTGCCCAGCATGGCGTGGCCCTGGCCGTTTTCGTTGATGACCAGCTTGACCGGCTGGTCGGTGACGGCGCGGATTTCCGCGTGCAGCGCCTCGGCCAGCTGCCACGAGGCGCCCGAGTTCACCACCACCACGCCTTCGTCGGTCACGATGAAGCTGAGGTTGTTGTTGTGCCCGGCATTGTCATAGGTCGGCGGCGCGGTGGCGCCGATGGCCGAAAAGACGTTCGGGATCACCTCGACCGGCTTCGAATACAGGACCGATTGCGGGTATTGGTCGGGGATGTCCTCGGAGGCGAAGGCGGGCGCGGCGACCAGGCAAAGCATCAGTCTGCGCATCAGATCTCTCCCGTGAAGCGATAGCCGGTTTCCGCCTTCTCGACCCGGCCGAGCCCGCCTTGCGGCAGGTGGTAGCCGATGAAGGGCATGGCATCCGCCGCCAGCCGTTCCAGCAGCGCAATGCGGGTGGCGGCGGCCAGCGGCGGATCCTGGTCCGAGGGCGAGGGCCAGTCGGGGCGCTCGAAGGCGATGTGGTGGTTGCCGATCGCATCGCCCACGACCATCAGCGCGCCCTCGGGCGTCGCGATCTCATAGGCCAGGTGGCCGGGGGTATGGCCGGGGGTCAGACGCGCGGTGATGCCGGGCAGGGCCTGTTCGCCGTCCGCCAGCTTGCGGATGCTGTCGGCCACCACCTCCAGCCGGCGCGAGGCGCCGATGGCAAAGCTGGCGCGCTCCTCGCCGATGCTGTCGACGGTGGCGGGGTCCATCCAATAGTCGAACTCGGCCTGGCCGATCATGTATTCGGCCTGGGCAAAGACCGGCTCGTCGAATTCGTCCAGCAGGCCCCAGAGGTGATCGGGATGGCCATGGGTGATCAGCACATGGGTCACGTCCTCGGGCGCCAGCCCCAGCGCCTCCAGCGCCTCGACCACCTTGCCGGCGGTCGGCATGAAGTCCGGGCCCGATCCCAGGTCGAACAGCACCGTGTTGGTGCCGTCGCGCAGCAGCGTCAGGTTGCAGGGCGGCGTCAGCGCGCCCGCCGCCAGCCCGTGCCGGGCCATGAGGGCCGAGACCTCGGCCTCGGGCAGGCCGGCGAAGGTGAAATCCAGCGGCAGTTCCAAATGCCCGTCCGACAGGCTGTCGATGCGCACCGGACCCATGGTCAGGGTGGTGGCGGCCCAGGCCCGCCTGTAGGGCAGGGCCAGGGCGGCGGCCGAGGCCGCAAGGAAATGGCGGCGGCTCAGTTGCATGGGTTCGTCCTTCCGGTTCAGCCGAAGATGTCGGCGGTGATGCCCGCATACCAGCCGAGGCTTTCCTCATAGGTCAGCTTGCGCAGCGCGGCATCCTCGCCGGTGTTGCTGATGAAGTTCTCGACGCTGGCGATCCGGTCGCCGTTCGGCTGGTAGGACGCGCCCAGCTTTATGCCGTCATCGGGGGCCAGCAGCGACCAGCAGGTGTTGGAATACTTGGCCGGGAACACCCGCGAGCCGGTCAGCTCGCCGCGGATCGCCATGGCGGCGACCTTGGCCTGGCTGTTGGCCGAGAAGGCGGATTTCGGCATGTCGCCCTGGGCGCTGGAATCACCCAGGACCCAGACATTCTCGTCCATCCGCGACTTCATGCTGTCGGGATGCACCGGGGCCCAGCCGCTCTCGTCGGTCAGCCCGGCGATGGCGGCGATCCGGCCGGCGCTCTGGGCCGGGATCACGTTGCAGCAATCGACCTTTTGCGCCGTGCCCTCGACCAGCACCTCCATGCTGTCGGGGCGCACCTCGACGCTGGCGCCGCCGAATTCGGGGCTGATCCATTCGACCATGCCGTTGTAATATTTCCCCCAGCCCTCCTCGAACAGCGTCTGCTTGGAGAATTTTTCCTTGGGGTCCAGGATGATGATCTTGGCGGTCGGATTGCCCTGCTTGAGCAGATGCGCGACCATGCTGATCCGCTCATAGGGGCCGGGCGGGCAGCGATAGGGGTTGGGGGGCGCGACCATGGCGAAGACGCCGCCCTGGGGCATCGCCTCGATCATGCGCCTGAGCAGCTGGGTCTGCGGCCCGGCCTTGTAGGCATGGGGCATGATTTCGGCCGCCTCGAGCGACCAGCCGGGGACCGAATCCTCCTTGAACTCGATGCCGGGCGACAGCACCAGCCGGTCATAGGGCAGCACCTGCCCGCCCGCCAGCGTGACCGTCCGCGCCGCGCGATCCACCCCGACGGCCGTGTCGTTGACGACGGCGACCCCGGCGGCGGACAGCTTGTCATAGCCGTGCTGAAGGCTTTCGAAATCGCGGAACCCGCCGATATAGAGATTCGAGAAGAAGCAGGTCGTATAGACCGGATTGGCCTCGACCAGGGTCACGTCCAGCGCGCCCTGGGAATCCCTGGCCATGTAATGGGCCGCCGTGCCGCCGCCGGCGCCGCCGCCGATGACGACGACCTTCGGCTTGCCCTGTCCCAGGACGACGGGCGCATAAAGCAGCCCGGTGGCGGCAGTGGCGCCCGCGATCAGCGATCGTCTCGTCAGGATCATCTTTCTCTCCTCCCTGATGAACGGTCCGGTGCGTGGCAACCGGCCGCTTTTCGGTCATTCGAGCGTGGCGAAGAAGGCGGCCAGCGCCGCGATCTCTTCCTCGCTGAGCCTGCCGGCCATCATCTGCATCACCGGATGCGGCCGCAATTTCTGCTTGTAGGCGTGCATGGCGACCACGAAATCCTCCTGCGGCCAGCCGGCGATCGAGGGGATGCCCTGGTCGGAACCGTCGCGCTGGTGGCAAGTGGTGCATTCCGCCGACAGATAGGCGCCGAACTCGGGATCCCCGCGCAGGGCCAGCACCTCTTCGGACAGCACCGGCGCGTTGCGGCGGGCGGTGGGCTCGGCCTCGGGAATGTCCTGGGGCCGGTCGGAATAGTCGCGCATATAGGCCATCAGATCGGCCCGCGCCTGGGGATCGGCCAGCCCGCGATAGGACATGCGCGTGCCGGTCACCAGCGCCTTGGGGTTCTCGATATAGGCGTCGAGCGTTTCCAGGGTCCAGGTCAGCCCGTCATTGCCCTTGCGCTTCATGGCCTTGGAATAGCTGAAATCGGCCAGGCTGGCGGCGCGGCGGCCGAAGACGCCGTTCAGCCGCGGGCCGACGGAATGGCGCGCGCCCTTGCCGATCCGGTGGCAGACCGAGCATTCCTTGCCGAACAGCTCTGCCCCGTGGACCGCGTCTCCGATTTCGGCCGCTGCGGCCGGCGTGGTGCCGGTCGCAGCGGCCAGGAACAGCGCGGGCAGAAGCTTGCGCTGTCTCATGGGTTACTTGGCGAAGGTGGCGAGATAGGCGATGACGGCGGCGCGCTCGTCCTCTTTCTTCAGCCCGGCAAAGGACATCTTGCCGCCCTTGATCATCCCCTTGGGGTTTTCCAGATAGGTGTGCAGGGAAGCATCGTCCCAGACCAGCCCATCCGCGGCCATGGCGAGCAGGGGCTTGGAGTATTTGAAGCCCTCGACCTTGCCCGCCGGGCTGCCGACGATGCCGTTCAGCGTCGGGCCGGTGCTGTTCTTGGCGCCGTCGCCGACCTTGTGGCAGGCGGCGCATTTCTTGAACACCTTTTCGCCCTGGGCCAGCAGCGCCGGGTCCGCGGCGGCCGCGGCTTCCGCCGGGGCCGGGGTTTCCGGCGCCGCGGCGGCGGTCTTGACCACGACCTCGGGCGCGGCTTGCGCCGGTGCTTCGGCCGGCGCGGCCTCGGCCTTCTTCTCGACCGGCGCGGCGGGTTCGGCCGGGTCGGCGGCTGCGCCCAGGTTGGGCATGCTGCCGGCCGGGCGGCCGTCGGGATCCTCGGGCGTCACGTTCAGATCGACCGCGCGCTTGGTGATCTCGACCCCGACCGTGCAATCCGTCATGCAGGGCTCTTTCGAGAACAGCGGATATTCGCTCTGGTCGCGGTCGTCGGGATAGAAGCCCTCGGCATTGGGCAGCACGACCTTGGTGAAGTTCTCGTGGGTCAGGACGAAATCGTCCTCAACCAGCCCGTTGGAATAAAGCAGGAAGGCGGTGATGGCATAGGTGTCGTCCACCGACAGGGTCTGCGCCGAGCCGAAGGGCATCGAGCGATGGACATAGTCGTAGACCGTCGACAGATAGGGCCAGTAGCTGCCGATGGTCTTGACCGGGCGCGGATCGGTCAGGCTGCCGTCGCCGCCCGCCAGCACCGGCCAGCTGTCCAGCCCCTCGGCGAAGTCGCCGTGGCACGAGGCGCAGTTGTCGGCGAAAAGCGCATCCCCCGTGGCGACATCGCCCGAGCCGGGGCGCAGCCCTTGGCCGTCGGGCAGGACCGCCGTGTCCCAGGCGCTGATCTCTTCGGGCAGGGCCGCGCGGCCCAGTCCCAGCTTTTCCGCCATGGCCGGACCGGCAAGCACCGAGGCCGCCAGCACCGAGCCCAAAAACAGCTCAAGCGATTTCGACATTCTCGACCTCCCCGTCGGCCTTGACCCACCAGGTCTGGATGCCGTTGTTGTGATAGACGTTGTTGCGGCCGCGGATGGCGCGCAGGGCATCCTTGGTTGGCTGGACATAGCCGGTCTCGTCCACGGCGCGCGATTGCAGCAGCATTTCCGACCCGTCCCATTCGATGTCCAGGTGGAAGCGGGTCAGCGCCTTGGGCAGGGCCTGGCCGGTGATCCGCGCCGTGGTCCAGTTCTTGCCGCCGTCCAGCGAGACATCGACGCGGGTGACGCGGCCGTTGCCGCTCCAGGCCAGGCCGGAGATCACCAGCGGCCCCTTGCCGTGGCGGATCGGCACCTGCGGGCTGGGCGAGGTGATGACCGATTTCGCATCCATCACCCAGGTCCATTTCCGCGCCCGGCCGTCCGGCATCAGGTCGGTGTATTTCGAGGTCTCCTCGCGGCTTTCCACCGCCTTGTCATAGATCCCCAGGCGGCGGACCCATTTCACCCACATGTTGCCTTCCCAGCCCGGCACGACCAGGCGCGCGGGATAGCCGTGTTCCTTGCGCAGCGCCTCGCCATTGGCGAAGAAGGCCAGCATCATGTCGTCCATCACCTTTTCCATCGGGAAGGAGCGACCGTTGGACGAGGCATCCGCGCCCTCGGCGTAAAGCCATTTGCCCTCGGGCTTGACCCCGGCCTCGGCCAGCAGCACCGACAGCGGCACGCCCACATATTCCATGTTGTGGATCATGCCCTGGGTATACTGGCAGCCCTCCAGCTGCGCGCCGCCCCATTCCATGCCGCCGTTTGCCGCGCATTCGCAGAAGGCGGTGGTGGTGGTGCGGGGAAAGCGCAGCAGATCCTCGAAGGTGAAGACCAGCGGCTTTTCCACCAGCCCGTTGATCATCAGCCGGTAGTCCTGCTTGCTCAGTTCGATGGAGCCGGAATGGTGCCGCTCGAAGGCGCAACCCTGGGGCGTGATCGTGCCTTCCAGCGCATGGATCGGCGTGAAGTTGATCGAAGAGACCGGGCTTTCGGTCAGCCATTCGACATATTGCCGCTTCACATGCGATTCGAAATGGATCGGCAGGCCGTAGGGATTGGCATCGACCGCCTCGCCGAATTCCGAGGCCCAGGGCTGGATTTCGGTAATCAGCGGGTCGGGGGTTTCGGCCGCGCGGGCCAGGCCCGTGCCGGTGACAAGGCTGGCCCCGGCCACCGCGCCCCCGCGCAGAAAGGCGCGGCGCGAGGTGCCGACGGCGTCCTTGCCGTCCTTGGTGAGTTCGTCTTTCATGGGCGAACGCTCCTTCGTGATTGTCAGACCCCGGTCACGGTGACCGAGGTGTTGGGTTGCAGACGGACGGTGCCGATCTTGCGGATATGCGATTCGACCACGTCCCAGATTTGCGGGCCCTCGGTGCCTTCGTTGACCGATGCCCAGCCGGCGACTGTGTAGGATTTGGCGGGCTCTATGGCCTCGCCCGTGTCGGCCAGCGCCATGGCGCCGATCCGTTGCCCCATCGGCTTGGACACGTCGATCGCATAGGCCAGCCCGCCCACGCGCACCATGTCCCCGCCCTGCTGGTAATAGGGGTCCGTGTTGAAGATGTTGTCGGCGACGTCCTCCAGGACGGTCCTGAGCGTCTCGCCGGTCATCTCGGTGCGGTAGACCGCGCCATAGGTCATCGAGGTGACGTTGTGGACGTCCTCGCGGGTGATCGCATCGCCGGGCAGCAGCGTGGTGCCCCAGCGCACGCCCGGCGACAGCGCGATCTGCACGTCGCGTTCCGTGCGGATGGCGTCGCAGATCAGGTCGTCCCACGAGCCGTTGAAGTTGCCGCGGCGGTAGAGCAGGCTTTCGGTGGTGCCGATCTTTTCCTCGAGTTGCGCCTTGAAGGGCGCGCGCTCGGCGTCGATCAGGGCGGCCATGTCGGCATCGGGCGTGATGACGTCCGAGAAGATCGGGATCAGCTTGTGGCGGAAGCCCATCATCTTGCCGTCGCGCACGTCCAGGTCGACGCGGCTGACGAATTTCCCGTTCGAGCCGGTGGCGATCAGGATCGTCTCGCCGATCAGGACCGGCTCGGGGACGGCGTCATGGGTATGGCCCGACAGGATCACGTCGATGCCCTTGACCCGGCCGCCCATCTTCTTGTCGACGTCGAAGCCGTTGTGCGACAGGACCACGACCAGGTCGACGCCCTCGGCACGCAGCTCGTCCACGACCTGCTGCATCCGTTCCTCGCGGATGCCGAAGCTGTATTCGGGGAACATCCATTTCGGGTTGGCGATGGGCATGTAGGGGAAGGCCTGGCCGATGACGCCGATGCGCTGGCCGCCGCGCTCGAAGATCTTGTAGGGCTCGAAGGCCGGCTCGTCCCATTCCACGTCGAAGATGTTCGCGCCGAGGAAGGGGAACTTCAGTTGGGTCTCGACGATCTCCTTGACCCGCTCGGTGCCATAGGTCCATTCCCAATGGCTGGTCATGGCATCGACGCCAAGCGCGTTCATCACGTTCACCATGTCCTGGCCCTTGGTCAGGAACGAGGTCATCGAGCCATGCCAGGTGTCGCCGCCATCGAGCAGGATCGAGTCGGGCCGGGCGGCGCGGATCGCCTTGACCACGGTCGCGACGCGGTCCATGCCGCCCATCCGGCCGTAGCCGCGCGCCAAGGCCTCGAAATCCGGGTAGCTGAGCGCATAGGCATCGGCCGAGCCGGGCGCGATGCCGAACATCTTCTGGAACTCGGCGCCGGTGACATGGGGCACCTTGCCCTTGGCGTCGCCCACGCCGATGTTGATCTCGGGCTCGCGGAAATAGAGTGGTTTCAACTGGGCATGGATGTCGGTGACATGGATCAACGTCACATTGCCGAAATCGTCGAACTGCAGCAGCTGGTCCTGGGTCAGCGCCTGCTGCGCCGACACCCGCGACCATGTCCCGAAACCCGAGGCCCCGACCAGGGCCGAGGTGGCCATGGCGACCTGAATGAACTCACGTCGGGTAATCATCCCCCGGTTACTCCTATGCGTTTCGGACAAGACTCTTCCGCCGCGCCAAGGCGCGCCGAAGCATTGCCCTTTCGATTGGTAGGGAAGGGGACCGCCGGCAGGGCCGGCGGTCGCAAGGCTTCAGTGCCGGACCGACACGCCTTCGACCGAAAGGCCGTTGCCGCGCGAGGCGACGTAAAGCTCCAGCGCCTTGAAGTCGTCCGAGCCGGCCTTGAAGGTCTCGGCGCGGGTGTCGCGGACGCAGCCCACGAAACGCTGCTGTGCCGTGACCATGCCCGAGTCCTTGAGCCGGTAGGTCGGGAAGCCGTTCACCTGGCCCTGGCTCAGGTGGTCGGCCCGGATCATCAGGCCGTTGTTGTCCTCGTGGCAGTTCGCGCAGGACATCTCCAGCTGGCCATAGCGGGTATAGTAGATCTCCTTGCCATGCTCCCAATAGGGGGCAGCGGGCCCGTCGATCTTGATGTTGACCGCCATGCCGCGCGACTGAAGCGAGATCAGCGACAGCATGTCCTTCATGTTCTCCGAGGTCACGCCCCATTTCTCCAGGCCCATGCGCTCGGTCACGCAGGCGTTGACGTAATCCTCCATGATCATCAGCTTGCCGGTCTTTTCGTCGACCCGAGGCATGACGGCGCGCAGCCCGGCCATGGATTCCGGTCCCTGGTGGCAACTGGCGCAGCTTTCGCCGCCCGTGCCCATGGCCGCGTTCCACTTGTCAAGGCCGCGGTCCACGAAGACCATGGAGGGGTTGTCGAAATCGTCCCGCTCCAGATCCCGCGTGGTGTCGTCGCGAAAATGCCAGCCGGAATAGATCGCATCGAACGTATCGGCCAGAAAGGCGGGCGGTGCGGTCTTGGTCACGATCTCGACCTGGCCCTCCTCGGCTTCGATGACCAGTTCGTCCTCGACCGGGTCCGCGAAAGCCGCGCCCGCAAGGGCGAGGCCAAGGGCCGTGGCGGCCAAGGTGCCTTTTGTCTTGGTAAAGCGCAGCATCGCGTCTCCTCCCTGGATCTGGATGTTTGCGGCGCTCAGGCGACCGAGATCGGCTTCACGTCTTCGTAGACAGAGCCGTCGTCGTCATACCAGGTGAACTTGAATTCCCCGGCCGCATCGACCTTGGCGTCGAATTCGAAATAGGGGTTGGTCGAGACCGCCGGGTCGATCGCCACGTCCACCACGTTCACCCCGTTCAGGTCGCACGTGAAGCGGTTGATGATCGAGCGCGGGATCAGCTTGCCCTCGGCATCCTTGCGCTGGCCCGATTCCATCTTGTGCGAGATCAGCGCCTTGATCGTCACGCTCTCGCCCGCCTTGGCCGAACTCGGAACCTTCACGCGGGGCTTTGCATCATCTGCCATCGTAATTCTCCTGTTCCTGGACTCAGCCGCCGCAGCCGCCGATGGTGACTTTGACGGTGGTCTGGGCCTTCACGATCGAACCGTCGCCCATCTTCGCCAGCGCGATCACGTCCTGGGTCTGGGCCAGGCGGATGCGGGTCGCGGCGCGCTGGTCGGCGGCGGCGGGACCGAAGTTGAAGGTGGCGACCGCCGGCTCGGGGTTGCCCGCCGCCAGCAGCATGACCGACACCGCGCCGGGGGCGCTGACCTCGATCGGCACGGTATTGCCGTTCTCGGCGATCTCGGGGGCGGTCAGGGTAATCCCGCCTTCGCCCGCGGCCGCGCCGCCGGTGAAGGCCGCAGTCAACTCGTCAACGGTGCTCGCCATCACGGCCTTGCCCGGCAGGGCGGCGGCGGCAAGCCCGCCAAAGCCGATCCAGAGCGCCTCACGTCTTGAAAGGATCATGTCTTTCTCCTTGATTGTCGGGCCTGTAGAGATCAGGCGTCATTCCTTCAGCGTCACGAGGAAGGCCACGACATCCTCGATCTGCTGTGCGTTCAGGATCGGGGCCAGCGGCTCGGCCCCGGCCTTGCCGGTGAAGCCGTCGCCGGGCCGGACGAAGCCGTCCACCTTGTAGAAGGCCGGCATGAAGGTGCCCTCGAAGGTCATCTTCGCATTGGCGACGATGCCGCGCAGCTGGGCCTCGGTCCAGCGATCGCCGGCGCCGTCCAGCGGCGGGGCGATGGTGCCCGGAAACTCGACGTCCGGCAGCGCCCCGATCTGGTGGCAGGCCACGCAGTTGCCAAGCGCGTTGGTGGTCATGACCCGAACCCCTTCCTCGGGGTTGCCTGGGGCGCCGGTCAGGGAAGCCTCGACCGCGCCTTCGACATAGACCACTTCCTTAGGTGCCGTTTCACAGATGGCAGGCGTCGCGATGGCCATGGCCACCACCGACGCATACCATAGATGGCTGCTCATGCTGTCCTCCCTGTGCTCTCCCTGGGTTGATGATAGCGAATGGACGCCGGTCCTTACAACATAAATATAGCAATTTTTGAATATTTATATGTATGCCGGTCCGAAGGGGCCGGATCAGTCCTTGCGTTCCAGTTCGCGGGCCAGAAACTTCTGGAAATGCTCGCCATTTTCATAGCCATGCGCGCGGACCCAGGTCAGCAGGGCGCTGGTCGTGCCCTTGCCGAACGCCCCCGGCATCATCGCCACGGCGGCCTGGGCGGCGGTCTTGTCGGCCGGCACTTCCTCGGGAAGGAAGATCATCGTCGGCGTGAACATGACGCCCCAGCGCACGGCCATGTCCTTTTCCGAAAGGGCGGTGCCGTCGAAATCCGTGACCTCGACATCGCCGAACAGGTTCATCTGGACGACGAAATAGCCGTCGCGGATCAGCGCGTCGATCTCGGGGTCGGGAAAGACCTTCTCGTGCATCTCGGCGCAATAGATGCAGCCGCGCTGCTCGACCAGGATCAGCAGGCGCTTGTCCTGCGCATTGGCCTCGGCCAGATCCTCGCGCAGATCCTTGAAGGTCTCGCGCAGCCAGGTGGGCTTGTGCAGGCCGTCGTCGCCGATTTCGGCGGCGGCTGCGGGTGCTGCCGCCAGCAGCAGGCAGGCGGCCAGGGCGCGGATCGGTTTCATGGTCGGGCTCCTCTCAGGTAAGCGTGGCTGTCCAGTCGAAGTTGCGAATCATCCAGTCGGCGATGGCATTGACGGAATTGGTGGCGATCAGGATGCCGAAGACGATCAGCATGACCCCCATCGCCTTTTCCACATGCCCCATCAGCGCGCGGTGCCGCGCGACCCAGGACAGGAACGGCGCCGCGAAAAAGGCCGCCAGCACGAAGGGCAGGGTCATCGCCAGGCCGTAGACCACCAGCAGCAGCCCGCCCCGCCACAACTCGCCCATGCCCGAGGCCACCATCAGGATCGCCGCCAGTGCCGGCCCCACGCAGGGCGTCCAGCCGAAGCCGAAGGCCAGCCCCATCACATAGGCGCCGATCAGGGTCGAGGGCTTGGCCTCGGTCTGCACCCGCGCCTCGCGGTAAAGCAGGCCGATCCGCAGCACGCCCAGGAAATGCAGGCCGAACAGGATCAGCACCCCGGCGGCGACCCAGGACAGGGTTTCCTTCCATTGCGCGAAGGCCTTGCCCAATGCCGTGGCCCCCAGCCCCAGCAGCAGGAAGATCGTCGTCACGCCCAGGGCAAAGGCCAGCGCGCGCAGCACCATCCGCCGGCGCGCGCCCGGCGCCACCGTGCCGCCGTCGCGCAATTCGCGCACCGACGCCCCCGCAATATAGGACAGGTAGAACGGCACCATCGGCAGGATGCAGGGCGAAAGAAAGGAAAGCAGCCCCGCCAGCGCGGCCCCGCCATAGGTGACATCCAGCATCGTTACCCCCCGCAACTTGCCGTGCTGCCGATGCTTGCCCGGCGGCCGGCGTTATATTAGAATATTCCTATGTTCAAATTATGGCGTCAATCCTGTTCTGGAATGCCCCTGTCCAAGCCCATGCTGCTGGCGCTGCTTGCTGCGGCATGGCCGGCCGGGGCGGCATGGGCGGCAGAGCTGCGGCTCTTGATGTTCGAACAGCCCGGCTGCCTTTATTGCGCGCGCTGGGACGCCGAGATCGCGCCGCAATATCCGCTGACCGACGAGGGCAGGGCCGCGCCGGTGCAGCGGCTGCAGATGCGCGACCCCCTGCCCTCGGGCGTCGAGCTGGCGCGGCCCGTGACCTTCACCCCCACCTTCGTGCTGATGGCCGGCGAGGTCGAGTTCGGCCGCCTGGAAGGCTATCCGGGCGAGGACTTCTTCTGGCCCATGCTCGCCCGGCTGATCGGCCAGGCCGAGCCTGATTCCACCACCGATCCGCGATAAATTGGCCCAGCCCTCCGGTTTGGGTTGCCGCGCGCCGGCTTACCCGGCATTTAGGGACCGAAGGGAATGGGGATGAGCCCTTGGGCGGTATCGAGAACATCCGGCAGGAACCGGAACAGGAAGCCGATTTCGACGCGCTGATCAAGGCTGCGAACGATGCCTCGACCTTTCTGAAAGCGCTTGGCCATGACGGCCGCCTGATGATCCTGTGCTATCTGATGAGCGGCCCGAAAAGCGTGACCGAGCTGGAGAATCTGCTGTCCTCGCGCCAGGCCGTGGTCAGCCAGCAACTGGCGCGGCTGCGCCACGAAGGACTGGTCAGCGCGCGGCGCGACGGGCAGACGATCTTTTATTCGATCCTCGATCCCAAGGTCGTTGACTTGCTTGTCGTTCTGAAAAAGCTGTTCGGGACGGATTGCTGATCCCGCGGGGAGGCGGGGGCGGTGCCGGGAGGCCGCGGAACCGGATTTCCGCGGGAATGGGAGAGATGCGATGGATGAGCTGCCCTATGGATTGCTCGCCGCCCTGGTCGGGCTGGCAGGCGGGATCGTGCTGGGACTTGCCGCACGGCTTGGGGACTTCTGCACGCTCGGCGCGCTGGAATCGGCGGTCTATGGCAAGGACGCCCGGCGGCTGCGGCTTTGGGGCGTGGTGCTGGGGGTGGCCATCCTGACGACGCAGGCGCTGGCCCTGGTGGGCTGGATCGAGCTGGAGAACAGCTTCTACCACACCATCCGCTGGAACCCGCTGGCCTCGATCGTCGGCGGGCTGGTGTTCGGCTATGGCATGGCCATGGCCGGGAATTGCGGCTTCGGCGCGCTGGTGCGCTTCGGCAGCGGCGACCTGCGCTCGCTGGTGGTGGTGGTGGTGATGGCGATCATCGGCTTCATCGTCCTGTCCGGGCCGCTGGCGCCGCTGCGCGTGCTGCTGTTCCCCCAGCCCGAGGCAAGCGGCCCGCAGGGCATCGTCCACGACCTGGGCCTGCTCGGCCTGCCGGCGCCGCTGACGGTGGCGCTGTTCGGTGCCGGGGCACTGGCCTGGGGGCTGGGATATGCGCCGCTGCGGGCAAGGCCGCAGATGATCGCCTGGGGCACAGCTGCGGGCCTGGCGGTCAGCTGGTGCTTCTTCGGCACCAGCTGGCTTTACGACCACAGCCTGGGCGCGGTCCAGATCGAGGGGCCCTCGTTCACCGCGCCGGTGGGCCGGACGCTGATCTACCTGATGACCTCGACCGCGGGCGGGATCACCTTTTCCGTGGGCTCGGTCGTGGGCGTCATGGCCGGGGCGCTGATCGGCTCGATGATCCGCGGCCTGTTCAAATGGGAGGCCTGCGAGGATCCCCGCGAACTGGGCCGGCAGGTCGGCGGCGCGGCGCTGATGGGCGCGGGCGGCGTGGTGGCGATGGGCTGTTCGGTCGGGCAGGGGGTCTCGGCCTTCGCGGCCCTGGCCTGGTCCGGCCCCGTCACCCTGATCGCCATCGCCGCCGGTGCTGCATTCGGGCTGCGCCGCCTGATCGGCGGCTTCCAGAACGCCGTGGACTGAAACCTGGCGCTGGCCGACCCTGCCTGCGTCGCGCGGATCGCCAGCCTGCCGCGGCTGCGCAGGGGGCCGGTCCCACCACCCTGATCGTCCTCGCGGCCGGTGCTGCATTCGGATCGCTCCGCCTGATCGGTGGCTTCCAGAACGCCGTGGACTGAAGCCTGGTGCCGGCCTGCCCCGCCTGCGTCGTGCGGATCGCCAGCCTGCCGCGCTGCGCCAGGGGTCGGCCTCGCTACCCCCGAAAGCAATCACCGGAAAAACGAGGCCGCCCCCGGTTCGGCAAGTGCTTGGCAGGGGACGGCATCGCCTTTTCCGGGCCGCGATTGAAGGCGCGGCAGGGCGACGGCACGCGATCCGGCCGCGGGCCGCCTGCATCGCTTCCTTCGCCGGAACGGCCCCTGCGCATCTGCGCGCCGGGCCGTTCCCTTTCGTCACTCCATCTCTATCATGAGGTCTTTTGCGTCGATCTGTTCACCTGGTCTGACGTGGAGGGTCTTGATCAGGCCGGCTCTGTCGGCGTGGATGGCGGTTTCCATCTTCATGGCCTCGATGGTCAGCAGCAGGTCGCCGGGGTTGACCTTCTGCCCCTGGGCGACGGCGACCGAGGCGACGACGCCGGGCATGGGGGCGCCGAGATGGCCCTCGTTCGTCGGATCGGCCTTGGGACGGGCGGCGGTCTGCGCCTTCACCAGCCGGTTCGGCACCCGGATCACCCGCGGCTGGCCGTTCAGCTCGAAGAAGACCTTGACCTCGCCCTTCTCGTCGGTCTCGCCCACGGTCTGCAGCCGGATCTCCAGCGTCTTGCCGGGGTCGATCTCGGCCTCGATCTCCTCGCCCGGCTCCATGCCGTAGAAGAAGGCCCGCGTCGGCAGAACCCGCACCGGGCCGTATTGCCGGTGCCGGCCCATGTAGTCCAAAAACACCTTGGGATACATCAGGTAGCCGTTCAGGTCCTCGTCGTCGACCGCCTTGCCTTCCAGCTGGCGGACCAACTCGGCGCGGGCGGCCGCGATGTCGACCGGCGGCATCGCCGCGCCGGGGCGGGCGGTCAGCGGCGCCTCGCCCTTCAGCACCTTCCTTTGCAAGGCCTCGGGCCAGCCGCCGGGGGGCTGGCCCAGGTTGCCGCGCATCATGTCGACGACCGAATCGGGGAAGGCGACCTCGACCGCCGGGTCCTCGACCTGCGCCCGCGAAAGCCCCTGCGCCACCATCACCAGCGCCATGTCGCCCACCACCTTGGAACTGGGCGTGACCTTGACGATGTCGCCGAACATCCGGTTCACCTCGGCATAGGCCTGGGCGACCTCGTGCCAGCGCTCCTCGAGCCCGAGCGAGCGCGCCTGCGCCTTGAGATTGGTAAACTGGCCGCCGGGCATCTCGTGCAGCCAGACCTCCGAGGCCGGGGCCTGCAAGCCGCTCTCGAAGGCGGCGTAATGCTCGCGCACCGCCTCCCAGTAGTTGGAGATCCGGCGGATCGCCTCGATGTCCAGCCCGGTGTCGCGGTCGGTGTGGCGCAGCGCCTCGACCACCGAGCCCAGGCAGGGCTGCGAGGTATTGCCCGAGAGCGCATCCATGGCGCAATCCACCGCATCCACCCCGGCCTCGGCCGCGGCCAGGATCGAGGCGCCGCTGAGCCCGCCGGTGTCATGGGTGTGGAAATGCACCGGCAGGCCGATCTCTTGCTTCAGCGCGCGGATCAGGATGGCGGCCGAGGCGGGCTTCAAGAGGCCGGCCATGTCCTTGAGGCCAAGGATATGCGCGCCGGCATCGCTGAGCTCGCGCGCCATCCTGAGGTAATATTGCAGGTCGTATTTCGCGCGCGCGGGATCGAGCAGGTCGCCGGTATAGCAGATCGTGCCCTCGCAGATCTTGCCGCTCTCGATCACCGCATCCATGGCGACGCGCATGTTCGGGGTCCAGTTCAGGCTGTCGAAGACCCGGAACACGTCGACCCCGGTCCTGGCCGCCTGGGCGACGAAGCTTTGCACCACGTTGTCGGGATAGTTGGTGTAGCCGACGCCGTTGCTGGCCCGCAGCAGCATCTGCGTCATCAGGTTGGGCATGCGGGCGCGGATGTCGCGCAGCCGCTGCCAGGGGCATTCCTGCAGGAAGCGATAGGCGACGTCGAAGGTCGCCCCGCCCCAGCATTCGACCGAGAACAGGCCGGGCAGGTTCGCGGCGTAAGAGGGCGCCACCCGGATCATGTCGATCGAGCGCATGCGCGTGGCCAGCAAGCTCTGGTGCCCGTCGCGCATCGAGGTGTCGGTGATCAAGAGCCGCCTCTCGCCCAGCATCCAGTCGGCGACGGCCTTGGCGCCCTTTTGCTCCAGCAGCTGGCGGGTGCCGGGGGCGGGCTCGGCCGCCGGATCGGCCTGCGGCCGGGGCGGCACCGGGATGCGGGCCTCGGCCGGCGGGCGGGGGCGGCCGGCGGTCTCGGGATGGCCGTTCACGGTGATGTCGGCCAGGTAGACCAAGAGCTTCGTCGCCCGGTCGCGGCGCTTGCGGAACGCGAACAGGTCCGGCGTGGTGTCGATGAACTTGGTGGTATAGGTGTCGTCGAGGAAGGTCGGGTGCTTCAAGAGGTTGATGACGAATTCGATATTCGTCGCCACGCCGCGCACCCGGAACTCGCGCAGGGCCCGGTCCATGCGCGCGATGGCCTTTTCCGGGGTCTGGGCATGGGCCGTGACCTTGACCAGCAGGCTGTCGTAATAGCGGGTGATGACGCCGCCGGAATAGGCGGTGCCGCCGTCGAGGCGAATGCCGTTGCCGGTGGCGCTGCGATAGGCGGTGATGCGGCCGTAATCCGGAATGAAGTTGTTCAGCGGGTCCTCGGTCGTGACCCGGCATTGCAGGGCGTGGCCGTTCAGATGCACGTCCTCCTGCCGGGCGACGCCGGTGGCCTCGGCCAGCGTCGCGCCCTCGGCGATCAGGATCTGGCTTTGCACGATGTCGATGCCGGTGACCTCCTCGGTCACGGTATGCTCGACCTGGACGCGCGGGTTCACCTCGATGAAGTAGAACTGCTGGCTGTCCATATCCATCAGGAACTCGACGGTGCCGGCGTTGCGGTAGCCGACGGCGCGGCCGATCCTCAGCGCCAGCTCGCAGACCTCGGCGCGCTGTTCGGGGGTCAGGTAGGGCGCCGGGGCGCGCTCGACCACCTTCTGGTTGCGGCGCTGCACGGTGCAGTCGCGCTCGTAGAGGTGATAGAGCCCGCCATGCCCATCACCCAAGAGCTGCACCTCGACGTGCCGGGCGCGCAGGATCATCTTTTCCAGATAGCCCTCGCCGTTGCCGAAGGCGGCCTCGGCCTCGCGCCGGCCCTCGCGCACCTTCTCGGGCAGTTCCTCGGGGCCCATGATCGGCCGCATGCCGCGCCCGCCGCCGCCCCAGGAGGCTTTCAACATCAGCGGATAGCCGATCTGCGCGGCCTCACGCTTGATCGCCTCCATGTCCTCGCCCAGCACCTCGGTCGCGGGGATGACCGGCACGCCGGCCTGGATCGCCACGCGCCGCGCCGAGGCCTTGTCGCCGAGCGCCCGCATGGTGTCGGCGCTCGGCCCGATGAAGGTGATGCCGGCGGCGGTGCAGGCGTCGACGAAATCGGGGTTTTCGGACAGAAGCCCATAGCCCGGATGGATGGCATCGGCGCCGCTTTCCTTCGCGACGCGAATGATCTCGGGGATCGACAGATAGGCCGCCACCGGCCCCAGGCCGCCGCCGATGCGGTAGGCCTCGTCCGCCTTGAAGCGGTGCAGGCTCAGCTTGTCTTCCTCGGCATAGACCGCGACCGTCTTCTTGCCCAGCTCGTTCGCCGCCCGCATCACGCGGATCGCAATCTCGCCACGGTTCGCAATAAGAATCTTTCGGAACATCAGTCCCCCCATGTTCGCCCGGTGGGCATCCTATCCATGCTGCGGTGCAGCGCAAGCACCCTTCGCGACGGTTTCATGACGCGGCTTTTCTCATCTCACCGACGTTCGCGAAAGAAGTCTTGCAGCAGCCGCCGCGATTCTTCTGCCGAAATGCCGTCGATGATCTCTGGCCGGTGATGGCATTGCGGATGGTCGAAGACCCGCGCGCCATGGCGCACGCCGCCCATGCGCGGATCCTCGGCGCCGTAATAGAGCACCGCGATCCGCGCGGCCGAGATGGCGGCGGCGCACATCGGGCAGGGCTCGAGCGTGACCCAGAGCCGCGCGCCGGGCAGGCGTTCCGAACCCAGGGCGGCGCAGGCGGCGCGGATCGCCAGGATCTCGGCATGGGCGGTGGGGTCGCGCAGCTCGCGCGTGCGGTTGCCGGCCTGGGCCAGCACCTGGCCGTCGGCGCCGGTCAGGACCGCGCCCACCGGCACCTCGCCGCGCCTTGCGGCGGCGCGGGCTTGGTCCAGGGCTGCGGGCATGTGCGAGGCAAAATCCATGCGCGCTTTTCGCCCGCGCCTGTCGCTTGCGCAAGAACTGCTTTCCATCCTGCGGCATTAAGCGTAGAAGCACCGCTTTGCCACCGCAGAGATGCGCAGGAGATCGCCATGACCGACACGCCCGAATCCGCACCGAAACCCGCCGCCAAGGCAGAGCGCATCGCCAAGGTGATGGCGCGCGCCGGCGCCGCCTCTCGCCGCGAGGCCGAGCGGATGATCCTGGAAGGCCGCGTGACGGTGAACGGGCAAAAGATCGACAGCCCGGCGCTGGACGTGATGCCCTCGGACAGGATCCGCGTCGACGGCAAGCCGCTGGAAGAGCCGCAGGAGACGCGGCTGTGGCTTTACTACAAGCCCATCGGCCTGGTGACCTCGGCCTCGGACGAAAAGGGGCGGCAGACGGTGTTCGACGCCCTGCCGCGCGACCTGCCGCGGGTGATGACCGTGGGGCGGCTGGACCTGAATTCCGAAGGGTTGCTGCTGCTGACCAATGACGGCGAGCTGAAGCGCCGGCTGGAGCTGCCGACCACCGGCTGGCTGCGCCGCTATCGCGTGCGGGTGAACGGCCAGCCGAACGACCTGACCTTTGCGCCGCTGCGCCGCGGCGTCACCATCGACGGCGAGGAATTCGCGCCGATGGAGATCAGCCTGGACAGCCAGCAGGGCGCCAATGCCTGGCTGACCGTCGGCATCCGCGAGGGCCGCAACCGCGAGATCCGCCGCGCCATGGCCCATGTCGGGCTGATCGTGAACCGGCTGATCCGCATCGGCTATGGCCCGTTCAAGCTGACCGGGCTGGAGGAAAACGAGGTGCGCGAGGTCAAGCGCAAGGTGCTGCGCGACCAGCTGGGCGGGCTCTTGACCGGCGAGGCCGAGGAAAAGCCGCGCAGCTTCCGCGAACGCGGCGCGGCCGAGGGCGATGACCGCCCGCGCAAGCCGCGCGAGGATGGCGAGCGCAGGCCCTTTGCCCGTCGCGAGGATGGCGAGCGCAAGCCTTTCGCCAAGCGCGCCGAGGGCGACGCCCGTCCGCGCAATCCGCGCGAGGATGGCGAGCGCAAGCCCTTTGCGCGCCGTGAAGACGGTGAGCGCAAGCCTTTCGCCAAGCGCGCCGAGGGTGACGCCCGTCCGCGCAATCCGCGCGAGGATGGTGAACGCAAGCCCTTTGCGCGCCGTGAAGACGGTGAGCGCAAGCCTTTCGCCAAGCGCGCCGAGGGCGACGCCCGTCCGCGCAAGCCACGCGAGGATGGTGAGCGTAAGCCCTTTGTCCGCCGTGAGGATGGGGAGCGTAAGCCTTTCGCCCGCCGCGAGGATGGGGCCCGGCCCTTTGCCAAGCGCGAGGACGGAGGCCGCAAGCCCTTCGCCAAGCGCGAGGATGGCGAGCGCAAGCCCTTTGCCCACCGCCCGGAGGGCGAAGGCAAGCCCGCGCGCGATGCCAAGCCCTTCAGCAAGGGTCCGCGCGGCGGTCAGCCCGGCTTCAAGGGCGGCGCGAAAGCCGCCGAGGGCGAGCGCAGCTTCAAGCAGCACGGCGAGGCGGGCTTCAAGCCCAAGGGCCAGGGCAAGCCCGCCCGCGCGTTCCAGACCGGCAAGCCCGGCGCGAAACCTGGCGCGAAACCCGGTGCCCCCAAAACCAGTCGCGCCCCCGGAAAGGGAGCGCGACCAGAGGGAAAAGGCCCGCGGCGCGGCTGATCGCGCCGTCTTGGGAATGGCCGGTGCGGCTGGTCGCGCCGGCTTGCATCATGCAGCGTCGCGGCACGCCGGGTCGATCGCGGCCCCGCTGCATCGCGGAATGCGGAGGAAGGGCCCGCCTGCAGGGGCCGGTCCCTCGGGTGCGGCTTACTTGGTCAGGATCAGCTTGCCGGCGCGGGTGATGCGCAGGTTGTACACCTGGTCGCCCAGCACGATCAGCGCCTGATTGCCGCCGGCGGTCAGCAATTCGGCGTCATATTCGGGAAGTCGTTGCAGGGCGGTCACGCCGGGACGCGTGAATTCGGCGGGGCGGGTCGCGGTCATGTCCAGTTCCTCGTTTCTGTCGCGGTGATCGTAACCTGACAAATTTCCTAAGGGATGTCAAAGGAAAATAGTCGGGAATTGTGTTTCCCATAACCTGCCGATTTACAACGGAAAAGGCGGGCCCTTTCCAGGCCCGCCTGTTCCTTGTCCCTTATTTTCCGGCAGATTTCAGTCCGTGCCCAGACAATCGGCCAGGGCCGAGGCCATGCCGCGCAGGGTTTCGGCGTAAAGCCCGGCGCCGGGGGTGGCGCCGGTGCCCTCGGGGTCGAGTGCGGTGCCCTGGCGAATCTCGCTGCCTTCGATCACCGCGGCGATCAGTTTCGGGTCGTGATTCGCCTCGGGGAAGGCGCAGATGGCGCCATTCTCGGCGATCTCGGCGCGAATCGCCTGGAGCCGCGCGGCCGAGGGCGTCGAGGCATCGCCCAGGCTGACCGCGATCGCCGGCTCCAGCCGGTAATGCTCGGTGAAATAGCCATAGGCGTCGTGGAAGACGACGAAGCGCTTGCCCTGGGCGGGGGACAGCGTGGCCTGCAACTCGGCGTCCAGCGCGGCGATTTCCTCTGCGGCCCTGGCGGCATTGGCGGCATAGGTGGTGGCGTTCTCGGGGTCGCGCCGGGACAGGGTCTCGGCGATGGCGGCGAGCCAGGCCCGGCCGTTCGCCGGGTCCAGCCAGGCATGGGGGTCGGTGCCGCTGTGGTCGTGGCCTTCATGCCCCTGTTCCCCGGCATGGCCGTGGTCATGATCCTCATGCTCATGCTCATGCTCATGCTCATCGCCGGCATAGTCCCGGCGATGCGTGGCGGGCAGGTGCAGCAGGGTCAGCATCTCGGCCTGCGGGGAAAGGCTCGTGGCCGCGCGCTCGAGCCAGGGGGTCAGTTCCGGGCCGACCCAGATCAGCAGGCCGGCATCCTGCACGCTGCGCGCCTGGCTGGGGCGCAGCTGGTAGTCGTGCGGATCGCCGCCGGCTTGCAGCAGGATCTCGGGCTGGCCCAGCTCGCCCATGACCTGCTGCACCAGGGCGCCGACGACCGGGATGTCGGTCACGACCCGCGGAACCTCGGCCCAGGCGGGCAGGGCGGTGCTGCCCAACGCGGCGGCAAGAAGAAGGGAAGAATATCGGATCATGGCGGACTCACTTGCAGAAACGCCAAGGTTATTTATGTTATATCGTAACTCGTCAAGCAGAAATGTAACGATATAACATCATGACCGCCCCGGAATCCCCCCCCGATCCGTTTCACGAACACGACCATGCCCATTGCGCGGCCGCCGTGCTGCGCCGCGCCGAGGAACAGGCGAGGGTCGAGGGTGTGCGCCTGACCCCGGTGCGCCGCCGCGCGCTGGAGATCTTGCTGGAATCGCATCGCGCCATGGGCGCCTATGAGGTGCTGGAGCGGCTGTCGGCCGAGGGCTTCGGCAAGCAGCCCCCCGTCGCCTACCGGGCGCTGGATTTCCTGGTCGAGCAGGGGCTGGCCCATCGCGTCCAGCGGCTGAACGCCTATGCCGCCTGCCTTTCGACCGAGCGCGACCACTCGCCGGCCTTCCTGATCTGCCGCGGCTGCGAGCAGGTGGCCGAGGCCGATGCGCCCGAGCTGCGGGCGGCGCTGGACCGGCTTGCCGGGGCCACCGGCTTTCACGTCGAGCGCAGCACCGTCGAGCTGCTGGGCCTTTGCGCGCGCTGCTCCGAGGCCGGGCTGTGACGGCGCTGATCCGCGCCACCGACCTGTCGGTCAGCCATGGCGGCGACCTGCCGGTGCTGAACCATGTCGATTTCCTGATCCGCCCCGGCGAGATCGTCACCGTGGTCGGTCCGAACGGCTCGGGCAAGTCGACGCTGGTGCGGGCGCTTCTGGGCCATGTCGCGCTGGCCTCGGGCCGGGTCGAGCGGGCGCCGGGGCTGCGCATCGGCTATGTGCCGCAGCGCGTGCATATCGAGCGGGCCATGCCAATGACCGTGCGCCGCTTCCTGTCGCTGCCGCGCCGCGTGGGCGACGCGCAGGCCGCCGCGGCGCTGGAGCGGACCGGCGTTCCGGGGCTGGAGGCGCGGCAGATCATCGCGCTGTCGGGCGGGCAGTTCCAGCGCGTGCTGCTGGCCCGCGCCCTGCTTGGCGACCCGCAGCTTCTGGTGCTGGACGAGCCGACGCAGGGCCTGGACCAGCCCGGCATCGTCGCCTTCTACAAGCTGATCGAGGAGGTCAGGGCCGAGACCGGCGCCGCCGTGCTGATGGTCAGCCACGATCTCCTGGTGGTCATGCGCGCCTCGGACCGGGTGGTGTGCCTGAACGGCCATGTCTGCTGCGAGGGCACGCCGCAGGCGGTCAGCGCCGCGCCCGCCTATCGCGCCATGTTCGGCGCCGAATCGCAGGGCACGCTGGCGCTTTACCAGCATCACCATGATCACGACCACGACCATGTCGCAGAGGGCCATCGCCACGGCCCGGCCTGCGCCCATACGCATTGAGGCCCCATGCTTGACGACTTCCTGACCCGAGCCGCCCTGGCGGGGCTTGGCCTTGTGCTGGCGACGGGGGCGCTGGGTTCCTTCGTGGTCTGGCGCCGCATGGCCTATTTCGGCGATTCGACCGCCCATGCGGCGATCCTGGGCGTGGCGCTGAGCTTCGTCTTCTCGCTGCCGATCTATCTGGGCACGCTGGCCGTGGCCGTCGCCATGGCGCTGATCGTGGCCCATCTTACGGCGCGGGGCCAGTCCATGGACACGGTGCTGGGCGTGCTCGCGCATAGCGCGCTGGCGCTGGGGCTGGTGGGGGTCAGCTTCGTGCCCTCGCTGCGGGTGGGGCTGGACGCGTTCCTGTTCGGCGACATCCTGGCGGTGACGCGGACCGACCTGGCCTGGATCTGGGCCGGCGCGGCGGCGGTCCTGGGGCTGCTCATCTGGCGCTGGCAGCGGCTGGTGACGGCCTCGGTCAACGAGGAACTGGCCATGGCGGCGGGAATCGATCCGGCGCGCGAGCGGCTGATCCTGTCCCTGGCGCTGGCCCTGGTGGTGGCCATCGCGATTCGGATCGTGGGGGCGCTGCTGATCTCGGCCATGCTGATCGTGCCGGCGGCGGCGGCGCGGGGATTCTCGGCAACGCCCGAGCGGATGGCGGGTTCCGCCACCCTGATCGGCGCGGTTTCGGTCTTTGGCGGACTTTGGGCCAGCCTTTGGTTCGACACGCCCGCGGGCCCGTCGATCGTGGCCTGTGCGGCGATGATTTATGCAGCCACATTAGTGGTTTGCAGGAGATGACCGGCCACGGCCGGCAGGCGGGAACCCGCGGGTTTTCGCCGATCCGGCGGCGGCATCTCGCCGAGCGCGGCGGGTGTTGGCTATTATGCAACAGTCGCCTGAGGCGCGCGTGATTTCCCGATCAAGACCGCTTTCCAAGTCCTTGGGATTATGCGACTGTCTCAGCGATGTTGCCGGCAACGGCAGCCGTCAAAGTACTGAACGGAGCATGATCATGACCAAATTCGCTACCTTCGCCCTGGCCCTGGGCCTGTCGGCTTCGACCGCTCTCGCCGGTGGCTATGTTGCCCCGGTCGTTGAAGTCGAGCCGGTTGTCGTTGACGAGAAGCCCGCTTCGACCAACGCTGGCCTCGTCGTTCCGGCTCTGCTGCTGCTGGGCGTCATCGCCGCCGTCGCTTCGGACGACGACGACAGCTGATCGCCGAACGGAACTTCGGTTCCGCAAAGTTGAAGGGGCTGGCCCTTGGCCAGCCCTTTTTTCATGTCCGGCCATTCGTCGCCCGCTCGGCTGCTGGCATAAAAAAACCGGCCGCGCGGGCCGGTTTTCCTATCGCCACTTGCGGCCTGTCAGGGGCGCAGCGTCTGGATGGTGATATAGCCCAGTCTCGGCCCAAGCCATTGCCGCGACACCGGCAGATGCCCGCCCTGCGGCATGAAGCTGTTCTGGAAGTGCGCGCCGTGGCCTTCGCAGCTTTCCAGGATCACCCCCGCCGCCGGTCCCGGCCCGGTGGTGCAGTCGAAGCTCAGCGGCCGTTCCAGCCCGTCGCCGCTGTAATAGCGCATGACGCGCGGGGCCGAGCCCGAGCGGCCGGCGCGGATCAGCGCCTCGGTCTGCGGTTCGGCGACCGACAGGTCGTTGCCCAGCCCCCGCGTGCCGATCACCATGCCGTCGCGCAGGATCAGCGCCTCTTTCGAGGGCGCCATATAGGTGCGCATGGCGCCGTTCTGGCCGGTCATCGCCATGACCTGCGTGCGGCCCAGCGATTCGAAGCCCACCAGGATCAGCGGCGCCGGGTTGACCCGCAGCGCCTCAGCCGCCATCTGCTCGGGCGTGCGCGGGGCCGGGGCCTCCTGGGCCTCGCCGCCACGCATTCCGGCCAGCGTGCCGCCGGCCGTCTTGGCGGCAATCAGCAGCGGGTTGGCCTCCCGGCCGGTATCGTCGTTGCCGCAGGCGGCCAGGCCGGCGATCAGCAGCGCCGAAAGGGCGGCCTTGTGGATACGGGTCGCGATCATCGCCAGAACCTCCCCCAGCCTTGGTAAAGTTTGACGGATTGCGCGTCCCGGACCTTGTCGTAGAGCCGCCCGTCCACGTTCACCCGCGCCCCGCCGTCGCGCGACAGCGACCGCAGCGTGCTGCTTGCGCGATCCCGCGTCGGCGTGCCCGCGGCCCAGGAAATCGGCAGCGAGACGGTGATGCCCTTGTCGAACGAGCCCTCGCCGAACTGATCTTCGCTCATGTCGGTCTTGGTGGCAAAGGCGCCCACGCGCCAGCCATTGGCGAATTCCCGCGTCAGGGTGATGGTCGCGCCCTTGTCGCCGGCCAGGTATTTGCCCACATCCAGCTGCGCCGTGAAGCCGTTGGCGAATTCGTAATAGGCCGACAGGTGCCCGGTCGTGACCTCGTAGTCGCGGAAGCCGAACACATCGTCGAAATCGCGCTTCTTCACCCGGTTGATCTCGGCTCCGAAGGCCAGGGGCGAATTCGCGGGCTTCCACAGCACCTCGCCCGAGACGCCGCCATAGGCGCGTTCCAGCAGGCCGACCGTCACCCGCGTATAGACCTGCTCGGTCGGCTGGGCATACCAGGCCAGGGTCAGCTCGGGGATCGTCGGGCTGTCGTTGCCGGTATACATGCGCGTATCCGAGCGGACCCGAGGCACGCCCTTGAAGGATTCATAGGCCGGGTTCGAGACATATTCCTCGGGCGTGTAATGCTCGCCGCGGCCGCAGCGGTCCATGCCCGGCGGGGGTGTGTTGCCGGAGCCGCAGGGAATCCCCGGCCCGCGCTGCTCCATGCTGCCGAAAGCGCGCTGGCGCAGGGTGCCCGACAGGATCAGGCCCGGCATGATCTCGTAGCTGGCCTTCAACTGCGCGCCAACCTCATAACGCAGCGGATCCTGCGGGTCGAACAGCCCCAGTTCCAGATAGGGCCCCAGGTTCCAGCGGAAGCGCGGGAACAGGCCAGGCGTCGTCACCAGATCGCCCGGTCGCGGCTCGGCATCGACCAGGGTCGAGGCAGCGGCGATCCGGCCGGCCTCGGTATTCTCCAGTCGCTCGACATCCGAGCGTTTCAGCACCACGGACGAGGTCGCCATGCCCTCGGTGTTCGAGGTGATGACGAGCGTCTCGACCGAGGGCGGCAGGGCGCGGGTCATCAGCCGCGCGGTGCGGCCGATGGCCTCGGATTGCTGGATATAGCGGGTGTTGCGGATGCGCAGCTCGGCCCGGTTCGACGACAGCGCCATGGATTCGAGGATCTGCCCCTCGTCGGCCAGCGCATCGGCCAGCGCGGTCTGGATTGCCGGCTGCGCGGTCGGATCGGCCGACCAGGCGCCCGACCAGCCCTCGGGGTCGGCGGCAGGCGCAGGGCGCGGCTTGACCGGCGCCGGCGCCTTTTCCAGCCCCGAGGGGAAGGGCGCATTGCGCGGGTTCAGCGCAAAGCTGAACTGTGCGCCAAAGGTATCGCCGCCCAGCGTGTAAAGCCCAAGCTGATATTGCGGGTTGAAGGTGTAGTAGGCGCCCAGGTTGAATTGGCTACCCGGCGCCTCTTCGGTTCCCCTGCGGGTCTCGGGCACGTATTCGTCGCTGGAATATTCGGCGACCAGGCTCAGCTTGTCGTTGACCTGCCAGGCGATCGAGCCGAAGGGCTTGGGGCTGCCCGAGAACCATTCATCGACATTGGGCTTGCCGCCCTGGTCACCAGCGTCGGGGCGGCGATATTCGCCCGCCAGACGGCCCCAGCCGATGCCAAGGCTGGCGCGCAGCCGCGGTGTGATGGACTTGCTGGCGACGATATATTCGCCGGAATAGACTCCTGTGCCCATGAAGTCCTGAAGCCCGACCGCGACGGCGGGCCGCCACCCGGCCTCGTCCAGAACCTGGAAGCGGATGTCGAAGGATCGGTCCCAGATATGGTCCAGTTCGTTGTGGTCGGTCATCCCCTCGACCCGCGAATAGCGCAGGGCGGTGGTGATGCGCGGGTGCAGCTGGAAGACGACGTTATGACGCCGCCCCAATTCGTTATAGGACACGGTGCCGCCCAGGGTGCCGTCGGGCAGCATTTCGGCCGTGGGCGTTTCGACCCCGCCCGGCAGGCCGTAGCTGTTCAGCACATTGCCGATCAGCGGGTCGGTGCGGGCCGGGCTGGTGCCGAGACCCAGAAGCAGCGCAACTGGCACGGTGGAGGCCAGCAGGCGACGGGTAAGCATCGAATGGGCGCGCATCGCGGCTCCTCTCAGGTCGTGGCCCGCAGCGAGGCGGCGGGTGGGCCGGCGCCGCGCGGGCCTTGCCGCACGGCGCCCGGATCTTGGCTTATTCGCTCGGGGCGGGCGGCTCGGGCAGGATCAGGGTCGGGGCCGGGACACCGCTTGTCGTATCCGACCCGCCGGAAGCCGGAGGGGTCGCGGGCGCCGCCGAACCGTCGGTCGCGGGCGTTTCGGCATCCGGCGCGCCGGTCGTCGCGGCGCCGGACGCCGGCGTCTCGGCCGTGCTGCCCGCCGCAGGGGCGGTCGTCGGCGCGCTGCCGGTCGCCGGCGTCTCGGGCGTCATGCCGGCCGCGGGCGTCGTGCTGGTGGTCGGCGTCGTGCCGGTGGTGGTCTCCGCCGGTGCCGTTGCCGGGGCCGTCGTGGGGGCTTCCGTCTCGGGCGTTGCGGTCGCGGGCGTGGTTTCGGGCTTGGCCGCGGGCGCTGCCGGTTTCGGCTGGGCCTTGGGCTTGGGGGCGGCCGACGAGGCGCGGACCTGCGCCTTGGGCATGGTGTCGGTCGGCACGGCGCAGCCGCTCAGGCGCTGGCTGCCGACGCGCAGCCGCGCGGTGAAGGGCGTCTTCTGCCCGCCCGCCTCGCATTCCGCCGCCTGGATGTTCAGCGCAAAGACCGAACCGTTCATCGAGCCGATGAACTCGACCCCCCGGCCATAGGCCATGCGCCGCACGGTGACGCCGACCGATTTCGCGCCGGGCCGTTCGTAGACGGCGGTCTTGTCGGCGGCGGTCACGGTCCAGCCGGGGCCGGCGGCGCGGAACATGGCCGTTCCCAGCGTGCTGGCCTCGGCGGTGGCGACGGGCTTGCCTTCGGTCCCGGTCTCGATCGGCGCTTCCAGCGGCGAGACGCCGGGCGGGCCGGAATGGGCGGGGGCCTCGGGTTCGGAGGACTGGAAGGGCAGTTCGCCGCAGGCGGCAAGGGCTACAGTCATCGAAAGAACGGCGAATGCCGAACGGAATTTCATCTGCTCTGTCCCGGTTCCGTGGGTTTTGCTTATGCTGATTGGCTACAGGAAGGGCAGGGCTGGGGCAAGCGCCGACAGGGCCCGGCTTGCGCCAAACCCCCGGTTTGCGCGATTCTTTGCACGCGGTTCAGCAGTTGGGCACATTGACGGCCAGACCGCCGAGCGAGGTTTCCTTGTATTTGTCGCTCATGTCGCGGCCGGTCTGGCGCATGGTCTCGATGGCGGCGTCCAGCGGCACGAAATGCTGGCCGTCGCCGCGCAGGGCCAGGCTGGCCGCCGAGACCGCCTTGATGGCGCCCAGGCCGTTCCTTTCGATGCAGGGTACCTGCACCAGCCCCTTCACCGGGTCGCAGGTCATGCCCAGGTGATGCTCCAGCGCGATTTCGGCGGCGTTCTCGACCTGGGTGACCGTGCCGCCCATCACGGCGCAGATCCCCGCCGCCGCCATGGCCGAGGCCGAGCCGACCTCGGCCTGGCAGCCGCATTCCGCGCCCGAGATCGAGGCGTTGTGCTTGATCAGCCCGCCGATGGCCGCCGCCGTCAGCAGGAACTCGTCGAGCTGGCGCTCCGAGGCGCCGGGCACATGGTCGAGCCAATAGCGCACCACCGCCGGCACCACGCCCGCCGCGCCGTTCGTCGGCGCGGTCACGACCTGGCCGCCGGCGGCGTTTTCCTCGTTCACCGCCATGGCATAGATCGACATCCAGTCGTTGATGACATGCGGCGCGGTCAGGTTCATGCCGGATTCGGCCTTCAGCGCTTCGTGGATGGCGGCGGCGCGGCGGCGGATCGACAAGCCGCCGGGCAGGATGCCGCCCGTCGCCAGCCCGCGGTCCATGCAGTCGCGCATCACCTGCCAGATGCGGCGGATGCCGGCGGAAATCTCGGCGTCGCTGCGATACACCCGCTCGTTCTCGCGCTTCATCTGGGCGATGGACTTGCCCGATCTTTCGGCCATCTCCAGCATCTCGGCGGCCGAGGCAAAGGGAAAGGGCACCCTGGGCGAGGCATCCGTGCGGGTGTCGTCGCCGCGCGCCTCCAGCTCGCCCTCGGTCATCACGAAGCCGCCGCCGATGGAATAATAGACCTCGCGGAAGATCACGTCGCCCTGCTGGTCGGTCGCCATCAGCACCATGCCGTTGGCATGGCCGGGCAGGGCGCGGTCGTAGTCGAAGATCAGGTCGCGCGCCGGATCGAAGGCCAGCTCGCCCAGGCCCTCGGGCGACAGGATCTTCGTCTCGCGGTTGCGGGCCAGCGCCGCCTCGGCCGCCTCGGCATCCATGGTCTCGGGCAGGAAACCGGCCAGGCCCAGGATGGTGGCGCGGTCGGTCGCATGGCCCTTGCCGGTAAAGGCCAGGCTGCCGTGCAGGCTGGCGCGCAACCCATGCGCGCGGAACGGCTGCTGGCGCAGCGCGTCCAGAAAGCGGCCTCCGGCCACCATCGGCCCCATCGTATGGGACGAGGAAGGGCCGACTCCGATCTTGAAGATGTCGAAGACGGAAAGAAACATCGCGCACTCCTAGCTGGCGTGGAAAGCCTAGCCGCCGCGGCCCGTCCAAGCCAGCGCGGTTGCGACAGGCGACTTGAAGCTCCGCGACATTTGACGAAACCGGGCCTGCCGACTATTTAGGCATCAAGCATGAAAAAGCGGCAAATTCGGGCATGGCGCAAAAGCCTGCCGATCAGGCACAAGCCGTTTTCTTTCGCATTCCCGCCGACTGGCATACGAGTTTTCCCATGACACTGCCCGAACCCATCACCCTTGGCACCACGCGGCTTGGCCCGCCGGTCTTCCTGGCGCCCATGGCCGGGATCACCGACCTGGCCTTTCGCCGCGCCGTCGCGCGCCATGGCGGGGCGGGGCTGATGGTCAGCGAGATGGTCGCCTCGACCGAGATGGTGACGCCGCGGCCGTCCACCCGCGCCGCCGTGCGCGCCAAGGCGCTGACCGAGGGCGCATTGCCGGTCAGCGTCCAGATCGCCGGGCGCGAGGCGGGCGCCATGGCCGAGACGGCGCGGATCGTTGCCGGCATGGGCGCGCGCATCGTCGACATCAACATGGGCTGCCCGGCCAAGAAGGTGACGGGGGGGCTGTCGGGCGCGGCCTTGATGCGCGACCTCGACCATGCGCTGGGGCTGATCGACGCGGTGGTCGCCGCCGTGCCCGACCTGCCGGTGACGCTGAAGATGCGGCTGGGCTGGGACGCGGATTGCCTGAACGCGCCGGAACTGGCGCGCCGCGCGGCCGGGGCGGGGGTGCGGATGCTGACCGTGCATGGCCGCACGCGGGCGCAGTTCTATACCGGCAGCGCCGATTGGGCCGCCATCCGCCAGGTCGCGAACCTGCCCGGCCGGCCGCCGCTGGTCGCCAACGGCGACGTGGTGGACGCGGCCTCGGCCCGCGCGGCGCTGCGGCAATCGGGCGCCGATGCGGTCATGGTCGGGCGCGGCGCGCAGGGCGCGCCCTGGCGGCTGGCGCAGATCGCGCATGCGCTTTGGGGTACGCCCCGGCCCGAGGTGCCGCAGGGCGCCCGGCTGGCCGAGGCGGTGGCCGAGCATTACGACGACATCCTGTCGCTTTACGGCCGCGAACTGGGCCTGCGCGTCGCCCGCAAGCACCTGGGCTGGTATGCCGAGGCGAACGGCGCCCCGAACCGCGCCGAACTGCTGCGCGCGCCCACGCCCGAGGCGGCGCTGGCCGCGATCCGCGCCGGCTTCGGCGATGCGCCCGCTGCCGATGTCCCCGAACAGAACTCCCCGGCCACCGAGGCGCCTTCATGACCAGCCGTGCCGCGTCCGACATGCTGCCCGATCCCGAGATGGAGGCCGGCGGCGGCTTTGTCCCGGCAGAGGTGGGGCCGAACTGGTCGGCGCTTCCGCTGCCGGCGATCATCCTGGACGCGCAGGGCCGCATCGCGGCGATGAACGACCTGGCCGAGGCCTTCCTGAACATCTCCTGCCGCTCTTCGCTGGGGCAGGCGCTGGAGGGGGCCGAGATGCTCAAGCGGCTGCGCATCGTGCCCACGCTGGGCTCGATCCTGGAGCGGATGCGCGAGGGCCATGACGCGCTGAACCGCGCCGGCGTACGTTTCGAGATCGGCGACCGCTCCGGCGGGCATTCCGACCGCATCGGCACCATCCATGCCGGGCCTGCGCCCAGCCCGGCGGGGGGCACGGTGATCCTGATCTCGCCGCTCGACGGGGCCGGGCGGCTGGGGCAGGGGCAGGCGGCGCGCTCGGCCGCGCGCTCGGCCATCGGCATGGCCGAGATGCTGGCGCATGAGATCAAGAACCCGCTGGCCGGCATCCGCGGCGCGGCGCAGCTGATCGGCATGAACCTCAAGGCCGAGGACCGCGACCTGGCCGACCTGATCGTCGCGGAATCGCGCCGCATCGTCGAATTGCTGGACCAGGTGGAACGCTTCGGCGACACCTCGGCGCCACGGCTTTCGGCCGTGAACGTCCATGACGTGCTGGAGCGGGTGCGCCGCTCGGCCGCGGTGGGTTTCGGCAAGGGGCTGCGCATCGTGCCCGACTACGACCCCTCGCTGCCGCCGGCGCTGGCCGATCCCGACCAGCTGGTGCAGGTCTGCCTGAACCTGGTCAAGAACGCGGCCGAGGCGATCGGGCGGGCGCGGCGGGGCGGCACCATCCGCATCCGCAGCTTCTACGACGGCACCCTGCGCCTGGCTCCGACCGAGGCCGAGCCGCAGGGCCGCAGCCTGCCCCTGCAGATCGAGATCGAGGACGACGGCCCCGGCATCCCCGAATCGCTGATCGCCGAGGTCTTCGAGCCCTTCGTCTCGGGGCGCGAGAACGGCACCGGCCTGGGGCTGGCGCTGGTTTCCAAGATCATCACCGACCATGGCGCCTGGATCGCGCTCGATTCGCGCCCCGGTCGCACCGTTTTCCGCATCTCCCTGCCCAAAGCCTGAGGTTTTCCCATGGACGGCACCGTTCTGATCGCTGACGACGACCGCACCATCCGCACGGTCCTGACCCAGGCCCTGACCCGCGCGGGCTGCCGGGTCCATGCCACCGGCTCGCTGGCGCAACTCTTGCGCTGGGTCGAGGAGGGGCGGGGCGACCTGGTCATCACCGACGTGATGATGCCCGACGGCAACGGCATCGACATGATCCCGGCGATCCGCAAGGCGCGGCCCGACCTGCCGGTGATCGTGATCTCGGCCCAGAACACCATCGTAACCGCCATCCGCGCCACCGAGGCCGCCGCCTTCGACTACCTGCCCAAGCCCTTCGACCTGCCGGACCTGATGGCGCGGGCGGGCCAGGCGCTGTCGCGGCGGCTGCGCAAGTCCGACCCGGCCCCGGCCCCGGCGGCGCCCGAGACCGGCGCCGATCCGGCCCTGCCGCTGATCGGCCATGCGCCCTCGATGCAGAACCTGTTCCGCATGGTCGCGCGGGTGCTGAACGCCGACCTGCCGGTGATGATCGCGGGCGAGGCGGGGGTGGGCAAGACCGTGGTCGCGCGCTCGTTCCACGACTTGTCGGACCGGCGCGAGGCGGGATTCGTCGTGCTGACCTCGGCCGACCTCTCCGAAGAGACCATCCACGGCACCGCCGACCGCGCCCAGGGCGGCACGCTGCTGATCGAGGATCCGGCCGGCTTCGACGCCGCCGCCCAGGCCCGGCTGATTGGCATGATCGAGGCATGGGAGGTCGGTCCGGGCCGCAACCTGATGCCGCGCCTGATTTCCACCACCGGGCCCGATCCGCAGGCGGACGTGGGCTCCGGGCGGCTGCGGGCGGACCTGTATTACCGGCTGGCGGGAGTGACGATCACCGTGCCGCCGCTGCGCGCCCGGCTGGACGACATCCCGCCGCTGGCGCGCCACCTGCTGGCGCGGGCCTCCGCGCAGGGCCTGCCGCAACGCACGCTGTCCGAGGGCGCGGCGGCGCTGATCCGCGCCTATCCCTTTCCCGGCAACGTGCGCGAGCTGGAAAACCTGATGCGCCGGCTGGCGCTGACCGCCGCCGCCGCCGAGATCACCGAGGCCGAGGCCCGCACCGCCCTGGCGGAATCCAGCCCCATCGTGCCGCCCGCCCCGGCCGCCGGCCCCGCCGCGGCCCCGGCCGGTCCCGCCGCGGCGCCGGTCCCGCCGCTGGGCGAGCCTGCGAACATGCGCCTGGCGCAATCGGTCGAGATGCATCTGCAACGCTATTTCGACCTGCACGGCGACGACCTGCCGCCGCCCGGCCTTTACGACCGCATCCTGCGCGAGATCGAAAAGCCGCTGCTCGAGATCGCGCTGGACGCGACCGGCGGCAATCAGCTGCGTTGTGCCGATCTTCTGGGCATCAATCGCAATACCCTGCGCAAGAAACTGACCGACCTGAATATCGAGGTGACACGGCGCCGCAAACTGATGTAAAACAGCCACAGATGGCCTTGCGAGAGTCGCTTAACGGCCACAGAAAGGCTGCGGCACAGCGGCGAAACCGTGAGGACGGGCAAAGGTGGCGGGAACGCTGTCCAGGGACACATGGGAGCGCGTCGCAAGGCTGCGGCGCCTGCGGCTCTATCGCAATACCGCGACGCTTGGACTCGCGCTGCTGGGGCCGGCGCTGGCGGGCCTGACCTTTGCCGTGATGGGGCCTTTCGCCGGCGCCACCTCGGGCGGGTCTGTGCTGCGGCTGGTGCTGCTGGCGGACCTGCTCTACCTGATCGTGCTGACCGGCCTGGTCGTGGCGCGCATGGCGCGGATCGTCGCGGCGCGGCGCAAGTCGGCGGCGGGCTCGCGGCTGCACATGCGGCTGGTCGGGGTCTTTGCCACCATCGCGCTGGTGCCGACGGTGCTGGTGGCGCTGTTCGCCGGGCTGACGGTGAACATCGGGCTCGAGGGCTGGTTCTCGAACCGGGTGCAGCAGGTGGTCTCGACCTCGCTCTCGGCCGCCGAGGCCTATCAGGACGAGCATCGCCGCGACCTGACCAACGACGCCAAGCTGCTGGCCGGGGCGCTGACCCAGGCCGCGCGGCAGAACCCGATGCTGGACGACGGCGACCTGCGGCTGCTGCTGTCGGACTATCAAAGCCAGATCCAGCGCGGGCTGCGCGAGGCCTATATCGTCGATGGCCGCGGCACCATCCGCGCGCGGGGCGAGCGCAGCTATCAGTTCTGGTACGAGGAACCCTCGCCCGCCCAGTTCGACGAGGCGGCGATGCGGGGCCTGGTGCTGATCGAGGATTGGCAGAACAACGAATTCCGCGCCCTGGTGCCGCTGGTGCCGCTGGCCGACCGCTATCTCTACGTCACCCGCGACGTGGACGGCAGCCTGCTGGGCCTGCTGGACGACACCCGGCAGACGGTGGGCGAATACCAGCGGCTGGAACAGGAACGCGGCCGGGTGCTGTTCGAATTCTCGCTGCTCTACCTGGGCTTTGCGCTGCTTCTCGTGGCGGCGGCGATGTGGCTGGGCCTGTGGTTCGCCGACCGGCTGTCGCGGCCCATCGGCCGGCTGGCCGAGGCCTCCGAGCAGGTGGGCGAGGGCAACCTGGACTTCCAGATCCCCGCCCCCGATACCGGCGACGAGATCCAGACCCTGGGCGAAAGCTTCAACCGCATGACCCGGCAGTTGAAGCAGCAGCGCCAGGAACTGGTCGAAAGCTACCGCGCCGCCGACGACCAGCGCCGGCTGTTTGATTCGGTGCTGTCCTCGGTCACGGCCGGGGTGATCGGGCTCGATGCGGCGGGCGAGATCGACTTCCTGAACCGCTCGGCCACCCGGCTGCTGGGCCTCGACCCGGCGACGGCGCATGACCGGCTGCTCTCCGAGGCGGTGCCGGAATTCGCGCCGCTGTTCGAGCGGCTGGCGCAATCGGTCAACGAATCGGTGCAGGACGAGATCCGCCTGACCCGCGAGGGCCGGGTGGAAAGCCTGCTGGTGCGCATGGCGATCCGGCGCGGCGCGGCCGGCGGCCTGGAAGGCTATGTGGTGGCGCTGGACGACGTGACCGACCTGGTCTCGGCGCAGCGCATGGCGGCCTGGGGCGACGTGGCGCGCCGCGTCGCGCATGAGATCAAGAACCCGCTGACCCCGATCCAGCTTTCGGCCGAGCGGCTCAAGCGCAAGTTCGGCCCCATCGCCGGCGAGGAACGCGAGGCGCTGGAGCAATACACCGAGGTCATTATCCGCCAGACCAACGACCTGCGCCGGATCGTGGACGAATTCAGCCGCTTCGCCCGCATGCCCGAACCCGACCGCAAGGAAACCGACATCGCCAAGCTCTTGCGCGATGCCGAGCTGATGCAGCGCGACGCGCTGCAAGGCGCGCTGGTCTCGGACATCCCCGACGAGCCGGTGATCGTCGATGCCGATGCCGGCATGATGCGGCAGGTCTTCACCAACCTGCTGAAGAACGCGGGCGAGGCGCTGGACGAGCTGCGCGCGAACCCGCCCCAGGGCTGGGTGCCGCAGGTCCGCGTCTCGCTGCGCTCGGCCCCCGATGCGGTGACGATCCGCATCGCCGACAACGGGCCCGGCCTGCCGCAGGACCGCACCCGGCTGTTCGAGCCCTATGTGACGATGAAGCCCGGCGGCACCGGCCTCGGCCTGCCGATCGTCAAGAAGATCGTCGAGGAACACGGCGGCAGCCTGATGCTGACCGACACTCCCGAAGGACGCGGCGCCATGGCCGAAATCCGCCTGCCGCGCGAACGCCAGCCGGTGCGGCTTTCCGCGCGCCGCCAGAAAAACGAGCAGGAAGCAATGAAATGAGCGATATTCTGATTGTCGACGACGAGCGGGACATCCGGGAACTGATTTCCGACATCCTGCGCGACGAGGGCTTCTCGACCCGCCTCGCCGCCAATTCCGACCAGGCGGTGGCCGAGCTGAACGCGGCCGAACCGGCGCTGATGATCCTCGACATCTGGCTCAAGGACAGCAAGATGGACGGGATCGACATCCTCAAGCAGGTCAAGCGCAACAATCCCGAGGTGCCGGTGGTCATCATCTCGGGCCATGGCAATATCGAGATCGCGGTGGCGGCGATCAAGCAGGGCGCCTACGACTTCATCGAGAAGCCCTTCAACATCGACCAGCTGCTGGTGGTGATCCGCCGCGCCATGGAGACGGCGCGCCTGCGCCGCGAGAACTCGACGCTGAAGCGCGGCGAGGCGCGGGCGGCCGAGATGCTGGGCAATTCGGCGCCCTTCCGCAGGCTGCGCGAACAGCTCGACAAGGTGGCGAAATCGAACGGCCGGGTCATGCTGACCGGCGAGCCGGGAGCGGGCAAGGAAATCGCCGCGCGCTATGTCCACGCCCAAAGCCCGCGCGCCCGCGAGCCCTTCGTCACCGTGCCCTGCGCCACCATCGAGCCCGAGCACATGGAAGAGGTGCTCTTCGGCCGCGAAACCCCCGAGCGCGGCGTCGAGGCGGGCCTGCTGGAACAGGCGCATGGCGGCGTGATCTATTTCGACGAGGTGGCGGACATGCCGCTGGGCACCCAGCCCAAGATCCTGCGCGTGCTGACCGAGCAGCAGTTCCAGCGCGCCGGCGGCACCGACAAGGTGCGGGTGGACCTGCGGGTGATCTCCTCGACCAACCGCGACCTTTCGGCCGAGATCGCCGCCGGCCGCTTCCGTCAGGAGCTTTACGACCGGCTGAACGTGGTGCCGGTGGCGGTGCCCTCGCTGGCCGAGCGGCGCGACGACATCCCGCTGCTGGCCACGCATTTCATCGAGCAGTTCCATGCGGCCCAGGGCCTGCCGGCGCGCGCGCTGCCCGAGGAGACCTGCGCCGCGCTGCAGGCGATGAACTGGCCGGGCAATATCCGCCAGTTGCGCAACGTGATCGAGCGGGTGCTGATCCTGGGCGACGGCACCGGGCCGATCCAGCCCTCGGAACTGGAAGGCCAGAACGGCAGCACCAGCACCAGCGAGGCCCTGGCGCTCGGCCCGCAGATCACCAGCCTGGCGCTGCGCGAGGCGCGCGAACTCTTCGAGCGGGAATACCTGCTGGCGCAGATCAACCGCTTCGGCGGCAATATCAGCCGCACGGCGCAATTCGTCGGCATGGAGCGCTCGGCGCTGCATCGCAAGCTCAAGTCGCTCGGCGTCGTCGGCGGCATGCGCGTCGAGGAGGAGCTGATGGGGAAATGATGGCGGTGCCATGCCGGTGGCGCGGTCGCATGGGTATTTATGGAACAGAGAAGGCCGGAAACTGCGCCCCGGCCACCCCCACGGTTCAGGCGGGACAGGTTTTGGCCAAATGACCGGGGCGACTTCTCCGTTCGCGGTCATCGGCTCCCCAGCCTGTACCGCGCAACCAGGCTAGGCGCAAAAGATTGAAAAACCCTTAACGACTTCTTCGTTCTGCAAATACCCATGCGACCGTCCAGCACGCATCAAAGGCGCACGGGTGGTCCTGACGCTTTCCCTGTATCCGTCGCCCGCGCCGCGCGCTAGGATCGCGCCTCACGAAGGGCATGAACCGGGGCCGGAATGAAGATCATCATCTGCGGGGCGGGGCAGGTCGGCTGGCACATCGCACGCCATCTTGCGGGCGAGCGCAACGATGTCACCATCATCGACACCAATGCCGAGCTGATCCGGCGCGCCACCGATGCGCTGGACGTGCAGGGCGTGACCGGCTTTGCCAGCCACCCCGACGTGCTGGACCGGGCGGGGGCGCGGGACGCAGACCTGATCATCGCCGCGACCCATTCGGACGAGGTCAACATGGTCACCTGCCAGGTCGCCCATTCCGTCTTCCAGGTGCCGCGCAAGATCGCGCGGCTGCGCAGCTCGGCCTATCTGGATGCGATCTATTCCGATCTCTACCGCACCGACCACCTGCCCATCGACGTCGTCATCAGCCCCGAGCGCGAGGTGGCGCGCGCGGCGATGCAGCGGCTTTCGGCGCCCTCGACCTTCGATGCCGAGACCTTCCTCGAGGGGCGGCTGCATCTGCTGGGGATCTCGCTCGAGCCCGACAGCCCGGTGCTGAACACGCCCCTGCGCCAGCTCAACGACATGTTCATCAGCCTCAGCGCCATCGTGGCGGGGGTGCGGCGCGGCGGCAAGCTGTTCGCGCCCGAGCCGGGCGACCAGCTTTTCGAGGGCGACCAGGTCTATGTCTTCACCCTGGCCGAGGACGTGCCGCGCACGCTCGAGATCTTCGGCAAGCCCATGGCCAAGCAGGAAAGCGTGGTCATCATCGGCGCGGGCAACGTGGGCCTTGCCGTCGCCCAATCGCTCGAGGCGCGCCCCGAGCGCATCCGCGTCAAGCTGATCGAGCGCAGCCGCGCGCGTGCCGAGGATGCCGCCGATGCGCTGAACCGCACCATCGTGCTGAACGGCGACGGGCTGTCGGCCGAATTGTTGGAGGAGGCGGCCGTGCCGCGCGCCGATGCGGTCCTGGCCATCACCGACGACGACAAGACCAATATCCTGGCCGCGGTGCGCGCCAAGCAGGCAGGGGCGAAGCTCGCGATCTCGCTGGTCAACGACCCCACGCTGATGTCGCTGATGGAGCCCCTGGACATCGACGCCTTCATCAACCCGCGTGCCAGCACCGTCTCGACCATCCTGCGCCATATCCGGCACGGGCGGGTGCGCGACATCTATTCCATCGGCGATGCCGAGGCCGAGGTGATCGAGGCGCAGGTGCTGTCGACCTCGCCCATCGCCGGGCGGGCCGTGCGCGACATCGACTTTCCCGAAGGCGCGCTGATGGGCGCGGTGCGCAAGGGCTACCGCGTGGTCAAGCCCACGGGCGACCTGCGCATCGAGGAGGGCGACATCGTGGTGATCTTTGCCCTCGTCTCCGACATCCCCGAGGTCGAGCGCCTGCTTCAGGTCTCGATCGACTTCTTCTGAGTGCCGGGATGAGACTGCTGCTGCGCCTGCCGCTGATCGTGATCCTGGGGGGGATCGGCGCACTGGCCATGGTGCTGCCGGGGCTCTACGCCCATGCGCTGGACGAGCACAAGACCGGCTCGATCTTCCTGGGTGCGGCGGGGATCTTCGTGATCCTGGCCGCGATCCTGGGCTTGGCCACCGCCGACCGGCCCGAAGGGCCGCGGGCGCGCAGCGTGCTTCTGACCATGCTGGGCACCATGGTCCTGCTGCCCGCCATGCTGGCCGTGCCCTTTGCCATGGCCCTGCCCGACACCGGCTTTTTCAATGCCTGGTGGGAGATGATCTCCTGCCTGACCACCACCGGCGCCTCGCTCTACTCGGCCGACCTGCTGCCGGCGCCGCTGCACCTGTGGCGTGCCATCGTCGGCTGGCTGGGCGGGCTGTTCATGCTGGTCGCGGCCATCGCGCTGCTGGCGCCGCTGCGGGTGGGCGGCTTCGAGATCATGTCCTCGCCCTATGGCCGCAGCGAAAGGTTCGAGCGACTGCCGCGTTCGGCCGAGCCCTCGATCCTGGGCCAGCGGTCGCATCCCGCCTTCCAGACCGAACTGGCCGACCCGGTGCATCGGGTGATGCGGGCGGGCAGGGTGGTGCTGCCGGTCTATGCCGGGCTGACGCTGCTGATGTGGACGCTGCTTCTGATGCTGGGCGAGACCGGGCTGGTGGCGCTGACCCGCGCCATGGGCACGCTGTCGACCAGCGGCATCAGCCCCGTCGCCGGCCCCGCCGGGCAGGGCAGCGGCATGGCCGGCGAGGTGGTGATCTTCCTGTTCCTGATCCCCGCGCTGTCGCGCCGCTTCTGGCCCGGCGGGGGCGAGCTGAAGGCCAGCGAGAGCTGGATCGAGGATCCCGAGCTGCGCATGGCCGCGGGCGTGGTGCTGCTGGTCTCGGCCCTGCTGTTCGCGCGGCATTTCGCCGGGGCCATCGGCGTTTCCCCGACCGGGGCCAAGGGGGTGCTGGACACGCTCGACAGCGCCGCCTCGGCCGCCTGGGGAGGGATCTTCAACGGGCTGAGCTATCTGACCACGACCGGCTGGAACTCGGTCGAATGGCAGGGCGCGCGCAACTGGTCGGGGCTGAGTTCCCCCGGCCTGATGCTGGCCGGGCTGGCGATGATGGGCGGCGGCGTCGCCACCACCGCGGGCGGCGTCAAGCTGCTCCGGGTCTATGCGCTGGCCCGCCATTCCGAGCGCGAGCTGGAGCGGATCGTGCATCCCGCCTCGGTCGGCGGCGGCGGGCTGATGGCGCGGCGGCTGCGGCGCGAGGGGGCCTATCTGGCCTTCATCTTCTTCATGCTGTTCGCCAGTTCCATCGCGGTGACGGTGATGCTGATCTCGCTGCAGCGGATCGAGTTCGATTCGGCCACCATCCTGTCCATCGCGGCGCTGACCAATACCGGCCCGCTGGCCGGGGCGATTCCGCTGACCCCGACCTTCCAGGGCTCGGCCGGCATGGCGGGGGCGCCATGGGCGGGCTGGGCCGGGCTGCCGGCGCTGACCAAGGCGGTGCTGGCCGGCGCCATGGTCGTCGGCCGGGTCGAGACGCTGGCGATCCTGGCGCTGGTTTCGCCCGAATATTGGCGGCGCTAGGCGGGATCACATGCTTGCAAGCCGCCGCCCGCTCGCCTAAGTCTTGAAAACCAGCGATAAGAACAAGGTGCATCGAATGGCCGGCGACAAACAGAACCTCCAGGACGCTTTTCTGAACCATGTCCGCAAGGGCAAGGTTCCGGTGACGATTTTTCTTATCAATGGTGTGAAATTGCAGGGCGTCATTACCTGGTTCGACAATTTCTGCGTGCTTCTGCGCCGCGACGGGCAGTCGCAACTGGTCTACAAGCACGCCATCTCGACCATCATGCCGGGGCAGCCGATCAGCCTCTATGAGGGCGAGGACTGATTGGGCGAACCGACGGAAACCCGCGAGCGCCCGACACGCGCCTATGTGATCCATCCCGATCTGGGCAATTCGCGCACCCGCCGCTCGCCCGAACTGGCGCTTGAGGAAGCCGTGGCCCTGGCCCATGCGCTGCCCGCCATCGAGGTGGCTGGGGCCGAGGTGACGCGGCTGCGCAGCCCCGATCCGGGCATGCTGTTCTCCAAGGGCAAGCGCGAAGAGATCGGCCAGCACCTGAAGGCTGCCGCCGAGGGCGAGGGGGCCGAGCTGGTGCTGATCGACGGGCCGGTGACGCCGGTCCAGCAGCGCAACCTGGAAAAGGAATGGGGCGTCAAGATCCTGGATCGCACCGGGCTGATCCTCGAGATCTTCGCCGACCGGGCGCAGACGCGCGAGGGCGTGTTGCAGGTGGAACTGGCGGCGCTGGCCTATCAGCGCACGCGGCTGGTCCGGGCCTGGACCCACCTGGAACGCCAGCGCGGCGGACTGGGCTTCGTGGGCGGCCCCGGCGAGACGCAGATCGAGGCCGACCGCCGCGCCATCGACGAGCAGGTGGTGCGCCTGCGCCGGCAGCTGGAGCGCGTGGTCAAGACCCGCGAGCTGCACCGCAAGGCCCGCGCCAAGGTGCCCTATCCCATCGTGGCGCTGGTCGGCTACACGAACGCGGGAAAATCCACGCTGTTCAACCGCTTGACCGGGGCCGAGGTTCTGGCCCAGGACCAGCTTTTCGCCACGCTGGACCCGACCATGCGGCAGATGGTGCTGCCCGGCGGCCGGCGGGTGATCCTGTCGGATACGGTGGGCTTCATCAGCGACCTGCCGCATGAGCTGGTTGCCGCCTTCCGCGCCACGCTGGAAGAGGTGCTGGCCGCCGACCTGATCCTGCATGTGCGCGACATCAGCCATCCCGAGACCGAGGAGCAGGCCGGCGACGTGGGCGAGATCCTCGATTCGCTGGGCGTCGAGGAGGACGTGCCGCTGATCGAGGTCTGGAACAAGATCGACGCGCTGTCGCCCGAGACCCGCGCCGCCCTGCGGCGCACCGATGCGCGGACCCAGGGCGTGCAGGCGATCTCGGCCCTCTCGGGCGAGGGGCTGGACGATTTGCTGGCCGCCATCGAGGCGCGGCTGGCCGAGGCCCTGGACGAGCCGCGCCGCGAGGCCGAACTGGTGCTGCCGCATTCGGACGGCCGGCGCCGGGCCTGGCTGCATGAGCAGGGCGTGATCGTCGCCGAGGAGGTGGCCGAAGAGGGCGTGCGGCTGCGGCTGCGCTGGACGGACCGGCAAAGGGCGGCCTTCGAGGCGCTTTGACAGCCTCTCTCGGCCGCGGCGAGCATGGGGCCTTGGCTTGCCGAAGCCCGCGCGGCGGCGGCACCCCCCCCCGGCGAGCCTTTGCGCCATCGGGTCTTTCATCTGCGTCCCGATTTCCGTGATCCCATTGCCGCGGTCCGCAAAGCGGCCTCTTGTCGAAGCCCGCGATGGTGGCGCAACTGCGCGAGCCGGCGGCTTTTTTCCGTTCACCCTCGGCCTTTTCCGACGGGGCGCGACGCCGTTTCCCGTCGTCGGTCTGGCGGGCCGGGTTCCCATGCCGGAACCGCGCGGGGGCGTTCACGCCAGCCGAATGCGCGGGGTTCAGCCAGCCGGGCGCTCGCCGGGGCGGCTGCGGCCTTCTTGCATCAGCGCCCGATAGGCCTGGGGCGTGCGGCCGGTAGCGGCCAGGAAGGTGCGCATGAAATGGCCAAGCCCGCTGTAACCCAGCCGGTCCGCGATCTCGGCCACCGGCTGGGTGCCGTCGCGCAGCGCCTCGGTCGCGCATTGCAGCCGCAGGTCGTAGAGCAGCTCCAGCACGCTGCGTCCCCGGCTCAGCCGGCAGGCGCGGTCGAGCTGCGCCAGCGAGCAGCCCAGCCGCCGCGCCAGTTCGGCGATGGTCTGGCCGGATTGCAGCTCGGCCCGCGCCAGTTGCAGGAAATGCCCGGACAGCGCCCGCGCCTCGGCCAGGCTGGCGGGCGAGGGGGCGGATCGGCCCCCGCCCGGCCCCTCGTCCAGCCGTGACAGCACCGTGGCGATCTGCGCCAGTTCGCGCGCGGTGGCGGCATCCTGCGCCTTGTCGTGCGGCGCCCTTGATCCCAGCGCGGCCATGGCCCGATCCAGCAGATCCGCATCTGCATCCGCGCCCGCCGGCAGGCCGTGGCGCATCTGCGCGGGCAGCGCCAGGCCGCGGCACAGGGCGGGCGGGATCAGCAGCGCCAGCCCCCGCACCTCGGGCGGCGGCTTCAGCGAAAAGGCGGTGCCCGCGGGGATGAAGGCGACGCGGCCGGCCGGCAGCGCATGGTGGTGGCGCGGGAACATGATCGCGACCATGCCGCCGGTCGGGCGAAGCAGCACATGGTCGCCGCGGACCCGCGGGCTGCGCGGCGCAGCCGGGCTTCGCACCGGCCCGCCCCAGTGAAGGCCGGCGAGCGGGATCAGCCGCAGCCCGTCGCCCGCCCGGCCCTGCGGCAGCAGGGAACGGGGCCGGGGCCCGCCCGCCTCGGCCAGCCCGACCACGGTGGGCGACAGGACCGACGGGCGGCCCGCGGGGGCGGCAGGCGCCGGCAGCCGGGGATCGGTATCCGCCGGCTCGAGGATCGTGCCGATATTGACGCCCGCCGCGGCCAGCCGCGCCAGAACGGGATCGGGCGGGACGATGTGGCGGCGGGCTTCATCCATCAGCCGCGGCTTTCAGCGAATCCATGACCAAAGGCTATCCTCATGACGCGAGTCGATGAAGGATATAATCATCTCAAGGTTGCCAAAAGATTAATATGTCTTGCCCTGCTTGCGCGGTGCGTCGGTCAGGGGATCAATGCTGAGATAGAGCCTCCGCGCGCCCTCCTGCTTGCGCGGGCGCGCCGGTCAGGGGCCGATGCCGATGCGGGGCCAATCCCCCAGCCGCCCGCGAAAGAAGCTGCGCTGCGCCTTGGCATATTGCCGGGTGGCGATGACCGCGCGGCGGATCGCCTCGTCCAGGTCGATCTCGCCTCGTAGCTGCGCGACCAGTTCCGGCGCGCCGATGGCCTTGGCCCAAAGCGCATCGGGGCTCCAACGCGGCAGCAGGGCGCGCACCTCGTCCAGCGCGCCCTGGTCCAGCATCAGCCGGAAGCGGCGGTCGATGCGCCCGGCCAGCCAGTCGCGGTCGGGGTCCAGCACCAAGAGATGCGCGGCGGCGGGGTCGATCAGCGGCGGCGGCGTCTCGGCCTGCCAGGCGGCGATGCCGCGGCCGGTGGTGGTCAGCACCTCCCAGGCGCGCTGGACGCGCACCGGGTTTCTCAGGTCGATGCGGGCGCGGGTCGGGGTGTCCAGATCCGCGACCATGCGCGCCAATCCGCCGGGCTCGCGCAGCAGCTGGCCGGCCCAGGCGCGGATTTCGGGCGGGGTGGCGGGAATCGCCGCCAGCCCGCGGCTGAGCGCGTTCAGGTAAAGCCCGGTCCCGCCGGTCACGATCAGCCGGCCGCGGTCCAGCAGCGCCGCCACCTCGGCCAGCCAGGCGCCGACGGAATAGTCGCGGCCCGGCGCGACATGGCCGTAAAGCGCATGCGGCGCGCGCGCCTCGTCCTTGGCCGTGGGCCGGGCGGTCAGCACGCGCCAGCAGGACCAGACCTGCAAGGCGTCGGCATTGACGATGGTGCCGCCCTGCCGCTCGGCGATCTCCAGCGCCAGGGCGGATTTGCCGCTGGCGGTGGGCCCGGCGATCAGGACATGGCGCGCCGGGTCCAGCCCGGCCAGGATCGGGTGACGCAGGGTCATTTCGGGTCGGGTCGGCAGTGGTTGAACATGGGGCCTGTTTGCGACATTTTGCCCGGCAATGAAACTGCCGCAAAAAAGGTGAACCATGTCGGAAAGCGCGTCCAAGACCCGCGGAAGCTATTCGCGCGTGATGCTGAAGATTTCGGGCGAGGCGCTGATGGGGGACCAGGGTTACGGCCTGCACCCGCCGACCGTCGCCCGCATCGCGCAGGAGGTCAAATCCGTCCACGACATGGGCGTCGAGATCTGCATGGTCATCGGCGGCGGCAATATCTTCCGCGGCCTCCAGGGCAGCGCGCAGGGCATGGAGCGGGCGACCGCCGACTACATGGGCATGCTGGCGACGGTGATGAACGCGCTGGCCATGCAGGCGGCGCTGGAGGCGCTGAAGATCCATACCCGCGTGATCTCGGCCATCCGCATGGACGAGGTGGCCGAGCCCTATATCCGCCGCCGCGCCGTCCGGCATCTGGAGAAGAAGCGCGTCTGCATCTTCGCCGCCGGCACCGGCAACCCCTATTTCACCACCGACACCGCCGCCACCCTGCGCGCCAACGAGATGAATTGCGAGGCGATCTTCAAGGGCACCAAGGTCGATGGCGTCTATGACAAGGATCCGAACAAATTCCCCGACGCGCGGCGCTATGACGACGTGACCTATGACGAGGTGCTGCAAAAGCATCTTGGGGTCATGGATGCCTCGGCCATCGCGCTGGCGCGCGACAACGACCTGCCCATCATCGTCTTCTCGCTGGACGAACCGGGCGGTTTCCGCGGGATTCTGGCCGGCACCGGCACATATACGCGCGTGCATGGCTGAAAAACCCGTATAGGCTTTGCCATGCCGGCGCGGCTCGGCTAAAAGCGGCGAAAATCACAGCACAGAGGCCATGACCGAGCATGTCCGACGAGATCGAGATCGACACCGACGACCTGGAACGCCGCATGAAGGGCGCGATGGAATCCCTGCGCCATGAATTCGCCTCGCTGCGCACCGGCCGCGCCTCGGCCAGCATGGTCGAGCCGATCATGGTCGATGCCTATGGCTCGCCCACGCCGATCAACCAGATCGGCACGGTGAACGTGCCCGAGCCGCGCATGGTCACGATCAACATCTGGGACAAGGCGCTGGTCGGCAAGGCCGAGAAGGCGATCCGCGAATCGGGCCTGGGCATCAACCCGCAGCTGAACGGCACCATCATCATGCTGCCGATCCCCGAACTGAACGAGGAGCGCCGGCGCGAACTGACCCGCGTCGCCGCGCAATATGCCGAACACGCCCGCGTCGCCATCCGCAACGTGCGCCGCGACGGCATGGACCAGATCAAGAAGGCCAAGTCCTCGGGCATGTCCGAGGATGACCAGAAATTCTGGGAGGGCGCCGTGCAGGAACTGACCGACAAGATGATCGCCTCGGTGGACCAGGCGCTCGAGGCCAAGCAAGCCGAAATCATGCAGGTCTGACGCATGGCCGAGATCGCAGCCAGCCTGTCCAAGCCCGGCGGAGGGGACCAGCGGCCCCGTCATGTCGCCATCATCATGGATGGCAACGGCCGCTGGGCCAAGAACCGGGGCTGGCCGCGACTGGTCGGGCATCGGCGCGGCGCCGAGCGCGTGAAGCAGATCGTCCGCGCCTGTCCCGACCTGGGGGTGAACTGGCTGACGGTCTATGCCTTCTCGACCGAGAACTGGAAGCGCTCGACCGAGGAGGTGCTGGGCCTGATGGGCATCTTCGCCCGCTATATCGAGCGCGAGGCCGACGGGCTTTCCGCCGAGGGCGTGCGCATGCGCTTCATCGGCGGGCGCGAGCGGCTGGAGCCCAAGCTGCAGCGGCTGATGGCCGGGATCGAGGCGCGCACCGCCGGCAACACCCGGCTGAACCTGACCGTGGCGATCAATTACGGCGGCCGCGACGAGCTGACCCGCGCCGCGGCGCGGCTGGCCGGCCGCATCGCGCGGGGCGAGGTGGCCGAGCCGACCGAGGCCGACCTGGCCGATTGCCTGGACACCGCCGGCCATCCCGACCCGGACCTGGTGATCCGCACCTCGGGCGAGACGCGGACCTCGAATTTCCTGCCCTTCCAGGCGGCCTATTCGGAATATGAGTTCACCAAGACGCTCTGGCCGGATTTCACGCCCGAGCATCTGGCCGAGATCCTCGACCGCTACGGGCTGCGCGAACGGCGCTTCGGCGGCGCATGAGCGGGGGCGGGCCACGGCCGGGCCGGCTGCGCGGCGCCTTGCAGCGCGGGCGCGACAAATGGGCCGATCTCTGGCCGCGCCTGCTGTCGGGCGTGGTGCTGGCGATGCTGGGGCTGCTGCTCCTGCTGTCCTCGGGGCTGTGGATCCGGCTGGGCGTTTCGGTCGTGATCGGGGCGATGATGTGGGAACTGGCGCGGCTGACCGGCTGGCGCCACCCCGAGTTCCGCAGCCCGCGCCATCCGGTGCTGATCGGCATCCTGTCGGGGCTGGTGATGCTGGCCATGCTGGTGCTGCCGGGCGACTGGCCGATGGCGCTGGCGCTGGTGCCGATGATCGCCGGCTGGCACGGCACGCATGAACACGAACGCCCGGCCTATCTGCTGTTCACCCTGGCGATCCTGGGCGCGGGCTATGCGCTGGTGGTGATCCGCGAGGTGATGGGCCTGCCGACGCTGGCCTGGATCGTCGGCACCGTGGTGCTGTCGGACGTGCTGGGCTATTTCATCGGCCGCCGCTTTGGCGGTCCGCGCTTCTGGCCCGCCATCAGCCCCAAGAAGACCTGGAGCGGCACCATCGCCGGCTGGGTGGGCGCGCTGGTGCTGGCGCTGGTCCTGCTGCTGGCCGGGCAGGCGCCCTGGCCGGTGCTGGTGCTGGGCCCGCTGCTGGCGCTGGCCGGGCAGTTCGGCGACATCGCGGAAAGCTGGCTCAAGCGCCGGGTCGGGGTCAAGGACAGTTCCGACCTGATCCCCGGCCACGGCGGGGCGATGGATCGGTTCGACGCCATGGCCGGGGCGCTGCTGGTGGCGCTTGTGTTGTTGATCGGCAATCTTTTACCCGTGATCGGAGGCTGATAGCATGCGCAGCATATCGGTGCTGGGCGCGACCGGGTCGGTCGGCGAAAGCGCGTTCGATCTGGTGATGCGGGCCGGCGGGCCCGAGCGGTTCCGCACCATTGCCCTGACCGGCGGCGCCAATGTCGCGCGCCTGGCCCAGATGGCCCGCGCGCTTCGGGCCGAGATCGCCGTCACCGCCTGGCCGCAATGCCTGGCCGAGCTGCGCGCGGCGCTGGCCGGCAGCGGCATCGAGGCCGCCGCGGGGCCGCGGGCCGTGGCCGAGGCCGCCGCGCGTCCCGCCGACTGGACGCTTTCCGCCATCGTCGGCGCCGCCGGCTTGCCGCCGGGGCTGGAGGTGCTGAACCGCGGCGGCACGCTGGCGCTTGCCAACAAGGAAACCCTGGTCGCCGCCGGGCCGCTGGTCATGTCCCGCGCCCGCGAGACCGGCGCCCGCATCCTGCCGGTCGATTCCGAACATTCCGCGATATTCCAGGCGCTTCAGGGAGAAGACCTCGAAAGCGTCGAGCATGTGACCATCACCGCCTCGGGCGGCGCCTTCCGCGACTGGCCGCTGGAGCGGCTGGCGCAGGCAAGCGTGGCCGAGGCCAGCCGGCATCCGAACTGGGACATGGGCCAGCGCATCACCATCGACAGCGCCAGCATGTTCAACAAGGCGCTGGAAGTCATTGAAGCGCATGAGTTCTTTGGCCTTGGTGTCGAGCGGTTGCGGGTGCTGGTGCATCCGCAGTCGATCATCCACGCCATGGTCACGCATCGCGACGGCGGCAGCATCGCGCATCTGGGGGCGCCGGACATGCGCCATGCCATCGGCTATGCGCTGAACTGGCCGGCGCGCGCGCCGCTGCCGGTGCCGGCGCTGGACCTGGCGGCGCTTGGCAGCCTGACCTTTGCCCAGCCGGACGAGGCGCGCTGGCCCGCCCTGCGCCTGGCGCGCGAGGCGATCCAGGCGGGCGGCGCCGCCGGCGCGGTGCTGAACGCCGCCAAGGAACAGGCGCTGGACGATTTCATCGCCGGGCGCATCCGCTTTACCGACATGGCCCCGGCGGTCGAGCATGCGTTGGCGCTGGCCGCGCGCGAGGCGGGTTTCGGGCAAAGCCCGCGCGACCTTGCCGAGGTGCTGCATTGGGACGGCTTCGCCCGGCGTGCGGCGGCGCAATGGCAGGGGGCGGCATGAGCCTGGTTCTGGACGCGATGGGCGGATTCCTCTGGACCGCGGCGGCCTTTGTCGTCGCGCTGTCGGTCATCGTCACCGTGCATGAATATGGCCATTACATCGTCGGCCGGCTTTGCGGCATCAAGGCCGAGTGCTTTTCGCTGGGCTTCGGGCCGCGGCTGGTCTCGCGCCGCGACCGGCATGGCACGCTGTGGCAGGTGGCGGCGGTCCCGCTGGGCGGCTATGTGCGCTTCCTGGGCGATGCGGATGCGGCCAGCGCCGGCTCGGTGCCGGTCGAGCCGGCCCGTGCGCGCCAAAGCCTGACCGGCGCGCCGCTCTGGGCGCGCTTCGCCACGGTGGCGGCGGGTCCGGTCTTCAACTTCGCGCTGTCGATCCTGGTCTTTGCCGGCATGGCGATCTGGCAAGGGCTGCCGGTCGATGAGGTCGAGGTGGGCCGGCTGCACCCGACGCCGCCCGGCATCGAGATGCAGCTGCAGACCGGCGACCGCGTCCTGGCGCTGGACGGCCGGCCGGTCGAAAGCTGGCGCGACCTCGGCACGGCCGCGGCCGACCTGCCCGCGCGGGCCAGCCACGACTGGACCGTGCTGCGCGACGGCGCGCGGATCACCGTGCCCGGCCCGCATCCGATGCCGCCGCTGGTCATCGGCATCGCGCCGCGCAGCCCGGCGGCCACGGCGGGGCTGAAGCCGGGCGACGTGATCCTGGCCGTGGACGGCGCCCCCGTCTCGCGCTTCGACGAGCTGCGCGAGCATGTGGCCAAGGCCGAGGGCCGGCCGGTGCTGCTGAAGGTCTGGCGCGAGGGCGAGGGCGAGGCCGACTATACCCTGGCCGCGCGCGAGCAGGATCTGCCCACCGACGACGGCTATACCCGGCGCTGGCTGATCGGCGTGACCGGCGGCGGCACCTATTTCGAGCCGGCGACCCGGCCCGCCGGCGCCGCCGAGGCGCTGGGGATCGGCGCCGCGCGCACCTGGGACATCATCGCCTCCTCCGTCTCGGGGCTCTGGGCGATGATCACCGGCCAGATCGGCAGCTGCAACCTGGGCGGCGCGATCTCGATCGCCGAGACCACGGGGCAGGCGGCCTCGGCGGGGGGCAGCAACTTCATCTGGTGGATCGCGGTGCTGTCGGCGGCCATCGGTTTCCTGAACCTCTTGCCGGTGCCGGTGCTGGATGGCGGGCACCTGATGTTCTATCTCTACGAGGCCGCGGCGGGGCGGCGCCCCTCGGACCGGGTGATGGACATCCTGTCGGCGCTGGGGCTGGCGGCGGTTCTGTCGCTGATGGTTCTGGGCCTCACCAACGATCTTTTCTGCCCCTGAGCGGCGCTAGGCTTTTGACAGCATGGCCCGCTTCGCGGTATCCATCGGGGCAAATATGGCGGGGCAAACCCGCCGGGCAATGCATTATTCGCGAGGGGCGGCGATGACGGACAGGAAACTCGGCAAGGGCGCGCTGGCGCTGATCTCGGCGCTGGCGGTGGCCGCGCAGGTCGCGATGGTGGCGACCCCCGCCTCGGCCCTTGTCTTCAGCAACGTGCGGATCGAAGGCAACCAGCGCATCGAGCCGGCAACCATCCTCTCCTATCTGGACCTGCCGCGCGGCCAGGACGTCTCGGCCGGGGCGCTGAACGACGCCATGCAGCGGCTGCAGAATTCCGGGCTGTTCGAGACGGTCGAGCTGGTGCCCTCGGGCGGGACGCTGGTGGTCCGGGTGGCGGAATATCCCACCATCAACACCGTCGCCTTCGAAGGCAACAAGCGGCTCAAGGACGAAAACCTGGCCGAGATCGTCAAGTCGCAGTCGCGCCGGGTCTATTCGCCCGCCCAGGCCGAGGCCGATGCCGCCGCGATCAGCCAGGTCTATGCCTCGCAGGGGCGCCTGGCCGCCCGCGTCGATCCGCGCATCATCCGCCGCGGCAGCAACCAGGTCGACCTGGTCTTCGAGATCCGCGAAGGCGACGTGACCGAGATCGAGCGCATCGGCTTCGTCGGCAACCGCGCCTTTTCCGACCGCCGGCTGCGCAACGTGCTGCAAACCAAGCAGGCCGGCATCCTGCGCACCTTCATCCGCCGCGACACCTTCGCCCCCGAGCGGGTGCCGTTGGACGAAAAGCTGCTGACCGATTTCTACCGCTCGCGCGGCTATGCCGATTTCCGCGTGCAGGCGGTGGCGCCGGAACTGGCGCGGGAACGCGACGCCTTCTACATCACCTTCCAGATCCACGAAGGCCCGCGCTATACCTTCGGTACCATCAACACCGTCAGCGAGATCCCCGGCGTCGATGCGGCGGAATTCGCCGCCCAGAACCGGGTCAAGCGCGGCGCGGTCTACAACCCGACCGACATCGACACCACCATCCGCCGGATGGAGGCGCTGGCGCTGCGCAAGGGGCTGGACTTCGTCAATATCGAGCCCCGCGTCACCCGCAACGAGCGCAGCCAGACCCTGGACCTGACCTTTGCCCTGACCCGCGGCCCGCGCGTCTTCGTCGAGCGCATCGACATCGAGGGCAACACCACCACCCTGGACGAGGTGATCCGGCGCCAGTTCGCCACCGTCGAGGGCGACCCCTTCAACCCGCGCGAGATCCGCAACTCGGCCGAGCGGCTGCGCGCGCTGGGTTATTTCGCCGATGTGCAGGCCGAAAGCCGCCAGGGCTCGACGCCCGAGCAGGTGATCGTCGACGTGAACGTCGAGGAGCAGCCGACCGGCAGCCTGAACTTCGGCGTCAGCTATGGCGTCTCGACCGGCGTCGGCTTCAATATCTCGCTGTCGGAAAAGAACTTCCTGGGCCGCGGGCAACAGGTGGACCTGGCCTTTTCGACCGGCACGGATACGCAAAGCTCGGGCCTGACCTTCGTCGAGCCCTATTTCCTCGGCCGCGACCTGCGGGCGCGGGTGCAGGCCTGGTACAACACAACCGACCGGCTGAACTCCGACTACAACACCCGCACCGTGGGTTTCTTGACCGGAATCGAATTCCCGGTTTCCGAGAACGGCCGGCTGGAACTGCGCTACAAGCTCAGCAAGGATACGCTGTTCGACGTCGAAGAGCCTCATGAGGATTCCGAAGGCAACTTCGTCGGTTCGTCGCAGATCCTGTATGACGAGCAGGGTGGCTATTTCACCTCGGCGCTTGGCTATACCTACAGCTATGACAGCCGCATCGCCGGGCTGGACCCGGTGACCAGCTACCGGCTGCGCGCCGGCCAGGATTTCGCCGGCCTGGGCGGCGACGTGAAATCCGTCACCAGCACGCTTTACGCCGGCGTCGAAAGCCGCGCCTGGCGCGAGAACGTGACCATGCTGGCCGAGTTCGAGACCGGCGCCGTGCATATGCTGGACGACGAGGACAGCCGTTTCCTGAACCGCTTTACCGGCAACGGCAAGATCCGCGGCTTCGAGCCGAACGGCCTGGGTCCGCGTGACCTGGCGGCGCCGAACGAGGATGCGCTTGGCGGCAATTATTTCTGGGCGCTGCGCACCGAGCTGCAATTCCCTCTGGGCCTGCCCGAGGAATACGGCATCACCGGCGGGCTTTTCGCCGATGCCGGCTCGGTCTGGGGGCTGGACCGGACCAGCGGCACCAACGGGGTCGAGGTCGACGACGGCATGAAGGTTCGCGCCGCGGTCGGCGCCTCGATCTTCTGGACCACGCCGATCGGGCCGCTGCGATTCAACTTCGCCAAGGCCCTCAAGAAAGAGGATTACGACGAAGAGCAGTCCTTCGACCTGACGATTTCGACCCGGTTCTGATGGCCGGGGGACGCGGCATCGCGGCGCTGGTCCTGGCCGCGCTGCTGGCGGTGCCTGGGCGCGCGCCCGCCCAGCCCGTGCCCGAGCAGCCTTCCGGACAGGCCGGGACGCCCACGCCCGAGGCGGCGCCCATCGTGGTCGAGACGCCGCCCCCGAACGGCCAGGCGGTGCTGCCGGTCCTGACGCTGGACCAGGATGCGCTGTATCTGCATTCGCGCTGGGGCCAGCGCGTGCAGGCCGAGCTGGAGCGGCGCGGAAGCGAGATCGCGGCCGAGAACGAGCGGCTGGTCGAGCAGTTCGCCGCCGAGGAGCAGGAGCTGACGGCGCTGCGCCAGACCCTGCCGCCCGACGAGTTCCGCAAGCGGGCCGACGAGTTCGACAAGCGCGTGGTCGAGGTGCGCCGCGCCCGCGACGCCGCCCCCCGCGCCTTGCAGGCCGAGGCCGAGGAAGAGCGCCAGGCCTTCTTCCGCGCCGTGCTGCCGGTCCTGGCGGCGGTGATGCGCGAGCGGGGCGCGGTGGTGGTGCTGGACCAGCGCGCGATCTTCGTCGCCTCGCAATCCATCGACGTCACCGAGGTGCTGATCGAGCGCATCGACCGCGAGATCGGCGCGGGCCCGCTGGCCGATCCGCCCAAGGCCGATGCGCCGGTGCAGAGGGGGAACGGCGCGCCGCAGGATGGCTCGGGACAGGACGGGCAGGACGGGCAGGACGCGCGGGCGCCGGGTGACGATGCGGCGCGGGATGATGCGGCCCCCGAATCCCCGGCGGCACCCGAACCCGACCCCCAGCCGGGGGACGGCGCGGGCCCGCTGGCCGACCCGCCCAAGGCGGATGCGCCGCTGCAGACGGGGAACGATGCGGCGCAGGATGGCTCGGGACAGGATCTGTCGGTGCCGGGAGACGATGCGGCGCGGGACGATGCGGCCTCCGAGCCCCCCGCGGCACCCGACCCCAGGCCCGGCGGGGCGGAGGAATAAACCCCCACCCGCCCGCGGCAGGTGTGGCTGCTATCCGACCCTGCGGTCCAGATCGCCGATCCGTTCCGTCAGCAGCGCGAAGAAGGCATCGGCCTCGACCTCGCGGATGAAGGTGGCGTTGGGCGTCCGGCCGCTGACCCGCCACCAGTCGGCGACGGTCATGCCCAGGGTGTATTCGCCCTGGGTCTCGATCTCGACATTGATATAGCGGCCGGTGAACAGCTCGGGCTTCAGCAGCCAGGCGATGGTGCAGGGGTCGTGCAGCGGCGCGCCCTGGCTGCCGTATTTCTCGCGGTCATAGCGTTCGAAGAAATCGGTCCAGCTGGCGACGGCCTGGCCGACGCGACCCATGGCGCGCATGCCCTCGACCCAGGCGCGGCTGGTCAGGGCGCGATGCGTCACGTCGAGCGGCATCACCGTCAGCGGTGCGCCGCTGGCAAAGACGATCTTCGCCGCCTCGGGATCGACATGGATGTTGAACTCGGCGGTGGGGGTGATGTTGCCCACCTCGAAATAGGCGCCGCCCATCAGCACGATTTCCTGCACCCGCGGGATGATGTCGGGCGCGCGCAGGAAGGCGGTGGCGATATTGGTCAGGGGGCCGATCGGCACCAGCGTCACGCTGCCCGGCTTTTCGCGGCGCAGGGTCTCGATCAGGAAATCGACGGCATGGCCGGGGGCGAGCGGCATGGTCGGCTTGGGCAGGGTGACGCCGTCGAGCCCGGTCTTGCCATGCACATGCTCGGCCGTGATCAGCTTGCGGTGCAGCGGCGCGTCGCAGCCGGCATGGACCGGCAGGTCGGGTCGGCCGGCCAGTTCGCAGACCATCCGGGCATTGCGCTGGGTATGGTGCAGCGGCACGTTGCCGGCGACCACGCCGAGGCCCAGCACCTCGATCTCGGGGCTGGCCAGGGCCAGCAGGATCGCCACGGCATCGTCCTGGCCGGGGTCGGTGTCGATGATGATCTTGCGCGCCATGGGCTGTCCTTCGCTGCGTCCCGGCCCGCAGGGAAGCCCGGCCGGGCGCGGGATGCAAGCCCCCTAGTCGCCGGCCGGTTGCAGGTGGGTGATGCCCGCCGCCGCCGCCCGCGCCAGCGCCGGGTCCAGCGACATGACCACGTATTCGCCGCGCCGCCACAGCTCGGCCATGTCGTCGTAATGGCGCGAGAAGGGATGGCCCGATTGCCCGGTCGAGATGACGAAGACCGAGCTGTCGGGGTCGGCCAGGTCATAGACGCCGCGATAGGCGGCCCCGGTCACGTTCAGCCAGGGATTGCGGCCCCGGCCCAGGAAGCCGGCATGGGCGATCGTCGCCTCGCCGCCCGAGGTCGGCTGGATCAGGTTCACGATATAGGAGATGCCCCGCATGTCCCCCAGCGCCGGGTGGACATGGCGGGCGCGGTGCAGGTCGCCCCAGCGCCAGCTGGCAAGGTCGGGGCCGAAGCGCGCCACCAGGTCCAGCAGCGCCGCGTCCAGCGCCTGCCGGGCGATCTGGGTGCAGGTCTCGACCGGGGCGGACTGGCGGATGTCGCACCATTCCGAGGCGCCGCCGGCGTCGCGAAACACCCGGTCGATGAAAACGGGGAACAGCTCGGTCAGGTCCTGCGCCAGCGGGCCGAGGTCGTCGCGCACCAGCCGATCCTGCAAGGCCCGCATCCAGGCGGCATAGATCAGCGGCTCGGGCAGATGCTCGCTCATCGCGCCGTCCCAATTGGCCAGCAGCGCCAGCGCGTCCTGGCGCAGCCGCTCGGGCGTGCCCTGGGCCGCGGGTTCGCCGGTGAACCACAGCTCTGCTCCGACCAGCGGCAGCAGGCCGCGGGCCACCGGGCTGACGATGTCGGTCTGCGCGGCGATGAAGCTGTCGCGCGAATGCACCTCGCGCGATTCGATCAGGTGGCGCAGCCGGCCCAGCCGGTAGCCGTCGGCCCGGTCGTGGCCCAGCCCGGCCCAGCCCGGCTCGGCCGCGCCGGTCGCGGCGACGATGCCGCTTTCGGGGCTCAGCTCGGCCAGCTCGGACGGTGCGGGGTCGAGCCCCTGCCAGCGGTTCTGCACGACCCAGCCTGGCGCGGGCATGCGTCCCGCCGTCTGGTGCCCGGCGGGGCGCTGCGGCAGGGCGCCGGCCAGTACCTGGCCCACGCCCCGCGCATCGGCCAGCGTCACCGTCAGGGCCGGCGCGACCATGCCGCGCAGCGCCTGTGTCGCCGCCTGGCGGTCCTGCGCCCGCATCAGGCCGATCAGCGCCGACATGCTGCGGTCCTCGCCATGGCCGCCGGTCCAGGACAGCGCCGCGACATGGCCGGCCGGCAGGATGCTGGCAAGGTCCAGATGCGCGGCGGGGATGACCGGGCCGTTCTCGGTCTCGCGCAGGGTGATGGTCTGCGGCTCGGCGCCGCGGATGCGCAGGGTCTCGCGCCGGGTCGCGAACTCGGTCCAGCCCTGTGCGCCGCGATAGCGGTTGGGATCGCCGGGTTGGACCTCCTCGATATACAGGTCCTGGTCGTCGATCCAGGCCGGGGTGATGCCCCAGGCCAGGCCGGTATTGCGACCCGACAGCACCGCGGGAATGCCGGGGATGGTGCCGCCGATCACCCCGCCCGAGCCAAGCTCGATCCGTGCCAGATACCACAGGCCCGGCGCGGTCAGGGCGAATTGCGGGTCATTGGCCAGCAGCGCCCCTCCCGCCGCCGTGCGGCCGGCCGCGGCGGCAAAGCCGTTGGCCGAGGCCCCCGCCGCCGGCGCCAGATAGCCGGCCAGCGTCGCCGTCCAGTCCCGCGGCCCGGCGCCGCGTTCCGGGGCGGCAAAGCGGGCGCCCGGAAAAAGCGCGGCATAGCCGGGTAGCGGCGGCTCGCCCGGCATGGCGACCAGATCCTGCCCGCGTTCGGGCGCGGCCAGAGACAGCTGCGCGCGCAGCACCTCGCGGCGCAGCTGCACGCTGGACGAGGCCGCCAGCAGCTTCAGGATCGCCAGCGAATCCGCCGGCTCCCAATAGGCGATGTCGTCGGGATAAAGGAAGAACTCCGGCGCCCCGCGCCCGCGCGCGCCCAGGTTGACCTGCTCGATCCAGGCGTTGATGCCCGCGGCATAGGCTTGCAGCGCGTCCAGCACCTCGGGGTCCTGGGCCTCGAGCGAGGCGCGGGCATTGCGGTAAAGCCCCAGCCGGCGCGCCAGGTCGTCGGCGGGCAGCGCGCCCATGCCATAGATCTCGGCCAGCCGGCCCTGGGCCGCACGGCGCAGCACGGTCATCTGGAACAGCCGGTCCTGGGCATGGGCAAGCCCGAGCGCGAAGAACACGTCGCGGTCGCTTTGGCCGAAGATATGCGGCACGTCCTCGGTCGTGCGCACGATCTCGACCGGGGCCGAGATGCCCTGGACCGCATAGCTGCCGTCGTAATCGGGCAAGGAGCGGATGGCGAAATACCAGGCCAGCGTCACCAGCGCCAGGGTCAGCAGGATCAGCCCGACCGTCAGGCGCACAAGCCAGCGGAAAAGTGTCACCATGAAAAGGCACGGTCCCGAGCTTGGGCACGAGAGGTTGACCCCCGCGCCGGGTGATGAAATTCATCGGGGTGAATAGGGCAGGGCGCGGGCCGGATCAACGCGCCTTTTCGACACGAAAGGGAGAATCTGATGGCGCGGGTGGCATTTCTGGGACTTGGGGTGATGGGCTTTCCGATGGCGGGCCACCTGGCTGCGGCCGGGCATGAGGTGACGGTCTGGAACCGCAGCCCCGCCAAGGCCGAGGCCTGGGCCGCGCGCCACAAGGGCCGCCTGGCCGCCACCGCACGCGAGGCGGCCGGGGGCGCCGACTTCGTCATGGCCTGCGTCGGCAATGACGACGACCTGCGCCAGGTCTGCCTGGGCGAGGCGGGCGCCTTTGCCGGCATGGGCCGGGGCGCGGTCTTCGTCGATCACACCACGGTCTCGGCCGCGGTCACGCGCGAGCTGTTCGCGGTCGCTGCCGAGGCCGGGCTGGGCTTCGTCGATGCGCCGGTCTCGGGCGGGCAGGCGGGGGCCGAGGGCGGCCAGCTTTCGGTGATGTGCGGCGGCGCGCAGGCCGATTACGATCGCGCCGAGCCGGTGATCGCCGCCTATGCCAAGATCTGCAAGCTCATGGGCCCCTCGGGCGCGGGGCAGCTGACCAAGATGTGCAACCAGATCGCCATTGCCGGGCTGGTGCAGGGCCTGTCGGAATCGCTGCATTTCGCCGAAAAGGCGGGGCTGTCGATCCCCGAGGTCGTCGAGGTGATCAGCCAGGGCGCCGCCGGCAGCTGGCAGATGGCGAATCGCCACCAGACCATGGCCGAGAACCGCTTCGACTTCGGCTTTGCGGTGGACTGGATGCGCAAGGATCTGGGCATCTGCCTGGCCACCGCCGACGAGACCGGGGCGAGCCTGCCGGTGACGGCGCTGGTCGACCAGTTCTACAAGGAGGTGCAGGCCATGGGCGGCGGGCGCTGGGACACCTCGTCGCTGATCGCGCGGCTGCGCCGGTGACGCCCGTGCTTGCCAAGGACGCCGGGATCGCGCTATCAGCCGGCAGGGGGGCGGTTAGCTCAGTTGGTAGAGCGTCTCGTTTACACCGAGAATGTCGGGGGTTCGAGTCCCTCACCGCCCACCATTCCCCCGGAGGCCGCAAATGACCGGCGCCCTGTCCAGCCTGCGCATCGTCGAGATTGCCGGGATCGGCCCCACGCCATTCGCCGCCATGTGGCTTGCCGACCACGGCGCGCAGGTGGTGCGCATCGCCCGGCCCGGCGCGCCGCAGATCTTTCCGCTCGACCGCGACGTGCTCGACCGCGGCCGCGATTGGCTGGAACTGGACCTGAAATCGCCCGAGGGCCTCGGGATCGCCCGCGACCTGATCCTGCGCGCCGATGCGCTGATCGAGGGCATGCGCCCCGGCGTGATGGAGCGGCTGGGCCTCGGCCCCGAGGATTTCGCGGAAAACCCGCGCCTGGTCTATGGCCGCATGACCGGCTGGGGCCAGACGGGCCCGCTGGCCCATTCCGCCGGCCACGACCTGACCTATCTGGCGATCACCGGCGCGCTTTCCGCCATCGGCCCCGCGGATCATCCGGTGCCGCCGTTGAACCTGGTCGGCGATTTCGCCGCCGGCTCGATGTATCTGGTCTCGGGCATGCTGGCGGCGATCCTTGCTGCGCGCGAGACCGGCCGGGGCCAGGTGGTCGATGCCGCGATCACCGACGGGGTGGCGCATCTGATGGCGATGATCTCGGGGCTGCGCGCCAACGGGCTGTGGCGGGACCAGCGGCAGGCCAATCTGCTGGACGGCGGCGCGCCCTATTACAGCTGCTATCCCTGCGCCTGCGGCGGCTTCCTGGCCATCGCCGCCATCGAGCCGCAGTTCTGGGCGGAACTGGTCCGGCGACTGGGCCTGTCCGAGGCCGACCTGCCCGACCGCGCCGACCCGGCGAACTGGGCCGCGCTGCGCGCGATCCTGGCCGCGCGCATCGCCACCCGCAGCCGCGACGACTGGGCGGCCGCGCTGGAGGGGACCGATGCCTGCGCGGCCCCGGTGCTGTCATTGGACGAGGCGCCGCGCCACCCGCACAACCGCGCCCGCGGCGCCTATAGCGGCACCGATCCGCGCCCGGCGCCGCTCATGTCGGCCGGTCTGGGCGCGCTGCGCGAGGGGCGGCGGCTTGCGGTGGAGGAGGCGCGCGACCTGTGGCGCTGAGCCGCCATTTCGGTTGACTTGCCCGGCCGAATCCGCGATATACCCGCGACCGGCCGGGCGCATGTCCGTTGCCGGCATCATATTTTGAACCTCACCCGAGACCATGGGTGCGCTGTCCGAAGGCGGGGCCTGGCCCCGGCAACACCTGCAAGGCAGGGGCCGAAGGACGCGGCAGAGCAAGGAAAGACGGAATGTTCGCAGTTCTCAAGACGGGCGGCAAGCAATACCGGGTTCAGGCCGGTGACGTGCTGCGCGTCGAAAAGCTGAACGCCGAAGCCGGCGACAAGGTCCAGTTCAACGACGTGCTGATGATCGGCGCGACCGTGGGCGCGCCGCTGGTTGCCGGCGCCGCCGTGCAGGCCGAGGTGATCGACACCATCAAGGCCGACAAGGTCATCACCTATGTCAAGCGCCGCCGCAAGCATTCGTCGCAGCGCACCCGCGGCCACCGCCAGCAGCTGACGCTGGTCCGCATCACCGAGCTGCTTGAAAAAGGCGGCGACAAGACCGATGTGAAAGCCGCCGTCGGCGCGCGCACCAAACTCGAGCCGGCCGCCAAGCCGGCAAAAGCCAAGAAGTCGGAAGCCGAAGCCTCGGCCGAAGACGCCAACTGAGGCAGAAGGAGACTGAGCCATGGCACATAAGAAAGCAGGCGGTTCGTCCCGCAACGGCCGCGACTCGGCCGGTCGTCGTCTCGGCGTGAAACTCTTCGGCGGCCAGCAGGCCGTCGCCGGCAACATCATCGTGCGTCAGCGCGGCACCACCTGGTGGCCGGGCCAGAACGTCGGCATGGGCCGCGACCACACCCTGTTCGCCCTGACCGACGGCCACGTGACCTTCAAGAAGGGCCTCAAGGGCCGCACCTATATTTCCGTGCTTCCCGCCAATCTCGAGGCCGCCGAGTAAGCCGATTTCAACACTCGGGTGCTAAATAGGGGGATCGGCAGGGCCGGTCCCCTTCGCGTTTTCAGGGGCCGCACCCATATGATTGCGAGTAATTGGGGGAGAATAGTGACATGAACGAATTGATTTCCTCGGATGCGCGGCAGATCGAGATCGTGACCGAGCGCTTCGTCCTGCGCCCGCTGCGGGCATCGGATGCCGGGCTCATCGCGCATTACACCGCCGATCGGCGCGTGGCCGAGGGAACCCGTTCGATCCCGCATCCCTTGCCGCCCGGCGCCTCCGAAGCCTATGTCCGCCGGGCGATGGCGGCTGACCGGGACGAGGATGTCTGGGCCATCGACGGCTCGGCCAACAAGCTGGCCGAGGTGCTGGGCGTGGTCTCGCTGACGCGGATCGACAAGGAACAGTCCGAACTCGGCTTCTGGATCGGGGCGGGGTTCTGGAACACCGGCTTCGCGACCGAGGCGGTCTCGGCCCTGGTCGAGGCCAATCCGCACGGCTCGCGCACGCTGTTTGCCGAGGCGTTCCAGGACAATCCCGGCTCGGCGCGGGTGCTGACCAATTGCGGCTTCGAATATCTCGGCGATGCGGAAAGCTGGTCCGTGGCGCGCGCCGCCCGCGTGCCGACCTGGACCTATCTGCGCAAGATGGCCTGATCGGCCGCACCCGCCGGCATTCCGCGAAAAGGCCCGCATGACGCATGCGGGCCTTTTTCCTGCCACGGCGGCCGTCCTGCCTGCATTCGGCCGAATCTGCGCCTCGTCCCCGCTACTCCGGCCTGGCGATCAAGATGACGGACAGGGCGATGCGGCAATGTCGCCCATGGGTATTTGAGGAACGAAGAAGATCCTGACGCCGCCCACGTCTTCTCCGTTCCTCAAATACCCATGGCGCCACCGTGCCGGTCGCGGTTTGCCTGCAGCCTTTCGCGCTGCCGAACCGGGCCTGGGCCCGGCGTCAGCGGCGCAGCGTGATGGCGTTGCCGGCGCCGGTGATCACCACCTCGCGCAGGTCCGCCAAGGCGGCGTTGGGAAGCGTCAGCGCCACCGTCACCGTATCGCTGGCAGGCTGCGGCGGGTTGGCGGCGGCGAAGGTGTCGGGCAGGGGCGGCTTGCCCACCAGCCGCAGGCGCAGCACGCCGTCCTGATCGGGGCGGATGCGTCCCCTGGGCATCGGCACCTCGGTGACCAGCGCCACATCCCACCAGCCCTTGCTGGCGGCAAGCCCGGTCACGACCAGCATCCGCCCTTCGTAGAGCGGCTCCCATTTCGCGCTGGTGATCTGCGCCAGCGGCAGGCGGCCGTCCTCGATCGCGGTCGGATAGCCGCCTTCGGGCTCCAGCGTCTGCTGGCGGGGCGCGCCGCTGCCGCCGCCGAACCAGCGAAACGGGTTCAGGCTGCTGTCCCCCATGCGGCCGCAACCGCCCAGCACCAGCATCGCACAGGCAAGAATGCCCAAGGTTCCCGACCGCATGAAGGCTGCCCCCGTTTTCCCAAGTCTTTGGCGCAGTGATAGGCCAAGTCGGGCGGGCGCGAAAGCCTCTTTGACCTTGCCGCCCCGTCGCGCTATGCCAGTGCCGCCCGATGCGAGAGGATGCCCCGATGGCCACGCCCGCCTTTGAAGAAATCGCCGAGACCTTCGATTTCCTGGAGGATTGGGAAGAGCGCTACCGCCATGTCATCGAACTGGGCAAGGCGATGGCGCCGATGGATGCCTCGTTGCAGGTGCCCGCCACCAAGGTCGAGGGTTGCGCCAGCCAGGTCTGGATCATGCCCCGGATCGAGGCTGGCCGCTTCGACTTCCAGGGCGACAGCGATGCGCTGATCGTGCGCGGGCTGATCGCCATCCTGCATGCGCTTTACTCCGGCGTGCCGGTCGGCGAGGTGGCGGCGATCAACGCCAGCGCCGAGCTTGGCCGGCTGGGGCTGGAGGAGCATCTTTCGGCGCAGCGCTCGAACGGGCTGCGCGCCATGGTCGAGCGCATCCGCCTGCTGGCTGCGGCGGCCTGAACTCAGCCGCCGCGGCGGTGCGAGATCCAGCCGCCGCCCAGCACGCGCGTCCCTTCGGTCGCGTAAAAGACGCAGGCCTGGCCGGGGCTGACGCCCTCTTCCGGGGCCAGCAGTTCGATCTCGGCGCGCCGCTCGCCCGTCGCGCGCAGGATGGCCGGCCGCGGCGGCCGGGTCGAGCGGATGCGGGCGGTGATCGGGATCTCGCCGGCGAAGGGCTCGTCGCCCAGCCAGTTCACCTCGGTCACCGGCACGATCCGGGTCGCCAGCGCCTGCTTGGGGCCGACGACGACGCGCCGCGTCTCGGGCTCCAGCCGCACCACGTAAAGCGGATCGCCCAGGCCGCCGATGCCCAGGCCGCGGCGCTGGCCGATGGTGTAATGGATCACGCCGCGATGCGTGCCCAGGATGTTGCCGTCCATGTCCACGATCTCGCCCGGATCGGCGGCGCCGGGGCGCAGCTTTTCGATCACGCCGGCATAGTCGCCATCGGGCACGAAGCAGATGTCCTGGCTGTCGGGCTTGTCGGCGACCGAAAGCCCGTATTGCGCCGCCAGCGCCCGCGTCTCGGCCTTGCTGGCCAGCCCGCCCAGCGGGAAGCGCAGGAAATCCAGCTGCTCCTGCGTGGTCGAGAACAGGAAATAGCTCTGGTCGCGGGCCGGGTCGGCCGCCATGTGCAGCTCGGCCCCGCGCGGGCCGTCGAAGCGGCGGATGTAATGCCCGGTCGCCATGCAATCGGCATCAAGCTCGCGCGCGGTCTCCAGCAGGTCGCGGAACTTCACCCGCTCGTTGCAGCGGATGCAGGGCACCGGCGTCGCACCGGCCAGGTAGGCATCGGCGAATTCCTCGATCACCGATTCGCGGAACCTGTTCTCGTAATCCAGCACGTAATGCGGAAAACCGATGCGCTCGGCCACGCGGCGGGCGTCGTGGATGTCCTGCCCGGCGCAGCAGGCGCCCTTTTTCGCCAGCGCCGCGCCATGGTCGTAAAGCTGCAGGGTCACGCCGATCACGTCATAGCCCTGCGCGGCCAGCATCGCGGCCACGACCGAACTGTCGACGCCGCCCGACATGGCCACGACCACGCGCGTCTGCGCCGGCGGCTTGGCAAAGCCCAGCGAATTCACGGTCGAATCTGGCGCGTCATGGCGCAGAGAGGGGCTTGGCGCTGTCATGGATCGTCCTTTGCGCGGGCGCGCTGCTCTGGCCCGCAGTTCATGACATTTATAGGTAAAAACCGGCAATTCTCAAGGGCCGGGCCTGGAAAAACCCTGCGCCACTTCACCGGGGCTTAAGAAGTTTGCGACACAAGGAGGCAGAGAGAACAGGGACTTGCCGATGTTTTTGAAGAAAACTCCCGGTCTGCGCACCGTGATCCTGCCTGATGGCAGCATCCTGACCCAGGCCGATCTGCCCCAGCCGCAGACCCGCTGGGTGGCCAGCCGCAAGGCGGCGGTGGTCGATGCGGTGCATTACGGCCTCTTGTCGCGGGACGAGGCGATTCGCCGCTATGGCCTGACCGAGGAAGAGTTCGACGCCTGGGCCAGCGCCTTTCGCCAGCATGGCCGCAATGCGCTGAAAATCACGCATCTGCAGAAATTTCGGCAACCGTAAGTTGAGACAAATTTGATAAATAAGCCGGTAACGTGATATTAACCTTTTGCTGAGAGGTTTTGCCAGTAGCCTGGTTAGCAAGGGGAAATGACATGCGAATCCTTCTGGTCGAGGATGATCCGACCACGGCGCGCAGCATCGAGCTGATGCTGACGAACGCGAGTTATAATGTTTATCGCACCGACATGGGCGAGGAGGGAATCGACCTTGCCAAGCTCTATGACTACGACCTGATCCTGCTGGACCTGGACCTGCCGGACATGCACGGCATGGAGGTCCTGCGCCAGATCCGCATGTCCCGCATCGACACGCCGATCCTGATCCTGACCGGCTCGGACGACACCGAAAGCAAGCTGCGCGGCTTTGGCTTCGGTGCCGACGACTACATGACCAAGCCCTTCAACCGCGAGGAGCTGGTCGCCCGCATCCAGGCCATCATCCGCCGTTCCAAGGGCCATAGCCAGTCGGTGATCCGCACCGGCGAGATGGTGGTGAACCTGGACGCACGCTCGGTCGAGGTGGGCGGGCGCGCGGTCAATCTGACCGGCAAGGAATACCAGATCCTGGAGCTTCTGAGCCTGCGCAAGGGCACGACGCTGACCAAGGAGATGTTCCTGAACCATCTTTACGGCGGCATGGACGAGCCCGAGCTGAAGATCATCGACGTCTTCGTCTGCAAGCTGCGCAAGAAGCTGGCGGCGGCGATGAACGGCGAAAGCCATATCGAGACGGTCTGGGGCAGGGGCTATGTCCTGCGCGACCCGGCCTCCGAGACGCGGAACCCCGAACGCATGGCCCTGCGCGCCTGAGCCCGGCGGGGCTTCGGGGTCGCGGAAGACCGCGGGGCCGGGCGCTGGACAATCCGGCCTTCGCCCCGGTATCACCTGCTGCGCAGATCACGGCCCGCAAGGCCGACAGAAGGCGGAGGGCAGATGGCCGGAGATGACGAGGATCGGGCGGTTCCGGCGGGGGAGCCGGCAGCGCCGGCTGCGGCCCTGCCGCCCGTCTCCAGCCTGGACGCCGAGGCCGCCGAGGCCGAGCACGCCCGGCTGAGCGACGAGGTGGCGCGGGCGAACCTGGCCTATTACCAGGAAGATGCGCCCTTCATCAGCGATGCCGAATACGACGCCTGCAAGCGCCGGCTGGAAGAGATCGAGGCGCGCTTTCCCCATCTGGCCCATCCCGGCAGCCCGACCGAGCAGGTCGGCGCCACGCCCGATACGCGCTTTGCCAAGATCCCGCATCGCCTGCCGATGCTGTCGCTGGAAAACGGCTTTACCCAGGGCGATGTCGAAGCCTTCGTGCAGCGGGTGCGCTCATTCCTGAACCTCGCCCCCGGCGCGGCGCTGGAGATCACCGCCGAGCCCAAGATCGACGGGTTGTCGCTGTCGCTGCGCTACGAAGGCGGGCGGCTGGTCCAGGCCGCGACCCGCGGCGACGGGGCGGTGGGCGAGAACGTGACCGCCAACGCCCGCACCATCGCCGACATTCCCGGCCAGCTTGCCGGCGACGACTGGCCCGACGTGCTGGAGATCCGCGGCGAGGTCTACATGTCGCATGTCGATTTCGAAAAGCTGAACCAGTCCGACAGCGGCCGAGTCTTTGCCAACCCGCGCAATGCGGCGGCGGGCTCGCTGCGCCAGCTCGACCCTGCGGTGACGGCATCGCGGCCCCTGCGCTTCTTTGCCTATGCCTGGGGCGAGGTCAGCGCGCCCTTTGCCCGCACGCAGATGGAGGCGGTGCGGCGGATGCAGGATTTCGGCTTCCAGACCAATCCGCTGACCCGGATCTGCGCCTCGGTCCAGGACATGCTGGCCGCCTGGGCCGAGATCGAGCAGATGCGCGCGACCTTGGGCTATGACATCGACGGCGTGGTCTACAAGGTGAACGAGCTTGGCTATCAGGCGCGGCTGGGCATGCGCTCGACCACGCCGCGATGGGCGCTCGCGCACAAGTTCCCGGCCGAGCGCGCCTGGACCCGGCTGGAAGCCATCGACATCCAAGTCGGCCGCACCGGCGCGCTGAGCCCGGTGGCGCGGCTGCATCCGGTGACGGTGGGCGGTGTCGTCGTCTCGAACGCCACCCTGCATAACGAGGATTACATCGCCGGCCGCGGCGCCGACGGCAGCGAGATCCGCGGCGGCAAGGACATCCGCATCGGCGACTGGGTCGAGGTCTATCGCGCCGGCGACGTGATCCCCAAGGTCGCGGACGTGGACCTGGCCAAGCGCCCGCCCGAGGCCGCGCCCTATGCCTTTCCGGCCACCTGCCCGGAATGCGGCTCGCCCGCGATCCGGGAAGAGGGCGATTCGATCCGCCGCTGCACCGGCGGGCTGATCTGCCCGGCCCAGGCGGTCGAGAAGCTGCGCCATTTCGTCTCGCGTGCCGCCTTCGACATCGAGGGGCTGGGCGCCAAGCTGGTCGAGGAGCTGTTCCGCGACGGCTGGATCGCCGAGCCGGCCGACATCTTCACCCTGGAGGATCGCTATGGCCCCGGCCAGCCCCGGCAGCTGAAGAATCGCGAGGGCTGGGGCGAGAAAAGCGCCGCGAGCCTGTTCCAGGCCATCCAGAAGCGCCGCGAGATCCCGCTGGCGCGGCTCTTGTTCGCGCTCGGCATCCGCCATGTCGGCGAGGTCGCGGCGCAGGATCTGGCCCGCCATTACGGCAGCTGGCAGGCGCTGGAGGCGGCGCTCGACACCGCGCGCCCGGCCGCCATCGCCCATCGCGCCGCCGAGGAGGCGGTCCAGGCCGAACGCGAGGCCGCGCAGGCCGAGGGCCGTCGCGCCCGCCCTGCGGAGGCGCGCGCCGCCGCCTTGGCGCAGGCCGACCTGCCGGCCGATGCGGCGAATGCCTGGGCCGGGCTGATCGCCGCCGACGGCATCGGCCCGGTGCTGGCCATGTCGCTTTCGGACGCCTTTGCCAATGAGCGCGAGCGGGCGGCGATCGACCGGCTGGTCGCGCATCTGACCGTGCTGCCGCCCGAGGCGCGCGCCACCGACAGCGCCATCACCGGCAAGACGCTGGTCTTTACCGGCACGCTGGAAAAGATGACGCGGGCCGAGGCCAAGGCGCGGGCCGAGGCGCTTGGCGCCCATGTCGCGGGCTCGGTCTCGGCCAAGACCGACCTGCTGATCGCCGGGCCGGGCGCGGGGTCGAAGGCGAAGAAGGCGGCCGAGCTTGGCATCAAGGTCATCGACGAGGACGAATGGCTGGCGATCGCCCAGGGGTGACGGGCCGGCCGCCGGTGCTGTTCCCGCTGTTCGCGGGCGTCGAGACCCTGCCCGGCGTCGGCCCGCGCGCGGCCGAATCCTTTGCCCAGATGGGCGTGACCCGGCTGCGCGACCTGGTCCTGACCTTGCCGCATTCCGGCATCCGCCGCCGCCCGATCGCCCGGCTGGTCGAGGCCCGCCCGCCCGAGATCGTCACCGTGGCCGTCACCGTGCAGCGCCACAGCCCGCCCACGGCCAAGGGCCGGCCCTGGCGGGTGCTTTGCTCGGACGGCAGCGCCGACCTGCTGCTGGTCTTCTTCCATCCGCGCAAGGACTGGATCGAAAGCCAGCTGCCCTTGGGCGCGCGGCGGCTGGTGTCCGGCAAGGTCGAGCTGTTCGACGGCGTGGCGCAGATGGTGCATCCCGACCATATCGGCGCCGAGGGTGTGGCCCCGCCGCCGGAATTCGAGCCGGTCTATCCGCTCTCGGGCCGGTTGACCCAGGGGGTGGTGCAAAAGGCGGTGGGGGCCGCGATGGCGCGGCTGCCGCAGGCGGGCGAGTGGATCGACGCCTCGGTCCTGGCGCGCGAGGGCTGGCCGGCCTGGGCCGAGGCGCTGGCCCGCGCCCATGCGCCCCAGGGGCCGGCGGGCCTGTCGCCGACCGATCCGGCGCGCGCGCGGCTGGCCTATGACGAGCTGTTCGCGCATCAGATGACGCTGGCGCTGTTGCGGCGCGACCGGCGGCGGCAGGCGGGGCTGTCCACGCAGGGCGACGGCCATCTGCGCGCCAAGGTGCTGGCCGGGCTGCCCTGGCCGCCGACCGGGGCGCAGGCCCGCGCGGTCGAGGAGATCGCCGGCGACATGGCCGCGCCGCGGCGGATGAACCGGCTGTTGCAAGGCGATGTCGGCGCCGGCAAGACGCTGGTCGCCTTCCTGGCGCTGCTGGTCGCGGTCGAGGCGGGCGGGCAGGGCGTGCTGATGGCCCCGACCGAGATCCTGGCGCGCCAGCATTTCCGCGCGCTGGAGCCGCTCGCGCGGCTGGCCGGCATCCGGCTCGAGGCGCTGACCGGCCGCGACAAGGGCGATGCGCGCGCCAATATCCTGACCGACCTGGCCGAGGGCCGCATCGACATCCTGGTCGGCACCCATGCGGTGATCCAGAAATCGGTCGAGTTCCACGACCTGCGGCTGGCCATCGTCGACGAGCAGCACCGCTTCGGCGTCAACCAGCGCATGGAACTGGGCGCCAAGGGCGGGCACCAGCCGCCCGACATGCTGGTGATGACGGCGACGCCGATCCCGCGTTCGCTGGCGCTGGCGCAATTCGGCGACATGGACCTGTCGGTGCTGGACGAAAAGCCCGCGGGGCGGCAGCCGATCCGCACCACGGTGATCTCGGACGCGCGCATGGCAGAGGTGGTGGCGCATCTGGCCCGTGCGCTGGATGGCGGGGCGCGGGCCTATTGGGTCTGCCCGCTGGTCGAGGAAAGCGAGGCGGTGGACCTGACCGCGGCCGAGGCGCGCTTCCAGGAGCTGCGGGCGCGATTCGGCGCGCAGGTGCGGATGGTGCATGGCCAGATGCCGGCCGAGGAACGCGATGCCGCCATGGCCGATTTCGCCGCCGGGCGGGCGCGCATCCTGGTCGCGACCACGGTGATCGAGGTCGGCGTGGACGTGCCCGAGGCGACGATCATGGTGATCGAGCGCGCCGAAAGCTTCGGCCTGGCGCAATTGCACCAGCTGCGCGGCCGGGTCGGGCGCGGTTCGGGCGCGTCGAGCTGCCTGCTGATGTATCACGAGCCGCTGTCGGAAACCGGGCGGCGGCGGCTGACGATCCTGCGCGAGACCGAGGACGGTTTCCGCATCGCCGAGGAAGACCTGGCCATGCGCGGCGCCGGCGACGTGATCGGCACGGCGCAATCCGGCCTGCCGCGATTCCGCATCGCCGACCTGGAACGCCAGGCCGGGCTGATGGCCCTGGCGCGCAAGGATGCGCAGAGCTTCCTGGAGCGCGACCCTGCGATGGAGAGCGAGCGCGGCCAGGCGGTGCGGCTGCTTCTGTGGCTGATGGAACAGGACCGCGCCATCCGCCTGATCACTGCCGGATAGATGTTCGCAGGATGTTCTTAAAAAGTTCTTTACTTTGTTCCCGACTCATGAGAACAAACCGTAAACGAACCGTGGAGAGACCTCATGACCCGCGAATCCCTCTCTGACCTGCTCGGCACTGTCGCGATCTCGGTGACGGCGATCATCCTGTTTTCGCTGCCTTCGATCCTGGCAGCCTGATCCCTACTGCCCCGCGCAATCGACGGCCCTTCGCCTGGGGCCGGTCCCTTTCCCCGGACGATCCTGCGCGCAACTGCCGGTCCCCTGCGGGCCGGCTTTCTTTTTTATCGCCTCCGGCGGGAGTATTTGGGGAACGAAGAAGCCGGGCGGGGCGCGCCTCCGGCGGGGGTATTTGGGGAACGAAGAAGCCGGTCAGGCCGAGGCGTCGATGGCGCCCAGGAGCGCCTCCCAGGCCAGCAGGATCGAGGCGTGGCGGTTCGGGAATTCGCGGGCGGGCAGCAGCGCCTCGAGTTCCTCGAAGGGGGCGGCGGGGGCGGGGCCGCCGGATTTCAGCATGGCCTGCAATTCGTCGCGGGCCTGCGCGATCTCGGCCCGCGTGCGGCCGAGCGCGGTGCGGCCCAGCACCCCGGCCGAGGCCTGGCCCAGGGCGCAGGCCCGCACCTCTTGCGCGAAATCGGCGATGCGGCCGTCCTGCATCGCCACATGTGCCGTCACCGATGAGCCGCATTGCGGCGAGCGGCGATGGGCGCTGCCTGTCGCATGGTCAAGCTTGCCCAGATGCGGGATGTCCGAGGCCAGCGCCAGGATGCGCCGGGAATAGAGCTGCATCAGGTCGCTGTCGGACATGGTCTTTTCCCTTGCTGCCGCCCGGTCTAGATAGGGACGGTGCAGCCGAAAGGAAAGCCGATGTTCGACCCCGCCAGCCTGAAATATGACGCGAAGGGCCTGATTCCCGCCATCGCGCAGGATCATCGGAGCGGCGAGGTGCTGATGATGGCCTGGATGAATGCCGAGGCCGTGCAGCGGACGCTGGAGACGGGACGCGTCACCTATTGGTCGCGCTCGCGCCAGGGCTTCTGGGTCAAGGGCGAGAGTTCGGGCCATGTGCAGAAGCTGGTGGAGTTGCGGGTGGATTGCGACCGCGACTGCCTGCTGCTGCTGGTGGACCAGCATGGGCCGGCCTGCCACACCAACCGGCGCAGCTGCTTTTACACCGCCATCCGCGAGGGGGCGGAGGTCGTCATCATGGAGCCGTCAGAAGCCTAGCCGGCGGCGGATCTCGTCGGCGCTTGTGCCTTCGTCGCGGAACAGCTTCAGCGCGCGGGCGTCGTCGCGCTTGGCCAGCCGCTTGCCCTGGTCGTCGCGGATCAGCCGGTGGTGGTGATAGCGCGGCGTCGGAAGTTCCAGCAGATTCTGAAGAAGCACATGGATCCATGTTGAATCCAGAAGATCTTTTCCGCGCGTGACCAGGGTGATGCCTTGGGCGGCATCGTCCACCACCACCGAAAGGTGATAACTGGTGCCCATGCCGCGCCGCGCCAGAACCACATCGCCGATGCCGGCGATGAAATCCTGCGCCGACAGCCGGTGCGGCAGGCCGGGGGCGACATTCTCGTCCAGGAAGGCGATCTCGTCGAGGCCGAGGTGCCGGAACGCGCGGGCGGCGTCCAGGCGGATGGCGTCGTCCGGCCCGGCATCCGCCATGGGGCGGTGGCGGCAGGTGCCGGGATAGACCGGGCCGTCCGGGCCGATGGCCTGCGCCGCGCCCTCTTGCGGGGCGGAAAGCGCCGCGCGGATGTCGGCGCGGCGGCAGCGGCAGGGATAGGTCAGGCCAAGCGCCGCCAGCCGGTCGAGCGCCGCCTGATAGGCGGGCAGGCGTTCGGACTGGCGCATGACCGGCTGCGGCCAGTCGAGGCCCAGCCAGTGCAGATCCTGCGCGATCAGCGCCTCGTATTCCGGGCGGCAGCGGGATTGGTCGATGTCCTCGATCCGCAGCAGGAACTGGCCGGGATCGGCCAGCCGCGCGGCGGTCAGCGCCGCGAAGGCATGGCCCAGATGCAGGGGGCCGGTCGGCGAGGGGGCGAACCGCGTCCGGTTCAACTCTGCCCCGCAAGCCATTCATTGAAATCGGCTTTTGCCCGGTCGGTATAGGCCGGGTAGCGGTCCTTGCGCCCCTTGCGGCCGCCGCGCATGGCGTCCAGCGGCGGGTAGAGGCCGAAATTCACGTTCATCGGCTGGAAGGTTCTGGCATCCGCGCCGCCGGTGATGTGGTTGACCAGCGCGCCCATGGAACTGGTCGCGGGCGGCGGCGGCAGGTCGCGCCCCAGCGCCTCGGCCGCGGCCATGCGCCCGGCGAGCAGGCCCATGGCGGCGCTTTCGACATAGCCCTCGACCCCCGTCACCTGGCCGGCAAAGCGCAGGTTCGGACGCGCGCGCAGCCGCAGCCGGTCGTCGATCAGCCGCGGCGAATTCAGGAAACTGTTGCGATGGATGCCGCCCAGACGGGCGAAACTCGCGTCCTGCAATCCGGGAATACGCCGGAAAACATCCACTTGCGAGCCATATTTCATCTTGGTCTGGAAGCCGACGATATTGTAGAGCGTCCCCAGCGCATTGTCGCGGCGCAGCTGCACCACGGCATGGGGCTTTTCCGCCGGGTTATGCGCATTGGTCAGGCCGACCGGCTTCATCGGGCCGTGGCGCAGGGTCTCGCGGCCGCGCTCGGCCATCACCTCGATCGGCAGGCAGCCGTCGAAATAGCCGGCCGTTTCCCCCTCGTGGAACTCGGTCTTGTCGGCCGCCAGCAGGGCGTCGATGAAACCCTCGTAATCCGCGCGCGTCATCGGGCAGTTGATATAGGCGGTGCGCTCTTCCTCGGTCTCGCCCTTGTCGTAGCGGCTTTGGCGCCAGCAGATCGACATGTCGATGCTCTCGGCATGGACGATGGGGGCGATGGCGTCGAAGAAGGCCAGCGAGCCCTCGCCGGTCAGGTCGCGGATCGACTGGCCGAGCGCGTCCGAGGTCAGCGGGCCGGTGGCGACGATCCAGCGCCCCTCGGAGGGCAGGCTGCGGATCTCGCCGGGCTGGAAGCTGACCAGCGGCTCGGCCTGCAGCGCCTGCGTCACCGCCTGCGAGAAGGCGTCGCGGTCCACGGCCAGCGCGCCGCCGGCCGGCAGGCGGTGGCGGTCGGCCATGGCCATGATCAGCCCACCCGCCGCCCGCATCTCCCAATGCAGCTGGCCCACGGCGTTCATGCGGTCGTCGTCCGAGCGGAAGCTGTTCGAGCAGACCATCTCGGCGCAATCGCCGGTGCGGTGGGCGAAGGTCGCGACCTGGGGCCGCATCTCGTGCACCACCACCGGCACGCCGGCGCGGGCGATCTGCCAGGCGGCCTCGGACCCGGCAAGGCCGGCGCCGATGATATGGATCGGTTCCATGGTTTTCCCCTTCGCGTCAGGCGCGATCTCCTAGCAACCGCGGGCCATGACGGCAAGAGAAAGGGCGGCGCCCGCAGGGGTGCCGCCCGATGTGATTCGCCTTGCCTGGGCCTGCGATCAGGCCTCGGTGGCCTCGCCTTCGGCAGCGGCGGCTTCCTCGTTGTCGGCCGAACGCAGGCCCGAGGGCGCCGCGATGTTGGCGATGACGAAGTTGCGGTCGATGGTCGGCTTCACGCCGGCGGGCAGCACCACGTCGTTGATGTGGATGGTGTCGCCGATCTGCTTGCCGGTCAGGTCCACGGTGATCTGCTCGGGGATGTCCGAGGCGGTCACGACCAGCTCGACCTCGGGGCGCACCACGACCAGCGTGCCGCCGCGCTTGAGGCCGGGGGCGGCTTCCTGGTTTTCGAAGTTCACGTGGATGAACAGGTTCACGCGGGTGTTGCGGTGCAGGCGCATGAAGTCGATATGCGTCGGCAGGTCCTTGACCACGTCGCGCTGGACGCCGCGGCAAACGACGCGCACGTCGTCCTGGCCGTCGATCTTCAGGTTCCACAGCGTGGACATGAAGCGACCGGCGCGCAGCTTGGTCAGCAGCGAGTTGAACTCGATTTGGATCGGCTGCGGCTCCTTGCCGTCGCCATAAACGATGCCGGGCACCTTGCCTTCGCGGCGAGCTTGGCGGGCGGCCCCCTTGCCTGTCCCCGCGCGTGCCTCGGCCACCAGATCCGGGATCTCTTTGGCCATGATGGTATTCCTTTGTTGACGGTTCGCGGCCATCCTCCAAGGGTGCATGGCCGAATGCGGGCCTATAGCGCGACGTCAGATGGATGTGAAGCGAAAAAACACTTGCATGCGAGGGGAAAAAAGCTTGTCAGATGGCCCTCGCGGTTGCAGAGCATTGCAGCACACGGGGCCGGGGTTTTCGCGTTGCATCGTATTCATTCGCTGGACTATCTCAAGGTGGGATTGGCGGTCCTGGTTGCCTTTGCCCATACCTACTGGTTGCAGTCGCACATGACGCCCAGGCTGTTCATGATCGGCAACGGTTTGATGCGGGTCATGGTGCCGGCCTTCTGCATCGTGGCGGGCTATTTCCTCTATTCTGCGGTGGCGCGCGACAAGGGCAACAAATGGCTGGCCCGCGTGGCGGCGCTCTACCTGTTCTGGATGGCGGTCTATCTGCCCTTCTGGCTGAACGAGGTGCATGGGCTGGTCTCGCTGCTCAAGACCCTGGCCTGGGGCTATTTCCACCTGTGGTTCATGGCCGGCATCCTGGTCGCCGGGGCGGTGATCCTGCTGCTGCGCGGTATCGCCCGCGCGCTGGCGCCGGCCTATGAATACCGCATCCTGCTGGCGGCCGCGGCGGTCTGCGCCGCGACCGGGCTGGTGCTGCAATATGTCGCCCTTTCGGGGATCGCGCCTATCGGCGTCAAGAAATTCTCGAACGGCCTCTTCATGTGCTTTCCCTTCGTGGCCATCGGCTATCTCTGCGGCCGGCGCATGGCGCGGCTGGGGATGGCGGGGCTGCCGCCGCGCTGGCTGGTGCTGGCCGCCACCGCCGCCGGGGCCGGGCTGCTGATGGCCGAGTCCTGGCTGGTGCAGGCCTGGCGCAGCGACCAGGTGATGCTGGACATCCCGATCAGCTCTTACGTCGCGGCGCCGGCCCTGTTCGTGGCGGTGCTGGGCACGGCCATGCCGCAGCCGCCGATCCGGCTCGATCCGATCTCGGCCATGATCTATTTCATGCATGTGATGGCGCTGCATCTGGCCCGCTCGCTGGGTTTCGAGCATCTGGGCGAGCTGATGCTGTTCGCGCTCGGCCTGCCGACGCTGGCCGCGCTGCTGCTGGGCCGGCTGCCGATCCCCGGCTTCGGCAAGGACAGGAAGCGTGGGCGGGGCGAACGGCCCCGGCCCGATCCCGCGCCCTAGCCTGACATTCTAGCCCGACATTCTAGCCCGGCACCCTAGCTCCAGGGCTGCAGGAAGTCCTGCGGCACCAGCAGGTTGTGGCGGCCGAGATTCTTGACGTCCCGCTCGCCGCAGAGCGCCATGGTGATGTCCAGCTCCTTCTGGATCACCTCCAGCGCGCGGGTCACGCCGGCCTCGCCCATGGCGCCCAGCCCATAGATGAAGGCGCGGCCGATATGGGTGGCATGCGCCCCCATGGCCAGCGCCTTCAGCACGTCCTGGCCCGAGCGGATGCCGCTGTCGAGATGGATCTCGACCCGGTCGCCCACCGCCTTGACGATCTCGGGCAGCATGCGGATGGAACTGACCGCGCCGTCCAGCTGCCGGCCGCCGTGGTTGCTGACGATGATCGCATCGGCGCCGAAATCCGCGGCGATGCGGGCGTCCTCGGGGTCGTTGATGCCCTTGAGGATCAGCTTGCCGCCCCAGAGGTCGCGGATGCGGGCGATCTTGCCCCAGTCGAGCTGCGGGTCGAACTGCTCGGCCGTCCAGGCGACCAGCGACGAGGGATCGCCCACCCCCTTGGCATGGCCGACGATATTGCCGAAGAAGCGGCGCTTGGTCTGCAGCATTTCGATGCCCCAGCGCCATTTCGTCGCCAGGTCCAGCAGCACCGGCAGGGTCAGCCGCGGCGGGGCGGACAGCCCGTTCTTCAGATCCTTGTGGCGCTGGCCCAGGATCTGCAGGTCCAGCGTCAGCACCAGCGCCGAGCAATGGGCACGCCGGGCCCGCTCGATGATCGCCTCCAGGAACTCCTGGTCGCGCATGACGTAAAGCTGGAACCAGAACGGCGCCTGGGTCGCCTGGGCCACGTCCTCGATCGAGCAGATCGACATGGTCGAAAGCGTGAAGGGCACGCCAAAGGCTTTCGCCGCCCGCGCCGCCTTGATCTCGCCATCGGCGCATTGCATGCCGGTCATGCCGACCGGGGCCAGCGCCACCGGCATGGCGACCCTTTGCCCGGCCATGGTGCTTTCGGTGGTGCGCCCGGTCATGTCCACCGCGACGCGCTGGCGCAGCTTGATGCGCTGGAAATCGCTGCAATTGTCGCGGAAGGTGCCCTCGGTATAGCTGCCGCTTTCGCAATAGTCGTAGAACATGCGCGGCACGCGTCGGCGATAGATCGCCTTCAGGTCGTCGATGCAGGTGATGACCGGCATGGGCTTCTCCTCAGTTCGGCGGGCAATCGGCGCTGCCCTCGGGGCAGTCCTCGGCCGGGGATTGCTGCGACAGCGCCTTGGCGCGGGCGCGCAGGGCCTCGGCGCGGCGCTGCAATGCGGCGTCGCCCGCGGCGGGCGCGGCGCCGGCGGCAAGGGAGCGGCCGCGCGCATCCAGCGCGTTGCCCGCCGCCGCGGGGTCGCGGCCGGCATCGGTGGCATGGCCGGGCAGGGCCGGCTCGGCCAGCAGCCGGTCGGTCGGCATCAGCTCGGGATAGTCGCCCACCATGTCGCCGCATGCGGCAAGGCTTGCCAGCGCCAGCGCGCCCCAGATCCGCCCCATGCCGTTCCCCTGAAAATTCATGTGCCGGACCATAGGCCTGCCGGGGCGGCGAGGGCAAGATGTGCTCTTTTCTTGGCGCGGCTGGCCGCCTAGAAGGCGGCATGGCAAGAACCCAGGGCTCGAAGGCAGAGATTACCGGACCGCTGGTCCGCGACGCCGCGCGCAGGCTGTTTGCGCGCCACGGCTATGCCGCGGTCTCGATGCGCCAGATCGCGGCCGAGGTCGGCGTGCAGGTCGGCACGCTCTACAGCTATACCGCCGACAAGCAGGCGCTGCTGGCCGACCTGCTGCGGGTGCATATGGAAGAGCTGCTGGCCGCCTGGCGCGACGATCCGGCCCGGCCCGCGCTCGACCGGCTCGAGGCGTTCCTGCGCTTTCACATCCAGACCAGCCTGGAGCGCCCCGAGGCGGTGTTCCTGTCCTATATGGAGCTGCGCAACCTGACGCCCGAGAACCGCGCCGAGATCGCCGCCCTGCGCCGCCGCTACGAGGATGCGCTGGAGGCGATCCTGATCGCCGGCGAAGCCGAGGGCGCGATGGCGGTGCCCGACACGCGGCTGGCCACCATGGCGCTGATCGCCATGCTGACCGGCGTCACCAACTGGTATCGCGAGGGCGGCCGGCTGGACCAGGAACGGGTGGTCGCGGTCTATCGCGAATTGGTGCGCGGGGCGGTGGGTGCATGACCCTTTGCAACCGGCCGGCGTGATCCGATATAAGACGGCATGAGCCTGCCGCCGCAATTCCTTGACGAGATCCGCGCCCGCGTGCCTTTGTCGCGCGTGATCGGGCGCAAGGTGGTCTGGGATCTGCGCCGCTCGAATCAGGCCAAGGGCGATTGGTGGGCGCCCTGTCCCTTCCACGGCGAAAAGACCGCCTCCTTCCATGTCGACGACCAGAAGGGTTTCTATTACTGCTTCGGCTGCCACGCCAAGGGCGATGCGCTGACCTTCCTGCGCGAGGCCGAGGGGCTGGGTTTCATCGAGGCGGTCGAGCTGCTGGCCGCCGAGGCCGGCCTGCCGATGCCCGAGCGCGACCCCCGCCAGGTGCAGCGCGCCGACCGCCGCACCGAGCTGGTCGAGGTCATGGAACAGGCGGTGCGCTGGTTTCGCATGCAGCTGGGCATGGGCCCGGCCGAGGCGGCGCGGGCCTATCTGGCCCGGCGCGGGTTGGACGAGGCCGCCTGCGAAGCCTTCGGCATCGGTTTCGCCCCCGACCAGCGGCAGGGCCTCTACAACGCCCTGCGCGCCAAGGGCATCGCCGAGGCGCTGATCGTCGAGGCCGGGCTGGCGGCCAAGCCCGAGGATGGCGGCGCCCCCTTCGACCGCTTCCGCGGCCGCATCATCTTTCCGATCCGCGACGGGCGCGGGCGCTGCGTCGCCTTCGGCGGCCGGGCGATGGACCCGAACGCGCGGGCGAAATACCTCAACAGTCCCGAGACGCCGCTCTTCGACAAGGGGCGCAACCTCTACAATATCGGCCCGGCGCGGGCGGCGGTGGCCAAGGGCCGGCCGCTGGTGGTGGCCGAGGGCTACATGGACGTGATCGCCCTGGTCCGGGCGGGTTTCGAGGGCGCGGTGGCCCCGCTGGGCACCGCGATCACCGAGGACCAGCTGCGGCTGATGTGGCGCATCTCGCCCGAGCCGGTGATCGCGCTCGACGGCGACCAGGCGGGGCTGCGCGCGGCGATGCGGCTGATCGACCTGGCCCTGCCGATGACCGGGCCGGGGCAGGCGCTGCGCTTTGCCTTCCTGCCGCAGGGGCTGGACCCGGACGACCTGATCCGCGCCCGCGGGGCAGGGGCGATGGGCGCCGTGCTGGACGAGGCGCGGCCGCTGGTCGACCTGCTGTGGCGGCGCGAGACCGAGGGGCGGGTCTTCGACAGCCCCGAGCGCCGCGCGGCGCTGGACAAGGCGCTTGCCGAGGCGGTGGCCAAGATCCCCGACAAGGACACCCGCGACCATTACCACGCCGTGCTGCGCAACCTGAAATGGGAACTGTTCGGCAACCGCCGCCGCGCCGATGCGCCCGCGGCCGCGCGCCCGGCCCGCGACTGGCCCCGCGACTGGCAGGGGCAGGGGCGCAATGCCCGCTTCCAGCCGGTCGCGCCGGCGGCGCCCACGCGCGCCTCGCGGCTGTCCTCGCCCGACATGGACGGGCAGCAGGCCGAGGCGCTGGTCGAGGCCATGGTGCTGGCGATCTGCGCCACCCATCCGGGCCTGATCGCCCCGGTCGAATCGCGGCTGGAGCGGCTGGAGCCGCAGGATGCGGACCGCGCCGCGCTGATCCACGACCTGCTGTCGGGCACGCAATCCCAGGCCGGGCAGCGCGCCCTTGAAAGCATCATGGCCGACCCCCATGTGAGGGCGGCCCCGGCGATCCTGCGTCCGCATGACGGCGATGCCGCCGCCGGCATCCTTGCCAATGCCCTGGACCGGATCGAGGCCCGCCGCGCCGCGCGCGAGGAAATCGCCCGCGCCGAGGCCGAGATCGAGGGCCTGGCCGACGAGGGCCTGACCTGGCGCATGGCGCAATCCGCCCGTGCCCGCCAGCAGGCCGACCACCCCTCGCTGGCCGACCTGTCGGACCTGGGCGAGGACAGCGACGCCTATCGGGCCATCCTCGATGCGGCGCTGAAGAACGAGATCTGGCGCAAGCCGCGCCGCTGAAAGGCGCGCGAATCGCCTGCGCCGAATCACCCCGGCCGGCGCCGGGTCGCAGGCTTTGAATCGCCGGCGATTCGCGCTAGAACCGGCCGATAGCCGATCCCGATTCGCCGATTCGCGAATCACCGCTTCAAGGGAGCCAGCATGGCAGCCAACGACGAAGACCAGAAGCCCGAGGCCAAGGACGACGATCCTTCGCTGGACATGTCGCAGGCCGCGGTCAAGCGCATGATCGCCGAAGGGCGCGAGCGCGGCTTCATCACCTATGACCAGCTCAATGCCGTCCTGCCGCCCGAACAGGTCAGTTCCGACCAGATCGAGGATGTCATGTCCATGCTGTCGGAAATGGACATCCGCGTGGTCGAGAACGACGAGGAGGCCGAGGAGGCCGAACCGGGCGGCGAGCTGACCACCACCGGCTCGGCCTCGCGCGAGCTGACCGTCGCCACCGCCGAGACGGAAAAGCTGGACCGCACCGACGACCCGGTGCGCATGTATCTGCGCGAGATGGGCTCGGTCGAGCTGCTGTCGCGCGAGGGCGAGATCGCCATCGCCAAGCGCATCGAGGCCGGCCGCAACACCATGATCGCCGGGCTTTGCGAAAGCCCGCTGACCTTCAAGGCCATCACCATGTGGCGCCAGGAGCTTCTGGACGAGGACATCCTGCTGCGCGACGTGATCGACCTCGAGACCACCTTCGGCCGCTCGATGGACGAGGACGGCGAGGAAGAAGAGGTTCTGCCGACCGAGACCCGCCCCGCCGCAGGCAACGGTGCCGCGCGCGAGGAGGAAGAGTTCGACGCCGACGGCAACCCCATGGGCCGCGAGGAGGACGAGGACGAGGACGACGGCCAGAACCTGTCGCTGGCCGCGATGGAAGCCTCGCTGAAGCCCAAGGTGCTGGAGACGCTGGAGGCCATCGCCCGCGGCTACGAAGAGCTGTCGCACATGCAGGACAACCGCATGTCGGCAACGCTGAACGAGGACGGCACCTTCTCGGCCGCGCAGGAAAGCGCCTATCAGGAGCTGCGTTCGCGCATCGTCGCGCTGGTGAACGAGCTGCACCTGCACAACAACCGCATCGAGGCGCTGGTCGACCAGATCTATGGCATCAACCGCCGCATCGTCACCATCGATTCCAACGTGGTGAAGCTGGCCGATGCCGCGCGCATCAACCGGCGCGAATTCATCGACGCCTATCGCGGCAGCGAGCTGGACCCGACCTGGGTCGAGCGCATGATGCAGCACAAGGGCCGCGGCTGGCAGGCGCTGTTCGAGAAATCCCGCACCCAGGTGGAAAGCCTGCGCGCCGAGATGGCCATGGTCGGCCAGCATGTCGGCGTGGACATCGAGGAGTTCCGCCGCATCGTCAGCCAAGTCCAGCGCGGCGAAAAGGAATCGCGCCAGGCCAAGAAGGAAATGGTCGAGGCGAACCTGCGGCTGGTGATCTCGATCGCCAAGAAATACACGAACAGGGGCCTGCAATTCCTTGATCTTATTCAGGAAGGCAATATCGGCCTGATGAAGGCCGTGGACAAGTTCGAGTATCGCCGCGGCTACAAGTTCTCGACCTATGCGACCTGGTGGATCCGCCAGGCGATCACGCGAAGCATCGCCGACCAGGCCCGGACCATCCGCATCCCGGTCCACATGATCGAGACGATCAACAAGCTGGTGCGCACGGGGCGGCAGATGCTGCACGAGATCGGCCGCGAGCCCACGCCCGAGGAACTGGCCGAAAAGCTGCAGATGCCGCTGGAAAAGGTCCGCAAGGTGATGAAGATCGCCAAGGAGCCGATCAGCCTCGAAACCCCGATCGGGGACGAGGAGGACAGCCAGCTTGGCGATTTCATCGAGGACAAGAACGCCGTCCTGCCGCTCGACTCGGCCATTCAGGAAAACCTGAAGGAGACGACGACGCGGGTGCTGGCCAGCCTGACCCCGCGCGAGGAGCGGGTTTTGCGCATGCGCTTCGGCATCGGCATGAACACCGACCACACGCTGGAAGAGGTCGGCCAGCAGTTCAGCGTCACCCGCGAACGCATCCGCCAGATCGAGGCCAAGGCGCTGCGCAAGCTGAAACACCCCAGCCGGTCGCGCAAGCTGCGGTCCTTCCTGGACCAGTAACCGCCCGGATCAATGAAAAAGGCCGCGCCCCAGGGCGCGGCCTTCGTCGTTCCGGGCTCAGCCGTGCTTTTCGATCCAGTCCACGAAGGCATCGACATAGGCTTGCAGGAACTTCGCGGTCTTTTCGTCGGTGACGCTGCCGTCGGCGGCATAGGCCTCGGCGTGCCACTGGATATAGGCCTCGGGCATGCTCATCATCACCGTGCCGACATGGACCAGGTCGTTTTTCAGCCGCGCCTGCGCCAGCGCCGCGCCGATCACGCCGGGCGAGGTGCCGGTGACGGCCGCGGGCTTGCCCTTCCACGAGTTCTGGCCATAGGGGCGCGTCGCCCAGTCGATCGCGTTCTTGATGACGCCGGGATAGCTGCGGTTGTATTCCGGCGTGATCGCCAGCACCGCGTCGGAATGCTCGATCCGGTCCTTGAGCCGCAGCACCGATTCGGGCGGATCGGCCCAAAGGTCGTCGTTGTAATGCGGCAGATCGCCGATATGCAGCAGGTGGAACTGCAACCGGCCCTCGGCCAGTTTCTGCAATGCCTTCATCAGCTTGTGGTTGAGCGAATCCTTGCGCAGCGACCCCACCATGACGGCGACGGACTTGACCATGCCTGATCTCCTCTTGCGGTTTTCAGGGGCAAGCTAGGGATGCAACCGGCGCGAGGGAAGGGGGCCTTGCGCTTGCATTCTGGGGGAAAAAGGTGAACAGTTCCCGGCAAGCGACGCGAAACCGCGGTTGGGACAAGGCGCAGGGGCCGATGGGCGAGGCGGAAAAAATGCAGGCATGGCTGGCGGATGCGGGCAACCTGCGGCTGCTGTTGATCGCGGCGCTGGCGGCGCTGGCGCTTTGCCTTGTTGCGCTGTGGCGAACGCGGCGTTCGGCAGCGGCGGATGCCGTGCTGGCCCGGCGGCGCGAGGCCGAGTTGCAGGCGCGCTGCGATGCCGAATCGGCCGGGCTGCGCGACCAGCTTCTGGCCGTCAGCCGGCTGGAGACGCGGGCGGAATCGCTGACCCAGCGCCTGCAGGAGCTGGTCGAGGAGCGCGACGGGCTGAGCGATGCGCTGCATCGCGAAAGGCAGGCGGTCTCGCGGCTGGAGCGTGACCTGGCGGAAACCCGGCTGGCGGCGCAGAAGGACCGCGAGGCGGCCGAGCGCGACATCGCCACCCTGCGCGAATTGCGCGAGGAGATGACCGGCCAGTTCCGCCTGCTGGCCAACGAGACGCTGAAATCCCAGGGCAGCGAGATGCAAAAGGCGCATGGCGAGCAGCTTTCGGCCCTGCTGACCCCGTTTCGCGACCAGGTCCACCGCTTCCAGACCGAGCTTCAGGCCCGCAACAAGGCCACGGACGAGGAACGCGCAAGGCTGCGCGAGCAGATCGAATACCTGCACAAGCGCTCCGAGGACATCTCGCGCGAGGCGGTGGCGCTGACCCGCGCGCTGAAAGGCGACAGCCAGAAGCGCGGCGCCTGGGGCGAGATGATCCTGGAGCGCATCCTCGAGGATTCCGGCCTGATCGCCGGCACGCATTACGACACGCAGTCGAGCCATCGCGACACCGACGGCAAGCTGTGGCGGCCGGACGTGATCGTGAAGATGCCGCAGAAGAAGCTGCTGGTGATCGACAGCAAGGTCTCGCTGAACGCCTATGAAGAGGCGGTGAATGCCGAGGACATGCCGACCCGCGACGCCGCGCTGCGCCGGCATGTCGCCTCGGTTCGCGCCCATGTCGCCGGGCTTGCCGCCAAGGGCTACCAGGCGCTGGACGAGGGCTCGGTCGATTACGTGCTGATGTTCATCCCCGTCGAGGGCGCCTTTTCCGAGGCGCTGCGCGTCGATCCCGACCTGGCGCGGCACGCGATGGAGAGCCGGGTGGGGCTGGCGACGCCGACCACGCTGATGCTGACCCTGCGCACGGTGGATCACATCTGGACGGTCGAGCGGCGCGAGTCGAACGCCATGGCCATCGCCGCCCGCGCCGGCCAGCTTTACGACAAGCTGCACGGCTTCGTCTCGGCGGTCGAAGATGTGGGCAGCGCGCTGGAGCGGGCGCAGAAAAGCCACGCCACCGCCATGGACCGGCTGACCCGCGGGCCGGGCAACGTCATCCGCCAGGCCGAGATGCTGCGCGACCTGGGCGCGCGCACACAAAAGCGGATCGTACTGGACCATGACGGCGTCGAGTCGCTGGAAGCGCCGGGCGAGGCGGCGGAGTAGCTCATTGGGTATTTGTGCAACGGAGAAACCCATGGCGGGGAGTGATTGGGCGCCTTGGCGCAAGCCGCCGAGGCTCTGCAGGGTTGAGCGCGTCGACCTGAACAATCGCGAGTTCTGGCGATTGCTGGTCAAAGCGCCTGTCGGCAAGGTCATGTAGGTCTTGGCGACCCTGGCGATTGCCTTGCATGCAAGGTCGCTGGCCATGCCCGCGGGCAGCGCAGATCGCGCGCAGGTCGAGGCCTGCATGTGGATCGGCACCAGCGTTTTCTTGGCCGCCTGCCTCGTTTTTCTCGTTGAGGCGAGCGGGTTCAACCACGGGCTGAAACGCGCTGATTGCAGCCTGCATTCGGCAGCTTGGTGGCGGTGGCACCTGCTGAGCCGCTTTGCCGGGCAGGTTTTGGTCGTGCTGGCCTTCAGCGGGGTTGTGGTTCTGGGCATGTCGGCCCTGGAGCGCCTGTTTTGAACACCAGCTTCACCATCCCGACCCGCGGGCCGGCCTGTCATGATTTCACCGCCGAGGTGGCGGCCTGGCTGCGCGGCATCGGCGCGCAGGAGGGCGTGGTGACGCTGTTCGTGCGCCATACCTCCTGCTCGCTCCTGGTGCAGGAGAACGCCGACCCGGACGTGCAGCGCGACCTGCTGGCCTGGCTCGACCGCATCGTGCCGTCGGCCGATCATCCGTCGATGCGCTACCTGACGCATCGCGCCGAGGGGCCGGACGACATGCCCGCGCATCTCAAGGCCGCGATCCTGCCCGTCAGCCTGCAGATCCCCGTCGCGCGCGGCCGGATGGAACTGGGCACCTGGCAGGGCATCTACCTGGTCGAGCATCGCGCCCAGCCGCATCGGCGCGAGGTGGCGGCGCATTTCCAGGGCTCGTGAAGCCGGCCTGCCGCAGCGCAGGAAAACCCTTTTCCTCGCGGCACGGATATGGAAACCTGCCACCCCAAGCGACAGGGATTCACAGGGCAGGGCATGGCGTCAGGAAACCGATCTCAGACGGCTCAGGGGCTGACCCTGATCGCGCCGCCGCTGGGCTATGCCGTGCTGGTGCTGGCGGCGCCCCTGCTGACCATCCTGGCCTATTCCTTCTTCAAGGACGGCTACCTGACGGTGATCCGCGAATTCACGCTGGAGAACTATCGCACCGTCTGGGCCGACCCGATCTTTCACCGCATCATGCTGCGTTCGCTGGGGGTGGCGGCGCTGGTGACGCTGGCCACCGTGGTGCTGGCCTTTCCGGTGGCCTATTTCCTGTCCTTCGCCGTCTCGTCGCAGAAAAAGGCCATGTGGCTGTTCCTGATCACCATCCCGTTCTGGACCAGCTACCTGATCCGGGTTTTCCTGTGGAAGGTGATCCTGGGCTATAACGGCGTCATCAACTCGGGGCTGAAGACGCTGGGGCTGATCGAGCAGCCGCTGACCTTCATCCTCTACAACGTCAACGCCATGGTCATCACGCTGGCCCATGCCTATGCGCCCTTCGCCATCCTGCCGATCTTCATCGCGCTGGAAAAGATCGACCGCTCGCTTCTGGAGGCCGGGCGCGACCTGGGCGAAAGCCGCGCCATGACCTTCTGGCGCGTCACCCTGCCCTTGGCCATGCCAGGGGTGGTGGCGGCGGCGCTGATCGTCTTCATCCCGACCATCGGCGACTACGTCACCCCGGCGCTGATCGGCGGCGGCAAGATCCCGATGATCGCCAACATGATCCAGGCGCAGATGCTGGACCTCGACAACCGGCCGATGGGCTCGGCGCTGGCGGTGACGGCGATGCTGATCGTCGCGGTCATCAGCCTGGCCTTCATCGCCGTGAACCGCCGCTTCCTCAGGGTGCGGCAATGAAGGGCGGGGGCCTGCGCGCCTATGCGCTGATCTACCTGCTGTTCCTTTACGCGCCGATCCTGCTTCTGCCGATCTTCGCCTTCAATTCGGGCACGATCATCGCCTTTCCGCTGCGGGGCTTCACCACGGAATGGTTCGCGCAGATGTGGGGCAATGCCTCGCTGCGCCGGGCGCTGACCAATTCGCTGACCATCGCCGTCAGTTCCTCGATCCTGGCGACCTGCCTTGGCGTCTTCGCCGCCCGCGCCTCGACCCGCTTCGCCTTTCCGGGCAAGGGGCCGATCATGGGGCTGATCATGCTGCCGCTGGTGCTGCCCGAGATCATCGTCTCGATCTCGCTTCTGGTGGTGCTCTTGTCGCTGGGCGTGCAGCTGAGCATCTTGACGGTGATCCTGGGCCATACGCTGATCTGCATGCCCTATGCCACGGTGATCCTGTCCACCGCCTTCAACTCGCTCGACCGTTCGCTGGAGGAGGCGGCCTATGACCTGGGCGAGACGCGGATCAGCGCCTTCCGGCTGGTGATCCTGCCGCTGGTCATGCCGGGCATCATCTCGTCCCTGCTGATGAGCTTCACCATCAGCCTGGACGAATTCATCATCGCCTTCTTCCTGGCCGGGAACGAGCCGACGCTGCCCACCTATATCTTCAGCCAGCTGCGTTTCCCCAAGCAGATCCCGATGATCATGGCGCTGGGGACGGTGCTGGTGCTGCTGTCGATCGCCCTTTTGACCATCGCCGAATATTTCCGCCGCCGCGGCATCGCCAAGACCGGCGCCAAGGATACCGGAGGCTTCCTGTGACGACCCAAAACCCCGGCCCGAAAAGCACCGCCGCCCATCGCGCCGCCATGGCCGGCGCGCGCCCGATGATCGAGATCCGGCAGGTGCAGAAGCATTACGGCGATTATCACGCGCTGCGCGGCATCGACCTGACCATCCGCTCGGGCGAGTTCTTTTCGCTGCTGGGGCCCTCGGGCTGCGGCAAGACCACGCTTCTGCGCACCATCGCCGGGTTCGAGGATATTTCCTCGGGCGTGGTGCTGATCGACGGGCAGGACATGCAGGACGTGCCGGCGAACCGGCGGCCGACCAACATGGTGTTCCAGTCCTATGCCATCTTCCCGCACCTGACCGTGGCCGAGAACGTGGGCTTCGGCCTGCGCCGCGACCCGCGCTCGCGCGCCGAAAAGGCGGCGGCGGTCGAACAGGCGCTGGAGATGGTAGGGCTGAAAGGCTATGGCAGCCGCGCCAGCCATGCGCTGTCGGGCGGGCAGCGGCAGCGGGTGGCGCTGGCCCGCGCGCTGATCCTGAAGCCCAAGGTGCTGCTGCTGGACGAGCCGCTTTCGGCGCTGGACCGCAAGATGCGCGAGCAGATGCAGGTCGAGCTGATCAAGCTGCAACGCCAGGTCGGCATCACCTTCGTCCTTGTCACCCACGACCAGGAAGAGGCGCTGGTCATGTCCGACCGCATCGCGGTGATGTTCGAGGGCCAGATCGCCCAGCTCGACGGGCCCGAGGCGCTTTATGCCCGCCCGACCAGCCGCCGGGTGGCGAACTTCATCGGGGTGATGAACTTCCTCCCCGCCCGCGTGCTGGGCGAGACCGCCGATGCGGTGCAGATCGAGGCGCCGGGGCTGGGCCGCGTCGACATTCCGCTGGCCAATGTCAGCCAGGCCGACCCGGGCGACGACGGCCCCTCGATCGGCTTCCGGCCCGAGGCGGTGTCGCTGGTCGCGCCCGGCGCGCAGGGGGCGAACCGGGTGGCCGAGGGGGTGATCGACGAGGTCGTCTATTACGGCGACATGACCTATTACGACGTGCGGCTGGACGGCTCGGCCGGTTTCGACGGCCAGGCGCGGCCGGTGCGCATCGCCATGCGCAACGTCTTCGGCCGCGAGGTGCAGGATGTCGGCACGCGCGCGAATGTGAGCTGGTCGCCGGGCTCGCTGGTGCTTTTCCGCTGATCGGCGCGTAAGCGGCCGCGGCATTCCGCCGAGCCGGTTTGCGGCCCCGGCCACCCCATGCCACAGTCCGCCCACACGCAACAGACGGAGATCGAGATGATCGCACGTTTCGCAATCCTGCCCGCCCTGGCCCTTGGCCTGACCGCAGGCGTGACCCTGGCGCAAGAGACGGCCCCGGCCGCGCCCGCCGCCCCCGAGGCCCCGGCCACGACCGAGGCGCCTGCCGCCGTGCCCGCCCAGGACAGCGCCGCCGCCTATGAAAGCGCGCGCAACCAGCTGGGCGTCCTGGCCTATTGCCAGGAGCAGGGCCATATCGACGGCAAGGCGGTCGAGATCCAGACCAAGCTGCTGGCGATGATCCCGGCGGGCGACAGCGCCAAGGGCGATGCCGCCGAGGCCAAGGGCAAGGAAGGCACCGTCTCGGCCATGGGCGTCGAGCGGACGCTGGCCGATGCCGCGACCGAGCAGAACACCACCGAAGAGGCGCTCTGCAAGCAGATGGAAGGCTTGCTGCAACAGCTCGCCTCGCAGGTTCCGGCCTGACGCCTTGTCGATCGTTCTTGGCGCGGGGCCAGTCGCTCGGCCCTTCGCCTCTGGCCGGCTCCCTCTCGGGGCCGGCCATTTTCATCGCAGGGGCGGGTTACAGGGGCGGCAGGGCCGCCTGCACCTTCCTGGGCAGGGCGCCGCGCACCAGGCGATAGGAATGGCGGATGCGATGCGCCAGCTCGTCGGGCGCCGAATCGAGCGGCAGCGCGACCCAGCTGCGGTGCAGATAGGCCGCGCGCTCGGCCACGCCGGTCTCGATCAGGAATTCGGCCGTCTCGGCGCTGTCGGTCTTGACCGAGACATGGGTGCCGATGGCGCCGGTAACGGCAAAGGTCTTGCCGCCGATCTTCCAGCAATCATGGCCGCCGCCCCAGGGATCCGACCACTCGGCCCCAGGCTGCGCGGCGCAGATTTCATTGACCAGTTCGCGGCTCATGGCCCAAGTTTTGCAGCCTCTCTTGGCATAGGCAAGACAATGCGTTAAGGCGGGCGCATGAAGGCAGGAACCGCCACCACCCGCTGCATCATTACCGGCTGAAAATTCAGGCGGGCGGTTCATGGTGACCTGACGACGCCCGCAAAGGGGAAGTCATGGTCGAGATCAGGCTGACGAATACCAGGACGCGCCGGAAAGAGGTTTTCCGGCCCATCGACCCGCAGAACGTGCGGCTCTATCTCTGCGGGCCGACGGTCTATGACCGGGCGCATCTGGGCAATGCCCGCCCGGTGGTGGTGATCGACGTGCTGGTGCGGCTGCTGCGCCACGTCCATGGCGCGGACCATGTCACCTATGTGCGCAACTTCACCGACGTGGACGACAAGATCAACGCCGCCGCCCTGGCCCGCAAGGAGGCCGGTGCCGAAGGCAGCCTCGAGGAGCTGATCCGCGAGCGCACGCATGAGACCATCGGCTGGTATCACGCCGACATGGATGCGCTGGGGGCGGCGCGGCCCGATTACGAGCCGCGCGCCACCGATTACATCGGCGAGATGATCGCCATGATCGAGACGCTGGTCCAGGGCGGCCATGCCTATGCCAAGGACGGGCATGTGCTGTTCCGCGTGCGCAGCTTTGCCGGTTACGGCAAGCTTTCTGGCCGCTCGGTCGACGACATGATCGCCGGCGCCCGCGTCGAGGTCGCGCCCTTCAAGGAAGACCCGATGGATTTCGTGCTGTGGAAGCCCTCGGATGCGGAACTGCCGGGCTGGGACAGCCCCTGGGGCCGCGGCCGTCCGGGCTGGCATATCGAATGCTCGGCCATGTCCTACGAATTGCTTGGCGAAAGCTTCGACATCCATGCCGGCGGCATCGACCTGCAATTCCCCCATCACGAGAACGAGATCGCGCAAAGCTGCTGCGCCCATCCGCATGGCGATTTCGCCCGCGTCTGGCTGCATAACGAGATGCTGCAGGTCGAGGGGCGCAAGATGTCCAAGAGCCTGGGCAATTTCTTCACCGTCCGCGACCTCTTGGACCAGGGCATTCCGGGCGAGGTGATCCGCTTCGTGCTGCTGTCGACGCATTACCGCAAGCCGATGGACTGGACGGCCGAGAAGGCGCGCGAGGCCGAGGCCGTGCTGCGCCGCTGGCGCGGCCTTGTCGCGGGGATCGACCCCGCGCCAAGCCCGGCACCCGCCGTCTTGGCCGCGCTTGCCGACGACCTCAATACCGCGGGTGCGATCGCGGCCTTGCACGAGATGGCGGGGCAGGGCGACGGCGCGGGCCTGCTGGCCGGCGCCCGCATGCTTGGCCTGCTGACCGAGGATCTGGGCGGCTGGATCGCCGAGGGCCCCGACCTGTCGCCCTGGGCCGAGCGCATGGCGGCGCTGCGTGCCGAGGCCAAGGCCAGTAAGGATTTCTCGGCGGTGGACGGCTTCAAGCAGCGCCTGCTGGCCGCCGGGGTCGAGGTGCGCATGGGCCCGGCCGGGGTCGAGCTTCTGCCCGGCCCGGATTTCGACGCCGCCAGACTGCCCGAATAACCGCACACCAGCCAGCCGAAGGGGCCGCCCCGATGACGCGCCAGCGCCTTTACCTTTACGACACCACGCTGCGCGACGGGCAGCAGACCCAGGGCGTGCAGTTCTCTGCCGCCGAAAAGGCCGAGATCGCGCAGATGCTGGACCGGCTGGGCGTCGATTACATCGAGGGCGGCTGGCCGGGCGCCAACCCGACCGACAGCGATTTCTTCGCCCAGGCCCCGGCGACCCGCGCCACCATGACCGCCTTTGGCATGACCAAGCGCGCCGGCCGCTCGGCCGACAACGACGACGTGCTGGCGGCGGTGATGAATGCCGGCACCCCGGCCGTCTGCCTGGTCGGCAAGACCCATCCCTTCCATGTCCGCGAGGCGCTGGGGATCCCGCTCGAGGAGAACCTCGACAATATCCGCGCCTCGGTCGCGCATCTGGTGGCCCAGGGGCGCGAGGCGCTGTTCGATGCCGAGCATTTCTTCGACGGCCATGACGAGGACGCGGATTATGCCCTGGCCTGCCTGCGCGCGGCGCTGGAGGCGGGCGCGCGCTGGATCGTGCTGTGCGACACCAACGGCGGCACCCTGCCCGAACGGGTGGGGCAGGTCACGCGCGCGGTGATCGCGGCCGGCATCCCCGGCGACCGGCTGGGCATTCATTGCCATGACGATACCGGCAATGCCGTGGCCTGCACGCTTGCTGCGGTCGATGCCGGGGCGCGGCAGGTGCAGGGCACGCTGAACGGGCTGGGCGAGCGTTGCGGCAACGCGAGCCTGACCAGCCTGATCCCGACCCTGCTGCTGAAGGAGCCCTATCGCTCGGCGCTGGAAACCGGCGTCACCGCCGAGGGGCTGGCCGGGCTCACGCGCATCTCGCGCCGGCTGGACGAGATCCTGAACCGCCCGCCCGCCCGGCCCGCGCCCTATGTCGGCGCTTCGGCCTTTGCCCACAAGGCCGGGTTGCATGCGAGCGCCATCCTGAAGAACCCGGCGACCTACGAGCATGTGGACCCCGCCACGGTCGGCAACGAGCGCATCATCCCGATGTCGAACCAGGCCGGGCAGTCGAACCTGCGCGCGCGCCTTGCCGAGGCGGGGATCAAGGTCGGCCGCGACGATCCGGCGCTGGCGCGCATCCTGGACCTGGTCAAGGCGCGCGAGGATGCCGGTTATGCCTATGACGGCGCGCAGGCCAGCTTCGAGCTGCTGGCGCTCGCCGAACTGGGCCGCATGCAGCATTACTTCACCGTCGAGCGCTACCGCGTCACCGTCGAGCGGCGCAAGAATGCGCTGGGGAAGCGGATTTCCGTCTCGGAAGCCGTGGTGGTGGTGCAGATCGGCGGCGAGCGCATGCTGTCGGTCAGCGAAAGCATGGATGCCGAGGGGCATGACCGCGGCCCGGTCAACGCGCTGTGGCGGGCGCTGGCCAAGGACCTGGGCCCCTATCAGGCGGCCATCGACGACATGCACCTGGTCGATTTCCGCGTCCGCATCACCGGCGGCGGCACCGAGGCGGCGACGCGGGTCATCATCGACAGCGCCGACGGGCAGGGCCATCGCTGGTCCACCGTGGGCGTCTCGCCCAATATCGTCGATGCCAGTTTCGAGGCGCTGGTCGATGCGATCCGCTGGAAGCTGGTCCGCGACCGGGTGGTGCCGGCATGAGCCTGGACGATTGCGCCGAGGCGCTGCGCGAGCACGATCCCGATCGCTTCGGCATCTGCCTGCTGGTTCCCGCCGAAGCGCGGCCGCGGCTGCTGACGCTTTATGCGCTGAACCTGGAACTGGCGCGTGCGCCCTTGGCCTCGACCGAGCCGCTGATCGCCGAGATGCGGCTGCAATGGTGGATCGAGCGGCTGGAGGACATCGGCGCCGGCAAGGCGCAGTCGCATGAGCTGCTGACGCCGCTGGCCGAGGCCTGGGGGCCGCGCGCCGCCGGTTTCGCGGTGCTGGCCGAGGCGCGGCGCCGCGATGCGGCGCGCGAGCCGCTGGACGGGCCCGAAGCCGTCGCGGCCTATGTGCGGGATACGGCGGTGCCGCTGGCGCGCTTCGCCGCCGAGACCCTGGGCTGGGAGGCTGCCGGGGGCTTCGCGCCCCCGGACCCCCGCGGGGTATTTGGAAAACGGAGAAAGCCGGAGGTTGCCGAGATCGTCGACGCCCAGGCCGAGGGGGCGGGGTTGGCGCATTGGCTGGCCGCGCTGCCGGCCTTGCAGGGGCTGGGGCTGGGCCTTTGGGACGCCTCGCCCGAGGCGCTGGCCGGGATCGCGGACAGGGCCCGCGCGCAGCTTGCCGAGGCCAGGGCGCAGCGCCGGCTTGTGCCGCGCCGGCTGGCGCCGGTGCTGTTTGCCGGCGCGGGGGTGCCGGCCGCATTGCAGGCGGCGCCGCGGGGGATCGAGGCGCTGGCCGGCGCCACGCCCTCGGAGTTCCGCCGCCGCCTTGCGCTTGGCGCCTTTGCGCTGACGCATCGCTGGTGGATATGAAAAAGGGCGGCCTCGCCGGGCCGCCCTGCTTCGTTGCGATGCCCTGCGGATCAGCCGCGCAGGATGGACTTGCCGGCATATTCCGCCGCGGCGCCCAGCATTTCCTCGATGCGGATTAGCTGGTTGTATTTCGCCAGCCGGTCCGAGCGCGCGAGGCTGCCGGTCTTGATCTGGCCGCAGTTCGTCGCCACCGCCAGGTCGGCGATGGTCGCGTCCTCGGTCTCGCCCGAGCGGTGCGACATGACCGAGGTGTAGCGCGCGCGATCCGCCATGCGCACGGCGTCGAGCGTCTCGGTCAGCGTGCCGATCTGGTTCACCTTGACCAGCAGCGAGTTGCCGCAGCCCCGCGCGATGCCCTCGGCCAGGCGCGCCGGGTTGGTCACGAAGAGGTCGTCGCCGACCAGCTGCACCCGGCCGCCCAGCGTGTCGGTCAGGAGCTTCCAGCCTTCCCAGTCGTCCTCGGAACAGCCGTCCTCGATCGACAGGATCGGGTAGTCGTTGCACAGCGCCTCGAGATAGGCGACGTTCTCGGCCGGGGTCAGCGACTTGCCCTCGCCGGCCATTTCATACTTGCCGCCCTTGAAATACTCGGTCGAGGCGCAGTCCAGCGCCAGCATGATGTCGTCGCCGGGGGTGTAGCCGGCCTTCTCGATGGCCTTGAGGATGAAGTCCAGCGCGTCGCGGGTGCTGCTGAGGTTCGGCGCGAAGCCGCCCTCGTCGCCGACGCCGGTGGCGAGGCCCGCCGCCGAGAGTTCCTTCTTCAGCGTGTGGAAGACTTCCGAGCCCATGCGCACGGCTTCGCGGATGTTCTCCGCCGAAACCGGCATGATCATGAATTCCTGGATGTCGATGGGGTTGTCGGCATGTTCGCCGCCGTTGATGATGTTCATCATCGGCACCGGCAGCACGCGGGCGCCGGCGCCGCCGACATAGCGGTAGAGCGGCTGGGTGCAGGCCTCGGCCGCGGCCTTGGCCACCGCCAGCGAGACGCCCAGGATGGCATTGGCGCCCAGGCGGCCCTTGTTCGGGGTGCCGTCCAGCTCGATCATCATGCGGTCGATGGCGACCTGTTCGGTCGCGTCCTCGCCGATCAGGTTCTCGGCGATCTCGCCGTTGACGGCGGCGACGGCTTCCAGCACGCCCTTGCCCATGTAGCGGGCCTTGTCGCCGTCGCGCTTCTCGACCGCCTCATGCGCGCCGGTCGAGGCGCCCGAGGGCACCGCCGCCCGGCCCATGGTGCCGTCTTCCAGCGTCACATCGACCTCGACCGTCGGGTTGCCCCGGCTGTCCAGAATCTCGCGCGCGAATATGTCGATGATGGCGGTCATGTCTGCGTCCCCCTTGGCTGACGAGCTTTGGCGCTGTTTAACCGCCTTCGCAATTGCAGAAAAGCGTCAATCCGCCCCGGCCACCCCATCCTCGCCGGGAATGCGCGAGGTGACGCGCGCCGGCTGGTAGCCGCGCGGCACCTCTTCATGCGCATCGACGGCGAGGTCGGCCCAGATCGGCAGGTGGTCCGAGGCCGCCCGTGCCATCTCGTTGTCCAGCACGCCGCAATCCAGCACCTCGATGCTGCGCGAGACGGCGAAGCGGTCGTAGCGCAGGCGCGGGAAGGGCGCGGGCCAGCTGGGGCCGGGGGTGACGACGCGCAGCGCCTCAAGCGCCTCAAGCCCGCGCGAATCGTGCCATTCGTTGAAATCGCCGGTCAGCGCCATGCGGTCGTGGCCGATGCGCCGCGCCTGGGCGATGATGCGCGACAGCTGGGCGCGGCGCGACGAGCGCATCAGCCCCAGATGCACCGCCACCACCGTCAGCCCCGGCAGGCGCAGCACCAGCGCGCCCCTGGGCTCGATCCCCGGCAGGGGCAGGCGGCGGATCTCGGCCCTCTCGCGCAGTTCGGGGCGCAGCAGGATGGTCTGGCCGTGCCAGCCCAGCGAATTCTCGCCGGTGCCCAGGAAGGGGGCGGGGACCATGCCGGTGGTCTTTTCGATCAGCGCGCGCGGCAGCGCCTCGGGGCGGGCGCCGAAGCGGAAATCGACCTCTTGCAGGGCGATCACGTCGGCATCCAGCTCGGCGATGACGCGCAGGTTGCGCTCGGGCGCGTGCGGGCCGGTCATGCCGCGGCACTTGTGCAGGTTGTAGCTGGCCAGGCGAAGGTGGTCGGGGCTCGGATGGTCGGGGCTTTTCGGCATTGGGCCTTTCGCTGCTGCTCAGGTGCCGCAGAAGGTGCGACGGACGATCTCATCGGGGGCAGGGGCCTGCGCGAAGCCGCCCCATTCCGGCCGGTCCTGGAAGGGCGCGCGCAGCGCCGCGTCGAGCGCGTGGAAGGGCGCGTAATCGCCCTCGCGCCCGGCGGCGATGACCTCCTCGATGCGGTGGTTGCGCGGGATGCGGCGCGGATTGGCGCGCGCCATGACCTGGCTTGCGTCGGCAAGGTCGCGGATGCGCGCTTGCCAGCCCTCGGCCCAGGCGTCGAACTGCTGGGGCGCCGCGAATTCGTCGCGGGCGCGGCCGTCGGCCAGCCCGGCGAAGGTGCGGGTGAAATCCGCCTCATCGGCCGCCATCAGCGTCAAGAGCCGCTCGATCAGCGCCCGGTCCTCGGGGCGAGGGTCGGCGATGCCCAGCTTGGCGGCAAAGCGCTTCAGCCATTCCGCCTGGTAGAGCCCAGGGAAGCTGTGGACGATGCGCGTCGCCTCGGCCACCGCCGCGTCGTCGTTGCCCATCAGGGGCACCAGGCAGCTGGCGAATTGCGCCAGGTTCCAGACCGCGATGTTGGGCTGTTCGTTCCAGGCATAGCGGCCCTGGGCGTCGATCGAGCTGAACACCTTGTCGGGGCGGTAGCCGTCCATGAAGGCGCAGGGGCCGTAGTCGATGGTCTCGCCCGAGACCGACATGTTGTCGGTGTTCATCACCCCGTGGATGAAGCCGAGCGCCATCCAGCCGGCGATGGTCGCGGCCTGCCGCTCGACCACGCGCTGCAGCAGGTCGGCCGCGCCCGAGGCATCGGGATAGTGCCGGGCGATGACGTGGTCGGCCAGCAGTTGCAACCGCTGCCGGTCGCCGCGGGCGGCGTAGAATTCGAAGGTGCCGACGCGGATATGGCTGGCGGCGACGCGGGTCAGCACCGCGCCGGGCAGCAGCGTCTCGCGGATCACCGTCTCGCCGGTGGTGACGGCCGCAAGGGCGCGCGTGGTCGGGATGCCGAATGCGGCCATGAATTCGCTGACCAGGTATTCGCGCAGCACCGGGCCCAGCCAGGCCCGGCCGTCGCCCCGGCGCGAGAAGGGGGTGGGTCCCGCACCCTTCAGCTGGATGTCGAAGCGCGCCCCGTCCGGCGCCACCACCTCGCCCAGCAGGACCGCGCGCCCGTCGCCCAGCTGCGGCACGAAGCCGCCGAACTGGTGGCCGGCATAGGCCTGGGCGATGGGTTCGGCCCCCTCGGGCAGGGCGTTGCCGGCCAGCATGGCCACGCCCTCGGGGCTGGCAAGCCAGTCGGCGTCGAAGCCCAGCCGCTCGGCCAGGGGCCGGTTCAGCGCCACAAGCTGCGGGTCGCGCACCGGGGTCGGGCGGGTGCGGGTGAAGAAACCTTCCGGCAGTCGGGCATAGCTGTTGTCGAAGTGGATCATCGCGGCCCTCCCTTCGGACATTAATCTAGACCCGATTGCCGGAATGTTAAGGGTGGAGGCGATTCAATGCGTCACGCTGCCCGAGAACAGGTTCACGATGACGACACCCGCGACGATCATGGAAAGCCCGACCACCGCCGCGAAATCCAGCCTCTGGCCAAAGACGACAAGCCCGATCAGCGAGACCAGCACGATCCCCAGCCCGCTCCAGATTGCATAGGCGATGCCCAGCGGCATGGCCCGCAAGGCCAGCGACAGGAAATAGAACGAGCCCGCATAGCACAGGCCCATCAGCAGGGTGGGGACAAGCCGGGTGAACTGCTCGCTGCGCTGCAGGAAGGTGGTGCCGACCACTTCAAGCGTGATGGCGGTGAAAAGCGTGGCATAGGTCAGGACCGGCATGGCGTCTCCACTCGTTCGTCGCCGGCCCATCTAATTCGCGGGACGGGGGAAAGTCACGCCACTTGCACGAAAACGGCCAAGCGCGTATCCCACGGCTTTGCCATAGCTGACAGGATTGCGCCCGTGAAATTCCTCGATCTCGCCAAGGTCTATGTCCGCTCGGGCGGCGGGGGCGCGGGCTGCGTATCCTTCCGCCGCGAGAAGTTCATCGAATATGGCGGGCCGGACGGCGGCGACGGCGGCAATGGCGGCGATGTCTGGGCCGAGGCGGTCGAGGGGCTGAACACGCTGATCGACTTTCGCTTCCAGCAGCATTTCTTCGCCAAGTCGGGCGGGCATGGCATGGGCGCGCAGCGCACCGGCGCCTCGGGAGACGACATCGTGTTGCGCGTGCCGGTCGGCACCGAGATCCTGGAAGAAGACCAGGAAACCGTGGTCGCCGACCTGACCGAGCCGGGCCAGCGGGTGCTGCTGGCCAGGGGCGGCAACGGCGGCTTCGGCAACCTGCATTTCAAAAGCTCGACCAACCGCGCGCCGCGCCACGCCAACCCCGGCCAGCCGGGGGTCGAGCGCACGCTGTGGCTGCGGCTGAAGCTGATCGCCGATGCCGGGCTGGTGGGCCTGCCGAATGCCGGGAAATCGACCTTCCTTGCGGCGGTGTCGAACGCGCGGCCCAAGATCGCGGACTATCCCTTTACCACGCTGCACCCGAACCTGGGCGTCGTGGGGGTAGACGGGCATGAATTCGTCATGGCCGACATCCCCGGCCTGATCGAGGGCGCTTCCGAGGGCCGGGGCCTGGGCGACCAGTTCCTGGGCCATGTCGAGCGCTCGCGCGTGCTTCTGCACCTGGTCGACGGCACGGCCGAGGACGTGGCGCAGGACGCCCGCACAATCCTGACCGAGCTTCAGGCCTATTCCCCGGCACTGGCGGAAAAGCCGCGGGTGACGGCGCTGAACAAGATCGACGCGCTCGACCCCGAGACGCTGGCCGAGCGCAAGGCGGCGCTCGAGGCCGAGATCGGCGGCCCGGTGCTCTTGATGTCCGGCGTCTCGCGCGAAGGCGTGACCGAGGTCTTGCGCGCACTCTGGTCGCGGATCGCGCCCTCGCGCAAGCCCGCCGCCGACAAGGAAGACAAGCCGTGGCAGCCGTGACGCCGGAACTGGGCCGCGCGCAGCGGCTGGTGGTCAAGATCGGCTCGGCGCTGCTGGTGAACGGCGCGGGGCTGCGCGCCGAATGGCTGCGCGCGCTTTGCGACGACGTGGCGCGGGCGCGGGGGCGGGGGACGGACGTGGTGCTGGTTTCTTCGGGCGCCATCGCGCTGGGGCGGCAGGTGCTGGGCCTGCCCGCCGGTCCCCTGCGGGTCGAGCAGTCGCAGGCGGCGGCGGCGGTGGGCCAGATCAAGCTCGCCCGCGCCTATGAAGAGGCGCTGGCGCCGCATGGCGTCAAGACCGCGCAGCTGCTGGTGACGCTGGACGACACCACCGACCGGCGCCGCTATCTCAACAGCCGCGCGACCATGCAGACGCTCCTGGGCCTCGGCGTGGTGCCGATCGTGAACGAGAACGACACCGTGGCGACCGACGAGATCCGCTTCGGGGACAACGACCGGCTGGCGGCGCAGATCGCCGTGACCTGCGGGGCCGACCAACTCCTGCTGCTGTCCGATGTCGACGGGCTCTATACCGCCAATCCCAAGACCGACCCCGCTGCGCGTCACCTGCCGGTGGTCCAGCAGATCACCCCCGAGATCGAGGCCATGGGCGGCGACCCGATCTCGGGCGTCAGCAAGGGCGGCATGAAGACCAAGCTGATGGCGGCGCGCACGGCGGTGGCGGGCGGCTGCGCCATGGCCATCGCCGAGGGCTCGGTGCTGAACCCGCTTTCCGCCGTGGCGAGTGGCGCGCGGGTGACATGGTTCCTGCCCGACACCGACCCGCAGGCCGCGCGCAAGCGCTGGATCGCGGCGATGAAGCCCAAGGGCGAGATCACCGTCGATGCCGGCGCGGCGCTGGCGCTGGGGCAGGGCAAGTCGCTGCTGCCGGCCGGCGTCACCGCCGTCTCGGGCCGCTTCGGCCGGGGCGATCCGGTGGTGGTGCAGGACGGCAAGGGCGCACGGCTGGCCTGCGGCCTCGTGCGCTATTCCTCGACCGAGGCGCGCGCCATCGCCGGCCATCGCAGCGACGAGATCGAGGGCATCCTCGGCTATCCCGGCCGGGCCGCGCTGGTCCATCGCGACGACATGGTGGTGTGATCTTCTTGGGCCGTAGCTTCTGCGTCGCGGTCGCATGGGTATTTGAAGAACGAAGAAGCCCGGTGCCGCGCTGAATTTCGGAAAGCGGCACCGGGCTTCTTCGTTCCATAAATACCCATCTGCGACACCGATCATGAGGCCGGCGTCGCAGTTCACTCGATCGGGCGCGGCTTGGCAAGCGCGTGGCGGCGCTGGAACAGCCCGCGGATCTGCGACATGCGCACCGCGTTCTGGCCCGGCGCGGGCAGTCCCAGCACCGTATCGCGCAAGAGCGCGATGCCGTCCTCGCTGCGGCCGGGCAGCGACGCGGCCGGGATCGGGGCGCCGATGGTCACGCGGAAGGGCTGGCCCGCCTTGTTCAGCACCTCGTTGAACAGCGTCACGTCGCGCAGCGTCGGGTGGATCGCGTCAAGCAGGTAGAACAGCGCCGAATTGCGCGCCCGGATCCGCAGCGGGATGATGGGCGCATCGAACTTGCGTGCGATCATCGCCGCGCTGGCCATCCAGGGCCGTTCGTGCAGGCTCAGGCCCCGGCGCTTGGCCAGCCGGCCCGAGGGGAAGATCAGCCCGATCCGCCCGCGCCCCAGCGCCTCGCGCGTATAGTCCATCGTGGCGCGGGTCTTGGCATGGCTGCGCTTTTCGGCGCGCCATTCCACCGGGGCGATCAGGCTGTCGAATTGCGGCAGGATGCGCAGGATGTCGTGATTGGCATAGACGAAAAGATCGTCCCGCACCGCAGCGATCACCGCGTTCAGCACGATCCCGTCGGCGATCCCGGTCGGGTGGTTCGACACGATCAGCGCCGGGCCGGTGGCCGGGATATGCTCGATCCCCTCGACCCGCAGGTCGCGCAGGATCAGCCCGGCGATGCGGCGCATGACCTCGTCCGTGGGCAGGTCGCGATATTCCGCCGCCAGCTCCAAGGTGCGCGGATAGCGCAGGAGGTGCATCAGCAGCTGCCGCGCCAGCGCATGGTGCCGGCGGCCCGAAAAAAGCCAGGGCGCCCGCTCGGCAATCAGCGGATCGAGACGGCGTTTCATGTCCTCGCGGGCATCCATGGGGGCAGTATTGCCGTGCCCGCAAGATGCCCGCAAGAGTGGTTCGATCATGGTCAGGCGCCACCGGCAAGGATGCGCGTAACCATCTCGGAGGTGTTGCGCGACAGGCCCGGCATCGCCACCAGCCGGCCAAGCGCGGCGCGGGCATGGGCCTGGCGGGTGGCGTCGTAGCGGGTCCAGGTCTCGAAGGCCGAACACATGCGCGCCGTGGTCTGCGGGTTCACCGGGTCGAGCCGCATCAGCCAGTCCACGGTGAAATCGTAGCCCGAGCCGTCGGCGGCGTGGAAGGCGGCGTGGTTCGCGCCGAGCCCGCCGATCAGGGCGCGGAAGCGGTTGGGGTTCTTCCAGTCGAAATCCGGCCGCGCCGCAAGGTCGCGGGCGCGGGCCACCGCCAGGCCGGGCGCGGCGCGCAGCGGCTGGACCATGAACCATTTGTCCATGACCAGGCGGTTCCCGGCGAATTCCCGCGCAAAGGCCGCCAGCGCCTCGGCGTCCCTGCCGGCCGCGATCAGCCATTCCAGCGCGCCCTGTCGCTCGGTCATGTTCGAGGCGGCAGCAAACAGCGCCTCGGCCCGCGCGGCCCCGTCGATGCGCGACAGAAGGCCCAGGCAGGCGAGCCGCAGGCTGCGCCGCCCCGCGCCCTCGGCATCGGGGCGATAGGGGCCGGGGGTCGCCATCGCCTTGTAGAGCCGGGCCAGCGCCGGTTCATGCGCCGAGGCGATGTCGCGGGCCAGCGCCTCGCGCGCGGCATGGATCGCGTCCGGGTCCGGGATCTCGCCGCGGGCGGCGATGGTGGTCGCGATCTCTTCCTCGCCGGGCAGGGACAGGCAGAGCGCGGCAAAGGCCGGGTCGGCCTCGGCATCGTCGAGCAGCCCGCCGATGGCGCGGCTGAATTCCGCGCCGCCCTCGGCCCCGGTGGACCGCGCGATCAGCGCGTCCAGCGCCAGGTCGTGGCCGGCCTGCCAGCGGGCATAGGGGTCGGTGTCATGCGCCAGCAGCAGCGCCTGTTCGTCGGCCGCGATCTCGCGCGAGACCGTCACCGGCGCCGAAAAGCCGCGCAGGAGCGAAACAACCGGCCGCGCGCCCAGGTCCCCGAAGCGGAAGCTCTGCCGGGCCTCGGTCATCTCCAGCACCGTGGTCGGCAGCACCTCGTCGCCATTCGGGCCGATCAGGCCGAGCGCGATGGGAATCACCCGCGGCGGCTTGTCCGGCTGGCCGGGGGTCGGCGCGGTTTCCTGGCGGAAATCCAGCGTGAGCGTGCCGTCGCGCCAATCCTCGGAAAGCGTCAGCCGCGGCGTGCCGGCATCGGTATACCAGCGCTTGAACTGGGTCAGGTCGCGGCCGGTGGCGTCCTGAAAGACCTTGATCCAGTCCTCGATGGTGCAGGCCTGGCCGTCGTGGCGGTCGAAATAGAGGTCGAGCGCGCGGCGATAGCCCTGATCGCCCACCAGCCGCTTGAGCATGCCGATGACCTCGGCGCCCTTTTCATAGACCGTGGCGGTGTAGAAATTGTTGATCTCCTGATAGTGGTCCGGGCGCGGCGGATGCGCCAGCGGCCCGGCATCCTCGCGGAACTGGCGCGCGCGCAGGGTCTGGACGTCATGGATGCGCTTGACCGCGGCCGAGCGCATGTCCGAGGTGAACTGCTGGTCGCGGAACACCGTCAGCCCCTCTTTCAGGCACAGCTGGAACCAGTCGCGGCAGGTGATGCGGTTGCCGGTCCAGTTGTGGAAATATTCATGGCCGATCACGCCCTCGATGCGCTCGTAATCGCCGTCGGTTGCGGTCTCGGCGCTGGCCAGCACCAGCTTGGAGTTGAAGATGTTCAACCCCTTGTTCTCCATCGCGCCCATGTTGAAATCATCCACGGCGACGATGTTGAACACGTCGAGGTCGTATTCGCGGCCGTAAGCCTCTTCGTCCCATTTCATCGAGCGGATCAGCGATTCCATGGCATAGCCGGCGCGGTCCTGGTCGCCCGGCCGCACCCAGACGTTCAGCGCCACCTGGCGGCCCGACATGGTGGTGAAGCTGTCGGGCACCGCCACCAGATCGCCCGCGACCAGCGCGAAGAGATAGGCGGGCTTCGGCCAGGGGTCGTGCCAGACGGCCTGACCCGCCCCCTGCGAGACCGGGTTGCCGTTCGACAGCAGCACCGGCTTGTCCGAGCGGATGGTGACGCGGAAAGGCGCCATCACGTCGGGGCGGTCGGGATACCAGGTGATATGGCGAAAGCCTTCGGCCTCGCATTGGGTGCAGAACATGCCGCCGGACAGATACAGCCCCTCCAGCGCGGTATTGGCCTCGGGCTCGATCTCGACTTCGGCGGCGAAGGTGAAGGCGTCGGGCAGGTCGGCGGCGGGGATCACCAGCCTCCCGCCCGTTGCGCCCGCGGGGTCGAGCGGCTTGCCGTCGATCGCCAAAGACAGCGTTTTCAGCCCCGCGCCGTCCAGCACCAGGTCGCCCGCGCCCTTGCGGCGGAAGTCGATCTGCGAGCGCACCCGCGTCGCGCGCGGGGCGAGGTCGAATTCCAGCCGCGTCTCGGCGATCTCGAAGGGATAGGGGCGCCAATCGGCGAGATATTGCGTGACGGTCATGGGGCACCTCATGGCAGGCGAAAAAAATCGGCGGCACGGCGGAACTTGTGCGAAACCCAAGTGTTAGACGCAGGATAGCCGGGTCGCAAGCCGGGGTCCGTCCCCGGCCGACCAGCCGCAAGCGCCAACCAGAAGAGCGAGGAACAAGAATGGCCCATTACGACCCGAACGATCCGAAGCGGACCGAGGGCACCGATCCCCAGCGCCCGGCCGCGGCGCCCGAGACCTATGTCGAGCCGGTCGAGCGGCGCGCCTCGCCGCTGCCGCTGATCATCGGCATCCTGCTGGCCCTGGCCATCGCCTATTTCGTGCTGCAGTATTTCATGGGCCGCGACGAAGGCGCGACCACCGGCGAGGATGCCGCCGTGACCACGACCGAGCCCGCGGACACCACCGCGGACGTGCCGGGAACCACGACCGCGCCGGCCGCGACGGATGCCACCACGACCGAAACCCCGGCCGAAGCCGCTTCGGATGCGGCTGACGACGCCGCGACCGCTGCCGAGGACGCCGCCGATGCCGCCGGTGAGGCCGCGAGCGACGCTGCCACCGCCGTCGAAAGCGGCGCCGAAGCCGCGGGCGAGGCGATGGGCGAGGCGGCCGATGATGCCGCTGCCGCCGCCGGCGACGCCGCCCAGGACGCCGCGGAAGCCGCGGGCGAGGCCGCGACCGCCGCGCAGGAAGCCGCCGACAATGCCGCCGAGGCTGCGGGCGAGGCGATGCAGGATGCCGGCGAGGCGCTGGACGACGCCATCACCGTGGAAGAGCCGGCGGCCCCGGTGACGCCGCCGGCCGGCGAAACCACTACCACGCCGCCGGCGAACTGATCGTCCCATGCGGGTGCGTGCCGCCGTCCGGTCACTCGGACGGCGGCTTTCAATTTTTACGCAAGGCAGAATTGCGGGATCATTGAAGGTCGGGCCGGTTGAAACCCTGCGCCGTTTGGCATACCACGGCACACCAAAGCCAGCCGGACAATTGAAGCAAGGGGAAGTGCGATGGGTCGCGTGGAAAAGGCAGGATTGCGGGTGGACGAGACGCTTGCCGCCTTCATCAACGAGCGTGCGCTGCCCGGCAGCGGCGTCGAGCCGCGCCGGTTCTGGGAGGGGCTTTCGGCCCTGCTCCACGATTTCGGGCCGCGCAACCGGGCGCTGCTGGAGCGGCGCGAGGAGCTGCAATCGGCCATCGACGCCTGGCATATCGCCCATCGCGCCCAACCCAAGGACGCCGGCGCCTATCGCGATTTCCTGGCCGAGATCGGCTACCTGGTCCCCGAGGGCGAGGATTTCCAGATCGAGACGCCCGAGACCGACCCGGAATTCTCCAGCGTGGCCGGGCCGCAGCTGGTGGTGCCGATCACCAATGCGCGCTATGCGCTGAACGCCGCCAATGCCCGCTGGGGCAGCCTCTATGATGCGCTTTACGGCACCGATGCCCTGGGCGACCTGCCGCAGGGCAAGGGCTATGACGCCGCCCGCGGCGCCCGCGTCATCGCCTGGGGCCGCGATTTCCTCGACACTGCCGCGCCCTTGGCCGAGGGCTCCTGGGCGGGGATCGAGGCGCTGTCGGTCACGGACGGCGCGCTGGTCCCGGCGCTGCGCGAGCCGGCCAAGTTCGCCGGCCATCGCGGCGACGGCGCCAACCCGACCGACATCTTCCTGAAGAACCACGGGCTCTTGATCCGCATCGTCATCGACGCCTCGACCCCGGTCGGCGCGCAGGACAAGGCGGGCATCTCGGACATCGTGATCGAATCGGCGCTGTCGGCGATCATGGATTGCGAGGATTCCGTCGCCTGCGTCGATGGCGAGGACAAGGCGCTGGCCTATGCCAACTGGCTGGGCCTGATGGACGGCACCCTGGCCGAAGAGGTCGAGAAGGGCGGCAAGACCTTTACCCGGCGCCTCAATCCCGACGTGACCTTCACCGCGCCCGACGGCTCGGAAGTCACCGCCAAGGGCCGCGCCCTGATGCTGGTCAGGAATGTCGGCCACCTGATGACCACCCCGGCCGTGCTGGACCGCGACGGCGGCGAGGTCTACGAGGGCCTGCTGGACGCCATGGTCACGACGCTTTGCGCCAAGCGCGACCTGGACCGCGAGGGGCCGAAGAACTCGGTCACGCAGTCCATCTATGTGGTCAAGCCCAAGATGCACGGCCCCGAGGAGGTCGCCTTCGCCTGCGAGATCTTCGATTTCGTCGAGGATGTGCTGGGCCTGCCACGCCATACCGTCAAGCTGGGCATCATGGACGAGGAGCGCCGCACCTCGGCCAACCTCAAGGAATGCATCCGCGCCGCGAAGCATCGCGTGGCCTTCATCAATACCGGCTTCCTCGACCGCACCGGCGACGAGATCCACACCTCGATGGAGGCGGGCGCGATGCTGGCCAAGGGCGAGATGAAGGCGCAGCCCTGGATATCGGCCTATGAGGATCGCAACGTCGACATCGGCCTGGCCTGCGGGCTGGCCGGCAAGGCGCAGATCGGCAAGGGCATGTGGGCGATCCCCGACCGCATGGCCGAGATGCTGGAGCAGAAGATCGCCCATCCCATGGCCGGCGCCAACACCGCCTGGGTGCCCAGCCCGACCGCCGCGACCCTGCATGCGACGCATTACCACAAGGTCGACGTCTTTGCCCGCCAGGCCCAGATCGCCGCGGCGCGCCGGCCCCTGCGGCTCGACGACCTGCTGACCATCCCGCTGGCCGGCGGCCGCAACTACAGCGAGGCCGAGATCGCCCGCGAGCTGGAGAACAACTGCCAGGGCATCCTGGGCTATGTCGTGCGCTGGATCGACCAGGGCGTCGGCTGCTCGAAGGTGCCCGACATCAACGACGTCGGCCTGATGGAGGACCGCGCCACGCTGCGCATCTCGGCCCAGTCGCTGGCGAACTGGCTGCATCACGGCATCGTCACCGACCGGCAGGTCATGGACGCCTTCCGCAAGATGGCCGCGGTGGTGGACCGCCAGAACGCGGACGACCCGGCCTATGCGCCGATGGCGCCGGGCTTTGACGGCGTGGCCTTCCAGGCGGCCTGCGACCTGGTCTTTTTGGGCCGCATGCAGCCCTCGGGCTATACCGAGCCGGTGCTGCACGCCCGCCGCCTGCAGGCCAAGGCCGAACAGACGAGCCGCGCGGCATGATCGCGCGGCTGGCCGGCCTGCCGCCGGTCTGGCTGGTGCTGTTCGCATCGGCCGGGGCGGCGCTGGGTCGGCTGGTGCCGCTGGGCCTGCCGCCGGCGCTGCGCGGGCTGGGCCTGGTGCTGGTGGCGGCGGGGCTGGGGCTGATGCTCTGGGCGGCGCTGACCATGTGGCGGGCGCGCACCACCGTCATGCCCGGCCGCCGGCCCGAGGCGCTGGTGACGGGCGGCCCGTTCCGCTTTTCGCGCAATCCGATCTATCTGGCCGACCTGATTCTGCTGGCCGGGCTGATGCTGGCGCTGGCCGCGCCGGCGGGGCTGGTCACGGTGCCGGCCTTCGCCCTGTTCCTGCAGCGCCGCTTCATCCTGCGCGAGGAAGCCGTCATCGCCGCCGCTTTCGGTCCCGCCTATGACCGCTATAGGATGCAGGTCAGGCGCTGGATCTAGGGAGGGCATCGTGGAACGCTCGCGCATCAACCGCATCATGGCCGAGGCGGCCGAGCTGATCGGCAAGGCAGGCTTCCACCTGCCGCCATTCGCCCATTGGAGCCCCGAGGAGTTTCGCGTCCGCGCCACGCCGGCGATTCGCGACGGCCGGCTGGGCTGGGACATCACCGATTACGGCCAGGGCGATTTCGATCGGCTGGGCCTGTTCCTGTTCACGCTCAGGAACGGCCGGCTTGCCGACCTGCAGGCGGGCAGGGGCATGGTCTATGCCGAAAAGCTGCTGATCTCGCAGGAAAACCAGATCAGCCCGATGCATACCCATGCCATCAAGACCGAGGATATCATCAACCGCTGGGGCGCGACGCTGGCCATCCGGCTTTGCGGGTCGGACGCGCAGGGCCGCATGGACCGCAATGCGCCCTGCCGGGTCGATTGCGACGGCATCGCGCGCGAGATCGCGCCGGGCGGCGTGCTGCGGCTGGCGCCGGGCGAATCCGTGACGCTGCGTCCGGGCGACTGGCACGAGTTCTGGGCCGAGGGCGGGCCGGTGCTGATCGGCGAGGTCTCGACCGTGAACGACGACCTGACCGACAATATCTTCGCCGCGCCCATCGGGCGTTTCGCCACCGTCCACGAGGACGAGCCCCCGGTTCACCTGCTGGTCAGCGACTACTGAACTCCGCGATGGTGTTTCTGACGCAGGGTCACATTCGTGGAATGTGCGGCGCCTCACTCTCTTGTGAAAGATTGTTGCGCTCTGCTATGGGGGACGCTGAAAGTCGCTAACAGGGGAGGTGGCCTGGTGAAGATCGGCGGATTGAAGGAGATTTTTGAGGGGGAGGCTCGGGTCGCCATCACTCCGTCCTCTGCGGGGCATCTGCGCAAGCTGGGGCATGACGTGCATGTCGAGACGGGCGCGGGGGTTCGTGCGGGGTTTTCGGATGCGGCCTACGAGGCGGCGGGCGTCACCGTGCATCCCAATGCCGCGGCGCTGGTCGGGGCGGTGGAGGTGGTGGTCAAGGTCCGGCCGCCGAGCGAGGCCGAGCTGCGGCAGATGCGGCGCGGGCAGACCCTGATCTCGCATTTCTACCCGGCGCAGAACCCGGACCTCCTGGAGCTGGCGCGCGAACAGGGCGTCACCGCCATCGCCATGGACATGGTGCCGCGCATCAGCCGCGCGCAGAAGATGGACGCGCTGTCCTCGATGGCCAATATCGCCGGCTACCGGGCGGTGATCGAGGCGGCGAACAACTTCGGCCGCTTCTTCACCGGCCAGGTGACGGCGGCGGGCAAGGTGCCGCCGGCCAAGGTGCTGGTGGTGGGCGCCGGCGTCGCCGGGCTTGCCGCCATCGGCGCGGCGGTCAGCCTGGGCGCGCAGGTCCATGCCTTCGACGTGCGCCCCGAGGTGGCCGAGCAGATCGAATCGATGGGCGCGGAATTCGTCTACCTGGACTTCCAGGACCAGGTGCAGGACGGGGCCGCGACCGGCGGCTATGCCGCGCCCTCGAGCCCCGAGTTCCGGGAAAAGCAGCTCGAGAAGTTCCGCGAACTGGCGCCCGGGATGGACATCGTCATCACCACGGCGCTGATCCCCGGCCGCGATGCGCCCAAGCTCTGGACCCGCGACATGGTCGCGGCGATGAAGACCGGCTCGGTCATCGTCGACCTGGCGGCCGAGCGCGGCGGCAATTGCGAGCTGACCGTGCCGGACGAGCGCATCGTCACGGAAAACGGCGTGGTCATCATCGGCTATACCGACTTCCCGTCGAGGATGGGCGCGCAAGCCTCGGAGCTTTATGGCAACAACATCCGCCACATGCTCTCGGACCTGACGCCGGGCAAGGACGGCGTCATCGTGCAGAACATGGAGGACGACGTGATCCGCGGCGCCACCGTCGCCCATGACGGCGACGTGACCTGGCCGCCGCCGCCGCCCAGGGTCGCGGCCATCGCCGCCCAGAAGCCGCGCGAGAAGCCCAGGGAGCCGACCCCCGAGGAACGGCGCGCGCAGGAGATCGCCGCCTTCCGCGCCCAGACCCGCAGCCAGGTCACGCTGCTCGGCGCGGGCGCGGCGGCGATGCTGCTGGTGGGGCTGTTCGCGCCCGCGAGCTTCCTGTCGCATTTCATCGTCTTCGTGCTGGCGGTCTTCGTCGGCTTCCAGGTGATCTGGAACGTCAGCCATTCGCTGCACACGCCCCTGATGGCGATCACCAACGCGATCTCGTCGATCATCATCGTCGGCGCGCTTCTGCAGATCGGCTCGGGCGGCTGGCTGGTGGTGGTGCTGGCGGCGCTGTCGGTGCTGATGGCGGGCGTCAACATCTTCGGCGGCTTCCTGGTCACGCGCCGGATGCTCGCCATGTTCCAGAAGTCGTAAGGGGAGAGGGCGCATGGAATACGGATTCACCACCGCCGCCTATGTGGTCGCGGCCGTGCTGTTCATCCTGTCCCTGGGCGGGCTTTCGGGCCAGGAAAGCGCCAAGCGCGCGGTCTGGTACGGCATCGCGGCCATGGCGCTGGCGGTGGTCGCGACGCTGATCGGGCCGGGCTACGGCAACTGGGGGCTGACGCTGGTCATGCTGGCCATCGGCGGCGCCATCGGCTGGGTCGTGGCCAAGCGGGTGCAGATGACCGAGATGCCGCAGCTGGTCGCGGCCATGCACAGCCTGGTCGGCCTGGCGGCGGTGCTGATCGGCTTCAACGCCCAGTTCGAGCTCTCGCGGGTGCTGCGCGCCCGCGCCGCCGACGCGGCGGCCGAGTTCCACGGCTTCGCCGCGGTGCTGGCGCACAAGACCCCGGCCGAGATCGCCATGCTCAAGGTCGAGGTGGCGCTGGGGATCTTCATCGGCGCGGTGACCTTCACCGGCTCGATCGTGGCCTTCGGCAAGCTCGCCGGCAAGATCGACGGCAAGCCCAGGAAGCTGCCGGGCGGGCACATGCTGAACGCGGGGGCGGCGGCGCTGTCGCTCTTGTCGGTGATCCTTTACTGCACCGCCGGGGCGCCGGTGCTGTGGCTGGTGCTGATCACGCTGCTGGCCTTCTTCATCGGCTATCACCTGATCATGGGCATCGGCGGCGCCGACATGCCGGTGGTGGTGTCGATGCTGAACAGCTATTCCGGCTGGGCGGCGGCGGCGATCGGCTTCACCCTGGGCAACGACCTCCTGATCGTGGTGGGCGCGCTGGTCGGCTCGTCCGGTGCGATCCTGAGCTACATCATGTGCAAGGCGATGAACCGCAACTTCGTCAGCGTGATCCTGGGCGGCTTCGGCGGCGAGGCGGGCCCGGCGATGGAGATCGAGGGCGAGCAGGTGGCGATCGACGCCGACGGCGTGGCGGCGGCGCTGAACGAGGCGGACGAGATCGTCATCGTGCCGGGCTACGGCATGGCGGTGGCGCAGGCGCAGCAATCGGTCAGCGAGCTGACGCGCAAGCTGCGGGCGCGCGGCAAGAATGTGCGCTTTGCCATCCACCCGGTGGCGGGGCGTCTGCCGGGGCACATGAACGTGCTTCTGGCCGAGGCCAAGGTGCCCTACGACATCGTGCTGGAGATGGACGAGATCAACGAGGATTTCCCCTCGACCGACGTGGCGATCGTGATCGGCTCGAACGACATCGTGAACCCGGCGGCGCAGGAGGACCCGAACTCGCCGATCGCGGGCATGCCGGTGCTGGAGGTGTGGAAGGCCAAGCAGGTGTTCGTCTCCAAGCGCGGCCAGGGCACCGGCTATTCGGGCATCGAGAACCCGCTGTTCTACAAGGAAAACACCCGCATGTTCTATGGCGACGCCAAGAAGTCCATCGACCAGCTCCTCCCCATGATCGAGTGAGCGGCCGCGAAAGGCGACCCCCCTGGTCCGCCCCCGCGATATATCGGGAAGAGCCGCGCAATGCGGCTCTTTTCATTTTTCGGGAATGGGTAAGCGGCATCGCCCATATCCGATGCCGGCAAGGAGATGCGATGCGCCGCCTTGCCGCCTGCGCAGTTGCCGGGCTCGAACTGCCGAAGGCCAGAGCCCCTGCGCATCTGTCCCAAAGCGCCCCGTGCCGGCAACCGGAAAGCCGGCGCCTGCGAAGGAGGAGGCATTCGCCCGCGCGGGCGAACAAGCGTTCAGAATGAAAGAGTGCCCGTGGCGATATCGGCCCTTAGTTCGGCATGGCTCGGCATCGTTGCGGCCTTGTCACCCCTGCAGTTGTCTGGCCTGACCTGCCGAAGGCCGGGCGTATGGCCGGCCTATGCGCATCTGTCCAAAAGCGTCCAGTCCGGCGGCTGGAAAGCCGGCGTCTGCGAGGGCGGAAGCATTCGCCTCGCTCGCCCCGGCAAACCAATCGTTCAAGAAGGATGGAGGGCCGTCGCGATGCGGCCTCCGCTCGGCATGGTCCGGTATCGTGGGGGCCTTGCTGTCCCTGCGGCTGTCGGGCCTGACCGGCACATGGCGGGCGCCTGCACATCTGTCCGAAAGCGCCTAGCCTGGCGGCTGGAAAGCCGGCGCCTGCGAGGGCGGAGGCATTCGCCTCGCTCGCCCCGGCAAACCAATCGTTCAAGAAGGATGGAGGGCCGTCGCGATGCGGCCTCCGCTCGGCATGGTCCGGTATCGTGGGGGCCTTGCTGTCCCTGCGGCTGTCGGGCCTGACCGGCACATGGCGGGCGCCTGCACATCTGTCCGAAAGCGCCTAGCCTGGCGGCTGGAAAGCCGGCGCCTGCGAGGGCGGAGGCATTCGCCCGCGTGGGCAACCATCGCTCAGAAAGAGGGAGTGCCCGTGGCGATACCGGCCCTCAGCTCTCGGCAGGAGCCCGGCATCGCCGGGGCCGTCATTCCGCGGCGTGGCCGGTGACGGGGCTGGGGACGCCGGAGGATTTCATGCGAAAGCCGCGCTCGAGCTGGTCGAAGGGCGCCACGGGATATTCGCCCGAGAAACAGGCGTCGCAATACTGCGGGCAGGCATTGTTGCGGCCCTTGGCCTCGCCCACGGCGCGATAGAGCCCGTCCAGCGACACGAAGGCCAGCGAATCGACGCCGATCCATTCGCGCATCTCTTCCTCGGACATCTGCGCGGCCAGCAGCTTTTCGCGGTCGGGCGTGTCCACGCCGTAGAAGCAGGGCCAGGCGGTGGGCGGAGAGGCGATGCGGAAATGCACCTCGGCCGCGCCCGCGTCCAGGATCATGTCCTTGATCTTGCGCGAGGTGGTGCCGCGCACCACCGAATCGTCCACCAGCACCACCCGCTTGCCCTTGACCAGCGCGCGGTTGACGTTGAGCTTGAGCCGCACGCCCATGTTGCGGATCTGCTCGGTCGGCTCGATGAAGGTCCGGCCCATGTACTGGTTGCGGATGATGCCCATGCCGAAGGGAATGCCGCTTTCATGGGCATAGCCGATGGCGGCCGGGGTGCCGCTGTCGGGCACCGGGCAGACCAGGTCGGCCTCGACCGGGGCCTCGCGGGCCAGTTCCACGCCGATCTGGCGCCGGGTCTCATAGACGGAACGGCCGCCGATGATCGAATCGGGGCGCGAGAAATAGACATGCTCGAAGATGCAGAAGCGCCCCGTCGAAGGGCCGAAGGGGCGAGAGCTTTCGACCTCGCCCTTGGAGATCACCACCATCTCGCCCGGCTCGATCTCGCGCAGGAATTCGGCGCCGATGATGTCGAGCGCGCAGGTTTCCGAGGCCAGCACGAAGCCGTCGTCGCCGATGCGGCCCAGCACCAGCGGCCGCACGCCCAGGGGGTCGCGCACGCCGATCAGCTTGGTGCGGGTCATGGCGATCACCGCGAAGGCGCCCTCGACCCGGCGCAGCGCGTCCTTCATCCGCTCGGGGATGTTGCGCTGGATGGAGCGCGCCATCAGGTGGATGATGCATTCGGTATCCGAGGAGGACTGGAAGATCGAGCCGCGCTCGATCAGCTCGCGGCGCAGGGCCATGGCATTGGTGATGTTGCCGTTATGCGCCACGGCGCAGCCGCCCATGGCGAATTCGCCGAAGAAGGGCTGCACGTCGCGGATCGCCGTCGCCGCCTTGGTGCCGGCGGTGGAATAGCGCACATGGCCGATGGCGAGCGAGCCGGGCAGCGTTTCCATCAGGCTTTGCTTGGTGAAGTTGTCGCGCACATAGCCGAAGCGATGGGCGCTGTTGAAGCCCTGCTCGGCATCGTGGCTGACGATGCCGCCGGCCTCCTGCCCGCGGTGCTGCAAGGCGTGCAGCCCCAGGGCGACGAAATTGGCGGCATCCGTCACTCCGATCACGCCGAACACGCCGCATTCTTCGTGCAGGCGGTCGGAATCGAAGGGATGGGCAAGGAATGGCTGCATCATCACCGACTCTTGGGGCTATTCCGGGGGCTGGGTAAGGGGACGCTTGACGCCAATCTAGGGTGTCATGCGGGCGAAGTCACGCCCCACGGCCGTCGCGGGGCGCATTTTATGTCACAAATTGGCCGTATCGGCTCAATTCGCCGGTGCGGCGGGGGTGGGGGCCGGCGTCTGCGCATCGACCGGCTGGCCCGTGGGGGCGCAGCTGCGCACCAGCTGTTCATAGCGGCTGACCACCCAGCCCGGCGCGTCCTGCGGGATCTGCTGGTCCATCTGGCCGCGCATGCGCTCGAACACCTGGGCCGAGCGGGAGTTGTCCACCACCGCCACGGGCTGGCTGGCCATCACCCGGTCATAGACGATGAAGGCGATGGCGACGAGCAGGATGCCGCGCGCCACGCCGAAGAGGAACCCCATGCCCTGGTCCACGCCGCCAAGCGCCGAGCGCTGCACGACCGAGGAGAACAGCGGCGTGATGATGGAAAACAGCACCAGCGCCAGCGCGAAGACCGCGGCGAAGCCGGCGATGGTGGCAAGCTCGCAGCTGTCGGCCAGGAACTTGTTGAGCCCCGGCACCTGCGCCACCATCGGCCGCACCGTCGGCGCGAAGATGAAGGCCAGCACGGCCGCGCCGATCCAGCCCAGGATCGCCAGCGATTCGCGCACGAATCCCCGCGCATAGGCCAGGATCGCCGAGAGGATGATCACGGCTGCGACGATGCCGTCGATGATGGTGAATCCGTCCATTTTCACGCCCTTTCGCGGGATTGCCCGCGTCTTTGGGACGAGTTCATCCGGCGCCGAATGTCTCGCCCACGAAACTTGTCAGATCCGCGATGCGGTCGATCCGCATCCCGGCCACGCCCTCGACCTTGGTCGCCGAAGGCAGGATCGCCCGTGAAAAACCAAGTTTCTGCGCCTCTTTCAACCTGTTTTCCGCCTGGGCGACGGGGCGCAGGGCGCCCGACAGGCTGATTTCGCCGAAAAGCACCGCCTCGGGCGGCAGCGCCACGTCCTCGCGCGCGCTGAGGAGCGCGGCGGCGATGGCCAGGTCGGCGGCGGGTTCGCTGACCCGCATCCCCCCGGCAACATTGAGGAAAACGTCGAGGCCGGCGAAGGGGACGGCGCAGCGCGCCTCGAGCACGGCGAGGATGGTCGAGACCCGGCCGGAGTCGAGGCCGACCACGGTTCGGCGGGGACTTGCCAATGTCGAGGGGGCGACCAGCGCCTGCACCTCGGTCAGCACCGGGCGGGTGCCCTCGATCCCGGCAAAGACTGCCGAGCCGGCGCTGGCCTCGCCGCGTTCGGACAAAAACAGCGCCGAGGGGTTGGCGACCTCGGCCAGCCCGCCGCCGGTCATCTCGAAGACGCCGATCTCGTCCGCCGGGCCGAAGCGGTTCTTGTGGGCGCGCAGGATGCGGAACTGGTGGCCGCGCTCGCCCTCGAAATAAAGCACGGTGTCGACCATGTGCTCGACCACGCGCGGGCCGGCGATCTGGCCCTCCTTGGTGACATGGCCGACGAGGATGACCGAGGTGCCGCGCCGCTTGGCGAAGGTGACAAGCTCATGGGCGCTGGCGCGGACCTGCGCCACCGAGCCGGGCGCGGCCTCGATCCGGTCGGACCAGAGCGTCTGGATCGAGTCGATCACCGCGACATCGGGCCGCTCGGCGTCGAGCGTGGTCAGGATGTCGCGCAACGCGGTCTCGGCGCCCAGGCGGACGGGCGCGTCGCCGAGGCCCAGGCGCTGCGCGCGCAGCCGGACCTGGGCGCTGGCTTCCTCGCCCGAGACATAGATCGCCTGCTGGCCGGCGCGGGCGAAGGCGGCGGCGGCCTGCAGCAGCAGGGTGGACTTGCCGATGCCCGGATCGCCGCCGACGAGGATGGCCGAGCCGGGGACCAGCCCGCCGCCCAGCACCCGGTCGAGCTCGGCGATGCCGGAGGTGGCGCGCCGGGGCGGCGCGTCCTGCGTGGCAAGGCCCGAGAGCGGGATCGGCTTGCCCTTGAGCGTGCCCAGGCCGCGGCCGGGGCCCTGGGAAAGCGGCGCTTCCTCGATGATGGTGTTCCAGGCGCCGCAGGCGTCGCAGCGGCCGGCCCATTTGCGATGGCTGGCGCCGCAGGCGGTGCAGGTGAAGGCGGTGATCGGTTTGGCCATGGCCGTTATCTGGCAGATTGCGCCGGCGCGCGCCAGCCGGGAAGGGCGCGCCCGGGGGTGCGGTCCCTTGGGTATTTGGGGAACGAAGAAGTCCGGGGCGGTGCTGGCTGGGCCGGCCGGATGAGTATTTGGGAAACGGTGGAAGGGGCTCAGGTCACGCCCAGGCCGGCGCGCATCATGATGCGGCGCACCGGGGCGACGGCATAGAGCCCGCCCAGGGCGGCGGCGCGCAGGTCGCGCAGCGGGCGGGCCGAGATCATGCTGGCGCGGTTCAGCGCGTCGATGCCGATCAGCCGGGCCAGCGCCTCGGGGCGGCGGCGGCGTTCGTAGGCGGCAAGCGATGCGGCGCTGCCGGGATCGCCGGCAGAGAGGTCGATGAGCGAGGCGAGATCGGCGAGGCTCATGTTCAGCCCCTGCGCGCCGATGGGCGGGACGACATGCGCGGCCTCGGCGATCAGTGCCGTGCGTGGGCCGGTGAAGCGGTCGGCGATCTGGCTGATGATCGGCCATTCCGTCAGCCGCGTCGCCTGGGTCAGCTGGCCCAGCACGCCGGCCGAGCGGCGGTTCAGTTCCGCCTCGAATGCCTCGCGCGGCAGGGCGCGCAGCCGGGCGGTTTCCGGGCCGCGCTCCATCCAGACCACGGCCGAGGAGGGCTTGCCGTCGCGGTCGGGCAGGGGGACCAGGGTGAAGGGGCCGCCCGAGCGGTGGATCTCGGTCGAGACGTTGTCGTGCGGGCGTTCATGGGTCACGGCGAAGGCCAGCGCCTTTTGCCCATAGCGCAGCGTGCGGGTGCCGATGCCGAGCGCCTCGCGGGTGGGCGAGTTGCGCCCGTCGGCGCCGATCACCAGCCGGGCCCGGATGCGGCTGCCGTCGGTCAAGGTGGCCAGCGCCTCGCTGTCGCGGACCAGCAGGCCCGCGGTGCCGGTGCCGGGCAGGAAGCGGACGTTCTGCAGGCTGGCGAGCCGGGCCGAGATTTCCCGCTTCAGGAGCCAGTTCGGCAGGTTCCAGCCGAAGGGCTGGTCCGAGATCTCGGATGCGTCGAAATCGCGCGTCAGCCGCGCCTGCGACAGTTTCCCGCCGGCGTCGATGATGCGCATGACCTGGAGCGCGGTGGCATGCGGCGCGAGCCGGTCCCAGAGCCCGGCCGCCTGCAGCACCGCGATCGAGGGGTGCAGGAAGGCGGTGCTGCGCAGGTCCGAGCCCTGGGCGCCTTCCTCGGTCACGGGCGGGGCGGGGTCCACGCAGGTCACGGAATGCCCGGCGCTGCCGAAGGCGGCCGCGGCGATCAGCCCGGCGATGCCGCCGCCGGAAACGAGGATCTCGGTATCGTCGATCTGCATGGTCTGGCGCCGGGTCTGGTGAGGGGGTCGGTGCGGGTCGGCCTAGAGCCCGGCCGCATAGGCGCCGAGCATGAGGAACATCAGCAGCGTCGCCGCAAGGCCGAGTATGCCGAGCGCCGGCAGGCCCCAGATCAGAACGCCGACAACCGCCAGCACGACGACCAGCAGCGCGAAGATGTAAAGGGCGGTGGCGGTGCGCGCCTCGGCCTGGGCCTCGGCGGGAGTAAGCGGTTCGGACATGCGCGTTCCCTGTTCTTTTTTCGGTTTCCTGTCGGCGAATTTCAGATATTACCCAAGCTTAGGCTTGCGGCAAGCCCGTGCAGGAAGGCGCCCAGATCCCCGGTGCGGTAATGCACATGCGGGCCGTGGTCGTGATCCTGGGCCAGCTCGTCCGGGCCGTGGCGGCCCGCACCGACCAGAATCGTCCGCATTCCAAGCGAATGCGGGATGGCGAGGTTCCTGGGGTCGTCCTCGAACATGGCGGCCTGGGCGGGGTCGAACCCCTCGGCGGCCTGGACTGCGGCATAAGCGCGCGGGTCGGGCTTGGGGTGGAAATCCGCCTCCTCGACGCCGTGGATGGCGTCGAAGACCATCAGCCCGCGATGTTCCAGCACCCGCGCCGCATAGGCGCTGTCGCCGTTGGTATGCACGATCTTGCGGCCGGGCAGGGCCGAGATCAGCCCGGCCAGCGCCGGGTCGGGCGTCAGCACGGTGAAGTCGATGTCATGGACCTCGCGCAGATAGGGCAGGGGATCGACGCCATGCTCGGCCATCAGCCCCGCCAGCGTGGTGCCGTGCTGGCGCCAGTAATGGTTGCGCAGCCGGTTGGCCTCGGCCTCGGTCACGCGCAGTTCGCGCATGACAAAGGCGGTCATGCGCCGCTCGATCTGGGCGAAAAGCCTGACCTCGGGCGCATAAAGGGTGTTGTCCAGATCGAAGATCCAGGTGGTGACATGCCGAAAATCCATGATCCCTGCCTAAACCTGCGGCATGGCGCTTGCAATCGCCGTTGCAAGCGCGGATCGTGCGTCCCATGAAAGACGCCTATTCCCTGATCCTCTCGGCCATCGACAATGGCATTTACCGCCCCGGCGACCGGCTGGTCGAATCCGAGCTGGCCGAACGCTTCGGCGTCTCGCGCACCCCGGTCCGCGAGGCTTTGCAGCGGCTGGAGACCCAGTCCATGCTCAAGCGCGACGGGCGCAGCCTGATCGTCGCCACGCTGGACCACAACCAGCTGGCCGAGCTTTACACCGTGCGCGCCGAACTGGAGGCGCTGGCGGCGCGGCTGGCCGCGCGCCACGCCACGCCCGAAGAGGTGCGCGTCCTGGCCGGCATGGTCGAGGACGACCGCGCCATCCTGGGCGATCCGCAGGCGCTGGCACGGGCCAATCGCCGCTTTCACCATCAGATCCACCTGGCCTCGCACAACCGCTACCTGGTCCAGCAGCTGGACCTGGTGCATCGCAGCATGGCCTTGATGGCACGCACCAGCCTGGCGGCGCAGGGCCGCGACGTGGTCACGCTGGACGAGCATCAGGCCATCGTCGAGGCCATCGCCGCCCATGATGGGCCGGCTGCCGAACAGGCGCTGCGCCACCACATCTCGATGGCCTTCGAGACCCGGCTGAAGGAAGAGGCGCGGCTGGCCGACGAGGACGAGGGCTGATGCGCGAGATCCGCGCCGTCGCCGACCTAGAGGAAGGCGCGGCGCATCTGATGCGGGTCTGCCCGGTCTGGGCGCGCGAATTGCCGGCGCTGCTGCCCCTGCCGCTGCGGCGCTGGCCCGAGGGCTTTCCGGCGATTCGCGATGCCGTCGTCTCGCAGCAGATCTCGGTCCAGGCGGCGAATGCCATCGGCGCGCGCATGGCTGCGGCCGGCCTGGCCGACGAGGCGGGGATCGCCGCCGCCGATGACGAGGCGCTGCGCGCCGCCGGCCTGTCGCGGCCGAAGATCCGCTATCTGCGCGGCATCGCCACGGCGCAGCTTGATTGGGCGGGGCTGCGCGCCTTGCCCGACGACGAGGTGATCGCCCGGCTGACCGCGCTGCCCGGCATCGGGCGCTGGACGGCCGACATCTATCTGAAATTCGCGCTTGGCCGCGCCGATGCCTTCGCCTCGGGCGACCTGGCGCTGGCCGAGGCGGCGCGGCTGCTCTACGGCCTGGCCGAGCGGCCCCGCCCGGCGGCGCTGGCCGAACTGGCCGAGCCCTGGCGGCCCTGGCGGGCGGTTGCGGGCCGGGCGCTCTGGGCCTATTACCGGGTCGCGAAAGGGCGCGAGGGCGTCCGCTGAAGGGGGACGAGATGCCGCGCGAGTTGAAATCCGAACGCAAGGGCCCGCGCAAGGCCGATTCGGTGGTGGTCTTCCTGCACGGCTATGGCGCCGACGGGGCCGACCTGCTGGGCCTGGCCGATCCGCTGGCGCCGCATCTGCCCGGCACTGCCTTCCATGCCCCGAACGCGCCCGAGCCCTGCCTCAACAATCCGATGGGCTATCAGTGGTTCCCGATCCCCTGGATGGACGGCTCGTCCGAGGCGCAGGCCCAGGCCTCGGCCGCGCAATCCTTCGAGGACATCAACGCCTTCCTGGACAAGATCCTGGCGGATGAGGGGCTGGCGGCGGACCGGCTGGCGCTGGTCGGCTTTTCGCAGGGCACGATGATGGCCCTGGCCGTGGCGCCGCAGCGCGACGAAGAGATCGCCGGGGTGGTTGGCTTCTCGGGCCGGTTGCTGGACCCCGAGGGCGCGGGGCAGGCGCGGGTCAAGCCGCCGGTCCTGCTGATCCATGGCGACCAGGATCCGGTCGTGCCCTTCGAAAGCATGGGCATCGCCGGCGAGGCGCTGCAAAAGGCCGGCTTCACCGTCTACGGCCATGTGATGAAGGGCACGGGCCACGGCATCTCGCCCGACGGGCTGTCGGTGGCGCTGGCCTTCCTGAAAGAGCGGTTTGCCGCGAGGTCGTGACGCTTTGAGCGATTTCGCACTTGCGAAAGGCACAGCAGTCCCTACCTTCCTGATAAGAGGATGAGACGAGGAGAACGCACATGACCCTGATCTGGATGACCGCAATCGCCCTGATTCCGGCCGGCATGGTTTCCCTGCGTCTTCTGGTGCCGCAGTCCGTGGCGGTGCGCGCCCGACGCTGATCCCTGCGGCCGAGCCGCCGGGTCACGCCCAGATGGCGGGATCGGCGATCTCGATGGAGTTTCCGGCCGGGTCGCGGAAATACAGCGACCGGCCGCCTTGGGGCCAGATGAAATCGGCCTCGATCTCTACCCCCGACGCTTCCAGATGCGCGCGCCAGGCGTCCAACATGCCCGGCTCGGCGCCCATGCAGAAATGCCCCGGCCCCTCGCTGCCATGCGGCGGCACGGGCAGGCGGGCGTCGGGCTTGGGCGGCACGCGCGTCGCACTGGCGCGGAACACCAGCAGCACCTGCGCCCCGCAGCGAAAGAACACGTGCCGGCCGGGCACGCGGGCGATCTCGGGCAGGCCGATGATCTTGGTCCAGAAACGGGCGGCCTCGTCCAGATCCTCGGCGTAAAGCGCGGATTCCAGCGTGCCGGTCAGCCGGGGCGGCGTTGTCGGGGGCTTGGTCATGGCCCGATCTTGCCAGCAATCCGCCGGGCAGGCCAGCCCGGCTTGACCTTGGCCGCGCCGCGCGCGACAGCTTGCCCGAAAGGACGGGAGGCGCGGCATGGCATGGATCTATCTGGGCGTGGCGGGATTGCTCGAGGTGATCTGGGCCTTTGCCATGAAACAGTCCGAGGGCTTCACCCGGCCCTGGCCCACCGCGATCACCCTGGTCGCCATGGTGGCCAGCGTCTGGTTCCTGTCGCTGTCGATGAAGGTGCTGCCGCTGGGGACCGCCTATGTCATCTGGACCGGCATCGGCGCGGTCGGCACCTTCGTCCTGGGCGTGCTGCTGCTGGGCGAATCGGCCGACGCGCTGCGCCTTGTCGCCGCCGTGCTGATCGTGGCGGGGCTGGTGCTGATGAAGATCGCCTCGTCGCAATAAGGCGCGCAGGCCCCACAAACCGCAGTCAGTCCTTGTCACGCGCCTGTCACGCCCCCCGGCTATTTGTGCGCCAGGCATATATTCAGGGACTTGTCAGCCCGGAGCCGCGATATATAGTCGGTGCCATGTTCTGACCCGTCCCGGACAAGGCGAAGCGAGGGCCGATGCTGGACGACCATGGCGAATTTCGAACCCAATTCGTGCGCGAGCCATCCTTCTCGCGCCACCATCCCGCACTGGTTCTAAACGCCGATTTCAGACCGCTCAGCTACTATCCGCTGTCGCTCTGGCCTTGGCAGGAGGCGGTGAAGGCGGTGTTCCTGGACCGGGTCCAGATCATCGCCGAATATGACGAGGTGGTGCGAAGCCAGCATCACGCGATACGCATCCCCTCGGTCGTCGTGCTGAAAGATTACGTCAAACCCCAGAAGCGCGTGGCCTTCACGCGCTTCAATCTTTTTCTGCGGGACGAATTCTGCTGCCAGTACTGCGGCGCCAAGGGCGAGCTGACCTTCGACCACGTCGTGCCGCGATCGCGCGGCGGCGTGACCAGCTGGGAGAATGTCGTCGCCGCCTGTTCGCCCTGCAACCTGAGGAAGGCCAACAAATCGCTGAAGAATTCGGGGCTGCGGCTGCGCCGTCCGCCGCGCCGGCCCACCCCCGACGAGATGCATGCCATAGGCCGGCGCTTCCCGCCGAATCACCTGCATGAAAGCTGGATGGATTTCCTCTACTGGGATACGGAACTGCTGTCGGACTAGGGTCAGGATGCATTGATTTTCGACGCGCTGCGTGATTCACGGCTCGGAAAACGGAGCGGTGACATGAGCGACCTGTACTGGCTGACCAACGAGCAGATGGCCAAGCTTGCCCCTTTTTTCCCCAGGTCCCACGGCAAGCCTCGGGTCGATGACAGACGGGTCTTGAGCGGAATTATTTTCATCAATCGCAATGGCTTGCGCTGGCGCGACGCCCCTGAAGCCTACGGACCGCACAAGACGCTGTACAGCCGGTGGAAGCGTTGGAGCGAGAAAGGCATCTTCGCCCGGATGATGGTCGGTCTGGCTGCGGAACACGGCGAGGAAAAGACCGTGATGATCGACGCGACGTATCTGAAAGCCCACCGCACTGCGACCAGCCTGGCCGCGAAAAAAGGGGGCGTGGTCGCCTGATCGGTCGAACCAAGGGCGGCATGAACACCAAGCTGCACGCCATCTGCGACAGCCAAGGGCGACCGCTCAGCCTGTTCGTCACCGCTGGACAGGTCAGCGACTACATCGGTGCGCGGGCGTTACTGAGCAGTCTGCCCAAGGTCGACTGGCTTCTCGGAGATCGCGGCTATGACGCCGACTGGTTCCGAGAGGCGTTGAAAGACAAGGGGATACGCGCCTGCATCCCTGGTAGAAAGCAGCGCAAGAAGGCCGTCAAATACGACAAGCGCCGATACAAACGGCGCAACCGCATCGAGATCATGTTCGGCAGGCTCAAGGACTGGCGGCGTGTCGCGACACGCTATGATCGCTGTCCCAAGGTGTTCCTCTCAGCCATCGCCCTCGCCGCGGTCGTCATCTACTGGTTATGAATCCTGACCCTAGGCACGGCCGCGCCGGACGCAGCGGATTTATTGCAGCGCCGCGCAATGCCGGTTAAAGAAACCGTCAGGTTTGCGTGATGACATCAAGCCTGATGACGCGCCGATTCGGATTCGTCCGGCGCTGCGACCATCGTCCGCGCGCATGGCTGCCCGCAAGTTGCGGCCATGCAGGGCGATCAACGAAAAGACAAGAAAGGATCTCGTATGTGGACACGTATTCAGACCGTGGTGGACGGCAAACCCGTTTCGGGCGACTGGACCATTTGCCGCAATGAGGAGCCGGTCGGGCGCATCTGTCACGATCCGAAACAGCCGGGCGTCGCCGCCTGGGCCTGGACGGTCCTGAACGATCCGAATGCGAATGGGCGGGCTTGGACGGAAGAGGCGGCGCTTTCGGCCGTCAAGGAAAGCGCCGAGAAGCCGGGCAATGCCGCGGCGTGACGCCGCAGAAAAAACGGAAAACGGCGCCAGCAGCGCCCTTTCTCCAACCCGTCCGCCTGTTGTGGCGGGGTGACTAGCTTCGGTGATCGCGCGTCGTCAGATGCGCGATCGCCGCCGCCAGCAGCGCCAGGAACCCCAGCGCGAACAGCGGAATGCCGATGGCGCTTGCAGCCCAGATCGTCAGCCCGGCGGCCAGGATCACGGCAAGGATCAGGATCAGGAAATGCGGCAGCGGCATGGCATCCTCCGTTGCCTTCAATATGGCCCCGCCGGGGCGCGCCGAAAAGCCCCCGATCCGGCTTTGCGCGTTCCGCTGCCGATTCCAGCTGCGCTTTCGCGGCGCGATCTGGAAAATGTTCACGTAATGTTCTAGTCTGGCGGCATGAGCCTGCCACCCCGCAATCCCGACGAGATCCTGCGCGCCCGCGGCGCCGACTCGCGCCCCGCCGCCCGGTTCGAGCCCTACCGGACCGAGCGCGAGCACGACGGCTGGGACATCCCCGAAGAGCAGGACCTGCTGCGCACCGAGGTCACGCAGGAGCGGGCGCGCTCGATCATCGCCCGCAACACGTCGCCCGACATTTCCTTCGACCGCTCGATCAACCCCTATCGCGGCTGCGAGCATGGCTGCATCTATTGCTTCGCCCGGCCGAGCCATGCCTATCTGGGCCTGTCGCCGGGGCTGGATTTCGAGACGCGGATCGTCGCCAAGCCCAATGCCCCCGAATTGCTGGAGGCCGAGATCGGCCGTCGCGGCTATGCCGTCGCGCCCATCGCCTTCGGCACCAATACCGACCCCTACCAGCCCATCGAGGCCAAGCTGGGCATCATGCGGGGCTGCCTGCAGGTTCTGCACGATTGGAACCACCCGCTGAGCCTGGTGACGCGGGGTGCGACTGTCATGCGCGACGTGGACCTGCTGGGGGCGATGGCGGCCAGGGGGCAGGTGCTGGCCGGGGTCTCGATCACCACGCTGGACGCGGAACTGGCGCGGCAGATGGAGCCGCGCGCGCCGGCGCCGGCGACCCGGCTGCGCATGATCCGAGCGCTGGCCGGGGCAGGGGTTCCGGTCCGCGTCATGGTGGCGCCGGTGATCCCGGTGCTGACCGAGCATGAGGTCGAGCGCATCATGCAGGCCGCCCGCGACGCCGGGGCGACCGCGGCCAGCATGATCCCGATCCGCCTGCCGCTGGAGGTGGCGCCCCTGTTCCGCGACTGGCTGGAGCGCCATCATCCCGGCAAGGCCGCGCATGTCATGGCGCGGGTGCAGGCGATGCGCGGCGGGCGCGACAACGACCCGCGTTTCGGCAGCCGCATGCGCGGCGAGGGGCCCGAGGCCGGCCTGCTGCTGCAGCGTTTCCGCCTGGCCCGCAAGCGGCTGGGATTGCAGCGCGAATCCGAAGTGCTGGATTGCAGCCGCTTCGGCCCGCCGCCCAGGGCGGGGGACCAGCTGTCGCTGTTTTGACTATTCGCCCGGCCCCATGGCCTGGGCGATGCGGGCCGAGATGCGTTCGGGCGAGGGGCGCGGGCCGCGCGGCGCGGCGACCAGCGCATCGCGCATGGCGGCCAGATGCGCGGGCGTGGTGCCGCAGCAGCCGCCGATGATGCGCACGCCCATGTCGCGCGCCAGCACGGCGAATTCGGCCATGACCTCGGGCGTCGCGTCATAGATCAGCCCGCCGTCCTGATAGCGCGGCACCCCGGCATTGGGCTTGGCGATCAGGGGGCGCTCGTTGCCCGAGGCGGCGAACCCGGCCACGGCCAGCAGCAGCTCGGCCGGGCCGGTGCCGCAATTCGCGCCATAGGCCAGGGGCGGATGCGGCAGCCGGTCGATCAGCGAGGCAAGCTGCGGCGGCGTCACCCCCATCATGCTGCGCCCGCCCGGCTCAAAGCTCATCATGCCGCACCAGGGCATGCCGACGCTTTGCGCGGCCTTGGCGGCGGCGCGCATTTCCTCGGCGGCGCTGATCGTCTCGATCCACAGCACGTCGGCGCCGCCCTCTTTCAGCGCCTGCGCCTGCTGGGTGAACATGGCGGTGGCATCGGCCTCGGTCAGCCGGCCCATGGGGGCCATGATCTCGCCGATGGGGCCGACCGAGCCGGCGACGACGACGGCGCGGCCGACCTCGGCCGCGGCCTCGCGCGCCAGGCGGGCGGCGGCGCGGTTCAGCGCGGCTACGCGGTCCTGCGCCTTGGCCAGCCGCAGCCGGCTGGCATTGGCGCCGAAGCTGTTGGTCAGGATGATATCCGCGCCCGAGGCGATCATCTGCCGGTGCAGCGCGCGCACCTTGTCGGGATGGGTCTCGCACCACAGGTCCGGCGCCTGGCCCGATGCCAGCCCCATGTTGTAAAGATTGGTCCCGGTCGCCCCATCGGCCAGCAACCATGGGCGTTCGCCGAGCATCCTCGACAATTGATCAGGCATGGTTTTTCCCGTTTTGCGGCAGGATGGGGAATCATAGCCCATCCTGCGGGGAAGTCATTGAAACATTCGGTGGGACTGCCCGGCGCTCAGCGCGAGCGGATCATGCCCATGATGTCCTTGGTGCGCTCGACGATCGGGTGGGCGATCGCCTCGGCCTGGCCGGCGCCGCGGCCCAGGATGCGGTCGATCTCGGCCGGGTCGGCCATGAAATCGGTCATGCGCCTGGTGATCGGCGCCAGCGCCTCGACCGCGACCTCGGCCAAGGCCGGCTTGAAGGCGCCGAAGCCCTGGCCCTCGAACCGCGCCAGCACCTGGTCGCCGCTCTCGCCGGTCAGCGCGGCATAGATGTTGACCAGGTTCTTCGCCTCGGGCCGGTCCTTCAGCCCCTCCATCGACCCCGGCAGCGGGTCGGCATCGGTGCGCGCCTTGCGGATCTTCTGCGCGATGGCGTCGGCATCGTCGGTCAGGTTGATGCGGCTGGCGTCCGAAGGATCGGATTTCGACATCTTCTTGCTGCCGTCGCGCAGGGACATGACGCGGGTCGCCGTGCCCTCGATCAGCGGCTCGGTGATCGGGAAGAAATCGACGCCGTAGTCGTGGTTGAACTTGGCGGCGATGTCGCGGGTCAGTTCAAGGTGCTGCTTCTGGTCCTCGCCCACCGGGACGGCTGTGGCGTGATAGGCCAGGATGTCGGCGGCCATCAGCGACGGATAGGCCAGCAGGCCCAGGCTGGAATTTTCGCTGTTCTTGCCGGCCTTGTCCTTGAACTGGGTCATGCGATACATCCAGCCCACCCGCGCCACGGTATTGAAAAGCCAGGCAAGTTCGGCGTGCTGGCTGACCTGGCTCTGGTTGAACAGGATCGAGACCTCGGGGTCCACGCCCGAGGCCATGAAGGCCGCCGCGACCTCGCGGGTGTTGCGGCGCAGCTTTTCGGGATCCTGCCAGACGGTGATCGCATGCAGGTCCACGACGCAATAGATCGTCTCGGCCCCCTTGCCCTGATAGTCCGCAAAGCGTTTCAGCGCGCCCAGGTAATTGCCCAGCGTCAGCCCGCCCGAGGGCTGGATGCCGGAAAAGATGCGCTTGGCGAAGCTCGTGGTCATGGCACTACCTGCTTGGAAAATCCCGGTGGCTGGCTTACCCCTTGCCCCGTCCGGGCGCAACAGCCCACTGGAAAGGAGCCATGATGCGACCCGGTTACGACGAATCGCCCCTGAACCCCGTGCCCGCCGTGGTGTGGATGATCGCCCTGCCGATGATCGCCTGCGAGGCGGTGTTCGGCCTGGCCCAGATGGGCTTTCTTGGCGGCGGCGGGCCGGGCGCCGGCCTTGCCATGCGCCAGATCGCGGTCGAGCGCACCGCCTATATCCCCGAACTGGTGCTGCGGCTGTGGCAGATGCGCATGGTGGTGCTGGACCAGAGCTGGCGCATCCTGACCTATTCCTTCGTGCATCTGTCGCTGACGCATGCGCTGTTCGTCATCGTCTTTACCCTGGCCCTGGGCAACCTGATCGCGCATCAGTTCCGCGCCTGGGCGGTCGTGGCGCTGTTCTTCGGCTCGGCCATCGGCGGCGCGCTGGTCTATACGCTGGCCGCGGGGCTTTTGCCGCAATTCCGTTTCCAGGCGCTGATCGGCGGCTATCCGGCGGTCTATGGTTTCGTCGGCGCCTTTACCTTCCTGCTCTGGACCCGGCTGGGGCAGGAGAACGCGAACCGGTTGCGGGCCTTCGTGTTGATCGGCATGCTGCTGGCCTTCCAGCTGGTCTTCGCCATCCTGTTCCAGGACGGCAGCCTGACCTGGATCGCCGAGATCGCCGGTTTCTGCTGCGGCTTCCTTTTGTCCTTCGTGCTGGTGCCGGGCGGGATCGCGCGGGTGATGCGCCAGATCCGTCAGCGCTGACGGCGCAGGCCCGCGCGCAGGTCCGAGGGGCGGAAGGCGCCAAGGACCAGCGCCGCCGCGCCATAGGCGGCCAGCCCGCCGAAGACCAGCGCGGACAGCGCCAGATAGCGGGTGCCGGGCTGCTCCAGCGCATCGCCCAAGGCCAGCATCAGCCCCCAGATCACCGCGCCCATGACGGCGGAGGCGGCGCAGATGCGGGGCAGGCGGTGGCGGAAGCGGTCGTCAAGCGCGGCCGCCTCGCCAAAGGCGCGGGTGCCGCGCCACAGCTGCGCCGCCATGGTCCAGCCGGCGATGGTGGTGCCCCAGGCGGCGGCGGAAAAGCCGATGAAGGGCGCAAGCCCCAGCGCCACCACCGCATTGACCACCATGGACCAGACCGCAAAGCGGAACGGGGTGCGGGTGTCCTCGCGCGCGAAATACAAGGGTTGCAGCACCTTTTGCAGGACAAAGGCCGGCAGGCCCAGGCCATAGATCGCCAGCGCCAGCGCGGTCGGGCCGACATCGGCGGTCAGGAAGGCGCCGCGCCGGAACAGCACCGAGATCAGAGGATAGGCCGCGATGACCAGCGCCACGGCCGCCGGAACGGTCAGGAACAGCGCAAATTCCGCGGCGCGGTTATAGGCATGGCGGCCGCCGCCGGTGTCGCCGTTCTTCAGCCGGCGCGAGATGTCGGGCAGCAGCACGATGCCGATGGCGATGCCGACGACGCCCAGCGGCAGCTGATACAGCCGGTCGGCATTGGTCAGCCAGGCGATGCCGCGGTCGAAGAACGAGCCGACCTGGCGGCCGACCAGCAGGTTGACCTGCACCACGCCGCCCGCCAGCACCGCGGGCGCCGCCACGGCCAGCAGCCGGCGCATGTCCGGCGACAGCCGCGGCCGGCGCAGGCGCAGCGCAAAGCCCATGCGCTTGGCCGCCCACCAGACGGTGAAAAGCTGCGCCAGCCCGGATATCGGCGTGGACCAAGCCATGGCCAGCCCCATGTCCCAGCCATGGCGGTCCGCCAGCAGCATGGCCGCGATCAGGATGAAGTTCATCAGCACCGGCGCGGCCGCCGCTGCCATGAAGCGCCCGCCCGCGTTCAGCAGCCCCGAGAGCAGCGCCGTCAGCGAGATGAACAGGATATAGGGAAAGCAGATCCGGCCATAGATCACCGCCAGGTCGAAACGCTCGTCGCCCTGAAAGCCCGCCGCCTGCATCAGCACCAGCCAGGGCATGGCGATATGCGCGATTAGCGAGACCGCCAGGACTACCGTGGCCAGCCCGGCGAAGGCTTCCTCGGCAAAGCCGCGCGGGTTCTCACCGCTTTCCAGCCGCTTGGCGAACATCGGCACGAAGGCGGTGTTGAAGGCGCCCTCGGCAAAGAAGCGGCGGAACATGTTGGGCAGGGTGAAGGCGACGATATAGGCCTGCGCCACCGGGCCGGTGCCCAGGTAGGCCGCGATCATCACGTCGCGCACGAAGCCCACGACGCGGCTGGCCAGAGTCCATGCCCCCACCGAGAGAAAGCCCCGGATTAGTCTGATCGGTTGCATCCCCTGTCCCTCAGAACGATCCGCCCAGCGGGCGCTCGGCGCGTTCGGCGCGCTCGGCCCCGTCCTTGATCGCCTGGCGCAGCTTCTTTTCCAGCGCCTCGCGGCGGCCCGGCTGGTGCAGCTTCAGCCCGAACATGTCCTTGACATAGAAGGTGTCGACCACCTGCGCGCCGAAGGTGGCGATCACGGCGCTGGCGATCTGGATGTGGTTGTCCGCCAGGGTCCGGGTCAGGTCGTAGAGCAGGCCGGGCCGGTCGCGGGTATCGACCTCGATCACCGTATAGACGTCGGAGGCCTCGTTGTCGAAGGTGACATGGGTCGGGAAGCGGAAGGCGGCCTCGCGCTTCTTGGGCTTGTCGCGGCCGGCCAGGGCCTCGCGCGCGACGATCTCGCCGCCCAGGGTGCGCTGGATCATGGTGCGCAGCCGCGGCAGCCGGTCGGCGGCATAGGGATGGCCGTCCGCGTCCTGCAACCAGAACACCGCGGTCGCGAAACCGTCCTTGGTGGTATAGGTGCGCGCATCGACGATATTGGCGCCCACCAGCGCCAGCGCCCCCGCCATGCGCGAGAAGATGCCGGGATGGTCGGCCAGCACGAAGGCCGCCCGCGTCGCGTCGCGGTCGGTGTCGGGATGCAGGTCGGTGCGGATCTCGTCCTCGCCCAGATCCTTGAGCATCTCGGCAAAGACATATTGCGTCTCGGTCGGCAGGCCCGGCCAATAGTTGTCGTAATGCCGGCCCAGCTCGGCCTTGATCGCCCTGGGCTCCCAGCCCTTGGCGGTCAGCAGGTGGCGCAGCGACCGCTTGGCCTCGCCGATGCGCTTGTCGCGGTTCAGCTCCTCGAGGCCGTTTTCCAGCGCCAGCTTGGTTTCCTGGTGCAGCTTGCGCAGCAGCATCGCCTTCCAGTTGTTCCAGGTGCCGGGGCCGACGCCGCGGATGTCGCAGACGGTCAGCACCAGCAGCATGTCCAGCCGCTTGGTGGTCTTGACCGCCTTGGCGAAGTCGCGCAGCGTGCGCGGATCGGCGATGTCGCGCTTCTGCGCCACGTCCGACATCAGCAGGTGGTTGCGGATCAGCCATTCGATGGTCTCGATCTCGTCCGCCGGCAGGCCGAAGCGGGTGCAGATGCGCCGCGCCAGCCGCGCGCCCAGGATCGAGTGATCCTCGGCCCGGCCCTTGCCGATGTCATGGAGCAGCACCGCCAGGTAGATCACCCGCCGGTTCACCTTGCCCTTCATGATCTTGCTGACCACGGGCAGATCCTCGGCGTCCTCGCCACGCTCGATGGCGGCCAGGGCGGCGACGCATTGGATCAGGTGCTCGTCCACCGTGTAGTGGTGATAGACGTTGAACTGCATCATCGCCACCACCGGCGCGAATTCGGGGATGAAGGCGGCCAGCACCCCCAGTTCGTTCATCCGCCGCAGCGAGCGTTCGGGGTTGCCGTGCTTGAGCAGCAGGTCGAGGAAGATCCTGACCGCCTCGGGGTCCGAGCGCATGCGGTCGTCGATGCTGTCCAGGTTGGCCGCGACGGCGCGCATGGCGTCGGGATGGATCAGGATGCCGGTCCTGAGCGCCTCTTCGAAAAGCCGCAGGATGTTCAGCGGGTCGGACAGGAACTGCCGCTCGTCGGCATAGGTCAGCCGCCCCCGGTCCATCCGGAAACCGGCGCGGACGCGGCGCCGGCGCTGGAACAGGATGTTCATGATCGGCGCGCGATAGAGGTGGCGGGCCTCCAGCGCGACCAGGAAGACCCGCGTCAGCTCGCCCACGCGGGTGGCGTGCAGGAAATAGTCCTGCATGAAGATCTCGACCGCGCGCCGGCCGCCCAGGTCGCGATAGCCCATGCGGCGGGCGACCTCGACCTGCATGTCGAAGGTTAGCTGGTCCTGCGGCCGCCCGGCGATCAGGTGCAGGTGGCAGCGCACGGCCCAGAGGAAGTCCTCGGCCTGCCAGAAGGTCAGGTGCTCCTCGCGGGTGAAGAAGCCCAGGTCGACCAGTTCGACGGCGCGGTCGACCCGGTGGATGTATTTCGCGATCCAGTAGAGGGTCTGCAGGTCGCGCAGCCCGCCCTTGCCCTCCTTGACGTTCGGCTCCAGCACGTAGCGCTGGCCGCCCTGGCGGCGGTGGCGTTCGGCGCGCTCGGCCAGCTTGGCCTCGATGAACTCGGGCACGGTCTTGTCGAAAAGCTCGGACCACAGCCGGTCGCGCAGGATTTCGGCGGCGGCGGCATGGCCGCAGATCAGCCGATGCTCCAGCAGGCTGGTGCGGATGGTGATGTCGCCGGCGCCCAGCCGCAGGCAATCGTCGATCGAGCGGGTGGACTGGCCGATCTTCAGCTTCAGATCCCAAAGCATGTAGAGCATCGATTCCACGACGCTCTCGGCCCAGCCGCTGACCTTCCACGGCGTCAGGAACAGCAGGTCCACGTCGGATTGCGGCGCCATCTCGGCCCGGCCGTAGCCGCCGATGGCCAGCACCGCCAGCCGCTCGGCATCGGTCGGGTTGAGCAGGGGATGCAGGATCGTGGTGGCGACATGGTGGATCGCCGCGACGGTGGCGTCGGTAAGGCTGGCGATGGCGCGCACCGTCTCGCGCGCGGCGCGGGGATGGGACATGAAGCCCGCCGCGATGTCGCCCATGGCGGCGCTGCGGGCCTGGGCGAGGATGGCGACGGTGCGCGCGCGGATTTCGCGCGGCTCGGCGATGCCGCTCAGCGCCTCGGTCAGCGCGGGCAGGAAGCTTTCGGGGCTGAACAGGGAATGCGCCCCAGGCAGGGCCGGGGCGCTTTGCGGCAGGCTGTCGGTGTCCTTGGCGCTCAAGATCAGAACCCGAAGCCGCCGAAGCTGCGCGGTGCGGGATCCAGCACCACCACCTGGCCGCCGCGCACGGTGGCGACCGACAGCGCGCGCTCGTTGGTGCCGTCGCGCTTCAGCCGGAAGGCGCCCGAGACCCCGGCGAAGCCCGCGCTCTGCGTCAGCCCCGAGGTGGTCAGCGCATTGCGGTTGCCCGCCCGCACCAGCGCCGCGATCGCGGCCACGCCGTCATAGGCCAGCGAGCCCAGCTCATGCGGCGTCTCGCCATAGGCGGCGCGATAGCGCTGGTCGAACTGCGCCTTCATCGTGGTGTCGGGAATGGCGAACCAGCCGCCCTGCACGCCGCGCAGCTGCAACCGGGCCGAGGGCTGGTCCCAGCGCGTCAGCCCCATCATCTGCACCGTGGCCGAGGTGACGCCGGCATCGGCCAGCCTGTCGGTCAGATAGGGCAGCACCGCGCCCTGGTTCGCGGTCAGGAAGACCGCATCGACATTGCCCGACAGCGCCGCCTGGGTGACGTTCGGCACGATGGCGTCGATGCCGGACTGGGACAGCGGATGCACCGCCGTCCCGACCAGGGTGGCGCCGTTGCTGCGGATCGCCCGCTCGATGGCGCGGGCGCCGACCTGGCCGGCGGTGTCGTCCTCGGCCACCATCAGGATGCGGCGCTTGCCGTTCCTGACGCCGTATTTCACCAGCCGGTCGGCGACGTTGTCGAAGGTATTGCCCAGCACGAAGACATTGCCGCCGGCGATGTCGGTATTGTTCGAGAAGGACAGCACGTTCACGCCCTGGGGCGCCATGGCATTGCCGACCGCATTGGCGCTGTCGGCGAAAAGCGGGCCCAGGATGATCTTGGCGCCCTCGGCCACGGCGCGGTTGGCCATGGCGACCGCGGTGCCCGGCTCGGAGCCCGCATCATAGATGCGCAGGTCGATGGTGGCGCCGCGCGCATCGGCCGCCGCCATCTTCGCGGAATTGCCGAGCGAGCGCGCCAGCCAGTCCAGGTCCGCGCTTCCCGTGCCGCCCGGCACCAGCAGCGCCACCTGCACCGGCTGCGAGGGGTCGATGCTCTGGCCGGTCTGCGGGCCCGAGGCCCCCATCTCGATCGGCTGGCAGGCGGCAAGCGCCAGGGCGGAAAGGACAGCTCCGACGCGCGCAAGCGGGCGGCGCAGGTCGAAGGCGCCGCGGATCGTTTTCAGGACGGTCATGGCGTGATTCCCTGTTGGATCGAGGCTGGGGGTTTGATGGGGGCAGGTTATTGGCATATTCGGGACATGGCAACTTGCCCCGGCAGAACGAAAGGGACCGCGATGGAGGATGGCGCCAGCACAACCGGGACGGGCGCGCGGCCGCTTTCCCTGACCGTCTCGGCCGCGTCGCCCGAACCGGGGCTCTACCTGGTCGCGACCCCGATCGGCTCGGCCAGGGACATCACGCTGCGCGCGCTCGACGTGCTCAACACCGCCGATGTCCTGGCCGCCGAGGATACCCGCAACCTGCGGCATCTTATGGATATTCACGGCATCCCGGTGCGCGGCCGCCGCATCCTCGCCTATCACGACCACAACGCCGACCGGCAGCGCCCGGCGATCCTTGCCGCCCTGGCCGAGGGGCGGTCGGTGGCCTATGCCTCGGACGCGGGCACGCCGCTGGTCGCCGATCCCGGCTACCGGCTTGCGCGGGATGCCGCCGAGGCGGGCTTTGCAGTCCGGGCGCTGCCCGGCCCGTCGGCGGCCCTGGCGGCGCTGTCGGTCTCGGGCCTGCCCAGCGACCGGTTCCTGTTCGTGGGCTTTCCCCCGGCCGCCGGCGGGGCGCGGCGCAGCTGGATCGAAAGCTGGCGCAAGGTCGATGCGACGGTGATCGTCTTCGAAAGCCCCAGGCGTGTTAAGCAACTGTTGGAAAATTTGTGCGAAGCTGAGGCGAATCGGCTTACGGTGATCTGCAGGGAACTGACGAAGAAATTCGAAGAGGTGATGCGCGGCACGGCGGCGGAACTGCTGGAACGGATCCCGCCCGAGGGGTTGCGCGGCGAAATCGTGGTGCTGTTCGGGCACCCCGAGCCGGTCGCCGCCGACGAGAACAGCTTGCGCGAGGCCCTGGCGGGCCTGCTGGACAGGCTGCCGGTGAAGGAGGCGGCGGCGGACGTGGCGGCGCGGTTCGGACGTCCCCGGCGTGAAATCTACGCGCTGGCGCTCGAGATGAAGAAGGAGCAGGAATGAGGTTCGAAAGGATTTCCGGCGGGACGCCGGTTCCGGCCCTGGGCATGAAGGCCCGGCAAGGTGCCGTTGCCCATTCCGCCGGCCGTTTCGCCGAGGAATCGGTGACGCGGGAATATCGCCGGCGCGGTTACGAGGTCATGGCGGAACGCTGGCGCGGGCGGGGCGGCGAAATCGACCTGATTTTGCGCAAGGATGACGAATATGCCTTCGTCGAGGTCAAGAAGTCGCGCTTTCACGCCGGGGCGGCGGAGCGGATCGGTGCGCGGCAGATCGCGCGGATCTGCAATGCGGCGCTGGAATATTGCGGCCGCTTGCCTTCCGGGTTGCTGACCGCGATGCGTTTCGATGCCGCCCTTGTCGATCAGTTCGGGCGCGTCGAGATCATCGAGAACGCCTTTGGCTCGAATTGAAGGTCGATGAGGTTTTCCGACCCCCAAGGATCGCTTCCCGTCGCATCTGTCCGACCCGGATCGCAGCGGCAAGCTGGCCTCATGGTACGATGAAGGACCGCGGTGCCTGCGTCGCGCGGCGGCGAGGGACAGGGCTCACATGCGGTGGAGAGGGGCTCTGTTGCATAACTCAGGTGATGGGCGCGGTTACCCCCTCCCCGGACAGACTTATCCTACAGCTTCCGTGACCGGGATGCCGAGCGCGGTGTAGCCGTTCAGGACGGCGATGCGGATCTGGAACTCGGCGACCTGACGGTCGAAGTCCCTTGCCATGAGCCGCTGGCCCAGCAGTTTGACACAATGCATCTTCGTCTCGATGCGGCTCCGGCGGTGGTATCCACTCCATCGTCGCCACAGGGTGCGGCCGAGATACCTGGACGCCCGGAGGGCCTCGTTGCGCGCGACGGCTCCAGCGGTGATGGTCTTCCAGGTCTTCGCGTTCCTGCGCGGTGGGATGACGGCATGGGCTCCGCGATCTGCAATCGCATCGTGGCACTTGCGCGTGTCGTAGGCGCCATCTGCCGTGACGCTACCGATTTCCTGGTCCTCCGGGATCTGGTCGAGAAGGTCAGGTAGGATCGGCGCATCGCCGACGTTGCTCCCGGTGATCTCGACAGCCCGGATCTCTAGCGTTTCCTCGTCGATCCCAAGGTGGATCTTGCGCCAGACCCGCCGTTTGGGGCCACCATGCTTGCGAGCGTGCCACTCGCCTTCGCCCTCGACCTTGATTCCTGTGCTGTCGATCAGCAGGTGCAGCGGCCCTTTGGAGCCGCGATACGGGATGTTCACAGCCAAGGTCTTCTGGCGGCGGGACAGTGTGCTGAAGTCAGGCACCGTCCAGTCGAGGCCAACCAGACGCAGCAGGCTCTCGACGAACCCGGTCGTCTGCCGGAGCGCCATGCCGAATAGCACCTTCATCGTCAGGCAGCTCTGAATGGCAGTATCGCTGTAGGTCTGCTGGCGGCCACGCCTCCCCGTCGGCACGGCATCCCAGCTCATCTCGGGGTCGAACCAGATCGTCAGCGAGCCCCGGCGCTTGAGCGCTTCATTGTAGGCTGGCCAGTTTCTGGTCCTGTAGGTTGGCGGTGTGGGTCTGCTCATACATCACAGCTACCACCCTGGATTCACGATCTGAATCCCTGACGGGATTTGTGCAACAGAGCCATGTGGTGGTGCTGGTGAAGCGGTTGAATGCTGCTGGATTGGTACGAGTATCGACTGGAAGCTATGCCGCCCCCGGAGCCAAGGGAAACAGGACGAGCAGAATCCAGGCCAGCACGGTACTGCAAAAGCGATTCGAGGAGCTGATCGTCAATCAGAAAGCGATCTGCACAGTCCCAGCAGAATGCATCATCCTGAAAACGATATCGGGAAAAGCAGCAAGGCTATCGAGTACGAGGACACCGATGACACTCGTCGCATGAGGTTGGAAGGTCACGGCCTATAACGATCTTCTGACACGAACCTTCATCGACCTTGACCTGCCCCCCGGTCGTCCCTCGTTCATAACGAGAGTCCTTTGGGTTGATATTGGTTGGTTTCGGGTTGGGCAAGCGGGTCGGGCGCGGAGCCCCCAGTTTGCTCAAGCGCCCTGCGCGCTTCTGCCGGGGTCTGGTTGCCGAGCGAGGAATGCGGCCTGACGTGGTTGTAGTCGTAGCGCCAGAGGGCCAGCTTTCGGCGGGCATCGGCCAGGCTTTCGAAGATCTCCTCGTTGAGGCATTCGTCGCGCAGGCTGCCTTTGAATGACTCGATGTAGCCATTTTGCCGGGGCTTGCCCGGATCGATATAATGCCATTCGACGCCGGCCTCGTTGGCCCACTTCAGGATCGCCTTGCTGGTGAACTCGGTGCCCCTCCTCGGGAAAACGATCCCCCGGATCGTTTTCTGATCCTCGTCGATCACTGACGACACAGGCCGGCTTGCCGTAGATCCTGACCAGCGCATCCAGTTCCCGCGCCACCCTGGCCCCCGAGATGCTGGTGTCGGCGATCAGGGCGAGGTTTTCGCGGCAGCAATCGTCGTTCACGGCCAGAATGCGGAACCTGCGGCAGGCCCCGAACGTGTCGGCCAGGAAGTCCAGCGACCACCGCTGGTTCGGCAGCAACGGCACTGGCATGGGGGTCCGACTGCCACGCGCCCGCTTGCGACCGCGCCTGCGCCGCACCGACAGACCTTCCTCCCGGTAAATCCGGTAGAGCCCTTCGCCCTACAAACGATCCCCCGGATCGTTTGCTTTACGGGCTCCGATCTCGTTCATGACCATGCCCTTGCGCTCCAGCATGATGCCCACGCGCCGATAGCCGAAGCGGCGGCGCTGCTCGGCGATCTTGTGCATCTCCTCACGGATCTCCGGGTTGTCGGGCGGTCGCTTGCGCCGCACCGTCTTCGGATCGACACCGATCAGAACGCAGGCGCGACGTTGAGAGATCGGATGATCCCTCAGCGCCCGCAGCACCGCGTCCCGCCGTTGCACCAGCGTCGTCAAGGCTTTCCCAGCAGATCCTTCAGCACCACGTTGTCAAGCATGGCATCGGCCAGCAGGCGCTTGAGCTTCGCATTCTCGTCCTCAAGCTGCTTCAGCCGCTTGGCGTCGGACAGGTCCATGCCGCCATATTTCGCCTTCAGCTTGTAGAATGTCGCGGGGCTCAGCCCATGCTTCCGACAAAGCTCGGACGTGGGCAAACCAGCCGCCTGTTCCTTGATCATCCCGATAATCTGTTCATCGGGGCTTACGCGGCCCCACTGGGGCCACGGTCCCCTCTTCATCGGTAAAACGGCTCTTCCTCATCTCGTCTGCTCCTTCAGATTGGGCAGACGCTACATCACGGCGAGGGAACTTCCGGGGGGCAGGTCAGCCTCACCGGTCGGTGACTGCCTTCAGCGACCTTGCGACCCGTTAGGCTGATGATCGCGCTAGAAGAAATCCTGGTCCGCGAACTCTCTTGGTCTGTCAACAATCACTGTGATGATTTGGCTGGGGCGGTAGGATTCGAACCTACGGTACACGGTACCAAAAACCGTTGCCTTACCACTTGGCCACGCCCCAACTTGTGGAGGCGTATCTAGCCAAGCCGACGGGGGGGTGCAAGAGGCAAAACGGAAAAATCTTGTGGCTTCCGCGCCGGAGTTCTATGCGCCCGGCATGGAACAGGTCGATACAATCATTCTTGGTGCCGGCGCCGCCGGACTTTTCTGCGCCGGCTCGATCCTGCGGCAGGCAGGCGAGCGGGCGGGGCGGATCGTCGTGCTGGATCACGCCCGCGCGCCGGGCGAAAAGATCCGCATCTCGGGCGGCGGGCGCTGCAACTTCACCAACCTGGCGACCGGGCTCGATCGCTTCGTTTCGGGCAACCCGCGTTTTGCCGCCTCGGCCCTGGCGGGCTTCACGCCGGGGGATTTCGTCGCCCTGGTGGATCGGGCGGGCATCGCCTGGCATGAAAAGACGCTGGGGCAGCTGTTCTGCGACGGCAGCGCCCGGCAGGTCATCGACATGCTGCTGCACCGGATGCGCGGCGCCGAATTGCGGCTCGGGACCGCCGTCGCGGGGGTGGAGCGGGCAGGCGACGGCTTCGTGGTCGCCACCCCAGGAGGGCCGCTGGCGGCGCGGCGGGTGGTCGTGGCGACGGGCGGCAAGTCGATCCCCAAGATGGGTGCCACGGGGATCGGCTATGACATCGCCGCCCGCTTCGGACTGGCGCTGGCCGAGCCAAGGGCCGGGCTGGTGCCGCTGACCTTCGCCCAGCAGGACCTGGATCTTTGCCGGCCGCTGGCCGGGCTGTCGGTCGCGGCCGAGGTCAGCCATGGCGCCGGGCGGCGGCGCACCAGCTTTCGCGACGGGCTGCTCTTTACCCATCGCGGCCTGTCGGGACCGGCGATCCTGCAGATCTCGAGCTTCTGGCGGCCGGGAGAGGAGATCGCCGTCGACCTGGCCCCCGATGCGGATGTCGCCGCGGCGCTGCGCGAGATCCGCGGGCAGGGCGGGCGCATGGCCGTGGCCTCGGCCTTGACGCGCTGGCTGCCTGCCCGGCTGGCCGAGGCCATCGCCGCCGAGGCGGGGCTGGCCGGTGCGCGGCTGGCCGATCAGGGCAACGCGACGCTCGACCGGCTGGGGGCGCGGGTGAATCGCTGGGCCCTGCGCCCGGTCGGCACCGAAGGCTGGCGCACGGCCGAGGTCACGGTGGGCGGGGTCGATACGCGGGCGCTCGATTCGCGGAGCATGCAGGTGAAATCCGTGCCCGGCCTCTATTTCATCGGCGAGGTGGTGGATGTCACCGGCTGGCTTGGCGGCTATAATTTCCAATGGGCCTGGGCCTCGGCCCATGCCGCGGCCAGGGCCATTGCGGCCGGCTGATCAGCCCATCACCGGGTCGGATTTGGCCAGCGCGTCGAAGCGCATCAGCGAGGCGATCAGCGCCGGCATCCGCTCCAGATGGATCATGTTCGGCCCGTCGGAGGGGGCGTTGTCGGGATCCTGATGCGTCTCGATGAAGACGCCGGCCACGCCCAGCGCCACCGCCGCCCGCGCCATGACCGGCGCGAATTCGCGCTGCCCGCCGGATGAGCCGCCCTGTCCGCCCGGCTGCTGCACGGAATGGGTCGCATCCATGATCACCGGCCAGCCGGTCCGCGCCATGATCGGCAGGCTGCGCATGTCGGCGACCAGCGTGTTGTAGCCGAAGCTGACGCCGCGTTCGGTCAGCAGGATGCGCTTGTTGCCGGTCGAGGCGACCTTTTCGGCGACATTGGGCATGTCCCAGGGGGCAAGGAACTGGCCCTTCTTGATGTTCACCGCCGCCGGGGTTTCGCCCGCCGCCAGCAGCAGGTCGGTCTGGCGCGACAGGAAGGCGGGGATCTGGATCACGTCGACCACCGAACCGGCCAGGCGCGCCTGCTCGATGTCATGCACGTCGGTCAGCACCGGGCAGCCGATGCGGCGGCGCACCTCGTCGAGCATGCGCAGCCCCTCGTCGATGCCGATGCCGCGCCGGCCCGTCAGCGAGGTGCGGTTGGCCTTGTCGTAGCTGGCCTTGAAGACGAAGCCCGCGCCGGCCTTGGCGCAGGCCTCGGCCACGGTCTCGGCGATCATCAGCGCATGATCGAGGGTTTCAAGCTGGCAGGGGCCCGCGATCACCGCAAGGGGGCGGTCGTTGCCGAAGGTGACGTTGCCGATCCGGACATGATTCATGAGGATACCTGTTCGCGCAGGATCGAGGCGGTCAGCGAAAGCATCAGGTAGATGCCGGAAAACACCAGGAAAGCCACGATCGTGTTCTGGAAAGCCTTGGGATAGGTCGCCTCGTCCGGCGGGACCGGCGCGACCGAGAGCGAGAGATAGCGCACCTGCTTGTTGGCCTCGATCCGCGCGGTTTCCATCTGCGCGGCGGCGGCGGCCAGCAGTTCCTGCCGGGTCAGCAGGTCGGATTCGGCGATGCGGATCTCGCCCGAGATGGTGGCCAGCGAGCCGCGGGCGGTGCTGCCCTCGGTCAGCTGGCTGCGGGTCTCGGCCAGCATCTCCTCCAGCCGGCCGATGTCGCCCTTGACCCCGGCGACGCGGCTGGCATTGGGGCTCTGGTTGGAGAGCAACTGGCCCAGTTCCAGCTTCTTTTCCGCCAGCTGGCGCTCGAGTTCGGCGATATGGCTCATGATCACGCCGCCCTCGGCCGCGGGGTCCAGCACGCCCAGCCTTTGCTGCAGCTCCTGGACGCGGCGCTGCGCCAGCAGCACCTTTTCCTCGGCCTCCTGGTAGCTCTCGACCGAGCCCTTCATCTGGTCCTCGCGCAGCCGCGCGGTCATCTGGTCCACCTGGCCCTCGGCATATTTGATCAGCGCCAGCGAGAATTCCTGGCTGAGCTCGGGATCGGGGGCGATCACCTCCATGTTGATGACGCCCTCGGTCGGATCGTAGCCGATCTTGACCGAGTTCCGATAGAGCTTGTAGGCCTGTTCGTTCGTCGTATCCGGCGCCAGGCGCAGGATCGGGTCCATGGCCGGATCCTGGAAGGCGCGCTTGAAGCCCAGATCCCGGTCGAGCCGCAGCATCGCATCGCGCGAGGTCAGGTAGCTTTGCACCGACACCGAATCGGTATTGGTCGCCAGCTGCGTGCCGCCGAACAGGCCCCCCAGCCCGCTCGAGCTTGACTGATCGGCCTGCTGGATCTGGAATTGCGAGACGGTGGCGTAAAGCGGCGTCGCGACGAAGAAGTAATACCAGCCGGCGACCAGCGTCGGCAGCCCGACAAAGGCCGCCAGGCGCGCGAACAGCATCAGGAGCTTGCGGCGGCGGCGGCGGGCGATGTCCTGCTGGATGCGGATGATCTCGGCGGCGCGGCGGTCCTCGGTCAGTTCCTCGCGCGAGGGCAGGTTGGTCGTGCCGGGGGGCAGCGGCGCGATCTCGGTCCCGCGCCGGCGGGGGGGGCGTGCGATCCCCGCGCATCGGCACCGGCATGGTGGTGCCGGCTGCCTCGGCCGCCGCCTGCGCCCGCGCGCCCTCTTCCGACAGGATCCTGCTGACGGAGGCGCGGTGGAACGGATCGATGCCGCGGTCGCGCAGCAGGACCACCGCCTCGTGATCCGAGGCGGCTTCGATCTCGTGCATGGCGGCGATGCGGCGCGCCATGCGCAGCTGGCGATCGGTCAGGTTTTCCGCCCGCACCGCGGCGATGCGCTCGGCCATCGGGGGCTGGTCCGGGGCTGCCGCGTCCTGGGGCGGATCGGCCGGCCGCGGCGCCGCGCCGGGAAAGCGCATGTCGCCGAAACCGTCGTCGGCCGTGGCGAAAAGCTGTTCCGCATCCTGGGCCGGGGTCTCGGCGCCTTTCCTGACCTCGACCTTCACCTTGGGCTTCTTTGCGGTCTCCGTGGGTTCCTGGCCGACGGCCAGCACCGATTCCTCGCGGCGGGTGCGATAGGCGCGCGCCTTAGGCGGTGTAGTCATAATATTGTTTCGCCTCTTCGAGGGTTTCAAACTGGTATAGCTTGCCGTCGCGCAGGACGGCAGCGGAATTGCAGAATTTTTCAATGGTTTGCGCCTGGTGCGACACGACGACCACCGTCGCCGACCTGAGGCGTTCGTAAAGCACCGTCCCGGCCTTGCGGTTGAATTCCGGGTCGGTGGTGCTGGGCATGCCCTCGTCGATCAGGTAGACGTCGAACTCCAGCGCCAGCATCAGCGAAAAGGTGAAGCGCGACCGCATCCCGGCGCTGTAGGTGCCGACCGGCATGTCGAAATATTCGTCGATGTCGGTCAGCCAGCGGCAGAACGCCTCGACGTAATCCGGGTCCAGCCCGTAGATGCGGGCGATGAAGCGCGCATTCTCGTTGGCGCTGAGCGACGAGGTGATGCCGCCCATGAAGCCCAGCGGAAAGGACACCCGGCATTCGGTGCGGATCGTGCCCTCGTCGGGCTTTTCCAGCCCGCACATCATGTTGATGATCGTGGTCTTGCCGGTGCCGTTGGGGGCCAGGATGCCCATCGACCGCCCCAGCTCGATCCGGAACGAGGCGCGGTCGAGGATCACCTTGCGTTGCGTGCCGGTCCAGAACGATTTGGAGACGTTGTCGAATTCGATCATCTGGCCGTCCTGGTCCGCGCGCGGGCGCGGAATGGTAATGGTTACGACATACACAGTTCCCGCCGCCGACCGTAAACACCCCCGGCCGTGGCAGGCCGGACCATATGCCGGGCGGGTCGCGCTGTCCACCATGGCGATCAATGCTTGATATATCGTGAATGCCGGCCCTTTTCTGCCGTGGGCGGGGTGCCTATCTGCCAGGCATGCCCAGCCTTCTTCGCGAGATTTCCGACTGCCGTCTCTGTGCGCCGCGCTTTGCCGCGACGGCGACCCGGCACAGCCCGCGCCCCGTGGCCTGGTTCCGGCCCGGCGCGCGCATCCTGGTCGTCGGCCAGGCGCCGGGCATGCGCGTGCATCTGGCCGGGCGGCCCTTTGCCGACCGTTCGGGCGACCGGCTGCGCGACTGGATGGGCGTGTCCGAGGCCGAGTTCTATGACCGCGCGCGCATCGCCATCGTGCCGATGGCCTTCTGCTTTCCCGGCTATGACGCCAAGGGTGCCGACCTGCCGCCGCCGCCGATCTGTGCGCAGACCTGGCGCGCGCGCGTCATGGCCGAGCTGCGGCCCGACCTGACGCTGCTGGTCGGCGGCCATGCGCAGCGCTGGCACCTGGGGGCCGCGGCGCGCGGCGGGGTGACGGCGACCGTCGCCGGTTGGCGCGATCATGCGCCGCACATCTTCCCCTTGCCTCATCCGTCCTGGCGCAATACCGGCTGGCTGCGGCGCAATCCCTGGTTCCAGGCCGAGCTGCTGCCGGAATTGCGCGCCGCCGTTGCCGCCCTGTTGAGAGAAGCCGATGACCCCGCTGGATGAGCTTTGCCAGGTTCCCTTTCACGAGGCCGATGCGCCCGCCCGGTCGCGCATCCTGTCGCGCCTGGCCGATACCGAGCTTTTCGTCGCGCTGCTGGCCGAGCCGGCCGACGACCGCGCCGAATTGCGGCTGTTCGACCTGCCCGAGGGCCGCTTTGCCCTGGCCTGCGACCGCGAGGAGCGGCTGGCCGGTTTCGTCGGCGGTCCCGTCGCCTATTTTGCCCTGCCGGGGCGGGTGCTTGCCGCCGCCCTGGCCGAGGAGGGGCGGGGCCTGCTGGTCAATCCCGGCCATGGCTCGCAGCTGATGCTGGATGCCGGGGTGCTGGCCTGGCTGGTGCGGGCGCTCGAGGCGCGGCCCAGCATGGCGCCGGACGAGGCCGCGCGGCGCCTGGGCGCGCCCTCGCCCCAGGCGGTGGCGTTCTTGGCCGAGCCCCTGGCGCAGCGGCTGGGCGACATGGCCGGGCTGGTCGGCCGCCTGGCCCTGGTCGCCGCCGAATGGCGCGACGGGCGGCAGGGCCATGCGCTGATCCTGTCGGGCGTCGAGCCGGCGCATCAGGCCGCGGTGGCCAAGGCCCTGGCGGAGTTGCTGGCCTTCCTGCCCGAACTGCCCGGCGGCGTGGACATCGGCTTTGCCGAGCCGGACCTGCCCGCCGGCGCGCTGATCCTGGAGCCGCCGCCTCCCGCGCCGGCGCCCGAACCGGTGCGGCGCGATCCCTCGGCCCCGCCGCGGCTGCGCTAGCAGGCAAACGAAAACCCGCCCAAGCGGGCGGGTCTTTGCGTGATCACCGGAAGTTGATCGGTCGCGAGTCAGGCGCCCCAGTGGCGGATCGGGCCGCAGTCCATATGGACGAAGTTCGAGCGCGAATATTTGCCGACCCCGCCCGCATTGCAGGCGGCCGCGGCCTTGTACATCTGCGAGACCGAGCGCGACTTGAGGCGCAGGTCCGCAGCCTTGCCCACCATGTGCAGCGAGTTGCGCGCCACGCCCGAGGATTGCGAGCGCAGCATCGCATTGGTCTTGGGCGAGCGATAGCCCGACAGCATCATGTAGGGTTCGTTGGTTTGCAGCAGCCTGTGCGAGGCTGCGGCGATGTCAACCGTGCGCGGATCGATTCCGATGGCCTGGCCCGTCCGCCAGTCGCGCATGAAGATGTTGATTTCATTCAAGGCATCCCGGATATACTTGCCTTCGACCCAGTAAACCGTGTCGATGCTTTCGCCCGTGCGCCCCGAATACATGCGAATGCGGCGGATGTCGCCGGCACCCCGCAGCAGACCGAAGGCATTGGCCATAACCGGCGCTGCTGCCACCGTGGTCGCCGCGAAGACGCCAAGGATGCCCCGACGCGAGAGAGTTTCGAACGTCATGTCAGATCGCCTGTCCTGCTTTCGTTGTTCTTGCCGTCCGTTGAAACGGCGCGGTCCGGTTTAGCCGGAACCGGTTAAGACTATGTCACCAGCGCGCGAGCGGTGGGAAGCTTTTCGTTCCAGGGGCGGCGAAGTTCTGCCATTCTCGGCGAGAATCCGCCGAAATCCGCGCGATTCGGAACCAAATCCAATGTTTCTGCGCGGCCGTGTTCACGCTGCATCAGTGATGCAACAAAAAACCCGCCTCGCTGGACCGGAATCCGCCCGGATGCGAAGATTTGCCGCAGGTGTTGAAGGGAATGTCAGGTGCGCTCTTTCGGGCTGATTCGCGTGATGGTTGTTGCGGCCGTTCTGGCCATGCCGGGGGCTGCCGCAGCCCAGGCGCTGGATGCCGCGCCCGTGGCCGCGCTTCCGGCGCCGCGGCTGAGCTTTTCCGAAAGGGAAATGCGGCTGGCCGAGCAGGTCGCCGACCATCCGGGCCTTGCGGATTTCTATGGCACGAACGGGCTGAAGCCGATCTTCGCCGGTGCCGGGGGCGCCCTGCGCCGGGCCGCGCTGATTGAGGCGCTGGGGCAGGCGGCCTCGCACGGCTTGCCGCCCGCGCGCTATCGCCAGGCCGCGCTGCGCAGGCTTGACGGCGCCGGCGCCGATACGGTCGAGGACGAGATCCGCTTTGCCCGCGCCTTTGCCGACTGGAGCCGGGACGTGTCGGGCGGGATCCTCGATCCGCGCAAGGTCGAGCCGGGGATCAAGCGCGAGGTGCAACGCCCGCGCACCGGCGACCTGCTGCGCGCCTTTGCCGCCGCCGACGATCCGGCGGCGATGCTGGCCGCCCTGCCGCCGCAGGATCCGCGCTACGAGGCGCTGCGCCAGGCGCTTGCCCGGCAGTCGCGGCTGGTGGCGCCCGCCGATGCGCCGCCGGTGCCCGAGGGGCTGTGGCGCGAGGGGACCAGCGACGCCGCCGTCGCGGCCTTGCGCGTGCGCCTGGCCTCGGTCGGCTTTGCCGCGGCGCCCATGGGCAGCCCGCTGACCTATGACGGCGCGCTGGCGCAGGCGGTCGCCGCCTATCAGCAGGCGGCGGCGCTGCCGGCCGACGGGGTGGCCGGGCCGCGCACGGTCGCGCGGCTCAACCGCGGCACCGGCCCCGAGGCCGAGGCGATCCTGGTCGCGCTGGAGCGGATGCGCTGGATGGCCGGCCACGACCTGAACGCCCGCCACGTCTGGGTGAACCTGCCCGAGTTCAACGCCCGCATCTACGAGAACGGCCGCGAGGTCTTCGAGACCCGCGTCGTCATCGGCAAGGCCAACCAGGAATTCGAGACGCCCGAGTTCAGCGAGACGATGAAATACATGGTGGTCAACCCGCGCTGGAACGTGCCGCGCTCGATCACCGTCAAGGAATACCTGCCGCGGCTGCAGGCCAACCGCCACGCGGTTTCCCATCTGGACGTGGTGGACGGGGCCGGCAACGTCATCCCGCGCGACCGCATCGACTTTCGCAAATACAGCGCCAAGACCTTTCCCTATCGCATGCGGCAGAAACCCAGCGACGACAATGCGCTGGGGCAGGTCAAGTTCATGTTCCCGAACCCCTGGAACATCTATCTGCACGATACCCCGACCAAGCACCTGTTCAACCAGTCGAGCCGCGCCTATTCGCATGGCTGCATCCGCGTCGGCCGCCCCGTCGACCTGGCGCATGAGCTGCTGAAGGGCCAGGTCGAAAGCCCCGAGGCGGTGTTCGCCAAGGCGCTGAAATCCGGGCGCGAGACCTATCTGAACCTGCGCCCGCCGGTGCCGGTGCATCTGGTCTATTTCACCGCCTTCCCCGACGAGACCGGCCAGATCCGCCGCTTTCCCGACATCTATGGCCGCGACGCGCTGGTCCATGCCGCCCTGGCCAAGGCCGGGCTGGATTCCGCCGGCCCGGATGAATAGATGAATCCCAAGCAAAGGGGAGTCGCATGACATTGACCATCGCTGAACTGGCCCGCGCACTCGATGCCCGCCTCTGGGGCGACGGCAGCCTGCTCGTCAACGGTGCGGCCGAGGCCGGCCAGGCGCGCGAGGACCAGATCGCGCTCGCCACCTCGCCCGCCTATGCCGAGAAGCTGGCGCCGGGCGGCATGGCGCTGCTGGCCGAGGGGGCCGACCCCGAGGCGCTGGGGCTGCGCGCCGCCATCCTGGTCGGCCGGCCGCGGCTGGCCATGGCCGGGCTGACCCGCGCCTTCGATCCCGGCCCCGGCATCGCCCCCGGCATCCATCCCAGCGCGGTGATCGACCCGACGGCCGAATTGCCCGAGGATGCCGCCATCGGCCCCTTCGTGGTCATCGGGCCGCGGGTGCGGATCGGGGCGGGGGCGCGCATCGCCTCGCATGTCTCGATCGGTGCGGATACGGTGATCGGCCGCGACGCGCTGATCCATCCCGGCGTGCGCATCGCCCATGGCGTGACCATCGGCGACCGGGTGATCCTGAACCCCGGCGTCTCGCTGGGCGCGGACGGGTTTTCCTTCGTCACCCCCGAGAAATCGGGGGTCGAGGAGATCCGGCAGTCCCTGGGCGAGCGGGCCGAGATCCGCCAGCAGCACTGGACCCGCATCCATTCGCTGGGCGGGGTCGAGATCGGCGACGATGTCGAGATCGGCGCCAATTCCACCGTGGACCGCGGCACCATCCGCGCCACCCGCATCGGCCGCGGCACCAAGATCGACAACCTGGTGCAGGTCGGCCATAATTGCCTGGTGGGCGAGGATTGCCTGCTTTGCGGCCTGGTCGGCATCGCCGGCTCGGCCCGGATCGGCAACCGCGTGGTGCTGGGCGGGCAGGTCGGCGTCTCGGACAATATCTTCGTCGGCGACGACGTGATCGCCGGCGGCGCGACCAAGATCTTCACCAACGCCCCCGCCGGCCGGGTGCTGCTGGGCAGCCCGGCGGTCAAGATGGAGGCCCATGTCGAGGCGCAGAAGAACATCCGCCGCCTGCCACGGCTTTACGCGCAAGTGGCCGAGCTTCGCGAAACTGTTAAGAAACTGCTCGACAAGGGCGGCGTGGAATAGCATTCCCGCATGTAATCGCCCCTGACCGGGACAGAACGGAGGCCGAGATGACAGAAATCCGCGATCGCATCATCCAGATCGTCGCAGAACAGGCGATGCTGGACCCGTCCGAACTGAAGCTCGAGATGTCGCCGCAAGACATCGGCATCGACAGCCTGGGCCTGGTCGAATCCATCTTTGCCATCGAGGAAGCCTTCGACATCTCGGTGCCCTTCAATGCCAACGAGCCCGAGAAATCCGACTTCGACATCTCGACCCTCGGCGCCATCGTCGCCGCCGTGGAAAAGCTGGTCGCTGAAAAGGCATGAACGCCAAGAGGACCAAGGGCGAGAAAACGCCCAAATCCGAACGCAAGCCCGGCAAGGTCAAGGGCAAGGTCAAGAACGCGACCAAGATCGCCCGCACCATGCTGGGCCGCGTCATCATGGGGCGGCATGCCAACGGCATGCGCCGCGTCGCCATCACCGGCATGGGCACGGTCAACGCGCTTGGCCGCGACGTGCCCTCGACGCTGGAGGCCATGCGCGAGGGGCGCTGCGGCATCGGCCCGCTGGAGTTCCGCGACGTCGAGCGGCTGGCGATCCGCATCGGCGGCCAGGTCCGCGACTGGGAGGCCGAGACCTATTTCAACCGCCAGCAGATCGTCCTCTATGACAAGTTCACCCAGTTCACCCTGCTGGCCGCGCGCGAGGCGGTGGCGCAATCCGGGCTGGTCTTCGAGGGCGAGCTGGGCCTGCGCTCGGGCGTGGTGCTGGGCACCGCCGCCGGCGGCATGAACACCTGGGACGAGAATTACCGCACCGTCTATGAAGAGGGGAAGAACCGCGTCCATCCCTTCGTCGTGCCCCGGCTGATGAACAACGCGGCCTGTTCGCATCTGAGCATGGAATACGGGCTGCTGGGCCCCAGCTTCACCGTGGCCACCGCCTGCGCCAGTTCCAACCACGCCATGGGCCTGGCCTTCAACATGGTGCGCTCGGGCGCCGCGACCGTCATGCTGACCGGCGGGTCCGAGGCGATGCTGTGCTTCGGCGGCGTCAAGGCCTGGGAAGGGCTGCGCGTCATGTCCAAGGACGCCTGCCGCCCGTTCTCGGCCACCCGCAACGGCATGGTGCAGGGCGAGGGGGCCGGCGTCTTCGTCTTCGAGGATTGGGAACACGCGATTGCCCGCGGCGCTGACATCCTGGCCGAAGTGGTGGGCTTTTCCATGTCGGCCGATGCGCAGGACATCGTCATGCCCTCGGCCATCGGCGCCGAGCGGACCATCACCGGCGCCATGCTGGACGCTCATATGCGCCCCGAGGAGATCGGCTATATCAACGCCCATGGCACCGGCACGGCGGCGAACGACAAGACGGAATGCGCCGCTGTGGCCCATGCCTTCGGCCATCACGCCGACCGGCTGATGATCTCGTCCACCAAGTCCATGCACGGCCACCTGATCGGCGGCACCGGCGCGGTCGAACTGCTGGCCTGCATCATGGCGCTGCGCGACGGCGTCATCGCGCCCACCATCGGCTATGAGGAGCCGGACCCGGAATGCGCGCTGGACGTGGTGCCGAACGAGGCGCGCGAGGCCAGGGTCGAGGCGGTGCTGTCCAACGCCTTCGCCTTCGGCGGGCTGAACGCGGTGATCGCGCTGCGCAAGGCCTAGGGTCGGGTGCCGCCCGCCGCAGGTGGGGCGGGCGGGTCAGGCCGCCCTAGCGTGCCACTTCGCGCGGGCGCAGCATCAGCCACAAGAGCGCACCGCCCGCCAGCACCAGGAAGGGCAGCATGGCCAGGTTGACCGCGCTCCACCCCGCCTGGGCCGAGCCGCCCATGCAGTTCATCAGCCCGCCCGAGGACAGCGAGGCCAGGAACACCCCGCCGAAGACGATGGCGTCGTTCAGGCCCTGCACCCGCTCGCGCTCCTCGGGGCGATAGGCGCGGGTCAGCATGGCGGTGGCGCCGATATAGCCGAAGTTCCAGCCGAGCCCGAGCAGGATCATGGCGATGTAGAAATGCGCCAGGTCCACCCCCGACAGCGCCACCGCCCCGGCGCCCGCCAGGATCGCCAGGCCGACCATGACGATGCGGGTGGCGCCGAAGCGGGCGATCAGGTGGCCGGTGAAGAACGAGGGCGCGAACATCGCCAGCACATGGCCCGAGACGATGTTGGCCGCATCCGCGGTGGCAAAGCCGCAGCCCACCACCGCCAGCGGCGCCGAGGTCATCACCAGGTTCATCAGCGCATAGGAGACCATGCCGCAGATCATCGCCACGGCGATCTGCGGCACGCGCAGAAGCTCGCCCAGCGGCCGGCCCTGGGAATGGCCCTGGGCAGGGGCGGGCGGGCGCGGAATGTCGAGAAAGGCGAAAAGCACCGGGCCCAGCAGGTTCAGCCCGATGATCGCGGCATAGGTGGCCAGGAAGGGGATGGCGGTCACTTCCGCCGTCCAGCGCACCAGCAGCGGGCCGGTGAAGGCGGCGGCCAGCCCGCCCGCCAGCACCCAGGAGATGGCGCGCGACTGAAACTCGGGCGGGGCGCAATCGGTGGCGGCGAAGCGGAAGAATCCCTGCGCCGCCATGTAGACCCCGGTAAAGAGCGCGCTGGCGGTGAACAGCCAGAAATTGCCGCTGGCCAGGGCATAGGCGGCGATGGCCGCGCCAAGCGCCGCCGAGCCGCAGGACAGAAGGAACCCCGCCCGCCGCCCGTGCCGGCGCATGAAGCCCGAAAGCGGCCGGGCCGATAGCGCCGAGCCCAGGATCATCATCGACAGCGGCAGGGTGGCGATGCAGGGGTTCGGGCTCAGCATCTGGCCGGCCAGCCCGCCGACGATGAAGATCATCGACATCTGCGCCCCGAGCAGCGCCTGCGCCAGCAACAGCACGAGGACATTGCGCCAGGCGCGGCGCATCGGGTCAGCCTCGGCCAGGGTCATCGCCATGGCGGGTCTAGCGCAGCGTGCGCGCGTCGCGGGCGCGGGTCTCGATCGCCGCCCAGTCGCTGGCGGCGACATCGGCGTCGGGCGCGATCCAGCTGCCGCCGACGCAGACCACGTTCGGCAGGGCCAGGTAGTCGGGGGCGTTCTGCAAGGTCACGCCGCCGGTCGGGCAGAAGCTGACCTGCGGCAGCGGACCGGCCAGGGATTTCAGCGATTTCGCCCCGCCCGCCGCCTCGGCCGGGAAGAACTTCAGCATGGAATAGCCCAGTTCCATCGCCCGCATCACCTCGGAGGCGGTGACGGCGCCGGGCAGGAGCGGCAGGCCGATCTCCTCGCAGGCCCGCGCCAGCCGCTCGGTCAGGCCGGGCGAGACGGCGAAGCTCGCGCCGGCATCCCTGGCCCGTTTCGCATCGTCCGGGGTCAGCACGGTGCCGGCGCCGACATGGCCGCCGGGCACCTTGGCCATCGCGCGGATCACATCGAGCGCGGCGGGGGTGCGCAGCGTCACCTCGAGCACCGGCAGGCCGCCGGCGACCAGCGCCGTCGCCAGCCCCTCGGCGCGGGTCGCATCGCCGACGACCAGGACAGGGATCACCGGGGCGAGTTCGCAAAGCGCGCGGGTGTTCCGGGATTGCTGTTCGGGGGTCATGGCGGGCCTCGTTCTTGCGGAAATCTCGCGGCAGGTTGCGCTTTTCCGCGCCGCTGCGCAAGGGTTCGTGTTAGCGTTAACTTGCCGCGGGCGGGGTGGGGCGGGCCGGGGCAGGACAGGGGGCTGTCCGCCCCCTCTTGCGGCCCAAGGCCGCAATTCACCCCCGAGGGTATTTCGGCAACGGAGAAAGGCTTCAGCCGCCGAAACTGCTGCGCCCGCCCGAGCGGGCGGTGGCCGAGGCGCCGAAGCCGCCGCGCTGGCTGACCTGGGCCGCGCTCATCGGCGGCTTGCCGATGGTCGAGGGCGCACGCTGGAAGGCTGCCGCCGGCACCTTGCCCGCGCCGCGGTTGCTGGCGAAGCTCTGGTCGCCCTTGGGCGTGGAATAGCGCCCGTCGGCCGTGTTCACCATCGGCTGCGAGAAGATGCCGCCGCCGCGCGACAGCATCGAGCCCATCATGTAGCCCACCAGCAGCGGCATGAAGGAAAACCCGCCGCCCGAGCCCTGCGCCTGCTGTTCCTGGGCCGGGTCGCCGCCGCAATTGCCCACGCCATGTTCCTGTTCGCACAGCTCCTTGGATTCGTAGCGCGGCGCGGTTTCCAGGAATTCCTGCTGGGCGGCGGCGAAGTTCTGGCGGCAGTCCTCCTCGGTGAACCACAGGGTTTCCTGCTTGCTGGCGGCGATGCAGCTTTCCAGGTCGGGAAAGCTTTGCGCGTCCATGCGGTCGTCCTCGCAGGCGGCCAGCGCCAGGGTCGCGGTTCCGGCCAGCACCAGCGCGACATGGCGCGAGCGTTTGCGGGGGAGGCGGTCGGTCATGGTCAGCCCTCGATGAAATGCGGCTTGAAGCGCGACAGGTTGTGGGTGATGGGCGAGCGGTCCTCGCGCAGGCCGAGCCCGCAGCAGGTCTCGCCCACGATCCAGGCGCCCAGCACCGGGTGGAAGCCGCCGAAATCCGGCAGCCGGGCCAGGCCCTGCACGATCATCGGGTGATGCGAATAGCTGTCGTCGCCGGTGCGCGCCACCTCGCAGCCCGCCTCGCGGATCACCACGCCCGCGCCCTCGCGCGAGAAGATCGGCTTGGTCACATGGCCCTGGGCCAGGGTTTCGCGCGCGGCCTCGAAGGCCGGGGCCAGCTCGGGGGCGGGGCTGCCGCCCGCCATCGCCTCCTCGACGTCGGCCAGGAAGAAGGCGGGCAGCAGGTTCGGGTGGCCGGGGAACATCTGCCACAGAAGCGGCAGGATGCCCTTGTTCGACAGCACCGCCTTCCAGGGCGGCTCGATGAAGCGGGTGCCCGAGCCTTGCAGGTGCCGGGCGAAGTCGTCGCGCAGCATGTCCTCCCAGGGGTAGAGCTTGAAGAGCGTGCCGATGACGCGGGACTGGTCGTCGGCGAATTGCCCCTCCTCGGTCAGGCCGATCTGGGAAAGCGCGGTGAAATGCGCGCCCAGGCCCGCCTCGCGCGCGGCCCAGGCCAGGGTCTCGACGGTGGCGTAATCCTCGGGGTTGTCGGGATCGGCGGTGAAATGCACCTCTTCGCCGTCGGTGCAGATCTGCGTCCAGCGCGCCACGATCGCCTCGTGGATGCTGTTGAACTGGTCGGCATCGGCATCCAGCACCCCCGCCGCCCGCTGCTGTTCGAACCAGAGCCATTGGAAGCTGGCGGATTCGTAGAGCGATGTCGGGGTGTCGGCGTTGTATTCCAGCAGCTTCGCCGGGCCATGGCCGTCATAGGCCAGGTCCATGCGGCCGTAAAGCTCGGGCTCGCCCCGCGCCCAGCTGGCGGCGACCAGATCCCAATGCTCGCGCGGGATGTCGAGCCGGGTCAGCCAGGATTCGTCGCGGACGGCGCGATCCACCGCCTCGCGGCAGAGCGCGTGCAGTTCCGTCGCGGGGGCCTCGATGTCCTCTTCGACTTGGCGCAGGGTGAAGCGATAGGCGCTGGTTTCGTCCCAATAGGGCTCGCCGCCCATGTCGGCGAAGCTGAAGCCCAGCTTCTCGGCCTCGTCGCGCCAGCCGGGTCGCTCGGGAAGGGTGCGTTTTTCCATGGTCTCTCCTTCCGCCCGAGATAGGACGGGGCGGCGCCCCGGCGCAAGCCTGCGCCGCGATTTTCTGGCCGGGCGGGTCGGTGCATCAGCCGCCCTTCGCCCCCCCGGCAGGCCGGGTTTCACGCGGGGCTTGCGGCAGGGCCGGCTTCGCGCCAAGCTGCTACCATTCCAGCCCCGCGAGCGACGGGGCGCGACAACAGGGATGATCCGTCATGCAGAACCGTTTCCCGCTTCGCGCGCTCATGCTGGCCTCGGCCGTGGCCTTGGCGCCGGCCGGTGCCGCCTGGGCCGAGACCCCCGCCGATACGCTGGTGATCGCCCATCAGATCGACGACATCATCAGCCTGGACCCCGGCCAGAGCTTCGAGTTCTCGGGCCAGGACGTGGTCAGGAACCTTTACGACCGGCTGGTCGATATCGACCCGCTGGACCTGGCGGCGGGCATCAAGCCCAGCCTGGCCGAAAGCTGGGAGGTCAGCGAGGACGGCAAGACCATCACGCTGACAATGCGCGAGGGGGTGAAGTTCCATTCCGGCAACCCGGTCCGGGCCGAGGATGCCGCATGGTCGCTGCAACGCGCCGTCAAGCTGAACAAGTCGCCCGCCTTCATCCTGAACCAGTTCGGCTTCACCGCCGAGAACGTGGACGAGCGCGTGACCTTCGACGGCAACAGGCTGGTGCTGCAACTCGACCAGCCCTATGCGCAAAGCTACGTGCTGAACTGCCTGGCCTCGGAGGTCGGCTCGGTCGTGGACAAGGAAACCGTGATGGCCCATGCCGAGGGCGAGGATTTCGGCAATGCCTGGCTGTCCACCAACGATGCGGGCTCGGGGCCCTTCACCCTGGCCACATGGCGGCCGAACGAGGCGGTGCAGCTGACCGCCAATCCCGACTACTGGCAGGGCGCCCCGGCATTGGCGCGGGTGATCGTGCGCCATGTCCAGGAAAGCAGCGCGCAGCGGCTGCTGCTGGAGCAGGGCGACGTGGACGTGGCCCGCAACCTGACGCCGACCGATGTCGAGGGCATCGCCGGCAACGACAGGCTGAAGGTGATGGACGAGCTGCGCGGCCGCATCCTCTACATGGGGCTGAGCCAGAAGGATCCCCTGCTGTCCCGCCCCGAGATGGTCGAGGCGATGAAATACCTGATCGACTATGCGGGCATGGAATCGAGCTTCCTCAAGGGCCAGTGGAAGGTGCATCAGAACTTCCTGCCCGAGGGCTACCTGGGCGCCTCGGACGAGAACCCCTGGACCCATGACATCGAGAAGGCCCGCCAGATCCTGACCGATGCCGGCATCACCTCGGGCACGGTCAGGACCATCGTGCGCGACATCCGCGAATATGTCGACGCCGCCCAGACCCTGCAGGCCGCCATGGCGCAGGTCGGGCTGACGCTGGAGATCCAGCAGATGACCGGGGCGCAGGTGCTGGACGCCTATCGCGCGCGCCAGGTGCCGATCTTCATCGGCGAATGGGGGCCGGATTACGCCGATCCGCATACCAATGCCTCGACCTTCGCCCATAACCCGAACAATGCCGACGATGCCGGCCTGTCGCAGCTGGCATGGCGCAACAGCTGGGCGGTGCCCGACGAGATGAACCGCGCCGTCGAGGCCGCCACGCTGGAGGGCGACACCGACAAGCGGGTGCAGATGTATCTGGACATCCAGAGCCAATATCGCGAGATCGCGCCGATCATCCCGATGTTCCAGAAGATCGAGCAGGTGGCGATGCAGCAGAACGTCCAGAACTGGACCTCGGGCGGCTCGGTCAGCTCGGTCCTCTATCGCCAGGTGACAAAGGAATAGGGCGTGGTCCAGCCCGACATGCTGGACCAGCCGGGGCGGGACGGGCCGCCCCCCGCCGCCGGCGCGCCGTCGGGGCGCGCCATGCGGCTGGGCCGTCGCTTCGCCGGCGTGGCCCTGTCGCTGGTGCTGACGCTGCTGGGCCTTTTGCTCGTCACCTTCGTCATCGGCCGCATCATGCCGATCGATCCGGTGCTGAAGGTGGTGGGCGAGCGCGCGACCCAGGCGCAATATGACGCGGCCTACCAGGCCATGGGGCTGGACAAGCCGATCTGGCAGCAGTTCCTGCGCTACATGGCCGAGGTGCTGCGCGGCGATTTCGGCCGCTCGATCTCGACCGGCCATGCGGTGGCGCAGGACTTGCGGCGGGTGTTCCCGGCCACGCTGGAGCTGGCGACGCTGGGCACGCTGATCGGCGTGCTGGTCGGTGTGCCGCTGGGCGTGGTCGCCGCCGCGCGCCGGGGCGGCTGGATCGACCAGGTCGCCCGCGTGGTGGCGCTGGTTGGCTATTCGATGCCGATCTTCTGGCTGGGGCTGATGGGCCTTCTGCTGTTCTACGGCATCCTCGGCTGGGTCGGCGGGCCGGGACGGCAGGGCATCGTCTACGACGGCATGGTGCCCACCGTCACCGGGCTGATCCTGGTCGACAGCCTGGTCGCCGGCGACTGGGCCGCCTTCCGCGACGCCTTCAGCCATATCGTGCTGCCGGCCGGCCTTCTGGGCTATTTCAGCCTTGCCTATATCAGCCGCATGACCCGCAGCTTCATGCTGGAGCAGCTTTCGGCGGAATATGTCGTCACCGCCCGCGTCAAGGGCCTGTCCGAGCGCCGGGTGATCTGGGGCCATGCCTTCCGCAACATCCTGGTGCCGCTGGTCACGGTGATCGCGCTGAGCTTCGGCTCGCTGCTGGAAGGCTCGGTGCTGACCGAGATCGTGTTCTCATGGCCCGGCATCGGCCAGTATATCACCAAGGCGCTGCTGGCCGGCGACATGAACGCGGTGCTGGGCGGGACCGTGGTGGTCGGCACCTGCTTCGTGGCGCTGAACCTGCTTTCCGACATCCTCTACCGCCTGCTGGACCCGAGGGCGACATGACCCGGACCACCCGCGCATGGCTGCTTTCGGACGCGCCGCAGACAAGGCGGCAGGCCCGGCTCGGGGCGCTCTACCAGGGCTGGCTGACCTTTCGCGCCAACCGGCTGGCGATGGTCGGGCTCGCGATCCTGGTCCTGCTGGTGCTGGTCGCGGGTTTCGCGCCCTGGATCGCGCCGCAAAACCCCTATGCGCAGAACCTGGCCCAGCGGTTGCAGCCGCCCTCCGCGCAGCATTGGCTGGGCACCGATGCGCTGGGGCGGGACATCCTGTCGCGACTGATCTTCGGCTCGCGGGTCACGCTGTTCATCGTCGGCACCGTGGCGCTGATCGCGCCGGTGATCGGGCTCTTCGTCGGCACGGTGGCGGGCTTCGCCGGCGGCTGGGTCGACCAGGTGCTGATGCGCGTCACCGACATCTTCCTGGCCTTCCCCAAGCTGATCCTGGCCCTGGCCTTCGTCGCCGCCCTCGGCCCCGGCATCGGCAATGCAGTGCTGGCGCTGGCCATCACCTCATGGCCGCCCTATGCGCGGCTCGCGCGGGCCGAGACGCTGACCATCCGCCGCGCCGACTATATCGCCGCCGCCCGGCTGCAGGGCGCGGGGCCCTTGCGGCTGCTGATCGGCCATGTCTGGCCGCTCTGCGTCAGCTCGCTGATCGTGCGGGTGGCGCTCGACATGGCGGGGATCATCCTCTCGGCCGCGGGCCTGGGCTTCCTGGGCCTCGGCGCGCAGCCTCCGATGCCGGAATGGGGGGCGATGATCTCGGACGGGCGCAGCTATATCCTGGACTTCTGGTGGGTCGCGGCCATGCCCGGCCTGGCGATCTTCGTCGTGTCCCTGGCCTTCAACCTGCTCGGCGACGGGCTGCGCGACGTGCTGGACCCCAGGGGAGGCCGGGAATGACGCCGCTGCTTTCGGTCCGGAACCTGCGCGTCGCCTTCCCGACCCGCTCGGGCCTGTTCGAGGCGGTGCGCGGCGTCAGCTTCGAGCTGGGCCGCGAGCGGCTGGGCGTGGTCGGCGAAAGCGGCTCGGGCAAGACCATGACCGGCCGCGCCATCCTCGGCCTGGTGCGTCCGCCGGGGCGGGTCGATGCCGACCGCATGGCGCTTGGCGGCGAATCGATCCTGAACCTGCCCGAGCGGCGGATGCGCCGCCTGCGCGGCGCGCGCATCAGCATGGTGATGCAGGATCCTAAGTTCAGCCTGAACCCGGTGATGACCGTCGGCCGCCAGATCGTCGAGGGCTACCGGCTGCACACGGGCGTCAGCCGCGCCCAGGCCCGCGACAAGGCGCTGGAAATGCTCGCAGCCGTGCAGATCCGCGACCCCGAGCGGGTCTTCGATGCCTATCCGCACGAGGTCTCGGGCGGCATGGGCCAGCGCATCATGATCGCGATGATGCTGGCCCCCGACCCCGAGATCCTGATCGCGGACGAACCCACCTCGGCGCTGGACGTCTCGGTCAGGAACGAGGTGCTGCGCATCCTCGACCGGCTGGTGCGCACCCGCGGCATGGGGCTGATCTTCATCAGCCACGACCTGAACCTGGTGGCGCAATTCTGCGACCGCGTCCTGATCATGTATGCCGGCCGCGTGGTCGAGGAACTGGCCGCGCGCGATCTGCACGCCGCCCGCCACCCCTATACCCAGGGCCTGCTGAACAGCCTGCCGCGCCTCGACCGCCCGGTGGAACGGCTCGCGGTCCTGCAAAGGCAGGCGGGCTGGCGCGACGCCCCGCCCGAGGGCGCGGCATGATGCGGCTTCTTCGTTCCCCAAATACCCATCCGCCCCGGTGCAACCCATGCTGACGGTCGAGGATCTGGATGTCTGGTTCGGCCATCCGCCCGAGCGCGTCGATGCGGTGAAATCCGCCAGCTTCGCCGTCCGGCCGGGCGAAAGCTTCGGCCTCGTCGGCGAAAGCGGCTCGGGCAAGTCCACGATCCTGCGCGCCATCGCCGGGCTCGTCGACAGCTGGTCGGGCCGCATCGAGGTCGCGGGCGAAGCCGTCGCCGGCCGCCGCCGCTCGCGCGGCTTCCACAAGACCGTGCAGATGGTGTTCCAGGATCCCTATGCCAGCCTGCATCCGCGCCATTCCGTGGACCGGGTGCTGTCGGAAACCCTGCGCCTGCAGGGCATGGACCGGATCGACGCCCGCATCGCCCGGCTTCTGGACCAGGTCGGGCTGGGGCAGGGCTTCCGCTTCCGCTATCCGCACCAGCTGTCGGGCGGCCAGCGCCAGCGCGTCGCCATCGCCCGCGCGCTCGCGGCCGAGCCCAGGCTCCTCTTGCTCGACGAGCCGACCTCGGCGCTCGATGTCAGCGTGCAGGCCGAGATCCTGAACCTGCTTGCCGACATCCGGGCCGAGCGGCGGCTGAGCTATGTCCTGGTCAGCCACGACCTGGCGGTGGTGGCGCATATGTGCGACCGGCTGGCGGTGATGCGCGCGGGCCGGATCGTCGAGGAAATGGACGCCGCCAGCCTGCGCGCGGGCGCGGCGCAGGGCGATTACGCCCGCGCGCTGATCGCCGCCAGCGCCAGCTATGTCCGCGAATCCTAGCACTACTTTGGCAGAAGTCTGTTGAGCATTTTTCGCCACTTCCTACGGCAGTGGGGACAGTTGGGCGGCGGCTGACTGAGCTGGATCAAGATCGTCTGTCTGATAGCTGGTAGGCTCGGTTGCGGCGGGGCAGCTGGGGCCCTTTTTTTTCCGACCCGCTGCCTTCAGGCGTCGGGCTTGCAGGAAGGCGAACGCGATCATGGCATGAGCGCATGTCGGTGCAGGCCCTGCCATGATCGGCCCTCGAAGTGGTCAAGGCCCAACTCTTCCTTGAGCTGCTGATGGGCTTGCTCACAGACCCAACGGGCCTTGATGGCCCCGGCCAGTTTCTTGAGCGGTGTGTCGGCCGGCAGGTTGCTGAGGTAGTATTTGCGCTCGCCGGTGGAACGGTGCTCGCCGACCAGCCAGACCTCCTCGCCGGGCAGATGCTGCTGGCCAAGATTGCCAATGCGCTGCGGCGGTCCGCAGGCCAACGCGGACGCGCATGGCAGCGAACCGGGCTGAGAGCTTGCCTTTCGTGCCGCGCCGCCAACTCACGGCCTGCCACTTCGCATTCTCAAGTATCCTGCGCCGGACGAGATGGGACATCGGGGACATGGTTCTTACGCGGTCGCCCGCGCCCGGCGACCGGGAAGATCAGGGTAAGGTTGGCCGAGTAGACCTTCTGCTTGTGAGCGATGCCCACGGCCCAGATCAGTCCACGCTCGGTGAGCGCCTGCCGGAACGGGCCAGACAGGCCATAGCCGGCGTCGGCCAGGATGCCGCCAAAGCGCGCACCTGCGCTGCGCACACGGTCGATCTCGGCCAATGCGATCTCCGGCTTGGTACGGTAGGTGCGCGCCTCGTCAGGAACCTTTGCCCGATCCATGCGCGCCCTATCACTGGTCCAGCTCTCGGGCAGAAACAGCCGAAGCCCGATCATCACGGGCACTTCGCCTGATGCCAGCGTCACCGACACAAGGGTCTGGCAGTTGGCGTTCTTGCCGAGCGCCGACGGGTACTGCGGTGCTACCCCAACTGAGGCACGCCCCTTCTTGGGCAACGCGGTATCATCAATAATCAACCAAGCATCGCTGCCACCAACCAAGGCGTCTGCCTGCCGGCACAGTTCCTTCTCCAGCGGCGCGCTGGCCCACAGCGCGGCACCAATAAAATGATGAAGTTGGTCATAACCAATCCCGGGCGAACGCATCGCCATGGGCTGCACGCTCTTGCGATCGCCAGGACCAATCAGCCCCTCAACGCAAGCCGGACACATCCGCGCCCGGCGCCGGTCGCCCAATGTTGCCACAAAGGGACGAAGCCACTCCGTCAGATCGTCCCGTCGATCATCCGCCATCGCCAGCCTCCACAAGCTGGCACTCTATGAATCACCGCAAGTGACTCTTGGGAATCCTGAAAATGCACTTCTGCCAAAGTAGTGCTAGACCGCCACGCCGAAGATCTTGCCGATGCCGGCGGTGGCCGCCAGCGCCAGGGTTCCGCCCGCCGTCACCCGCAGCACCGCCCGGCCGGGCGGGGCGCCGCCGGCCCAGGCCCCCAGCGCCCCCAGCGTCCCCAGTGCGACCAGCACCGCGACCAGCACGCTGGCGACGACCTGGTCGCCGGGCGCGAACACCGCCGCCAAGAGCGGCACCGACGCCGCGGTGCTGAAGGTCGCGGCCGAGGCCACCGCCGCTTGCAGCGGGTTCGCGTTCGACGCCTCGCTGAGCCCCAGCTCGTCGCGGACATGGGCGGCCAGCGCATCATGCTCGGTCACTTCGCGCGCGGCCTGCAGGGCGGTGCCGGGGCTCATGCCGCGCGTTTCGTAGATGGCGGCCAGCTCGTGCAGCTCCGCCTCGGGCATCTCGCGCAGGGCCGTGCGTTCGCGGGCGATGTCGGCGCGCTCGGTATCCGATTGCGAACTGACCGAGACATATTCGCCCATGGCCATGGACATCGCCCCCGCGACCAGCCCGGCAAGCCCGGCGATCAGGATCGCCTCGCGTCCCGGATCGGCCGCGGCGACCCCGGTGATCAGCGCGCCGGTCGAGACGATGCCGTCGTTCGCCCCCAGCACCGAGGCGCGCAGCCAGCCCAGGCGGCTGACGTAATGCGGATCGTCGGGATGGGCGCTGGGTTGCTTGCTCATGGCTGGCCTCGGCTGCTGCATCGCGGGCAGATTAACCGGCCCCGCCGGATTTGCCAGCCTTGCGTCCCGCGCCCGGCGCCGTCACGCTGCGCCCAGGCGAATCCCGCCGGACGGAGGTGACATGCTCCACGACCCGATCCTGCCGCCGCCGCGCAACCTGATCGGCGGCGCCTGGCGCCCGGCCGCCTCGGGGCGCGAGATGCCGATGATCTCGCCCCTCGACGGCCGGCCCTTCGCCGCCATCGCCGATTCCGGCCCCGAGGACGTGGATGCCGCGATCCGCGCTGCCCGCACCGCCTTCGAGGGCGACTGGGGCCGCCTGACCGCCGCCGAGCGCGGCCGGCTGATGCTGCGCCTTGCCCTGCGCATCGAGGCCGAGGCAGAGACGCTGGCGCAGCTGGAAACCCGCGACAACGGCAAGCCCATCGCCCAGTCCCGCGCCGACATGGCGGCGCTGGCGCGCTATTTCGAATATTACGGCGGCGCGGCCGACAAGCTGCATGGCGAGGTGATCCCCTTCCTGAACGGCCATGACGCCATCAGCCTGCGCGAGCCGCATGGCGTCACCGGCCATATCATCCCCTGGAACTATCCGGTGCAGATCTTCGGCCGCTCGGTCGGCGCGGCGCTGGCCATGGGCAATGCCACCGTGACCAAGCCGGCCGAGGATGCCTGCCTGACCATCCTGCGCCTGGGCGCGCTTGCGGCCGAGAGCGGCTTTCCACCCGGTGCGATCAATATCGTCACCGGGCGCGGCGCGGTGGCCGGGCGGGCGCTGTCCGAACATCCCGGCGTCGATTTCATCAGCTTCACCGGCTCGCCCCAGGTCGGCCAGGCCATCGGGATCGCCGCGGCGCGCAATCACATTCCCTGCACGCTGGAACTGGGCGGCAAGTCGCCGCAGATCGTCTTCGACGACGCCGACCTCGAGGCCGCCGCGCCGGTGATCGTGGGTGCCATCGTGCAGAACGGCGGCCAGACCTGCTCGGCCGGATCGCGCGTGCTGATCCAGCGCGGCATCTGGGACCGGCTGACCGCCATGCTGGCCGAACGCTTCCGCGCGGTCGAGGCGGGCCCGGCAGAAGGCGCGCTGCTGGGCCCGCTGATCTCGGCCCGGCAGAAGGCGCGGGTCGAAGGCTACATCGCCGGGGCCGCGGCGCCGCTGATCGCCCGCGGCGCCATTGCCGGGGACGCGCCGGCGGCGGGCTTCTACGTCGCGCCGGCGCTCTTCGGCCCGGTCGATCCGGCAAGCCCGCTGGCGCAGGAGGAAATCTTCGGCCCGGTGCTGGCCGCCATCCCCTTCGACACCGAGGCCGAGGCCGTGGCCATCGCCAACGGCACCGAATACGGGCTGGTCGCCGGCATCTGGACCCGCGACGGCGACCGCCAGGCGCGCATGGCCCGCGCCATGCGCTGCGGACAGGTCTTCATCAATGCCTATGGCGCCGGGGGCGGGATCGAGCTGCCCTTCGGCGGGCTGCGCAGATCCGGCCACGGGCGCGAAAAGGGCTTCGCCGCGCTTTACGAATTCTCGCGGCTGAAGACCGTGGTTCATCGTTTCGCATAAAGGGAGGGAAAGATCATGCGGCTGCAAGGCAAGACGGCATTGGTGACGGGCGGCGCCTCGGGCTTCGGGCGCGGCATCGCCGAAACCTTCGCGCGCGAGGGGGCGCGGGTGGCGGTGCTGGACATCGACGGCGAAGGCGCGGCGGCGGTGGCCGAGGGGATCGACGGGCTTGCGCTGGCCTGCGACGTGGGCCGGGGCGACCAGGTCCGCGCGGCGGTGGACAAGGCGCGCGAAGCCTTCGGCGCCCTCGACATCGTGGTGAACAACGCCGGCTGGACCACGCCGAACGGCCCGCTTCTGGACACCGACGAGGCGGCGTTCCGCAAGATCTACGACATCAACGTGCTGTCGATCTTTCACATGACCCATGCAGTGCTGCCGCATTGGCGGACGCGCGGGCAGGGGGTGATGATCAACGTCAGTTCGACCGCCGGCATCCGGCCGCGGCCGGGGCTGAGCTGGTACAATTCCTCGAAGGGCGCGGTGAACACCCTGACCCGCAGCCTGGCGGCGGAACTGGCGCCCGAGGGCATCCGCGTGAACGCCATTGCCCCGGTCATGGGCGAGACCGGGATGCTGGAGCGGTTCATGGGCTGCGAGGACACGCCCGAGAACCGCGCCCGCTTCCTTTCGACCATCCCGCTGGGCCGGCTGTCGAAGCCGCGCGACATCGCCAATGCGGCGCTCTACCTGGCCTCGGACGAGGCCGATTTCATCACCGGCGTCATCCTCGAGGTCGATGGCGGGCGGACGGTCTAGCCCGTCACGCCCTGCGCCCGCCGCGTGGCGATGCTGCGCCACAGGAAGGCCAGCACGAACAGCGCCGTCAGCACCAGCACGATGGTCGGTGCCGGCGCGCTGTTCAGCCAGAAGCTGGCCCAGACCCCGCTGGCCGCCCCGAATGCCGCGACGCCGACCGAGGTGGCCAGCATGGCGGACAGCCGGCGCGTCAGCAGGAAGGCCACCGCCCCCGGCGCGATCAGCAGCGCGACGGCCAGGATGATGCCGACCGAGCTGAGCATGGCGACCACCGTGGCCGAGATCATGGCGAGCAGCCCGTAGTTCAGCAGGTTGAACGCCAGCCCCGACACCCGCGCCTGCACCGGGTCGAAGGCCAGGAGCGCGAAATCGCGCCATTTCAGCACCAGCACCAGCCCGACCATGGCCGAGATGCCGCCGGCAAGGCGCAGATCCTCGGGGCCGACGCCCAGCATGTTGCCAAACAGGATATGGTCCAGGTGCAGGTCGGTCTGGATCGCGGTGTAAAGCACCACCCCCAGCCCGAACATGCCCGACATGACCACGCCCAGCACGGTGTCGGCCTTGACGCGGCTGTTGTCCTGGATCCAGCCGGTCAGGGCCGCGCAGCCCAGGCCCGCCAGGAAGGCGCCAAGGATCAGCGGCAGGCCCGCGACATAGGCCAGCACCACGCCGGGCAGCACGGCATGGCTGACCGCATCGCCCATCAGCGACCAGCCCTTGAGCACCAGAAAGCAGGACAAAAGCCCCGCCGGAAGCGCGATTATCAGCCCGATCAGCGCCGCATCGCGCATAAAGGGGAAGGAAAAGGGCATCAGCAGCCAGTCCATCACGCGGCCTCCTTCAGTGCGTCGCGGGCGCGGCGGCGGGCGGCCAGAAGCCCGTGCTTCGGCGCCAGCAGGAAGGCGGCCAGGAAGATCAGCGTCTGCAGGCAGACGATCACCCCCCCGGTCGCGCCGTCGAGGAAGAACGAGACATAGGCGCCAATGGCCGAGGTGAGCGAGCCGATCGCCACCGACAGCAGGATCAGCCGCGGAAAGCGGTCGGTCAGCAGATAGGCGGTGGCGCCGGGCGTCACCACCAGCGCCACGACCAGGAAGGCGCCGACGGTCTGCATCGCCGCCACGGTCGAGGCCGAGAGCAGCGTGAAGAACAGCACCTTCAGCGCTTGCGGGTTCAGCCCGATGGTGCGGGCGTGGCTCTCGTCGAAGAACACCACCATCAGGTCGCGCCATTTCGCTGCCAGCACCAGCGCCGAGATGCCGCCGATCAGCGCCAGTTGCAGCGTGTCGCCGGGCGTGATCGCCAGGATGTTGCCCATGGTGATGGTCTGCACGGAAACCGCCATCGGGTTGAGCGAGACCATGAACAGCCCCAGCCCGAAGAAGCCGGTGAAGATCAGGCCGATGATCGCATCCTCGCGCAGGCCCGTGCGCTTGTTCAGAAACAGCATGGTCAGCGCCGCGAGCCCGCCCGACAGGAACGCCCCCAGCGCGAAGGGCAGGCCCAGCATGTAGGCCCCGGCGACGCCCGGCACGATGGAATGGGACAGCGCGTCGCCGATCAGCGACCAGCCCTTGAGCATCAGATAGGCCGACAGGAAGGCGCAGACCCCGCCGACCAGGGCCGAGACCCAGATCGCGTCGGTCATGTAGCTGTATTCGAAGGGCACCAGCAGCGTGCGGATCATTTCGGCGCCGCCTCTTCGCGGGCGCTGCGCTGCTTGTCGTCGTAAAACACCAGCGGGCGCTCGTCGTCCGACAGCACGGTCAGGCCGCGCGGGTCGTCGTCGTCGTGCAGGTGCCGCGGCCCCAGCACGAAATGGCGCAGCACGCCGCCGAAGGCCAGCCGCAGGTTGTCGGGGGTGAAGACCTCGGCCGTGGGGCCATGGGCCAGCACCGTGTTCTTCATCAGCACCACCCGGTCGCAATATTCCGGCACCGAGCCGAGGTCGTGGGTCGAGACCAGCATGACCCGCCCCTCGTCCCGCATTTCCTGCAACAGCGCGATGATGGCGGATTCGGTCTTGACGTCCACGCCGGTAAAGGGCTCGTCGAGCAGGATCACCCAGGCGCCCTGCGCCAGGGCGCGGGCCAGGAAGACGCGCTTCTTCTGGCCGCCCGAAAGCTCGCCGATCTGGCGGTGGCGGAAGTCCTGCATGTTCACCCGCGCCAGCGCCTCGTCCACGGCGCGGCGATCCTCGGGCCGCGGCCGGCGCAGAAAGCCCATATGGCCGTAGCGGCCCATCATCACCACGTCCTCGACCAGCACCGGAAAGGACCAGTCCACCTCCTCGGCCTGGGGCACATAGGCGATCAGGTTGCGGCGCAGCGCCTGCGGCACGGTCAGGCCCAGCACCCGCACCTTGCCGGCGGCGGCCGGAACAAAGCCCATCAGTGCCTTGAACAGCGTGGACTTGCCCGAGCCGTTCACCCCCACCAGCGCCGTGACCGAGCCCTGCGGCACGGTGAAATTCGCGTCGCGCAGGGCGGTGAAGCCGTTGCGATAGGCCACGGTCAGGCCGGATACCTCGATGCCCAGGGCGTCACGCATCGCTCAGCGCCTCAACGATGGTTTCCGAGGTCACGCGCAGCAGGTCCAGGTAGGTCGGCACCGGCCCGCCGGCCTCGGACAGGCTGTCGACGTAAAGCACGCCGCCATAGCGCGCCCCGGTCTCGGCCGCGATCTGCCTGGCCGGGCGGTCCGAGACGGTGCTTTCCGAAAACACCACCGGGATCTTGTGCTGCCTGATCGCATCGACCACGCGGCGCACCTGCTGGGGCGTGCCCTGCGCATCGGCGTTGATCGGCCACAGGAACAGCTCGCGCAGGCCGAAATCCCGCGCCAGATAGGAAAACGCACCCTCCGACGTGACCAGCCAGCGCCGCTCCTCGGGCAGGGCGCGGGCGGCGTCGCGCAGCGGGCCGATGGTGCGGGCGATCTCGCCCTTGTAGCGGCCGGCATTGGCGCGATAGCTGCCCTCGCCCTCGGAGTCGACCTGGGACAGGGCGGCGGCGATGTTGTCGACATAGACCAGCGCCGTGTCCAGCGCCATCCAGGCATGCGGGTTGGGCTTGCCGTCGTAATGCCCGCCCGAGATCGGCATCGGCTCGATCCCCTCGGTCAGCGTGGCCGAGGGCAGGTCGCCCAGGTTGCGCAGGAACTGTTCGAACCACAGTTCCAGGTTCATCCCGTTGCGCAGGACCAGGCTGGCGTCGCGGGCGCCGATCAGGTCGCTGGGGGTCGGTTCGTAACCGTGGATCTCGGCCCCCGGCTTGGTGATCGAGACCACCTCGGCGCGGTCCCCGGCCACGTTGCGCGCCATGTCGGCGATGATGGTGAAGGTGGTCGCCACCTTGAACTTGCCGCCCTGCGTCAGCGCCGGGGCGGAAAGGATGGCGGGGGCGGCCAGCCCGGCAAGGGCCGTGGTCAGGAATGTTCTGCGCTTCATGGTCCGATTCTTGTTCCCGTGGGCCTGATTCTGTTGCCGTTTATCTGCGAACGATTCTCAACTGTCAAGCCAGTTGCAATTTCTTCGCATCTGGGCCAGAAAACCGCATGGAGATCGAAACCCGCGCCGAAGCCTTCGAGGCCGCGCTGCGCCGTGCCGGCGTGCGCATCACCCGCCAGCGGGCGGCGCTGTTGCGCGTGCTGGCCGGGGCCGAGGACCACCCCGACGCGACGCAGCTGCACCAGCGCGCCATGGCGGCGGGGGCGGGGGTGTCGCTGGCGACGGTCTACCGCACGCTCTCGGCGCTCGAGGCGCAGGGCGTGATCCAGAAGCTGGAGTTCGAGGGCGAACCGGCGCGGTTCGAGCCCGCCGACGGCAGCCACCACGACCACATGATCGACGTCGAGACCGGCGAGGTCATGGAATTCGTCAACGAGCGCATCGAGCGCCTGCAGGCCGAGATCGCCGCCGAGATGGGCTATGAGATCGTCCGCCACCGGCTGGAGCTTTATGTCCGGCGGCGGAGATGAGCCTGGCGGTCTTCGACAAGATCATCTCGGACCGCGGCTCGCGCTATGCGGTGTCGGGCGGGCCGGCACGGACGCGCGCCGAGGCCGAGGCGCTGCTGGCCGAGCTGCGCCGCAACAAGCGTTTCGCCAAGGCGACGCACAACAGCTGGGCCGCGATCCTGTCGGGCGAGGCGGTGCGCGACGACGACGGCGAAACCGGTGCCGGCCAGATCATCCTGCAGATGCTGGAGCGGGCCGGGCTGACCGACCATGTGGTGATCGTGACGCGCTGGTATGGCGGCAAGCACCTGGGGGGCGACCGCTTTCGCCATGTCGTCGATGCAGTGCGGCACTATCTGGCGCAGGTGGGGCGCTAGTCCTCGCCCTTCACGGCATGGGCTTGCAGCAGTTCCAGCGGCACGATCTCCAGCGTGCGGGCATGGGTGGCCTCCAGCACCACTTCGGGCGCGGCGAATTCCTGCGCGGCCTGCAGGAAGCGCGCGGCGCAAAGGCACCAGCGGTCGCCCGGCTTCAGCCCCGGAAAGCGGAACTCGGGCCGCGGCGTGCTGAGGTCGTTGCCCAGGTATTTCGACAGCGCCAGGAACTCGGCCGTCACCACGACGCAGACCGTATGCCGGCCGCGATCCTCGGGGCCGGTATTGCAGCAGCCGTCGCGGAAAAATCCGGTCAGCGGCGCGGTCGAGCAGGGCGCAAGCTTGCCGCCAAGGACGTTGAGCGCGGGGTCCATGTCAGGTCTCCTTCGGCTGCCAGTCGATCCAGCGGGCATGGAAATCCGCTCGGCCGAGGCTCCATTGCCGCATCCCGCCGCCGGCCCAGAGCCGCAGGGCCAGCGCCGCGCCCTCGCCGCCGTCGGCCTCCATGGACAGATGCGCCAGGGGGCGCTCGGGGCTGGCCTGCGCGCCGGCGGCCTGCAGCGCGGCCTCGATCCGCGCGCGCGTGGCGGCGGGAAAATATTGCGCCGCAACGGTGTGATAGACAAGCCTGCCATGGTTGCAAGGTTCGGCCAGCCGGGCCGGCAGCCAGTCGCCCGCATCGCCGCGATCCACCCGCGGCGGATGGTTCCGGGCCAGGGCCAGCGCCGCCTGCATCCGCTCCAGCCGCGCGTGCTGGTCCGCCCAGATATAGGACAGAAGCCGCAGCCCGTCGCGCACCGGATCGAGCGGGTTCAGGTCCACCCCCCGCGCCGCGCCGGTCGCCAGCAGGGCATGGGCCGGGATCGCGCCGCGCCATTCCGGGGCAAGCCGGACAAGCGTCGCATCGTCTCCGGCAGTCTGGTCTTCATCGGCTATATCAAGATGATAGAGGGGAAAGTTCAGGTTCAGTCCAGCACTCGCCCCCAGCTCCAGTAAGTCAAAGCGGCATCCGGGAAGCTCGCCGGCCAAGTGCCGGCCCGCAGCGATCAGCACCGCGGCGCGGGCGACCTCATTGGTCTGCGGCGCAAGCTCGAGCCATTCCAGCATATGCGGCTGATGCTGATGAATTGCTTTGGAAATCTTCTGACGAAGCCATGCATCATCGCCCCCGGCATAGGCCCGCGCCAGTTCCGGGTCGCGCCCGCTCAGCACCAGCGCATGCAGCGCCCCGCAAAGCCGCAGCGGCAGCGAATCGCCGCGGTGGCTGGGATCGCCGGGCCAGGTTCGCACCCGCCGCGCCAGCGCGCCGTCGCCCTCGGCCAGGACCAGCGCCAGCTGTTCGCAGATACGGGCCGTGAGCGGCGAGCCGAGCGCGCGGCAGGCCCCCGCCTGCAAGGCGAAGGCCTCGCGCCAGGCCGTCACCGGAACCGCTCGGTCAGCGCCCTGAGCCGGTCGGAGAGGCTGGGCGGCTCGGCGGCGAGGTCGTTGGCGGGTTTCGCCGCGGGCCTTTCCGGCGATCCCTTGCCGGGGTTCTCGGGGCGGGTGCCGCTGTTGCGCGCCGGCGCCACCCGCGCCGCGACCGCGTTCATGAACCGCGCATCCTCCCCCGCCGCCAGCGCCTCCGCCCCCTCCGAGATGCCGCGCAGCAGATCGTCCAGCCCGGCCTCTTCGGCCTTGGCGAAATCCGACAGCACATAGCCCGACACGCGATTCTTGTCGCCGGGATGGCCGATGCCGATGCGCAGCCGGCGATAGCCCTCGCCGATATGTTGGTGCAGCGAGCGCAGCCCGTTGTGCCCGGCATGGCCGCCGCCGGTCTTCAGCCGCAGCTTGCCGGGGGCGAGGTCCAGCTCGTCATGCAGCACGGTCACGTCCTCGGGCCCGAGCTTCAGGTAGCGCATCGCCTCGCCGACCGACTGGCCCGACAGGTTCATGAAGGTTCCGGGCTTGAGCAGGGTGACGCGCATGCCCCCCAGCCGCCCTTCGGCGATCTCGCCCTGGAAACGCGCGCGCCAGGGGGCAAAGCCGTGGTCGGCGGCGATGCGATCGACCGCCATGAAGCCCACATTGTGCCGGTTCGTGGCGTATTTCGCGCCCGGATTGCCCAGGCCGACGATCAGTTTCATGCGTTTCTCCGTCGCTCGGGCGCCAGATTACCGGCCCGGCCGGGCAGGAGCAAATTTTATCGCTCTCTTGTCCTCGGGGCCCGGCGTTACTAAGACTCTGTCAACCTTTCGCGTCTAAGAGCGGTCGAACGGGACAGGGGCCTTGGGACGAATCGCGAAACGGACAGGCCAGGCAGGGACAAAAGCAAGGACAGACATGCACGATCCGGCAGAATTCTACATGAACACCCTCGTCCCCATGGTCGTCGAACAGACCAGCCGGGGCGAACGTGCCTATGACATCTTCTCGCGCCTGCTGAAGGAAAGGATCATCTTCCTGTCCGGCCCGGTGCATGACGGCATGGCGACGCTGATCTCGGCGCAGCTGCTGTTTCTCGAGGCGGAAAACCCGACCAAGGACATCAGCATGTATATCAACAGCCCCGGCGGGCTGGTGACGGCGGGCCTGTCGATCTATGACACGATGCAATACATCAAGCCGCGCGTCTCGACGCTGGTGGTGGGGCAGGCGGCCTCGATGGGCTCGCTGCTGCTGTGCGCAGGCCAGCCGGGGCAGCGCTTCTCGCTGCCGAACAGCCGCATCATGGTCCACCAGCCCTCGGGCGGCTTCCAGGGCCAGGCGACCGACATTCTGATCCATGCGCGCGAGACCGAAAAGCTCAAGCGGCGCCTGAACGAGATCTATGTCCAGCACACCGGCCGCACGCTGGAAGAGGTCGAGGAGGCGCTGGAGCGCGACCGCTTCATGTCGCCGCAGGAGGCGAAGGATTGGGGCCTCATCGACGAGATCCTGACGGCGCGCGGCAAGGCCGAGCCGGGCCAGTGATCACGGCTGCGGGAAGCTGGCGGGGCAGGCGTTTTGGGGATTGTGACGGGCCGGGGGGGCTCGTAACATGATGGGCAACGCATGGCGTGGCCTGGCCACGTCCGGAACAGGCGGTCGTCCGGCGCTTTTGCCGGGCCTCCGGTGCTATACGAGGATGAACTGATGGCCAATCCGACCGGCGGCGACAGCAAGAACACGCTCTATTGCAGCTTCTGCGGCAAGAGCCAGCATGAGGTGCGCAAGCTGATTGCCGGTCCGACCGTGTTCATCTGCGATGAATGCGTCGAACTCTGCATGGACATCATCCGCGAGGAGACCAAGTCCTCGGCGCTGAAATCCGGCGACGGCGTGCCCACCCCGCGCGAGATCTGCAACGTGCTGGACGATTACGTGATCGGCCAGGAACATGCCAAGCGCGTGCTGTCGGTGGCCGTCCACAACCACTACAAGCGGCTGAACCACAGCTCCAAGACCGACATCGAGCTGGCCAAGTCGAACATCCTGCTGATCGGCCCGACCGGCTGCGGCAAGACGCTGCTGGCGCAGACGCTGGCGCGCATCCTGGACGTGCCCTTCACCATGGCCGACGCCACCACGCTGACCGAGGCCGGCTATGTCGGCGAGGATGTCGAGAACATCATCCTCAAGCTCCTGCAGGCCAGCGAATACAACGTCGAGCGGGCGCAGCGCGGCATCGTCTATATCGACGAGGTCGACAAGATCACCCGCAAGTCCGACAATCCCTCGATCACCCGCGACGTCTCGGGCGAGGGGGTGCAGCAGGCGCTGCTGAAGATCATGGAGGGCACGGTCGCCTCGGTGCCGCCGCAAGGCGGGCGCAAGCATCCGCAGCAGGAATTCCTGCAGGTGGACACGACCAATATCCTCTTCATCTGCGGCGGTGCCTTTGCCGGGCTGGACCGGATCATCGCGCAGCGCAACAAGGGCACGGCGATGGGCTTCGGCGCCAACGTCAAGGAGGACGACGACAAGGGCGTGGGCGAGTTGTTCAAGCAGCTCGAGCCCGAGGATCTGCTGAAATTCGGCCTGATCCCGGAATTCGTCGGCCGCCTGCCGGTCATCGCCACGCTGGGCGACCTGGACGAACAGGCGCTGATCACCATCCTGACCCAGCCCAAGAACGCGCTGGTCAAGCAGTATCAGCGGCTCTTCGACCTCGAGGGCGTGAAGCTGACCTTCACCGAGGACGCGCTGGTCGCCATCGCCCGCCGCGCCATCAAGCGCAAGACCGGCGCGCGGGGCCTGCGCTCGATCATGGAGGACATCCTGCTGGACACGATGTTCGACCTGCCCGGCATGAGCAGCGTCGAGGAGGTGGTGGTCAACGAGGAGGCGGTGGACAATCCCGCAGCCAAGCCTTTGCTGATCCACACCGATTCGAAAAAGGAAACCGCGACCGCGGGCTAGGCTCGCATCGCATAGGGGCTCGGCCGGCCGCCTTGGCGGCTGCCGATCCCGCGCCGCGGCGGGTCGGTCGACGTGGTGCAGGCGGGGCCATGGGCGCCGCCTTTTTCGTTTACCCCTCCGCGCGCGTCCATCTGCACGGAGAACGTCTCCGTCCGGCGGGCCGCAATGGTTTGTCGGCGCGTAAGGTTCCCGGCCGCGCTCGGATCGGCTTGTCCCCGTGCGGGCTCCGCCGGGGTGAACCGCATCCAGCTGCTGGCCTGCGACTACGGCTTGTCCCTGCGCGGGCTCCGCCGGGTTTCCGGCCCAACGCTATCGCGCGGCTGCTGCGCATCATCCGCCTGATCGCCTTCGGGCTGCTGTTCCTGGGAATGCTTTCAGTCATCCTGGGGATGGCAGTTCTATTGGTGCAGCAGATCGTCAATCTGGGCCGACTGACGCTTCTGGGCTTGCTCTCCAGGCCCCAGTCAAGAGCCGAGACTCTCCATATAAGCCCCCCGACCAGGAGCAATGAGAAACCCTCCCGAGAGCAACTCGGGAGGGGGATCTCATCGCATCCTGGATCTTGGGAAAACTGGGGTGCGCTGTCCGTAGGGGGTTTCCCGGATCGCCACATCGGCCTCGGTCAGGTTCTCGGAAATGGTCGAGAACTCGCCAGCATTCAGCAGGGGAGCGATGGAGAGCCGGGCATTGGCCTCCTTCAGAGCCTTGATCCCGCCGCGATGAGCCGGCCCCCCGGCCGCGTCGATTTGCCTTGTCCGGGCACGGCTGCGGCCAAGCGTCTCTGGACCTTCGCCGCAACTTGCGGCATATCTCGGCCACACCCGATTGATGAGGTTCGCACCCATGTCGTTTCTGCTGCGCTTTCTGACCTGGTGGAACAGCCAGACCCTGAACACCCAGGTCTGGACCAAGCTTTACGGCGAAAAGGTCGGCGAGGACGATCAGGGCAATGTCTATTACCAGTCCGGCGGCGGCAAGCGGCGCTGGGTGATCTATAACGGCGAGGCCGAGGCAAGCCGCATCTCGCCCGAATGGCACGGCTGGCTGCATCACACCTACAAGGAGCCGCCGACCGCGGCCCCGCTGCCGCACAAGCCCTGGGAAAAGCCGCATGAGCCGAACCTGACCGGGACGCCGGCCGCCTATCACCCGGCGGGCTCGCTCTATCGCGCACAGCCGGTCGAGCGGCGCGACTACGACGCCTGGCAGCCCGAGTAGGCGCATGAACACCGCCGCCGAACGGGCCGAGCTTTGGGTTGGCGCGGCGGTCCTGGCCGTGGCGGCCGGCTTCCTGGCCTGGTCCACCGCCGGCGGCAGGCTGGGGGCGCAGCTGGCGGGCGGCTATGAGTTGCGCGCGGCCTTTCCCAACGTGGACGGCATCGAGGTCGGCACCGATGTCCGCGTTGCCGGCGTCAGGGTGGGGCGGGTCTCGGCGGTCGACCTGAACCCGCAGACCTATTTCGCCGAGGCGCGGCTGCGCCTGCCCGACGGCATCCGCCTGCCCAGCGACAGCGCGGCGCTGATCCAGTCGGACGGGCTGCTGGGCGGCGCCTATATCGAATTGCAGCCGGGCGGCGCGCCCGACAACCTGGCGCCGGGCGACGAGATCGAGGATGTGCAGGGCGCGGTCAGCCTGATCTCGCTGATGATGAAATTCGTGGATGCGCAAAGCACGGACGACAGCCCATGACCGATCTTCTGACCCGCGCCTGCCTGTGCCTGCTGCTGGCAGCCAGTCCCGTCCTCGCCCAGGACGAGGAGCCGGCCGAGGACCAGCAGCTGATGATCGACCCGGCCTTCAGCGACGATCCCGATGCGGTGGTCCCCGTCGAGCCCTCGGCGGCGGAGCGGCAGCGCGCCGCCGAAGCCGCCCGCGGCCCCGAGACGGCGCGCGGCACCGGCGCGCAGCTGCGCGGCCTCGACAAGATCACCGGCCGGACGCAGGATTTTACCCTGGCCGTGGGCGAGTCGATCGCCTTTGGCCGGCTTCAGCTGAGCCTGGCGGAATGCCGCTATCCGGCGGCGGACCCGACCTCGGACGCCTATGCCGAGCTGACGATCACCGACCATCAGGCCAATGCCCGGCTGTTTGCGGGCTGGATGATCGCCTCGTCCCCGGCGCTCTCGGCGCTGGACGATCCGCGCTATGACGTCTGGGTGATTTCCTGCAACAGGGCCTGAACGCCGGGCAGGGCATGGGCGGTCAGGTCGGCCCGGACCTTTAGCGCGACCGCCAGCCGCCGGCGATATTCCAGGCGCGGGATGGCCTGGCCGCCCATCGAGGCGAGATGCGGGTTCGGATATTGCGTGTCCCACAGCGTGAAGCCGCAGCGCGCCAGATGCGAGGACATCCAGATCAGCGCCGCCTTGGAGGCATTGGGCCGGCGCGAGAACATGCTTTCGGCAAAGAAGGCCCCGCCCAGCGTCAGGCCGAACATGCCGCCGATCAGCGCGTCGCCGGCCCGGATCTCCAGCGAATGGGCGTGGCCCATGCGGAACAGATCGCGGTAAAGCGCCATCAGGGGGGCGTTGATCCAGGTTTCCGCGCGATCGGCGCAGCCCTGGACCACGCCGACGAAATCGCAGTCGAGGGTCGCATGCCAGCCGCAATGGCGCAGCACGCGCCGCATCGAGCGCGAGACATGCACCCCGCCCACCGGCAGGATGCCGCGCAGCCCCGGCTCGAACCAGTAAAGCTGGGGATCCGAGGCGGATTGCGCCATCGGAAACACCCCCTGGGCATAGGCGGCCAGCATCCGTTCGGCAGTCAGGCCCCTGCTGCTCATGCAGGGACCGCCGGTCGTGCCGCCTGTCGCATCGCTCAGGCGCTGACGGCCATCTCGGCCAGCCAGCGTTCCAGCCAGTGGATCGAGTAATCGCCGCGCTGGATGTCGGGATTCTCGATCAGCGCCCGGAACAGCGGCACGGTGGTGTCGATCCCGTCCACGATCAGCTCGCCCAGGGCGCGATTCAGCCGTGCCAGCGCCTCGGGGCGGTCGCGGCCATGCACGATCAGCTTGCCGATCAGGCTGTCGTAATAGGGCGGGATGCGGTAGCCGTCATAGATCGCCGAATCCATCCGCACGCCCAGCCCCCCCGGCGCGTGATATTGCGAGATGGTGCCGGGCGAGGGGGTGAAGTTCGGCAGCTTCTCGGCATTGATCCGCACCTCGATGGCATGGCCGCGGATCTGCAGGTCTTCCTGGTGGAACTCCATCTCTTCGCCGGCGGCGACCAGGATCTGCTGGCGCACCAGGTCGACGCCGAAGATCGCCTCGGTCACAGGATGCTCGACCTGCAGGCGGGTGTTCATCTCGATGAAGTAGAACTCGCCGTCCTCGAACAGGAACTCGATGGTGCCTGCGCCGCGATAGCCGATCTTGGCCATGGCATTGGCGCAGATGCCGCCGATGCGGGCGCGCTGCTCGGCGGTGATGACCGGGCCGGGCGCTTCCTCGAAGACCTTCTGGTGGCGGCGCTGCAGCGAACAGTCGCGCTCGCCCAGATGCACGGCGCGGCCGCGGCCGTCGCCAAAGACCTGCACCTCGATATGGCGCGGGCGCTGCAGGTACTTCTCGATATAGACCTCGTCGTTGCCGAAGGCGGCCTTGGCCTCGGCGCGGGCGGTGCGGAAGGCGGTCTCCAGCCCGGCTTCGTCATTGGCGACCTTCATGCCGCGCCCGCCGCCACCGGCGGTGGCCTTGATGATGACCGGATAGCCGATCTGCGCCGCCACCTGCTTGGCCGCGGCCACGTCCGCCACACCGCCGTCCGAGCCGGGCACCACCGGGATGCCCAGCGACTTCGCCGTCTCCTTGGCGGTGATCTTGTCGCCCATGATGCGGATATGCTCGGCCGAGGGGCCGATGAAGGTGATGCCGTGATCCTCGACCATCTGCACGAAGGCGGCGTTTTCCGACAGGAAGCCATAGCCGGGATGCACCGCCTGCGCGCCGGTGATCTCGCAGGCCGAGATGATGGCGGGCTGCGACAGGTAGCTGTCGGTCGAGGGCGGCGGGCCGATGCAGACGGATTCGTCGGCCATGCGCACATGCATCGCATCGGTATCGGCGGTGGAATGCACGGCGACCGAGGCGATGCCCATTTCGCGGCAGGCGCGGATCACGCGCAGCGCGATCTCGCCGCGGTTGGCGATCAGGATCTTGTCGAACATCCGCGCCTCACTCGACGACCATCAGGGGCGCGCCGAACTCGACCGGGCTGCCGTCGTCGACGAGGATGCGCTTGACCGTGCCCGAGCGGGGCGAGGGGATGTGGTTCATCGTCTTCATCGCCTCGACGATCATCAGCGTCTCGCCTTCCTTGACCTGCTGGCCGATGGCGACGAAGGGCGTGGCGCCGGGCTCGGGCGCCAGGTAGGCGGTGCCGACCATGGGCGAGGTCACGACGCCGGGCAGGCTGGCCGGATCCTCGCTGGCGGGGGCTGCGGCCGCGGCCGGGGCGGCGGCGGGGGCCATCGCCGCGGGGGCGGCGAAGGTGGCCGGCATGGCTTGCGGCGCGGCCTGTTTCTGGTGCTTGGACAGGCTGACGGTCAGCCGGTCGTTTTCGTCATATTCGCGCTTGACGGTCAGTTCGGTCAATTCGTTGCGATCGAGCAGTTCGGCCAGCGCCTGGATGAAGGCGACATCGCCCTCGTGATGGCGCTTGTCTTGACCAGCGTGTTTGGAATCGTCGCTCATGCCGTCCTCTGGATGTCGTTGTCGGGGCCCGCGTTCTGATTGCGCGGCGGATTTGGGCGTCCTTATAGACCGTCGGGCAACCCAAGGGAAAGGGATTCGCCGCCTAGCCCCTGCGTTTCCAGCGCCGATGGACCCAGAACCACTGCTCCATATGGTCGCGGACCAGCCGCTCCAGATCGTCGTTCAGCGCCTGCATCATGGTCGGGGCGTCGCTGTGGGGGATGGGCGCGCCGACCTCGACGCGAAAGCTCAGCCCGTCGGGCTGGCGCACCCCGGCGATGGGCAGGATCAGCGCATCATAGCGCAGCGCCAGTTCCGCCGGGGTCAGCACCGTCCTGGTCGGCAGGCCGAAAAAGCGCAGCTCGGCGCCGTGGACGTCGAACTGGTCGAAGCCCAGCGACAGCCAGCCCCCACCCTTGAGAAAGCGCAGCATCGCCGCAAGCCCGGCGCGGCCGCGCGGGAACATCGGCTCGGCGATGGCGCGCATGGCGGGGATGTAATGGCGGTTGAACGCCTCGTTGTTCATCGGCCGGTAAAGCGCGCCGACCGGCCAGCCGCGCCCGGCAAGCGCCGCGCGCATGGCGTCGTAATTGCCGAAATGCGCCACGGCCAGGATCACCGGCCGGCCCGCCTGCGCGGCCTGTTCCAGCGCCGGCAGGCCGGGGCCGGCCAGCGGGTCGGCGGCATGGATGCGGTCGGTGAACTCGGTGCCGGAATAGATCTCGGCCAGCGAGCGGCCGGCGTTGTCGGGCACCGCGCGGGTCAGGCGGCGGACCTCGGCCGCGGAAAGGTCGGGACGCGCCATGGCCAGGTTGGCGCGGATGCGCCGGCGCCAGCCCGCCAGCGGGCCAAGCAGATGGGCAAAGAACCAGCCCATCGCGGGCACGCGCCGCCGATAGGGCAGGATGCGCGCCAGCCCCATGACGGCCAGGAAGGCGCCATTGGCGATGCGGTCGCGCAGCGGGGCGGGCTCCTGGGTCTCGGTGTCGGTCTCGGTCATTGCGGCCCCGTTCCGGCGGCCCGGTTCATCGCGCGGGCCTCGCGCATCCAGACATATAGGCCCGCGGCCACGATGATCAACGCGCCGATGAGGGTCCAGAGGTCGGGCAGGGTGCCCCAGAACAGCCAGCCCCAGAGCCCGGCCCAGACCAGCCCGGTATAGCCGAAGGGGGCGATGGCCGCCGCCTCGGCCAGCGAGAAGGCGCGGATCAGCAGCGCCTGCGCCGCCGTGCCGAGCCCGCCGAGCAGCAGGAAGGCCCAGAGGTCGCCGGCCGCGATGGGCTGCCAGACGAAGGGCACGGCGAGCGAGGAGAGGACCGTGCCGACCAGCGCCGACCACAGAATCGAGGTCGTGGTGGAATCGCTTCTCGCCACGCGGGTCAGGATGGCGCCGGCGGCATAGGTGAAGGCCGCGGTGAGCGCCAGCAGCGCCGCGGGATGGAAGACGCCGGCGCCGGGGCGGATGATGAGCATGGCGCCGCAGAAGGCGGCGAGGATGCCGAGGATGCGGCGGATGCCGATGGATTCGCCCAAAAAGACGGCCGCGCCCAGCGTGATCAGCACCGGGTTGAGGTCCATGATCGCGGTTGCCTCGGCCAGGCCGATGAATTGCAGCGCGCTGAAGAACAGCAGGCCCGAGCTGAATTGCGTCACGCCGCGGAAGAACTGCACCGCCGGGCGCCGGGTGGCGAGGGCATGGCGCAGCCGCGGCGCGAAGATGACCGCGACGATGGCCAGGTTGGTGACGAAGCGCACCCAGACCACCTGCACCGGATGGTAGAGCGTCGAGAGATGCTTGCCGGTGGCATCCATCAGCGTGAAGAGGAAGATCGCCAGCAGCAGGAGCAGAATGCCGCGCAATTGCGCCGAGCGCGCCGGATCGCCCGCGGGCGCGAGGATCGGCGGCAAGGCGCCGGGGCTGGGTTCGGGCGGTGTCATGGCATGTCCCTCTTGTTCCCGCTTATGCCCGTGGGCGGCGGCGGGGTCCATGGGGGCGGAGCGGGTGCCTGCCCGCGCCGTCGCATGGGTATTTGGGGAACGAAGAAGCCGGGCGGGGATTCGAGGGGACCAGGCTTCGGGGCCGGGATTGGGCAGGCCGCGCCGGAAAGGGCGCGGCCCGGATGGGTCAGCCGAGCAGGCGGCGGGCCTCGGCGATGGTCGCCTCGGCGGTGATGCCGAATTCCTTGTAGAGCGTCGGCGCCGGGGCCGAGGCGCCGAAGCCGGTCATGCCGATGAAGCCCGAGGTTTCCTCGCGCCCGCGCTCGCCCAAGAGCAGCCAGTCCCAGGGCTGGCGCACCGCGGCCTCGATGGCGATGCGCACGGTGCCGGCGGGCAGGACCTGCCGGCGGTATTCGGCGTCCTGGTCGCGGAAAAGCTCCATCGACGGGACCGAGACCACGCGGGTCGGCACGCCCTCGGCCTCGAGCGCGTCGCGGGCGGCAACGGCGATTTCCACCTCGGAGCCCGAGGCCATCAGGATCACCCTGGGCTCGGCGCTGGCCTCGCGCAGGACATAGGCGCCCCTGGCCGAGAGGTTCTCGGACCCCGCATCCTCGCGCAGCAGCGGCAGGTTCTGGCGCGACAGCGCCATGACCGTGGGCGTCGATTCGCTCGACAGCGCGATTTCCCAGGCCTCGGCGGTCTCGATCAGGTCGCAGGGGCGCAGGGTCAGCGTGTTGGGCGTGGCGCGGCAGATCGCCAGGTGCTCGACCGGCTGGTGGGTCGGGCCGTCCTCGCCCAGGCCGATGCTGTCATGGGTCATGACATAGGTCACCGGCAGGCCCATCAGCGCCGAAAGCCGCATGGCCCCGCGCGCGTAATCGGTGAAGCACATGAAGGTGCCGCCGTAGGGGCGGAAGCCGCCGTGCAGCCAGATGCCGTTCATCGCCGCCGCCATGCCATGTTCGCGGATGCCGTAGTGGATATAGCGGCCCTGGCGGTTTTCCGGCGTGAAGATGCCCAGATCCTTGGTCTTGGTGTTGTTCGAGCCGGTCAGGTCGGCCGAGCCGCCCAGCGTCTCGGGCAGTTCGGGGTTCAGCACCTCCAGCACCATCTCGCTGGCCTTGCGGGTCGCGACCTTGGGCTTGCTGGCCAGCGCCTGCTGCTTGAGCGCGGCGATGGTGGGCGCAAGCCGCTCGCTGGTGCCGCCCGAGATGCGGCGGGCGAATTCGTCGCGGTTTTCCGCCGCATCGACGCGGGCGGCCCAGGCTTCGCGTTCCGCCCGGCCCTTGGCGCCGATGGCGCGCCAGTCGGCCAGGATGTCATCGGGCACGGTGAAGGCGGCGGCATCCCAGCCGAGCGCCTCGCGCGCGGCGGCGATCTCGGCCGCGCCGAGCGCCGAGCCATGCACGCCCGAGCTGTCCTGCTTGTTGGGCGCACCGAAGCCGATGATGGTCTTGCAGGCGACCAGCACCGGGCGGTCGTCCTTGCCGCTGGCCGCATCGGCCAGGGCGCGGGCGATGTCGGCCGGGTCGTGGCCGTCGCAGCTGAGCGTGCGCCAGCCCGAGGCCTCGAAGCGCTTCAGCTGGTCGGTCGAATCCGACAGCGACACGCGGCCGTCGATGGTGATGTCGTTGTTGTCCCAAAGGACGATCAGGTTCTTCAGCTTCTGGTGGCCGGCCAGGCCGATCGCCTCCTGGCTGATGCCCTCCATCAGGCAGCCGTCGCCGGCGATGACCCAGGTCTTGTGGTTGCACAGGCCCTCGCCGAACTGGGCGCGCATCGCCTCTTCAGCGATGGCGAAGCCGACGGCGGTGGCGATGCCCTGGCCCAGCGGGCCGGTCGTCGTCTCGATCCCCTCGGCATGGCCGTATTCGGGATGGCCGGCGGTGATCGCGCCCCATTGGCGGAAGTTGCGGATCTGGTCGATCGACATCTGCTCGTAGCCGGTCAGGTGGAGCAGCGAATAGATCAGCATCGAGCCATGGCCCGCCGACAGCACGAAGCGGTCGCGGTCGAACCAGTTCGGCGCGGCGGCGTCGAATTTCAGGTGGTCGCGGAACAGGACCGTGGCGACGTCGGCCATGCCCATCGGCATGCCGGGGTGGCCCGAGTTCGCCGCCTCGACGGCGTCCATGGAAAGGGCGCGGATCGCGGTGGCGAGGCGCCAGTGGGCGGGATCGGCCTTGCGGCGGGCGGCGATGTCCATATCGGGATTCCGTGCTGTTGTATGGCGGCACGTCCTGATAGGCAGGAGGGCGCGCGGTTGCAAGCCGCAAGGGGGACGGAGGGGCGGTTTCGCATGACAAAGCATCACGCCATCATCGGTTTCCGGCAGGACCGGATCGGCGCGCGGCTGATCTGCCTGCTCAACGTCATGCGGATCGCGCGCAAGTTCGGGGTCTCGGGGCGCTATCTGTGGCTGTCCCAGCCCGACGGCCCCTATCCCGAGCTGGCCGATCCGCGCGATTTCCTGGACCCCGGCTTCGTGGCCGCGCATATCGACGTGGTCGGGCACGCGCCCGACCGCGCGGGCCTGCGCAACCTGCCCGCGGTTGCGCCAGGCATGAGCCGCGCCGGCTTTGCCCGGACCCTGGCCGAGGGGCGGCGCTATGAGTGCGACAGCATGGCCGAGATCCTGCGCTTCATGGACGAACCCGAGGCCGAGGCGGCCGCCGGCCTGCGCGCCGTGGCCGCCGATCTGGCCCTGTCCCCGCGGCTGGCGCGGGCGCTGGCGGATGCGCGGCGCATCCTGGAGCGGGCGGGCGGCGGTCGGCCGCTGGCGATCCATGTCCGGCGCGGCGACATCCTGGACGGCGATCCCTGGTCCTATTCCTCCTGGGCGTCGAAATATGTGCCTGACGAGTTCTTCCGCGCCTTTGTCGCCGCGGTGGAGGGGCCGGTCATCGCCTTTTCCGACACGCCGGCCGCGGTCGAGCATCTGCGGCAGGGCGATCCGCGCATCCTCTCGGTGCAGGAGTTGCTGGACCCCGGCGCGCTGACCCCGGCCGAGCGCGACCTGCTGGAACTGCTGCTGATGGCCGGTTGCGCCCAGGTGGGCGCGCCCAGCCACAGCGCCTTTTCGCGCGCCGCGGCGATGGTGGGAGAATGCCGGATCGTGACCCTGCCGGGGGCGCTTCCCGCCGATCTGCAGGCTTCGGCCCATGATGCGCTGCTGGAGCGGGTGCTGTCGCGGCCGGAGAGTTTCCTTGCGCCGGGCGATCTGGCGCAAAGCATTAGCTATGCCGCCGGCCATGCCCGGCGCCGCGGCCGAGGCGCGGAGCTGGTCGATGCCTTGGCCGGGAACCGCGCGCTGCTGGAGCGTTTCCCCTTTCTTTATCGCGAGCTTGCGGTGGCGGCCTGGTCGGCGGGCCGGGCGCAGAAGGCGCGGCGGCTGGCCTTGCAGGGGCTGGAGGCGCCGCTGATGCGCAACCGCGACAAGCCGCAATGCCGGCAGGTGCTGCTGGTCACGGGCGGGCAGGGCAGGAATGCCGATGGCGCCGCGCCCGCACCGGACGCGGCCTTCGTGGACATGATCCTTGCCGGGCGCTCGGCCGAGGGGCCGATCATGCCCGCCCTGGCGCATCGGCTGATGCGCGAGGGCGGCGCGGCCAGCCGGGCGCTCGGCTTCGCCCCCGAGCTGCTGGCGACCTATGCCCAGCCCGGCCCGGAACGCGGCAAGGGCCGGATCCTGCCGCTTTGGCTGTTGCGAATCGACTGGTCGGAGTTCATCCGCGATCCGGGCCCGCAGCGCGAGCTGCTGGTCTGGCCCGACCTGTGGCGCAAGCTGGGCCCCGGCGCCGAGGCGCTGGCCCCGGTCGAGGCGGCGCTGGCCAGGGGCGAGCAGCCGCCGCTTGCCGAGGGGGACGCGGCCTGGCTGGGCTTTTGCGCCTCGGTGCTGCGGCTGCATGGCCGGCTGAACCGGGCGCTGGCGCTGCTGCACTGGCTGGATGCGGCGCGGCCGGGCCGGATGCTGACCTGCAAGCGGCTGGCCGATGTCTGCTTTGCCGCCGGCAATCGCAAGGCCGGGCAGCGCTGGCTGGATGCGGCGCTGGCGCTGGCGCCGGACCAGCCGCTGCTGCGCCTATCGGCCGCGCTGCGCGCCGCCGAGGCCCAGGACGCCCCGCGGGCCGAGGCGCATCTGCGCGCCGCCCAGGCGGCTTGGCCGGAACTGGGCCTGACCCAGACCCTGCGCCGCACAATGCGCCGGCAGATGCAGGCCGGCGCGCTTGCGGATGCCGCATCCTGCGCGGCGCAGGCCGGCTGATCACGCGATCGTCATAAAGCATTTGCCAAAGCCCGGCCGCCAGCGCAGTCTTGCGAAAACGCAAGGATAACGGGCAACAATGGGGGGCCTCATGGCAAGAGCCGCGACATCCGCAGTCGATCCGGTCGACGAGATCCTGCCGCCGCTGCGCATGACGACCCTGGGCTTGCAGCATGTGCTGGTCATGTATGCCGGCGCGGTGGCGGTGCCGCTGATCGTCGGCCGCGCGCTGAAGCTCTCGCCCGAGGACGTGGCCTTCCTGATCTCGGCCGACCTGTTCTGCTGCGGCGTGGCCACGATCATCCAGTCGCTGGGCGTGACGCGCTGGTTCGGCATCCAGCTGCCGGTGATGATGGGCGTGACCTTCGCCTCGGTCGGGCCGATGGTGGCCATGGCCAATGCCTATCCGGGTCCCGAGGGCGCGCGGATGATCTTTGGCGCCATCATCGGCGCGGGGATCGTCGCCATGCTGATCGCGCCCTTCGTCGGGCGGATGCTGAAGTTCTTTCCGCCGCTCGTGACCGGCACCATCATCCTGGTGATCGGCGTCACGCTGATGCGGGTGGGGATCAACTGGATTTTCGGCAACCCGGTCGGGCCGACCGCGCCCAAGGTGGTGGACCCGGTCGCGGCGGGCTGGCTGAACCAGCTGCGCGACCTGGCCGGGACCGGCGCCGTGCCCGCCCTGCCCGAGGGCTTTGCCCCCGCGCCCAGCGTGCAGAACCCGCTTTACGCCCAGCCGGTCAACATCGCCATTTCCGGCGTGGTGCTGGTCGCGATCCTGCTGATCGCCCGCTTCGGCCGCGGCTTCGTCGCCAATATCGCGGTGCTGCTGGGCATGCTGATCGGCGCGGGGCTGACCATCGTGCTGGGCCAGATGGCCTTCGACAAGGTGGCCGAGGCGCATTGGTTCGGCATCGTCGCGCCCTTCCATTTCGGCATGCCGATCTTTGACCCGGTGCTGATCGTGACCATGGTGCTGGTGATGATCGTGGTGATGATCGAATCGACCGGCATGTTCCTGGCGCTGGGTGAGATGACCGGGCGCGAGATCACCCCGCAGCGGCTGACCGCCGGGCTGCGCACCGATGGCCTGGGCACGCTGATCGGCGGCATCTTCAACACCTTCCCCTATACCTCTTTCAGCCAGAACGTCGGCCTTGTCGGCGTCACCGGCATCAAGAGCCGCTTCATCTGCGTCGCCGGCGGGCTGATCCTGATCCTGTTCGGGCTGGTGCCCAAGATGGGCGCCGCGGTGGAATCGCTGCCGACCCCGGTGCTGGGCGGCGCGGGCCTCGTCATGTTCGGCATGGTCGCCGCGACCGGCATCCGCATCCTCTCGACGGTGGATTTCGCCGGCAACCGCAACAACCTGTTCGTGGTGGCGGTGGCGCTCGGCTTCGGGATGATCCCGCTGATCGCGCCCGACTTCAAGCAATGGATGCCGCATGCCATCCACCCGCTGGTCGAATCGGGCATCCTGCTGGCGACCATCGCGGCGGTGGCGCTGAACGCCTTCTTCAACGGCACCGGCGGCAGCGTCGAGGAGGCCAAGCGCGCCGCCGGCATGGCCGATCACTGATCGGCGGCGGCCTCGCCCGGCGGCGGCGTCTCCAGCGGGCGGATGCGCAGCCGGGTGATGCGGTTTTCCCGCCGCGCCAGCACCTCGAAGCGGTAGCCCTGAAAGGAAAACACCTGGCCCGCCGCGGGGATCGACTGGGCCATGTGGATCACCAGCCCGGCAACGGTATTGGCCTCGTCGTCGGGCAGGGACCAGTCCAGCGCCCGGTTCAGGTCGCGGATGGTCATCGCGCCGTCGACCATGTAGTCGCCCTGCGGTCCGGGCAGCAGCGTTTGCGCGGCGTCCATGTCATGTTCGTCGGTGATCTCGCCGACGATCTCTTCCAGGATGTCCTCGAGCGTGATCAGCCCGCGCAGGCTGCCGTATTCGTCCACCACCAGCGCGAAATGCGTCCGCCGCCTGAGGAATTCGCGCATCTGCTCGTCCAGCGGCGTGGTCTCGGGCACGAAATAGGGCGGCATGGCGGTGCTGAGCACGTCGAAGTTGCGCAGCGCCTCGGGGCCGCTGTCCTGAAGCGCCCGGCGCACGCCGCGCAGCAGGTCCTTGGCATGGATCACGCCGATGACGTTCTCGCGCTCGCCGCGATAGACGGGCAGGCGGGTGTGGGGGCTTTTCAGCACCAGGTCCAGCACCTCCTCGGCGGTCAGGCCGGCGTCGATCATGGCGATGTTCGAGCGGTGCAGCATCACCTCCTCGACCGAGCGCTCGCCAAGGTCCAGCGCGCCCAGCAGCAGGTCGCGCTCGGCCTTCTGCACGGCGCCGCTGGATTCGGCGACGGCCAAGGCATCGGCGATCTCGTCCTGCACGGAAAACACCGGGCCGGCCTCGTCCGCGCGGATGCCGAAGGGCGCCAGAAGGCCGCGCGCGACCAGCCGCACCGTCCAGACCACGGGCGCAAGGATGCGGGCCAGCAGGGCCAGGGGGCGGGCGGCGCGGCCGGCCATGTCTTCGGGGGCAGGCGGGCCAGGGTGCGGGGCAGCACCTCGGCCAGCACCAGCAGCAGCGCGGCAAGGACCAGCACCGCCAGCGCCGCCCCGCCCCAGCCCCAGAGCCGCAGGCCAAGCGCCGCGGCAAGGCCGGCGGCCAGGATCCTGACCAGGGTATTGCCGACCAGGATGGCGCCGTTCAGCTTCTCGTCGTCCTCGCTGGCCTCCAGCGCCGCGGCGGCCCGAGGGTCGCCCTTGTCGGCGCGGGCGCGCAGCTTGCTGCGGCTTGCCGCGGCCAGCGCCGTCTCGGCGCCCGAAAGAAAGGCGGAAAGCCCCAGAAGCAGCAGGATCGCCGCGCCGACCAGCCAGGGCAGCGGGTCATGGGCGGCGAGCGCGGGGTCGGTAAGGGCCGGCGGGATCATGGTTCCTGGTCGTCGCGATGGGCATGGGCCAGCGGATGGTGGTTCAGCACCAGGTCGCGCATCCGCGTGTCCAGGACATGGGTATAGATCTCGGTCGTGCCCAGGTCGGCATGGCCCAGCAGCGTCTGGATCGCGCGCAGGTCGGCGCCGCCCTCCAGCAGATGCGTGGCGAAGGCGTGGCGGATCACATGCGGCGAGACGCGGGCCGGGTCGATGCCGGCCGCCAGCGCCAGCTGGCCCAGCAGGGCGTTCATCGCCTGGCGCGTCATGTGCCCCTCGCGGCTGGCGGCGGGGAACAGCCAGCGCGCGCCCTTGCCCGCGACCAGCCGGCCCAGCGGGCTTTCGGCGGGGGCATCGTCGCGCCGCTTCAGCCAGGCGGCCAGTGCCCGGCGGGCGGGATCGCTCAGCGGCACCATGCGCTCCTTACCGCCCTTGCCGCGGATCAGCAGCAGCGCCGGATCGCCGCGGCAGGCGCCCACCGGCAGCGAGACCAGCTCGCTCACCCGCATGCCGGTGGCGTAGATCAGCTCGACCAGCGCCAGGTTGCGGGCGCGCTCGGCCTCGTTGCGGCCGATGCGGGGCAGGGCGTCCAGCATGGCTTGCACCTCGGCCCGGTCCAGCACCTTGGGCAGGCGCTGCATCCGGCCCGGCCCGCTGATGCGGCAGGCCGGGTCGTCCTCGCGCCAGCCTTCGTCCAGCGCGAAGCGCATGAGCTGGCGGATCGCCGACAGTCGCCGCGCTCGTGTCGCCCGCGACAAGCCTTGGGCGTCGCAATGGGACAGGTAATCCTCGATCCCCTCGCGCGGGACGGCCAGCAGGGTCTCGTCGCGCGCCGCCAGCCAGTCGGCGAAATCCCGCAGGTCGCGGCCATAGGCCAGCAGGGTGTTGCGCGCCGCCCCCGCCTCGGCCGCCTGCGCGTCGAGAAAGGCCGAGATCCGGCCCCGGTCGTTCAGGCCGCCGCCGCTCACGGTGCGCCGGCGCCCGGCGGGGGCGCCATCACCGGGGCCAGGATCAGCTCGATCGCCGCCTGGCGCGCGATTTCCTGCTGGCCCAGCACGCGCAGCACGCGCAGGCCCTGCGCCGCCCGCGGCAGGTCGCCGTCGAGCCCGGCATCGACATCGGCGATGGCGGCCAGCAGCGCCTCGCCCCGCCGGTTGGCCAGGATCAGCTGCGCGGCGCTGTCCGGCAGGTTCTGCTCCGACGGGCCAAGGAAGGCGGGGAAAAGCGCGGCCGCCCGCGGCTCGCCCTCGCCCTGCGGCGGGGCGGATTGCGGCTCGCCCTCGGCAAAGCGCAAAAGCCACAGCTCGAAAGGCGCGGCATCGGCGGGCGGGGCCTGCACCACCTGCGGCTGTGCGGCCTGCAGCGCCAGCCACAGCGCGATGCGGCCGGCGCGGCCGTCCAGCCCCAGCGCGCCGACCTCGGCCCCGACCATGTCGGCCAGTGCCGGGCCAAGCCCCGCCGCGACCATGGCGTCGAAGGCGCGGGGCAGGGCGTGGCCCACGCCCGCCACGTCGCGCATCAGCAGCGCATCGGCCAGCGCCTGCACCGCGCCCGCGCGGTCCCAGACCCCGCCCGAGGCGGCGGGCTTCTGCTCCAGATAGATCATGCGCAGCTGCGAGGCCGGGATCGCCCCCGCCCGCGCCAGCCGCTCGGCCGCGTCCAGCCGCGCCTTCCAGCCCTCGTTCTGGTCCAGGTCCGCCAGGGCGAAGGCCAGCGGCAGGCTGGACGAGGGCAGGGGCTGGCCGATGGCCTCGTGCAGGCGCAGCTCCAGCGGCGTGACCACGGCGGGCGGCACCAGCTCCTCGGCGCTGTCGGAATAGCCGTCGTCCAGGTAATGCGCCAGGAGCGTCGCCATCTGCGGGTCGATCCGCCCCATGGCCTGCGCGCCGTGAAACACCAGCGCCGCCGCCGCCCAGTCGCCGCCGAAGGCCAGGCAGAAGATGCGCGCCGGAAAGCTGGGGGCGACGCCGGGGGTGCGGTCCATGGTCTCGCAGGCCTGGGCCTCGTCGCCGGACAGAAGCGCGATGTCGAACAGCCGCCGGAACCGCTGCGGGTCGCCGGGGCCGGCGGCCTTCAGCAGCTCCTTGGCGGCGCCGGTGGCACCCATGTCCAGCAGCTTGTCGACGCGGGCCAGGAAGAGGGTGCCTTCCTGCCCGGCCTCGGTCCGGGCCGGGCGCAGTTGCGCGGCCAGCAGCCGCCGCTCCAGCCGCCGCAGCGCCGGCAGGCGCGGGTTCGGGCTGCGGATCAGCCGCACCAGCACCGCCGCCTCGCTGTCGCCCCAAAGATCGGCCGGAAGCCCCGCCGCCCGCGGCGAGACGGTGCCCTTGCCGTCGGGATTGCCCTCGCCCAGCCGGGTCACGCCGACCGGCTCGACCGCGCCGGTGGGGGCAAGCTCGCGCCGGGCGCGCTGCCTCAGCTCGGGCGGGCGCGCGTCGCCGGGCCGCCAGGACGAGATGTTGTCGGGCTCGCGCACGCTGCCCGACAGCCAGTCGCTGGCCGAAAGCGGCGGCTTGGCCCCGGCGGGCAGGGCAAGCGCCAGCCCGGCCACCAGGGCGCAGGCCAGGCCAAGGCCGTCAGTCGAGGTCATTCTGCCCCGCCCCCGCATCCTCGGCCGCCGGGGCGGACTGGGCGGCATCGCCGTCCTCGGGGGCCGTGGCCGTCGAAGGGGCCGGCGTTTGGGTCGTGGTCGGGGTCGATGCCGGGGTCGATGCCGGGACGGCGGCCCTTTGCGCCCCCAGGTCCAGTTCGACCGGCATCCGCATCTCGCGCGGGTCGGAACTCATGTCGCCGAAATAGGCATAGCCGGCCAGGCCCGCCAGAATCAGGATGACCAGAACCACCACCACCTTCAAAAGCCGCATGAATTGCCCCTTCCGCCTCGATATGCTTGCCGGTCTGTCGCCGGTTCTTGCGAAATATATATGGCATTTCCCGAAAGATCACGCCATCAGTCTGTCCGGTTGCAAGAGGCGGGATCCGGGTGGTGATGCGGCGTAACATCGTGCTGATCGGAATGATGGGGGCGGGCAAGACCGCGATCGGGGGCGAACTTGCGCGCCGGTTGCGCAGGCCGTTCTCGGATACCGATGCCGAGATCGAGCGCGCGGCCGCCATGACCATCCCGGAAATCTTTGCCCGCGACGGCGAGGACTTCTTTCGCGCCCGCGAATCAGAGGTGCTGGGCCGGGTGCTGGCCTCGGGGCCGGGCGTGGTCTCGACCGGCGGCGGCGCCTGGCTGCGCCCCGAGAACCGCGCCCGCATCGGCGAAGAGGGGGTCTCGGTCTGGCTCGACTGCGACCTGGAGACGCTCTGGCACCGGGTCCGGCACCGGCCGACGCGGCCGCTGCTGCAGACCCCCGACCCGCGCGGCACGCTGGAGCGGCTGCTGGCCGAGCGCAGCCCGGTCTATGCGCAGGCCGACATCCGCGTCCCCGCGCAGCGCGGCGACAGCATCGAACAGACGGCGGACCGCGTGCTGGACGCGATCCGCGCGCATGATCCGGCGATCCTGGAGGGCAAATGAGCATCGAAACCGTCCATGTCGACCTGGGCGCGCGTTCCTATGACGTGCGCATCGGCCAGGGCCTGCTGGCACGCGCGGGCGAAGAGATCGTCGCGCTGGCCGGCCGCCGCCGCGTCGCCGTCCTGACCGACGAGACGGTGGCGGCGCTGCACCTGCCGGCGCTGCGCGAGGCGCTGGCCCGGCAGGGGATCGAGGCTCCGGCGCTGGCCCTGCCCGCCGGCGAGGCGACGAAATGCTGGGCCGAGCTGGGCCGCGCCGTGGAATGGCTGCTGGCCCAGCGGATCGAGCGCAACGACCTGGTGATCGCCCTTGGCGGCGGGGTGATCGGCGACCTGGCGGGCTTTGCCGCCGCGATCCTGCGCCGCGGCGTGCGCTTCGTGCAGATCCCGACGACGCTGCTGGCGCAGGTGGACAGTTCGGTCGGCGGCAAGACCGGGATCAACAGCCCGCAGGGCAAGAACCTGATCGGCGCCTTCCACCAGCCGGCGCTGGTGCTGGCCGACATCGACGTGCTGACCACCCTGACGCCGCGCGATTTTCGCGCCGGCTATGGCGAGGTGGCGAAATACGGGCTGCTGGGCGACGAGGGCTTCTTCGAATGGCTGGAAGCCAATGCCGGCGGGCTGGCGGCCGACCCGGCGCGGCGGCTGCACGCCGTGCGCCATTCGGTGGCGATGAAGGCCGGCATCGTGCAGCGCGACGAGACCGAGCAGGGCGAGCGCGCGCTGCTGAACCTGGGCCATACCTTCGGCCATGCGCTGGAATCGGCCACCGGCTATTCCGACCGGCTGCTGCATGGCGAGGGGGTGGCGATCGGCTGCGCGCTGGCCTTCGAGCTTTCGGCCAAGCTGGGCCTGTGCAGCCAGGAGGCGCCGTCGCGGGTGGCGGCGCATTTCGCCGCCATGGGCATGCCGGCGCGCATCGCCGACATTCCGGGCGAGCTGCCCGACGACGAGGCGCTGATCGGGCTGATGGCGCAGGACAAGAAGGTGCAGGACGGCAAGCTGCGCTTCGTCCTGGCGCGCGGCATCGGCCAGGCCTTCGTCACCGATGCGGTCGACCCCGCCCTGCTGCGGCAGGTGCTGGCGCAATCGCGCTAGGGCTGCGGATCGCCGGTTTCGGATTCGGTCTCGGTCTCGGCGGGGGGCTCGGTGCTGCGGATGCGGGGCGGCACCACCTCGTCATGGCCCAGCTTGCGGTCGCGGTCGCGGCGCAGCGCCGCCCGGCCCAGCATCAACAGCGTGATCGGCGTCGTGACCATGATGAAGATGCCGATCATCAGCTCATGCACCACCACGCGCCCCTCGGCCAGCGAGAACATCAGCATTGAGGCCAGGATAATCAGCAGCGTGCCATAGCTGTAGCCCAGCGTCGGCGCGTGCAGCCGCTGGTAGAAGCTTTTCAGCCGCACCAGGCCCACCCCGCCCAGCAGCGTCAGCGAGGCGCCGACCACCACGAACAGCGCGATGATGACGGCGGCCCAGGGCGGCAGTTGCTCCAGATGCATCATTCGATCACCTCGCCCCGCATCAGGAACTTGGCGGCGCAGACCGTGGTGACAAAGCCCAGCACGGCGATGACCAGCGCGCCCTCGAAGAAGAAGACATTGCCGTTGCCCATGCCGATGACCAGAAACAGCAGCATGGCGATGCTGTACATCGTGTCGAGCGCCAGAACGCGGTCCTGCGCCCGCGGCCCGCGCAGCATCCTCCAGCAGGCCAGCCCCAGGGCCAGGATCAGGGCGATCTGGGCATAGCCCAGGGCGAATCGCAGGATCTCGGCCGTCATTCGAATATCTCCATGAGCAGCGCCTCGTAGCGGTCGCGGATCAGGCTTTGCCAGTCGTCGTCGCTGCGCAGGTCGAGGACATGCAGCAGCAGCCGGCCTTCCTCCTGGTCGAATTCGATCCAGGCGGTGCCGGGGGTGCCGGTCAGGATGATCGCCAGCACCGCCAGCGCATTGGGATCGCGCAAGCGCAGCGTCAGCTCGACGAAGCCCGAATGGTATTTCGGATGGTCGGGGCCCAGGATCAGCACCCGCGCCACGGCGATGTTGGAGCGCAGGATGTCCAGCGCCACCACCGCCATCAGCTTGGGGATCGCCAGCCAGCGCCGGAAGACCGGCTTGGGCGGATGCAGATGCTCGACCGACCAGCCCGCCCCCAGCGCGATCAGCGTGCCGAGCAGCAGGTGGCCGGGGGTGAAGGCGGTCAGGAACAGCCACATCAGCACCAGCACGGCCGAAAGCACGGGATGGGGGACGAAGCGGCTCATTGCGCGCCCTCCTCTGGCCCGTTTTCGGGCTCGGCTTCGGCCTCAGGCTCGGGCAGCGGATCGGGGCTCAGGCTCTGCACCGGCGCGGCGCGCACGTCCTGCGCCTCGGCCAGCACCGCGCTGCGATAGACGCGCGGCTCCAGCAGCGCGTCGGCCGTGGCGCTGGTATAGCCCAGAAGCGCGTCCGAGCGCACGGTCTGCAGGCCGATCATGCCCAGCAGCATGACCACCGGCACCACCTCAAGCGCCAGGATGCGCGGGGTCGGGCCTTCCTCGGCCCAGAAGCGGCGGATGCCGAAGCGCATCAGCGCGATCAGCGCCCCCAGCCCCGACAGGATCAGCATGGCGGCATAGGCCCACAGGATGACCGGCAGATGGCCCGAGGCGGGCAGGTTGTCCTGCACCGCGCCGCGCAGGATGGCGAACTTGCCGATGAAGCCGGGCATCGGCGGCAGGCCGGCGATCATCGCCGCGACCAGGCCGAAGCAGATCGCCATGGTCAGCCAGCTGACGGTGCGCTGGCTGGCGGGGGCGGTGGTGTCCTCGACCGTGCCCAGCCCCATCGGCGCCCAGCGTTCCGACAGCGGGTCGAAGCCGTCGTCCTCGGCCGGGGCGTCGTCGTCGCCCTCGTCGTTGCGGCTGACCGGCTCGGCGATCAGGAAGAAGGCCGAGATGGCCGCGGTCGAGCCCACCATGTAGTAAAGCGCGCCGCCCAGCATGGAGCTGCCGCCCCCCGCCTGGGCAAAGCCGATCGCGGCCAGCACCGTCCCCGACGAGATGATCGCCAGATAGCCGCCCTTGCGCACCAGTTCCGGCGTGCCGAGGATGCCGATCATGCCGAATGCCATCGTCACCACCCCGCCGATCATCAGCACCGAGGCACCGAAGCCCGCCGAGGGCCCGGCATCCGGTCCCAGCACCAGAAGCGACAGCCGCAGGATGACATAGATGCCGACCTTGGTCATGATCGCCATGATCGCGGCGGCGGGCGGCGAGGCGGCGCCATAGGTCGGCGGCAGCCAGAAGCACAGGGGCCAGGCCGCCGCCTTGATCAGGAAGGCCAGCCCCAGGAAGGTCGCCGCGGCGTGGAACAGCAGCCGCTCGGCATCGTCCAGCCAATAGAGCGCGCGGCCGATGTCGGCCATGTTCAGCGTGCCGGTGGTGCCATAGACCAGCGCCACCCCGATCAGGAAGAAGAGCGAGGCCGCCAGGTTCACCGCCAGGTAATGCAGCCCGGCCTTGATCCGCTCGGGCCCCGAGCCGTGCAGCATCAGCCCGTATGAGGCCGCGAGCATCACCTCGAAGAACACGAACAGGTTGAACAGGTCGCCGGTCAGGAACGAGCCGTTCACCCCCGCCAGCAGGAACTGGAACATGCTGTGGTAATGCTGGCCCTTGCCGTGCCAGCCGGCGGCGGCATAGATCAGCGAGGGCGCGGCCAGAAGCGCCGTCAGCATCACCATCATCGCCGAAAGCCGGTCCAGCACCAGCACGATGCCGATCGGCACCGGCCAGTCGCCCAGCCGGTAAAGCCCGACCACGGTGCCGCCCTGTTCGGTCGCGGATTTGACGTCGGCCATCAGCTCGACCGAGGCCAGGAAGGTCAGCCCCACCGCCACCAGCCCCATGATCAGCTTGGTCTGCCGGTTGCGGTCGCTGTAAAACAGCATGAGCGCGCCGGCCACCAGCGGGATCAGGATCGGCGCGATCATCAAATGGTCGGGCATGGCCGCATCATTCATCATGGATGACGCTCCCTGCCGTCCACGTGGTCGGTGCCGGTGGCCCCGCGCGAGGCGATCATCAGCACCAGGAACAGCGCCGTGGTGGCGAAGCTGATGACGATGGCGGTCAGCACCAGCGCCTGCGGCACCGGGTCGGCATAGGCGGTCGGATCGACGAAGCCGCCCTTGGGCATGATCGGCGCGGCGCCGACGTAAAGCCGGCCCATGGCAAAGATGAACAGGTTGACGCCATAGGCCAGCAGGCAAAGGCCGATGATGACCTGGTAGGACCGCGGCCGCAGCAGCAGCCAGACGCCAGAGCCGACCAGGATGCCGATGGCCAGGGCAAGGATCAGTTCCATCAGCGCGTCTCCTCGTCGGTTTCGGGCGCGCGGGCGCGCGGGGCGACGCGCAGCGACTGGTGGGCTATGGCGATCAGCATCAGCACGATGGCGCCCAGCACGGTCGAGAACACGCCGAAATCGAACAGCATCGCGGTCGAGAAGGGCACCTTGCCGATGACCGGGAACTCGAGATATTGCGCATGCGCGCTGAGGAAGGGATAGCCGAAGATCCACGATCCCGCCCCGACCGCCGCCGAGGTGGTCAGCCCCGCCGCCATCCAGCGCATCGGCAGCACGGTGATCCGCGCCTCGACCCAGCGCACATTGGCGGCGACATATTGCAAGAGCAGGCCCACGGCCAGGGTGACGCCGGCGGCGAAGCCCCCGCCCGGCAGGTCGTGGCCGCGGAAGAACAGATAGGCCGCCAGCGCGATGATCGGCGCGAACATCCATTGCATCAGCACCGAGGGCACGAAGAGATAGGCCTCCAGCGCCTGCTCCTCGGCATCGAGCTGCGGGCGCGGGCGCTCGACGCTTTCGGGCGCGGGGCGGAAGCGGCGCAGCAGCGCATAGACGGTCAGCCCGACGACGGCGAGGACGGTGATCTCGCCGAAGGTGTCGAAGGCGCGGAAATCCACCAGGATGACGTTGACGACATTGGTGCCGCCGCCCTCGACATAGGCATTGCGCAGGAACCAGTCGCCCAGCGAGGTGCCGGGCGGGGTCAGCAGCACCGCCAGCGCCAGCGCGGTCATGCCCGTGCCGCAGGCGAGTGCGATCAGCAGGTCGCGCGCCCGGCGCGAACGGGCGGTCAGGTTGTTGTCGCCGGGGATCTCCTGGTCGCGCTTGGGCAGCCAGCGCAGGCCCAGGAGCAGCAGCGCGGTGGTGGCGATCTCGACCAGCAGCTGGGTCACGGCCAGGTCGGGCGCCGACAGCCAGACGAAGGTGGCGCAAGTCACCAGCCCCGCCCCGCCCATCAGCACCAGCGCCGCGAAACGGTGATACTTGGCCTGCCAGGCGGCGCCGACGGCGCAGGTGCCGCCGACCAACCACAGCAGGGCAAAGACCAGCTCGCTTGCGCCCAGTTCCGGCATGGGCACGTTCCAGTCCAGCCGGCGCAGCACGAACCAGGCCCCGGCCAGCGACAAAAGCACCATGGCGCGCAATTGCGACTGAAGCCCGTTCGCCGACAGCACCCGCAGCGCAAAGCGCGGCAGCCGGATGGTAAAGACTTGCAGCAGCCAGTCGAAGCCGCGGGCAAAGTCCAGCCGCCGCATCAGCCGCGTGCCGTCCTCGCCCGAATCGATCAGCCGGCGCGGCAGCAGGTAGATCAGCGCGCCCAGCGACATGGCGATCAGGCTCATGATCAGGGGCGGGTTGACGCCGTGCCAGATCTTGAGGCTGAAATGCGGCAGTTCCGGGCCGACCACGGCCATGCTGGCAGTCTGCAGCCAGGTGCCCAGCACCTGCTGCGGGAACATGCCGACCGCCAGGCAGATCGCCACCAGGATCGCCACCGGCAGGCGCATCAGCAAGGGCGGCTCATGCGGTTCCTGCGGCAGGTCGGTGGCGGGCGGGCCGAAGAACACGGTGACGATGAAGCGCAGCGAATAGGCGGCGCTGAACGCCCCGGCCAGCACCGCGACATAGGGCGCGAAATTGTCCAGCGAGCCGCCGTTGTTCCAGACATAGGTCGCCTCGAAGAACATCTCCTTGGACAGGAACCCGTTCAGCAGCGGCACCCCCGCCATCGCCCCCGAGGCGATGATCGCCAGCATCGCCGTCACCGGCATGACCCGCGCCAGGCCCGACAGGCGGCGCATGTCGCGGGTGCCGGTCTCGTGGTCGATGATGCCGGCGGCCATGAACAGCGAGGCCTTGAAGACGGCATGGTTGACGATGTGGAACACGGCGGCGATCAGCGCAAAGGGGCTGCCGATCCCGGCCAGCGCCGTGATCAGCCCCAGGTGGCTGATGGTGGAATAGGCCAAGAGCCCCTTGAGGTCGTGGCGGAACAGCGCCACCACCGCCCCCAGCAGCAGCGTGGTCATGCCGATGCCGGTCACGATCTGGAACCAGGCGTCCGTGCCCCCCAGCGCCGGGTGGAAGCGCAGCAGCACGAAGACCCCGGCCTTCACCATGGTCGCCGAATGCAGATAGGCCGAGACCGGCGTCGGCGCCGCCATGGCATTGGGCAGCCAGAAATGGAACGGGAATTGCGCCGATTTGGTAAAGGCGCCCAGCACGAACAGGATCAGCACCACCGGATAAAGCCGGTGGCTGGTGATCTGCGGCCCGGCCTTGAGCACGGCGTCCAGCTCGTAGCTGCCGGCGATCTGGCCCAGGATGATCATCGCCACCATCAGGCACAGCCCGCCCGAGGCGGTCACGATCAGCGACATCCGCGCGCCGTCGCGTGCGTCCTGCCGTTGGAACCAATAGCCGATCAGCAGGAACGACACGATGCTGGTCAGTTCCCAGAACACCACCAGCATGATGATGTTGCCCGACAGCAGCAGCCCCGACATGGCGCCGCAAAAGGCCAGCAGGCTGGAATAGAGCCGCGGCACCGGGTCGTCGGGCGACATGTAGTAGCGCGCATAAAGGATGACGAGGAAGCCGATTCCCGCCACCAGCACCATGAACAGCCAGGAAAACCCGTCGATGCGGAAGGTCAGGTCAAGCCCGATGGAGCTGACCCAGCGGAAGGTGCCGGTGATGCTTCGCCCCTCGGTCACGGCGGGGTAGAGCACGCCCAGGATCACCAGCGCGACGATCATCGTCAGCCCGGCGAGCCAGGCTTCGGCGTTGCGCGCCCGGATGGGAAGTGTGGCCGCCAGGGCGGCCGACACGAATGGCGTCAGAACAAGCAAGAGCAACAGGTTCTGTTCGACCATCGTGTTCCTTTTCCGGTTCGGGCTGTGCGCAGATAATAGACGCGCAGCCGCGGAAAACACAACCGACCCGGTCGATAAAAACGACGCAAAAATCCAAGATCAGGAATATTTTATCGCTTGCCCGGAAATGGGGCGGCGGCCGGGCCTCAGCCGCCGCGGATCCGGGTCGCGTCGCGCATCTGCCCGCCGGTCAGCAGCACCTCGGCCGGCATGGGATGGCTGATGAAATGCAGCGGGCTGGCAGTCGGCCCATAGGCGCCGCAGGCATGGATGGCGATCAGGTCGCCTTCCTCCAGCCTGGGCAGGGCGACGCCGCCGCCCAGCTTGTCGATCGAGGTGCAGAGCGGGCCGGATATGTCCTGCCTTTCCTCGGGGCGGGTGCCGCCCTCGTCGCCGCCGACGCGGTGCATGACGTAATTGCGCCGCAGCACCATGCCGAAATTGCCCGAGGCCGCCAGGTTGGCGTTCAGCCCGCCGTCGCAGATGGCGATTCGGCTGCCGCGCGACTGCTTGACCGAGACGACGCGGGTCACGAACCAGCCCGCCGGCCCGACCAGGTAGCGGCCCAGCTCCAGCACCAGCCGCGTCGCGGGAAAGCGCGCGGCGAAGGCGTCCAGTTCGGGGCCGATCTCGGCGGCGATGGCGGCAAGGTCCAGCGCGCTGTCGCCGGGGTGATAGGGGATGCCGAGCCCGGCGCCGAAGATCAGCTTTTCCGGGCACAGGTCCAACGCGGCGCAGGTCTCGGAAAAGACCTGCATGAAGATGCGCCAGTTCTCGCAGATCGCCTCGGGCTTGAGGCATTGCGTGCCGGAATAGATGTGCAGCCCGATGACGCGCAGGTTCGGCAGGGCGGCGATCTGCGGCAGGATCTCGGCCGCGTCCTCGACATCGACGCCGAAGGGGCTGGGCCGGCCGGCCATCTGGTCGCCGAAACCCTTGGGCACGCGCGAGGGCGCCAGGCGGACCAGCACCGGCTGGACGAGGCCCAGCTCGGCCGCGACGGCATCGGCCAGCCGCGCCTCGCGCAGGCTTTCCAGCACCAGCTCGCCCAGGCCCGCCTGGGTGGCGGCGCGCAGCTCCGCCTCGCGCTTGGCCGGGCCGGTGAAGCTGATCCGGCCCGCATCCCAGCCCGCCTCGCGCGCCAGCGCCAGCTCGCCCCCCGAGGAGATGTCGAGGCAGTCCAGCCGATCCCGCATCCAGCCCAGCAGCGCGGGGTTCGGATTGCTCTTGACCGCGAAGCTGACGGCGAACCAGCGCCCCAGATGCGCGCGCAGATGCGCCAGCCGCTCCTCGACCAGGTCGGTGGCATAGACATAGCAGGGCGTGCCGAAGCGCGCCGCGGCCTCGGACAGGTGGCGGTCGAGGTCAGTCAAGGGTCTGCACATAGGCCAGGATGGCGTCCACCGTGTCGAAATTCTCCAGCGTCACGTCGCCCGGCTGCACCCGCACCCCGGCATGCTGCTCGACGAAGGAGATCAGCCCGACCATCGCCACCGAATCCAGCATCCCGGTCGAGAAAAGCTCGGTATCGCCGTCCAGCGGCGTGTCGATGTTCAGTTCGGCGCGGATATAGCGGAACAGTTCGTCCTTGCTCAGGCTCATGGATTCAATGCCTTTCTGGTCAGTTCTGCGATGCGGCCCTGGCGGCCGAGATGATGGCGGGGCGGTCCAGCTTGCCGCTGGCGGTCCGCGGCATGGCGCCTTGCCAGGAATGATAGCGCTGGGGACGCATGTAATGGGGCATGGCGCGGGCGCAATGCGCGGCCAGCGCGGCCTCGTCGCCCTGCGGCAGATAGGTCACGACCGCGTGAACCGCCTGGCCCAGGTCGGCATCCTCGACCCCGAAGGCCACCACGTCGGTGACAAGCCCGCTTTGCGAGATCGCATCCTCGACCTCGGTCGGCGACAGGCGGAAGCCCAGGGTCTTGATCATCTCGTCCATGCGGCTGACGAACCACAGGTCGCCGTCCTCGTCCACGCGCACCAGGTCGCCCGACCAGACCACCGGCTCGTCGCCCAGCAGGTGCGCAAGCTCGGGGCAGGGGCGGATCTTCTGCGCCGTCACCTCGGGCTTTTCCCAATAGCCCATGCTGACCAGCGGCCCGGCATGGACCAGCTCGCCCTGTTCGCCGGGGCCGGCGATCCCCTCGCCATGCTTGATGGCAAAGACCTGCGCGTTCGGGATCTGCCGGCCGATCGAGCCCATCTTGGCCGCGAATTTCGCCGGCGGCAGATAGGTCGAGCGGAACGCCTCGGTCAGCCCATACATCAGGTAGATGTCGACGCCCGGAAACACCTGCGGCAGCAGTTCCAGGATGTTCGGGGGGATCTTGCCGCCGGTGTTGGTGATGCGCCGCAGCGCCGGCAGTTCGGTCGGCCGGTCCACCAGCAGCCGCACGATCTGGTTCCACAAGGGCGGCACCCCGGCGATCCCCGTCACCGATTCGGCCTTGGCCATGCGGATGATCTCGGCCGGCATGGTCAGCGGCTGATGCACCACCGTCCCGCCGGTCAGCAGCATGGTGGTCAGCTGGTTCAGCCCGGCGTCGAAGCTGTAGGGCAGCACCGAAAGCAGCCGGTCGCTTTCGTCCAGCCCCAGGTAGTCCGCGACCGAGATGGCGCCCACGCGGATGTTGCGATGGCTGAGCATCACCCCCTTGGGCGTGCCGGTCGAGCCCGAGGTGTAGATGATCATCGCCAACCCGCGCGGGTCGGATTCGTCGGGCGCGGAAGCCCGGTCGGCGCCAAGCGCCCCCCAGGGGTCCGCGCCCTGGACAAGGCCCTCGGCCTTGCCCTGAACAAGATAGGCCGTGCCCTCGGGCAAGGCATGTTCGCCCACCAGCGCCTCCAGCGCGTTGCGGGGCAGGATCGCTGCGCGCGCCCGGCTGTCGTGGGCGACATAGGCCAGCTGCGCGGGCGTCCAGCGGATGTTCACGTTGATGACCACGGCGCCCATCTTCCAGGCGCCGAACATGGCCGCGACCTCGTCGATGCCCTTGCGCAGATGCACGATCACCCGGTCGCCAGGGCGGATGCCGCGCCCGACCAGCCAGTCGGCCACGCGCCCCGCCTCGGCCGCGAGTTCGCCGTAGCTGACCGAGCGGCCCTGGTCCACCGCGGCGATCTTGTCGGCGCGGGCGGGCAGGTTGTCGGCCAGAAGGCGCCACATGCTGCGGTCGAAATCGTCACTCATGCTCGGGGGCCTTCTTCTTGGCGGCAAAGATCGGCAGGCTGGGATAGATCTTGGCGGGCGAGCCGATGACCACCGAATCCGGCGGCACGTTGGTCGTCACCGCGGTATTGGCGCCGATCCGCACCCGGTCGCCGATGGTGATCGGCCCCAGCACGCAGGAATTCACCCCGATGAACACATCATCGCCGATCACCGGCGCGCCGGGGCCCATGTTGGTGCCGATGGTGACGTTGTGCATCACCCCGCAGCGGTCGCCGATCACCACGTCGGGATGGATCGACAGCGAGCCCTCGGCATGGATGATGTGGAAGTCGCGCCCCAGCCGCACCTGCGGCGGGATCCAGACCTTGGTCACGTTGAGGATCAGGATCCGCATCAGCGCATAGGGCTTGCCGGCCAGCCAGCGCAGCAGCGGGTTCTTCAGCCCGATGGCCCAGCGGCCATAGCGATAGACGGCTAGCGAGACGAAGGCGGGCTCGGTCAGCGAACGGCCGTGTCTTTTGTAGTCATCCCGGAGAGTTTCGAACATCACCATGCACTTGCTTAATCACTTCGGCGGGAAATAAAGCTCGCCCGCCCCCATATTCCGATGTCTCGCGGCAAACTCAACCTGACTGTTAGGACGGGTTTCAGGCGGTTTGCGCCGCGATCAGGTCGAGCGTGCGCCGGATCTGGTCCCATTCCACCCGGTAGCCGCGGGCGGTGCCCGACCCCACCACCATGGCGTAATGCTGCTGCCAGCAATCCGTCAGCAGCTTGAGCGAGGTCGTCACCCGGTCCGCCGGCTGCAGGGTCAGCACCGTGCCGCCCGGCGCCATGGCGATGACGCCATGGGCAAGCTGGCTGCCCTCGACCCCCGCCACGATCCGCGCCGCGCCGGCAGCCTGGGCCAGTTCGTCGGCGTCGTGGCGGTCGATGTAGAGCGTGCGAAAGCCGTATTCGACCTCAAGCCGCTCGGCGATCTCGGCCTCGTTCTCCAGGATGCGGGCATCGCCGCTGGCGCCGCGAAAGATGAAGACGCCGGGCAGGGGCTCCAGCGCCCGCCCCTGAAGGACCAGCGCGCGGTTGCGCTGCGCGCGGCCGCGGCGGTGGCTGTTGCTTTGCAGGTCGTCGAACAGGACCAACTCGTCGAAATGCACGTCGCCGATGCGCCGGGGCGCCATGCCCAGCAATTCCTCGTAGCGCGCGATATGGCCGCCGCGCAGCGGGGCGGACGTCACCGGCGCCCCCGCCTCTTCGGCCAGGCGATAGGCAAGGCAGTCGTTCAGCAACCAGTTGCCGAACCAGCGGTTGCCGATCCAGCTTTCGTAAAGCGCGCCCGTCAGGTTTTCGCGCGGCCGGGCATAGCCCAGGCCCGAGCGCTTGTGCTGGCGCAGGTGGCGTTCGGCCCCGCGCGCATGCAGCACGCCATCGACGAAATCCACGTCGCGGAAGCGATAGCCCAGGGTGGGCGGAATCTGCTCGGCCGGATTGCCCTGCATCTGTTCAAGGATGTTGGGCAGGGAACCGAACTCGGTGCGCGAGATATGCTCGACCTGGTCGGGCAGCCAGATGCCCGGCATGACCTCGCCCACCTCGGCCGGGCAGATCTCCCATCGCTCGACGGCGGTGGCAAAGAAATCCGCGGGGCCCAGGCCGGCAAGGCGGCGCAGGCGGTTATGGGTCGGTCTGAGGGAATGCATGGCGGCTCGGCTGGCAGGGTCGGGTGGAGTGTGCGGTCGCGCGGCGGCGGGCGCAAGAGACAGAATGCGCCGTTCAGTTCGGACCCGGCCCTTTCAGCGCCGCGACCAGCGCCTGCGCGATCATCGCGTGATCCTCGGCCGAGGGGTGCCACAGGCAGGCGTTGCGCTGCGGATCGCCCAGGACGACCAGGCGGTTGGCCAGGCCCCGGCCGTCCAGCAGAGCCGAGGCGGTCCGATGCGCCTCGACCAGTTCGGCCCCGTATTCGCCGAAGGCCAGCAGCACCAGGGTCGCGCCGGGGTTTTCCTGCGCGCGGGCGGTGGCGAAATCGGCCAGCGCCGGGCCGAACTCGTGGCGCAGCTGGCCCTTGTCGCTCCAGCGTTCGCCGGGGGCGAGTTCCGAGCCGAACACGTTCGAGCCCAGCCCGATGACGACGATGTCCGCCTTGCGCTCCGGCAGGGCCGGCGCATCCGGCTGTCCCGGCAGGGCCAGGGGATAAAGCCGGTCCATGGTGCGGTCGGGCTCGGCGCCGCCGTAGTTGCGCAAAAGCCCGATGCCCGAGCGGGCGAGGATGCGGTAATCCGCGCCCAGCGCCGCCGCGACCTGCGGGCCGAAGCTGCGGCTGGTGTCGGTCGCGGCATAGATCTCCTCAGCCTCGCAATCGCGGCGGCTGGCGGTATTGGCAAAGCCGACGGTGTCGGAATCGCCGATGAACTCGATCAGCCGCGGCGCCGGATCGGGCGGCGGCAGCGCCTGGGCCGAATCGTCCAGGAAGAAGCCGCCGAAAAGCGCCGGGCCGCTCGATTCGCTGATCTTCTCGGCGCGGATCTGATGCGGGCCGGGCGCAAGGCCGCGGATATGCAGATCCTGCCGGCCGGGGCGCGAGACCTCGACCGCCTTGCCGTCCAGCGTCACGCGCCAGCGATTGAGCGCATCGTCGAATCGCAGGACGATCCCGGTGCCCTGAAACCGCGCCGAGGCGTGAAAGCCCGGCCATTCATGGCGATAGCCCAGGCCCGAGGGATCAGCGGCCGCGCGCGCCGTCGCCTGGGCGGGCAGGGCGGTCCATCCGGGCAGCGGTGGGCCGAGTTCCGCCTGGAATCCCGCGTCCCCGGCCAAGCTCAGCGCCGGCACCGGCGTCGCCGGGCGCGGCGGTTCGAGCCAGGCCAGGAAAGCGGCCCCCGCGCCCAGGGCGACGACCAGGACCGCCGCGCCGATCCGCCTTGTCCAGACTGCACCCATGACCGCCCACCCGAAACCCCGGCGCCGATCCTGACCAAGCCGGGCCGGCAAGTCCAGCGGCCAGCCGCTCAGCCGCGGAATCGGGCCAGGATTCGGATCGCGTCCCGCATGTCATGGGGGTGGTTGCCGATGAAAAAGCCGTTGCGGTCGATCTCGTCCGCATGGGTCATCGGCCCGTGCAGGCTGTGGTCCATCAGCCGCAGCACGGGATTGCCGGTGAAATTGCCGCTGACGATGGGCCGGGTCTCGAATCCCAGCGCGCCGAGCCCTGCCAGGACCTCGCGCCGGCCAAGCCCGCATTCGGGGCGCAGCACCAGCGCAAAGCCGAACCAGCTGCTTTCGCCGATCTCGCGCTGGATGCGGAACAGCGGGTGATCGGCCATCGCCTCGACCCAGCGCGCGCCGTTCTCGCGCCGCGCCGCGACCAGCCGCGGCAGCTTTTCCAGCTGCGCCCGGCCCAGGGCGCCCGACATCTCCAGCGGGCGCAGGTTGTAGCCGGGCAGGACGAAGCGAAAGCTTTCCTCGAAGGGATCCTCGCCCTTCTCGCCGGTCACGCGGTTCCGCCTGGGCAGGTCGCGCGTCCAGCCATGCGCCCGCAGCGCCAGCAGGATGTGGTAAAGCTCTTCGTCGTCGGTGACGACCAGCCCGCCCTCCATGGTCGAGATGTGATGCGAGAAGAAGGTCGAGAACGTCCCCATCACCCCGAAGGTACCGGCCCGGCGCCCGGCGAAGGTCGCGCCCATGGATTCGCAATTATCCTCGATCAGCAGGATGCGGCGGGTGCCGATCAGCGAACGGATCGCGTCGAAATCGTTGGGATTGCCCAGCAGGTTCACCGCCATGACGGCGCGGCTCCGGTCGTCGATGGCCGCGGCCAGCGCGGCAAGGTCGTAGTTCAGCGTCTCGCGGTCGATGTCCACGAATTTCAGGTGCAGCCCGTATTGGTGCAGCGGAAAGAAGCTGGTGGACCAGGACACCGCCGGCACGATCACCTGGTCGCCCGGCATCAGCCGCGATGCCGGGTCTTGCCGGTAGCGCAGCGCCGCCACCATGGCGAGATTGGCCGACGAGCCCGAATTGACCATCACCGCATGGCGGCTGCCGGCGAAGCGGGCGAACTCGGCCTCGAAGGCCGCGACCTCGGGGCCCATGGTAAAGCGGTCCGAGGCGATCACCCGCTGCAGGGCGTCCCGCTCGGCCTCGTCCCAGCTGGAGCTTGCCAGGGGAAAGCGGTTCATGGCTGCTGCTCCAGATACCAGGCATAGGTGGCGGCGACGCCCTCGGCCAGGCCGATCCGCGGCGCCCAGCCCCAGGCCGCCTGCCGCGCCACGGACAGAAGCTTGCGCCGCATGCCCACGGGCTTGCCGAGGTCGTGGACAAAGCGGCCCTGCCAGCCCACCACCCCGGCCACGAGGCGGTAATAATCCTCGATCGCGTGATCCACCCCCGGCCCGACGTTCATCACCGCCGGCACGGCCGAGGGATCGGCCAGCGCGCGCAGGATCGCATCCGCCAGGTCGCCCGCATGCATGAACTCGCGCCGGGCCTGGCCGTCGCCCCAGATCTCGACCCGGTCGCGGCCCTCGATCCTGGCGCGGTGGATCTTGTGGATGATCGCCGGCAGCAGATGCGACCGCCCTGGGTCGAACGTGTCGAAGGGGCCGTAGAGGTTGCAGGGGATCAGCGTGCGCCATTGCAGGGTGGGGTTCTCGCGGCAGGCATGGTCCACCAGCCGCATCGCCATGATCTTGGCCAGGGCATAGCCTTCGTTGCTGGGCTCGAGCGGGCCGGTCAGGATCTGTTCCTCGGCCAGGTCGCGGTGCAGGTCGCGCGGATAGACGCAGCTCGAACTCAGGTTCAGCAGCACCGGAACGCCGATCTCGCGGCAGGCGGTGATCAGGTTCAGCCCGATGCGGGCGTTCTCGGCCAGATACCGCAACGGCTCGGCCATGTTGGCCTGGATGCCGCCGACGACGCCCGCGGCATGGACCACGGCGTCGGGACGATGCCGCGCCAGCCAGTCCCGCAGCGCGACCGCGTCGCACAGGTCCAGCTCGGCGCGGGCAGGCGCCAGCACCTGCCAGGCGGCGATGCCGGGATGGGCGCGCAGGTTCGACCCCACCATGCCATGGCCGCCGGTGACGAAGAGCCGCGCCATCTATCCCACCTCTCCCGCGACGGCCGGACCCAGCCCATGCCGCCGGAGCAGCGCATGCTGCCGCGCCGCCCGCAGGTCGGCGGCGACCATCTCGGCGATCATCTCGCGCAGCCCGGTCCGGGGGCGCCAGCCCAGCCGGCGATGCGCCTTGCCGGCATCGCCCAGCAGGCTGGCCACCTCGGCCGGGCGGAAATACCGCGGATCGACCCGCATCACCACGTCGCCGGGACGCAAGGCCGGCGCCCGCTCGCCCGCGACCGAGGCGACCAGGGCGAATTCCTCGACGCCCGAGCCGCGAAATTCCAGCGCGATGCCCAGCTCCGCGGCGGCCCAGGTCAGGAACTGGCGCACGGAATGCTGCTCGCCGGTGGCGATGACGTAGTCGTCGGGCGCATCGCTTTGCAGCATCAGCCATTTCATGCGCACGTAGTCGCGGGCATGGCCCCAGTCGCGCAGCGCGTCCAGGTTGCCCAGATAAAGGCAGCCGCCGATCCCCTGGGCCAGGTTGGCCAGCCCGCGGGTGATCTTGCGGGTGACGAAGGTCTCGCCGCGGCGCGGGCTCTCGTGGTTGAACAGGATGCCGTTGCAGGCGAAAAGCCCATAGGCCTCGCGATAGTTCACCGTGATCCAATAGGCATAGAGCTTGGCCACGGCATAGGGGCTGCGCGGGTGAAAGGGCGTGCGTTCGGTCTGCGGCGTCTCGCGCACCAGCCCGTAAAGCTCGGAACTCGACGCCTGGTAGAACCGCGTCGCCCGCTCCAGCCCCAGGAAGCGGATCGCCTCCAGCAGCCGCAGCGTCCCCAGCGCATCGACATCGGCGGTATATTCCGGCGCCTCGAAGCTGACCGCGACATGGGATTGCGCGCCCAGGTTGTAGACCTCGTCCGGCCGCACCTCGGCCATGATCCGGGTCAGGTTCGAGGCATCGCCCAGGTCGCCGTAATGCAGCAGGAAGCGCGGCGCGACCTCGTGCGGATCCTGGAAGATGTGATCGACGCGCCGGGTGTTGAAGCTCGAGGCGCGGCGCTTGATGCCATGCACCTCATAGCCCTTTTCCAGCAGGAACTCGGCCAGGTAGGATCCGTCCTGACCCGTGACCCCGGTAATCAGCGCCTTCTTCACCATGAACCGCCCACTCTTGAACCACGACAACAACAACCACGACAAGACCCGCGCCGCCCGGCCCCGCCGGCACCGCGCGCAGGGCAGGGGGCGTTCCGTTCACCAGACACACATGCGGCCAAGCCGCCTGGGCGAAGGGCGCCGCCTGGGCGCCCCCCGCCATGTTTCTCCGTTGCCCAAATACCCAGGCAACCGTCCCGCCGGGCGCGGCCGCGCCTATTTCGCGGCCCTATTTCGCGGCGTCGAAGACCGGCTGGTAGATCTCCTTCAGCCGCGCCACCGCCTCCTGCGGCGAGACCTCGATCGATTCGCTGCTGCGGCGCGAGGTCAGCTCGACCTTGTTCGCCGCCAGCCCGCGCGGCCCGACGGTGATGCGCCAGGGCAGGCCGATCAGGTCCATGGTGGCGAATTTCGCCCCCGCCCGCTCGTCGCGGTCGTCGTAGAGCGGGTCCAGCCCCTGCGCCTTCAGCTCGGCGTAAAGCGCCTCGCAGGCGCCGTCGGTCGAGGCGTCGCCCTGTTTGAGGTTGACGATCCCGGCATGGAAGGGCGTCACCCCCTCGGGCCAGATGATGCCCTTGTCGTCATGGCTGGCCTCGATGATCGCGCCCAGAAGGCGGCTGACGCCGATCCCGTGCGAGCCCATGTGAACCGGCACGCGGGCGCCGTCGGGGCCGACCACGGTGGCACCCATCGGCTCGGAATACTTGGTGCCGAAATAGAAGATCTGCCCGACCTCGATGCCGCGGGCCTGGCGCCGCCGCGCCTCGGGGACCTGCTCGAACAGCGCCGCGTCATGGGTCTCGTCGGTGCGGGCATAGCGGCTGGTGAATTCCTCCAGCACGGCCTGGCATTGCGCGACATCGTCGTAGTCGATGGCGCGGTCGCCGAATTTCAGGTCGGTGATCTCGCTGTCGTAGAACACCTCCGACTCGCCGGTCTCGGCCAGCACCAGGAACTCATGCGTATAATCCCCGCCGATCGGCCCGCCGTCGGCGCGCATCGGGATCGCCTGCAGGCCCATGCGCTCGTAGCTGCGCAGATAGCTGACCAGGTGCCGGTTATAGGCATGCAGCGCGTCTTCCTTGGTCAGGTCGAAATTGTAGCCGTCCTTCATCAGGAACTCGCGCCCGCGCATGACGCCGAAGCGGGGGCGGATCTCGTCGCGGAACTTCCACTGGATGTGATACAGCGTCAGCGGCAGGTCCTTGTAGCTGTTCACATGGCTGCGGAAGATGTCGGTGATCATCTCCTCGTTCGTGGGCCCGTAAAGCAGGTCGCGCTTGTGGCGGTCGCGGATGCGCAGCATCTCTTCGCCGTAATCGTCGTAGCGGCCGCTTTCGCGCCACAGGTCGGCGGGCTGCAGCGTCGGCATCAGCATGGCGATATGGCCGGCGCGGGCCTGTTCCTCATGCACGATCTGCTCGATGCGGCGCAGCACCTTGAAGCCCAGCGGCAGCCAGGAATAGATGCCGGCCGCTTGCTGCTTGATCATGCCGGCGCGCAGCATCAGCCGGTGGCTGACGATCTGGGCCTCTTTGGGGTCTTCCTTCAGGACGGGCATGAAATAGCGCGACAGACGCATGGCGAAATCCTCATGATGGCCGGCACGGGTTAGCGGATCGCGGATAGCGGGGCAACGCCCTTCCTTGCAAGCCGCGCCGCGACCGTCCACATAGGAAGCCGAACGCGGGGACGGGAGCGACGAGACCCATGCAATTGCCGGTGCAGAAACAGATCCTGTATTGGGGCGGCGCGCTGGCCGTGCTGCTGTTGGCGCTTTGGGGGGTGGGCAATGCCGTCACGCCCTTCATCATGGGCGCGGCCGTGGCCTATCTCTTCGATCCCCTGGCCGACCGGCTCGAGCGGCTGGGCCTGTCGCGCACCGCCTCGGTGGTCATCATCACGCTTTGCGGGCTCTTGCTGGTGGTGGCGATGTTTCTGCTGCTGGTGCCGGTGCTGGTGCGCCAGACCACCGCGCTGATCGAGACCGCGCCCGAGATGTTCCAGCGCCTCCAGCAGTTCCTGATGACCCGGTTCCCCGAGATCTTCACCGAGGGCAGCCCGGTCAACAGCGCGCTTGCCAACATGGGCCAGCAGATCAGCGAGCGGGGCGGGCAGCTGGTCAGCACCGTGCTGGGCTCGGTCATGGGCGTGGTCAGCATGGTCATGCTGATCGTGATCGTGCCGGTCGTCGCCTTCTACCTGCTGCTCGACTGGGACAACATGGTCGACCGGCTGGACGAGCTTCTGCCGCGCCAGCATGCCGGCACCATCCGCCGGCTGGGACACGAGATCGACGCGGCGCTGTCGGGATTCGTGCGCGGGCAGGGCATGGTGATCCTGATCCTGGGCACCTTCTATTCGGTCTGCCTGGCGCTGATCGGCCTGCCCTTCGGCATCGCGATCGGGGTGATCGCCGCCTCGTTGTCCTTCATCCCCTATGTCGGCGTGCTGGTCGGCGGCGCCACCGCCATCGGCGTCGCGCTGTTCTCCTTCTGGGGCGAGCCGGTCTGGATCGGCGCGGTGATCGCGGTCTTCGTCCTGGGCCAGATCGTCGAGGGCAACTACCTGCAACCCAAGATCGTCGGCGGCCATGTCGGGCTGCATCCGGTCTGGCTGATGCTGGCCCTGACCGTCTTCGGCACGCTCTTCGGCTTCGTCGGCCTGCTCATCGCCGTGCCGGCGGCGGCGGCGCTGGGGGTGCTGGTCCGCTTTGCCGTCGCCCGCTACAAGGAAAGCGCGCTCTATACCGGGCGCGAGGTGCCCTCGCCCCCCGCGCCGCCGACCATGGTCGAGCTGGTGCCGCGCGGCACGACCGAGCGCGCGCGCCAGCTGGCGCAGATGTCGCGCGACGTGGCCGTGGCGCAGATCCAGCGCGACGAGCATCTGGCGCATCTGCTGGAGGAACACCAGCATCGCCAGCAGGCCGGCGAGGTTCCCGATGCCGAGGGCCCGCCTTCGCCCTCCGATCTGTGGGCCGAGACGCGCGACCACCTGCGCGGCAAGGACCGCTGAACGGTGGCCAGACAATTGACCCTGGACCTGACGATGCCGCCGGCCTCGTCGCGCGACGATTTCCTGATCACCGCGGCCAATCGCGACGCGCTTGCGATGCTGGACGCGCCGGGCCGCTGGCCGCAGGGCCGGCTGCTGCTGATCGGCGGTCCGGGATCGGGCAAGACGCATCTGGTCGGCTTCTGGGCGGCCGATCATGGCGCCCATGTCAGCCACGGCTGGACGCTGACCCCCGAAAGCGTGGACGATCTGGTTCGCCCCGGCGCCGCGCTGGTCATCGAGGACGCGCATGAGATCGGCGGCAACGCCACGGCCGAACAGGGCCTGTTCCACCTGTGGAACCTGGCCGGCGCGCGGGGGGCGCTGCTTCTCATCACCGCGCAGGCGCCGCCGCGCGACTGGGGCGTGGCGCTGCCCGACCTGCGCTCGCGGCTGGAGACGGCGGCGCAGGCGATCCTGGGCCCGCCCGACGACGCGCTGCTGCCGGCGGTGCTGGTCAAGCTGTTCGCCGACCGCCAGATCCAGGTGGCGCCCGAGGTGGTGGACTGGCTTTCGCTGCGCATGGAGCGCGACCTGGACCTGGCCCGCCGCCTGGTCGCCGCCATCGACCGCGAATCGCTGGCCGACCGCCGCGCCATCACCCGGCGGCTGGCGGCCGAGCTTCTGGACAAGCTGGCCCCCGCCGACGCATGATCGCCCCGCATTTTCCCCGAAGTCCCGTGACATGACCCAGGCCGATTTCCTGAAATCCCCCTTTCCCGCCCCGCGCGACCTGCCCGACGGCCCGCCCGAGGGCGCCGCGCGCTTCTTCAACCGCGAGATCAGCTGGCTCGCCTTCAACTGGCGCGTGCTGGACGAGGCGCGCAACCCGCGCGTGCCGCTGCTCGAGCGGCTGCGCTTCCTGTCGATCTCGGCCACCAATCTCGACGAGTTCTACACCGTGCGCGTGGCCGGCCTGCGCGAGCTGGTCCGCGAAGGCAACACCACCCTGTCCGACGACGGGCTGACCGCGGCCGAGCAGCTGGCGCTGGTCAATGCCGATGCGCGCCGGCTGATGGGCGCGCAGCAGGCGGTCTGGAACGGCCTGCGCCGCGAGATGGAACAGGCCGACATCGCCATCCTGTCGCGCGGCCGCGTGACCCGCGCCGAGGAAGAATTCCTGCGCCGGCATTTCATGGAGCAGGTGTTCCCGGTGGTCTCGCCCCTGGCCATAGACCCGGCGCATCCCTTTCCCTTCATCCCCAACACCGGCTTTTCGCTGGCGCTGGAACTGGCGCGGGAAAGCGACGGGCGGCAGATGCAGGCGCTGGTGCCCATCCCCCAGCAGATCGCCCGCTTCATCCCGCTGCCGGGCGGCAAGCGCTTCCTGCGGCTGGAAGACCTGCTGCTGATGCATCTGCCCAGCCTGTTCCCCGGCTATCGCGACATCGGCCATTGCGCCTTCCGCGTGCTGCGCGACAGCGACCTGGAGGTCGAGGAAGAGGCCGAAGACCTGGTGCGCGAGTTCGAGACGGCGCTGAAGCGCCGCCGCCGCGGCTCGGTCATCCGGCTGAAGATCACCGCCGGCGCGCCCGACCGGCTGCGCCGGGTCATCATGCAGGAGCTGGAGGTCGATCCCGAGGAGGTGGTCGAGGTCGAGGGCCTTCTGGGCATGGCCGACCTGCGCGAACTGGTGCTGGACGGGCGGCGCGACCTGCAATGGCCGGGCTTCACCCCGCGGGTGCCGGAACGGGTGCAGGACCACGACGGCGACATGTTCGCCGCGATCCGGCAAAAGGACATGCTGCTGCACCACCCCTACGAGACCTTCGACATGGTGGTGCGCTTCCTGGCGCAGGCGGCGCGCGACCCGGACGTGCTGGCGATCAAGCAGACGCTTTACCGCACCTCGCGCGACAGCCCCATCGTGGACGCGCTCTGCGAGGCGGCCGAATCGGGCAAGTCGGTGACGGCGCTGGTCGAGCTGAAGGCCCGCTTCGACGAGGCCGCGAACATCCGCCAGTCGCGGCGGCTGGAACGCTCGGGCGCGCATGTCGTCTATGGCTTCATGCAATACAAGACCCATGCCAAGATCAGCGCCGTGGTGCGGCGCGAGGGCGACCAGCTTGTGACCTATACCCATTTCGGCACCGGCAACTATCACCCGATCACCGCGCGCATCTATACCGACCTGTCCCTGTTCACCTGCGACCCGGCGCTGGGGCGAGATGCCTCCAAGGTGTTCAACTTCCTGTCCGGCTATGTCCAGCCCGAGGGGCTGGAGAACATCGCCATCTCGCCCATCGACCTCAAGGAGCGACTGCTGGAGCTGATCGCGCGCGAGGCCGATTTCGCCAGCCGCGGCCGCCCGGCCGAGATCTGGGCCAAGATGAACAGCCTGATCGACAAGGACGTGATCGAGGCGCTTTACGCCGCAAGCCAGGCGGGGGTCAGGATCAACCTGGTGATCCGCGGCATCTGCGGGCTGCGGCCGGGCATCGCGGGCCTGTCCGACAACATCCGGGTGAAATCCATCGTCGGCCGCTTCCTGGAACATTCCCGCATCGTCTGCTTCGGCAACGGCTTCGGCCTGCCCTCCAAGCGCGCGCGGGTCTTCATCAGCTCGGCCGACTGGATGGGGCGCAACCTGAACCGCCGGGTCGAGGCGCTGGTGGAATGCTTCAACGAGACGGTGAAGGCGCAGATCACCAGCCAGGTCATGGCCGCCAACATGGCCGACGAGGCGCAAAGCTGGCTTCTGCAACCCGACGGGCGCTATCTGCGCTATCTGCCGGCCGGGCGCGACGACCTGTTTTCCTGTCACAAGTTCTTCATGGAAAACCCCTCATTGTCGGGGCGCGGCAGCGCGGGCGCGCGTGACGTTCCGGCGCTGATGCACTCGACGGATTGACGCAAGGAGGCAATTGCCCCATCCAAAGCGCGCGACCGGCTTGGTAACGGAATCGAGAGGAACCCGATGAACGGCATCGTGACCGCAAGCGGAGAAACCATCGAACCCTTCGGGCGCTCGCTGTTCGAACGCGCCTCGGAACGCGCGCTCAGCCGGGTCGGCGTGGTCGACGTGGGCTCGAACTCGATCCGCATGGTGGTGTTCGACGGGGCGGCGCGCTCGCCGGCCTATTTCTACAACGAAAAGGTCATGGCCGGGCTGGGCTCGGGCCTGGCCACCACCGGCCGGCTGAACCCCGAAGGCGTGCGCCGCGGCATGGCCGCCCTGCGCCGCTTTGCGGTGCTGGCCGACAGCATGGGCATCAAGCCGCTGACCTGCGTCGCCACCGCCGCCGTGCGCGAGGCCGAGGACGGCCCCGCCTTCCACAAGGCGGTCGAGAAGGAGACCGGGCTGAAGCTCTGGGTCATCGACGGCGAGGAAGAGGCGCGGCTTTCCGCGCAGGGCGTGCTGCTGGGCTGGCCGGATGCCAAGGGGCTGGTCTGCGACATCGGCGGCAACTCGATGGAACTGGCCGAGGTGGCGAACGGCAAGGTCGGCGGCCGCATCTCGACGCCCCTGGGCCCGTTCCGGCTGCAACAGGTCAAGGGCGGCGCCGCGGGCCTGCGCGACCATATCCGCGATGCGATCGAGCGGGCGGCCGAGCGGCTGGGCCGCGGGCACGAACAGATCTACCTGGTCGGCGGCTCGTGGCGGGCCATCGCGCGGCTGGACATGGAGCGGGCGAAATACCCGATGACCGTGCTGCACGAATATCGCATGTCGCCGCAGGCCGTCGCCGACACGGTGAAATGGATCGGCGAGCGCAGCGTGGCCGAGATGCGGGCGATGACCGGCATCTCGCAAAGCCGGATGGAGCTGGTGCCGCTGGCCAGCCAGGTGCTGCGCCAACTGGTGCAAAGCCTTAAGCCGAAATCGCTGGCCGTCTCTTCCTACGGCATCCGCGAGGGGCTGCTTTACGAACAGATGCCGGCCGGGCTGCGCTCGCGCGATCCGCTGATCGAGGCGGCGCGCTTTGCCGAGCGGCAGATGGCGCGGATGCCGGGTTTCGGCAAGAAGCTCTACCAGTTCCTGGAGCCGCTGTTCGGCGACCTGCCGCCCGAGCGCGACCGGCTGGTCCGGGCGGCCTGCCTTTTGCACGACACCACCTGGCGCACCCATCCCGATTATCGCGCCGATGCCTGTTTCGACAATGTCACGCGGGCCAACATGGCGGCGCTGTCGCATCCCGAACGGGTGTTCCTGGGCCTGTCGCTGCTGCACCGCTACAAGAACAGCCGCGCCAATTCGCCCATGGCGCCGCTGTTCGCGCTGCTCTCGGAAAAGGAGATCCGCGAGGCCGAGGTTCTGGGCAAGGCGCTGCGCTTCGGCGCCATGTTCTCGGTCAAGGATCCGGCCGAGGCGGGCACGCTGAAGCTGCAGCGCAAGAAGAAGCTTCTGGAGCTGAAGCTGACCCGGACCGGGCGCGCGCTGATGGGCGAGGTGGCCGAGGCCCGCTTCCGCTCGCTTGCCGATGCGCTGGAGGTCACGCCGGTCGTCACCGGAGGCTGAGGGGGATTCCCGCGTACCGGGAATCCTGTCCGAATGGACAACTTTACCGTGCAATCCGGCTGTGGCATTTCCCCGCGCATGGGGGCGACGATCCTTGTGTGCCTTTGCCGAGTGTCCGGTTTCGGATCGGCGCCCCCGCGTCCCGCCAGGCTGGCGCGCGCGTTCAGCCGCCCCAGCTCCGCTCCAGCAGGTCCAGCCAGTTGCGCCAGGCGATCTTTTCGACCAGCTCGCGGCCATAGCCATGCGCCAGCATCGCCTGCACCAGCTTCGGCAGGGCGGCGGCATCGGCCAGATCCTCGGGCATGTCGGCGCCGTCGAAATCGGAACCCAGCGCCACGCCGTCCTCGCCCAGCAATTCCAGCAGGTGGTCCAGGTGGCGCAGCATGACCGCGAACCCCTGCATCGGGTCGCGCCGCCCTTCGGGATGCAGGAAGCCCACGGCAAAGTTCAGCCCGACGAGGCCGCGCGATTCGGCGATCACCCGCAATTGCCGGTCGGTCAGGTTGCGCGAGCTGGGCGCGACGGCATGGGCGCAGCTGTGGCTGGCGACCAGCGGCGCATCCGACAGTTGGGCCACGTCGTCGAAGCCCTTTTCGTTCAGATGCGACAGGTCCAGCATGATGCGCAGCCGGTTGCATGCGCGCACCAGATCCTTGCCCGCATCCGTCAGCCCCGGCCCGGTGTCGGGCGAGGCGGGAAAGGCGAAGGGCACGCCATGGGCATAGCGCGTCGGCCGCGACCAGACCGGCCCCAGCGAGCGCAGCCCCATCGCGTGCCAGACATGCAGCGCATCCAGGTCCGGGATCGGCTCGGCGCCCTCGATGTGCAGGATGGCGGCGATGCGGCCCTGGGCCATGGCCGCGCGGATCTCGGCCGCGGTCCGGCAGATCGCCAGCGTGCCGGTCCGCTCCATCGCCATCAGCTGCCCGGCCTGGGCCAGCGCATGGGGCAGGGCCTGGGCCGGCTCCACCTCGGGCGGCAGGGGCAGGGCGAAGGGCGGGTTCTTCTTGAGCATCGCCGCCAGCGCATCGTCGGGGCCGGGCGGCGAGGGCGTCCAGATCGCGAAGAAGCCGCCGGCAAACCCGCCCGCCTTGATCCGCGGCAGGTCCAGATGCCCGCTGCCGTCGCCCTCCAGCCAAAGCCGGTCGCGGCCGGGCCCCGCAGCCACCATGCGCTGCAAGAAATCGTTGTGACCGTCGAAGACCGGAATCATGCTCATGTCCTTTCGCATTGCGCGGCGCAACATGCGCCCGTTATGCGCAGGTCGCAAGCGTGCCGACGGGGTGCGGCCGGCCAAAGCGGGAAAGGGATCCGGGATGCATGCGACGGGGGATTGGCCGGGGGCGGTCGCGGATTTCCTGGAACGGAACCTGCCGGCGCTGGACGACGGAAGCGGCTGGCAGGACATGGCCGTGACCGCCTGCCAGATAGGCTGCGAGGCCCTGGTGGCCCTGGGCCGCGCCGATGCGACGGGCTGGGCGCAAGCCGCCGCGCCGCGCCCCGGCGGCCGGCGATGCCGCCGCGCTGGGACGATCTTTGCGTCGCGGTGCTGGGGCTGGCGCGCCAGCAGGGGCAGCTGGCCTATCGCCTGCCCGATGGCAGCCCGCAGCCGGAACGGGCCGGGGATTTCATCATCCGCCGCATCGGCGCGCCGTCCCCGCCGCCGCCGAACATCGCGGCGGCGCATGGGCTGGGCCCGGCGCTGGCCCGGTCCGAACTGCTGGCGCTGCTGGATCGCCTGGGGCTGGTCGCGGACGGCGCCTGGACCCCGGCGGCCGAACCCGTGCTGTGGCGCGTCCAGCCCGGTGCCTGGGGCATGAGGATCGAAGCCGACCCGCGTTTCCGCCGGGCGGTCGAGGCGGCAGTCGCGACGCTGCCGGCCGGGGTCCGGGCCGAGATGGACCGGCTGGTCACGATTACCGACGAGGATGTGGCCCAGGCCATGGCCGCGCAGCAGGCCAGGATCGCCGAAGCGCGGCGGACATCCGGCCCCGATGCCCGGATCGCGCCCGCGCGCGACGCCGAACAGGCGCGCCGCGGTCTGGAGTTCCGCGCGGCGCAGGATCTGGACCGGATCTTTTTCCGGCGCTGGCGGCTCGACGGCGGCTGGCTGTCGGGGGCCGAGGCCGAACGGGCGCTGGAGGTCTTTCACGACCCCCTGGCCCGGCAGATGCGCCTGGCGGTGACGGACCGGCTTTATCCGGCCTTGGGCTTTCTGCGCCCGGCTCGGGATCGAAAACCCTCTTCCCCCGCGCCGCCGCTGCGCTAAGCTTGGGTCAGCAGCGAGGGAGGAGAGCCCAGCCATGACCCGCATCGACAAGGAATTCACCGGCCAGACCGTGATCTGCACCTTCGAGGTGACGCCTGGAACCGCGCATGACGTGCTGGACGCGCTGAACGACGCCTATGACCAGGTCATCCGGCACCAGCCCGGCTATGTCTCGGGCGCAATCCACCTGAACGATGCCCAGACCCGCATCTGCACCTATTCGCAATGGCGCGACCGGCGCGACTACCAGGCCATGCTGCGCAGCCCCGAGATGCGCACCCGCAACCGCGCCATCCATGGCATGTGCCGCCATTTCGAGCCGGTGATGTACGAGGTGGTCGATACCTGGAAGACCTGATGCGGAATGCCGATGCTGCGGCTGCGAAAAGCCGTGCATTGCGCAAGCTTAGCCCCTAGTCTGGCAGGAAACAGGCAGGCGATCGCCGGAACGGAGGGGCTCATGGCAGGACGCATCATCACGATTGCCCAGCAGAAGGGCGGCTCGGGCAAGACCACCATCGCGGTCAACTTGGCGGTGGCCCTGCGCGGGCGCGGCCATTCGGTCGCGCTGCTGGACACCGACCCGCAGGGCAGCATGGGGCGCTGGTTCCTGGAACGGCTGGAGCGGCGGGGCGAGGACGAGGCGCTGGAATTCACCACCTCCTCGGCCTGGGGCGCCAGCTACGAATCCGACAAGCTGAAGAAGCGCTTCGATTTCGTCATCATCGACACGCCGCCCAAGATCGACAGCGACCTGCGCCCGGCGCTGCGCGTGGCCGACCTGGTGCTGGTGCCGGTGGCGACCAGCCATGTCGACCTGTGGGCGACCGAGGGCGTGCTGGACCTGGCCCGGCGCGAGAAATGCGACACGCTGATCGTGCTGAACCGCACCCGCTCGCATGCGCGCCTGACCGGCGAGGTGGCCGAGGGTGCCGCCGCGCTGGGGGCCGAGGTGGCGGCGTCACAGCTTGCCAACCGCGTCGCCTATGCCGAGGCGCTGGGGCAGGGGCTGGGCGCGGGCGAGACCGCGCGCCACGCCACCGCCCGCGCCGAGGTCGATGCCCTGGCCGAAGAGGTGCTTGCCGCGCTGCGCTAGGCTCGGGCGCCGACCTTTGCCCATGACGGGCGCCTCGCAGGCACCGGCCCTGCAATGTGGCGATCCGTGGGAATGATGGCCCCCCGCGCTTCTTCGTTGCCCAAATACCCCTGCTACCGCGCCGCCCGCACGGCGGCGCCGCCTTGGCGCATCCGCGGAAATCCGCCGATCCGCCGGGGCTTTGGAAACCGGCCGCCGTTCCATGGGTTGAGTGGGCAGCAAGTCCAGACTCATGAGGTCAAGATGAAACTCCCGCTTTCCCTTGCCGTTCTGGCAACCCCCCTTGCGCTGGCCGCCTGCACCCCGGAAGCCCCGCCCCCGCCCGAGCCGGAAACCGTCGCCGTCGATCCCTGCGGCGCGGCGCGCTATACCTATCTGATCGGGCAGACCTCGCCCACCATCTCGGTCCCCGAGGGCCAGATGTATCGCATCGCCCGCGAAGACCGGCCGATGACGATGGAGATGATCCAGGAGCGCCTGACCTTCATCGTGGACAGCCGCGGCAAGCTGCTTTCGGTCAGTTGCAGCTGATCCGAACGCCGGGAACGGGGCATCCCTCCCAGGCCCCGTTCCCGCGCGTCAGCTGCGCCGCCGCGACCGCTTGTTGCCGCCGCGCTGCCCCGCCCGCCCCGCGGTCGAGCGTCCCGAGGACTTGACCGCCGCCTCGGCCGCCTCTTCGATGGCGGATTGCCGGGCCAGCGGGTCGTCGGCCACCGCCAGTTCCACCGCCTCCAGCCGCTTGACCTCGTCGCGCAGCCGCGCGGCCTCCTCGAACTCCAGGTTCTCGGCCGCCTTGCGCATCTGCGCGCGCAGCGCGTCCAGATGCGCCGCCAGGTTGGCGCCGACCAGGGGCTTGTCCACCCTGGTCGTGATGCGCGCCTGGTCGGTATCGCCCTGCCACAGCCCGGCCAGCACGTCCTCGACATTCTTGCGCACGGTCTGGGGCGTGATGCCGTGTTCCTCGTTATAGGCGACCTGTTTCTGGCGCCGGCGCTCTGTCTCGGCCATGGCGCGTTCCATGCTGCCGGTGATGCGGTCGGCATACATGATGACCCGGCCGTCGGCGTTGCGCGCCGCCCGGCCGATGGTCTGGATCAGCGAGGTTTCCGAGCGCAGGAAGCCTTCCTTGTCGGCGTCCAGGATCGCCACCAGCCCGCATTCCGGGATGTCCAGCCCCTCGCGCAGCAGGTTGATGCCCACCAGCACGTCGAAGGCCCCCAGCCGCAGGTCGCGCAGGATCTCGATTCGCTCGATGGTGTCGATGTCGCTGTGCATGTAGCGCACGCGGATGCCCTGTTCGTGCAGGTATTCGGTCAGGTCTTCGGCCATGCGCTTGGTCAGCGTCGTGACCAGGGTGCGCATCCCGGCGGCCGAGACCTTGCGCACCTCGTCGAGCAGGTCGTCCACCTGCATCTCGACCGGGCGGATCTCGACCTGCGGGTCCAGAAGGCCGGTGGGGCGGATGACCTGCTCGGTAAAGACGCCGCCGGTCTGGTCCAGCTCCCATTGTGCCGGGGTGGCGCTGACAAAGACCGATTGCGGGCGCATCGCGTCCCATTCCTCGAATTTCAGCGGCCGGTTGTCCATGCAGCTGGGCAGGCGGAAGCCATGCTCGGCCAAGGTGAACTTGCGCCGGAAGTCGCCGCGATACATGCCGCCGATCTGCGGCACCGAGACGTGGGATTCGTCGGCGAAGACGATGGCGTTGTCCGGGATGAACTCGAAGAGCGTCGGCGGCGGCTCGCCCGGCGCGCGGCCGGTCAGGTAGCGGGAATAGTTCTCGATCCCGTTGCAAACGCCAGTCGCTTCAAGCATTTCCAGGTCGAAGTTCGTGCGCTGCTCAAGCCGCTGGGCCTCCAGCAGCTTGCCCTCGTCGGCCAGTTGCTTCAACCGTGTCTGAAGTTCCGCGCGTATCCCCTTGATTGCCTGCTGCAAAGTCGGGCGCGGGGTGACGTAGTGGCTGTTGGCATAGATGCGGATCTGCTTGAAGCTGTCGGTCTTGGCCCCGGTCAGCGGGTCGAATTCGGTAATCGATTCAAGCTCGTTGCCGAAGAAGTCGAAGCGCCAGGCCCGATCCTCGAGGTGCGCCGGCCAGACCTCGATCACGTCGCCGCGCACGCGAAAGCCGCCGCGCTGGAAGGCGGCGTCGAGCCGGCGATATTGCTGCGCCACCAGCTCGGCCAGGAATTCGCGCTGGTCGTAGCTTTCGCCGACCACCATGTCCTGGGTCATCGCCGAATAGGTCTCGACCGAACCGATGCCGTAGATGCAGGAAACCGAGGCGACGATGATCACGTCGTCGCGCTCCAAGAGCGCGCGGGTGGCCGAGTGGCGCATCCGGTCGATGGCCTCGTTGATCTGCGATTCCTTCTCGATATAGGTATCGCTGCGCGGGACATAGGCTTCGGGCTGGTAGTAGTCGTAATAGCTGACGAAATATTCCACGGCGTTTTCCGGGAAGAAGCCCTTGAACTCGCCGTAAAGCTGGGCCGCCAGCGTCTTGTTCGGGGCCAGGATGATCGCCGGGCGCTGCGTCGCCTCGATCACCTTGGCCATGGTGAAGGTCTTGCCGGTGCCGGTGGCGCCCAGCAGGACCTGGTCGCGTTCGCCCGCCATGACGCCCTGGGCCAGTTCGGCGATGGCGGTGGGCTGGTCGCCCGCCGGCTGGAACTCGGACCGCATGACGAAACGCTTGCCGCCTTCCAGCTTGGGCCGGCTGACCTCGGGAAAGCGCGCGACGGGGGCGTTGGTGTTGTTGTGGCCCATGGTTTCACCTTTGTTCCTGCCTGGGTCAATCTGGCGCATTCGCGCCCCAATACAAGCCCGGCCGGGGAATATGCGCCATGCCGGGGCGGCAATCCGGCCGCGATGGCGGGAAATCGCGCGAGGTGCATCTTGATCGCCCGGCCGGCTTCGGGGATAAGGCGGGAAGCAAGAACAGAGGGTTCCCGCCATGCGCGTCCGCATCTACAAGCCCGCCCGCAACGCCATGCAATCCGGCACCGCCCGCACCAAGAACTGGGTGCTGGACTTTCCGCCCGCCGATCCGCGCGAGATCGACCCGCTGATGGGCTGGACCAGCAGCGACGACACCCAGAGCCAGGTGCGCCTGCGCTTCGAGACCCGCAAGCAGGCCGAGGATTACGCGCGCGAGCGTGGGCTGGATTACGAGGTGATCGAGCCGCACACCCGCGCCCCGAACATCCGCCCCCGCGGCTATGGCGAGAATTTCGCCCCCGACCGCCGCGCGCCCTGGACGCATTGATCCGCAGCGGCCCCCTGGCCCGCCCGTCACGCCCGGCTGGACGCGCTTAGCACGGGGCGGGGGACCGGCCCTTGCAGCGCATGGCGAAAGTCCCACAGGAAAAGCGCCCATCCGGCCATCCAGCCTGATGCGGCAAGATGCAGCAGCGTCGCCGGCCCGGCCATCGACACGCAGCCCATCAGCAGCCGCAGGAGCGTGGCAAGGCTGACCAGGCAGAAGGCAAGGGCCAGCGGGCGTGACACGGCCAGCCTGCCGCCCCTGCGCGGCATGGCCGCCCGGCCCATGATCGCCAGCATCATCGTGCCCATGGCGCCCATCGTGACCGCATGCAGGGCCGTCGCCATGTCGAGCCCGGCCCAGGGCGCCTGCGCCAGCCCCGCCAGGATCAGGGCCAGCGGCAGCCAGAGCCAGGCCAGGTGCAACAGCAGCAGCGCCGGATAGCGGCCGGCGCGCCAGCTGCGCCACAGGCCCATGCGGGCCAGGTGCAGGATGCCCGAGACGATCAGGAGCGGCCCGGCTAGCCCCGAGCGATCCAGCAGCAGCGCCGCGATGGCCAGAAGCAATGCCAGCACGCCGGCGCCCGGCAGCCAGCGCGGCTCGGTCGGCGGCGGCTGGCCGGATGCCGCGGCCCAATGCCGGGTGAATGCGGCAAGGGCGCGGCCGCCGACCAGGCTGATGAGCAGCGCAAAGAACAGCGGCGCCATGTCCTGCGCAAGGCTTTCGGCGGCGGGCCCCGGCCCGGCGATCGCCAGCGCCTCGATGCCGCCAAGGGCCAGGGGCGCCAGCGCCAGCGGCATCTTGCGCCAGGCCCCGGCGCCGGCGACCTGCCACGACAGCAGGCCGCCCAGCACGAGGAAATAGGCCGTGGCAGCGGGAAGGGCGAAGGGCGCGGGCAGGCCCAGGGCAAAGCCCAGCCGGCCGGCCAGCCACAGCGCCACCATGATCCCGGTCGTGGCCGGCGCGACCCGGACCCGCCCCGTCCATGCCGGCAGCGCGGTCAGCAGATAGCCGCCCACCGCCGCGCCGCCCATGCCGAACAGCAGCTCATGCCGGTGCCAAGACAGCGCATCGACGCCCATCCCCAAGGGGAGCAGCCAGGCCGAGGGCACGAGGATGGCCCACAGGCCGGCCAGGAAGAACAGCGGGCGATGCGGCGCCAGCCATAGCCCATGGGTCAAGAAGCGAAGCATCGTTTTCCGGCTGCTGCCGCGGATGCCCCATAGCGCCAGCAGGGCGGCCGTTGTCAATATGCCGACCGGGCAGGGCGACCCATGGCCGCGGCGCCCTTGCCCGGAGCGGCTGGCCATGACATCCGCCTTGCCAGGGGATCACAAGAACCGGCCGACGCCGCTGCCGGTCGCGGATTGCATGCCGGGGCTTTACGACTGCTATCGCGCCGTGGGCGAGGTGGAAAGCAAGGGCCTGGACTTCGAGATCTCGGGCGAGGTGCTGCCGCGCAGGAATCTGATGCCGGGCTATACCTGGAACGAGGCCGAGATCATCAGCGCCACCGTCGACGGCGTGGCGGGCAGCCCCTACAACACCTTCCTGCCCAAGCACCTGCTGAAGATCGCCACCATGTATCATCTGCGGGGCGACAGGTGGCGCCTGGGCGGCGCGTTCCGGTTGCAAAGCGAGATCACCTCGGAATCCAACGCCGTCTATGACCCGCGCCTGGCCGAGACCCCGGTCCGGCAGGGCGGCCTGGGGCTGGTCGATCTGGTCGCGGGCTATCGCCTGAACGAGAATTTCGACATCCAGCTGAACGTGAACAACGTCTTCGACCGGCGCTATTACGAGGTGGTGGACAGTTTCTCGGGCGGGAATTTCGTCGGCGAGCCACGCAATGTGCTGCTGACGGGGAAGATCACCTTCTGACCCCTGATCCGGCCGGCGGCGGATGCGGCCCTTGCCGGCCGCCTCCGCCAGGCTTTTCCGAACCGTCGTCCCTTGCGGCCCCGAACAGAAGGCCAGGGGCGACAGCCCGGCCCGGACCATGGTGGCCGGGATCGTTTCCGGGTCCGGCCGAGCGGACGCATGGGAACCCGCAACGCCCCTGTCTGCGGATATGGCTTTGCAGGGCGTGGCTGTTGGCCTGGTAATGGCGGCTGATCGGTCATGAGCAGGGCGATTCCTGGCTCGACCGCTACGAGCGGCGCAAGACCGTGCTTTACGGCGTGGTCGAGGCCGACGTGGGCGATGCCGGCACGCTGAGCGCCGGTTACGACTTCCAGCGCAACCGCACCCGCAACCACCAGTTCGGCGGGCTGCCCCTGATCGCCAATGACGGCTCGCAGCTGGATTACGATACCAGCACGAATGCCGGCGGCGGCAACCTGCCCCTGACCCAGACCACGCAGACCCTGTTCCTGCGCTATGCCCAGGACTTCGGCACCGGCTGGCAGGCGGTGGGCGAGTTGTCCTTCTACAGGGCCGAGCGCGAGGGCTACCTGGCCTCGGCCAGCTGGGGCTCGCCCGATCCGCAGGGCTATGGCGTGCAGACCGTCGGCGGCTATGCCGATACCGATACCGAGCAGGCCGCGCTGTCGCTGACCGCCTCGGGCCCGGTCGAGCTGTGGGGGCGCAGCCACGACCTGCGCTTCGGCATCACCGGCAGCTGGGGCAAGGACAATCACAAGGCCTATTCGGCCTTCGACGGGACCGATATCGACTATCAGCCGATCACCGGCTCGATTTTCGACTGGGATGGGTATGTGCCGAACCTGGTCCAGCAGGCCGGCTATGTCAGTTATGTCAGCAATACCAAGATCGACCAGGTCGCGGCCTATGGCTCGGGCCGCTTCGGCCTGACCGACCGGCTGAACCTGATCGCCGGCGCGCGCGTGGTCTGGTACGACTACGACTATACCACCGACAGCCGCAGCAGCGGCACGACTACGCATCAGCAGATCAGCCGCAACGGCGAATGGATCCCCTATGCCGGGCTGACCTATGACCTGAACGAGGACTGGTCGGTCTATGCCAGCTATACCCGGGTATTCAAGCAGGCCAGCTATCGCGACAAGGACAACAGGATCGTCGAACCGACCACCGGCTCGAATTACGAGCTGGGCACGAAGGCCAGCCTTGCCGGCGACCGGCTGAACTTCGCGGCGGCGGTCTATCTGCTGGAGCAGGACAACCTGCCGGTCCGCGACCGCAGCGTGACCTATCAGTTGCCTGACGGCTCGAACCCCTACAAGTCCATCGACGGCACCCGCAGCAAGGGCTTCGAGATGGAACTGGCGGGCGAGGTCCGGCCGAATATCCAGCTGACCACCAGCTATGCCTATACGACCGCCAAGGACGGCGACGGGCTGCGCATCTCGACCGTCACGCCGCGCCATTCGGTCAAGCTGTCGGGGATCTATGCCTTCGAAACCCTGCCGCTGACGCTCAGCGCCAGCCTGCGCTGGCAAAGCGGGATCGAGAATACCTGGGTCTGGCCCGTCACCGGCACCGCGCGGCAGGGCTCCTATGCGGTCGTCGGACTGATGGGGCGCTATGATTTCCAGAACGGCATGAGCCTCAGCCTGAATATCGAGAACCTCTTCGACCGCAAATACCTCGCCTCGATCGACGAGACCTATGCGACCGGCAATTACGGCGCCCCGCGCAATGCCACGCTGAGCCTGGATTGCCGGTTCTGAGCAAGGCTGCTGGGCCGGGCCGGCGTCGGGCAAGACCCTGGGCGGGTGCGTTCGCGCCCGCCCATTGCGCTCAACAGGGGCTGTCGGGGAAATAGAACCCCTCGGCATTGGCTTTGGTGATCAGCGGGCTGTCCAGGACATGGCGGCCGCGGATCGGCGACTGCGTGGCATAGCGCATCGCGGTGATCTCGATGGCCGGGGCGATCAGGGTCGGCGGATAGAAGATGTTGGCGTCGATCAGCTTGTCGCCGTCCATGATCATCTTGATCACCCGGTTCATGCCCGAACCGCCCAGCAGCACCATGCCCTCCTCGCGCCCGGCCTGTTCTATCGCTGCACGGGCCCCCGAGTGCTGCATCGTCGTCGCCGGCCCAGACGCCGTCGATTTGCGGCAAAGCGGGTCAGGTAGTCCCGCATGACCTCGAAGGCCTTGTCGGGGTTCCAGTTGGCATATTGCATGTCGAGGATCTCGATCCCCGAACTCTCCAGCGTCTTCTGGAAGGCTTCGATGCGGATAGTGTCGATGGCGGTCGGGATGCCGCGCATCACCACGATCTTGCCGCCGTCAGCGAGTTTCGACTTGAAATATTCCGCGGCGACCACGCCGGATTGCGGGTTGTTGCCGCCGACATAAAGGTCTTCGACGCCTTCGTCCGCGCCGAGCGTCAGGTTGATGCCTTTCAGCACCCTGTTCGGGCCATAGGCATGTGCAATTCCATCCAGCCGAAGCGGGTTCGGCTGCATGTGAAATCCTCCACCGCAACAGAAACGCCGATCCATGAAATATTGCAATAGTTGTTGCGATCAAGGTCGATCCGCGCTTTCTATTGCCGCAGAGGGCAGGGAATCACCTCGAGGAGGAAGTCGATGTCAAAGAATGCCAACCTTGCGGGGGCCTTCCCCGCCATGGGCCGGAAGCTGCGCCTTGGGGTCGTGGGTGGTGGCGCGGGTGCGTTCATCGGGCAGGTCCATGCGCGGGGTGCGCGGCTGTCGGATCGCTGGCAGATCGTCGCCGGGGCGCTGTCCTCGCGCCCCGAGGTCGCGCTGGCATCGGGCCGCGACTGGGGGCTCGATCCAGATCGAAGCTATACTGACTGGCGCGAGATGGCGCGGGCCGAGGCGGCGCGGCCGGACGGCATCGACGCTGTGGCGATCACCGTCCCGAACCATCTGCATTTCCCGGTCGCCATGGCCTTCATGGATGCGGGCATCGACGTGATCTGCGACAAGCCGCTGGTCAATACGCTGGACGAGGCGCGCGCGCTGATCGACAGGCAGCGCGAAACCGGGTTGGTCTTCGGCGTGACCTATTCCTTCGCGGCCCATGCGATGGTGCGGCAGGCCCGGCAAATGGTGCAGGAAGGTGCCATCGGCAGGGTCACGCAGATCCATGCCGAGTATTTCCAGGAAATGGCGCTGCTGCCCGCCGATGCCGCCTGGTCCGGCACGCCCTGGCGGCAGGATCCCGCCAAGGTGGGGGGTGCCGCGACTACGGCGGACATCGGCACCCACGCCCATCATCTGGCCGAGTTCGTATCCGGCCTGCGCATGACCGATCTGCGGGCCGAGTTTCACCGGCTGGGGGCCGATCAGCCGCTGGAGGATACCGCCTTCATGACCTGCCGCTTCCAGGGCGGCGTGCCCGGCACCCTGCTGGTCTCGCAGGCGGCGGCGGGGGCCAGTTGCGGGCTGCGCATCCGCATCTCGGGGACCGAGGGCACGCTGGAATGGGATCAGGAGAACCCGGAATACCTGCAGCACCGCCCCTTCAATGCACCGCATATCCGCATTTCGCGCGGGCATGGCGCAGGGATGCTGTCGGATGCCGCGCGCTTCGTCCACATGCCGCGCGGCCATCCCGAAGCGCTCTCGGACGCCTGGGGCAATCTCTACGAGGAATTCGCCATCGCCATCGAGGCCCGCCGCGAAGGGCGCGATCTGCCGGACGGGCTGCTGGCCTATCCGGGGCTGGAGGAGGGCGCTGCGGGCGTTGCCTTCATCCAGGCCGCGATCCGCTCGAATGCCGAAGGCGGGGCGTGGGTATCCTGCGCCTTCGACGCCTGACGGAAGAACACAAGCAGGAGGAACCACATGAAACGACTGATGATCACCACCGCTTTCGCGATCACCGCATTCGGTGCGCAGGCGCAGGAAATCGGCGTCGCGATGGCGCAATTCGACAACAATTTCCTGACCATCCTGCGTCAGGGCATCGAAGAAGCGGGCCGCGCCGAGGGCGTTACCCTGCAATTCGAGGATGCGCAAAACGACGTGCCCCGGCAGTTGAGCCAGATCCAGAATTTCATCTCGTCCGGGGTCGATGCGATCATCGTGGTCGCGGTGGATTCCGATGCGATCACGCAGATGGACAAGATGGCGAACGATGCCGGCATTCCCATCGTCAATATCAATCGCGAGCCGCCGAATGTAGAGAGCCTTGGGCCGCTGGAAGCCTTCGTCGGCTCGCGCGAGGTCGATGCAGGCACGATCCAGGCGACCGAGGCTTGCCGCCTCGTCAAGGAAAAGATCAGGGACGGCGCGGCAAACGGCGTCATCCTGGCGGGCGACCTGTTCATCCAGGCCGGCCGCGTACGGACCGAGACGGTGCAGGACTTCGTCAAGACGCCCGACTGCGATTTCGTGAAGATCGAGGACATGCAGGTCGCAGACTGGTCGCGCAGCAAGGCGTCGGATCTGGTCTCGAATTGGCTGACCGCCGGGCTGACGCCGGATGTGATCTTTGCCAACAACGACGAAATGGCCATCGGTGCTGCGCAGGCGTTGAAGGCCGCTATGGTCGACCCCGAGGATGTCGTCGTGGCCGGCATCGACGCGACGCCGGACGCGCTGATGGCGCTGAAGGCTGGCGACATCGACCTGACCGTATTCCAGGACGCGGCGGGGCAGGGGCGCAAGGGGCTGGAGGTCGCCGCCGCCATGGCGCGGGGTGAGGAACTGGCAGAGCGCGCCGTCTATATCCCGTTCGAACTCGTGACTCCCGAGAATGTCGATGACTATCTGGCGCGCTGAAACCGGCCATCTCGCCATGCGGAGGGATTGCAGATGAGCCTGGCCGTTGGCGTGATCGGCGCCGGTGTCATGGGCGGGTTTCATGCCCGCCTTTTCGCCGATGAGATTTCGGGGGCGCGGCTGGTTGCGGTTTCCGACCCCGATCCGGGCCGGGCAGGCGCATCTGCATATGGCGCGCAGGTCTTTGCCGAAGGACTGCCGCTGATCGAAAGCGACGTGGTCGAGGCGGTTCTGGTCGCCGCCCCGGATGCCGCCCACCATGACCTGGTCATGGCGGCGATACGTTTGGGCAAGCCGGTGCTGTGCGAGAAGCCTCTGGCCTCGACGGTCGCGCAATGCCGCGAGATCGTCGAAGCCGATGCGGGCCGCAACCTGGTCAGCGTCGGCTTCATGCGCCGCTTCGATCCCGCCTATCGCGAAATGAAAGCCGCCTTGGACGTGGGCCGGATCGGCGCGCCCTTGCTGATATATTGCCTACATCGCAATCGCGAGGCGCCGCGTTGGTTCGACGGCTCGATGATCGTTACCAATGCCATGGTGCATGAGATCGACATCTGCCGCTGGTTGCTGGACACCGAATACACCTCGGCAAGCCTGACGCAGGTTGGCGATGCCGGTGACATGCTGCTGGCCGAATTGCACACGGATCGCGGGGCGGTCGTCTCGGTCGAGATGTTCATGAACGCCGCCTATGGCTACCACGTCCATGCCGAGATCGTCGGCCGCGAGGGGACGGTGGCCATGGCCGAACCGGCGCAGGTGCGATTGCGGCGCGGCGGTGCGATGCAGGCCGGATATTCGCCCGACTGGATCGGGCGCTTTGCCGACAGCTATCGCTTGCAGGATCAGGCCTGGGTGCGGGCATGCCGTTCCGGCCGGCCCTGCGAGGACATGGCGACGGCCCGCGACGGTCTTCTGGCGACCGGCTATTGCCAGCAGTTGGTCGAGCATCTGCCAGCAGGCGGGGGGCCGCTGGCGCCTCGCATGTAAACATGTGCAAGAGAGCGTTTGTTGCCGTATTCCATATCTGCAATTTTTATTGCAATCGCGTTGCAGAGCGGCTATGGTCAATGTCGAGGCAGGGAATCCCTGCCTCGCGGAGGCCAGGGGCAAGATGCGGGATGCGCATCGCTCACGGCTTTGGGACATGGCGGGAGGTCGTCATCAAGTCGGAATGGATGCGGCGGAACAGCGGTTCTGCCAACGGCTTGATATTGCCTTGTCGCATCGAGGTTTTGGCTTCGTCCGACGCGAGAAGATCGGACGGAGGTAACAGGAGGAGGAAAGACCCACATGATCAAGAAACTCGCGACGGCCACCGCATTCTGTGCGCTGATGGCAGGCACGGTTCAGGCCGAGACCATCGGCGTTGCGATGTCGCTCTTCGACGACAACTACCTGACCGTGCTGCGTCAGAACATCCAGCGCCACGCCGGCGATCTGGGCGTCACCGTGCAGATGGAGGATGCCCAGGGCGACATCGCCCGCCAGCAGTCCCAGATCGAGAATTTTGTCGCCTCGGGCGTGGACGGCATCATCGTGATGCTGGTTGACGCCGATTCCGGCCAGGCCATGTCGCGCATCGCCGACCGGGCGGGCGTGCCGCTGGTCTTCGTCAACATGCTGCCGGCCAACATGGACGAGTTCCCGGAAAAGCAGGCCTGGGTCGGCTCGGACGAAGAGCAGGCGGGCGAGTTGCAGGCGACCGAGATGTGCAAGCTTATGGGCGGCGAGGGGGATGCCGTCATCCTGATGGGCCAGCTTGGCACCACCGGGCAGCGCGGGCGCACCGCGGCGGTCGAACGCGTGCTGCAGTCGGATGAATGCAAGGGCATCAACGTGCTCGACTCGCAATCCGCGAACTGGATGCGAACCCCGGCGCTGGACCTGATGACCAACTGGCTGACCTCGGGGATGCAGCCCCACGCCGTGTTCTCGAACAATGACGAGATGGCGCTTGGTGCGGTTCAGGCGCTCAAGGCATCGGGGATCTCGATGGACGATGTGATCGTCGGCGGCGTCGATGCCACGCAGGACGCGCTGGCGGCGCTGGAGGCGGGGGATCTGGACGTCACCGTCTATCAATCCGCCAAGGGCCAGGGCGAGGGTGCGCTGGACACCGTCCTGAAGATCGCCCGCGGCGAGGCGTTCGAGCCGCGCGTGGCCGTTCCCTTCGAGCTGGTCACGCCCGAGAACGTCGCGGAATACAAGACCCAGAACTAATCCGGGCGGGCATTCGGTCGCGCACCGGATGCCCGGACCTCAATCCGGGGGCCGCGTCCCCTGACAGTCTTTCGGGGGGAAGATGGTTTCGAAGACCACACTGGAGGCGATCGAACGCTACAAGGAAAAGAGCCTGCCCTATATCCTTGAAATCGAGGGTATTCGGAAGGAGTTTCCCGGCGTGGTGGCGCTGGATGACGTGCAGTTCCGGCTGCGGCCGGGCTCGGTTCACGCGCTGATGGGCGAGAACGGCGCAGGCAAGTCCACGCTGATGAAGATCATCGCCGGCATCTATACGCCCGACCGCGGCACCATCCGCCTGCGCGGCGAGGAGGTCGTTCTGGCCAGCCCGCTCGATGCACTGGAACAGGGCATCGCGATGATCCATCAGGAACTGGCGCTGATGGACTGGATGACGGTCGCCGAAAACATCTGGATCCGGCGCGAGCCGAAAAATGCGCTCGGCCTGATCGACCACCGCAAGATGACCGAGATGACCCAGGAATTGTTCGCGCAGCTTCGGCTCAAGATCGATCCGACCGCGCAGATCAGCACCCTGACCGTCGCGCAGCGGCAGATGGTCGAGATCGCCAAGGCGGTCAGCCATCGTTCGCAGGTGCTGATCATGGACGAACCGACCTCGGCGATCACCGAAACCGAGGTCGACCACCTGTTCGAGATCATCCGCGACCTGAAGGCGCGCGGCGTGGCCATCGTCTACATCACCCACAAGATGAACGAGCTGTTCGAGATCGCCGACGAGTTTTCGGTTTTTCGCGACGGCAAGTATGTCGGCACCCATGCCAGCACCGACGTGACCCGCGACGACATCATCCGCATGATGGTCGGCCGCGAGATCACCGACATGTTCCCCAAGGAAGAGGCTGAAATCGGCGAGGTGATCCTGTCGGTCGAGAACCTCTCGCTGCCGGGCACCTTCCACGGCATCACCTTCGATCTGCGCCGCGGCGAGATCCTCGGGCTGGCCGGCCTGGTGGGCTCGGGCCGCTCGAACGTGGCAGAGGCGCTGTTCGGCGTGACGCCGGCCACCGAGGGCAGGATCCGCATCGCCGGCCGCGATGTCCCCATCGCATCGCCCGCCGACGCCATGCGCGAGGGAATGGCGCTGCTGACCGAGGACCGCAAGGCGACCGGCTGCTTCCTGCCGCTGACGATCCTCGAGAACATGCAGATCGCAGCCTTGCATGAAGGCCATGTCAAGCTGGGCTGTGTCGACGAGCGGGGGATGACCAATCTCTGCCTCGGGATGAAGGACAAGCTGCGGATCAAGACCCCGAACCTCGATGAGCGGATCGAGAACCTGTCGGGCGGCAACCAGCAGAAGGTCCTGATCGCGCGCTGGCTGCTGACCAAGCCGCAGATCCTGATCCTGGACGAGCCGACCCGCGGCATCGACGTCGGCGCCAAGGCCGAGATCCACCGGCTGATCTCTGGCCTGGCGCAGCAGGGGGTCGCGGTCATCATGATCTCGTCCGAATTGCCCGAGGTTCTGGGCATGTCCGACCGGATCATGGTCATGCACGAGGGCCATATGACCGGCATCCTGGACCGGGCCGAGGCGACCCAGGTGAAAATCATGGAACTGGCGGCCCGCTGAGGCCCGCGCGGCGCACGGCGCCCGAGGAGGAACATTATCATGGACAATGTGCAGATCGAACCCGTCAAGCGACAGCGCCGAGGGCTGCCGCAGGAGCTGAACATCCTGCTGGTGCTGGTCGCCGTCGCGCTGGTCTTCGAGATCCTGGGCTGGATTTTCCAGGGCCAGAGCTTCCTGATGAACACCCGTCGCCTGACGATCATGATCCTGCAGGTTTCGGTCGTGGGCATCATCGCCATCGGCGTCACGCAGGTCATCATCACCGGCGGCATCGACCTGTCGTCCGGCTCGGTCGTCGCCATGACGGCGATGATCACCATGAGCGTGGCGCAGTCGGGCGATTACGCGCGGGCCATGTATCCGGCGCTGACGGACCTGCCGGTCATCGTGCCGCTGGCCGTCGGGCTTGGGCTTGGGCTGATCGCAGGGATGATCAACGGCGCGCTGATCGCGCTGACCGGGATTCCGCCCTTCATCGCCACGCTGGGCATGATGGTGACGGCGCGCGGCATCGCCAAATGGTATACCAAGGGCCAGCCGATCAGCTTCCCCACCGACGGTTTCGCCGCGATCGGATCGGGCGCCTGGCCGGTCTTCATCTTCCTGGCGGTGGCGCTGATCTTCCATATCGCCCTGCGCTATACGCGCTATGGCAAGTTCACCTATGCCATCGGCGCCAACCCGCAGGCGGCGCGCGTCTCGGGCATCAACGTGCAGCGCCACCTGATCAAGGTCTATGCCATCGCCGGGCTGCTGGCGGGGCTGGCCGGCATCGTCACCGCCGCCCGCGCCGAGACCGCGCAGGCCGGCATGGGCATGATGTATGAGCTTGACGCCATCGCCGCGGCCGTGATCGGGGGCACCTCGCTCAGCGGCGGGCGCGGGCGGATCTTCGGCACGGTGATCGGCACGCTGATCCTGGGGCTGATGATGTCGGGCTTCACCTTCCTGCGGGTCGATGCCTTCTACCAGGAAATCGTCAAGGGCGTGATCATCGTCGCCGCCGTCGTGGCCGATACCTTCCGCCAGAACGCCCGCAGCAAGAAAGCCTGACCTTCCCCCAGGCTTTGGGCCCGGAGCGCCTCGCTCCGGGCCTTTTTCATGGATACCGCCATGCATTGGACCATCTTCGCATCGCCGACCGAACTGGCCGTGACCGCGCTGGCCGTCGTCCTGGTCGGTCTTTCCAAGGGCGGCCTTGGCGGCATGAGCCTGCTCGGCGTGCCGCTCATGGCCCTGGTCATGCCCCCGGTCACGGCAGCGGCGATCCTGCTGCCGGTGCTGGTGGTGATGGATGTGGTCAGCGTGGCAAGCTGGCGGGCTTGGGTCGATTGGCAGATCATGCGTCGGATCATGCCCGGAGCGGTCGCAGGCATCGGGATCGGCTGGGCCAGCGCCGAACTGGTCTCGGACTCGGCGGTTCGCCTGGTCGTGGGACTGGTTTCGCTGGCCTTCGTGGCACGTGCGCTTGTCGGAACGGGGCAGGGCGCCGCGCTGGCCGGCGCGCGTCCGGCTGCCGCCCGCTTCTGGGGCGGGCTGGCCGGCTATACCAGCTTCGTCGCCCATGCCGGAGCGCCACCCCTTCAGATCTACATGATGCCGCTGCGGCTGGATCCGAAACTCTTCACCGGCACCACCGTGATGTTCTTTGCCGTGACCAATGCGCTGAAGCTGGTCCCCTATGCCGCGCTGGGGGAGTTCGGTTCCGATAACCTGGCCCGCGCCGCCGCCATGCTGCCGCTGGCGATAGGGGCAACCTGGCTCGGGGGCTGGGTGGTTCGCCACATGCGCGCCAGCATCTTCTATCCCTTCACCTATGCCTCGGTGGCGCTGGTCGGGGTCAAGCTGGTCTGGGACGGGCTGGCCGGGCTCTAGGTCCCGGTCACGGTCGGGATGCGCGGATCCTCGTCATTGTGCTGCACGCGGGCAGCGACGGCCACCACCAGCGCCTGCGCCAGGCACATCGGCGCGGCCAGCGAGCGCGAGAAGGTGTAATCGTGCTCGGGAACCGGGAACAGCACCCGCGCCCACCGCGCCAGGGGCGACAGCGTGCTGTCCGAGATGGCGATGATATCGATGCCTTTCTGGCCCGCTTCCTCGACCACGTTCACCACCTCGTTGGCATAAAAGCGGAACGAGACCGCCAGCAGAACGTCGGTCTTGCGAATGGTGCGGCCGATATGCGTGGCCAGCCCGCCACCGGGGTCCAGCAGCACGCAGCGCTTGCCCAGCATGGTCAGCACATAGCGCAAAAGCTCCACCACCGGCGACGAGCGCAGCTGGCCGATCAGGTAGATGATGTCCGCACGGTCCAGCAGGTTGGCGGCCAGCGCCAGGTCCTCGGGATTGACCTCGTCCAGCAATTGCTGAAGCGAGGCGATGTCGCGCACCACCAGGTCGCGCAGGAAGCCGATCTCGGTCGGGTCGCCCGCACCCTTCAGCTCGGTTTCCAGCGCCTTGACGCGGGCCTCGAAACCCGGAGCGGCGGTGGCCAGGCGCTTCTGGAACAGCGCCTGCAATTCCTTGAAGCCCTTGTAGCCCAGGGATTGCGCGAAGCGCACGAAGCTCGAGGCGTGAATGCCGCACCGCTCGGCGATGGCATTCACCGAATGGACGGCGACCTCGTTGGGGTTCTGGGTCAGGTAGACGGCGATGCGCTGATAGGTCTTGCTCATCTGATCGTGGCGATCATGGATGATGCGGATCAGCTCTTCGTAATCCTGCGGCGGGTGGCTTGTTGGCATGGCGTTCCTCTGCCGCCAAGTCTGCAATAATTATTGCAGGGTGCCAAGCCCTCTTTCTTTCTATTCCATCTCTATCATGAGGTCTTTTGCGTCGATCTGTTCGCCCGGTCTGACGTGGAGGGTCTTGATCAGGCCGGCTCTGTCGGCGTGGATGGCGGTTTCCATCTTCATGGCCTCGATGGTCAGCAGCAGGTCGCCGGGGTTGACCTTCTGCCCCTGGGCGACGGCGACCGAGGCGACGACGCCGGGCATGGGGGCGCCGAGATGGCCCTCGTTCGTCGGATCGGCCTTGGGACGGGCGGCGGTCTGCGCCTTCACCAGCCGGTTCGGCACCCGGATCACCCGCGGCTGGCCGTTCAGCTCGAAGAAGACCTTGACCTCGCCCTTCTCGTCGGTCTCGCCCACGGTCTGCAGCCGGATCTCCAGCGTCTTGCCGGGGTCGATCTCGGCCTCGATCTCCTCGCCCGGCTCCATGCCGTAGAAGAAGGCCCGCGTCGGCAGAACCCGCACCGGGCCGTATTGCCGGTGCCGGCCCATGTAGTCCAAAAACACCTTGGGATACATCAGGTAGCCGTTCAGGTCCTCGTCGTCGACCGCCTTGCCTTCCAGCTGGCGGACCAACTCGGCGCGGGCGGCCGCGATGTCGACCGGCGGCATCGCCGCGCCGGGGCGGGCGGTCAGCGGCGCCTCGCCCTTCAGCACCTTCCTTTGCAAGGCCTCGGGCCAGCCGCCGGGGGGCTGGCCCAGGTTGCCGCGCATCATGTCGACGACCGAATCGGGGAAGGCGACCTCGACCGCCGGGTCCTCGACCTGCGCCCGCGAAAGCCCCTGCGCCACCATCACCAGCGCCATGTCGCCCACCACCTTGGAACTGGGCGTGACCTTGACGATGTCGCCGAACATCCGGTTCACCTCGGCATAGGCCTGGGCGACCTCGTGCCAGCGCTCCTCGAGCCCGAGCGAGCGCGCCTGCGCCTTGAGATTGGTAAACTGGCCGCCGGGCATCTCGTGCAGCCAGACCTCCGAGGCCGGGGCCTGCAAGCCGCTCTCGAAGGCGGCGTAATGCTCGCGCACCGCCTCCCAGTAGTTGGAGATCCGGCGGATCGCCTCGATGTCCAGCCCGGTGTCGCGGTCGGTGTGGCGCAGCGCCTCGACCACCGAGCCCAGGCAGGGCTGCGAGGTATTGCCCGAGAGCGCATCCATGGCGCAATCCACCGCATCCACCCCGGCCTCGGCCGCGGCCAGGATCGAGGCGCCGCTGAGCCCGCCGGTGTCATGGGTGTGGAAATGCACCGGCAGGCCGATCTCTTGCTTCAGCGCGCGGATCAGGATGGCGGCCGAGGCGGGCTTCAAGAGGCCGGCCATGTCCTTGAGGCCAAGGATATGCGCGCCGGCATCGCTGAGCTCGCGCGCCATCCTGAGGTAATATTGCAGGTCGTATTTCGCGCGCGCGGGATCGAGCAGGTCGCCGGTATAGCAGATCGTGCCCTCGCAGATCTTGCCGCTCTCGATCACCGCATCCATGGCGACGCGCATGTTCGGGGTCCAGTTCAGGCTGTCGAAGACCCGGAACACGTCGACCCCGGTCCTGGCCGCCTGGGCGACGAAGCTTTGCACCACGTTGTCGGGATAGTTGGTGTAGCCGACGCCGTTGCTGGCCCGCAGCAGCATCTGCGTCATCAGGTTGGGCATGCGGGCGCGGATGTCGCGCAGCCGCTGCCAGGGGCATTCCTGCAGGAAGCGATAGGCGACGTCGAAGGTCGCCCCGCCCCAGCATTCGACCGAGAACAGGCCGGGCAGGTTCGCGGCGTAAGAGGGCGCCACCCGGATCATGTCGATCGAGCGCATGCGCGTGGCCAGCAAGCTCTGGTGCCCGTCGCGCATCGAGGTGTCGGTGATCAAGAGCCGCCTCTCGCCCAGCATCCAGTCGGCGACGGCCTTGGCGCCCTTTTGCTCCAGCAGCTGGCGGGTGCCGGGGGCGGGCTCGGCCGCCGGATCGGCCTGCGGCCGGGGCGGCACCGGGATGCGGGCCTCGGCCGGCGGGCGGGGGCGGCCGGCGGTCTCGGGATGGCCGTTCACGGTGATGTCGGCCAGGTAGACCAAGAGCTTCGTCGCCCGGTCGCGGCGCTTGCGGAACGCGAACAGGTCCGGCGTGGTGTCGATGAACTTGGTGGTATAGGTGTCGTCGAGGAAGGTCGGGTGCTTCAAGAGGTTGATGACGAATTCGATATTCGTCGCCACGCCGCGCACCCGGAACTCGCGCAGGGCCCGGTCCATGCGCGCGATGGCCTTTTCCGGGGTCTGGGCATGGGCCGTGACCTTGACCAGCAGGCTGTCGTAATAGCGGGTGATGACGCCGCCGGAATAGGCGGTGCCGCCGTCGAGGCGAATGCCGTTGCCGGTGGCGCTGCGATAGGCGGTGATGCGGCCGTAATCCGGAATGAAGTTGTTCAGCGGGTCCTCGGTCGTGACCCGGCATTGCAGGGCGTGGCCGTTCAGATGCACGTCCTCCTGCCGGGCGACGCCGGTGGCCTCGGCCAGCGTCGCGCCCTCGGCGATCAGGATCTGGCTTTGCACGATGTCGATGCCGGTGACCTCCTCGGTCACGGTATGCTCGACCTGGACGCGCGGGTTCACCTCGATGAAGTAGAACTGCTGGCTGTCCATATCCATCAGGAACTCGACGGTGCCGGCGTTGCGGTAGCCGACGGCGCGGCCGATCCTCAGCGCCAGCTCGCAGACCTCGGCGCGCTGTTCGGGGGTCAGGTAGGGCGCCGGGGCGCGCTCGACCACCTTCTGGTTGCGGCGCTGCACGGTGCAGTCGCGCTCGTAGAGGTGATAGAGCCCGCCATGCCCATCACCCAAGAGCTGCACCTCGACGTGCCGGGCGCGCAGGATCATCTTTTCCAGATAGCCCTCGCCGTTGCCGAAGGCGGCCTCGGCCTCGCGCCGGCCCTCGCGCACCTTCTCGGGCAGTTCCTCGGGGCCCATGATCGGCCGCATGCCGCGCCCGCCGCCGCCCCAGGAGGCTTTCAACATCAGCGGATAGCCGATCTGCGCGGCCTCACGCTTGATCGCCTCCATGTCCTCGCCCAGCACCTCGGTCGCGGGGATGACCGGCACGCCGGCCTGGATCGCCACGCGCCGCGCCGAGGCCTTGTCGCCGAGCGCCCGCATGGTGTCGGCGCTCGGCCCGATGAAGGTGATGCCGGCGGCGGTGCAGGCGTCGACGAAATCGGGGTTTTCGGACAGAAGCCCATAGCCCGGATGGATGGCATCGGCGCCGCTTTCCTTCGCGACGCGAATGATCTCGGGGATCGACAGATAGGCCGCCACCGGCCCCAGGCCGCCGCCGATGCGGTAGGCCTCGTCCGCCTTGAAGCGGTGCAGGCTCAGCTTGTCTTCCTCGGCATAGACCGCGACCGTCTTCTTGCCCAGCTCGTTCGCCGCCCGCATCACGCGGATCGCAATCTCGCCACGGTTCGCAATAAGAATCTTTCGGAACATGCAGAGCCCTTTCGAAAGGTGGGTGCCCGGCGCGCAGCCGGGCACCTGGGGGAAGGGGCGAAGAGCGCCCCAGCCGATGCCGCGGGAGGGAGGCGGCAGCGGATTCTCAGGCCGTAACCGACATCCACTGCCGCGCGGCGGAGGAGCGCTGGATCGTCTCGACCAGCCGCTGGATGCGCAGACCGGCCGCGAAGCCGAAGGGCTCGGGGATCTCGCCGGAAATGGCGCGCAGATAACCCTCGATCTCGATGGCCTTCAGGTCGTTGAAGCCGATCTGATGGCCGGGGGCGACGCAGAAGCGGCCATAGGGCGGGTGGTCGGGGCTGGCCTCGATGCGGCGGAAGCCGTGCCGGCCGGGCGCGTCGGCGGTCGAGTAGAAATGCAGCTCGTTGAAGCGTTCCTGGCTGAAGGTCAGCGCGCCCCTGGTGCCATAGACTTCGAAATCATGCTGCATCTTGCGGCCGGTGGCGATCCAGTTGCCCTCGATGGAGCCCTGCGCGCCATTGGCGAAGCGCAGGAAGGCGCGGCCGACATCGTCCACGGTCACGGCACGCGTGCCGCCCTGGCCGTCGGGGCGCCGGCCGATCATCGTGACGCAATCGCCCATCACCTCGGTGATCGGACCGAGCAGGAATTCGGCCGTGGCCAGCGCATGGCTGCCGATATCGGCCAGCGCGCCGCCACCCGCCGGATCGTGGCGGAAGGTCCAGGGGCCGTCGGCATCGGCCATGTAATCCTCGGCATGCAGCCCGCGATAGCCGCGGATCTCGCCTAGTTCGCCCGCCGCGATCATCTCGCGCGCAAGCCGCAGCATCGGGTTGCAGAGATAGTTGAAACCGACCTGGGTCTTGACGCCCTTGGCCGCCGCCGCATCCGCCATCTGGCGCGCATCCGAGGCCAGCGGCGCCAGCGGTTTTTCGCAATAGACGTGCTTGCCGGCGGAAATGGCGGCCAGGGCCATCTCCTTGTGCAGCGCATTCGGGGCGGTGATGTCGATCACGTCGATCTCGGGGTCCGCGACCATGCTGCGCCAGTCGGCGGTGGCATGGGCAAAGCCGAAATCGGCGGCGGCACGGGCGGCTGCTGCCTCGGTGACGTCGGCGACCGTATGCAGTTCCAGCTGGTAGGGCAGGTCGAAGACCTTCTGCGCGCTGGCGAAACCGAAGACATGGGCCTTGCCCATGAAGCCGGTGCCGATCAGGCCGATACGCAGGACGGGTTTGTCAGACATGGGCAGTATCCGGTTTGAAGTGACGTTGCACTCAGCCGCCATCCAGATGGCGGACGAGACGGCCGATTGACGGGGTTTCGGCACGGCTGCGCGGTGGTGGGCCGTTGTGCGGCGGTGCTGGAAGATCCTGCTCCAGGCGCCGTGGCAGGTCCGATATGAATGCGGCACCGCCGTAACGAAGAACCGTCGCCTGTCCGACGACGGCTCCGAAAGCCGCAAGTCGGCGGTGCATCGTCTCAAGCATGGGCGAAAGTCGGATTGACGATGAGAGCATGGTCAACCGTGCCGTCCAGATAGTCGATCGCGTTCCGGATGGATGCGATGGCCATGCGTTTGCCGCATTCGGCGGTCAGCCCGGCGATATGGGGCGACAGCACTGCGGTCGGCTGGTCGAACAAGGGCGAACCGCTGGGCGGCTCTTCGTCGAAGACATCGACCCCGGCAGCGCCGACCTGGCCCGAGGCCAGCGCCTCGGCCAGCGCCGCCTCGTCCACCACGCCGCCGCGCGCCGTATTGGCAAGGACGACGCCCGGCTTCATCAGGGCGATCTCCCTTGCCCCCAGCACCGGCTTGTCGGCCTTGGGCACATGGATCGAGATGCAGTCGGCCCAGGCCAACCCCTCGTCCAGGTCGGTGACCTCTGCCACCGGACCTTCGGGCCAGCCCTTGCGCGAAAGATAGGGGTCGAAGGCGCGGACGTTCATCTCGAAACCGGCGGCCATGCGGGCAAGGCGCTGCCCGGTGCGGCCATAGCCGATGATCAGCAGGTTCTTGCCCGAGATTTCCTGCTGTTCTAGCCGGTTGCGCCAGCCCCATTGGCCGGGCTCGCGGACCGCGCGGTCGGCCAGCAGCACGCGTTTGGCCCCGGCCAGCAACTGCATCATCGCATGTTCGGCGACCGAGATCGAATTCACGTCGCCGACGATGGTCAGGGCAATGCCGCGTTCGTTCAGCGCGGCGAGATCGACGGCATCGTAGCCGACGCCGTGGCGCGAGACGACCTTCAGCCTCTCGGCCAGTGCGACGGTGGCAGCTGACAGCGGCTGGGTTCGGATCACCAGCGCATCGGCCTTTTGGATCAGCGGCGCGTAGGAGGGTTCCGAGATTTCCTCGACATAATCCACGGTGATGCCGCGGGCGGGGAGTTCGCGCAGCAGCGCCTCTCCCGCGGGATGCAGCTTTCCGGCAACAAGAAGATGCGGCATCAATAGGCTCCTTTCGTTGCGGAGGCGGGGGCGGAGCCGGTCAGGTCGCGCCAGGTCGCGACCGAGGCGCTGGCCGCGCCGGCCAGCAGGCGGGTGTCGCCGCCGACCGTGGTCAGGTCGAACCCCCAGCCGATGGCTTTCGCGGCATATTCCGGCGTGCCGCAATGCAGGCAGGCACGGATGCCGTTCGCCTGGCAGGCATCCTTGATGCGCTGCAGCAGCGCGATCATCTCGGGCTCTTCGCGGTCGAAGGCGGGGGGCAGGCGGCCTTCCTGCGTGCCCAGCGTCAGGTCCGCCGGGCCGACATAGATGCCGTCGAGACCGGGGGTCGCCGCGATGGCGTCCAGGTTGTCCATGCCCTGCTGGGTCTCGACCATTGCCAGCGCGAGCACCTGATCGTTCGCCGCCACGCCATAGCCGCCATAGGCGAAGGTGGCGCGGGTCGGACCGAAGCTGCGCTGGCCATGCGGCGGATAGCGCATGTAGCTGACGAATTCCGCCGCCTCCTCGGCCGAGTTGACCATCGGGCAGATGATGCCCTGTGCGCCGGCGTCCAGCGCCTTCATGATCGCGCCCGGCTCGCGCCAGGGCACGCGGACCATCGGCGTGACGCCCGAGGCCCGCATCGCCTGCAGCATGGGCAGCACGGCACTGTAGTCCAGCGCGCCGTGCTGGGCGTCGATGGTGATGCTGTCATAGCCCTGCGCCGCCATGATCTCGGCAGTCAGCGGGTTGCCGATGGACAGCCAGCCGTTGATTGCGGCGCGCCCCTCGGCCCATTGCTGTTTGAGCTTGTTGGTGAACATCGCGTTTCCTCCCCTCAGAACACGATCTGCGCGAGCTTGGTGTCGAGGTAATCCTCGATCCCCTCGATGCCGCCCTCGCGGCCCATGCCGGAATGGTTGGTGCCGCCGAAGGGCGCCTCGGATGCGGCCAGCGCGAAGCTGTTGATGCCGACCATGCCGGCCTTCAGCCCCGCCGACATGCGCCGCGCCCGGTCGGGCGAGCGGGTGAAGGCATAGGCAGACAGCCCCATGTCGGATGCATTGGCGCGCGCCAGCGCCTCGTCCTCGGTCGAGAAGCGGGTGATGGCGGCGATCGGACCGAAGTTCTCCTCGGCAAAGACCCTCATGTCGTCGGTAACATTGGTCAGCACCGTCGGCTCGAAGAAGAAGCCGCTGTTCAGATGCGCCGGACGCTTGCCGCCATGCGCGAGCTTGGCCCCGGCGCGGACGGCATCGGCGACGATTTCCTCGATTTCCGCCAGTCGTCCGCCATTGATCAGCGGGCCCATGCCGGTGTCGGGGTCCATCCCGTCGCCCAGCTTGATCTGCGCCGTCCGCGAAACAAATCCGTCCACGAAGGCGTCGTGCAGGCTGTCATGCACGAAGATCCGGTCCGGGGTCACGCAGACCTGCCCGCAATTGGCGAACTTGGTCGGCACGGTCAGGTCCAGCGCGGCTTCCAGGTCCGCATCGTCATGGATGATCAGCGGCGCGTTGCCGCCAAGCTCCATCGAAACCTTCTTCACCGTATCGGCGGCATCACGGATCATCTGCTGGCCGACACGGGTTGAGCCGGTCAGGCTGACCTTGCGCACCCGGCTGTCCGCCATGATCGGCGCATAGGTTGCGCCGGTCGAGCCGACGACAAGGTTCACCGCCCCATCGGGCAGTCCCGCCGCACGCAGGCAGTCGACCATCACCATCGCCACGCCCGGCGTCTGCGAGGACGGGCGCAGCACCACCGGGCAGCCGGCGGCCAGCGCCGGAGCCAGCTTGCGGGCGGGCAGGGCGGCGGGGAAGTTCCAGGCGGTGAAGGCGCCGACGATCCCCACCGGCTCGCGCGTCACCTCGAAACGGCCGCCGGGGACGCGGCTGTCGACGATGCGGCCATAGATGCGGCGCGCCTCCTCGGCGAACCAGCGGAACTGGTCGCAGGCAAGGGTCCATTCCCGGCCGGCCTGCGCGATGGGCTTGCCGGTCTCGGCCGAGATCATCCGCGCGGCCTCATCCGCGCGGCGGATCATCTCGTCCGCGGCCTTGTGCAGGGCTCCCGCGCGGCCGAAGCCACCCATCTCGCGCAGCTTGGGCAGGGCGCGTGCGGCAGCATCCAGTGCCGCCTGCGTGTCCTCGGCGGTGGCAAGGGCCACCCGACCCAGCGGTTTTTCCGTGACCGGAGACATGACCTCTCCGCTGACGGTGCCGGGGGTCCAGCGACCGTCGATGAACAGTCCGAATTGCGAATACATGGCTTATGCGATTTCCCTGGTTGCGACCGTGCGGCCCTCGGCGGCGGAACGGATCGCGGCCTCGGCCAGCAGCAGCGCCTGCCTGCCGTCCTCGAACCCGACCGGCACCGGCTTGCCTTGTTCGATGGCATCGACGAAGGCGCCGATCTCGGCCGCGAAGGCATCGGCGTAACGGTCGATGAAGAAATTCTTCAGCGGTGCGGCCCGGTCGGTGAATTCCGCGCCATAGAGCCGGACATGATCCAGCGTCCGGTTTTCCGAAATCGCCATGCCGGCGCTGCCGAAGGCCTCGACGCGCTGGTCGTAGCCATAGACGGCACGGCGCGAGTTGGTGATGATTGCCTGCTTGCCCGATTCGGTCTTCAGGACAACGGTGACGGTGTCGTAATCGTCGCAGCGCTGCATCAGGGCCGGGTCGACCAGGCGCGAGCCGGTGGCGCTGACCTCGGTCACTTCCTCGCCCAGGATGAAGCGGGCCATGTCGAAATCATGGATGGTCATGTCGCGGAAGATGCCGCCCGAGGCCGCGATATAGGCGTCGGGCGCCATGCCCGGATCGCGCGAGGTGATCGTGACCTGGTGCAACTCGCCGATCCGGCCCGATTCGATGGCGTGCCGGACCCCGGCATGGCCGCTGTCGAAGCGGCGCACGAAGCCCAGCATGATCGGCAGGCCGGTGCCGGCAATTTTCGTTGCGCAGGCGTTTACCCGGCCCAGCGACAGGTCGATGGGCTTTTCGCACAGGATCGCCTTGCCCGCCGCGACCGACTGCTCGATCAGATCGGCATGGGTGGCGGTCGAGCTGGCGATCAGCACCGCATCCACCTCGGCCGAGGCCAGCGCCGCCTCGACCGAATCGAATTGCAACACGCCCAGTTGGGCTGCGACTTCGGCGGCTGCGGGGGCATGGATGTCATAGACGCCTGCCAGCCGGGCGCGCGGATGGGCGGCGATGTTTTCGGCATGCATGCGGCCGATGCGGCCAGTGCCGAGGACGGCGATTCCTGTCATGGGTTCCTCCCGAAATTCGTTTCGCAATAATCATTGCAGAACTATTGCATTGTCAATCATCATTCCGTATCGTCTGAAAAACACCATCCGCAGGAGGAGGCGAGATGCCACGCAAGACCGTGCGCCTGACCATGGCCCAGGCCCTTGTTCGTTACCTTTGCAACCAGTTCACCGAGATCGAGGGCGCGCGTGTCCCGCTGTTCGCGGGCGTCTTCGGCATCTTCGGCCATGGCAACGTGACCTGCCTTTCCGAGGCGCTGGAGCAGGTCCAGGACCAGCTGCCGACCTGGCGCGGCCAGAACGAACAGTCCATGGCGCTGGCCGCCATCGGCTTCGCCAAGGCCAAGCGTCGCCGGCAACTGATGGTCGCCGCGACCTCGATCGGGCCGGGGGCGCTGAACATGGTGACGGCGGCGGGCGTCGCCATGGCGAACCGGCTGCCGGTGCTGCTGATCGCCGGCGACACCTTCGCGAATCGCCTGCCCGATCCTGTGCTGCAGCAGGTCGAGCATTTCGGCGACCCGACCATCACCGCGAACGATGCCTTCAAATCGGTCGTGCGCTACTGGGACCGCATCACGCTGCCCGAACAGCTGATCCAGTCGCTGCCGCAGGCCGTCGCCACCATGCTGGACCCCGCCGATTGCGGCCCGGCCTTCATCGGGCTGGCGCAGGACACGCAGGAACTGGCCTATGATTACCCCGAGGTTTTCTTCGAACCGCGCGTCTGGTTGATCCCGCGCCCGCGTCCCGACCGCGACGCGGTCGCGGCGGCGGCCGAACTGCTGAAAACGGCCAGGAAGCCGCTGATCATCTCGGGCGGCGGCGTGCGCTATTCGCTGGCCGAGGGCGCCTTGGCGGATTTCGCCGCCAAGCGCGGCATCCCGGTGGTCGAGACCATCGCCGGCAAGGGCGCGCTGACCCATGACGATCCGGTCCATGCCGGACCCATCGGCATCGTCGGCTCGACCTCGGCCAATGCGCTGGCGAAAGAGGCCGACGTGATCCTGGCCATCGGCACCCGGCTGCAGGATTTCACCACCGGCTCCTGGACGGCCTTCGCCGAGGATGCGCGGTTCATCTCGGTCAACGCGGCGCGCTTCGATGCCGTCAAGCATCGGTCGCTGGCGGTGGTCGGCGATGCGCTGGAAACCATCGGCGATCTGGACGCGGCGCTTGGCGATTACGCGGCCGATGCCGGGTTGATGAAACGCGCCAAGACCCTGTTCGCCGAATGGAACAAGCTGCTGGACGACCATCAGGCGCCGACCAACGAGCTGGTGCCGTCCTATGCGCAGGTCGTGGGCGTGCTGAACAAGGTCGCCGGGCCGAACGACACGCTGATCGCCGCGGCGGGCGGCACGCCGGGCGAAGTGACCAAGGGCTGGCGGGTCAAGAACCCGAACACCTTCGACTGCGAATTCGGCTTTTCCTGCATGGGCTACGAGATCGCGGCCGGCTGGGGCTGCGCCATGGCGCAGGAGGGGCCGGGCGCGACGGGCGGCACGCCCATCGTCATGTTGGGCGATGGCACCTACATGATGATGAACTCGGACATCTATTCGGCGGCGCTGACCGGGCACAAGATGGTCGTGGTGGTCTGCGACAACGGCGGCTTCGCGGTCATCAACCGGCTGCAGCAGGCCAAGGGCGTGCCCGGTTTCAACAACCTGCTGGCCGATTGCCGGATCCGGAACCGCGACAACCCGCTGCATGTCGATTTCGTGAAACATGCCGAGGCGATGGGCGCCCGCGCCGTCAAGGCCGAAAGCCTGGCCGATCTGGAGGGCGCGATGCAGGATGCGCTGGCGCATGACGGGGTGACGGTGGTCTCGATCGTCTCGGATGCCTGGAAATGGGTGCCGGGGGATGCGGATTGGGACGTCGGCGTGCCCGAGATCTCGAATTTCGAAACCGTCCGCGCCGCCCGTGCGGCGCAGGAAAAGATCCGCGAAGCGCAGCGCCTGGGTGTGTAAATGAAAGCGAAACTTGGCATCGCGCCGATCGCGTGGTGGAACGACGACCTGGCCGAACTGTCCGATGACGTCAGCCTGGAGGAATGCCTGCGGCAGGCGTCCGAGGCCGGCTTTACCGGCATGGAGACCGGCCGGCGCTTTCCGATGGACATGGCCGAACTGGGGCCGATCCTCGACCGTTTCGGCATCTCGGTCTGCGGCGGCTGGTTCTCGGGCCTGCTGCTGGACGGCGATATCGAGGTGGAAAAGGACCGAATCGCGCAGCAGATGGCGTTCTTCATCGCCGCCGGCGCGCCCTGCATCGTCTATGGCGAAACCGCGCGCTCCATCCAGGGCGTGCGTTCCGCGCCGCTGGCCACCAAGCCGAATCTGACCGAGGCCGAGATGGCCGCCTATGGTCGCAAGATCAGCGATTTCGCCGACTGGTGCGCGGGGCAGGGGATGCCGATTTCCTACCACCACCACATGGCGGCAGCGGTCGAGACCGAGGCAGAGCTCGACCTGCTGATGAAGCATTCCTCGGTGCCCCTGCTGTTCGATGCGGGCCACATGGCCTTTGCCGGCGGCGACGTGATGCGGGTGATCGAGAACCACCATGCCCGCATCACCCATGTCCATACCAAGGACATCCGCCGTGCGGTCGTGGACGGGCTGGACCGGACGCGCGAAAGCTTCCTCGATGCCGTCATCAAGGGCGCCTTCACCGTTCCGGGCGATGGCTCGCTGGATTTCGAGGCCATCGTCAAGGCATTGGCGGCCAAGGGCTACGAGGGCTGGTTCGTGGTCGAGGCCGAGCAGGATCCCGTCGCCAATCCCCCGCTGGAGATGGCGAAAAAGGGGCACAAGGAGCTGCTGCGCGTGATGGCGGCGGCAGGCTATGAGGTGGTGAAATGAACCGCATCGATGGAAAGATCGCCGTCGTCACCGGCGGCACGCAGGGGCTTGGCGCGGCCATCGCGCGGCTCTTTGCCGAAGCCGGTGCGGCGGGCATCGTGATCGTCGGCCGAGGCGTCGAGAAAGGGCAGGCGGTCGCGACCGAAATCACGGCGGCCACCGGCGTTCCGGTCGAGATGGTCGCCGCCGACCTGGGCAGGATCGAGGACGTGCAGGCCATCATCCCCGCCGCCGACCGACGCTTCGGCCGCGTGGACATTCTGGTCAACGCCGCCGGCCTGACCGACCGCGGCAACCTGCTGAACACCACGCCGGAACTCTTCGACCGCATGTTCGCGGTCAACACCCGCGCGCCGTTCTTCCTGATGCAGGACGCGGCCAAGGTGATGACCCGCGAGGGGATCGAGGGTCGCATCATCAATATCGGTTCGATGTCCGCGCTTGTCGGGCAACCCTTTCTCGCACCCTATGCGGGTTCCAAGGGGGCCTTGGCGACGCTGACCCGCCATGCCGGTTTCGCGCTGATGCGCCATCGCATCCACGTCAACCAGCTGGACATCGGCTGGATGAACTCGGACCACGAACGCGCGCTGGTGCTGTCGGAAACCGGCGATCCCGATTTCATCGACCGGGCGGCGGCGCAGAAGCCCTTTGGCCGCATCCTCGACCCGAAAGAAGTCGCGCGCGCCGTCCTGTGGATGGCGTCCGACGACAGCGGCATGATGACCGGGGCGGTGATCCCCTTCGACCAGTCCGTCCATGGCGGCTATGAGGACGCGCCGGTCCCGGCGGCCAAACTGGAGGCATGACGATGCAGACCATCAAGGGGCCGGGCGTCTTCCTGGCCCAGTTCGCGGCCGATGACGCGCCCTACAACTCGCTGCCCAGCCTGGCGACATGGGCGGCCGACAAGGGCTTCAAGGGCGTCCAGATCCCGACCTGGGACACGCGCCTGATCGACATGGCGAAGGCCGCCGAAAGCGATGCCTATTGCGACGAGATCAAGGGGATGCTGGCCGATAACGGGCTCCAGATCACCGAATTCGCCTCGCATATCACCGGCCAGCTGGTGGCGGTGCATCCGGCGCATGATGTCATCATGGACAGCTTCGCGCCTGAACATGTGCGCGGCAACCCGACCGCGCGCCGCGCCTGGGCCGAGGAGCAGCTGCGTTTCGCCGCCCGCGCCTCGCAGCGGCTGGGGATCGACCGGCATGTCACCTTCTCGGGCGCGCTGCTGTGGCCCTACCTTTACCCCTATCCGCAATGGCCCGAGGGGTTGGTCGAGGAAGGTTTCGACGAACTAGCAAGGCGTTGGATGCCGATCCTCGATGATTTCGACGCGCATGGCGTGGATGTCTGCTACGAGATCCACCCCTGCGAGGATCTGCATGACGGCCATAGCTGGGAATATTTCCTGGAGAAGGTCGGGAACCATCCCCGCGCCAACCTGATGTATGACCCCAGCCATTTCGTGCTGCAGGCGCTGGATTACCTGGCCTTCATCGACCACTACCACGAGCGTATCAAGACCTTTCACGTCAAGGATGCCGAGTTCCGCCCGGACGGCAAGTCCGGCGCCTATGGCGGCTATCAGCCGTGGAGCAGGCGCGCGGGCCGCTTCCGTTCGCCCGGCGACGGGCAGGTCGATTTCGGGGCGATCTTCACCAAGCTGACGACCCATGGCTTCGACGGCTGGGCGGTGCTGGAATGGGAATGCTTCGTCAAGAACCCCGAGGACGGCGCCCGCGAAGGCGCGCAGTTCATCGCGGATCACATCATCCGGGTGTCGGACCGCGCCTTCGACGATTTCGTGAAATCCGGCGCCAATCGCAGCGCCAATCGGGCGATGCTCGGACTGGAGGAATGACCATGTTGCGTCTTGGAATGGTGGGCGGCGGGCAGGGCGCCTATATCGGCAATATCCATCGCCTCGCCTCGCGGCTGGACGGGCAATGGCAGCTGCTGGCCGGGGCCTTTGACGTCGATCCCGAGCGTGGCCGCGTCTTCGCGATCTCGCAGGGGCTCGACCCCGCACGCAGCTATGGCACCTATGCGGAACTGATCGCGGGCGAGGCCGGGCGCGAGGATCGCGTCGATGCCGTGGCGATCTGCACGCCGAACTTCACCCATTACCCGATCGCCAAGGCGCTGATCGAGGCGGGTTTCGACGTGATCTGCGAAAAGCCCCTGACCGCGACGCTGGAGGATGCCGTGGCGCTGGAAAAGCTGGCGCGCGAGAGCGGCCGCTTCGTCGGCGTGACCTATACCTATTCCGGCTATCCGATGGTCCATGAGGCCCGCGTCCGCGTCGCCCGCGGCGAGTTGGGCGCGATCCGCACGGTGCAGGTCGAATATCCGCTGGAATGGATGGCGACCGCCATCGAGCAGTCGGGCAATGCCCAGGCCGCCTGGCGCACCGATCCCAAAAAGAACGGCCGCGGCGGCTCCATCGGCGATATCGGCACCCATGCCTATCACCTGGCGGGCTTCGTCACCGGCCTGACGCTGGAAAGCCTGACCGCCGACCTGGCGACCTTCGTCGGCGGCCGGGCGCTGGACGACAACGCCCATGTGATGATGCGCTATCAGGGCGGGGCGCGGGGCCTTTTGTGGTCCTCGCAGGTGGCCATCGGCAATTCCAACGGCGTGCGGCTGCGGGTGTTCGGCGAAAAAGGCTCGCTGCAATGGTTCCAGGAGCAGCCGAACGAGCTGGTCTTCACGCCGCTGGACGGCCGGGTGCAGATCATCAAGCGCGGCGCGGACGACCTGTCCGAGGACGCCAGGCTGCGCATCCGCACGCCCCCCGGCCATCCCGAGGGCTATCTGGAGGCCTTTGCCAACCTTTATGCCGGTTTCGCCGAGGCGATCCGCGCCCGGCAAGAAGGGCGCGAGCCCAACCTGCTGGGGCAGAACCTGCCGCTGGTCTATGACGGGCTGAAAGGCGTGGCCTTCGTCGAGGCGGTCGTGGACAGCCATGAGGCCGAGGGCCAGCCCTGGCTGACGCCCGTGGCGGTCTGACGGCAGCGGCCCCTGTTTGGGGGCCGCACATCGCGCCAAAACGGTCGGGGGAGGGGGAACCATGAAGACGCTAGACTTAATCACGCTCGGCCGGAGTTCGGTCGATCTCTATGGCCAGCAGGTTGGCGGTCGTTTGGAGGACATGGGGTCGTTTGCGAAGTATATCGGCGGGTCTCCGACCAACATCGCCTGCGGGACGGCGCGGCTGGGGCTGCGCTCGGCGGTGATCACGCGGGTCGGCGACGAGCACATGGGCCGGTTCATCCGCGAGCAGCTTTCGCGCGAAGGCGTCGACACCCGCGGCGTCGCCACCGACCCGGAGCGGCTGACGGCGCTGGTGATCCTGGGGATCCGCGACGAGGACCAGTTCCCGCTGATCTTTTACCGCGAGAACTGCGCCGACATGGCGCTGAGCGAGGACGACATCGACGAGGGCTTCATCGCCGAGGCCCGCTCGGTGCTGGCGACCGGCACGCATCTGTCGCATCCGCGCACCGAGGCGGCGGTGCTGAAGGCGCTGGCGCTGGCAAGGAAGCACGGCGCGCGGACGGCGCTGGACATCGACTATCGCCCGAACCTCTGGGGCGTCGCCGGGCATGGCGCGGGCGAGAGCCGCTTCGTGGAAAGCGTCTCGGTGACCGCGAAGCTGCAATCGGTGCTGCATCTCTTCGACCTGATCGTCGGCACCGAGGAGGAATTCCACATCGCCGGCGGCAGCACCGACACCATCGCGGCGCTGCGCGCGATCCGCGCGGTCAGCACCGCCACGCTGGTCTGCAAGCGCGGCGCGGCGGGCGCGGTGGCCTTCGAGGGCGCGATCCCGGACAGCCTCGACGAAGGCCAGGCCGGCCCCGGCTTCCCCATCGAGGTCTTCAACGTGCTGGGGGCGGGCGACGGCTTCTTCTCGGGGCTGATGAAGGGCTGGCTGGACGGCGAGGACTGGCCGCGCACGCTGGAATATGCCAATGCCTGCGGCGCCTTCGCGGTCTCGCGCCACGGCTGCACGCCGGCCTATCCGTCGCTGGCGGAACTGGAATTCTTCCTCAGGCGCGGCGTGCTGCGGCCGGATCTGCGCAACGATGCCGAGCTGGAGCAGATCCACTGGTCAACCAACCGCCAGGGCCGGATGGGCGGCGACTGGTCCACCATGCGGGTCTTTGCCTTCGACCATCGTGTCCAGTTGGAGGAGATGCCGGGCTATACGCTGGAAAAGGCCGGCGCCTTCAAGGAGCTGTGCCTGCAAGCCGCCCTGAAGGTTGCCGACGGCCGGCCCGGCCATGGCATCCTCTGCGACGACCGCATCGGGCGGCGGGCGCTGCATCGGGCCTCGGGGACGGGGCTGTGGATCGGGCGGCCCTGCGAGTGGCCCGGCTCGCGGCCGCTGGACCTGGAGCCGGACCTGGGCCCCGATTGCGGCGGGCTGGGCGCCTGGGCGCGCGAGCAGGTGGTCAAGGTGCTGTGCTTCTGCCATCCCGAGGACGATGCCGAGACGCGCGCCGACCAGGAGGCCACGGTCAAGCGGCTGTTCACGGCCGCACGGCGCAACGGGCTGGAGTTCCTGCTGGAGATCATCCCCTCCAAGGTCGGGCCGGTGGACGAGCAGACCACCGCCACGCTGATCCGGCAGTTCTATGCCATCGGCGTCTATCCCGACTGGTGGAAGCTCGAGCCGATGCAGAGCCGCGCGGCCTGGGCCAACGCCATCGCCGCCATCGAAGCCCACGACCGCCACACCCGCGGCATCGTCGTCCTGGGCCTCGACGCCCCCGAGGCGGAACTGCGCGCCAGCTTCCAGGTCGCGGCCGGCTTTCCGCTGGTCAAGGGCTTCGCGGTCGGCCGGACGATCTTCGGCGAGGTCGCGCGAGACTGGCTGAAGGGTGATATGGACGACGCAGCGGCGGTCGAGGAGATGGCCGAACGCTATCAAAACCTGTGCAAGATCTGGGACGAGGCGCGCGAAAAGGCGCGCTGACCTGATCTGAACCCAAAGGTCTGACAATGTTCGATCTTGACGACATGTTCTATCGCCCGTTCTGGATCCGGCTGCTGCTGGTCTCGTTGGCCCTGGGCTGGGGGCTGTTCGAATTTCTTTCGGGCGCGCCCTTCTTCGGCGCGAGCTTTGTCGCCATCGGGCTTTACGCGGGCTGGCGCTTCTTCGTGACATTCAACCCACCCGGAGGAGACAGATGAGCGACCTGCTGCTGAGACCGCCTGCCACGAAAGGCAAGATCTACGACGTCACGCCGCAATCCGCCGGCTGGAAATATGTCAGCTTCGGCCTTTACCGGCTGGGTCCCGGCGAGACCGCGACCGAGGATACCGGCGGCAACGAGGTCATCCTGGTCATGGTCGAGGGCAAGGCCAGGTTTCGGGCCGCCGGGCAGGACTGGGGCGTGCTGGGAGACCGGATGGATGTCTTCGAGAAGACGCCACCGCATTGCCTCTATGTCCCGAACGGCCAGGACTGGGCGGCCGAGGCCGAGACCGACTGCACCATCGCCGTCTGCTCGGCACCGGGGAAAGGCGGGCACGCGGCGCGCCGCATCGGCCCCGGGGGAATCGTCCTGACCCAGCGCGGCGAAGGCAGCAATACCCGCTTCATCAACAACATCGCGATGGAGGCCGAGGACTATTGCGACAGCCTGCTGGTCACCGAGGTCTTCACCCCCGCCGGCCACTGGTCGAGCTATCCCAGCCATCGCCATGACGAGGACGACTTCCCCCGTATCACCTATCTGGAGGAGACCTATTACCACCGCCTGAACCCGGCCACCGGTTGGGCGGTGCAGCGGGTCTATACCGACGACGGCAGCCTCGACGAGGTTATGGTGGTGCGCGACGGCGACGTCACCCTGGTCCCCCGCGGCCACCACCCTTGCGGCGCCCCATACGGCTTCGAGCTCTACTACCTCAACGTCATGGCGGGGCCGCGCAGGAACTGGCGCTTCCTCCCCGCGCCAGAGGTCGCCCATCTATTTTAGGCTGGGTGATGGATGCCTGCAATGATCCTGGTCGCGATCCTGATGAATGTGGGAGACGGAGCCGAGTGGCCTTGGCCGCCACACCGACGACGCCGAGTCCTGAACCCGGCTTGCGATGCGCGGGCGATCCTGCAATCCTGCGGCCATGACCGGGGATCTGCATATCCTGCGCCAGCATGTCCTGCTGGCGGCGCGGCTGTTTCGGAACTACGGCGCGGTGCTGGCCGCCACCTGGCTGGCGGGCGGGCTGCTGGGCACCGTGCTGATGATGCTGGCGGTCGAGATCGGCTTCGCCGACCGGCTGGCCGGGCTGATCGCGCTGGTGCCGGTGATCCTGCTGCAGCTGGTGCTGTTCGTCGCCATGTTCGTCATCATGCGCGACGGGCTGCCGGTGCTGCGCTTTCGCGCAAGGCGCCGCCGCGAGGCGCCGCCCGCCGGGGAAGGCGCTGCCGAGGCTCCGGGCATCGGCATGCTGGCCGGGGCGCTTCTGGCGGTGCTGATCCCGTTCTACGGCTATTATGCCGGCTGGGGCCTGCTCGGGAACACGCTGCGCGACTATTCCAAGGCGTTCCTTTCCACCTCGATGGAGCGCATCGACTTCTCGGACGTCTCGCCCGAGCGGGCGCCCACCGCGCTCGAGGTGCAGAGCACGCTCTGGGTGGTGGTGGCCGTGCTGCTGATCTGGGCGGTCCGGCGTGGCGCCAAGGCCATGCACAAGCGCAGCGAGGCCGGGATCTGGCCGCTGCTGGTCGTCGCCTGCGAGGCGAGCTGGGCGGTGCTGGGCCTTTACGTCATCTCGGGCTGGCAGGAGGGCTTCGTCGCATGGCTGGCCCAGCTGCCCTCGCCGGGCGAATTCTGGCAGAACCTGTTTCCGCCGGCCGCGGCCGAGGTGGTCGATGCCGCGCGCCGCCCGGTGGACTGGCCGCCCGTCTTCCAGCCGTGGCCCTGGCTGGAGCGGCTGTTCTGGTATGCGCTGCTGCCGCTGATCTGGTTCAACCTCGGCGCCATCGTCTATGGCCACGACCTGAACATGATGGCCGAGGAAACGCGGCGCTCGGCTGGCAAGGTGCTGGACCGCTGGCAGGGGCTGCCAAAGCCGCTGACCGACTTCCTCGGGCATTTCTGGGCCGGGCTGGTCAAGCGCTGGCATGCGGTGGCGAACGGCGTGCTGCTGGCCGGGTCGGCGGGCTTCGCGCTGACCGTCTCGGTGCTGGTGCTGTGGCGGCTGGCCGATTGGGCGGGCCGCTGGGCCTGGGTCGGGCTGGCCGAGCTGATCGGGCCGCAGGACCTGTCGGTCTGGCAGGTGGCGCAATATCCGCTGGGCCTGCTTTTCGGCGCGCCCGGCCAGCCGCAGCAGGGCGTGGTGGTCTGCGTCCTGCAGTTCTGCATCCTTGCCGCTGGGTTGGAGCTGGCCGGGCGCGCCCAAGCGGAAAAGGCAGCTATTGCAGATCGCGCAGAACCGGCGTGACCGCGAATTCCAGCGCCTCGGGCCGCGTCCCCCAGGCCGAGACGCGCAGCCGCGCACCCTTCAGCAATTCGGAGGGCACCAGGAAAAGCTGGTCCGACAGGAACTCCTGTCCATCCGGCGGCGCGTCATAGGGAATGGGGTTGCAGCGCCCCTTGTTCTCGCCATCGGGGGAAAGTACCCGGACGGCACCCTCGGAATCGGCGCTGATCAGCGGCAGCCAGACCCGATCCGCCGCGTCGCGCAGGCTGATGTCGCAACCGGCCCAGCCCTGCCGCGCCGCCTCGGGACCGCGCAGCGCCAGACGGACCAGCACCAGCGCCCGCTCGGACAGGTTGGGCGCGCTTCCCGCCCAGACCTGATCGACCCGGACATGCACGCCCCGCAGCTCGGCCCCCGCCTCGCCGGCCTGCACCACCCGCCATTCGCGGGCGCGGCGCAGGTCGGTGATCTCGGTCCAGCCCCCGACCACCACGTTGGCGAGCAGCAGGACCGCGGCAAGGAGGATCCACAGCAGATGTCTCATGAGAGGTCTCATGGCTCGAACCGGATGATCGGCTGGCGCTCGGGCAGGGCCGGCGGGGCCAGGTGCAGGGCGCTGTCGAAAACCGCGGTGAAACTGCCCGTCAACACCAGCGCGCCCCCCGCCACCTCGTCCTCGGGCAACTCGAATACCGCGACGGCGTGGTTGCCCAGGCCGGGCTGGAACCAGCGGCTTTCCAGCCCGCGCGGAATGTCCTCGGCGCGGCGGGACAGCGCGTAGCGCCGCCCGCTCGCGCCCTGCCAGACGGCGTCGAGGCGCTGCGAGGTCCCAATGGCCTCGGCCTCGATCTCGGCGATCAGGAACACGCCGTCGCTGTCGCGGACCAGGTCGCGGCCATAGCGGCGAAAGGCGATGCGATCGGCCAGGCGCAGGCCGGTGAAGCGGGCGCGGAAGCTGCGCGCCTCGCCCGTCGCGCCCGCCGCGACGGCACTGGGGAACGGCTGCACGACGCTGTTGTAGTCGGGCGCGGTCTGCATCATCGCGCCCAGCAACGCGGCCCCGGCCAGCACGAGGGCAATGCTGCCGGCGCGGATCATGGCGCCCCCTCCGGGACCATGGACATGCGGGCGACAGGCTGGAACAGCAGCCAGTTCGCCTTGCCATAGAGATTGTCCCTGAGCTTGAAGGTCTGCCGGTGGAAGGTCAGCGAGACCGGGCCGGGCTGCCAGTCCGGCGGCACCTGCCAGGCCAGCGTCACCCGCTCGGCCAGGCGCGGATGCAGCTGCACCAGCAACTCGCCATCGCGGTCCAGCGTGATCTCCGGCTCGGGCCAGGCGACGCCGCCGGCGGCAAGCTCGGGCGGGTGCGGCGGAAAGCCGAAGACGGCGACCTGGCTCTCTCCGGTCAGGTTCAGCAGCCGGGCGCGCAGCAGCAGCTGCTCGGGCTCGCCCTCGCGCCTGGGCGGTGCCAGCGTCAAGGCCAGCGGCGTGATCTCGACCCGGCCCAGATCGACCGGCTGGCCGGCCGCGACCTCGGGCGGATCCCGTGGCGCCCTTGCCTCTTCGACCTGGAGCCAGAGACCGACGAGCACCGCAGCCGCAACCCCGATCGAGGCGGCCAGTCGTAGCCTCAGACGCCGAAACAGAGAGGTCCGCCGCGTTTCCGTCATGCAGGGATTAAGGCCCAGGCCCCCGTGCCAACACAAGATTCATCGGCAGACGGTCGGCGGAATCCGGCCTTCCGGCATCGTCAACACGAGGCAGGGGGACGGCGTCGGGTCGCCGGGTCGTCGCTGTCCAGCGAGGCGGTGGTGATGCCGGTCTTTGCGACAAAGGGCTTGTAACAGGCCTCTACCTGGTTGTGACCGTAGGTACCGCCCAGGACATGTCGGTCAGCCTACACAATGTGCTCCGGACGCTGGAAGACCTGCTCGAAGCCCTGCACCTGACCGCCATATTAGCCGCCAGGATGCGTCGAGACTGATCCCAGCGAGAACCACGACCGCGCCTGTGCTTCCCAATGCGACGAAAAGAACCGACTAGACGCGAACCTGGTGCACGGTAGGTCTGCTTCCATGGACACCCCACCGGATGTCCTCTGGATAGCCAAGCGAGACATTGACCACGGGGGTCCGGCCAACCTGTGCCCGTTCATCGAAGCTGAGATGCGAGGCCAAGAGGGCTTCTCCTTGAGTTGCAACTGCCTGAAAACCATGGCTGGTCGCGATTCAAAATAGAATCCACCCCTTCTACATGAGTTTCACAGATAATCCGTCTTATGTAAATAAACTCAGCCCAAAACCCAACCGCACAAGCCCATGCGACCTGCGACCTATTGGCCAGGTCCGGCGCAGGCACTTCCTTTCCGCTTTTCCGCATCATAGTCTGCCAGACGAATCCACCGCAAATTTCCACAGCCACCGCCCGCAAGACCCAGCGGCGGTCACGAGCAAGGAGAGCCCATGGCCGTTCGTCCTCCGGTTTGCGATTTCGGTGCCAGGGCGCCGGACTTCACCCTGCCTGATCCCGATGGGCGCATGTTCTCGTTCGGCGACATCGCCGGGCCGCGCGGCACGCTGGTCATGTTCATCTGCAACCATTGCCCCTATGTGCAGGCCGTTATCGACCGCATCCGGCGCGACGCCGCCGAATTGCAGCAGCTGGGCGTGGGCGTCGTGGCGATCTCGGCCAACGACGTCGGCGAATATCCCCAGGACGGGCCCGAGCAGATGAAGGCCGAGGCCCGGAAACACGGCTTCACCTTTCCTTATCTCTATGACGAAAGCCAGGATGTCGCGCGCGCCTATGGCGCCGAATGCACGCCGGATTTCTTCGGCTACAATGCCGCGGGCGAATTGCAGTATCGCGGCAGGCTGGACGCCTCGGGCCGCAATCCGGCACCGCCGGACGCCCCGCGCGAACTGTTCGCGGCCATGGCGCAGATCGCCGAAACCGGGCAGGGCCCGCGCGAACAGGTGGCCTCGATGGGTTGCTCGATCAAATGGAAGGCTTGAATGAACATCTGCTTTGCCCCCTGCCCCGTGGTTTTCGACCTTGACGGCACGCTGATCGACAGCGTGCCCGACATCCATGCCTGCGTGAACGCCGTCTTGCGCCTGCATGGCGTGGCGCCCCTGACGCTGGACCAGGTGCGCGGCTTCGTCGGCGGCGGCGTCGACCTGCTGTGGCGGCGCGTCATCGGCACCACCGCGCTGCCGGTCGAGGCGCATCGCGACCTCGTCGCCTCGTTCATGACCCGCTATCACGACGCGACCGGCCTGACCCGGCTTTATCCCAATGTCGCCGAGGCGCTGGGGATCCTGGCCGATCGCGGCTATCCCCTGGGGCTTTGCACCAACAAGCCGCTGGGGCCGACGCGGGCGATCCTGGACCATTTCGGCATCGCGCAGCTGTTCGGCGCCGTGGTGGGCGGCGATTCCCTGCCCCAGCGCAAGCCCGATCCGGCGCCCCTGCGCGCGGCCTTCGCCGGGCTGGGCGCCGACCCCGACAGGCTGCGCGGGGTCTATGTCGGCGACAGCGAATTCGACGAGGAATGCGCCAGCAACACCGGCGTGCCCTTCCTGCTGTTCACCCGCGGCTATCGCAAGACCCCGGTCGAGCAGATGACGCATCACGGCACCTTCGACGATTTCGCCCACCTGCCGCTGCTGGTCGAAGAGACGTCCGCGGTCGGCTAGGGGCGGTCGGCTAGGCCCGTCCGGCGCCATGGCGCTTGACAGAACGGCAAAACGCAAGGAACCGTCGCCACATGCCGCCGTCGCGGCCCGACCGCAGCCAAGGGAACCCTGCATGGACCTTCGACAACTGACCCCCGACCTGGCCGTCGCGGCCCAGATCCGCCCCGAGGATCTGCCGGCCCTGGCCGAGGCCGGCTTTCGCGTGCTGATCAACAACCGCCCCGACGAAGAGGTCGGCCCGGACGAGGATCACGAGGCGATGCGCGCGGCGGCCGAGGCGGCGGGGATGGAGTATCACTTCAACCCCTTCACCCCCGGCCAGATCACGCCGCAGATGATCTCGGCCCAGGCCGAGGCCCTGGCCACGCCCGGACCCAAGCTGGCCTATTGCCGGTCCGGCAACCGCTCGACCGTGCTCTGGGCGCTGGCCCGCGCCGGGCAGGAGCCGGTTGCCGACCTGCTCGATACCGCCGCTCGGGCCGGCTACGACCTTTCGGGCATCCGGCCGCTGATCGAATCACTGGCCCCGCCGGATGCGTGATTGCCGTCGGGCTGGAACCTTGGCCGCCGCGGCGGGTTTCCCATGCGACAGCCAGCGATCGGGCGGATCTCCCGCCCGGCCGGCCTAGGGGAGGAATCCGTCATGAACTCGATCATCTATCTCGTCGGCCTTGTCGTCGTGGTGCTGTTCATCCTCGGGCTCCTGGGCCTGCGCTGACATCGGGCCTGCGATTGGCGCTGGCCTTTCGCGCCCCTCTGCGTTACCGGGGGCGCAAATTCTGAAAAAGGCCCCCTATGGACATCCGCAATATCGCGATCATCGCCCATGTCGACCATGGCAAGACGACCCTGGTCGATCAGCTTCTGAAGCAATCGGGCAGTTTCCGCGAAAACCAGGCCGTGGCCGAGCGCGTGATGGACAGCAACGACATCGAGCGCGAGCGCGGCATCACCATCCTGGCCAAGGCGACCTCGGTCGAGTGGAAGGGCACCCGCATCAATATCGTGGACACGCCCGGCCACGCCGATTTCGGCGGCGAGGTCGAGCGCATCCTGTCGATGGTCGATGGCGTCTGCCTGCTGGTCGATGCCGCCGAGGGCCCGATGCCGCAGACCAAGTTCGTGACCTCCAAGGCGCTGGCCCTGGGGCTGCGGCCCATCGTGGTGCTGAACAAGGTGGACAAGCCCGCCGCCGACCCGGACAAGGCGCTGGACGAGGTGTTCGACCTGTTCGCGAACCTGGGCGCAAGCGACGAACAGCTTGATTTCCCCCATCTTTACGCCTCGGGCATCGGCGGCTGGGCCGACGAGACGCTGGAAGGGCCGCGCAAGGACATGTCGGCGCTGTTCGACCTGGTGCTGCGCCATGTCGAGGCGCCCAAGCAGATCGCGCGCCAGGACGAGCCCTTCCAGATGCTGGCGACCACGCTGGGCGCCGACCCGTTCATCGGCCGCATCCTGACCGGCCGGGTCGAGGCCGGCCGCGCCAAGGCCGGCGACACGATCAAGGCGCTGTCGCGCGACGGCGAGCGCATCGAGCAGTTCCGCATCTCGAAGGTGCTGGCCTTCCGCGGCCTGAACCAGCAGCCCATCGACGAGGCGGTGGCGGGCGACATCGTCACCATCGCCGGCATGTCCAAGGCGACCGTGGCCGATACGCTCTGCGCGCCCGAGGTGGAGACCCCCCTGCCCGCTCAGCCCATCGACCCGCCGACGATCAGCGTCACCTTCGGCATCAACGACAGCCCGCTAGCAGGCCGCGACGGCAACAAGGTGCAGTCGCGGGTGATTCGCGAACGGCTGATGAAAGAGGCCGAGACCAATGTCGCCATCAAGGTCGAGGACACGCCGGGCGGCGACGCCTTCGTCGTCTCGGGCCGCGGCGAATTGCAGATGGGCGTGCTGATCGAGAACATGCGCCGCGAGGGGTTCGAACTGTCGATCTCGCGCCCGCGCGTGATCTTCCGCGACGAGGACGGCGTCCGGCTGGAACCGATCGAGGAAGCCATCATCGACGTCGACGACGAATACACCGGCGCGGTGATCGACAAGCTGACCGGCGCCCGCAAGGGCGACCTGGTCGAGATGAAGCCCGCAGGCCATGGCAAGACCCGCATCGTCGCCCATGTGCCCTCGCGCGGGCTGATCGGCTATCAGGGCGAGTTCATGACCGACACCCGCGGCAACGGCGTGCTGAACCGCATCTTCCACAGCTGGGCGCCCTACAAGGGCCCGATCCAGGGTCGCCGGCAGGGCGTGCTGATTTCCATGGAGGACGGGGTTTCCGTCGCCTATGCGCTGTGGAACCTGGAAGAGCGCGGCAAGATGTTCATCGGCGCGCAGGAACAGGTCTACCAGGGCATGATCATCGGCGAGCATTCGCGCGACAACGACCTGGAAGTGAACCCGCTCAAGGGCAAGAAGCTGACCAACGTGCGCGCCTCGGGCACGGACGAGGCGGTGCGGCTGACGCCCCCGGTGCGCATGTCGCTGGAAGAGGCCATCGCCTATATCGACAACGACGAACTGGTCGAGGTCACGCCGAAAAGCATCCGCCTGCGCAAGCGTCACCTGGACCCGCACGAACGCAAGCGCCAGTCCCGCGCCGAGGGTTGAGCTTCTTTCCGCCGCTTGGGATTACAGGCTTTCGCGGCGGAAAAACTCTGCTAGATTTGAGACGAATTGTTTCAGGAGCGGCTGATGGAAGGCCGGGGCAATATCTATCAAAGCTTGATCTTCGCCGCCCAGCAGCATCTGGAGGAAACCGGTCAGCTTCCCGTGGATCTCGCCGAGCTTGCCCCGCGCACCGAGGCGAGCGAGGACGAGATCCGCAGCATGTTCAGTTCGACCGAGGAACTGCATGAGGGGCTGATCTATCACGCCGTCACCCTGCTCAACGATGCGCTGCGCGAGGGCGTGATCCAGGCCAATACCAGCGACCCGATCGAACAGATGCATTCGATCGCCCACAGCTATCTGGGCTGGGCCGAGGCCAATCCGACGCTGTTCCGGCTTCTGGTCGATGGGCTTTGCGGCCCGATCAAGCCCGACAGCGCCTTGCATCGCTACACCAGCTCGATGCGCGACCTCTATCACCGCAAGCTGTCCGAGGCGCAGCGGCTGGGCATCCTGTCCCCCGATACCGACATCGAGATCTCGACCATGATGCTGCATTGCCTGGTCAAGGGCGGCAACATGATGTTCGTGACCCGCAGCACCGATCCCTGGTTCGACGGCGACGGCCGCTCGACGCGCGAACTTGCCGAACGGATCTTCACCGAGTTCATGGGCAACCTGGTCCGGGCCAATGCGCCCGCATCCGCACCCGCCGCCAGCGAAAAGGCCTGAGCGGCGGGCCGGTCCGCTCAGATCTGGCGTTCGGGCAGGTTCACCACCAGACCGTCCAGTTCCGGCGTCACCTTGATCTGGCAGGTCAGGCGCGAGCGTACCGGATCGGGCTGCCAGGCGAAGTCCAGCATGTCCTCTTCCATCGGATCCCTGGGCGGCAGCCGGTCCACCCATTCCGGCGCCACATAGACATGGCAGGTCGAACAGGCGCAGGCGCCGCCGCAATCCGCGTCGATGCCGGGCACGCCGTTGTCGCGCGCGCCCTCCATCACGGTCATGCCGGGTTTGACGTCGATTTCGTGGACGGTGCCGTTGTGCTCGATGTAAGTGATCTTGGCCATGGGTGCCTTCCTTGCGCTTCATGCCGCAGATAGGTCATCGCGCCGCCAGAGAAAAGCCCCGCCCGCGCGGCGGTTTCCCGCACCCGCCAGCGCCTGCCCGCACCTGCCCTCGGACCGGGCCGCCTAGAAAAGCGATTTCTGCCCCTTGGGTTCGGGCGGCTTGCGGGCGGGCTTTGCCGGGGGCGCGTCGGGGCGCGCCGCCAGCCGGCCGTCCAGGAACTCGATCTCGAAGCGCGGGGTCTGTGCCGCCTCGGCCGCCTGGGTCAACAGGCCCGAGGGGCCATGCACGACGGCGAATCCCCGGCGCAGGGTCTCGCGATAGCCCAGCGTCTGGCGCAGGCGATCCAGCCGCTCCAGCGCCTCGCGGCGGGGCGGCAGCATGCGCGCGGCGGCGGCGGCAAGCCTTGTGGCCAGCCGGTCCAGCATGTCGCGGTCGCGCCGGGTCTGGCGCGCGGCATCGGCCAGCATCCGCGCGCGGGCACGCTCCAGCCGGCTGCCCAGCTCGGCCAGGCGCTCGGCCCGGCTCCGGCCAAGCCGCGCAAGGCAAAGCGGCAGCCGCTGCCCCTGCGCCTGCAACGCCTCGCGCCGGCTGCGCAGCATGGTGCGCAGCGCCGACAGCGACAGCGGCAGGGCGTTCAGCCGGTCGCGGCGGGCACGCACGAAACCGCGCAGCGCCGGCTCCAGCCGCTCGGCGAACAGGTCGAAGCGTTGCCGGGCCGGATCGGTCAGCGCCTGCGGCCGGCCAAGCGCGCGGCCCAGGTCGGTCAGCCGCTGGCGCTGGCGCTGGTTGCGGGCTTGGGCCGCGCGCATCATCCGGGCCCGGATCTCGGCCAGCCGGGCAGCCAGTTCGGCGCGCACCGGCACCGCCATCTCGGCCGCGGCGGTGGGCGTCGGCGCCCGGCGGTCCGAGGCGAAGTCGATCAGCGTGGTGTCGGTCTCGTGCCCCACGGCCGAGATCAGCGGGATCTCGCTGGCGGCGGCGGCACGGACCACCGCCTCCTCGTTGAAGCCCCACAGGTCTTCCAGGCTGCCGCCGCCGCGCGCGACGATGATCAGGTCGGGGCGCGGGATCGCCCCGCCCTGGGGCAGCGCGTTGAAGCCCTGGATCGCGGCCGTGACCTGCGGTGCGCAGCCCTCGCCCTGCACCGCCACCGGCCAGATCAGCACCCGCGTCGGGAAGCGGTCGCGGAGCCGGTGCAGGATGTCGCGGATCACTGCGCCCGAGGGCGAGGTGACGACGCCGATCACCCGCGGCAGATAGGGCAGCGGGCGCTTGCGCGATTCGTCGAACAGCCCCTCGGCCGCCAGCGCCTTGCGGCGCTTCTCCAGCATCATCATCAGCGCGCCGGCGCCGGCAGGCTCGATCTCCTCGACGATGAGCTGGTATTTCGACTGGCCGGGGAACGTCGTCAGCCGGCCGGTGGCGATGACCTCGATCCCCTCCTCGGGGCGGGTGGAGAGCCGCGCGGCCTGCCCCTTCCAGGTCACGGCGGCGATCACCGCACGGTCGTCCTTGAGGTCGAAATAGACATGCCCCGACGAGGGGCGCGAGACGCGGCCGATCTCGCCGCGCACGCGGACGCGGCCGAACTCGCCCTCGAGCACGCGCTTCACCGCGCCCGAGATCTCGGAGACGGTGAACTCGTGGATATTGCTGGGGGCTGCGTCTTCGAAGAGTTCCATGTCCCCGGTTGTGGCGCGGGCCGCGGGCAGGATCAAGGGGCTTGGGGTATTGATCCGGCGCGGGCCAGTTCCTAGAAGGCGCGGGACCATTCGCAAAGGGGCCTTTCCGCATGAACATCCTGATCCTCGGCAGCGGCGGGCGCGAACATGCGCTGGCCTGGGCGATCCGGCAGAATCCGAAATGCGACCGGCTGTTCGTGGCGCCGGGCAATGCCGGGATGGAGCCGCTGGCGCGGCTGGCCGAGCTGGACATCCTGTCCGGCCCCGCCGTGATCGGCTTTTGCGAGGAAAACGCCATCGACCTGGTGGTGATCGGCCCCGAGGCGCCGCTGGCGGCCGGGGTCGCCGACGAATTGCGCGCGGCCGGCATCCTGGTCTTTGGCCCGTCCAGGGCGGCGGCGATGCTGGAGGCCTCGAAAAGCTTCACCAAGGAGGTCTGCGACGCCTGCGGCGCACCGACCGCCGCCTGGGCGCGCTTCGACGCGGCCGAGCCGGCGCGCGCCTATATCCGCGGGAAAGGCGCGCCCATCGTCGTCAAGGCCGACGGGCTGGCCGCCGGCAAGGGCGTGACCGTGGCCATGACCGAGGACGAAGCCGTCGCCGCCGTCGACGACGCCTTCGGCGGAGCCTTCGGCGCGGCCGGGGCCGAGGTGGTGATCGAGGAATTCATGGCAGGCGAGGAGGCGAGCTTCTTCGTCCTCTGCGACGGGACGGACTGCCTGCCCATCGGCACCGCCCAGGACCACAAGCGCGCCTTTGATGGCGATGCCGGGCCGAACACCGGCGGCATGGGCGCCTATTCCCCCGCCCCGGTGCTGACCCAAGACATCCAGGACCAGGTGATGGCCGAGATCGTGCGCCCGACCGTGGCCGAGATGGCGCGGCGCGGCACGCCCTTCCAGGGCGTGCTTTATGCCGGGCTGATGATCGAGGACGGCCGGGCGCGACTGGTGGAATACAATGTCCGCTTCGGCGACCCGGAGTGCCAGGTGCTGATGATGCGGCTGGGCGCGCAGGCGCTGGACCTGATCCTGGCCTGCGCCGAGGGCCGGCTGGGCACCATGGCGGTCAGCTGGGCCGACGACCACGCCCTGACCGTGGTGCTGGCCGCCAGGGGCTATCCCGGCAGCTATGAGAAGGGCAGCGTGATCCGCGGGCTGGATGCGCTGGCCGAGGACAGTTTCCGCATGGTCTTCCATGCCGGGACCGCGCGGAGTGACGGGCAGATCGTCGCCACCGGCGGCCGGGTGCTGGCCGCGACCGGGCGCGGCGCGACGCTGGCCGAGGCGCACGCCCGCGCCTATGCGCTGGTCGACGGCATCGACTGGCCAGAGGGCTTTTGCCGCCGCGACATCGGCTGGCGCGCGCTTTGAGCCGCCGCGCCAGCGGCACGGGGCGCATGAGTATTTGAAGAACGAAGAAGTCCAGGGGCGGTACGGGGCGGCGGCGCCCCCGAGGGTTTCGGGTCGGGAAAATGCCGGGGGCGTGTTTTTTGCCTTTTCAAGCCGGCGGGGCGGGTCTTATAGTCCGCGCCATGACTCGGATGCAGCAGATCATTGCCACGGCCCCGCACGCGCATGACCGCGCGCGCATCGCCGTGAACCGCCGCGGTCTCCTTCTTCTTACGCTGCGCTGAGCGGGTCTTCCGGGCCGCCGCTCAGTCAGGTTCGTGCCCGGTCTCCCGTGAGCACATGAAGAAGGATTCCCGAAATGACCGATCCGAACCGCGTATTGATCTTTGACACCACCCTGCGCGACGGCGAGCAATCGCCCGGCGCCACCATGAGCCATACCGAAAAGCTGGACATCGCCGAGATGCTGGACGAGATGGGCGTCGACATCATCGAGGCCGGTTTCCCCATCGCCTCGGAGGGCGATTTCGCCGCCGTTTCCGAAATCGCCAAGCGCGCGAAGAACGCGGTGATCTGCGGCCTGGCGCGGGCGCAGATCCCCGACATCGACCGCTGCTGGGAGGCGGTGAAGCACGCCAGGCACCCGCGCATCCACACCTTCATCGGCACCTCGCCCCTGCATCGCGCCATCCCGAACCTGAACATGGACCAGATGGCCGAGCGCATCCACGACACCGTGACCCATGCCCGCAACCTGTGCGACAACGTGCAATGGTCGGCCATGGACGCGACCCGGACCGAGCACGACTACCTGTGCCGGGTGGTCGAGATCGCGATCAGATGCGGCGCCACCACCATCAACATCCCCGATACCGTCGGCTATACCGCGCCGCGCGAATCCGCCGCGCTGATCCGCATGCTGCTGGAGCGGGTGCCGGGGGCCGATACGGTGGTCTTCGCCACGCATTGCCACAACGACCTGGGCATGGCGACCGCAAACAGCCTGGCCGCGGTCGAGGCGGGGGCGCGCCAGGTCGAATGCACCATCAACGGTTTGGGCGAACGCGCCGGCAATACTGCGCTGGAAGAGGTGGTGATGGCCTTGAAGGTGCGCCACGACATCATGCCCTATGCCACCGGCATCGACACCACCAGGATCATGGCGCTGTCGCGGCGGGTGTCGCAGGCTTCCGGCTTTCTGGTGCAGCCCAACAAGGCGGTGGTGGGCAAGAACGCCTTCCTGCACGAATCCGGCATCCACCAGGACGGGGTGCTGAAGAACGTCGAGACCTTCGAGATCATGAAGCCCGCCGACATCGGCCTGAACGAGGCCAATATTGCCATGGGCAAGCATTCCGGCCGCGCCGCGCTGCGCGCCAAGCTGAAGGACCTGGGCTATGAGCTGGGCGACAACCAGTTGAAGGACGTCTTCGTCCGCTTCAAGGCCCTGGCCGACCGCAAGAAGGAGGTCTACGACGACGACCTGGTCGCGCTGGTCCAGGATGCGGCGGCCAATACCGAGGACGACCACCTGCAAGTCAAGCACCTGCGCGTGGTCTGCGGCAGCGACGGGCAATCGGCCGACCTGGTCCTGCTGGTCGGCGGCGAGGAAAAGGCCGTCCATGCCACCGGCGACGGCCCGGTCGATGCCTGCTTCAACGCCGTCAAGTCGATCTGGCCGCACCGGGCGCATCTGCAGCTCTACCAGGTCCATGCCGTGACCGAAGGCACCGATGCCCAGGCCACCGTCAGCGTGCGCATGGAGGAAGAGGGGCGCATCGCCACCGGCCAGGCCTCGGACACCGACACCATCCTGGCCAGCGTCAAGGCCTATGTGGGCGCGCTGAACCGGCTGAAGGTGCGCCGCGACATGGTCGGCGAAGGCGCCGACGCCAAGCAGGTCAGCATGTATTCGCACTGACCGCCGCGGCAAGGCGGGGGGCGGTCAGGCCGCCCCCTTGCGTTCGACGAAACCCAGGTCGATGCCTTGCAGGAAGGGAAAATCCTCGGCCAGTTCGCGCTGGAACTCGGCCGGGTCGAGCTGCTGGAACCATTTCGGGAACCTGGCGACGATGGTGGCGACGGAATCGCCCTCGTCCCAGCGGGTCTGGACGTAGCCCAGGCCCCCGACGTCGGTGAAGGCCGGGAAATGCTTGGGCAGCTGGAAATGGTTGTAGGCATAGATGCAGCGCCCCGGCCCGCGCATGCGCACCGCCGCCCCCGCGCCCAGGAAGGGCTGGTGCGCCCGCCAGTAGCTGATCGGCTCGCCCTGGTAGCTGCCCATGACCAGCCCCTGCGGATAGCTGATGGCAAAGGCCGGCAGGTCGGCAAAGCGCCGGGCGTGGCGGCGGATGCGGGCGACGTGATGGCGGCTGAAGGCGTCGTCGTCATCGACGCGGAACTGGATCACCGGCCGGCCCGCCGCCTCGGCCGCCTCGCGCAGGGGCTCGCGCAGCGCGTTCACCGTCTCGCGTTTGTCCGAGACGATCAGCCGGATCTGCGGCACGCCGGCGCACAGGTCGCGCAGCCGCTCCAGCCAGGGGCGCGGCATCTCGGGCGAGGTCAGCAGCCAGAAGCGGAAATCCCCGTCGGTCTGGGCCTTGACCGAGGGCAGGCACAGCGTCTCGAAGGCGGCGAAGCGGCGCTCCAGGCGCTCGGGCGCATAAAGCAGGGCGCCGCGCTGCGCCAGAAGCTCGGGCGCGCCGGCCCCCTGCCCCGCGGTCCCGGCCCAGTCGCACCGGCCCAGGAAGGAAAAGCGGCAGATCCCCACGATAACATCCTGCAAACCCTGCCCTTTCCTCGTGACCCGAACCGGCGGCAGCCTAGCAGCCCGCGCCGCCCGGTCAAGCGTGCGCGGCGCCTGCCCGCGAAACATCGGCGCGACCGGGCGGCGCATCATTTTCCGGTTTCCCCGAGCCGAGGCTCGGCCTATATGTCCAGCACCTTCGGCGGGGCGACTCGCCGGGGCAATCGGGCAATGGCCGCGCGAAAAAGGGCGGCAGGAATGCCGTCTTGGCAGGGACGGCGGAAGGGGTAGTTCACATGGCCTTTGGCGGGTTGTTTTCCACCGATATCGCGATCGACCTGGGGACCGCGAATACGCTGATCTACGTCAAGGGCAAGGGCATCATCCTGAACGAGCCTTCGGTCGTCGCCTATCACGTCAAGGACGGCAAGAAGCAGGTGCTGGCGGTGGGCGAGGACGCCAAGCTGATGCTGGGCCGCACGCCGGGCAGCATCGAGGCGATCCGGCCGATGCGCGAGGGCGTCATCGCCGATTTCGACAGCGCCGAGGAAATGATCAAGCATTTCATCAAGAAGGTGTTCCGGCGCACCACCTTCTCGAAGCCCAAGGTCATCATCTGCGTGCCCCATGGCGCCACCCCGGTCGAGAAACGCGCCATCCGCCAGTCGGTGCTTTCGGCCGGCGCACGCCGCGCCGGGCTGATCGCCGAGCCGATCGCGGCCGCCATCGGCGCCGGCATGCCCATCACCGAGCCGACCGGCAGCATGGTCGTCGACATCGGCGGCGGCACCACCGAGGTCGCGGTTCTGTCCCTGGGCGACGTGGTCTATGCGCGCTCGGTCCGCATCGGCGGCGACCGGATGGACGATGCGCTGATCAACTATCTGCGCCGCAACCACAACCTGCTGATCGGCGAATCGACGGCCGAGCGCATCAAGACCCAAATCGGCACCGCGCGCATGCCCGACGACGGGCGCGGCGCCGCGATCATGGTGCGCGGCCGCGACCTGCTGAACGGCATCCCGAAAGAGATGGAGATCACCCAGGCCATGGTCGCCGAGGCGCTGTCCGAGCCGGTGCAGCAGATCTGCGAATCGGTGATGGTGGCGCTGGAGGCGACGCCGCCGGACCTGGCCGCCGATATCGTGGACCGCGGCGTCATGCTGACCGGCGGCGGCGCCATGCTGGGCGAGCTGGACCTGGCGCTGCGCGAGCAGACCGGGCTGATGATCAGCCTGGCCGATCAGCCGATGAGCTGCGTGGCGCTGGGCACCGGCAAGGCGCTGGAGTTCGAAAAGCAACTGCGCCACGTGATCGACTACGACAGCTGAGCGGGTTCGGCCCATGGCGCGCAAGGGCCCTGATTACGCGGCTCCGGTCCGCCGCATCCTGGTTTCGCTGCTGGTGCTGGTGCTGCTGGCGGTGTTCCTGTTCTGGCAGATCGACAGCCCGCGCGCCGAGCGGATGCGGGCGGCCTTCATCGACCGCTTCGTGCCCAGCTTCGACTGGGTGATGGCGCCGGTGACGAAGCTGTCGCGCATGGTCTCGGGTTTCCAGTCCTATGCCCGGCTCTACGAGCAGAACCAGGAATTGCGCCGCGAATTGCAGAAGATGGCGGCCTGGAAAGAGGCGGCGGTGCAGCTGGAACAGGAAAACGCCAAGCTGCTGGCGCAGAACAACGTCAGGATCGACCCGGCCCTGACCTCGGTCTCGGGCGTGGTGCTGACCGACAGCGGCACGGCCTTTCGCCAGTCGGTGCTGCTGAACGTGGGCGCGCGCGACGGCATCCTGGACGGCTGGGCGACGATGGACGGGCTGGGGCTGGTCGGGCGCATCTCGGGCGTGGGGCAGACCACCAGCCGGGTCATGCTGCTGACCGATCCCTCCAGCCGCATCCCGGTGACGATCCTGCCCTCGGGCCAGCACGCGCTGCTGACCGGGGACAATACCGCCCTGCCGGCGCTGGATTTCATCGAAAGCCCGGAAAACCTGCGCCCCGGCGACCGGGTGGTCAGCTCGGGCGATGGGGGCGTGTTCCCGCCGGGCCTGCCGGTGGGCCAGGTGGCGCTGGCCAGCGACGGCCGGCTGCGGGTGCGGTTGGCCGCGGATTACGGCCGGCTGGAGTTCCTGCGCGTGCTGCGCAGCCACCCGGCCGAGCAGCTTTCCGATACCGGGCTGCTGATCCCGCCGCCGGCGGCGGATTTCATCGGCCCGCCCCTGCCGCCGCTGGCCGACATGCAGGCGGCCGGCGAGGATTCAGGGGCCCAAGCCGGGGCCGGGGATGATTGATCCCGCCCGCCGGCGCCGGTTCCTGGGGCAGGCGCTGTTCGTGGCGCTGTTCCTGGCGATCCTGTTCTGGCGGCTTCTGCCGCTGGCGCCGGGCCGCATCGGCTGGCCGGGGCCGGACCTGGCGCTGTGCCTGGTGCTGGTCTGGGTGCTGCGCCGCCCCGAACAGGTGCCGGTCGCGACCATCGCCGCCCTGTTCCTGATCGAGGACATCCTGCTGATGCGCCCCATCGGCCTGGGCGCCGCCCTGGCCGTCATCGTGACCGAGGCTGCAAGAAAGCGCGAGCCGCATTGGCGCGAACTGCCTTTCATGGTTGAATGGCTGCGGGTCGCGACGCTTCTGGCGCTGATGATGGTGGCGAACCGCATATTGCTGGCGGTGTTCTTCCTGCCCCTTCCTCCGTTCGGGCAGGTGATCTTGCAATTCATCGCCACGGTCGCCGCCTATCCGCTGGTCGCGGGCCTTGCCGGCTGGGCGCTCGGCCTGCCGCGCGGCCGCGCCGAACGAGACACGAGGCATCGCTGAGCCATGCGCAAGTCGGAACGCGAAATCGTCGAAAGCAGCCGGCTCATCACCCGCCGGGTGCTGATGCTGGGGGTGATCCAGGCGGCGGTGGTGTCGGTCTTGGGGCTGAAGCTGCGCTCGATGCAGGTCGAACATGCCGACGAATACCGCATGCTGTCGGACGGCAACTCGATCAAGATCCGCCTGCTGCCGCCGGCGCGCGGGCTGATCCTGGACCGCAACGGCACCATCATCGCCGGCAACGAACAGAACTACCGCGTCACCCTGACCCGCGAGGAGGCGGGCGACGTCTCGGCCGTGATCGCGCGGCTGCGCCACATCATCCCGATGAGCGACCGCCAGGCCGCCGAGATCCTGGCAGAGATCCACAAGCGCAGCGCCGTGACCCCGGTGCTGGTCGCCGACCGGCTGACCTGGGACGAGTTTTCCTCGATCGCGCTCAACGCCCCCGCCCTGCCCGGCGTGACGCCCGAGGCGGGGCTGTCGCGCAGCTATCCGCGGGCGGGCGATTTCGCGCATGTGCTGGGCTATGTCGGCCCGGTCTCGGACTACGACCTGTCCAAGATCGAGGATCCCGACCCGGTGCTGCGCCTGCCCGAGTTCCAGCTGGGCAAGGTCGGCATGGAATCCAAGCTGGAAGAGGCGCTGCGTGGCAAGGCCGGCTCGCGCCGGGTCGAGGTGAACAGCGCCGGGCGCGAGATGCGCGAGCTGTCGCGGCAAGAGGGGCAGCAGGGCGCCACGGTGCAGACCACGCTAGACGCGGGATTGCAGAATTTCTCCACCCAGCGGCTGGGCAGCGAGAGCGCCGCCGCGGTGGTGATCGACGTGACCAACGGCGACATCCTGGCGATCTCCTCCTCGCCGGTGTTCGACCCGAACAAGTTCGTGCGCGGCATCTCGGGGCCGGATTACCGCGCGCTGATGGAACACGACCACCGCCCGCTGGCCGACAAGACGGTGCAGGGCGTCTATCCGCCCGGCTCGACCTTCAAGATGGTGACGCTGCTGGCCGGGCTCGAGGCTGGGGTCATCAACGCCGGCTCGCGCTTCTATTGCCCCGGCTATACCCAGGTCGCCGGGCGCCGCTTCCATTGCTGGAGCCGGGGCGGCCACGGCATGGTCGATGCGCTGCGCAGCCTCGAGCACTCCTGCGACGTCTATTACTACGAGCTGGCGCAGCGCGTCGGCATCGACCGCATCGCCGCCATGGCGCGCAAGCTGGGCATCGGCGTTCGCCACGAGCTGCCGATGTCCGCCATCGCCGAGGGCATCGCCCCGGATCGCGCCTGGAAGAAGGCGCGCTACGACCAGGAATGGCAGGTGGGCGATTCGCTCAACGCCTCGATTGGCCAGGGCTATGTGCTGGCCTCGCCGCTGCAGCTGGCGGTAATGACGGCGCGGGTGGCGACGGGGCGCGCGGTCGCGCCGCGCCTGGTGCGCGCCATCGACGGCCAGGCCGAGCCGGTGCCGGAATGGCCGGAACTGGACATCAACCCGCTGAACCTGCGCACGGCGCGGGCGGGGATGGACGCGGTGATGAACGCGCCCCGCGGCACCGCGCGCCGCTCGCGCATCCTGGCGCCGGAATGGCAGATGGCCGGCAAGACCGGCACCAGCCAGGTGCGCAACATCACCGCCGCCGAACGCGCCCGCGGCGTGATCTCGAACGAGCAGTTGCCCTGGAACCGGCGCGACCATGCGCTGTTCGTCTGCTTCGCGCCCTATGACATGCCGCGCTATGCGGTCTCGGTCGTGGTCGAGCATGGCGGCGGCGGCGGCGCGGTCGCGGCCCCCATCGCCCGCGACATCCTGCTTTATGCGCTGGCGGACGGCCTGCCGCCGCTTTCGGCCTATCCCGAGGCCGAGCGCGCCAAGGTGCAGGAGATGTGGTCGCGCATGAACCTGACCCCCTCGGCCCGCAAGGGCGAGGGCCGCGCAAGGGCCTGAGCCATGAGCTATCTCGACTATCACGTCGCGCAGGTGCCGACGGGCTGGCGCAAGATCCTGTATCTGAACTGGCCGCTGGTCTTCCTGGTCACGGCGGTCAGCTGCATCGGCTTCCTGATGCTCTATTCCGTCTCGGGCGGCGACATCGACAAATGGGCCGGCCCGCAGATGGAGCGCTTCGCCGTCGGCATGGTGCTGATGTTCGCGCTGGCCTTCGTGCCGATCTGGTTCTGGCGCTCGATCTCGGTCGCATCCTACGTGATCTGCGTCGGCCTTCTGGTGCTGGTCGAGGTGATGGGCCATGTCGGCATGGGCGCGCAGCGCTGGCTGGTGCTGGGACCGATCCGCATCCAGCCGTCCGAGCTGACCAAGGTCGCCTTCGTGCTGACGCTGGCGGCCTATTACGACTGGCTGCCGGTGGAAAAGGTCTCGCGCCCGTTCTGGGTGCTGGTGCCGGTGGTGCTGATCCTGCTGCCGACGGCGCTGGTGCTGATGCAGCCCGACCTGGGCACCTCGATCATGCTGATCGCGGGGGGCGGCATCGTGATGTTCGCGGCCGGCGTCAGCCTGTGGTATTTCGCCGCCGTCATCGCCATCGTCGTCGCCGGCATCACCGCGGTCATGGAAAGCCGCGGCACCGACTGGCAATTGCTGCACGACTACCAGTTCCGCCGCATCGACACCTTCCTCGACCCCGGCTCGGACCCCTTGGGCGCGGGCTACAACATCGCGCAGGCGCAGATCGCGCTGGGATCGGGCGGCTGGTCGGGGCGCGGCTTCATGCAGGGCACGCAGTCGCGGCTGAACTTCCTGCCCGAGAAGCACACCGACTTCATCTTCACCTCGCTGGCCGAGGAATTCGGCTTCGTCGGCGCGGGCTCGCTGCTGATCCTCTATGTGCTGATCCTGGGGTTTTGCATGTATTCGGCGCTGACCAACCGCGACCGCTTCGCCAGCCTGCTGACCATCGGCATCGCCGGGACGTTCTTCCTTTACTTTTCCATCAACATGGCGACGGTGATGGGCATGTTGCCGGCCAAGGGCTCGCCCCTGCCGCTGGTCAGTTACGGAGGAACCTCGCTGATGATCCTGCTGATGGCCTTCGGCATCGTGCAATCGGCCCATGTCCATCGGCCTAGGGGCTGACGGGATGCGGGTGCTGTTCGCCGCCCCCGCGCGGCTGTGGGATGCCTGGTCCCCCGCCCTGCGCGCGGCCTGCCCCGAGATGGAGCTGTGCCGGCAGGGCGATCCCGCGTGCTTCGACGCGCTGATCTATGCGCCCGGCTACCCCGAGGACGGCAGGGTGCTGGACTTCACCCCCTTCACCCGCGCCCGCGTGGTGCAAAGCCTCTGGGCCGGGGTCGAGCGCATCGTGACCAACCCCACGCTGACCCAGCCGCTCTGCCGCATGGTCGATCCGGGACTGGCGCAGGGCATGGTGGAATATTGCACCGGCTGGGCGCTGCGGGCGCATCTGGGCATGGACCGCTTTGCCCAGGACGGCGTCTGGCGCAACCAGCTGACCCCACCCCTGGCGCAGCGGCGCGGCGTGACCGTGCTGGGCATGGGCGAGCTGGGTCGGGCGGTGGCCTTGGCGCTGGCGGGCCTGGGCTTTCGCGTCGCCGGCTGGTCGCAATCGGGCCGCCCGGTGCCGGGGATCGAGGTGCTGGCGGGCGACGCCCTGCCCCAGGCCCTGAACCGGGCCGAGATCCTGGTCTGCCTGCTGCCCGACACGGCCGGGACGCGCAATCTGCTGGACGCCGCGCGGCTGTCCCTGCTGCCGCCGGGCGCCACGATCATCAACGCCGGCCGCGGCAGCCTGATCGACGAGGCGGCCTTGCTGGCGGCGCTGGATCAGGGCCTGGGCCATGCGGTGCTGGACGTGTTCCGGCAGGAGCCGCTGCCGCCCGAGCACCCGTTCTGGACGCATCCGCAGGTGACGGTGACGCCGCATGTCTCGGCCGAGACCCGGCCCGAGAGCGCCGCCCATGTCGTGGCCGAGAACCTGCGCCGCGCCATGCGGGGTGCGCCGCTTTTGCATCTGGTGGACCGGGCGCGCGGCTATTGACCGGCCGTTTCCGGGCATCCCCCCCCCCCGGAATCCTGCCGTTTTGCGCAACTTGCACGCGAAAGGAACCCGGCGGATAACGGGACGGATGGTAACGGCCCCAGGCCGATGGAGCGATTTTCATGACGATCACCCCTGTTCTGCTGGCCGGCGGCTCCGGCACCCGTCTCTGGCCCGTCTCGCGCAAGAGCTTCCCCAAGCAATTCGCCCCGCTGGTGGGCGAGGAAAGCCTGTTCCAGGCCTCGGCCCGCCGCCTGTCGGGACCGCGCTACGCCGCGCCGCTGGTGATGACGAACGCGGATTTCCGCTTCATCGTCGCCGAACAGCTGGACCAGATCGGCATTGCCCCCGCGGCCATCCTGATCGAGCCCGCCGGCCGCAACACCGCCCCGGCGATCCTGGCCGCCGCGCTGGCCGCCGCCGAAAAGAATGCCGATGCGCTGCTGCTGGTCGCGCCCTCGGATCACGTCGTCCCCGATACCGAGGCTTTCGGCCGCGCCGTGGACCTGGGCCTCGCGGCTGCGCAGGCCGGCCGCATCGTCACCTTCGGCATCACCCCCAGCCGGCCCGAGACCGGCTATGGCTACATGGAGGCCGAGGGCGAGGGCGAAGGCCCGCTGGTGCTGAAGCGCTTCGTCGAAAAGCCCGACGCGGAGAACGCGGCGCGCATGATCGCGCAGGGCAATTTCCTGTGGAACGCCGGCATCTTCCTTTTCGCCGCCCGCACCATGATCGAGGCTTTCAAGACCCATGCGCCCGACTATCTTGTCCCCGTCCAGGCGGCGCTGACCGAGGCGCGGCTGGACCTGGGCTTCCTGCGGCTTGCGCCCGAGCCCTGGGACCGGCTGCCCGACCTGTCGGTGGATTATGCGGTGCTGGAAAAGGCCCGGAACCTGTCGGTGGTGCGCTATTCCGGCCATTGGTCGGACCTTGGCGGCTGGGACGCGGTCTGGCGCGAGATCCAGGACGGCGAGCCGGCCGAGCGCGGCGCCGTCACCGACACCCGCTCGACCGCGATCGACTGCGACAACGTGCTGCTGCGCTCGCAGGACGAGGGGATCGAGGTGGTGGGCATCGGGTTGCGCGACGTGATGGTCGTGGCCACCGACGATGCCGTTCTGGTCGCCGGCATGGACCGCGCGCAAGAGGTGCGCGAGGCGGTCGGCGCGCTCAAGGCCAAGGGCGCGCGCCAGGCCGAGCATTTCCTGCGCGACCACCGCCCCTGGGGCTGGTTCGAGACGCTGGCGCTGGCCGACCGCTTCCAGGTCAAGCGCATCGTGGTCAATCCCGGCGCGGCGCTGTCGCTGCAATCGCATTTCCACCGCTCGGAACATTGGATCGTGGTTTCCGGCACCGCGCGGGTGACGGTGGACGAAACCGTGACGCTGCTGACGGAAAACCAGTCGATCTATGTGCCGCTGGGCGCCGTCCACCGCCTGGAAAACCCCGGCAAGGTGGCGATGGTGCTGATCGAGGTGCAGACCGGCGCCTATCTGGGCGAGGACGACATCGTGCGCTACGAGGATGTCTATTCCCGCGGCTGACCCCGCTCGCGGCATCGTGGGGCGCGCCGGCTTGCAGGGCCGGGGCCGGCCGTCTAACCATGGCCGGCGATGAGACGGATGACGAAACCCCTGTTTCCGGCCCTGGCCCTGGTCCTGGCCTTGATCTCGGCCCTGGTCCTTGCCGCGCCGACCGCGCGGGCCGAGGAACTGGCGGTGCAGTTGCGCGGCCGGACCCCGGCCGAATCCGCCGGCTTCCTGGTCGCCCAGGCGCGCGGCTATTACGCCGAGGAAGGGCTGACCGTGCGGCTGCTGCCCGCGGACGAGGCGGCCCCGCCCTTCGAGACGCTGGCGCGGGGCGAGGCCGACCTGGCGGTGGCCTGGATGCCCATTGCGCTGGTCGCCCGCGAAAACGGCCTGCCCGTGGTCAATATCGCCCAGGTCTTTGCCCGCCCGGCGCTGCGCCTGACCTGCCTGCGCGAGACGGGGGTGACGGGTGCCGCCGATCTGCGCGGCAAGACCATCGGCAGCTGGTTCGGCGGCACGGAATATCCGCTGCAAGCCTGGCTGAACCGGCTGGGGCTGGTGGCCGATGGCAGCCTGTCCGGCGTCACCCTGCTGGCGCAATGGCCGGGGGCCGAGATGCTGCGCCAGAAACAGGCCGCCTGCATCAGCACGCTCAGCCACGACCCGGCGACGGGCGAGGGGCTGGTCGAACTCGACCCGCAGGAGCAAGGCGCCGCGGTGCTGGAGGACGGGCTCTATGTCCTGCCCGGCACCCTCGCCGGGCCCGAGGCCGAGGCGCGGCTGGCCCGGTTCCTGCGCGCCAGCATGAAAGGCTGGCGCGAGGCGGTCGCCGCACCCGAGGACAGCGCCCGGCTGATCCTTGGCCCCGACCCCGATCCGGGCGCCTTGCAGCGGCAGGCGGGAATGCTGCGCGGCATCGCCGGGCTGCTGTCAGCCACCGGCGCGCTGGACGAGGCCGACTATCGCCGCACGGTCCAGACCCTGCGCAGCGGCGGCGACCGCGCGGTGCTGCGCCGCGACCCGCAGGGCGCCTTCACCGCCGCCGTCAGCGACCGCGCCGCGCCACCCGCAGCCGCCGCCCCAGACCGCGACGCCGCGCCGCTGCGCTGATCGCGATGCCCCCTTGCCGGTCCCGCCGGGCGCGGGCAAGAGGGGGCGCATGAGCGACGACACCCCTTCCCCACGCCACAGCCCCATCGAAGATGCCCAGGGCCTGGCCTATGGCAGTTTCATGGCCGCGGTCGGCGTGCTGCTGCTGACGCATCTGGGCTTCGTCACCGGCCAGACGGCGGGGCTGGCGATCCTGATCTCCTATGCGACGGGCTGGGGTTTCGCGCCGGTCTTCTTCGTGGTGAACCTGCCGTTCTACTGGCTGGGTTATCGCCGGCTGGGGCTGGGCTTCATGCTGAAATCCTTCATCGCCGTGGCGGCGATGTCGACGCTGGTCGCCATCCTGCCAGCGGGGCTGCAATTCGGCCATGTCCACCCGGCGGTCGGGGCGCTGCTGGTGGGGTTCCTGACCGGCTCGGCGCTGCTGGCGCTGTTCCGGCACGGCGCCTCGCTGGGCGGGGTGGGCATCGTCGCGCTGTATCTGCAGGATGCCACCGGCTTTCGCGCCGGCTGGACGCAGCTGATCTTCGACGCCTGCCTCTTTGCCTGCGCGCTGATGCTGCGCGACTGGCAGCTGGTCGCCTGGTCATTCCTGGGCGCGCTGGTGCTGAACCTGGTGATCGCGATCAACCACCGCCGCGACCGCTATGTCGTCTAGCAGGCTGCTGAAAAAGTCCTTGCGACAGGACGGCGCGGGCGGCGAACCGGGAAATCCGCCTCAAATTTGCCAAAAACACTCCATTTTCGGGCCGATATCAGCTGGCTCCAGAACGATTTCCGCTGCGTCGCCCTCTCAAGATCCTTTTTCAGCAGCCTGCTAGGGGGCGGCTCAGGCCGCCACCCCCAGCGCGCGCTTGACATTCGCGGTCCAGCCCAGCAACCGCTGGTCGCCCTCGACGATCGCCGGCCGCTTCATCAGCGAGGGCTTGGCCGAAAGCATCTGCAGGGGGGTGCCCGCGCGTTCCTCATCGGACATGCCACGCCAGGTCAGGCTGGCCCGGTTGACCAGCTTCTCGCCGAAATCGGCGATCATGCGCTGCCATTCGTCGCCATCCAGCGGCGTCTTGGAGACGTCGCGGAACTCCACCTGCCAGCCCGCCGCCTGCAACTCGGCCTGCGCCTTCTGGCAGGTCGAGCAATGGGCGAGGCCATACATCTGAAGCCGCCCCGCCATCACGAACGGCCCTGGGCAAGCGGGTGGGAAAGGAAAGGTGCCTGGGTCATGCGTTCTTCGCTCCTTCTTGGGGGGTGGACGGGCTAGTGGCCGGCGTCATGCAGCCGGGCGCGGATGCGCCGCATCCCCAGCCAGACGCCCAGCACGGCAACGGGGGTCAGGGCCGCGACCAGCACCGCCTTGTCGATATGCAGCGCCTGGGCCAGCGGGTAAAGCGCATAGCCCAAAAGGCCCACCGCGTAATAGCTGATCGCCACCACCGACAGCCCCTCGACCGTGTGTTGCAGCCGCAATTGCAGGTCGGCGCGCCGGTCCATGCGTTGCATCAGCTCCTGGTTCTGGGCGCTGCGCTGGACATCGACGCGGGTGCGCAGCAATTCGCCGGCGCGTTCGCTGCGATCCAGCATCGCCGAAAGCCGCTTCTCGGCCGATTTCGCGGTGCGCATGGCGGGCAGATAGCGGCGGGCCATGAACTCGGTCAGCATCTGCCCGCCCATGAAGCGGGTCTCGCGCAGCGAGGCGACGCGGTCCATGACGATGGCCTCATAGGCCGCATTGGCGCCGAAGCGGAAGGCATGCTGGGTCGCGGCGCTTTCCAGCCGGGTCGAGACCGACAGCAGATCCTGCAGCACCGCATCGGCGGGGCGGGCATCGTCGCTCATGCCCTGGACGATGTCGCTGAGCTGCGGGTCCAGCGCATTCAGCTGCCGGGTCAGGTCGCGGGCGCGGCCCAGGCCCAGCATGGACATGGCGCGATAGGTCTCGAGGTCCAGAAGCCGCTGGACGATGCGGCCGATCCGGCCGGGCTGGGTGTCGGGCCGGACGAAAAGCGCAAAGCGCATCCAGCCGGCCGGGTCGATGCGGAAATCGCCGGCGACCACCGCCGCCTCCTCCAGCACCCAGACCGAGGCCATGCTGTCGGCCGCGAACCATTCCGACAGCCGCGGCAGGATCTCGGCCGGGTCGTCGGGCAGGAAATCGACCTGGATCATCGCTGCGGCGATTCGCTTGCCCGGCGCCTGGTGCTGCCAGTCCTCGGGAAAGATCGCCCCGGCCGAAGGGTCGAAGGGCCGCGGCGGCAGCCCCGGCGCAAAGGCGGCATAGGTGACGAACTCGGTATGGCTTTCCCAGCGCAGCTGGTGGCGGCCAAGCTGCGCCGTGTAATGGCCCGCGCTGGTGTCGGGGCGCGGCGCGCCGTGGCGGGCACAAAGCTGCGCCAGATGCGCGACATCCCTGCCCCGGTCGCGGTTGGCGGCGTCGCGCGGCTCCTTGATCGCCAGATAGACCGCCGTGCAGGGCGCCTTGAGCCGCGGCGAGGGCCGGGCGTGCAATTCGTTCACCAGGGCATAGCGCTGGGGGTGTTCGTCTTCGTCGTTCATGGCCGCATGATTAGCCGCAGGCGCATTTCCCGCAACAGGAAAACCCAGCGATTCCGCGGCGCTGGCAAATCTGCCACGGCAAGCCGCGCCGCATCAGGATTTCGTGAAGCCCCGCCGCATTGCCGGGCAGGCCGCAGCGGGGCAAAATGGGACAAAACACCGGATCCGGGGGCGGGACATGATGACGGGCTGGCTGGGACGTATCGTCGCATTGGTGCTTGTGCTTGGGCTGGCGGCCTGCGGCCCCAGCAAGTTCAAGACCTATTCCGGCCCGCCCGTGACCCAGGTCGTGGTCAACAAGGGCGCGCGGCAGATGCTGCTTTTGAACGGCAACAGGGTGCTGAAGGCCTATCGCATCGGGCTGGGCAACGAGCCCCTTGGCCACAAGCAGTTCGAGGGCGACGGCCGCACGCCCGAGGGGCTTTACTACATCGACCGCCGCAACCCCGACAGCCGCTATCACCTGTCCATCGGCATCTCCTATCCCAACCCGCATGACTCGGTGCAGGCGGCCGAACTGGGCCGCAGCGCGGGCAGCGACATCTTCATCCACGGCCAGGGCCCCGAGGGCCGCGTTCTTTCCCGGCAGAAACTGGACTGGACCGCCGGCTGCATCGCCGTCACCGATGCCGAGGTCGAGGACGTCTATGCCATGGTCCGCGACGGCACGCCGATCCTGATCACGCCCTGACCGGCCGCCGCGGGGGCGATTCGCCCCATCGGGGCGGCGGTGCCGGTTCCTGGGGACCGTGGCATCGCTGCCTGATCTCGGCCAGGGCCCGAAGGTTGTCCCCTTTACAGGCAAAGCTGGACTGGCCTGCCCGCTCCATTGCCGTCACCGATGCCAAGGTCGAGGACGTCTATCATGACGCGACGCAACGCCGATCCTAGCTGCGCCCTGACCGGCCGCTACGGGGCGGCCGTGCCGATTCCTGGAGACCGTGGCCTCGCTGCTTGATCTCGGCCAGGGCCCCGAGGGTTGCCCTCTTTCCCGGCAAAAGCTGGACCGGACCGCCCGCTGCATCGCCGTCACCGATGCCAAGGTCGAGGACGTCTATCATGACGTGACGGAACGCAGATCCTGGCTGCGCCCTGACCGGCCGCTGCAGGGGGCGATTCTGCCTATCGGGACGGTTGAGCCGGTTTCTCGGGATGGGCGTTTCGCCGCGTAATCCGGCCTCTTTCGGCCGGGGGTCGAGCGGGGTGGCCGCCATACGCGCAGAGCTTGTATGGCAGACCTGTTCAAAAGGGCATATACTCATCGGCGGCGCCAAGGATTAACAATTTACATTAAAATGTTAACTCCAAGTTCCATCCCTTCATGTACCTGCCTCCCATCATCCATGACGCGCTGATCGATTCAGCCGAGACCGAGGGCTATGTGCCCGGCGCCATCGAAAGCGTCATGCGCTTCGGCCCGCATTCCCGCTGGTGTGCGGGGGTGATCGCCGCCTGTTCGACCAAGCGCTCGCAGGCCCTGGCCACGCGCTGCGCGCTGCTGATCCCGCGCAAGGGCAAGCGCACGCTCAAGCTGGCGGTGCATCCCTCGCTGCCGGCCGATGTGATAAAGTCGATGCTGAACGCGATCTGAACGCGATCTGATCCGGCAGCCGGCAGGGCCGCGCCGGCTTCAGATGCGGCCGATCTGCTCGGGCAGGATGACGGTGAAGCGGCTGCCCTGCCCGCGTTCGCTTTCGATGCGCAGCCGGCCGCGATGCCGGTTCACGATATGCTTGACGATGGCCAGGCCCAGCCCGGTGCCGCCCTGCTCGCGCGAGCGATGGGTATCGACGCGATAGAAGCGCTCGGTCAGGCGCGGCAGGTGCTGGGGGTCGATCCCCTCGCCCTGGTCGGCGACGCAGACCGACCAGGCCGGGCCGCGCAGCACCGGCTCATGCGCCAGCCGCTCCAGCGTCACCGTGGCCACCCCGCCGGCGCCGCCGTATTTCACCGCATTCTCGATCAGGTTGTGAAACACCTGCACCAGCTGGTCGGCGTCGCCCGGCACCGGCACCTTGCCGGCCGGCGCCTGCAACTCCAGCCGCACCCCGGCAGCCGTGGCCGCGGGCGCCAGCGTCGCCACCACGCTGCGCAAGAGCCCGGCCAGGTCCAGGTTCTGCGCCGGGCGGCGGCGCTCGTCCTGCTCGACCCGGCTCAGCGACAGAAGGTCGGCGACCAGCCGGTTCATCCGCCCCGCCTCGCGCTCCATGATGTCGAGGAAACGGTCGCGCGCGGCCGGATCGTTGCGGGCCGGGCCGCGCAAGGTCTCGATGAAGCCCATCAGCGCCGTCAGGGGCGTGCGCAGCTCGTGGCTGACATTGGCGACGAAATCGCGGCGCATCTGCTCGGTCTCCTCGTCGCGCGAGCGGTCCTCGATCGCCACCGCCGCGCCGACCAGCCCCGGCGCCCGCAGGGCCGTGACCGTCACCTCGCAGAACACCCGCCGGTCGGCCGCGCCCAGGGTGACGGCCAGCCGCGCCCGCTCCTGCCCGGCCAGCACGGCGTCCAGCGCGGCATTCACCTCGGGGTGGCGCAGCACGGTGACAAAGGGCCGCCCGCCCGGCACCGCGCCCAAAAGCGCCTCGGCCGCCTCGTTCGCGCCGATGATGCGCGCATGGCCGTCCACCGCCAGCATGGCCACCGGCACGCCGCGCAGCAGCGCGTGCAGCCGCTCTTCGATCATCCGCGGGCGACCTGCGCCAGCCCCTGGCGGAAGCGGGCGGCGTTGCGGTGATAGCCCTCGGCCGATTTCAGCAGCCGCTCGCGCGCCGCCTCGTCCAGCTCGCGCACCACCTTGCCCGGCGCGCCCATGACCAGAGAGCCGGGCGGGATCACCTTGTTCTCGGCGACCAGCGCCCCGGCGCCGATCAGCGAACCGGCGCCGATCCGCGCCCCGTTCAGGATGATCGCGCCCATGCCGATCAGCGCCCCGTCCTCGATGGTGCAGCCGTGCAGGATGGCGCGGTGGCCGATGGTGCAATTCGCACCGATGCTCAGCGGATAGCCGATGTCGGTATGGCAGACCGTCAGGTCCTGCACGTTCGAGTTGCGGCCGACGCAGATCTCTTCGTTGTCGCCGCGCAGCACGGCGCCGAACCAGACGCTGGCGCCCGGCTCCAGCACGATCCGGCCCATCAGCTGCGCATCCGGCGCCACCCAGGCGTCGTCGGCGATTTGCGGCGCGATGCCGTCCAGTTCCCAGATCATGCGCTTTCCTCCTCCATGAGCGCGCGGACGAAGGGGCCCAGCCCCACCTGCCGGGCGCGGCGCATCCGTTCGGCCCGCAGGATGGTCTTCAGCGCCTCGGCGCTGCGGTCCAGGTCGTCGTTGACGATGACATAGTCGTATTCCGCCCAATGGCTGATCTCGTCGCGGCTCTTGCGCATGCGGGCGGCGATGACCTCGGGCGCGTCCTGCTGGCGCCCGACCAGCCGCCGCTCCAGTTCGCGCAGGCTAGGCGGCAGCACGAAGATCGAGATGACATGCCCGCCCAGCGACGAGGCGCGGATCTGCTGGCCGCCCTGCCAGTCCACGTCGAACAGCGTGTCGCGCCCGGCGCGCATCGCCTCTTCGACCGGGCCGCGGGGGGTGCCGTAGAAATTGCCGAAGACCTCGGCATGTTCCAGCATCTCGCCGGCGCCGACCATGGCGCGGAACTGCTCGGGGCTGCGGAAATAGTAGTGCTCGCCCTCGACCTCGCCGGGGCGCGGCTTGCGGGTCGTGGCCGAGACCGAAAAGCTCAGGCCCGGATCCCAGTCCATCAGCCGCCGCGCCAGCGTCGATTTCCCCGCCCCCGAGGGCGACGACAGGATCACCAGAAGTCCGCTGCGCTCCATGCTTCTCTGCCTTGTTCCCCGCGTTCCAGCGCCGCCTGAATGACCCCGCCCGCCAGCGGGGTCAAGCCCCGCGCGGGGGCGCAGGTTTTTAACCACCGGCAAAGAAATCGCTCGGCAGCCGGGGGCGAAGGGGCTAGATTTGCGGCAGGGGCTGGTTTCACGGGTGGCAGGGTAAGGCCGGACGAATGTCGAACGACCACGGACAGGACGGGGATTCCCCGCACGGGGCCGATTCGCCTCGGGGCCGGCCCGGCAAGCTGCTGCACCTGGCCGATTATGAACCCGTCCAGGTCGAGCGCACCCTGGGCGAATTGCGCGGCTATTGGGAAGGGCTGCGCCATGGCCGCGCCATTCCCGACCGCGCCGATGTCGAGCCGCGCGGCATCCGCCGGTCGCTGGACTATGCCTTCATCCTGGAACGCATCGCGCCGGGTGCAGCCCGGTTTCGCCTGGCCGGGCGCCATCTCATCGACCTGATGGGGATGGAGGTGCGGGGCATGCCGCTTTGCGCCCTTCTGAACACCAGTTCGCGCGGCCGGCTGTCGGACGTGCTGGAAAGCGTGTTCCGCGCGCCCCAGATCGCCGAGATCGCGCTGGCCTCTCCCGCCGGCTACGGCCGTCCGGCGCTGGAGGGGCGGATGCTGCTCCTGCCGCTGCGCTCGGACCTGGGGGACGTGACGCGGGCGCTTGGCTGCCTGGTCGCCGAGGGCCGGATCGGCGAGGCGCCGCGCCGCTTCGACCTGCTTTCGGACATTGTCTCGCCGGTCATTCCCGGCGCCAGGGTGCTGGAGCCCTCGCCCTCGCGGCAGGGCTTTGCCGAGCCACCGCAGCGCTGGAAGGGCGCGCCGCCGGCCGACGCCGCCGCGCCCCTGCCCCGCGACGCCAACCCCGAGGAGCGCCGCGCACATTTCCGCCTGGTCCGCAACGACAAGCCGCCAAAACCGCCCGGCTCCCGTCCCTGATCGCGGAACGGGCCTCTGTCGGCGCCCATGGACCGGTGCGCCGCCTGACAATGCCGCCGCGCCCTGCCCCGCGATGCCAGCCCCGACGGGCACCGCGTGCGTTTCCACCTGATCCGCAACGACAGGTCGCCAAAGCCGCCTGGCACCCGTCCCTGATCCTGGAACGAGCCTCTCGGCCGGCGCGCATGAACCGGCGCGCAGCCTGATAATGCCGCCGCATCCTGCCCGCGATGCCAGGCCCGAGGAACGCCGGGCGCGGTTCCGCCTGGCCCGCAACGACAGGTCGCCAAAGCCGCCCGGCACTCGCCCCTGATCTCGGAACCGGCCTCTGCCGGCGCGCATGGACTGGCGCGCATGAAAAAGGGCGGCAGGGCCAAGGCCCGCCGCCCCTGTCATTTCCCGTCGCGCCGGGTTCAGCCGGCCTTGGCCTGCCGGCTTGCGCCGTTGACGCGGCGGCTGCGCAGTTCCTCGGCCACCAGGAAGGCCAGTTCCAGCGACTGGCTGGCGTTCAGCCGCGGATCGCAGGCGGTGTGATAGCGGTTCGACAGATCCTCGTCCGTGACCGCGCGCACGCCGCCGATGCATTCGGTCACGTCCTGCCCGGTCATCTCGAAATGCACGCCGCCGGGGATGGTGCCTTCGGCGCGATGGACGGCAAAGAACTCGCGCACCTCGCGCAGCACCGAATCGAAGGGACGGGTCTTGTAGCCCGAGGCCGACTTGATGGTGTTGCCGTGCATCGGGTCGCAGGACCAGACGACATTCGCCCCCTCTTCGCGCACCGCCTTGATCAGCCGCGGCAGGTGGTCGCCGACCGAGCCGGCGCCGAAGCGGGCGATCAGCGTCAGCCGGCCCGGCTCGTTTTCCGGGTTCAGCCGAGCGATCAGCGCCTTGAGGTCGCCCTCGCTGATCGAGGGGCCGCATTTCAGCCCGATCGGGTTCTGCACGCCGCGGCAGAACTCGACATGGGCGCCGTCGACCTGGCGGGTGCGGTCGCCGATCCAGATCATGTGCCCCGAACCCGCGACGGGCAGGCCGGTGGTCGAATCGATCCGCGCCAGCGCCTCTTCGTATTCCAGCAGCAGGGCCTCGTGGCTGGTGTAGAAATCCACCGTCCCCAGCCCATGCGCGGTTTCCGAGGTCACGCCCGCCGCCGCCATGAAGGCCATGGCGTCGCTGATCCGGTCGGCGATGTCGCGATAGCGCGCCGCCTCCTCTCCGCCGGTGAAGTCGCTGATCCAGCTTTGCACCCGGTGGATGTCGGCATAGCCGCCGGTCGAGAAGGCGCGCAGCAGGTTCAGCGAGGCTGCGGCCTGGGTATAGGCCGCCAGCATGCGCTGCGGGTCGGGGATGCGCGCCTCGGCGGTGAAGTCGAAACCGTTGATGATGTCGCCGCGATAGCTGGGCAGCTCCTGCTCGCCGATCTTCTCCATCGGGGCCGAGCGCGGCTTGGCGAACTGGCCCGCCATCCGGCCGACCTTGACCACCGGCAGCTGCGCGCCCCAGGTCAGCACGACGGCCATCTGCAGCATGACCTTGAAGGTGTCGCGGATGTTGTCGGCCGAGAATTCGGCAAAGCTTTCGGCGCAGTCGCCGCCCTGCAGCAGGAAGGCGCGGCCCGCCGCGACCTCGCCCAGCGAGGCTCTCAGCCGGCGCGCCTCGCCGGCAAAGACCAGCGGCGGGTATTTGGCCAGCAGCGCCTCGACGGCGGCGACGGCGTCCTGGTCGGGATAGTCGGGCATCTGGACGCGCGGATAGGCGCGCCAGCCACGCTTGTCCCATGCCTGTGCCGGGGTCGCGGAACTGGAATTCGTCGGTGCCATGATCCTATCCTTCATGCAAGCGGTGCCTGCCATATAGAGGGTGCAGGACCAAAGGAAAAGCCTTGCACGCGCCGCGATTGCCTGCTGATCTGCCGCGAATTCCTGACGCGCGACCGACATGCCAGACCACGATCCAGCAGTCCTCCCCGCTCCGGGGCCGAATCCGGCCCCCGCGCTGCGCTATGTGTTTTTGTTGCTGGACCGCTTCACCATGGTCTCCTTCGCCGCCGCGATCGAGCCCCTGCGGCTGGCCAACCGGCTTTCCGGGCGCGAGCTTTACGAATGGCGGCTGATCGGCGAACAGGGCGAGACCGCGCTTTGCTCGAACGGGGCGCGCATCCTGCTGGACGGCCCGCTGGCCGAGACCCGGCGCGGCGACACGGTGCTGGTCTGCGGCGGGCTGGACGTGGCGCGGGCGGCCACGCGGCCGGTGCTGGCCTGGCTGCGGCGCGAGGCCCGGCGCGGCACCCGCATCGGCGCGCTTTGCACCGGCGCCTGGGTGCTGGCCGAGGCCGGGCTGCTGGACGGCCGCCGCGCCACCATCCACTGGGAAAACCAGGACGGCTTTGCCGAGAAATTCCCCGATGTCACCCTGATCCGCACCGTATTCGTCGAGGACGGCAACCGGCTGACCGCCGCCGGCGGGACCGCCGCCATCGACCTGATGCTGCGCCAGATCGCCCGCGACCACGGCGCGGAACTGGCGAGCCGCGTGGCCGACCAGATGATCCACACCGCCATCCGCTCGGAAGAGGACCAGCAGCGCCTGTCCAGCCCCGGCCGGATCGGCGCGCACCATCCCCGGCTGGCGCAGGTTCTGGCCCGGATGGAGGCCAATATCGAGGATCCGGTCAGCCCCGCGCGGCTGGCCGCCGAGGCGGGCCTGTCGCCGCGCCAGCTGGAACGGCTGTTCGCCCGCCACCTGGGCCGCTCGCCCAAGCGCTATTACATGGAGCTGCGGCTGGAACGGGCGCGCCACCTGCTGCTGCAGACCCCGATGAGCGTGATGGAGATCGCCCTGGCCTGCGGCTTCGCCTCGGCCGTGCATTTCTCGAAATGCTATCGCGCGACCTATGGTTGCACGCCCTATCGCGAACGCGGCGCGGCCGGGGCGCATTAGCGGAACTTCCGCTGCGGCAAGTGCCCGATCGCGCGCCTTCCGCGGTCGCCAACACGCTTTTCTTTTCATTCGCGCGCTTATAACCTGTCAGACAGGACAATGTTCCACTCAGGGAGACGACTGATGAAAAAGCTTCTTCTGGCCAGCGCCGCCGGAGCCTTGCTTGCCGGTGCCGCCGGCGCCGAGGAAATCAAGATGGGCATTTCGCTGGGCCTGACCGGCCCCTTGGAATCGATCTCGCCGGCAATGCAGAAAGGCGCGGAACTGGCGATGAAGGAGGTCTCGGACAGCGGCAAGCTGCTGGACGGCTCGACCGTGACCCCGGTGGTCGCGGACAACACCTGCATCGACGCGGCCGCCTCGGTTGCCGCCGTCACCCGGCTGGTGACCGCCGAAGGCGTCAAGGGCGTCATGGGCGGCATGTGTTCGGGCGAAACCATCGCCTCGCTCGAACAGGTCGGCGTGCCGCAGGGCGTGGTGATGATCTCGCCCTCGGCGACCTCGCCCGCGCTTTCGACCATCGACGACAAGGGCTTCTTCTTCCGCACCTCGCCCTCGGACGCGCGCCAGGGCGAAGTCATGGCCGACATCGTGCTGGAACGCGGCATCAACAGCGTCGCGGTGACCTATACCAACAACGACTACGGCAAGGGCCTGGCCGACAGCTTCGCCGACGCCTACAAGGCCAAGGGCGGCACCGTCACCGTGGTTTCGGCCCATGACGACGGCAAGGCCGACTATTCGGCCGAGGTCGCGGCGCTTGCGGCCGCGGGCGGCGATGCGCTGGTCGTGGCGGGCTATGCCGACCAGGGCGGCTCGGGCGTCATCCAGGGCTCGCTCGACACCGGCGCCTTCGAGGTCTTCGTGCTGCCCGACGGCATGGTCAACAACGTGCTGGTCGAGAAGTTCGGCACCCAGCTGGAGAACTCGTTCGGCCAGAACCCCTCGGCCGAGGGCGAGGGGCATGACAAGTTCGACGCGCTCGCCAAGGACGCCGGCTTCGACGGCACCTCGGCCTATGCCGGCGAATCCTACGACGCCGCCGCGCTGATGCTGCTGGCCATGCAGGCCGCCAAGTCCTCGGACCCCACGGTCTACAAGGACAAGGTGATGGAAGTCGCCAACGAGCCCGGCGAAAAGATCTATCCGGGCGAGCTGGCCAAGGGGCTGGAGCTGCTCGCGGCGGGCCAGGACATCGACTATGTCGGCGCCACCTCGGTCGAGCTGATCGAGCCGGGCGAAAGCGCCGGCGTCTATCGCGAGGTCGATTTCAAGGGCGGCAAGCTGAACGTCATAGGCTACCGCTAAGGCCCGCAGGTCGCGGAGAGGGTCCGGTCTCCGGGCCCTTTTCACAATCAAGAACAATCCCGTAAGGGAAATTCTTCATGCAACGCATGAAGCTGGGGAGCACTATGATCCAGGTCCACGACCTGCACAAGCATTTCGGAGGCTTCCGCGCCGTCGATGGTGCCAGCCTGACGATCGAGACGGGCTCGATCACCGGATTGATCGGCCCGAACGGCGCCGGGAAATCCACGCTTTTCAACGTCATCGCCGGCGTTCTGAAACCGACGGCCGGCCGCGTGACCATGGCCGGCGAGGACATCACCGGCCTGCCGCCGCACGAGCTGTTCCACAAGGGGCTGTTGCGCACCTTCCAGCTGGCGCACGAGTTTTCCTCGATGACGGTGCGCGAGAACCTGATGATGGTGCCCGGCGGCCAATGCGGCGAGACGCTGCTGAACACCTGGCTCCGCCGCGGCCGCATCCGCGAGGAGGAGCGCGCGCTTCGCAAGAAGGCCGACGAAGTGCTTGAATTCCTGACAATTTCTCATGTCGCCGACGAAAAGGCCGGCAACCTGTCCGGCGGGCAGAAGAAGCTGCTGGAACTGGGCCGCACCATGATGGTGGATGCGAAGATCGTCTTTCTGGACGAGGTCGGCGCCGGGGTGAACCGCACGCTGCTGGGCACCATCGGCGATGCCATCGTGCGGCTGAACAAGGAGCGCGGCTATACCTTCTGCGTGATCGAGCATGACATGGATTTCATCGGCCGGCTTTGCGACCCGGTGATCGTCATGGCGGCGGGAAAGGTTCTGGCCCAGGGCTCTGCCGACAGCATCATGAAGAACGAGGCGGTGATCGAGGCCTATCTGGGCACCGGCCTGAAGAACAAGGTCGCGGCCGAGGTGGCCGAGGAGGCCGCCTTCGGCGAAAGCCACGGCGCCCAGCCCGGCCTGGGGGCCGAGGCCGGCCGTGGCGGCGACGGCAAGCCAGCGGGAGAGCTGTGATGGCAGAGCCCTATCTTTCCGCCACCGACATGCGCGGCGGCTATGGCAAGGCCGACATCCTGAACGGCTGCACCCTGACGGTCGAACGTGGCCAGATCGCCGTGATCGTCGGCCCGAACGGCGCCGGCAAGTCGACGGCGATGAAGGCCGTCTTCGGCATGCTGGCCCTGCGCGAGGGCAAGGTCGCGCTGGCCGGCGAGGACATCACCCGGCTGACCCCGCAGGAGCGGGTGCGCAAGGGCATGGGCTTCGTGCCGCAGACCCACAACATCTTCCCGACCATGACGGTCGAGGAAAACCTGGAAATGGGCGCCTTCATCCGCGAGGACGATTACCGCGACACCATGGCCCAGGTCTATGAGCTGTTCCCGGCCGTGGCCGACAAGCGCAGGCAGAATGCCGGCGAATTGTCGGGCGGCCAGCGCCAGCAGGTCGCCGTCGGCCGGGCGCTGATGACCCGGCCCAGCCTGCTGATGCTGGACGAGCCGACCGCTGGCGTCAGCCCCATCGTCATGGACGAGCTGTTCGACCGCATCATCGAGGTCGCCCGCACCGGCATCTCGATCCTGATGGTGGAACAGAACGCCCGCCAGGCGCTGGAGATCGCCGACATCGGCTATGTGCTGGTGCAGGGCGCCAACCGTTACACCGACAGCGGGCAGGCGTTGCTGGCCGATCCCGAGGTCCGCCGCACCTTCCTGGGGGGCTGAAGATGGACATGCTGAACGCCCTCGTGGCCATCCTGAACTTCGTGGTGATCCCCGCCGCCTCCTATGGCGCGCAGCTGGCGCTTGGGGCGCTGGGGGTGACGCTGATCTACGGCATCCTGCGCTTTTCCAACTTCGCCCATGGCGACACCATGGCCTTCGGCGCCGCGCTGGTGATCCTGATCACCTGGGGGCTGCAGGCCATCGGCATCGGCCTGGGCCCGCTGCCCACGGCGCTGCTGGCCCTGCCCTTCGGCATCGCGCTGACCGCGGTCTTCATCCTGGGCACCGACCGCGTGGTCTATCGCTTCTATCGCAGCAAGCGCTCGGCGCCGATCATCCTGGTCATGGCCTCGGTCGGGGTCATGTTCATCATGAACGGGCTGACGCGGCTGATCATCGGCGTCGACGAGATCCGCTTCGACGACGGCGCGCGCTTCCTGGTCAGCGTGCAGCAGTTCCGCGCCTGGACCGGGCTGTCCGAGGGGCTGTCGCTGCGCGTCAGCCAGGCGCTGACGCTGGTGGTGACGGCGCTGGCCTGCTGGGCGCTGTTCCGCTTCCTGAACCGCTCGCGCGCCGGCAAGGCGATGCGGGCCTATTCCGACAACGAGGACCTGGCGCTGCTGTCGGGCATCGACCCCGAGCGGGTGGTGCGCCTGACCTGGCTGATCGCCACCGCGCTGGCGGTGACGGCGGGCACGCTTTACGGGCTGGACAAGTCCTTCAAGGTCTTCAACTATTTCCAGATCCTGCTGCCGATCTTTGCCGCCGCCATCGTCGGCGGCCTCGGCAATCCGCTGGGCGCGGTGGCGGGCGGCTTCATCGTCGCCTTCTCCGAGGTGGCCGTGACCTATCCCTGGCGCAAGATCGCGACCTACCTGGGATTCGAGCCCCAGGGGCTGCTGCAGCTTCTGTCCACCGAATACAAGTTCGCGGTCAGCTTCGTGATCCTGATCGTGGTCCTGCTGTTCCGGCCGACCGGCCTGTTCCGCGGCAAATCCGTCTGAGGAGGGCGTTTATCCATGTCGAATACACGTCAAGCCGAAGCGGTCAGCCTCTGGCGCGCGCCGGTGCTGTTCCTGATCCTAGCCGCGCTGTTCCTGGCCGAGGGCAGCTTTCGCAACGCGCTGTTCTCGGGCAGCTGGAACACGGCGTTGGCCATCCTAAACATGGGGCTGATCTCGGCCGTCATGGCCCTGGGCGTCAACATGCAATGGGGCTATGCCGGGCTGTTCAACGCCGGCGTCGTGGGCTTTTTGGCGCTTGGCGGGCTGGCGCCGGTGCTGGTCTCGACCGCGCCGGTGCAGGGCGCCTGGGCCGCCGGCGGGCCGCGGCTGATCCTGGCGCTTCTGGTGGGGCTCGGCACGCTGGTGCTGGCGGCGCAGGTCTGGCGGCGCATCTCCGGGGCCTGGCGCGTCCCGGCGCTGGTCGCGGTGCTGGTGGCGGGCTTCGTGGCCTATCGCTGGCTGTTCGATCCGGCGGTAATGGCGATCGAGGCGAACAATTCCGCCCGCGCCGGCAATATCGGCGGGCTGGGCTGGCCGGTGCTGTTGTCCTGGCCGGTGGGCGCGCTGTTCGCCGCCGCGGCCGCCTGGGGCGTCGGCAAGGTGGCGCTGGGGCTGCGCTCGGACTACCTGGCCATCGCCACGCTGGGCATCGGCGAGATCATCGTCGCGGTGATGCGCAACGAGGAATGGCTGTCGCGCGGGGTCAAGAACGTCTCGGGCATCCCGCGCCCGGTGCCCTATGAGCTGGACCTGCAGGGCAATGCCGATTTCGTGGCCCGCGCCGCCGAATGGGGGATGAGCCCGGCCGTCGCCTCGGGCGTCTGGGTCAAGCTGCTTTACGCGGGCCTGTTCGGGGCGGTGCTGCTGGCGCTGATCCTGCTGGCGGAACTGGCGCTGAAATCGCCCTGGGGCCGGATGATGCGCGCGATCCGCGACAACGAGACCGCCGCCGAGGCCATGGGCAAGGACGTGACCCGCCGGCATCTGCAGATCTTCGTCATCGGCAGCGCGGTGATCGGCCTGGCCGGCGCGATGATGGTCACGCTGGACGGGCTTTTGTCGCCCAACAGCTTCAACCCGCTGCGCTATACCTTCCTGATCTGGGTGATGGTGATCGTCGGCGGCTCGGGCAACAACTGGGGCGCGGCGCTGGGGGCGATCCTGGTCTGGTTCCTGTGGATCAAGGCCGAGGTCTGGGGCCCCGAGCTGATGCGGCTGGTCACCGGGCCGCTGCCCGCGGGCGCATTGCGCGATCACCTGCTGGGCAGCGCGCCGCATATGCGCTTCATCGCGCTGGGGGTGGTGCTGCTGCTGGTGCTGCGCTTTGCGCCACGGGGGCTGGTGCCGGAGAAGTGATGGGAGGACGTCGCGGGGGCTTTGCCCCCGCACCCCCAGGGTATTTGGAAAACGGAGAAAGGCGCAGACCCGCGCCTTTTCTCACGCTGCGGTGAGGGTGATCGGCGTCCGGTCGCCCTGGGCGAAGCGGCGCAGCACCGCGGGATAGAGCCGGTGTTCCTGGACCAGGACGCGGGCGGCCAGCGTCTCGGCCGTGTCGCCGGGCAGGACCGGCACCCGCGCCTGGCCGAGGATCGGGCCGGCGTCGAGTTCGGGCGTGACCAGGTGGACGGTGGCCCCGGCCTCGGCATCGCCGGCCTCGATGGCGCGGCCATGGGTGTGCAGGCCGGGATATTTCGGCAGGAGCGAGGGGTGGATGTTCAGCATCCGGCCCTGGAAGCGCTGCACGAAATCCGGGGTCAGGATGCGCATGAAGCCGGCCAGGCAGAGGATGTCCGGTTCCGCCGCCAGCAGCGGTTCCAGCAGCGCCGCCTCGAAACCGGCGCGGTCGCCGGGATAGGCGCGGTGGTCCACCGCGAAGCTCGGCACGCCCAGGGCCTGCGCCCTGGCCAGCCCCGCCGCCTGCGGGTCGTTCGAGCCGACGATCACCGGGCGGGCCGGGTGGCTGCCGGTCATCGATTCGACCAGCTTGACCATGTTCGAGCCGCCGCCCGAGATCAGGATGGCGACGCGTTTCACCGCAGCCGGCCGGAGTAGCGCACGCCCGCGCCGGGGCGGACATGGCCCAGGCGGACCACCGTTTCGCCCTGCGCCTTCAGCAGCGCCTCGAGTTCGGCGGCACGCTCGGCGGCCACGGCCAGGATCATGCCGATGCCGCAATTGAAGGTCTTGAGCATCTCGGCATCAGCGATGTCGCCGGCCCCGGCCAGCCAGTCGAAGACCGGCGGCAGGCTGAAGCTGTCGAGGTCCACCTCGGCCCCGAGGCCCTGGGGCAGGACGCGCGGCAGGTTCTCGGTGATGCCGCCGCCGGTGATATGGGCCGCCGCATGCACGCCACCGGCGCGGATCGCCGCCAGGAGCGGGCGCACGTAGAGCCGCGTCGGCACCAGCAGCGCCTGGCCCAGCGTGCCCGCGGCAAAGGGCGCGGGCGCCGACCAGTCGAGCCCGGCGTGGTCGGCCACCCGGCGCACCAGCGAGAAGCCGTTGGAATGCACCCCGTCCGAGGCAAGGCCCAGCAGCACGTCGCCATCCGTGACGCCCGCCGGCAGGGCCGTGCCCCGCTCCATCGCGCCGACGGCGAAGCCCGCGAGGTCGAAATCGCCGCGCGCATACATGCCCGGCATCTCGGCCGTCTCGCCGCCGATCAGCGCGCAGCCGGACCGGCGGCAGCCCTCGGCGATGCCGTTGATGACCCGCGCCGCCTCATCGACCGACAACTTGCCGGTGGCGAAATAATCCAGGAAGAACAGCGGCTCGGCACCCTGGCAGACCAGGTCGTTCACGCACATCGCCACCAGGTCGATGCCCAGCCCGTCAAGCTCGCCCGTGTCGATGCCGATGCGTAGCTTGGTGCCGACCCCGTCGGTCGCGGCCACCAGAACCGGGTCGTCATAGCCGGCCGCGCGCGGGTCGAAGAGCGCGCCGAAGCCGCCCAGCCCTTCCATCACGCCGGGGCGGCGGGTGGCGGCGGCGGCGGGCTTGATCCGCTCGACCAGCGCATTGCCCGCGTCGATATCCACTCCGGCCTCGGCATAGGACAGGCCGCTCTTGCGCTGCTCGGTCATCTTCGGGATCCCCTTTGCTTTGACGCCCCGATAGCGCAGGCGGGCCGCGCAGGCAATGTGCCCGCTGCGGCCGGGCGCGGATTTGGCCCCGGCGCCCCTGCCGCGATCCGGCGCGGCGGCTGTTGTCGGCCCCCGCCGCCGGGCATTAAGATCAATATGCGACCATAACGAAGCCATGCGGCGAATCAAATGCCTGCCACGCTGAGTCTGATGGGATCCGTGCGCCTGCGCGGCGCCGGCGGGGCGGATCTCACCCCCCGCAGCCAGAAGGCTCGTGGCGCGCTGGCATTGCTGGGCACGGCGCCGGACCTGCGGCTCAGCCGCGCCCGGCTGCAAGACCTGCTGTGGAGCGAGCGGGGCCGGCAGCGCGGTTCCGACAGCCTGCGGCAGATGCTGCGCGAGCTGCGCGCCGCGCTGGGTGCCGAAAAGGGCATCCTGCTGACCGGCGTGGGCTGGGTGGGGCTGGACGCCGAGCGGCTGCGCATCGACCTGACCCCGGTCTATGACGCCGGCGGCGCGCCGATCGAGTTCGCCGCCGACATCGACGTGCCCGACCCCGAGTTCGAGACCTGGTTGCGCGACATGCGCCTGCGGCTGACGCCGGATTGCGACGGTCCCAGCATCCTGCAACGGCCCCTGCCGCCCCCGCCCCTGCCCGAGCCCTGGTGCGCGGGCGAGCCCGCCCCCGGCGATTACGTCGTGGCCTTGCAGCCGGTCGAAAGCAACGACGCCCGCGCCCATGTCATCGGCGAGATGATCCTGAACGAGGCCGCCGCCCGCGCCTGCGAGATGATCCCGGCGGTGCTGGCCGACCGGCACTCGGCCGGGGCGCCGCAGGCCGGCATCCAGATCGGCGCCATCTGCTATGCGGCGGGGACCGACTGCTCGCTGATGGTGGTGATGCGCGACCTGGCCACCGGCGCGCGCGGCTGGACGCGGCGCTTCACCATCCGCGCCGCCGACGAGACCGCGACCATGCGCCATGCGGTGGCGCAGATCGCGGTGGCGCTGCTTGACCGGGCGCGGCGGACCGCCCCGCCGGCGCAGGGGCTGACCTTCCCGGTCTGGGACGTGTTCAGCTATTCCCGCGACCGGCTGGAATCGGCCGACCGCATCCTTGCCGCGATGCCGCGGGAACGGCAGAGCGGCGTGGCGCTGGCGCTGCGCTCCTATCTGCGCAACACGCTGATCAGCGAGCGGCTGACCGAGGATCCGGCGCGCTGCTCGGACGAGGCCGAGGCCTTTGCGCGGCAGGCGCGCGACCTGGCGCCCGCCAACCCCTCGGTGCTGGCGGTGGCCTCGCTTTCCGCCTCGTGGCGGCGGGATGCGGTAGGGGCGCTGGAGCTGGCGCAGGCCGCCTGCCGCAACGATCCCGACAACGAGCTGGCCTGCCATGCGCTGTCCCAGGCGCTGACCGATGTCGGCCGCGACCTCGAGGCGCTGGAGGCGACCGAGCGCGGCGCCCGCGGCGCCCTGGCCGAGCTGGGCCCGGCCTCGTGGCTGATGCGCCGCGCCGTGGTGCAGCTGCGGCTGGGCCGGCTGGGCGATGCCGAGAACTCGGCCGCGGCCGCCTTTGCCTTTGCCCCGGACAACCGGCCCTCGCTGCGTTTCCTGGCGGCGCTGCGCTATCATCGCGGCGACGTGGCCGGCGCCGCCGACGCCCTGCGCCACCTGCGCCGGATCGAGCCGGATTTCTCGCTCGAGCTGATGGCCGAGCCGGATTATCCGGTCGCGCCGCTGCGCATGGCCCGGCTGATGGGGATCACCCGCTCGGGGCTTTGAGGCCGCGGCGGTCAGGGCGAGACCAGCACCTCCAGCACGATGGGCGCCCCGCCCCGGCCCGGCTCCAGCACCAGCCGGGCGCGGCCGGGGGCGACGGCGACAAAGGCCAGGACAAGGGGCGGGCCGGCATCCAGCCGGGGCAGTTCGGGGCCGGCAAGGATCGGTGCGCCCTGCAGCCGGGCCAGGCGGGGGTCGCGGGCCGCGGCCTCGGACAGGCTGTTCAGATGCACCTCCAGCCGGTCGCCGCAGCGCAGGGCCACGGGGCCCGAGATGTGGTCCTCGTGCAGCACGCAGGTCATGGGCCGGTGCCGCGGCGGATAGCGCAGCGGCGGCGCGCCCGTCGCCATCGCCCGCTGCATGCTGTCGAGCCAGGCGCCGCGCAGCCGCGCAGCCGTCAGGTCCGCCCGGTCCAGCCGCGCGCCGGTCAGGTCGGCGCGCTCCAGCACCGCGCCGCGCAGGTCGGCATCGGACAGGTCCGCCAGCCCCAGGCTGGCCCGCGACAGGTTGGCGTTGCGAAACCGCGCCCGCGGCGCGCGGGCCGACCACAGGCTTGCATCCGACAGCTGCGCGTCTGTCAGGTCGGCCTCGGTCAGATCCGCATAGGACAGGTCGGCACCCACCAGCGTCATGCCCGACAGGTCCAGCCCGGCCAGGTCGGACCCGGCCAGGTGCAGACGGCCCATCGTCGCGATGCGCCGGACGATCTCGGCGCGGGTGTATTCCGCCATGCTCCCTCTCTCGGACAGTCCTCGCCAAGAGTGTGCGGCCAGTCAAGTGCCCGGAGGCGGCTGCCTCCGCCTCCGGGCTACCGGATCGTCAGTCACCCAGGTCAGACTGGATCCAGTAACGCTTGCGAAAGCCGCGCACGCATTCGATCTCGATGCCCTGGCGGGCGACGAGACGGGCGGTGTTGCTGCGGATTCCGTATCCGATTTCCGTGGTGCCCGGCAGGGTGCGCAGGCTCAGCGGCGCCGCGCCGCGCGCGGCCAGGTCGCGCATCAGCCGCGCCGAATGCTGCGCCAGGATGCGGGTGATCGACTGCGGCTCGGGCTCGGGCAGGCCCTCGGGCCGCACGCGCGGCGGCGGGTCGTCGGGCAGGCCGTGGCGATGGGCGCGCACCGGCATCCGCTCGGCCACCCGGCGCAGGGTCGATTCGATGCGCAGCACGGTGCCGTCCGGCCGCATCGCCAGCCGCAGCGTGCCGGCATCCGGGGTCAGCACCGGGATGCCGTCGATCGCCTGGCGGAATTGCACGATGATCTCGTCCAGGCTTTCCGCCGGGGGCTCGTCCAGCCGGCGCAGGCTGGCCGTCGCCGAAAGCGCCAGCGAGACGCGGTCGAAGACCAGTTCGATCCCCGCCGGCAGAAAGCCGTATGACCGCAGCACGGACCGGGCGCGGCTGACCAGGGCGCGGCGCGGCGGCATCTCGCGCAGGCCGCGCCCCGGTGCGGCGGGCTCCAACTCCAGCAGGATGTGCCCGTCCGGCCGGCGCTGGAAGCGCAGCGCCCCCTGGCCCACCGAAAGCGCGCCCTGCGCATCGAGGGCGGCCAGGGCCGGGTCCAGCCCCAGCCGCGACAGCACCGAGCGGGCCAGGGCGCGATCCTCGGACACCGGGACCAGCCGCACGGCGCCGAACTCGGCCGGGGGCTCGGTCAGTGCCGCCTCGCGCTGGTAAAGCGCCTGGGGCGCGTGCCAGCGCCAGGCCCAGCATTGCGCCGCGCCGCGCTGCGCCGCAAAGCGCCGCTCGCCGAACAGCATGGCCAGCGCCGCATCGCGGTCGGGCGCGCAGGCGCAGGCGACCGGGCTTTGGTCGGGGGCCACGTCCCAGGCCCCGTCCAGCCAGGCCTGGGCAAAGGGCTTGCCCATCTGCCAGTGGCGCCAGAAATTCGCGCCATAGCGGCCGGAATCCCAGCAGATCGAATCGAAGCCGAACAGCATCCGCAGACCGGCATTGGCCCGCGCCCAGCTGTAAAGCGGGCTGAAGCCCCGCCCGACGCGCAGCGACTGGCTGGTGGACCAGAACAGATAGCGCAGGCCGTCGGTGCCAAGCCGCATCCGTTCGGCGGTCAGGCAGGCGTCCGTCCCGGTCCAGAGCGCCCCCATCGGCAGGTGGAACACCCCGTCGTCGCCCATTCGGCCATGGCCGGCGTGATAGAACACCCGCACCGAATCCATGTCCCGGCCCGGCGCATGTTCCATCGCCTGCCGGTCGTAGATCCAGGACTTCACCGCCGCGTCCCGGCGCCAGAAATCCGGCGTGGCGAAGCGGTCCACCGCATCCAGAAACCCGCCCGCATCGCGATGGGCGGCATGCAGCGCACCGGCGGCGCGATAGGTCTCGACGCTGCAGGCGCCGTAAAGCCGGCTGGCGGGGCCGGGCATGTCCGCGGCTTCCGCAGGATCCGCCGCCGCCTCCGTTTCCCAACCCGGCCGGGGGTGCAATTGCTGCATCCCATCGAATCCGGGACCGGATCGGGAAACGAAGTCTTCCATGCCGAAGCTCCTTGCAGGACACGCGCCGGATCCTTCGGACCCGGCAGGCGGACGCGGTCACAGGTTGCGTCGAAGCTAGGCCGGGCGGCGTGAACTGAACGTGAATCGACGGTTAATGCACAAATGGCCGGGAAATCCCCGCATCAGCCCGGAAAGCAAAGGTCCGGTCCGGGCGCAATTAGACGAATCAGCGCTCCTCGCCCGCCCCTGCATGCGGCGCCATGCCCAGGGAAAGCTCGCGCGCGGCCTCGATCACCGCCTCGGACATGGCCTCGAGCCGCGCGTCCGACATGCGCAGGCTCGGCCCCGAGACCGAGATCCCCGCCGCCGCCTCGCCCGCCAGGTCGAAGATCGGCGCGGCGATGCAACGCATGCCGGGCGTGCGCTCTTCGTTGTCCAGGGCATAGCCGCGGGCGCGGATGCGGGCCAGATCGTCCAGGAGCGCCTGGGGGTCGGTCAGCGTCATCTCGGTGAACCGCTCCAGCCGCATCTCGCGGATCATCCGCTTCAGGTCCGCCGGCCGGGCATGGGCCAGAAGCGCCTTGCCGATCCCCGAGGCATGCAGCGCCGAGCGCGTGCCGGGCGGAAAGAAGGCGCGGATCGTCTCATGCGTCTCGGCCTGGCTCAGGAACAGCACGGCATCGCCGTTCAGGATGCCCAGGTTCGCCGTCTCGCCCGTCACCTCCATCAGCCGGCGCAGCAGCGGCCGCGCCCGCTCGACCAGGCCCGAGCGGCGCATGAAGGCCGAGCCGTGGCGAAAGGCCGTCGGCCCGACATGCCAGGCCTGGGTCTGGCTGTCGCTTTCCGCCACGCCGCGCGCCGCCAGCGTCACCAGCACCCGATGCACGGTCGAGGGCGCCATCTCCAGGCGCTGCGCGATCTCGGTCAGCGTCAGCCCGCTGGAGACCGCGATCAGGTCGAGGATGTCGAGCGCCCGGTCCAGCGCCCGGATGCCGCCCGAATCCTCGGCGCCAAGGCCGCCGGCGCGGCCCCTGGGACGGCCCCTTTTGCGGATCTGAACCGACATTCAATTTTTCCTTTCGACAACTTTTTCATTTTCTTGAAAATCACGGCTTGGCTTTGGAAAAGACCAACCGGCTGATTCCACGTCACTTTAGGCCATTTTTCCGCGATTGCGAAATATTTTTCAGAAAAATTGCATCAATGGACAGCAAAACGTAGCTTGGTCCACAAGCGCAGGAGGAATTGCCATGACCAGTCAGAACCCGATCTTCATCCCCGGCCCCACCAACATCCCCGAGGAGATGCGCAAGGCCGTGGACATGCCCACCATCGACCACCGCTCGCCGGTGTTCGGCCGGATGCTGCATCCGGCGCTGGAGGGGGTGAAGAAAGTCCTCAAGACCACGCAGGCGCAGGTGTTCCTGTTCCCCTCGACCGGCACCGGCGGCTGGGAAACCGCGATCACCAACACGCTGTCGCCCGGCGACAAGGTGCTGGCGGCCCGCAACGGCATGTTCAGCCACCGCTGGATCGACATGTGCCAGCGCCACGGGCTGGACGTGACCTTCGTCGAGACCCCCTGGGGCGAGGGCATCCCCGCCGACCGTTTCGAAGAGATCCTGGCCGCCGACAAGGGCCACGAGATCCGCGTCGTGCTGGCCACGCATAACGAGACCGCGACCGGGGTGAAATCCGACATCGCCGCCGTCCGCCGCGCGCTGGACGCCGCCAAGCACCCGGCCATGCTGTTCGTCGACGGCGTTTCCTCGATCGGCTCGATGGATTTCCGCATGGACGAATGGGGCGTCGACATCGCCGTCACCGGCTCGCAAAAAGGCTTCATGCTGCCGCCGGGGCTGGCCATCGTCGGCTTCTCGCCCAAGGCCATGGCGGCGGTCGAAAGCGCGCGCCTGCCGCGCACCTTCTTCGACATCCGCGACATGGCGACCGGCTATGCCCGCAACGGCTATCCCTATACGCCGCCGGTCGGCCTGATCAACGGGCTGAACGCCAGCTGCGAGCGCATCCTGGCCGAGGGGCTGGAGAACGTCTTTGCCCGCCACCACCGCATCGCCGGCGGCGTGCGCGCCGCGGTCGAGGCCTGGGGGCTGAAGCTCTGCGCCGCCCGCCCCGAGCTTTATTCCGACAGCGTCAGCGCCATCCGCGTCCCCGAGGGCTTCGACGCCAACCTGATCGTCAGCCATGCGCTGGAGACCTATGACATGGCCTTCGGCACCGGCCTGGGCCAGGTCGCGGGCAAGGTGTTCCGCATCGGCCACCTGGGCAGCCTGACCGATGCCATGGCGCTGTCCGGCATCGCCACGGCCGAGATGGTGATGGCCGATCTGGGCCTGCCGATCAAGCTGGGCTCGGGCGTCGCTGCCGCGCAGGAACATTACCGCCAGACCACCGCCGCCGCGCAGAAGAAAGCCGCGTGATGAAGGACAGCGAGATGTATATCCCGACCTACGAGGACATGCTGGCCGCGCATGAGCGGATCAAGCCGCATATCCGCCGCACGCCGATCCGCACGTCGGACTATCTGAACGAGCTTGCCGGCGCGCAGCTGTTCTTCAAATGCGAAAACTTCCAGGAGCCGGGGGCCTTCAAGGTCCGCGGCGCCACCAATGCGGTCTTCGGCCTTGACGAGGCGCAGGCGGCCAGGGGCGTCGCCACGCATAGCTCGGGCAACCATGCCTCGTGCCTGAGCTACGCCGCGATGCTGCGGGGCATCCCCTGCAACGTGGTCATGCCGCGCACCGCGCCGCAGGCCAAGAAGGACACGGTGCGCCGCTATGGCGGCAAGATCACCGAATGCGAGCCCTCGACCTCGTCGCGGGAAGAGACCTTCGCCAAGGTGCAGGCCGAGACCGGCGGCGATTTCGTCCACCCCTACAACGACCCGCGGGTGATCGCGGGCCAGGGCACCTGCGCCAAGGAATTCATGGAGCAGACCGACGGGCTCGACGCCGTGGTGGCCCCCATCGGCGGCGGCGGCATGATCTCGGGCACCTGCCTGACGCTGTCGACGCTGGCGCCCGAGGTGAAGGTGATCGCGGCCGAGCCCGAGCAGGCCGACGACGCCTATCGCAGCTTCAAGGCCGGCTACATCATCGCCGACGACGCGCCCAAGACCGTCGCCGACGGCCTGCTGGTGCCGCTCAAGGATCTGACCTGGCATTTCGTCAAGAACCACGTCAGCGAGATCTATACCGCCTCGGACGCCGAGATCGTGGATGCGATGAAGCTGATCTGGAAGCACCTGCGCATCGTGATGGAGCCCTCCAGCGCCGTGCCGCTGGCCACCATCCTGAAGAACCCGGATGCCTTTGCCGGCAAGCGCGTCGGCGTCATCGTCACCGGCGGCAATGTCGATCTCGACAAGCTGCCCTGGAACTGAACCCGAATTGAGGAGAGCCCCATGAACGCGAAAACGGATTTCGCCGGCTACGAGGTCGGCTATGACATCCCCGCCCTGCCGGGCATGGACGAGGCCGAGATCCAGACGCCCTGCCTGATCCTCGACCTGGACGCGCTGGAGCGCAACATCAGGAAGATGGGCGACTATGCCAAGGCGCATGGCATGCGCCACCGCAGCCACGGCAAGATGCACAAGTCGGTGGACGTGCAGAAGCTGCAGGAGTCGCTGGGCGGCTCGGTCGGCGTCTGCTGCCAGAAGGTCAGCGAGGCCGAGGTCTTTGCCCGCGGCGGCATCGGGGACGTGCTGGTCACGAACGAGGTGCGCGAGCCGGCCAAGATCGACCGGCTGGCCCGGCTGCCCAAGACCGGCGCGACGGTCACGGTCTGCGTCGACGACGTGTCCAACATCGCCGACCTGTCGGCGGCGGCGCAAAAGCACGGCACCGAACTGGGCATCTTCGTGGAAATCGACTGCGGCGCCGGGCGCTGCGGCGTGACCACCAAGGAAGCCGTGGTCGAGATCGCCAAGGCGGCCGACGCCGCCCCGAACCTGGTCTTCAGGGGCATCCAGGCCTATCAGGGCGCCATGCAGCACATGGACAGCTACGAGGACCGCAAGGCCAAGCTGGACGCCGCCATCGCCCAGGTCAAGGAAGCCGTCGCGGCGCTGGAAGCCGAGGGCTTGCCCCCCGAATTCGTCTCGGGCGGCGGCACGGGGTCGTATTACTTCGAAAGCAATTCGGGCGTTTACAACGAATTGCAATGCGGCAGCTACGCCTTCATGGATGCCGATTACGGCCGCATCCACGATGCCGAGGGCAAGCGCATCGACCAGGGCGAATGGGAGAACGCGCTGTTCATCCTGACCTCGGTCATGAGCCATGCCAAGCCGCACCTGGCGGTGGTCGATGCCGGCCTCAAGGCGCAGTCGGTCGATAGCGGCCTGCCCTTCGTCTATGGCCGCGACGACGTGAAATACATCAAGTGCAGCGACGAGCATGGCGTGGTCGAGGACAAGGACGGCGTGCTGAAAGTCAACGACAAGCTGCGGCTGGTGCCCGGCCATTGCGATCCGACCTGCAACGTCCACGACTGGTATGTCGGCGTTCGGAACGGCAAGGTCGAGACGGTCTGGCCGGTTTCGGCGCGCGGAAAGGGCTACTGATGCTCGTCGTCGCCGAAAAGGAAATCGCGGGTCTGATGACCCCCGAGGCGGCCTTCGAGGCCATCGAGGCGATCTTCGCCTCGATGGCCCGTCGCAAGGCCTATAACTTCCCGGTGGTGCGCGAGGCCATCGGCCACGAGGACGCGCTTTACGGCTTCAAGGGCGGCTTCGACGCCTCGGCGCTGGTGCTGGGGCTGAAGGCCGGCGGCTACTGGCCGTTGAACCAGAAGCACAACCTGATCAACCACCAGTCCACCGTCTTCCTGTTCGACCCGGACACCGGCCGGGCGACTGCCGCGGTGGGCGGCAACCTGCTGACGGCGCTGCGCACCGCGGCAGCCTCGGCGGTGTCGATCAAGTATCTGGCGCCCAAGGGGGCCAAGGTGCTGGGCATGGTCGGCGCCGGCCACCAGTCCGCCTTCCAGATGCGGGCGGCGGTCAATGTGCATCCGTTCGAGAAGGTCATCGGCTGGAACCCGCATCCCGAGATGCTGTCGCGCCTTGCCGATACCGCGGCGGAACTGGGCCTGCCCTTCGAGGCGGTCGAGCTGGACCGGCTGGGCACCGAGGCCGACGTGATCATCTCGATCACCTCGTCCTTCTCGCCCCTGCTGATGGACCAGCATGTAAAGGGCCCGACGCATATCGCCGCCATGGGCACCGATACGAAAGGCAAGCAGGAGCTGGATCCGGCGCTGGTCGCGCGCGCCCGGATCTTCACCGACGAGGTCGCGCAGTCGGTCAGCATCGGCGAATGCCAGCACGCCATCGCATCGGGCCTGATCCGCGAGGATCAGATCAGCGAACTCGGCGCCGTGGTCGCGGGCGACCATCCGGGACGCACCGACGCCGAGGTGACGCTGTTCGACGGCACCGGCGTCGGGCTGCAGGATCTGGCGGTTGCGCAGAAAGTCCTTGAAATCGCAAAGGAAAAGGGACTGGCGCAAGAAGTCGAGATCTAAAGAGACATAACGTCCTGAAACTAGGGAGGTATAGGACGAATGCAAGCAATCGATACCAGCCCCGGCTTTGATCCGGTCGAGGAGCGCATCGTCGCGCCTCGGCTGCTCGCCCTGGGCTTCCAGCATGTTCTGGTCATGTATGCCGGCGCCATCGCGGTGCCGCTGATCGTCGGCCGCGCCCTGCAGCTTTCGCCGCAGGACGTGGCCTTCCTGATTTCCGCCGACCTCTTCGTCTGCGGCATCGTCACCATCATCCAGTCCTTCGGCGCCACGCAATGGTTCGGCATCCGCCTGCCGGTGATGATGGGCGTGACCTTCGCCGCCGTCGGGCCGATGGTCGCCATCGCCTCGTCCAATCCGGGGCAGGAGGGGGCGCGGATGATGTTCGGCGCCATCATGGCCGCCGGGCTCATCTCGATCTTCTTCGCGCCGCTGGTCAGCCGGCTGTTGCGCTTTTTCCCCAGCGTCGTCACCGGCACGGTGATCCTGGTGATCGGCGTCAGCCTGATGCCGGTGGGCATCAACTGGATCTTCGGCCTGCCGGTCGGCCCGACCGCGCCGCAACTGGTCGATCCCGCCGCCCAGGCCTGGCTGGAGGCCGCCCGCGCCGCCGGCGACGTCCCCGACAGCGTCAAGCTGATGCCGACCGTCGCCAATCCCGAATATGCCTCGCTGCCGCGCATCCTGATCGGCATCACCGTGCTGGCCGCGATCCTGCTGATCGCCCGCTACGCCCGCGGCTTCGTCGCCAATATCGCGGTGCTCCTGGGGATCGTCATCGGCGGGCTGCTGGCCGCCGCGCTCGGCATGATGCATTTCGAGGGCATCGCCGAGGCCGCCTGGTTCGCCCCGATCAAGCCCCTGCATTTCGGCATGCCGATCTTCGACCCGGTGATGATCCTGACCATGCTGCTGGTCATGTTCGTGACCATGATCGAATCGACCGGCATGTTCCTGGCGCTTTCCGACATCTGCGGCCGCCGCATGACGCCCAAGGCGCTTTCGGCCGGGCTGCGCGTCGACGGCCTGGGCACCGCGATCGGCGGGCTCTTCAACACCTTCCCCTATACCTCCTTCAGCCAGAACGTCGGGCTGGTGGGCGTGACCGGCGTGCGCTCGCGCTTCGTCTGCGTGGCGGGCGGCGCGATCATGATCGTGCTGGGCCTGATCCCCAAGATGGGCGCGCTGGTCGAATCGCTGCCGACCACGGTGCTGGGCGGCGCGGGGCTGGTGATGTTCGGCATGGTCGCCGCGACCGGCATCCGCATCCTCTCGACGGTGGATTTCAAGGGCAACAAGCACAACCTGTTCATCGTCGCCGTCTCGCTGGGGCTGGGCATGGTGCCGATGATCGCGCCCGACTTCAACCAGTGGCTGCCGCATTCCATGCACACGCTGATCCATTCCGGCATCCTTCTGGCCGCCGTGGCCGCGGTGCTGCTGAACTGGTTCTTCAACGGCGCGCCGCACACCAGCGACGAGGAAATCGCCGCCGCCGCCCACGCAGCCGAGGCGCATTGATGACGAAACGCCTGCTCATCAGGGGCGCCGAAGTGGTCGTGACCATGGACGGCGCCCGGCGCGAGATCGCCGGCGGGGACGTGCTGGTCGAGGGCGGGGTGATCTCCGCCGTCGGCCCCGGCCTCTCGGCCGAAGGCGCCGAGGTGGTCGAGGCGCGGGGCTGCGTCGTCACCCCCGGCCTCGTCAACACCCATCACCACCTGTTCCAGACCCTGACCCGCGCCGTGCCCGCGGCCCAGGACGCGGCGCTGTTCGGCTGGCTCAGGACGCTTTATCCGATCTGGGGCCGCATGGGCCCCGAGGACATCCGCCTGTCGACCCGGATCGGCCTTGCCGAACTGGCGCTCTCGGGCTGCACCTGTTCCTCGGACCATCTCTACCTGTTCCCGAACGGCGCCCGGCTCGACGACAGCATCGAGGCGGCGGCCGAGATCGGCATCCGCTTCACCGCCACCCGCGGCGCCATGTCGATCGGCGAGTCCAAGGGCGGCCTGCCCCCCGACGCCCTGGTCGAGGACGAGGCCGCGATCCTCAAGGACAGCGAACGCCTGGTCGCCGCCTTCCACGACCCCAGGCCCGGCGCCATGGTGCAGGTCGGCCTCGCCCCCTGCTCGCCCTTCTCGGTCAGCCGGGAACTGATGCGCGACGCGGCGATCCTCGCCCGCGACAAGGGCGTGCGGCTGCATACCCACCTGGCCGAAAACGACGAGGATATCGCCTATTCGCTGCAAAACTTCGGCATGCTGCCCGGCGATTACGCCGAAAGCCTGGGCTGGACCGGCGAGGATGTCTGGCACGCGCATTGCGTGAAACTGTCGGACAAGGAAATCGACCTCTTCGCCCGCAGCGGCACCGGGGTCGCGCATTGCCCCTGCTCGAACGCGCGCCTCGCCTCGGGCATCGCCCCGGTGCGGCGGATGCGCGACGCGGGCGTGCCGGTGGGCCTGGGCGTCGACGGATCGGCCAGCAACGATTGCAGCCATCTGGGCCTCGAGGCGCGCCAGGCCATGCTGGTCGCCCGCCTCAAGGACGGCTCGGCCGCCATGGGCGCGCGCGAGGCGCTGGAGATCGCCACGCTCGACGGCGCCCGCGTGCTGGGCCGCAGCGACATCGGCGCGCTGGAACCCGGCAAGCGCGCCGACCTGGTGCTCTGGGACGTCTCGGAACTGCCCGCCGCCGGCCAATGGGATCCGGTGGCGGCGCTGGTCTTTTGCGCGCCGATCCGCCCGCGCGCGGTCTATGTGGAAGGCCGCGCCGTGGTGCAGGATCACCACCTGCTGACCGCAGACACGAATCGCCTGAACGAACAGGCCCGCGCCGCCATCGCCCGGCTCGCCGATTGACTAAGGAAAGGAAGACAATGCCCGGCTATCTGACCACCCATGTGCTCGACACCGCCAACGGCACGCCCGCGCAAGGCATGCGGATCGAGCTTTACCGCCTCGACCCCGAGCGCCGGCTGATCGCGCAGACCGTCACCAACCACGACGGCCGCACCGACAAGCACATCCTGCCCGAGGCGGAGTTCCAGACCGGCGAATACGAACTGGTCTTCCATGTCGGCGCCTGGCTCGACGCCCAGGGACACCAGGCGGCCAAGCCCCGCTTCCTCGACCAGGTGCCCCTGCGCTTCGGCATGTCCGAACAGGACCATTACCACGTGCCGCTGCTGATCTCGCCCTACGGCTTTTCGACCTATCGCGGCAGCTGAGCCCCCAGGCTTTCTCCGTTTTCCAAATACCCTGGGGGTGAAAGGCCCGGCACGGGCCTGAGGGGGCAAAGCCCCCTCTTTTTCATTTCCGCAGCACCCCGCGAAAGATTTTCAACGCATCGTTAAGACAGCAAGGGGAAATGCGTGAATACTCGCAACCCCGCGAAGCGGCTAGTCTTTCCCCAGCTAGACAGGAGACAAAGTATGTCCGATTTCGCCGTCATCTGGGATTGGCTCGCCTTTGCCATCCGCTGGACGCATGTCGTCACCGCCATCTGCTGGATCGGCTCGTCCTTCTATTTCGTCGCCCTCGACCTCGGGCTGCGCAAGGTGCCGGGCCTGCCCCCCGGCGCGCATGGCGAGGAATGGCAGGTCCATGGCGGCGGCTTCTACCACATCCAGAAATACCTGGTCGCGCCCGAGCGCATGCCCGAGCATCTGATCTGGTTCAAATGGGAAAGCTACATGACCTGGATCTCGGGGGCGGCGCTCCTGATGGTCACCTATTGGGTCGGCTCCGAGCTGTTCCTGATCGACCCCGCCAAGATGGAGCTGGCGCCCTGGCAGGCGATCCTGATCTCGGCCGGCTCGCTCTCGATCGGCTGGCTGATCTATACCAACCTGTGCAAGTCCAGGCTGGGCGAGACCCCGACCCTGCTGATGCTGATCCTCTTCGCGCTGCTGATGGTCATGGGCTGGGCCTACAACCAGGTCTTCACCGGCCGCGCGGTCATGCTGCACCTGGGCGCCTTCACCGCCACGATCATGACGGCGAACGTGTTCTTCATCATCATGCCGAACCAGCGCATCGTCGTCGCCGACCTCAAGGCCGGGCGTCCCGCCGATCCGAAATACGGCAAGATCGCCAAGCTGCGCTCGACTCATAACAACTACCTGACGCTGCCGGTCGTCTTCCTGATGCTGTCGAACCACTATCCGCTGGCCTTCGCCACCGAATACAACTGGGTGATCGCCGGGCTGATCTTCCTGATGGGCGTGACCATCCGGCATTTCTTCAACACCATGCACGCCGGCGGCGGCATGAAGTGGTGGACCTGGGCCGCGACCACGATCCTGTTCATCATCGTCATGTGGCTCTCGACCGCGCCCATGTTCCGCCAGACGCTCGAGGAGGCCGAGGCCCGCGTCCTGACCCCCTCGCAACAGGCGATGCTCGACGCGCCGGGTTGGGACGACGCCTATAACGCGGTCATGGGCCGCTGCTCGATGTGCCATGCCAGGGAGCCCTCCTACGAGGGCATCCACACCGCGCCCAAGGGCGTGCTGCTGGAAACCCCCGACGACATCACCCGCGCCGCGCGCGAGATCTTCATCCAGGCCGGCGTGACCGATGCCATGCCGCCCGCCAATGTCAGCTTCATGGAGCCGCAGGAACGCCAGGCGATCATCGACTGGTATCGCGGCCTGCCCAAGACCTTCGCCTGGAACTGACCTGTTTGCCTCTGCCCGCCGGATCGGCTAGCTGCACCGTTCGGCAGCATCGAGGGAGGCAGGCATGGAGCGCGGGAATGGCTGGGACGATTCCGCCGAGGCCTGGATCGCCGACATGGGCGAGGAAGGCGATTTCTCGCGCCGCCACGTGCTCGACGCCCCGATGCTGGCCCGCATCCGCGGCCGCGGCTTTCGCAACGCCCTGGATGTCGGCTGCGGCGAGGGGCGTTTCTGCCGGATGCTTGCCGCCGAAGGCATCGCCGCGACCGGCATCGATCCCACGCCGAAGCTGATCGAGGCCGCGCGCAGCCGCGACGACAAGGGCCGCTACGTGCAGGCCCGCGCCGAGGCCCTGCCCCTGCCCGATGCCGGCTTCGACCTGGTGGTCAGCTACCTGACGCTCATCGACATCGACGACATCCGCGCCGCCATCGCCGAGATGGGGCGCGTCCTGCGTCCCGGCGGCAGCCTGCTTGTCGCCAACCTGAACTCATTCAGCACGGCGGGCGGCTGGAACGGCGATCCCGGCACCGGCTACCTGATCGACAACTACCTGGACGAGCGCGCGGAATGGGTCAGCTGGCGCGGCATCCTGATCCGCAACTGGCATCGCCCCTTCCATGCCTACATGCAGGCGCTGCTGGCGCAGGGGCTGCGGCTGGTGCATTTCGACGAGCCCGCCCCGCAGGGCGGCGATCCCGAGCGCGTCGCGCGCTATCGCCGCGCACCCTATCTGCACCTCATGGAATGGGTGCGGGACTAGGGCTCAGGCAAACACCCCCCGCACCTCGCGCGCGATGAAATCGGCGAACAGCCGCACCTTGGGATCCTGCAGGCGGCGATGCGGCGTCAGCACGCCGAATTGCGAGGGGATCGGCGGATGGTCCGGCAGCACCTCGACCAGCCGGCCGGCGGCCAGATGCTCGGCCACCTCGTAGCGGGGACGGTTGACGATGCCCCTGCCCGCCAACGCCCAGCCGCTCAGCACATCGCCATCGTCGGCGTCGAACTTGCCGTTCACCAGCAGCTTCTGCGGCCCCTCGGGGCTTTCCAGCACCCAGTAGTATTCCGGGCTCCTCGGATAGCGCAGCAGCAGGCAATTATGCGCGGCCAGATCCTCGGGGCGCTGGGGATGGCCATGCTGCTCCAGATAGTCGGGGGTCGCCACCAGCGCGCGCCGGCATTCCGCGATCCGCCGCCATTTCAGCGCCGAATCCTGCGGCTCGCCCAGGAAGAAGGCCAGGTCGATCCCGTCGGCGATGATGTCGACGTTGCGGTCCGACAGCCGCAGCCGCACCTCGACGCCGGGATATTCGTCGCAGAATTTCGGCACCAGGGGCGCGATCAGCCGCCGCCCCAGGCCCAGGGGCGCCGTCACCCGCAAGGCGCCATGCGGCATGCCGGAAAAGCCCGAGACCACCGCCTCGGCCTCGTCCAGCGTCTCGATCACCCGGCGGGCATTGTCGTAGAAGGCCCGCCCCACCTCGGTCGGCACCAGCTTGCGGGTTGTGCGGTTCAGAAGCCGCACCCCGTAGCGCGTTTCCAGATCCTTGATCCGGTTCGAGGCGACGGCCGGCGACATGCGCAGGTCGCGCCCGCCCGCGGTGATCGAGCCCAGTTCGACCACGCGGACGAAGACCCGCAGACTTTCAAGATATGGCATGGTCTCAACCCGCCTCTTTCAAGGAATCGCTGAAAGTCTTATGCTCAATCCGAGATTTCGCAAAGAGCAATTCGCATCTAGGCTTTTCCCATACCCAGCCATGCGAGCGAGGACCGAATGGGCCACGAATTGCGCTTTCTTCTGAACGACGCCGAGATCCGCCTGACCGAGGCTGGATCGCGCGACACACTTCTGGACTTCCTGCGGCTCAACCGCCGCCTGACCGGCACCAAGGAGGGCTGCGCCGAAGGCGATTGCGGCGCCTGCACCGTCCTGGTCGGCCGGCTGCACGAAGGCCGGCTGCATTACGAACCGATCAATGCCTGCATCCGCTTCCTGGCCTCGTGCCACGGCTGCCATGTCGTCACCGTCGAGCATCTGCGCGGCGCGGACGGGGGCTTGCACCCGGTCCAGGCCGCCATGGTCGAGCATCACGGCAGCCAATGCGGCTTTTGCACGCCGGGCTTCGTCATGGCGCTTTACGGGCTGTGGATGTCCAAGCCGCGCCCCGACATGCTGGCGATAGAAACCGCGCTGCAAGGCAACCTGTGCCGCTGCACCGGCTACGAGCCGATCGTGAAGGCGGCCTTCGCGGCTTCCGAGGCCGGCGGGCAGCACATGGACGCGCTGAATGTCGACCGCGACCGCATCACCGCCGCGCTGGCCGCGATCCCCCGCGGCCGCGTCGAGGTGGCGCGCGGCGAGGATCGCGCCATCCTGCCGGCCGACGCCGCCGACCTGGCGCAGGTTCTGGCCCAGAACCCCAAGGCCACCATCGTCGCCGGCGCCACCGACGTGGGCCTGTGGGTGACGAAATTCCTGCGCGACATCTCTCCGGCGGTGTTCATCGGCCATCTTCAGGATCTCAAGCGGATCGAGATCGCCCCCGGCCATGTCACCATCGGCGCCGGCGTGACCTATTCCGAGTTCGAGCCCTTCCTGCGCCAGCATTTCCCCGAGGCGGTGGATTACTGGCTGCGCATCGGCGGCTGGCAGGTCCGCAATGCCGGCACCATCGGCGGCAATGTCGCCAACGGCTCGCCCATTGGCGAGACACCGCCCTTGCTGATCGCGCTTGGCGCGACCCTGCGGCTGCGCAGCGCCGAGGGCACCCGCGAATTGCCCGTCGAGGATTACTTCATCGAATACGGCAAGCAGGACCGCCGCCCCGGCGAATTCGTCGAGGCGATCACCGTGCCCCTGAAGGGCGAGGCCAGGATCGCCGCCTACAAGGTCTCCAAGCGCCACCACGCCGACATCACCGCCTCGGCCGCCGCCTTCCGGGTGGAAACCGACGGGGCGACGATCATCGACGCGCGCGTGGCCTTCGGCGGCATGGCCGGCACGCCCAAGCGCGCCACCCAGGCCGAGGCGGCGCTGAAGGGCCAGCCCTTCACCGCCGAGACCTTCGAGGCCGCCGCGCGCGCGGTCGCCAATGACTTCCAGCCGCTCAGCGACTGGCGGGCCAGCAAGGAATATCGCCAGCAACTCGCCGCCAACTTCTTCCGCCGCTTCTGGCTTGAACAGCAGGGCGCAGACCACCGCCTGAGGAGGGTCGAATGAAACAGGACGTCTTCGTCAAGGGCGCCGCCCATACGCCCATCATCCACGATTCCGCCGCAAAGCACGTCACCGGCCGGGCCGACTATACCGACGACCTGATGGAGCCGGTGGGCACGCTGCACGCCTATCTGGGGCTTTCGACCGTGGCGCATGGCCGCATCGTCTCGATGGACCTCGATGCGGTGCGCAAGGCCCCCGGCGTGCATCTGGTGCTGACCGCCGCGGACATTCCCGGCCATAACGACATCTCGCCCACCGGCCTGCACGACGAGCCGCTGCTGGCCGGGGACGAGGTGCAGTTCCACGGCCAGCCGATCTTCGCCGTGGTGGCCGAGACCCGCGACCAGGCCCGCCGCGCCTGCCAGCTGGCCCGCGTGGAATACGAGGAACTGCCCTTTGCCATCGACGCGATCAGCGCCCGCGACGCCGGGCTGGGCTATGTGACCAAGCCCCTGAAGCTCAAGCGCGGCGACATGGCCGAAATGGACCGCGCGCCCCGGCGCATCGAAGGCCGGCTGACCGTCGGCGGGCAGGAGCATTTCTACCTGGAAAGCCAGATCGCCTTCTCGATCCCCGGCGAGGACGACGAGGTCGTGGTCAACGTCTCGACCCAGCATCCCAGCGAGGTGCAGCACATGGTCGCCCATGTGCTGGGCGTGCCCTCGAACGCCGTGGTGGTGAACGTGCGCCGCATGGGCGGCGGCTTCGGCGGCAAGGAATCGCAGATGAACCCCTTTGCCTGCATCTCGGCGCTGGCGGCCAAGAAGCTCGGGCGCGCGGTCAAGCTGCGCCCCGACCGCGACGACGATTTCTCGATCACCGGCAAGCGGCACGATTTCGTCATCGACTATCAGGTGGGCTATGACGAGACCGGCAGGATCCACGCCGTGGACGCCGATTTCTACGCCCGCTGCGGCTGGTCCTCGGACCTGTCGGGCCCCGTGACGGACCGGGCGCTGTTCCACGCCGACAACGCCTATTACTACCCGGCGGTGGAACTGCGCAGCCATCCGATGAAGACCAACACCTGCTCGAACACCGCCTTTCGCGGCTTCGGCGGCCCGCAGGGCGTGGTCATGGCCGAACGCATCGTCGAGGACATCGCCTATGCCCTCGGCCGCGACCCCCTGGAGATCCGCAAGCTGAACCTCTACGAGAACGGCCAGCTCACCCCCTATCACCAGGAGGTCGAGGACCAGATCCTGCCGCGCATCTTCGAGGAACTCGAGGCCAGCAGCGACTACCATGCCCGCCGCCAGGCGGTGCTGGACTGGAACGCCCGCGCCCAGGAACAGGGCGGCGCGATCCGCAAGGGCATCGCCCTGACCCCGGTCAAGTTCGGCATCAGCTTCACCGCGACCTGGTACAACCAGGCCGGCGCGCTGATCCACATCTACTCGGACGGCTCGATCCACCTGAACCACGGCGGCACCGAGATGGGCCAGGGCCTGAACACCAAGGTCGCGCAGGTGGTGGCCGAGGCGCTGGGGGTCAGCATCGACCGCATCCGCATCACCAAGACCACGACCGAGAAGGTGCCGAACACCTCGGCCACCGCGGCGTCCTCGGGCTCGGACCTGAACGGCATGGCGGCGCTGGACGCCTGCCGCCAGCTAATCGAGCGGCTGACCGCCTTCGCCGCAGAGGCCAAGGGCGTGCCGCCGGAACTGGTCAGCATCGGCGAGACGGTGCAGATCGGCACCGAGGAAATGCCCTTCCAGGATTTCGTCAACACCGCCTATCTGGCGCGGGTCCAGCTGTCGGCCGCGGGCTTCTACAAGACGCCCAAGATCCACTGGAACCGCGACACCGGGCAGGGCCGCCCGTTCTACTACTTCGCCTATGGCGCCGCCTGCTCCGAGGTCTCGGTCGACACGCTGACCGGCGAATACGTGATCGAGCGTGCCGATGTGCTCCATGACGTGGGCCGCAGCCTGAACCCGGCGCTCGACAAGGGCCAGGTCGAAGGCGCCTTCGTGCAGGGCACCGGCTGGCTGACCAGCGAAGAGCTGTGGTGGGACCAGAAGGGCCGGCTGCGCACCCATGCGCCCTCGACCTACAAGATCCCGCTGGCCTCGGACCGGCCCAAGGTCTTCAACGTGCAGCTGGCCGACTGGTCGGTGAACCGCGAGGCGACGATCAAGCGCTCGAAGGCGGTGGGCGAGCCGCCGTTCATGCTGGGCATCTCGGTCTTTCAGGCGCTGAACATGGCGGTGGCCTCGTTCAACGGCTATGCCGAGAACCCGCGCATCGACGCGCCCGCCACCCCCGAGCGCGTGCTGATGGCCATCGAGCGGCTGCGGCCATGATCCGGGTCGAGATCACCCGCACCCGCGGCTCGTCCCCGCGCGAGAAGGGGGCGGCGATGTTCGTCACCCCCCAGGGCCTCAGCGGCACCATCGGCGGCGGCCAGCTGGAATACATGGCCATCGACCGCGCCCGGCAAATGCTGGCGCGCGACGAGGCGCAGGCCGTGATGGACGTGCCGCTGGGCCCCGAGATCGGCCAATGCTGCGGCGGCCGGGTCGAACTCTCGCTGACCCGCGTGGCCGAGGCCCCGGCCGGGCCCGAATATCCGCAGGTGCTGATCTTCGGCGCCGGCCATGTCGGCCGCGCGCTCGCCAAGGCCCTGGCGCTGCTGCCGCTGCGCCCGATCCTGATCGACCAGCGCATGGGGGAACTCGGGCAGGCCACGGGCGAAACCCGCCTGACCCCCCTGCCCGAGGCCGAGATCCGCAACGCCCCCTTCGGCACCAGCCACATCATCGTCACCCATGACCACGCGCTGGACTTCCTGCTGGCGGCCGAGGCGCTGCGCCGCATGGACGCGCCCTATATCGGCATGATCGGCAGCCGGACGAAACTGGCGCAGTTCCGCCGCTTCGCCCGTGCCCAGGGGCTGGACACCGACCGCCTGACCTGCCCCATCGGCGCGGGCTATTCGCGCGACAAGCGCCCCGAGATCATCGCCGCCTTCACCGCCGCCGAGCTCATCGGCCGCCTCATCGAAACCGCTTCTTCGTTGAAAAAATACCCATGCGACAGCTGATCCGGGGGCGCACGCTCTCCTTCCACGCCGACCCCGCCGAAACCGAGGACGCCTTCGCCTATCACGAGGACGGCGCCATCGTCACCGAAGCCGGCAAGATCGTCGCCATGGGCGATTACGCCGCCCTGCGCGAACCCGGCCTGCCGGAAATCGACCACCGCCCGAACCTGATCCTGCCGGGCTTCATCGACCCGCATATCCATTTCCCGCAGGTGCAGGTGATCGCCAGCTGGGGGGCGCAGCTGCTCGACTGGCTCAACACCTATACCTTCCCCGAGGAATCGCGCTTTGCCCAGCAAGGCCACGCCCCGCTCATGGCCGGGAAGTTCCTCGACCTGCTGCTTTCGCACGGCACCACCACCGCCGTCGCCTTCTGCTCGGTGCATCCGCAATCGGCCGAGGCGCTGTTCGCGGCCGCCGAGGCGCGCGACATGGCGATGATCGCCGGCAAGGTGATGATGGACCGCAACGCCCCCGAGGCGGTGCTCGACACGCCGCAGCAGGGCTATGACGACAGCAAGCGGCTGATCGAGAAATGGCACGGCCGCGGCCGCCAGCGCTATGCCATCACCCCGCGCTTCGCCATCACCTCGACGCCCGAGCAGATGGCGATGGCCGGGCAGCTGGTGCGCGAACATCCCGACTGCCACATCCAGACGCATCTGTCGGAAAACCGCGACGAGATCGCCTTCACCCTGGAGCTCTATCCCCAGGCGCGCGACTATCTCGACATCTACGAAAGCTACGGGCTGCTCTCGGACAAGCTGCTGCTCGGCCATTCCATCCATCTCGAGCCGCGCGAGATCGCCCGCATGGCCGAGACCGGCAGCCGGGCGGTGTTCTGCCCGACCTCGAACCTGTTCCTCGGCTCGGGCCTCTTCGACGAGGCGGGCCTGCGCGCCGCGGGCGTGACCAGCGGCATCGCCACCGATGTCGGCGGCGGCACCAGCTATTCCATGCTGCAAACCCTGGCCGAGGGCTACAAGATCCTCCAACTGCGCGGCCAGAAGCTGCATCCCCTCGCCGCCTTCCACTGGATTACCCGCGGCAATGCGCTGGCGCTCGGCATGGCCGACCGCATCGGCACGCTGGAGCCTGGCTCTGACGCCGACCTGGTGGTGCTGGACAGCCGCGCGACGCCGGCGATGGCGCTGCGCATGGAGCGGGCCGAGACCCTGGCCGAAGAGCTGTTCATCCTGCAGATTCTCGGCGACGACCGCGCCATCGCCCAGACCTATGTCGCGGGAAAACCCATGCTCGGCTGACCCCGGCGCAACTTTTTGCCAAAAAAAGGGGAAGCATGCGCAAACGAAAGCAATAGCGTGCGCAAGGGCGTCAAGCGAAATCTACGCAGATCGTTGATTTAGGTAAGCAGATGGCCGACCTCAGCGCGGGAATAGACCCTCGTGCTGCCGCCTGTCGGCCGTATCCCGCTGGCATCAAGCCGCGCTTGAAGCTCGCTCCACCCCAGACTGGCCGCAACGCCCAGAGTGCGAAAGCTGATGAACCGTTCGTGGAATGCCTCACGGTCGGTAGAGGTCATCCGCAGCTGCGCCCCGCCTCGCGGCCCACGCACCCGCTGGCACGACAGGCCATTCCGGCGAACAAAGGTCAGGAGCTCGCTGGGCCTCAGCCCTTGTGAATAGGCAAAGGCATCCAGCGAAATCGCCTCACCGTTCTGTCCCACATGCCCGAGATTCACCAGAACCGAAGCAAAGCCCGACCGCTGCAAATACTTGCCCACCCGCGCCAACCGCCCTGAGCGAATGCTTTCGATGGTCTCGGGCAAAGTCATTCGCAATCTGACCGACGCTTCGCCCAGACTGCACCAATCATGCATGGCCACATAGATCGGCTCGGCACCGAGCAGTAGGTCGTCGATCAGGTCCTGCGCAGCCCAGGCGCTCCAACGAAGATCATCAGTGCGCTCGAACATCCCGGCATCCCGCGCCTGTGCAAACTGGTGCAGCGTTAACGACATGGCCTGCAGGAAGTCAGGTTCGGTCAGCCCCTCCGGGAACACTGCCCGCGCCTCGGCGCGATCGATCAGTGTCCACTCCGGAGGACAGCGCTCATCGGCCTTGGTCGCTGCCTGAACATCGACCTCCGGCATCTGCGTCAGTCGCGTCACTGCCCGCAGCGACATGCGCCCGCATCGCAGCACCGGCTCGCCCAGCACCTCGTCGCCGGGCCCAAGTGGCCAGGTTTCGAGAATATGCCGCTGCAAGATGTCCCTGAACGGCTGCAATTCCTCAGGGCATGAATCCATGGCAAGCAGGTCATGAAGACCGCCGAAAATCTTGCGCGGCCCTTCCTCGGGCTTGCCCAACAGATGCTGCAGATCGATCAGCGCAGCGCGAAACGGCTCCTCGCCGCCTGAACAAAGCCGGAATCCGACATCCGTCGGCCACCATTGCTGGTCGTCGCGAAGCGAGCGCCACTTCGGCAGCTTGGTCGCAATTGCCGCTCGGCCCAACTCGAAACAGAATTGCGAAGATGCATAAAGATCGAATTGGTCAAGCCAATAGTCCGGGGCTGTGTTGCCCTCAAGCCTATCGAGCAACCATATCTCGAACTGGGAAGGATCGCGCTGATCAGGGCGTGCCTCGGGGGCCAGATCAAGTTCCGGCAATCGGCTGGTTACGTCATGTCGATCAAGCTTGTCCTGCACCGTCCACAACGTCATCAGCGGGCGATTATGCTCGGCGCAGATCGTCACGAACGGCAGCAACCATATTCCTCTCAGTCCCGGCTGGGCCTCCAGGCAGTCGGGACAACCGCGCACCTCCCTGCCGCCGAGGCCGGCAGACGGAAAGCGATGACCCGCGAACCATGTTTCCCCATCGCTGGTCCTGGGAGTGCCCTGACGAAGCGCGGCGACCGGCACACCGGAAAGCTCCGCCAATCGTGTGAGGACTGCTCCTTCACCAGCAATCAGGCCGCGTATCCCGATACCCATGTCGCGCAGGAACTCGCGCAAGGGAACGTGGTTTACCTGCGCCAAGCGGGAAGCCAAGGAAGTCGCAGTTTCGCCAGGTATGAGATGAACAGAAAGAGGAAGTCGGGCCATCCATCCCGGATAGCCATTCCTACGCCCGCCCGCCACCTCTCATCATGTTGCAAGCTGGGTCTACCCTGCACCACACGATGGACCGCAGGCATCGCAAGACGAGCGCTGATGGGACGAAGCCGACACTGGTGCGTAACAAGCTAGCATGATCCGCTACGTCGACATAACATGATCAAAGTGCGATTCTTCTGGTCGCTCAGCGACCAGAACTAACCTTTGATGTGCTGTGACCTCCCTCAATTAACGGAACATTCCTCATGTCGGATATCTCCATAAAAAGCTTTGATGATGAAACAATTCTAAAGCTTTTTGGTGCGCAAGCAGCAGAGGATGATCGCCCTGAGCAATTGCGATCATATTTCATCAGGAACAAAGCCTATGAACGGGCGTCTGCTAATATTCCCCTTAGGATAGTTGTTGGCCATAAAGGTGTGGGTAAAAGCGCCCTTTTAAAAATGCTTCATTTGGAGGACGTGTCGAAAGGCATCCTTTCAATATGGCTGCAACCTAATGATATTTCACGAGCTTGGACTGTTGATGGTAATTTCGTAGAAAAAGTCGAGGGCATCAAAAAGAATATATTAACAATCATAGCAGAAAAATCTTTCGAAGAGCTGGAAATTTACGGCAAGCCAGTTTCGAGTATTCCAGGCATGAATTCCGCGCGGGCACTTCTGAGGATATTGACCAAAGAAATTAGGAATCCGGAAGGCGCTTCAATAGAAGCACAAGTTATTAGCGAGTTCAGAAAGAAGTCGCAGATTAAAGTTTATATCGACGACATTGACCGCGGATGGGCCGCTACCCGCAGCGATATTGAAAGTATCTCGGCTCTCATAAATGCAACTCGAGATATCACAAATCAAGACACTGATAGTGCGCTGCAATTCAAAATTGGAATTAGAACTGATGCATATAATCTTGTTCGCGAACATGATGAGTCTGGAGATAAATTCGAACCCTACCGCATCCCTTTGACATGGTCGAACCATGAAATTCTGGTGATGATGGCGAAGCGAATTTCAAGATACTTTGAAGTGGATTTCGATGAAAACTTCTACCTGAGCCGCGAATCTGGTGGTCAGAGAGAAATCTCTCGATTTTTGCATCCTATCATTACCGCTCATTTTGAGGGCAGCGGCCACTGGAATAACGCACCAATCCATAAGGTCCTTTTGTCTTTGACACGTCGACGCCCCCGCGACCTAATAAAGCTCTTATCTGGAGCCGCGCAAAACGCCGATAAGCATGGACGGTCGGTGATATCTACGCGTGACCTCACCGACAGTTTTCCTGAATATTCCAAAGGTAGGATATCTGATATAGTTTCTGAATTCCGAAGTGAACTCCCAGAAATCGAAATGGTCGTATACGCTCTAAAACCTTCAGCAAAAACTGCAAGAAGCCGATCAAAAGATTATCTTCTGAAAAACGATGAGTTAGTTGGGATTCTGAATAAAATTGCATCGCGATCTTCTATTCACTTCAAGAACGGCCGGCGTGCAACTGGAGTAAGTCTAGCGGAGTTTCTTTTCAAAGTGGACTTCGTTATTGCGCGCAGGGACCTTGATGGAAAAATAGAACGATTTTTCTATGACGATCATTCAAAATTACAATCTGCAAAAGCCGACTTTGGGATGCAATGGGAAGTGCACCCTGCTTACAGGTGGGCTTTGAATCCTCGGAAGTTGCAGGATATCATTGCTGAGCTAGACCTTCAGTAGGAATAGGCTCTATTATTCGACATTCTTCTTTTTTTAATGCAGGAACGCCTAGTGAGCGTCTCCAGAGGGCTTTCTGAAGGTTGCTGAGAGTGCCTTTCCTAGATACCCGAACGACGGCTATGGGGCTTTCGCGTCTATGGCGGCGGGGACAGCGTTGCCGCCTGCAACACATCCCCCAAGTCCTCGCGGGCATACAGCTGGCCGAAGTCCCTCCCGTCGACTTGGACCCGGGGCACCCGCTTGACTTTCAACAGATGGCTAACCCCCTGCCATGCTTGGCCCAGTTCGGCGGAGAGGGTCAGCAGTGTCGCATATCGCTGGTGGAAAATACAAAGGTCCGCCGGCGTGACGTATCGCTGCATTGCCCCCGAGGCCGGGTTACGGAACTCCGTCGATGGTGTCAGTCCCAGCATGACCAGCCGACGGGCTGCTGGCCAGCGCAGTCCAATGGCTTTCGCGAAAGTTTCCATATTCAAAAGGTCTTCGGTGCTACTGCGCGCGGCAATCAGCTCGTTTGTATTCACCATGAGGCTTCGATATCCGGTAGCGCCCTGTAGCCGGCCGAGGCGCGAAAGACGTCCATCGAGGCGCATCTGAAGGATTTCACCAGGAGGCACACGGAGCCGCAATCCCGCGGCGCTTACCTGCTCCCATTCCGGGTCGCCGTCCGATACCTGAACCGCATCATCCAAAAAGCCGGATAAAAACGCCTTTGCCTCGTCCGGATCCCAGAGCGGCGCCAGGCCCTCGCCCTCGAAACTGGGCTGCAGGAATCCCGCCGCGCGCAGGGTGTCGACTTGCGACTTGGACATGTTCAAGAGCGTCAGAATATCCTTCAGCGTGACCGCCTTTGCTGCGCGTGCCAGAAAGTCATTGGCCTTATTGGCGTCGAACAGCTCCCAGGCCGCAAAGGTGCCCTGACCACGCGGTGTCACGTAGCCGTTCGCAGCCAGCATCGCGCGCAGCCTGTCGCGAGGGACTCCCGTTTCCTTGGATGCAGTCACCACAGAATGCAGGCGCCGCGCCGGTAGGATTTCTCCAAGGACGGCTTGCCCCGACGCAATCGGCCACGTCTGGAAGATATGGTCGCGCAGGATTGCACGAAACGGCTCGTAGGCCGAGCCTGTGAGATAACGGTCCAGATTGGCGTAAAGGACGCCGAAACGACGCGACGGACCGTCATTTGGGGAACCACCGCCGCGCTGCATCTCGGATAGAACCGCACGGAAGGCATCTTCTCCTTTGGACAATATGTCGAAGGCAGCGCAGATGGCCGCGTGCCGATCAACGTCGGTCATATCGCGCAGCTGCGGAAACCTATCGCGCAAAAGGCTACGTCCCAGCAGATCGCACACATCGGTTGCGGCCTGAAAATCGAACCGATCCAGCCAGGTCGACCCCAGCTGCCCCCGCAATCGAGCGGCGATCCACAGATCGAAGGGCGCAGTGCGATACTCTATTTCCGTCGCACGGCGCCAGTCAGCGTCAGAGAACCGGGCGGCGGTATCCAATCGGCGACGAGAATCGCCCTCCGTCCATAAGGTGGTTAGCCATGTCCCATGTCGCGGGCAGACAAAGTTCAGGTCGTGCAACCATTCTGCGCGGATTGATGGAAGGTTCGTTGCTTGGCCACCTTGATCGGCGACATCTTCAGCGAGGCAGGCCAAGCAGCAACGCATTTCATGCTCGGACAGGCGCGCACGGTTCATGACCATCCCGTGCAGCATCGTTCTGCGCGCGTCGAGATGACATGGCGTGGTTGCCATCAGGATCTCGGTATATGTTCCGGAAAGATCCGCAACCTGTGCAACGCTCTCTGGCTCACCTGCCAGAACCGCGGCCCAGTCGATGCCCATATCGTTGCAGAATTCTTCGGTCGCGCAAAAGTTGCGCTCGGCCAGCCTCGACACAAGACTGAAGGCGGGTTCGCCCGGGCGATGCTCAACGGTTAAGGGTAAGGCGGTCATCCCGGTCCAGAATTTCTGCTGCTGTCCTTCGATAACCATAAGAACTCGCCGGCTCAAACAGGTTTTTGACCTGCATCTGCAACTTCATTTTTCGCAAATTCATGTTTGTTGTCAGGTGGTTGACTCGAATCGGTCGCTGCATCAAAGATGAGGGATCATTTTCTGCTTTGGATTTTCACGGGTTCAGCGGAGTCTCCTCCTCAGAAGAGAACCAGCAGAGGATCCACACCCGAAAAGAGGAAGCGCACCCGAAGGTGCGCCCAGAGTTGGGGCGAAAGCCGCCCGATGTGTATTGCCACCGTAGAAGCCGAAAACGGCTCTGGCAAGAACGGCTTTCGATCCTGAAATCGAAATTACACCCGGTCGGCATCTGCCTGTCCGGGACAGGAGAAGTTATGTTCAATCGCGAACACTGGGATCCGACGCCGCACAAGCTGCCGGAGCAGCCGCCGCTGGAAATCCACCCGATCCACAGCGTGCTGCCCTTCACGGGCAGCCGCAATCCTTTGACTCGCAGCAACACCGCCCGCCGTGTCTCGATGACGTTTTCCACGCCGCATCTGAATGGGGTGCAGCAGGTCTTCCTGTTCGAAAGCGAGCTCGAAAGCGTCGTCGCGCTCGAGGCAATGCTGTCGCCTGGCTTTTATCACCTTGAGGTTCAGCTTCCTCCGTTCTTTTACAACACGCATCTAAAGCGGCCCCCGCGACATTACTTCGATCTTCGTGTAACTTTCAGAGACGGCCATCGGCGCCTGTTTTTCGTCCGTAACGCAGAGAGCTTGCGGCACCAGACCACTGCGGACGAAATCGCCGCCATCTACCCCGCTATTCCGGCGCATTTAGGCGACAGCTTTGTGGTGGCGAGCGGTGAGCACTACAGTCGTGCCCGCCGGGATAACCTCCGCAGGATCTGGGATCTGAGCCAGGATATTGATCTCGACGCGGACCTGTATGTCCTCGAGGTGGCACAGTCCCACACCTACAGCTTGGCAAAGGATCTGGTGAGCGCGTGCCATGACCTTCCCAGATATGACGCCATGCATTCCATCTATCGCCTGATTGGTAAGAATCTTCTTACCGCCAACTGGGATGCGACCATCAATCAATGCTCGCGGGTCTGGCCGACAAAATGACAACCCGACCCGTCTATAACATTCCGCGCGGATCCGAGCTGATCCTCGACGGCCATCGCTGGAAAGTGGTGGGCGTCGCGCGTGATGATATCGACGTGGAAGCCGAAGACGGCACGCAGAGCAGTCTGACCCGTGACCGTATCGAGGAGGCAATCCTTGCCGCGCGCTGTGAGGTGGTGACGCCCGCCGATGCCGAAAAGCGCAAGGCGCTGCTGGATTATACCGGCGGTTTCGATAGGCTTGATCAACTGACCACGGATCAGCAGGCGCTTGTGCGCGACCGCCAATTGGTGATGCGCGCCCTGACCCATCTCGAGGAAAGCGGTCGGAAGTTGACGCAACGCTATCTCGATCACCGGGATACGGTCGCCGAAATCCGCCGCCTCGCTCGCCGCATTTTGGAAGATGAACACGGCTATAGCCCTGAGCGGGCGCGGCGGCGTGTGGCGGATCTGAAGGTCATGCGCGGTCGCACCTTGCAGGAAGACTTCCGGCTTTATCAGCGCTTTGATGGCAATCCGGTTGCGTTGATGGACCGCCATCATATGAAGGGTCCCCAGGGAGAGGCACGAAAAAAGCTGGACGCCTTCCAAGAGCGCTTCATTCGGTATGTCCTCGAGCACTTCTTGAAACCCGTCAAAGTCAAGGTCGCTTCCCTCCTACGCATGGCCAAGGAGGCATACGAGCAGACTGCGGAAGGTTGGCAGCAACTCAGCTGCTACCCATCGATCACGACCATCCGCACCCGCATCAAGGCGATGTCTGCGACGCAGAAATGCATTGGTCGCGATGGCATCCGACAGGCGACCAATCTGATGGGGACCGGAGCGACGGACATTCGCGCCTTCATATTCGGCGAACGTGTCGAGGGCGACGAGGTGCTGTTGTCGATTATGAGCAACGCCAAGGGCGGGTTGACCGTCAAAATGATCCCCAAAAAGGAAGCAAATAATAAACCGGATGACAACGAAATCTTCCGCTGCTGGGTTCCGCTGATGCTTGATGTCGCCAGCCACATGCCGCTGGCCTGGGTGATGTGCGAGACGCCGAACGCCGACCATACGCTCGCGCTGCTGCGCATGGCGATGCGGGACAAAACCCGTGAGGCTGCTCGATATGGCTGTAAGCACATGCCGGCGCCAGCCGTGCGCATCATGACAGCGATCGCAGACAACGGTATGGCATTGCGGAACGGCACCGTCCGCGCGGCGCAACTTGGCACCGGCTCCACCGTCATCGATACCAGAACCTACCACGCGACTGACAAGCCATATGTCGAGCGGTTTTTCGGCCGGCTGCAGTGGGAGGTCCTGAACTTCCTTCCTGGATATGTCGGGAGCCGCCCCGGAGAATTGCCGGGCTACGATCCGAAGAGGGCGGCCTCACTCACGCCCGACATGGTCTACGGTATTATCACTAGATACCTGATCGACGAATATCCGTTCCAGCCGCATAGGGGCACTGGAATGTTCGGGGTCACGCCCAAGCAAAAGCTCGAGGAGGTTTTGCGCGACTATCCGACGCTGACTCCGCCCAGCCCGTCAGAACGCCGCCTGCATCTGGGGCTGAAGAAACAACTCACCGTCACGTCCGAAGGGGTCAAGCCATATGGCATTCCCTACAATTCGACTGCGCTTCAGCGTTGGGCCGACAAATCACCTGACAAAAAGGTCAATGTTCATATCGACCCGGATTTCCCGCGCCAAGTTAGCATCACGGTCGAAGGCAGCTCCGAGGTCATCGATGCCCATCTGACGATGACGGCCCTGGCCGATCTGACGCTGAACGAAATGCTCGAAGTGATCACGGATGCCATTCAACGTCGGCCGGACCAGCGCCGGATCGAGAACCAGCACCTGAAAGACGCCCGGGCACGCAGGACCATGGAATCAGGCTTCTTCACACCGGCCAATCTTCCTGAAAGCTGGACCCTGCTCGAACGCCTCGAGCGCCAGGCCGAGCAGCTGCTTTCTGTCGAAATTGTCCCGCCGGGTCCCCTTTCGCCCAGACCGAACCTGATGGAGCGTGGCCCGTCGAGCATCGCGATCCCCGTCGCTCCTTCGTCGCTGTCGGCACCGTCTGCCGAACCCAAATCCGCCCCCCAGGAAACGCCCAGAGGCCGGGTGTTCCGCAAAATCGAAAGAAACCCGTCGTGACCAATCCCTTCGTCATCGAAGAAATTGCCGAAACCGCCAGCAAACATGCCGTGTGGCACTATCCTTTTGAACGCGGTGCCAAGATCCAGCAATCGGTGGCACAGATTTTCAGTCGCCATCTGGGCGGTCTGCGCAGCGGCAGCAGGTTCGAAACCGAGGGTCTTTTGGTCACCGGCAACTCCGGGGCCGGAAAAACGCGCGAAGTCCATCACGTGATCAGCGGCTTTAACGCAAGCGCCCCCGCGCTTCCCGATGGGAAAGCCGCCCGGATCGTCTCGTGCATGCTGGATGCAAAGGGCGGCTGGAAAGGTCTCGGCAGCATGACGCTCGCGGCCTTGGGCTATCGCTTAGCCGACAGCGCCCGAAACACCCAGATCCAGATCTGGCGCAAGGTCATCCAGCAGGCGAAGGCGCAAGGCGTCGTCGGTATCTACTACGACGAAGCGCAGCATATTTTCCGCGGCAAGTCCGAACGTGAACAACTCGCCATTCTGGATTCGCTGAAAACCCTGATGAAATCGGAGGAATGGCCCCTCATCCTGATTTTTTCCGGCGTTCCTGAACTCCATGGCTACCTTTACCAGGAAGAGCAGCTGTTCCGCCTTTTGACCGAGGTGGAACTGAAAGACATCGAGCTTCCGGAAGACTTCGACATCCTGCACGAGCTTGTTTCGAATATGGCGCTGGACGCCGGGCTCAACCCTGCGCCGGCGCTTGCGACGGAGGATTTCTACCACCGTCTGGCCACCGGCGCTGGGTTCCGTTGGGGCCTCGCGATCATGATCACCAGCCGCGCCATCGAGGCGTGCCACCTTGCCGGCGGAGATGTCCTTTCGGTCGATCATTTCGTGCAGGGCTGGTCGAGCAAGACCGGAATGACCCCCGTGGCATCGCCGTTTCTCAATAAGCACTACGTTTCGGCATTCCCTAATGACCGGCTGTTCTGGAAGCAGCGCATTGGTGAGGAGACGGCCTGAGACACCAAGTGGGGCGGCCGTCAACCCGGCGATCGTTTTTCGCATAGGGCCCGACCTGAAAAGGGGGGCGTCAGGACCGCTTCCGACGCCTCATCAAACGGAAATGTGCCTCCGAGCGCTCCCATAACGGCTTTTCATTGGATGAATTCGTGTGAATCAATTCCTGGGTCGAATGCGAAAAGTCAACGTAAGTATATGTTATAATTGAAAAGAATCGTTGACGACCCCACTCAGTGTGGCAGGATCCATATTGAGCTGGTTGCCGTTGCTCAGCTTCACCCAGATGTCATCGAGCACCTCCGGCTGACCTGAAGCCGGTAGTCGATCCCTTGTCTTCCATCCAGTCCGCCGGGGCTTGTGCTGCCCCGGCCCTGTCGAACGCTGCTTGCCAGAACGGAGTAACCGCAATGCCACCAGATCTTCGACTTGAGGACCTTTTTGCTCAGGCCGCACTCTACGATCTTGTCGAGGCCGGGCCCACCGCTGCCGATCTTGCGCAGGCGCCCATGCTCGATCGCTGGGTCGCGATGCAAGACCGCATCGGTCGTGTAATGCTCTTTGGACGCGTCACCGATCACCCGCGCCTTGGTAACCGCGACATCCACACCTCCCAAGTCTTCGGTCTTGATGCCACTGGGAAATGGGCACGCACCTATAATCGATGGTATTCGCTGGGCACACCCTATCCAGGGCGCGGAAACGACGCATTCAAGCTCCCGACACTCCACACGCTATCCGGCCCGGATGAAATCCGCGCCGTTCTGGCTGCGGAGAATGGCATGCTTCGCGACCTCCTGGCTCGCATTCGAAGGCAATGACACGCGGTGTTTTGGCCGGGCCGCCCGCCGTTCGATCCCTCCGGCAAATACCAGGCCAACGCGACTGCAAGGTCGCTGCGGCCTGCAACTGATCCCCCATTCATTGAGGATACGTCATGCCGCTCATTCCCTTTGCCCGCTTTTCCTTCCCCAACCCGGCCTTCAAAGCTGGGCCCATTGAGGAACGACTGCGCCAACATCTGCTTCAGATCCTCATGGCAAAAGAGAAAGACGACTATCGGTTCAACCCATCTGGTCAGCCACCCAAGGAATGGTCTGAACTCGATTTGCCTCTGGCCAAAACACGCCGCATTCGTCAACGCGCTGCGGATATTGCTGCCTGCTATGCCAATCGGTCACCTTTTTCCAGGCTGCGATCCGAAGACCAGCAACGCCTCACTCCGATCAAAGCGGGGATCGAGGGTGTTAGTATACCCAGTGAACATCGGGCTGATGAGATCGCAGCCGCTCTTCAGGACGAATATCCTTGGATGGGTGCGGTGAATGACAAAATCTTGCATGCCATGCGGCGATCTGTGCGGCGCGGCGATCCCGCGTTCCGGATGCCGCCCATGGTGCTCTCCGGCCCGCCCGGGATCGCAAAAACGCATTTAGGTGCCACGCTCGGAGAAAAGATCGGGGTGCCCAGCCTGATTTATGAATCCACCAGCCAAGGCGCTTCGTTTGGCTTGGTCGGATCCCAAAAAGGCTGGTCCAACGCAGAACCGGGCCAGTTGATCGACATGTTGCTGACGGAGCGGGTGGCTAATCTGGTTGTGGTCGTCGACGAACTGGAAAAGGCCGGCTCGGTCATGTCCAGCAAAGGCCAGGTGTTCGACCTCGCGGCCTCGCTGCTGCCCCTTCTCGAACCGATGAGCGCGGCCCGGTGGACTTGCCCGTATTTCAAGTTGCCGTTCAACCTGAGCTGGATCAACTGGATCATCACCGTCAATGACCATAGATCATTGTCCGCGCCGCTTCTGAGCCGGTGCCCCCCTATCCATGTCCCGTATCCTACCCGAGATCACCTCGTCCGGTTCGCCGGTCGTGAAGGGCAGCGCCGCGATCTGTCAGATACGTCGATCGAGGCCATCGGCGAGGCGCTGACCCGGGCCATGAAACAGGGCTACCAGCCCGATCTCCGCGTGGTGCTGCGCATGCTCGATCTCGCAGAGGACCTCGAAAACCGCCCAACGCTACACTGAGCCAGCGCCCCTGCGATGCCAACAGAACGGATCATATCATGGCACTTTCTCCTCAACATCGCGCCGGCTTGGATAGGGCGCTCAAAGCCATCGCCGAGGCCGAAGCAGGTCCGACAGAAGCGGATCTGACCGACGCCCCGGTCATCGATCATTGGCGTCCCCTGCGATCAGGTTCCCGCACAATCGTGCTCTGGGGCTATGTCTCGGGGCACCCGCTGCTCGGTCGCGACACCACGACGACAAGCCCGCTCCTGGCGATCGACGTGGAGGCGGGATGGGCAAGGACGAAGTCGCGATGGTATAATCTCGGTCGACCCTTTGCGGCGCTGGAAGCCGAGCTTGCCGAAAGCATAGGCGTCGAATGGCCAGCGGTCGACTTCATCCAGTTTTCGCTGCCCGGGTATCTTCCGCTCGAAAGGCCGGATCAGCTGCCTGAGCTTCTGGCCAGCTACATCGCCTGGGTGCGTGAATTTGATGCGGCAGACCGCTCAGCTTCCAGACGGGAGGTCTGAATGCTTTGGTTCACGGCCAATCCGCACTACTCACATGGCAAGGTCATCCGTTTCTGTGACCGCCCCTTTCCGGACACAGACGCGATGAATGCCTACCTGCTGGCCGAATGCCGCGCTAGCGTCGGGCCTGATGATGACCTTTTGATTCTGGGGGACCTTACGGCAGGAAAGGCGACCTCCGCGCAAAGGGATGAGGTGCAGCACATCTTCCTCGCCTTGCCCGGGCGCAAGCACCTGATCTGGGGCAATTACGATCCTGACTGGGTTTGCGCCCTGCCTTGGGACAGCGTTGCGGAAACGGCCGACATCGTCGTGGACAAGCGGCGACTGGTCCTCTGCCATTATCCGATGATCACCTGGCCCGGGGCACGGCATCGGGGGTTGCAGCTGTTCGGGCATGTTCACAACAATTGGTGGGGCAGGCGGAACTCGGTCAATGTTGGCGTTGATGTCTGGAATTTTCGACCGGTCAACTTAGGCGAGATCGAAGCCCGGGCCGCGGGCCTACCAGCCAACGCACATTGGGATCAGGTCGAACCGGGCCGCGCCAATCCCACGGTGCTGTGCGCGAGCTGCGGCCGTATCCTCGATCCAGCCTTGGTCGCCGGGCACGCAGTGGTGCGCAACGGGCAAATCGTCGTGGCCGATGCGAACGAGACAATCGTCGTTATGAACGACGCTTTGTGCAAACGATTGCCTGAGGGGCGGCATGTCTGTCCCGAATGTATCGGCGGTTACCTGTCCATCATGGGAGCCGCGCCGCCCGCCGGTTTCACCTTCGATGAGATGGCGAACCGGGCGGTTCCGAAGGAGGAATATGATGCCAGCGGAAATCCCTACGAACAAACCGAGTCCCGAGGAACGCCTGCTCGCCACCATCAATCTGATCGACGCCTCGCGGGCCTGTGCGCTACTACGCATAGAAACGCACGATCCGGGAAGCATCATGCACGCTATAGCTCGCGATGGTGCGGTCATCACCCTGGTGCAAAACGGCAAAACAATGTTGCCGCTGTTCCAGTTCGATGCGGCAAACGGCCTTGTCTTTGATGTCGTCCGCGAGATCCTGTGCTTTAGGCCAGCCCGTGTCAGCAACCTGAGGCTCTGCTACTGGCTGACCCGGGCCCATGTGGATTTCGGCTGCGCGCCGGTGCATCGGTTTGGTCGTGATGACATAGCAATTCTGGCCGCGTTCAGGCGATACATCGAGCCGCATTATCACGGATGATCACCTTTTGCCGAAGAACGACGGCATCGCCCGGTGCGGAACCGTCCGGCATGGGGGCCGTCAGTCCCGGCAAGGTGCGCCGGTATCGCCTTGAATTTTCCTCGCACACAGGGTTGTGGTAAGCACGACAACAAGGGCGACATTCTTCGATTGCCCAGATGACGAGGGCAGCATGGCAATCAAGAAAAGCGACATCTACCGATCCCTGTGGGACAGCTGCGACCAGCTTCGCGGCGGCATGGACGCCTCGCTTTACAAGGATTACATCCTCACGGCTCTGTTGCATAACTCAGGTGATGGGCGCGGTTACCCCCTCCCCGGACAGACTTATCCTACAGCTTCCGTGACCGGGATGCCGAGCGCGGTGTAGCCGTTCAGGACGGCGATGCGGATCTGGAACTCGGCGACCTGACGGTCGAAGTCCCTTGCCATGAGCCGCTGGCCCAGCAGTTTGACACAATGCATCTTCGTCTCGATGCGGCTCCGGCGGTGGTATCCACTCCATCGTCGCCACAGGGTGCGGCCGAGATACCTGGACGCCCGGAGGGCCTCGTTGCGCGCGACGGCTCCAGCGGTGATGGTCTTCCAGGTCTTCGCGTTCCTGCGCGGTGGGATGACGGCATGGGCTCCGCGATCTGCAATCGCATCGTGGCACTTGCGCGTGTCGTAGGCGCCATCTGCCGTGACGCTACCGATTTCCTGGTCCTCCGGGATCTGGTCGAGAAGGTCAGGTAGGATCGGCGCATCGCCGACGTTGCTCCCGGTGATCTCGACAGCCCGGATCTCTAGCGTTTCCTCGTCGATCCCAAGGTGGATCTTGCGCCAGACCCGCCGTTTGGGGCCACCATGCTTGCGAGCGTGCCACTCGCCTTCGCCCTCGACCTTGATTCCTGTGCTGTCGATCAGCAGGTGCAGCGGCCCTTTGGAGCCGCGATACGGGATGTTCACAGCCAAGGTCTTCTGGCGGCGGGACAGTGTGCTGAAGTCAGGCACCGTCCAGTCGAGGCCAACCAGACGCAGCAGGCTCTCGACGAACCCGGTCGTCTGCCGGAGCGCCATGCCGAATAGCACCTTCATCGTCAGGCAGCTCTGAATGGCAGTATCGCTGTAGGTCTGCTGGCGGCCACGCCTCCCCGTCGGCACGGCATCCCAGCTCATCTCGGGGTCGAACCAGATCGTCAGCGAGCCCCGGCGCTTGAGCGCTTCATTGTAGGCTGGCCAGTTTCTGGTCCTGTAGGTTGGCGGTGTGGGTCTGCTCATACATCATGACCTGCCCCCCGGAAGTTCCCTCGCTGTGATGTAGAGTCTGCCCAACCTGAGAAGGAGCAGACGACATGAGGAAAAGCCGGTTCACCGAGGCGCAGATTATCGGGATGATCAAGGAGCAGGAGGCGGGTTTGCCGACTTCCGAGCTTTGCCGGAAGCACGGGTTGAGCCCCGCGACGTTCTACAAGCTCAAGGCGAAGTATGGCGGGATGGACCTGTCGGACGCCAAGCGGCTGAAGCAGCTCGAGGACGAGAACGCGAAGCTGAAGCGCCTTCTGGCCGATGCCATGCTGGACAACGTGGTTCTGAAGGATCTCTTGGGAAAGCCCTGACGACACCGGTGCAACGGCGGGACGCGGTGCTGCGGGCGATGAAGGATCATCCGATCTCTCAGCGTCGGGCCTGTGTCCTGATCGGTGTCGATCCGAAGACGGTGCGGCGTGACAGGCCACCCGACAACCCGGAAATCCGTGAGGAGATGCACAAGATTGCCGAGAAGCGCCGGCGGTTCGGCTACCGGCGCGTGGGCATCCTGCTGGAGCGCAAGGGCATGATCATGAACGAGAAGAAGCTCTATCGCATCTACCGGGAAGAGGGCCTGTCGGTGCGCCGCAGGCGTGGCCGCAAGAGGGCACGAGGTAGCCGGACGCCAATACCAGCGCCGTTGAGGCCAAACCAGCGGTGGTCGTTAGACTTCCTGTCCGACACGTTCGGGGCCTGCCGCAAGTTCCGCATTCTGGCTGTGAACGACGATTGCTGCCGCGAGAACCTGGCGTTGATCGCTGACACGAGCATCTCTGGGGCTCGGGTGGCACGGGAACTGGATGCGCTGGTCAGGATTTACGGCAAGCCCGCTTGCATCGTCAGCGACAACGGAACCGAGTTCACCAGCAAGGCCATCCTGAAATGGGCCAACGCGAACGGCGTCGAATGGCACTACATCGACCCGGGCAAGCCGCAGCAGAATGGCTACATCGAAAGCTTCAACGGCAGCCTGCGCGACGAATGCCTGAACGAGGAAATCTTCGACAGCCTGGCTGATGCCCGCCGCAAACTGGCCCTCTGGCGCTACGACTACAACAACGTCAGGCCCCATTCCTCGCTGGGCAACAAGACCCCGTCCGACGCGCGCCGAGCGCTTGAGCAATCTGAGGGCTCCGCGCCCGGCGCGCTTGCCACACCCGAAACCAACCAATATCAACCCCAAGGACTCTCGTTATGAACGAGGGACGACCGGGGGGCAGGTCACCTCTGGTGTGCCGATGTTGCGTGGCGGCGACATAAAGGCCGGTCGCATCTCTACTGATGTGCCCCTGATTACCCATGAGAAAGATGCCGAGTATGCGCGGACACGCCTAGAGGCAGACGACGTGGTGGTCGCATTGGTCGGCTATCCTGGCGAGAGTGCTATAGTCCCACCACGGCTCGCGAGCGCCAATATTTCGCGGGCGGTTGGCCTTTTGCGCCTTTCAGGCGGATTGAGACCGGACTACCTCGTCCACTTTCTGAATTCGTCTATGGGCCGCTCGGAATTCCTTCGTCCTGGTGCCGGCTCAGCGCAAATGGTCGTAAACCTAAAAGACCTGAACAAGCTCGAAGTCCCTTGCCCGCCAACCGTCAAGGAGCAGGAAGCCATCGCCGAGGCGCTTTCGGATGCGGATGCGTTGATCGAGGGGCTGGAGCGGCTGATCGCGAAGAAGCGGCTCATCAAGCAGGGCGCGATGCAGGACCTCCTGACCGCCAAGCGCCGCCTTCCGGGGTTCTCAGGGGAGTGGGCGGAGAGCACTATTCAAGACGCTGCGATTGTCGACCCGGAGGCGCTCGGGGCCAGCACATCTAAAGACCGTGCGATCAGATATATCTCATTGGAGGACGTAAACCGAGGGGCACTAACTGGATGGACCGAAACGACGTTCGGTAACGCGCCTTCGCGAGCAAGGCGTGTCTTGCGTGAAGGTGACGTATTACTCGGAACTGTCAGGCCGAATTTGCAATCACACTATCTCTTTAAGCAATCAGGAGATGACTGGATCGGATCGACAGGCTTTGCTGTCCTTAGAGTGCGCCCAGACGTGTGCTCGTCGCGATATCTTTTCGAGCTAATCATGAGCAACTTCATAGGCAGACAAATCGAAGAACTGATTGCTGGTTCGAACTATCCGGCGATTAGTAACAGAGAGGGTCGGAAGCTTCAGATTTTGGTTCCGCCGCTCGATGAACAGGCCGCGATTTCCAGTCTCCTGCGGGACATGGACACCGAAATCCAAGCTCTCGCAACCCGCCTCGACAAGGCGCGGCAGGTGAAGGAGGGTATGATGCAAAACCTTTTGACGGGCCGGATACGACTGGTCTGACAATTCTTAGTAAGTGATGTGAAAGGCGGGAACAGCGGCATGAGCATGATCGGCGAAGCGGAGCGCAAAGCGCAGAACAGGATCATCGACTTGCTGACCGCCCGCCGCTCGGAGGCAGCCGGTGGCCTTGGCTGGCGTTACCTTGGCGACTGGAAGAAACGCCCGGACAACGCCAATATCGAACCCGAATATCTGCGCCCGTGGCTGCTGTCTCGCGGCTATACGCCCGAGGTGGCCGACCAGGCCATCACCCACCTGAAACGCGCAGCACGGATGGAGGGGGCGAAACTCTTCGACGCCAACCGTGCGTTTTATGACGCGCTGCGCTTCGGAATTGCCGTTACCCCCGGCCCGGGCGAGGCCCCGGTTACCGTCCGCTTCATCGACTGGGAAAACCCCGCCGCAAATGACCTTGGTGTGGCCGAAGAGGTCGCGATCAAAGGTAAGGACGCTAAGGCGTATAACAAGCGGCCCGACCTGGTGCTTTATGTCAACGGCATCGCTCTTGGCGTCATCGAGCTGAAGAAATCAGCCATCAGCGTCGGCGAAGGCATTCGCCAGACCTTGGACAACCAGCGCCCGGAGTTCATCAGGCATTTCTTCACCACGGTGCAGATCACCTTCGCAGGCAACGGCAGCGAAGGCCTGCGCTATGCGCCCATCCAGACGCCCGAGCCCTATTGGTTGGCATGGAAGGAAGAAAGCGACATCACGGCCCGCCTTGATCGTGACGTGACCCAGATGATGGCGCCGGCGCGGTTTCTGGAATTGATCCACGATTTCACGCTGTTCGATGGCGGATATAAGAAGCTGGCCCGCCCGAACCAGTATTTTGCTGTGAAGGCCGCCCAGGACCGGGTGCGCGCAAAGGAAGGCGGCATCATCTGGCAGACCCAAGGCTCCGGCAAAAGCCTGATCATGGTGATGCTGGCGCGCTGGATTCGCGAGAACTATCCAGATGGCCGCATCCTGATCGTCACGGACCGCAAGGAACTGGACCGGCAGATCGAGGATGTCTTTGGCAATACCGGCGACAAGGTGCGCCGTGCCCGCACCGGCAACGATTTGATGGCCGCGCTGGCAGACCCCACCGATCGCATCATCTGCTCGCTGGTCCATAAATTCGGCAAGCGTGAGCAAGGCGAGATGGAGGGGCTGGTGGCCGACATCCAGAACGCCAATATCGGCGCGCCCGTCGGCGAGTTCTTCGTCTTCATCGATGAGGCCCATCGCACCCAGTCCGGCAAGCTGGCGAAAGCCATGCGCCAGATCATGCCGGATGCCATGTTCGTCGGCTTCACCGGCACGCCGTTGCTCCGGTCGGACAAAGGGACCTCGCTTGAGACCTTTGGGCCCTAAATCGGCAAGCCCTACCGGTTCGACGAAGCCGTTGAGGACGGCGTCGTGCTGGACCTGCGTTATGAGGCGAGGGACATTGATCAGCGTATTACCTCGCCCGACAAGATCGACGCCTGGTTCGAGGCAAAGACCAAGAACCTGACGCCAATCGCGAAGGCGACCCTTAAGCAACGCTGGGGCACGCTGCAGCGCGTCCTGTCGAGCAAGGATCGCCTCGAGCAGATCGCAAGCGACATTATCATGGATATGGAGTTGAAACCTCGCCTGAAGGCCGGTCGGGGCAACGCCATGCTGGTCGCCGGGTCAATCCCCGAAGCATGCAGGTTCTTCGAGATCTTCAGCAGGTCCGGCTCCACCCTCGCCAGCAAATGCGCCATCGTGACGTCCTATAAGCGTGCCGCGCCGGAACTGACCGGCGAAGAAACCGGGATGGGCGAAACCGAAAAGCAGTATGTGCATCGGGTTTATGACGACCTGCTGGGGGACAAGAGCGAAGAGGATTACGAGGAAGAGGCGCTGCGCCTCTTCAAGAACCAGCCGGGTCAGATGAAGCTGCTGATCGTGGTGAGCCGTCTTTTGACGGGATTCGACGCGCCAACTGCGACCTACATCTATATCGACAAGCAGATGCGAGACCACGGCCTCTTCCAGGCGATCTGCCGGGTGAACCGGCTGGATGGCGAAGACAAGGATTTCGGCTATATCGTCGACTACAAGGATTTGTTCCGGAACATCGAGAATGCCGTCGAAGACTATACGTCGGAAGCCTTCGATCAGTTCGATAAGGAAGATGTTGAGGGCCTGATCACTGATCGGGCAGAACAGGCGGACGATGACCTGCGGACTGCCCGCGAGGCGTGGCTTGGCCTCCTGGACGCAGTCGAACAGCCCAAAGGTGATGACGAAATATTCACCTATTTTTCTAGCCCCCAAGGGATCGAGAACGATCCCGATGCCGAAGAGAAGGGCCGCCGGCGCCAGACCCTTTATCGCCTAGCCGGACAATATGCCCGCACCTATGCCAACGTCGCATCCGAGCCTGATGCCTCCGGCTTCAACGAATTGGAAATGGCTGAAATGCGCAAAGAGGTGGAGCGCGCAATCAACATTCGAAACGAGGTGCGTCTGCATAGTGGCGATGCCGTTGATCTGAAGCTTTATGAACCTGCGATGCGGCACCTCATCGATACCTATATCCGTGCAGACGATTCCACGACAATCTCTCACCTGGACGATATCAGCCTGATCGACTTGGTCCTGAGCAAGGGCGTGGATGCCGTCAACGGGCTGCCTGCCGGTGCCAACCGAAATCGTAACAACGTCGCAGAGGCCATCGAGAACAACGTCCGCCGCCTCATTATTGACGAAAGCCCGGTTAACCCGCGCTTCTACGAGCAAATGTCTCAGCTGTTAACGGACCTTGTCACGCAGCGCCGCAACGATGCTATCGAATACGCCGAATACCTGAAGCGCATCGCCGAGCTCGTAAAGCAGGCCAAATCTGGCCATGGGTTGGACTACCCCGCGAGCATCAAGTCCGCGGGCCAGAAAGCGCTGTTCGACAACCTGAATAACGATGAGGAACTTGCACTGCGCGTCGATCAGGCGGTGCGCGATGTCGCACCGGATGGCTGGCGCGGCCACATGATGAAGGAAAAGAAAGTCCGGCGTGCGGTGGAGGCTGAACTGCCAGGAGACGAAACCCTCGTCGACAACATCATGGCAATTTTGAAGAACCATAGTGAATACTGAGCACCATACGTTTGGCGGCATTGATGTTGAGGTGCATTGGAAAAGCATCAAGAACCTTCATGTTGGCGTCTACCCACCTGATGGCCGCGTGCGCGTTGCAGCCCCGACGGCCGTAAGCCTGGACGCTATCAGGCGTGCAGTGCTGCTGCGGATGGCATGGGTGCGGCGGCAGCAAGCGCGGTTCTTGGCCCAAGAGAGGCAATCACCGCGCCTCTATCAGTCCGGCGAAACTCACTATGTCTGGGGGCGCCCGCTGCGCTTGGAAATCGTCGAATGGGACAGGCGGAACCATAAGATCGCGGTTCTAGGGAATGATCGCCTGTCGATGAGCATCCCTTCGAACAGTAGCAGCGATCAGCGGGCCAGATGGATGGCCGCCTGGCGACGGGCCGAATTACGGATGATTTCTGCCCCCAAGGTCCAGAAATGGTCCGCGGTCCTTGACGTGAAGCCGTCAAACTGGGGCATCCGCGACATGCGCACAAAATGGGGCAGTTGCAACGCCGCCAAGGGTATCATCTGGCTCAACGTCGAGCTTTCAGCCAAGCCTGTAATCGCCATCGATTATGTTATCCTGCATGAACTTGCGCATTTGATCTCGGACCGTCACGATGACCAGTTTGTTGCGCTTCTCGATCAACATATGCCGCAATGGCGAACCATTCGGACCGACTTAAACCTGTTCCCTCTGGCGGCCTGGGACACACAGTCGCCAACACAGACATGTCTCAAATCCAAATAATTAAAAGGACGCCAATGCCCCACCTTTCCATCAAAAATAGCGATGCTTCCAATCGTTTGAATGATTATATTTTTTCCTGCACCAAATCAGGGTATCCGAGCGTAGTCTGCAAGCGATACACCAAATATGCTGACGTCGATGTGATGTTTGATCTATCGGACAGCTTCAGTCTAAGCCCCTACGAAGCAAGATCCAAAGAGATATTGAACGCCGTTTCCACTATAGTAGAAAAGCACACTTCTCTTAGGGGTGGAGATAATATTTCTTTATTTGATGTCCATATTGGGAAGCGCGAAATCCCGGTCGCTGAAGCGCTATCCGCAGAACTCCATGATTACTATATGGCCCTGGTTAACAGCGCCAACGAGCAGTCGGCATGATACATGCGCGGCCAGCTCTTTGAACCGCGTCTAACCAGAACGCATTAATATTCGTATATGGTTCGATCAAAAATATATGCCGTTTATGGCAGGATGATTTTTCGGCAGTGTTTTCATGGGACAGACCAAGCCCACTCCGCCGCTCGGTTCCCTCCACTCCAGAGCCATCGTGTGTAAGCGCCAAGCTTGGCCGCAGGACCCTTGTCGAAACCGAAGCTCCGCAGCTAGAAAACTTGCATAGAAGACGGGGAACGATTGTGACCGAACGTAACGACATATCGGACCTTCTGGCCTTCATTGGCCGCGAAGGCGACTGGCGGGAACGGCTGCAGGATGTAGTCGCAGAACACCTGCTGCCTGCGCTCGAGGAATTCGAGATCGACCACGATGCACTCTCCGACTTGCTGGGCGAGCAGTGGTCGGGCGTCCTGTGGGGATGCGGGTTCGAGGACTTTCTTGGCCAGCGCTATGATGACGGCAACATCGTAGATCTTTACCTGAAGCGGCGCGGCTGGAAGGAGACCGCCCTCAATCGGGAATATTTCGCCGCGCTGCGGGATGCCCCGGTCAGCCTCTATGAGGTCAGTGATGTCCGGCCAGGCACCTCCATGGTGTTGCGCGATCTGCTGACTGATGCCCCGCCAGTCACGGTGCGAGAGAAATCCGCTACGCGCACGCTGAAGCAATGGGACCGCATAGCCGTGCGAGTGGTCCCCGAACGCGATCATCACATCATATCCGGGGCACTGTTGCCCTTCCGTGCCGAGGCAGTGGAGTTCCTGTTCACAGGATTGCGCGATGCCCTGAAACTGAAGAAGCGCGATGCGCTGCGGCTCAATCGCGAGCAGCTGATGGGCTGCGCGCCCATCTTCACCGCCGCGTGGCTGTTCGTCGAGATCGACCGCGCCCTTACCCCAATCGAGCCACAGTTCATCAATTCGGACGGCGACGATGTCTTGTTCCACGACATGCGTTTCCCGCTCGCCAACGGCGTAACGCAGAAGGCGGTGGCGGAGCAGCTGGACCGGGTGAGGAGTTTCCTGCCCGAGGGACCGAAGTTCTGGAACTGGCTGGCAGCGAGGAAGAAACAGGGCAGCAAAGCGAGTGGCGGCATCATGCTGGACTCGCAGATGGAGGGGGCCACCGTCCTGGGCTCTTTGGATCTGAAGGGGAAGACGCTGCACGTGACCGTCAATTCGGCCAAGCGCGCGGCCAAGGTCGAGGCGTTGATCCGCTCGGCCGTTGGCGATCTGTTGAAATCGCCGCTGACCACGATCCGGACGGTGGATCAGATGCGGGCCGACCAACGGAGTGACGAGCCGCGCGAAGGCACTGATAAAATCCCCCCCGACATTGCACGCCAGCTGATGCAGGATCACCTAGACAAGCACTACCGTGAAACGCTGGACGCGCCCATCCCGGCACTGGGAGGCAAGTCGCCGCGGCAGGCGGCGCGCACGGCCGCGGGCCGCGAGAAGGTGATCGACTGGCTGAAGATGCTGGAGAACCGCAGCGCCGCGAATGGCGAGGGCTCGATTGCCGAATATGATTTTGGCTGGATGTGGGTCGAGCTTGGGCTTCAGGATCATCGGAAATGATACCCGGTAGCCGGGATCTGCGCCGTGCATTTCGGGCTTTTTTCGTCACCCTACGACAATCCATGCCCGGAGGGCACCCTCAGCGCGAAGAGACGCCCTTTCTCGCATATAGATCATGTGGTTAAGTCTGCGCAGGCTTTTGGTTTCTTGCGCACCCTTTTGCTTTCATCGGCGAACGACGCACAGGAGAAAGGCTTGAATCGAAATAGTTTTTCGATTCGGCGAATCGGGGTTCAAACGCCTTTTGCGCATGCTTTTCCTTTCCTTGGCACTTTTTGCCGATTCGACCGCCGAATGTCAATCGGCACGCAACTTTGACCCCCTTTCGGCGCCCAATAATGACCCCGCTTGGTCAGCACGGGTAGCTGGCCCGATGCGGTGTAGCCTCCATACAGCGCAACCGGATCGGGCCAGCGGCGTCTCGGTCATTCCCGCGTCTTGAAGCGCCAGCTCTCGTTGCCGGTCTCGACGATGTCACAGTGATGGGTCAGTCGGTCGAGGAGCGCCGTTGTCATCTTCGCGTCTCCGAAGACGGTCGGCCATTCGCCGAAGTCGAGGTTCGTCGTCACGATGATCGAGGTGCGTTCGTAAAGGCGACTGATGAGGTGGAACAGGAGCTGGCCACCCGTCTGGGCGAACGGCAGATATCCCAACTCGTCGAGGATCAGGAAGTCGAGGCGGCACAGGAGATCCGCAGTGCGTCCCTGTCGGTCGGCGCGGGCTTCGGCGTCCAGCTTGTTCACCAGGTCCACGACGTTGAAGAAGCGGCCGCGCTTGCCACGGCGGATGCAGGCCCGGGCGATGCTGACGGCAAGGTGGGATTTGCCGGTCCCGGTGCCGCCGATGAGGACGACGTTACGCTGATGCTCGAGGAACTCTCCGGAGGCCAGATCGCGCACCAGCGTTTCGTTTACGGGCGTGTCTTCGAAGCTGAACTCGTCGACTTCCTTGGCCAAGGGCAGCTTGGCGATGGTCATCTGGTATTTGATCGAGCGAGCTTGTTTCTCGCTGATCTCGGCGTTCAGCAGGTCGCCCACGATTTGCTGCGGTTCGTGCTGTCGCTTCACCGCCGTGGCGATGATCTCATCGTAGGCGGCCTTCATGCCGTAGAGCTTCAACTGGCCCATCGCGTCCAGCACCTGTGATCTTTCCATGGCGGGGTCTCCTGAGGCTGTCGTAGCGTTTGCAGTCGGCCACGGGCTCGCAGGTCAGGCGCAACGCGTCCGGCGTGGCGATGGTCAACGGAGGTGGTGGCTCGCGATGTCGGGCCAGGATGTTCAGAACGACCGATGCCGCCGGGGCGCCTTCGGTCAGGGCCTCGACGCAGGCAGCCTCGACGGCTTCCAGTCCATCCGTTGGGATCATGCTCAGGATCTGGACCATCTGACGGTCACCGTTCGGCACGCGCCCCAGCTTACGCTGGACGCGTCGTATCGCCGGCGGCAGTTCCCATTCCTTGAAGGGAGCGCCGTTTCGAAGGGCGCCGGGCTTGCGGGCCAGCACCGGGATGTAGTGCAGCGGGTCATAGATGGCCTTGTCGCGCCCGAAGGCGCGGTCGTGCCGGCCGACGATCTTGCCGTCCTGCCAGACCTCGACCCGCTCGGCATAGGCGCGGATCTCGACCGGACGGCCGACGGCGCGACCATCGACCGAGTAGCGGTTCTTGTCGAACCTAACGAGGCAGGTCTTGGACACCGAGGCCGGCACGGCATGGAATCCGTCGAAAGGGCCGACGTAGGGCACCAGGCTCGCCCGCTCATCCTGGAACACGTCCCAGATTGTCCGATCACGCAATTCCTGGTGCGGATGGGCCTTGGCCCAGGCAATACAGCGATCCTGAAGCCAGGCGTTGAGTTCCGCGTAGCTCTTGAAGCGCGGCCGCGGCACGAAGAACCGCCGCCGGACAACGCCAACCTGGTTCTCTACTTGTCCCTTCTCCCAGCCGGACGCGGGGGTGCAGGCGACGGGATCGACAAGGTAGTGTCCGCACATCTGCTGGAACCGGCGATTATACGCGCGGTCGCGGCCGACGAAGATCGTGTCCACCGCCGTCTTCATGTTGTCGTAGATCCCACGCGCACAGGCGCCGCCGAAGAAGGCAAAGGCCTTGTCATGGGCATCGAACACCATTTCCTGCGTCTCTCGCGGGTAGGCCCGGACGAACAGCATCCGGCTATGACAAAGCCGGACGTGAGCCACCTTCACCGTGGTGGTCACGCCGTCGATCAGAACGACCTCGTGACTCCAGTCGAACTGGTAGGCTTCACCCGGATCGAAGCTCAGTGGCACATAGGCGGCGGCTGACGCTTCCTGCTCCGCCTGCGACCACGAAGCCGCATAGCGTCGGACCGCGTCGTAGCCGCCGTCATATCCGAGGGCCCTGAGCTCTTCGAAAATCCGGATGCGGGTCAGCCGCTCGCGCTTCGGCTTGCGCGCATTCGCCGCCAGCATCTCGTCGAGCTTGCCTTTCCAGGGACCGATCTTCGGCTGCGGTTGGACGGTTCGCTCGTAAGTCATCTCCGTTGCGCCGGACCGGATCACCTTCCGAACCGTGTTCCGCGATACCCGCAGCTCTCGGCAGATATGCTTGATCGACTTCTTGTCCTGGAAATACGCCCGGCGGATCTTCGCAATCGTCTCCACAACCAGCATCCCACACTGTGCCCCCCGATAGCCTCGGAGGCATCATGACCATCAGCGTAAGGGGGGTCATTTTTGGAAGCCGATTACCCCGTTACGGGGTCAATTTTGCACGCCGGTTCACAGGCTGCGGCCCTATCCGTGGCGGTGGCGAGTATCACCGCACGGATTCCGGTATAGGTTTGGCGCATGACCGAATCCCATGCGCCGGGGATGCCGCCCGGCAGGTTGTCCAAGGCGACAGCAGCCCGCAGGGACGCCCGCAGCGTCACGGCATGGGTGCCGTGGCGCAGGGTCGTTTCATATGCGGGCTGCAAGGCCATGGCGTTATGCGCCGGTTGCCATGCGTAGTTTCACAAAGGCGTCGGAGCGGACTACGCCAGCGCCCACGCGGCGGCGGGCGTGGATGCGATACATACCCGAGGTGCGCTGGGTGTAGGGATCGCCCAGCGTATCAAGGTCGAGGCGGTCATAGATGCGATACCCGGCCTTGAAGTCGCCAAAGATAATCGGCGTGGCATTCGCAGCAACGTCCGGCATGTGATCGGCCTCAACCACCGGCCGCCCGAGGATGGTTTCGGGCTGGCCGGCCTGATAGCTCGGCTGCCACAGATAGCGGCCGTCGCCGTCTTTCAGGGTGCGCAGAATACCCAGCGTGGTGCTGTTCATCAGCCAGACGCCCTTGTTACGGTAGCGCCCGCGCAGGGTATGCGTCATGTAAATCAGCGCATCCGCCGACAGGTTCGAGGCGTGGCCGTTGTTGAAAGCCGCAATGTCGGCATTGGTCAGAACGCCTTGCGGCTCAATCGCAGCGGCGGCACCAGCGCCGCCAATGACAAAGGCACGGGCTTCTTTCTCGCCAAAATCTTCCGCAAGTGCCTGGGCGATCTCGGTGGCGGCAATGTCGGAATCCTGCATCGCTTGCAGCGAAATATCGACATGAGTGGCGATTTCCTTGATGGAAATATCCATCTGATCAAAGGTCGGCTCGCTGCCAGTGCGGGCTGCGGTTTCACCAACCCATTGCGCATTGGTAACGCCAGTGCGGATCGGAATTTTCACGGTATGGGAAGCGGCCTGCCGCACATCGGCAATGGCGCGAACCGGCGAATAGTCCAGCAGGTTATGCAGAAACTCACGCGTGATCTGTTCCGGCACCATGACATAGCCGGGCGCATCGCCCGCAATGGTCAGGGCTTTGTCAATCATACCCACGCTGAAGCCAGCTTGATTCAGAGCCTCAAAATAAGCTTTGTTTTCGGCGGAAGTGGATTTGTCCACTTGCACCTTCAGGCGCTGCTCTTTCGCTTCCAGCGCATCAATGCGCGACAGTAGCGCCGCCACATCGGGATTGGGTTGCGACTTGTTTTCTTCCTTGGTCAGTTCTTTGTTTTCCACATTAAACTCCGTGTTCGTGGATTGCGATTTTACGGCGCTAATCCGCGCCTCGGGATGGGTGGGTTCCCGGCAAAGGGAAATTTCTGTAAGCGAAACCGATGTAAACAGCCGCTTACCATTCTGCATTTTCTCAAACCTGCCATTGTTGAAGCTGATAGATAGCCCCTTAATGACGCCGTTTTTAAGATAGCGGTGTGCAGATTTAGCAGCGGTGATCCCTTCAAGGAATAGTCGGCCTTTAACTTCCAGACCTTTATCGGTTTCAGCGATGGTTTCCCAAACACCGATAGCCTTGGACTTGTCATGCTCAAGGCAAATCGGCAGTTGCGACGGGATAATGAACGCGCCCGGTTCGATCAGATCGCCCTCAACATCCGGGCCAGAGAAAAGCCATGCCAACCCTGTGATTTCACCAGCTTCTGAAACGGTAAGCTGTGCCTTGGTTTCGATCCGGTCGAGGGTTTCAAGATCATCCATCGGCCTGCACCTCATCCGCGCCCAGCCAACGGGCGGCAAGGATCGCAGTTGCCAGCGGCAGCACCTCGGCAATGGGGCGATTGCGGGCGTAGCTGTTGACCAGCCGGTCGGCTTCCTCGGGGCTGGTGCCGCCGCCGATCAGGCCAAGGCGGATAACCTCGGCCAGATCGGCCAGCTTGAAGGCATGGGCGGTCAGGCGCTGAAACAGGGTGCCAATGCCGGTTTCGGTCTTGGCTTCCAGTTCCGTCACCATGTCGTCGGACAGGGTGAAAGGGCGCTCGCGATCCCCGAAAAAGGCGTTGATGCCGATCATGCGTAAACCCGGACGGGGACGGGCAGGCCGATCATGGCGCGCAGTTCGTCGGCGGTCAGGATACCGGCATTGACGAGTGCCAGGGCGATTTCCAGCGCCGCCAGCATTTCCAGCGGGCTTTGCGTGGTGTCATTCATCGGGGTTTTCCTCTTGGGGTTTCGATGCCGGTGCGGTCGTGCCGCCCGAGGTGGTGAAGGGATTCGCAAGCTCGTCGCCACCGGGCAGCGGCGGTTTATTCAGCGCGGCCCGGACCTCGTTCGGGGTCATGGCGCGCATGGCGACGAATTGGCTAAACGCGGTGGCCTGAACAGCGAAGTCTAGCGCCATCAGGTCTTTGGTTTCCGCCTCGATATAGAAGGCTTTGCGATCCTCGGGCGAAAGCAAGACCCGCGCATAAGCGGCCTGCCAGCGTTTCAGCCACGGGCGAAGGGTCAGGGTCAGGAATTGCCGGCCCATCTGTTCCGTATTGGACCAAGTTCCGCGCGACAGTTCAAAAAGCATCGTCGGCGGGATGCGGAAGGCGCGGGCGATCTCGCGGATTTGCTCAATCCGGTTATTGTAAAATTCCGCATCCGTGTTGCTGGTTGAAATACTGTTGTATTTCGTCCCCTTGTCAAGTAGGGCGGTGCCGCCAGATTTAACTTTGGCCCATCCGGTTGTGATCTTTTCTAACTCTTTCGCGTCGATATTATCTTCGTTTGAAAGATAACCGGAAGGTCGGCCATCACGACCAAACCAATTTGCAAGATGCTGTTCCGCTGCCAACGCAAGGCCAATGGCTTCCTTGGCATGGGTGATCGGGGAAACGCCGTCCAGCGTCGAGATATGCAGCACCTCAGTATAGGGCAGCACAATATCACCGCCACCTTTCAGGCGGATACGATAGGACGGTTCGCCGTAATCGTCGGTTTCGACCGATACCGCGCCGGGTTCGATCCGGTGCAGTTCGAGGGGCTGGCCGATGCCGTTGCGCACCACCTGCGCAAAGCCATGGCCGGTTAGAAGCGCATCGCGGGTCAGGTGTTCGCGCAGTTCCTCGGCGCTGGTCCAAGGACTTGCCTCGCCATGGATCAGTTCATAGGCCGGATGATCCTTCTGCGCCTCGCGGGTGTCGCGGGCGTGCAACTTGAACGGCAAGTTGCCGCAGGCTTCCGAGATAAGGCCGACAGCAGCAGCAACGGCAGGGACGCGCAGGGCGGTGGCGCTGGTGACGGTAACGCCAGACCGGACAGGTAGGCCACCGAATAGGCCGAACGCCTCGGGGCTGGTCAGGGTGAAGGCTTTTTGTTCGGTGACGCCTTGCCCGAACAACCGGGCAAGGCGCTGGGTGATACTCGACAACGTGACACTCGCAAAACTTCCTATGTGTTACAATGTAACGCAAAGATCAGTTATTACAAGTGCTCATGTTGTTATGAATTTCATTCAAGTTTGTAGCTGGGCAAGGCGTCGATCACGCGGGCCTTGGCGATCAGGGAAACATCGCCGTAATCGTCGGCTGCGGACTTTCCGGCATGACCTTGGATCGCGTCGATTATCCGCATATCAAGCCCAAGGTTGCGGGCTTGGCCTTTGAGACGATGCCGCCATGCGTGACTGGGTTGCAGCCCATCCGGGACCAGTTCCACCTCATGCAACCAAGCCGCGATTTTGTTCGACTGCGCCCGCGCCGCAGAAACAGCCTTTGCCGGGTCGGCGGAACCATGAAACAGCGGACCAGCCTTGGCAGATCGCACATAGTCAAGAAAGCCCATCTCGATCACCTGCCGGTGCAGCGGAACATCGCGGAAATGCCCGGCCTTCATCGTGCCAGCCTCGGGGGAAACCCTGACAAACCAGCGCCCATCCTCTTGTAGAACGTCCTGCTTACGAAGTTGCAGCATCTCACCAACACGCGCGCCCGTGAACGCGCACAAGAGCGGAACCCATCTTTTCGCCGCCACGGATTGCTCTTTCTCGCGGACCACCCCGAAAGCATCGGGCTTTGCCTCATAGGCTCGGGACGCCTTCAAGATCGCCAGCGCTTCCTTGTCGGAATAGCCGGGATCGCGGGCACGTTGCTTTTTCGGTTTCGGCTGACGAACGGTCGCCGCGACGTTCTCGGGCAACCGTTCCTCGTCATGCGCCCATTTCAGCATGGATCGAACAGTTGAAAGATAAACATCGTTTGTTGTCTTGGCGCTCAACGTCTTAATAAGTTCGTCGCGCCAGTCCAGCAGATTGCGGCGGGTGATCTGCCGCGCGTCATTGTGCCCGAGAAACTTCCGCAGGTTCTCAATCACCGGGCGTTGCCTGATACCGCCATCCTTCATGAAGCCGGCGGAAACGCGGCTCTTGACGTAATCAGACCAGAGCGCAGTGATTTTGACGGGCTTTAGCGCCTCTGCGCCGCCCGCTGGCGGCTTCACGATGGGGTCGGCAGGCTTGCCGCCATAGTCGCCTTGGTCACGCTCTAGGGTGCGCTGTAGCGCCTCTATCTCGGCCCGCATGATCTGCTTTGCCAGAGCGATGCGCTCACCTGATCCGGGCCGGGCAGTTAGGCTATGCTGGTCAAGGTAAGCATCTATTTCATGCTCAACCAGATGCGTCCGGTTCCCGGTCAGGTCGGCGCGCAGGGCATCCAGCCTAGCCCGCCGCGCGGACTGAGCCAGCGCGGCGGCTTCCCGCAGGTGCATGAGGTCAAGCGATGCATCAAGCACGGCCAGCGGATCGGCCGGCACCGCACCGCTGTTTAGACGCGCCATCAGCTTTGCCCGCTCGGCGTCGATTACCTCTTGCAGCGGATAAGCGGCGCGGGCGGCATCATCCTCGGCCAGCGCAGCCGTGTAGCGTTGCCAGACCGCCCGCCCAAAGTCTTGCGTTGTAATCGGGTCTCTATGGTCGATCCGGTCAGGGTGCGCCAGCCGCTTGGCCTTGGCAATCTCGGCCTGCATCGCCGCAACAGCGGTCGGCAGCAGCTTCATAGCGGCCCTGCGATCCGGCCCGAGGGGTGCCCGCAGTTCAGTCTTGCCGACGATGGTGCGCAGTTCTTTGGGCACCACCAGCCGAGCGAAGAATCTGCCGTCACGGTTCAAAAGGTATCGTTGCGCGCCAGCCATCACAGACCCATTTTGTAACAGAATTTGTGACAGTAGAACGTCCCAACCCCAGCAAAACAACGGATTTCTAGCAATTGCTGGGGAAGCCGTGGAGCGGGTGAAGGGAATCGAACCCTCGTCTTCAGCTTGGGAAGCTGCGGCTCTACCATTGAGCTACACCCGCGAGGCCCGGATTGCTTACTGTCTCGCGCTGGCCGCCGCAAGACCAATCTGCGCCCGGCGCTTCTTCGTTCCCCACATACTCCATCGGCAGCGCAGCCGGGCGGCGGGCAGGCCCCCTGCCCCCCAAGCCTGCGGCCGGGTTTCGCCGGTGGCGCAACGTCGCGGTCCGAAACGGTTTTGGGATTGATCATCCCGTGCGAAACTGTTCGTTATGCAACCGTCAGCAAATAGCCGGAGCAAAACGATGTTCGCGCTATCGCGCCGCATGGCGATTTCCGTGATCCTTCCGCTTGCGGCGGGGCTTGCCCCCATGGCCGCCCTGGCGCAGGATCCCTCGCAGATGCCGCCGCCGCCCGTCACCGTGGTGACGCTTCACGCCCAGGACGTGGCCCTGACCACCACGCTGCCCGGCCGCGTCACCGCCTCGGCCGAGGCCGAGGTGCGGCCGCAGGTCAACGGCATCGTCACCGAACGGCTGTTCGACGAGGGCAGCCATGTGAAGGTCGGCGATCCGCTGTTTCGCATCGACGCCACCACCTACCAGGCCGCCGTCGCCCAGGCCGAAGCCGCCGTGGCCCAGGCCCGCGCCCAGGCCGAGGCGGCGCGCCGCGAGGCCGAGCGCGTGGGCGCCCTGCGCGACCGCCGCGTCGCCAGCGAAAGCACGACCGACAATGCCATCGCCGCCCGCGATTCCGCCGAGGCCGCGGTCAAGGTCGCCGAGGCGCAACTGCAGACCGCCCGGATCGAGCTGGAGCGCACCACCATCCGCGCCGAGCTGGACGGCGAGATCGGCCTGGCCCAGACCAGCCAGGGCGTGCTGGTGACGGCCAGCCAGCCGACGCCGCTGGCCGTGATCCGCAAGCTCGACCCGGTGCATGTGGACGTGACGCAATCGGCGGCCGAGCTGATCCGCTTCCGCCGCGAGATGGCGGCGCAATCCGCCGAGAGCCAGTCGGACCGCAAGGTGACGCTGCGCCTGGCCGACGGCACCGAATACGACCAGGAAGGCCGGCTGACCGCCGCCGAGCCCTATGTGAACGAGACGACGGGCGTGGTGACGCTGCGCCTGGCCTTCGCCAATCCCGACCGCACCCTGCTGCCCGGCATGTATGTCCAGGCAGTCGTGCAGCAGGCCACGGCGCAGAACGTGATCCTTGCCCCGCAGGAAGGCGTCAGCCGCGACCGCCGCGGCCAGCCCATCGCGCTGGTGGTCAATGCCGACAACGCCGTCGAGCAGCGCCAGCTGACCATCCTGCAGGACATGGGCAACAGCTGGATCGTCAGCGAGGGGCTGCATGACGGCGACCGCATCGTGGTCGAGGGCCTGCAGAAGATCGGCCCCGGCATGACCGTGACCCCCGAGGAACGCCAGGCCGCCGCAGCCGAAGCCGCGCAAGACGGGGCCGCCGAGGGCGCTGCGCCCGAAGCCGGGACGGGCGCCGATGCCCCGGCAAGCGCCGGCGAACAGCCTGCGCCCGAAGCCGGGAACGCGGAACAGCCCGCAGAGGAATCCGCAGAGCAACCCGCAGACCAGCCCGCCGCCGAAGGCGCGGGTGCAGAGACCGCAACCGAGACCGGCGCCGGACAGCCGGCGAACTGACCCGGACGCCGCGAGGGAACAGCACAGGAACCGCACATGGCCCGCTTTTTCATCGACCGTCCGGTCTTCGCCTGGGTGATCTCGATCCTGATCATGGGTCTGGGGCTCTTGTCGATCGTCTCGCTGCCGGTGGCGCAATATCCGCAGATCGCGCCGCCCTCGGTGACGATCCGCGCCACCTATCCCGGCGCTTCGGCCGATACGGTCGCCAATACCGTCACCCAGATCATCGAGCAGCAGATGACCGGGCTGGACGGGCTGCGCTATTTCTCGTCCAGCTCGACCTCGGCCGGAACCTCGACGACGACGCTGACCTTCGAGACCGGCACCGATCCCGACATCGCCCAGGTGCAGGTGCAGAACAAGCTGGCGCAGGCCACCGCGCTCCTGCCCGAGCCGGTGCAGCGCCAGGGCATCACGGTCGAGAAATCCGCCTCGGGCTTCCTGATGGTCGTCGGCCTGACCTCGTCGGACGACCGCTATGAACAGGTGGACCTGGCCGACTACCTGATCTCGAACCTGGTCAACGACCTCAGCCGGGTCGAGGGCGTGGGCTCGGTCCAGGTCTTCGGCGCGCAATATGCCATGCGGATCTGGTTGGATCCGTCCAAGCTGGCCGCCTATGAGCTGACGCCCTCGGACGTGGTGGCGGCGGTCTCGTCGGAAAACGCGCAGATCTCGGCCGGCTCCTTCGGCAGCCAGCCGGCGCCCCAGGGGCAGATGCTGAACGCCACCATCACCGCGCAATCGCTGCTCTCCACCCCCGGGGATTTCGAGCAGATCGTGCTGCGCGCGGAACAGGACGGCGGCCTGATCCTGCTGAAGGACGTGGCCCGCGTCGAGATCGGCGCCCAGGACTACATGACCAATGCCCGCTACAACGGCCAGCCGGCCTCGGGCATGGCGATCAGCCTGGCCTCGGGCGCGAACGCGCTGGACACGGCCGAGCGGGTCAAGGCGCGGATGGAGGAATTCGCCCGCTTCTTCCCCGAGGGCATGGATTACGTGATCCCCTTCGACACCACGCCCTTCGTGCTGATCTCGATCGAAGAGGTGGTCAAGACGCTGGTCGAGGCCATCGTGCTGGTGTTCTTCGTCATGCTGCTGTTCCTGCAGAACTGGCGCGCGACGCTGATCCCGACGCTGGCGGTGCCGGTGGTGCTCTTGGGCACCTTCGGCGTGCTGGCGGCGCTTGGCTTTACCATCAACACGCTGACCATGCTGGCCATGGTGCTGGCCATCGGCCTTCTGGTGGACGACGCCATCGTCGTGGTCGAGAACGTCGAGCGCATCATGGAGGAGGAAGGGCTCGAGCCGCGCGAGGCCACCCGCAAGTCCATGGGCCAGATCACCGGGGCGCTGATCGGCATCGCGCTGGTTCTGTCGGCGGTCTTCGTGCCCATGGCCTTCTTCGGCGGCTCGACCGGGGTGATCTACAAGCAGTTCGCCATCACCATCGCCTCGGCCATGGGCCTGTCGGTGCTGGTGGCACTGACGCTGACCCCGGCGCTTTGCGCCACGCTGCTGCGCAATGAACACGGCCACAAGACCCGCGGCTTCTTCGGCCTGTTCAACCGCGGCTTCGACCGCACCATGCAGGGCTATGGCAATTCGGTGAACTGGCTGGTCCGCCGGCCGCTGCGGATGATGCTGATCTATCTGTGCATCGGCGCGGCCATGGTGTTCCTGTTCCTGCGCACCCCCACCGGCTTTCTGCCCGACGAGGACCAGGGCATCATGTTCGTCCTGGTCCAGGGCCCGACCGGCGCCACCTCCGAGCGCACCGATGCGGTGATCGACCAGATCCAGCGCTATTTCGCGGAAAACGAATCCGACAATGTCGAATCCTTCTTCGGCGTCTCGGGCTTCAGCTTCGCCGGCTCGGGGCAGAACATGGGCATCGCCTTCCTGCGGCTGAAGGACTGGGACGAGCGGCCGGGCGCCGGGCAATCGGTGCAGGCCATCGCCGGGCGCGCCTTCCCGGCGCTGATGGGCATCCGCGACGCCATGGTCTTTCCCATCGTGCCGCCCTCGGTGATCGAGCTTGGCAACGTCTCGGGCTTCGACTTCTACCTGCAGGCCCGCGCCGGACAGGCGCATGAGCAATTGCTGGACGCGCGCAACCAGCTGCTGGGCATGTCGGCCCAGGACGGGCGCATCGCCTCGGCCCGGCCGAACGGGCTGGAGGACGCGGCGCAATACAACCTCGACATCGACTGGCGCAAGGCGGGCGCCATGGGGGTCACGGCGACCGACGTGGGCAGCCTGCTCTCGGTGGCCTGGGCGGGGCGCTATGTGAACGACTTCATCGACCGCGGCCGCATCAAGCGGGTCTATGTGCAGGGCGAATCCGAATCGCGCGCGCTGCCGACCGACATCGACAAGTGGCGGGTCAGGAACAACTCGGGCGGGCTGGTGCCGTTTTCCAACTTCGCCGAGGGGCGCTGGAGCTATGGGCCGCAGGGCCTGGACCGCTATAACGGCGTGCCGTCCATGCAGATCCAGGGCAGCCCGGCGCCGGGCGTATCCAGCGGCCAGGCCATGGCCGCGATCGAGGAACTGGCCGGGCAGCTTCCGGCCGGATTCGACGTGGCCTGGACCGGGCTTTCGCTGGAAGAGCAGCAGGCCGGCAACCAGACCATGCTGCTTTACGGCCTGTCGCTGGCGGTGGTGTTCCTGTGCCTGGCCGCGCTTTACGAAAGCTGGTCGATCCCCTTCGCGGTGATGCTGGCCATGCCCATCGGCGTGTTGGGCGCGCTGGTCGGGGCCTGGCTGGGCGGCTTCGACAACGGCGTGTTCTTCCAGGTCGGCCTGCTGACGGTGATCGGCCTGACCGGCAAGAACGCCATCCTGATCGTCGAGTTCGCCCGCGAGCAGGCCGAGCAGGGCAAGCCGCTCTATGAGGCAGTGGTCGAGGCGGCGCGCCAGCGCTTCCGGCCGATCATCATGACCTCGGTCGCCTTCTCGCTGGGCGTGCTGCCGCTGGTGCTCTCCGCCGGCGCCGGCGCGAACGGCCGCAACACCATCGGCGCCACGGTGCTGGGCGGCACCGTCTCGGCCACGGTGCTGGGGGTGCTGTTCGTGCCGCTGTTCTTCGTGCTGGTGCGCCGCGCGCTCGGCCGCCCCGAACCGACCGAGCCCGCCGGCTCGCGCGCCTGAGCCGGGGCCGCGGGAAACGCCAGGGGGGCCGGGGCCAGCACGCGTGCGCCCCGGCCCTTTCGCTTTGCCCCCGCAGCCCGCTTGCCCCGCCCCGATCCGCATCCTAGTCTTTCCCCGAGGAGCCGCCGCCGGCGGCAGGGAGAAAGATGGACGCAACCAGCCACATCGCGGCTGCCGATGACGCGCCTGCCCGGCGCGGGCGGCCGCATGGCGTGGCGTTGCGGCTTCTGGCGCTTGGCGGCTCGGCCTTGGCTTGGCTCGCGATGTGCGCCATCGTCGCCTCGGTGCTGATCCTCAATGCCCGCGGCTCGGTCAGCGACGAGACCGGCTCGGCCTTTCGCCTCGCCAATGCCTTTGCCACGCTGCACCTGCCCACCTCGTTCGAGCGGCGCGACATGATGGAGCAGGCTGCCCGCATCGCCGCCGAGATCGAGGCGCAGCGCCACCTGTCGGCCGAGCTGCGCGATGCGTCCGGCCAGCCGGTCGCGCTGGCCTTGCCGCCGCGCCTGCCGCCCGAGCGGGTGCCGGAATGGTTCGCCGCGCTGATCCGCCCCGAGCCGCAGCGCGAGCTGATCGCCATCGCGCAATATCCCAATGTGCTCGGCGTGCTGGAGATCCGCAGCGATCCCCGCGACGAGATCGCCGAGGCCTGGGCCGATTTCCGGCTGATCCTGCCGCTGCTGGCCGCCATGGCGCTGGCGGCGATCGGCGTGACCATGGCGATCACCGGGCTGGTGCTGCGGCGGCTGGGGCTGCTGGGTGCGGCGCTCGACCGGATGCGGGCGGGCGACCTGGACCATCCCGCGCCGCAGACCGGGCTGGCGGAACTGGCGACGCTGACCGAGGGGGTCAACGCGCTGGCCGCCCACCTGGCCGCCGAGCGGGCCGAGAACCGCCGCCTGCAAGGCCGGATGCTGACCCTGGCCGAGGCCGAGCGCGCCCGCATCGCCAGCGACCTGCACGACGGCATCGGCCCGCAGCTCTTCGCGCTGCAGGCGGCCGTGGGCCAGGCCGGCCGCGCCGCCGAAACCGCCCGCGACCCGGCGCTGGCCGAGGCGCTGGCCGCCGTCTCGCGCCACGCCCAGGCGATCCGGCAAAGTGCCCGCGCCGCCATCGACGACCTGCGCCTGGCCCCGGCCGAGGGCGCGAGCCTGGCCGAGATGCTGCAAGAGCTGCTGATCGAATTTTCCGAGATCGCGCCCGATACCGCCATCACGCTCGACTGCCCGCCGGACCTGCCCGAACCGGGCGAGGCCGGGCGGATCGCGCTTTACCGCTTCGTGCGCGAAAGCGTGCTGAACGCGCTGCGCCATGCCGCGCCGGCCAGGGTGCGGGTCCGGCTGGCGCGCGAGGGCCAGGGGATCACCGCCCAGGTCGCCGACGACGGCGGCGGCCCGCCGGCGCAGGACCGCGCCCGGCTGGGCCAGGCAGGGCTGGGCCAGACCGGGATGCGCGACCGCGCCGGCGCGCTTGGCGGGCGCTACCGGCCGCCCCGGCGCGAGGGCGGCTGGACCCTGACCGAATGCCACCTGCCCTGCCCGACCGACCAAGGACCAGCCCGATGAACGCAACCGCCCTTGCCCCGCCCAAGCCCCTGCGCGTGCTGATCGTGGACGACCACCCGGTCGTGGCCGAGGGCTGGGAATGGATCACCCGCGGCCGCCTGGATTGCCAGGTGATCGCCGCCGCCACCCCCTCGCAGGGCTGGCGGGCCTGGCGTCGGCAGGCGCCGGACGTGATCGTCGTGGACCTGACCATGGGCGAGGCCAAGCTGGCCGGCGCCCGGCTGATCGAGCGGCTGCGCGCCGCGGGCGCAACCCAGCCGATCCTGGTCTTCACCATGCATCGCAGCCCGCTGGTCGCCCGGCGCGCGCTGCAGGCCGGCTGCAACGGCATCATCATGAAGGATTCGCCCTCGGACGAGATCTGCGAGGCGCTGCGCGCGGTGGCGGGCGGCGGCGATTACGTCCCGGCCGACCTGGCGCGCCGCATCGCCCTGCTGGAACGGCCCGGCGCCACCCCGCCCCGCCCGCGCCTGACCCCGCGCGAGCTGGACATCCTGCGCGCCATCGCCGAGGGGCTGAGCTACCGCGAGATCGCCGAGCGGGCCAACATCAGCTACAAGACCGTCTCGAACGTCAGCCAGACGCTCAAGGACAAGCTGTCGGCGCAAAGCTTTGCCGACCTGGTCGTCAAGGCGATCCGCCACCTGGAGGAGACCCGCGACGGGATCTGAGCCATCATGCCACGTTCCTTGCCCCGCCATCCCGTCGCCCGCCCCCTGATCGGCACCCGCATCCGCGAGCGCCGCCTGTCGCTTGGCCGGCGCCAGACCGAGGTGGCGCGGCGGGCCGAGATCTCGGCCGCCTATCTGAACCTGATCGAGCATAACCGCCGCCCGGTGGGCGAGGAGCTGCTGTCGCGACTGGCCCAGGCGCTGGAGATCGACGCGACCGAACTGGCCTCGGACCGCGAGGAGGCGCTGGTCGGCGCCCTGCGCGAGGCGGCGGCCCGCGCCGCCGACCAGCCCGGCGCCCCGGTCGAGCTGGACCAGATCGCCGAATTCGCCGCCCGCTTTCCCGGCTGGGCCTCGGCGCTGGCCGGGACGGCGCGCCGCGCCGATGCGCTGGAGCGGCGGCTGGTCGCGCTGTCGGACCGCATGACCCGCGACCCCTATCTGCTGGCCACGCTGCACGAGGTGCAGTCGGCCGTGACGGCATTGCGCTCGACCGCCTCGATCCTGGCCGAAACGCCCGAGATCGAGCCGGAATGGCGCGACCGCTTCCATGCCAACCTGGACAGCGACAGCCAGCGCCTGTCGCGCACGGCGCAGTCGCTGGTGGCCTATCTGGACAGTTTCGAGGACGAGGCGGTGCCGATGTCGCCGCAGGAAGAGGTCGAGGCCTGGATCGCCGCCGGCCAGCCCGAGCCCTCCGAGGCGGCGGAACTCGCCTCGGACGCGGCGCGGGCCATGGCGCAGGATCTGCTGGCGGCGCAGGCGCGCGACCGCGCCGCCCTGCCCGACGCGGCGCTGGCGGCGGCGGTAGACGGGGCGGGCGAGGCAGCCGACGACCCGGCGCTGATCGCCGCGCGGCTGGGACGGCCGCTGGACCTGGTGCTGCGCCGGCTGGGCATGCTGCGCCCCGGCCCCTGGGCGCAGGCCGGGCTGGTGGTCTGCGACGGCTCGGGCGCGACGCTGTTCCGCCTGGCCGCGCCCGGCTTCGAGCTGCCGCGCCCCGGCGAGGGCTGCGCGCTCTGGCCGCTGTTCGAGGCGCTGGCCCAGCCGCAGCTGCCGGTGGCGCGGCTGATCGAGACCGCGAACGGCAACCGCTTCGCCGCCTGGGCCGTGGCCGAGCGGCTGCTGCCCATGGGCTTCGACGGCCCCGCGCTCAGCCGGGCGCAGATGCTGATCCACCCCGCCGCCGGCCGCGACGCCCGGCCGGTGCTGGGGGTGGGACCGGCCTGCCGCATCTGCCCGCGCCCCGCCTGCACCGCGCGGCACGAGCCCTCGATCCTGGGCCCCGTGTGATCTGGGGCGCCCCGTGATTTTGACAACGCCCCCGCCCGCCCGCATGATCGCCGCAAAACCCCAGGAGGGCCGCCCGTGACCACAGGTGTCGATGTGCTGCTGATCGAGGACGAGCCGAGCATCGCCGAGGCGGTGCGCTTCATCCTGTCGCGCGAGGGCTGGCAATGCGAGCAATGGCCCGAGGGCAGCGACGCGCTTCAGCGCATCCGCGCGCTGGCGCCGCGGCTGGTCATCCTCGACGTGATGCTGCCCGGCCGCAGCGGCGCCGAGGTGCTGGCCGACCTGCGCGCCGATCCCGATCTGCAGGCGCTGCCGGTGCTGCTGCTCAGCGCCCGCGGCATGGCCAACCTGCCGCAGGGCGCCGACCGGACGCTGGCCAAGCCCTTTGCCAATGCCGACCTGCGCGCCATGGTGCGCGAGCTTCTGGACGCGGGCTGAGGTCGCGCATGCGCCGCCTGTTCCTTGGCCGCGACGCCTATCGCCAGCGCCGGCTGGGCGACGCGATCCGCGTCCTGCCGGTGCTGTTTGCGGTGCTGGCGGTGCTGCCGCCGGTCTGGCTGCCGCAATATTTCAGCTATGCGCGCGGCGCGGTCTGGCTGGCAGCAAGCTGGGCGCTGACCATCGCCGCCACCGCCGTCCTGCATCGCGCCATCGGCCGCGCAAAGCCGGAGGACGAGGATGACGCCTGAAACCCTGGGCGCCGCCTCGGTGGTCTATGTCGCGCTGATGTTCCTGCTGGCCCATGCCGCCGACCGCGCCGCCGCGGCCGGCCGCTGGCGCTGGATGGACCGGCCGGTGATCTATACCCTGTCGCTGTCGGTCTATTGCTCGGCCTGGACCTTCTACGGCGCCGTCGGCTACGCCACCCGCTCGGGGCTGGAGTTCCTGACCATCTATCTTGGCCCCGGCATCGTCTTTGCCGGCGCCTGGTGGGGGCTCAGGCGGCTGGTGCGGGTGGCGCGGCTGCATCGCGTGACCTCGATCGCCGACCTGATCTCCAGCCGATTCGGCAAATCCGCCGCCCTGGCCGCGCTGGTGACGCTGATCGGCGTGCTGGCCTCGACCCCCTATATCGCGCTGCAATTGCAATCGGTCTCGATGGCGCTGTCGGCCTTCGCCACCAGCGGCCATCCGCTGCCCGGCAATATCGCGCTGTGGGTGGCGGTCGGGCTGGCCGCCTTTGCCATCCTGTTCGGCACCCGCAACCTGGCCGCGAACGAGCGCCACCACGGCGTCGTCATCGCCATCGCGGTCGAGGCGGTGGTCAAGCTCGCCGCCTTTCTCGCCGTCGGCGCCTTCGTGCTGTGGGGCATCGCCGACGGGCCGGCCGACGTGCTGGCGCGCATCGACCGCATGGCCGTCTCGGCCGGGGGCGAGGGCTGGCAGATCCGGCCCGAGCGCTGGTTCACGCTGATCGCGCTGTCGGGCGCCGCGGTCATGGTGCTGCCGCGCATGTTCCACGTCCTGGTGGTCGAGGCCAGCGACGAGAACCGCCTGCGCCAGGCAGGCTGGGCCTTTCCCGCCTATCTGGCCGCCATGTCCTTCCTGGTCCTGCCCATCGCCGTGGTCGGCATGGACCTGCTGCCCAGGGGCTCGAACCCCGACCTCTACGTCCTGGCGCTGCCCTTGTCGCAGGGCCGCGACACGCTGGCGGCGCTGGTGTTCCTGGGCGGCTTTTCCTCGGCCATGTCGATGGTGGTGGTCAGCGCCATCGCGCTGTCGACGATGATGGCGAACCATTGGCTGGTGCCCTTGTGGCTCTGGCTGCGCCAGACCGCGCTGTCCGAACCGGCGCAGGCGCGCGAGGATCTGGGCACGCTGATGCTGAATGCGCGGCGGCTGGCCATCGTCGCGGTGATCGGCGCGGGCTGGCTTTACCACCGCACCACCGGCGGCACCACGGCGCTGGCCGCCATGGGCACGGTCGCCTTTTCCGGCATGGCGCAGGTGCTGCCGGCCATGGTCGCCGGGCTGGTCTGGCGCGGCGCGACCCGGCGCGGGGCCATCGCCGGCATCGTCGCCGGCGCGCTGATCTGGGGCGGGGCGATCTTCCTGCCCTCGCTGGGCCTCGCTGCGCCGCCGGCCTTTCCGGCAGGGATCGACGCCTTCGCCGGCGCGGTGCTGCTGGCGCTGGCGGTGAACCTGCTGCTTCTGGTGCTGATCTCGCTGGTGGATTTCCCCGACCCGACCGAGCGGCTGCAGGCGCTGTCCTTCGTCCATGCCATCGCCCCCGATGCCGCCGCCAGCGAAACCGCCCCCGCGGTGCAGGCCGAGGCGCTGCTGACGCTGGCCGGGCGGATCTGGGGCAACGACCACGCGCTCGAGGTGTTCCGCAAGGCCGCCGAGGGCCAGGGAAAATCCGGCTATCTTCCCGACCTGACCCCGCGCTTCCTGGCGGATTTCGAACGCCATCTGGCCGGGACGGTGGGCGCGGCCACCGCCTCGGCGCTGATGGCGCGGGTCGGCGGGCGCGGCTCCGTCACCGTGGCCGAGCTGATGGAGGTCGCGGGCGAGGCCAGCCGCGCGCGCGAGGACAACCGCCGGCTGGAGCTGACCTCGGCCGAACTGGCCAGGACTGCCGCCATGCTGCGGGAAAGCAACGAGAAACTGACCGTGCTTTCGGCGCAGAAGGACGCCTTCCTGGGCCAGATCAGCCATGAATTGCGCACGCCCATGACCTCGATCCGCGCCTTTTCCGAGATCCTGATGGAGCCGGACCTGCCCGCCGCCGACCGCAGCCGCTTTGCCGGGATCATCCAGGACGAGGCCGCCCGCATGACCCGGCTGCTGGACGACCTGCTGGACATCTCGGTGCTGGAATCGGGCCGGGCGCAGCTGAAGCCCGGCGTCGTCAACCTGCACGACCTGATCGAGCGCGCGCTGGCCGCGGGCGGGGCAAGCGCCGCGGGGCGCGACTTCGCCATCCGCCGCAACCCCCTGGCCGAGCATCTGCCGGTCATCACCGACCCCGACCGGCTGTTGCAGGTGCTGATCAACGTGATCTCGAACGCGCGGAAATATTGCGACGCCGGCGATCCGGCGATCCGCATCGACACCCGCCGCAGCCCCCAGGGCGGGACCGAGATCGACATCCACGACAACGGCTCGGGCATCGGCCCCGAGAACCGCGCGCTGATCTTCGAGAAATTCGCCCGGCTGGACGATCCCTCGCGCGCAGGCGGCGCCGGGCTGGGGCTGGCGATCTGCAAGGAAATCATGGGGTTCCTTGGCGGCTCGATCAGCTATCTGCCGGGCCAGGGCGGCGCCTGCTTTCGCATCGCGCTGCCGCCCCGCCCGCCGCGCCGGGCGGAAAATGGCGAAAATGCGACGGGTTAAACCTTTCGGCAACCAGTCCGTGCCATCTTGCGCCAAAGGCAGCATCGATTCGGGCCGCAATGGAAAGCGTAGCAAGGCAACAGTCGGACGACCCCGGACAGGCCGGGGCGGATCGGGACGGGTCCGCCGCCCCGGCCCCCGGCCAGGTGCTGCGCCGCCTGATCGCCGAACGCGACCGGGCCCGCGCGGCGGCCGGCCCCTCGGCCCGGCAGGTCGCCGAATTCCGGCTGGAGCGTGCCGCCGCCACCGCCCTGGCCCGCGCGGCCGAGAAGCAGCTGCGCCTGCCGGTCTTTGTCGAAAAGGTGGAACGCTCGGGCATGGTGCCGGCCGAACTGCCCGAACTCCTGCCCGAGCGCGCCTTGCTGGCCGTGATCGGGGGGCGGCGCGACGCGCTTGGCGTGGTCGCAGTCTGCCCCGACCTGCTGGCCGCGCTGATCGAGATGCAGGCGATCGGCCGCGTGACCTCGCGCCCCGCGCCGCCGCGCAAGCCGACGCGAACGGATGCCGCGATCTCGGCGGATTTCGTGAATGCGCTTCTGGCCGAACTGGGCCGGGAATGCGCGGCGCAGCCGGGCTGCCCGGATTTCGGCGCCTTCCGCTATGCGACCTATCTGGACGATCCCCGCCCGCTGTTGCTGATGCTGGAAGAGGGCGAGATGGCGCGGCTGGACTTCCGCTTCCGCCTGGGCAGCGGCGGGCAGCGCGACGGCCGGCTGATGATCGCCCTGCCGGTCGAGCCGGGGACGCTGGCCGATCCGCCTTCGCCCGGCGCCGGGAACCGGGCGCAACTGCCCGCCCCGGCCGGGGCCCCGCCCGTGCCGGCAACGCTGGCCGGGCCGGTGCAGCAGGCGCCGGTGCGGCTGGCCGGCATTCTCTGCCGCCGCAGTCTGAGCCTGCACCAACTGCGCGGCCTGACACCCGGATCGCTGTTGCCCCTGCCGCAGAACGTGCTGGACGAAGCCAGGGTGGAAACCGCGCGCGGCCAGCTGCTGGCCCGCGGACGGCTGGGCGAAAAGGACGGGTTCCACGCCATCCGCCTGCGCGACATCAGCCAGGACGCGGCGCCCGCCACCCCTTCGCCCGCGCAGGACGGCTGGCGGGCGGAAGGCTTCGGACCGCCGCCCGAGGGGATGACGCCCGCCGACCAGGCCGAATTGCCGCTCGCGGATCTCGACCACCCCGATGCCTTCCGCCCCGCCGAGCCGCTGCCGCCCATGGTCAGCACCGGATGAACCACCGACACATAACCCTGCTCAATTGCCGTTCAGGGATCTTGGCCATCCGGCGCATTCCACACCCCCGAGCCAGAACCGCCATTGGTCAGGGAGATGATCCTGGCGCACGACCCCGGCCGATTGCCACTCGCGGATCTTGACCACATGATAACCCCCGCACCGCCCAGCCGCTGCCCACCATGGTCAAGCCTGGATGACCTGTCGTCGCACAGCCCTGCCCCATGGCCGCTCGCGGATCTTGGCCGCCCGGCGCATTCCGCGCTGCCGAGCCGCAGCCGCCGTTGGTCAGGGGGATAATCCTGGCGCGCAGCTCCGCCCGACTACTGCTCGTGAATCCCGGCCACCCGATCCCCCTTCGCACCGCCAAGCCGATGTCGGCCATGATCAAGGCCGGTCGACCCATCCGACGCAGCCTCGCCCCTATAGCCGCAATCACGCAACTTTTCCGCGAAATAGCCGCGCTGACAGGCCATCCGGCCCAGGAAAGCCCGCCCAGGTCCAGATTCCCCTTGAAAAACCGCCCGTCTGGACGCATGTAGCTTGCGCCCGCCCAAGGCGCGGGTCATCCTACAGGAGAGAACATGGCCAAGGAAGAAATGCTCGAATTTCCCGGTGTCGTGAAGGAACTCCTGCCCAACGCGACATTCCGGGTCGAGCTAGAGAACGGCCATGAGATCATCGCGCATATGGCAGGAAAGATGCGCAAGAACCGCATCCGCGTCCTCGCCGGCGACAAGGTCCAGGTGGAAATGAACACCTACGACCTGACCAAGGGGCGGATCAATTACCGCTTCAAGTAAGCCCGCCGACCGTCCGGGAGCCTAGGATGACGGCGCCGCAAGACCTGCGGGGCGCTGCCCAGTCCCCGCCGCAAAGCGCCGCCGCGCCGGCGCTGATCCTCGGCTCGGCCAGTCCGCGCCGGCTGGAACTGCTGGCCCAGATCGGCATTGTGCCGGACAGGATCCTGCCGGCGGAAATCGACGAATCCCCGCATCGCGGCGAAAACCCGCGCGACTATGTCCGGCGCATGGCGCGCGAAAAGGCCGCGGCGCTTGCCGGCCTGGCCGAGGACGCCGTCCTTTGCGCCGACACCGCCGTCGTGGCGGGGCGCCGGATCCTGGGCAAGCCCGCCGATGCCGCCGAGGCGCGGCGCTTCCTGCAGCTGCTCTCGGGTCGCCGGCACCGGGTGCTGACCTCGGTCGCGCTGACCCATGGCGGCCGGCTGCGCGAACGGCTGGTGGACACCGCGATCCGCTTCCGCCCCCTTACCGCCACGCAGATCGAAGCCTATCTCGCCACCGGCGAATGGCAGGGCAAGGCCGGCGCCTATGCCATCCAGGGCCATGCCTCGGCCTTTGCCATCTGGATGCAGGGCTCCTACAGCGGCGTCGTCGGGCTGCCGCTGGCCGAAACCGCGGCCCTTCTGGCCGCCATCGGAATCCAAGGAAAAACGACATGAAGGGACGCCAGATCGTCCTGGGACGGATCTTCGGCCGCGATGCGGCGGCGCTGATGCAGGACGGCCGGCTGGAGGATCTGATCGTCGATCCGGCGGGCGCGACCCCGCTTGCCCCCGGCGCGATCTGCCGCGCCAGGGTGGACCGGCTGGTCAAGGGCCAGGGCGGCGTCTTCCTGCGCCTGCCGAACGGCGCCCGCGGCTTCCTGCGCGACCGCTCGGGGCTGCGCGAGGGCCAGTCGCTGCTGGTCCAGGTCAGCGGCTGCGCCGAGGACGGCAAGGCGGTCCCGGTCTCGGCCCGGCTGAATTTCCGCGGCCGGCACGTCATCGTGACGCCCGGCGCGCCGGGCGTGAACGTCTCGCGCCGGATTCGCGACGCCGCGCTGCGCGAGGGGCTGGTGCGCCTTGGCTCGTCCGCCCTGGACGGCCATGAGGATGCGCCCGGCATCGTCTTTCGCTCCGTCGCGGCCACGGCCCAGGAGGACGAGATCGCGGCCGAGCTTGGGCAACTGCTTGAGCTGGCGCAAGCCGTCACGGCCGATTGCGAAGGGGCACCCGAGCTGCTGCTCGACGCGCCCGAGCCCGCCCAACAGGCCTGGCAGGATTGGGCCGACCCGGCGCCCGACGCCGTCGAGGACGGGCCCGATGCCTTCGAGGCGACCGGGGCCGAGGCGGCGGCGCTCCAACTGCTGCACCCGCGGCTGGACCTGGGCGGCGGCGCCTGGGCCGAGATCGAGGCGCTGCGCGCGCTGGTCGCCATCGACGTCAACACCGGCAGCGACCATTCGCCGGCGGCGGGGCTCAAGGCGAATATTGCCCTGGCGCGCGACCTGTCGCGGCAATTGCGGCTGCGCGGTCTTGGCGGCCAGATCGTCGTGGATTTCGCGCCCATGCCCAAGCGCGATCGCGGCACGCTGGACCAGGTGCTGCGCGCCGCCTTCCGCCCCGACCCGGCCGAGACGGTGCTGATCGGCTGGACCGCGATGGGGCTTTACGAGATCAGCCGCAAGCGCGACCGCGTGCCGCTGGCGCGCCTTGCCCGGCCGGAGGACATGGCATGAAATGCCCGATCTGCGGCAAGCCCGCCGCCGAGCGTTATCGCCCCTTCTGCTCGCGCCGTTGCGCGGATGTGGACCTGGCGCATTGGCTGCGCGGCGACTACCGCATTCCCGGCGAGCGGGTGCCGGATAATGACAGGGAAGAGTGAAAATTTTGTTTTTGGCTCTGGACAGCGGAGCGGCCCTGCCATAACAACGCGCCAGTCCGAAGCAAGACGCTCGGCGCCCGGATAGCTCAGTTGGTAGAGCAGCGGATTGAAAATCCGCGTGTCGGTGGTTCGAATCCGCCTCCGGGCACCATTTAACTCCTTGAAAGCATAATGATAGTTTCAAGGCGTTTCTTGGCGCAAGAGTGACACAAAGCCCCTCATCTGCTGTCGTTTGACACGAAGATCTGCAGGACGCGGAAGACGGCGGATAGACCCAACAAGGCCGCGTGACACCAGCAGAAGCCGTCCTGAACGGCCGTGCAGCGAGTCATGCAAGGTAATCGGGACGGCCGATAAACTCGGCGATCCGACGCTGGCCCGAGGCCGCACGAGCCTGGCGCCGGCCCCCAACCTGACATCGCAGACCCCGACCTCGGGGACCACGCCGGCGGAAGGGGGAAGTCCCGGCCGAGACCTGCGAACAGGGGCGCCGACCGCTTTCCTAGGAGCTCGGCGGCAAGCGGAAGCCGATCCGGGCAAGCGCAGGGTGGCGCCGGCCCGGCCGTTTCCGGCATTCGTCAGCCGCGGCGCAACTGCTCGAGCAATGCGGCCGAGGGCTCGCCCGTCACCGGCAGCCCGCGCGAGGCCTGATAGGCCCGGATGGCGCTGGTCGTGTTCGAGCCGACGTTGCCGTCCACCCCCTGCGTGTCGAAGCCGCGGGCCGTCAGCAGGCGCTGCATCTCCTTGCGCTGCTCGATGCGCAGGCCGGGATGGTCGGCCGGCCAGGGATTGGCCAACCCCGGATAGCCCTTGAGCCGGTCCGCCAGATGCGACACCGCCAGCGCATAGCTGTCGGCATTGTTGTAGCGCAGGATGGCGTGGAAGTTGCGGGTGATCAGGAAGGCCGCGCCCGAGGCACCGCCGGGAACGATCAGCTCGGTCGAGGTGCCTGCGGGCGGCAGCGGCCGCTGGTTGGCCTGGCGCACGCCCAGAGACTGCCATTCCGCGACGCTGCGCCGCTTGCCCTTGCCGGCCAGCGCGGTGTTGAAGCCGGGCGGCAGAGTGACCTCGACCGCCGCCGGCAGGCCGCGCTGCCAGCCCGATTTCGCCAGGTAGTTCGCGGCCGAGGCCAGCGCGTCGGACGGGTCGTTCGACCAGATGTCGCGCCGGCCATCGCCGGTGAAATCGACCGCGAAGCTGAGATAGGTGGTCGGGATGAACTGGGTGTGGCCCATGGCGCCGGCCCAGCTGCCGGTCATGTGGCCGGGGTCGATGTCGCCCGATTGCAGGATCTTCAGCGCCGCCATCAGCTGGCTGCGGAAGAAGGCGCCGCGATAGCCCTCATAGCCCAGGGTGGCCAGGCTTTCGATCAGGGGCAGGTCGCCGCGCCGCTCGCCATAGGTCGATTCCATGCCCCAGACCGCCGCGACGACCTCCTTGTCGACGCCATAGGTCGCCTCGATCCGGCTCAGCACGCCGCCATATTGCGCCAGCGCCGCCCGGCCGTTGGTCTGGCGCTTTTCCGAAACCGCGTTCTCCAGGTATTCCCACAGGGATTTCTTGAACTCGGCCTGGTTCTGCGAACGGCGCAGCGCCTCGGGGTTGTAGGTCACGTCGCGGAAGGCGAACTCCAGCGTGCTGTCGCTGATGCCCTGGCCGCGGGCGCTGGCCTTGAAGCCTTCGACCCAGTTGCGCAGCCCGGCGACCTTTTCGGCCGGCGGGTTCTGGTAGCGGCCCCATTTGATCTCCTGGCTTTGCTGGGGAACGCCCGCGCCGGGATATTGGCCGGCGCAGCCGCCAAGCAGCAGAGCCATGGCCGTGAGCGTTGCCGAAAGTCGCAATGAAAGCCGCATTCCTGTCCCCTTGGTCGAGCCTTTTGTCCTAGCCTAGCGTCCGTTTTCCCGCGCCGAAAGCCGGAAAACCCGCGGCGGCAAGAGGCCGCCTTTCGGCAGGCTCGGGCGGCACCAGGGCCTTATTCGGCCCGCAGCGGGGTCCAGATCACCTCGTCGATCCGCGGCGCGCCGGTGGCCAGCATCACCAGCCGGTCGAACCCCAGCGCGCAGCCCGCGGCCGGCGGCATGAAGGCCAGCGCGGCCAGGAAATCCTCGTCCAGCGGGTAACGCTCGCCATAGATGCGGGCCTTCTCCGCCATCTCCAACTGGAAGCGGCGGCGCTGTTCGGCGGGGTCAGTCAACTCGCCGAAGCCGTTGGCCAGCTCGACGCCGCAGGCGTAAAGCTCGAACCGCTCGGCCTCGCGCGGCTCGTCCGCGGCAGGTCGCGCCAGCGCCGCCTCGGCCGCCGGGTAGCGGTCGAGGATCAGCGGCCGGCCATGGCCCAGATGCGGCTCGACCCGTTCCACCAGCACGCGCGACAGGATGTCGGACCAGCCGTCGTCCGCAGCCAGGTGCACCCCCTGCACCTCGGCCTGGGCGCGCAGGGCGGCCACGTCGGTCTCGGCCCCGTCGCAGGTCGCCAGCAGGTCGATGCCGGCAAATTCGCGGAAGGCCTGCGCCACCGTCATCACCTCGGGCGTGGCATAGGGATCGCATTCGGCGCCGCGAAAACGCAGCATCTCGGCGCCCGCAACCTCGGCGGCATGGCGCAGGTATTGCGCGCAATCGTCGAAAAGCACGCGATAATCCTCGCCCGCGCGATACCATTCCAGCATGCAGAACTCGGGGCTGTGCAGCGGCCCGCGCTCGCGGTTGCGCCAGACATGGCTGAAAGCGAAGATGCGCGCCTCGCCCGCGGCCAGCAGCTTTTTCATCGCGAATTCCGGGCTGGTATGCAGATACATCCGCCGCGGCACGCCGTCGTTGCCGATCTGGTCGGTGGCGAAGGCATGCAGATGCGCCTCGTTACCCGGACTGACGGCCAGGGCCAGCGGATCGACCTCGACGAAATCCTGCGCGCCCAGCCAGTCGCGGATCGCGGCCTGGATGCGGTTTCGCGCCAGCAGCAGCGGCCGGCGCCCGGCATGGCGGCCCTGGTCCCACCAGGGGCTTTCGTCGGCGGGTTTCATGCGCGCACCTCTTGCATCTGTGTCGTTTTCCGCTTGCGGCTGGCGCAAAGCTGGGAAAAACGCTATGGGATGTCATCTGCCGGACTTGGTATCCGGCATCCCGGAATTTGAAAAGCAGGCAAGGGAACCGCCTTGAAAGTCATCGCCTCCAGCCTTCGCAAAGGCAATGTCGTCGAGATCGACGGCAAGCTCCATGTCGTCCTGACCGCGACCAACTTCCACCCCGGCAAGGGCACGCCAACGACCCAGGTCGAGCTGCGCCGCATCTCGGACGGCAACAAGGTCTCGGAGCGCTGGAAGACCACCGAACAGGTCGAGCGCGCCCATGTCGACGAACGCGCCTATAATTTCCTCTACGAGGACGGCGAGGGCTTCCACTTCATGGAGCCGGAAAGCTATGAGCAGGTCGTGGTCTCGCCCGACGTGGTCGGCGACGACAAGGTGTTCCTGGAAGACGGCATCAGCGTCTTCCTGCAGGTCCATAACGGCGTCGCCATCGCCATCGAGCTGCCGCAGAAGGTGACGGTCGAGGTGGTCGAGACCGAGCCGGTGGTCAAGGGCCAGACCGCCTCGTCCAGCTACAAGCCGGCGATGGCGCATAACGGCGTGCGCATCATGGTGCCGCCGCATATCGGCGTGGGCACCAAGGTCGTCATCAACACCGCCGACCTGACCTATGTCGAGCGCGCCAAGAGCTGATTCCTGATCCGGTGCGGGGCGCGCGCTCCGCCGCCCCGCACCTTGCCTTTCACAGGGCCTTTCAAAAGGCATTTCACCGGGCGCTGCCGCGAGTCAATCGGCAGTCGCGGCCCCGATGGTTCCGCCCACCACCGCCCCCGCGGGACCGGCGATGACCGCCCCGCCCAGACCGCCCGTGGCGGCGCGTTCGGTGGGATTGTCGCCGCAGCCGGCCAGCGCAAGCAGCATGGCGGAAACGGCGGTCGCAATCAGGCTACGCATCTTGCTTTCCTCCTTCAGGGCGGCGAAACGCCGCCCCTATCCCAGACAAGACGCGCAGCCCCGCCTTGCGGTTCCGGTCAGGGGAAGATCGGCGCCAGCATCAGCCCTTCGGTTTCCGGCAGGCCCAGCATCAGGTTGGCGTTCTGCACCGCCTGCCCAGAGGAGCCCTTGCACAGGTTGTCCAGCGTCGAGACGACCAGCGTCCGCCCCGAAATCCGGTCGCCCGTCACCCCGATATGGCAGAAGTTCGAGCCCTGCACATGCGCCATCGCCGGCAGTTGCCCATAGGGCAGCACGACGATGAAGGGCTCGTCGGCATAGGCCTCGGCCAGCGCGGCATGGACCGCCTGCGGCTCGCCCTTGAGATAGCAGGAGGCCAGGATGCCGCGGTTCACCGGCACCAGGTGCGGGGTGAACTGGATGCGCACCGGACGCCCGGCCAGGGCCGAGAACTCCTGGTCGAACTCGCCCAGGTGGCGGTGCTTGCCGCCCTGGGAATAGCCCGCCACATCCTCGGAGCGTTCGGCGAAGAGCATGTTTTCCTTGAGCGAGCGGCCCGCCCCGGAAATCCCGTTCTTGAGGTCGCAGATGATATCGTCGAGGTCGATCAGCCCCGAGCCGATCAGCGGCCGCAGCGAGAATTGCACGGTGGCGGCGTTGCAGCCGGTGCCGGCGACCAGCCGCGCGTCGCGGATCTGGTCGCGATAGAACTCGGTCAGCCCATAGACCGCCTCGGGCTGGATCTCGGGCGCGGCATGGTCGAGCCCATACCATTTCTTGTAATCCTCCGGGTCGCGCAGCCGGAAATCGGCGCCCAGGTCGACGATCTTCACGTTCTGCGGCAATGTTGCGACCAGCGGCTGGCTGAGGCCGTGCGGCAGCGCGCAGAACACCAGGTCGATGGCCGAGAAGTCGATCTCTTCCATCCTGACCAGCGCCGGCAGCTTCAGGTGGCGCAGATGCGGGAAGACCTCGTCATAGCCCTGCCCCGCCTTGCGGTCGGCAGACAGCGCGGCGACCTCGATCCGGGGATGGGTGGCGAGGATGCGGACGAGTTCGGCACCCGTATAGCCCGAGGCCCCAAGGATGGCAGCGTTCAGCGTCATGTCTCGATCCCGAGGAAACGGCCGCATTCGGCGCGGCGCTGGTTGGTCAGGCCCCGCAGGGAGCCAAGTCCGGCACTAGGCCCCGGCCCCCGGCATGTCAAGCCGCAGGCCGGGGCGGATCGGGCCGGCCGGGCCCATGCGGGCAGGCCTTGCCGAGAATGGCGCGGCCGCATGAGTATTTGGGGAACGAAGAAGCCGGGGGGCGCGCGCGGGGTGCAGGGTGCCGGTGCATTTCATGCTCGAGCGCGACGGGAAGCCCGCGCGCGCGGGAGCGGCAGCCGCCCGGCATCAGTCAGGCAGGGCCTGGAAGGCGCCGGACGCGCGCAGGGGGCGGCCACGGCCTTGTCGGCCGCGGGGCGGCCCTTGGGGCGGGGTGAATTTCAACATGTTGTATTTGCTTTTGAAATTCCAGGGGCGGTCTGTCGCCGCCACCGGCCGGCTTCTTTTCCTGCGCGGGAATGCTGCATCTGCATCATTTTATTGCGAGACATGGCGGCGCGAATCCAATATTCGGGCAGCGGCCGCCAAGGCCCTGGACAAGGGAGAGAGAGATGAGCGCGACCCCCGATCGCAAGAGCCAGCTTGGCCCCGGAGACATCCGCGCCCGCAAGGGCGGCGAGCCGGTGGTCTGCCTGACCGCCTATACCACGCCGATGGCCCGGCTGGTCGATGCGCATTGCGACATCGCCCTGGTCGGCGACAGCCTGGGCATGGTGCTGCACGGCCTGCCCTCGACCATCGGCGTCAGCATGGAGATGATGATCCTGCACGGCAAGGCGGTGGCGCGGGGTTGCTCGCGCGCCTGCCTGGTGGTGGACATGCCCTTCGGCAGCTATGAGGAAGGGCCCGAGCAAGCCTTCCGCAACGCCGCGCGGCTGATGGCCGAGACCGGCTGCCAGGCGGTCAAGCTGGAAGGCGGGCGCCACATGGCCGAGACGGTGGCCTTCCTGGTCGCGCGCGGCATCCCGGTGATGGGCCATGTCGGGCTGACGCCGCAATCGGTTAATGTGCTGGGCGGCTACAAGGTGCAGGGCCGCGGCCGGGACGAGGCCGACCGCATCGCCCTGGATGCCGCGGCGCTGACGGACGCCGGCGCCTTTGCCGTGGTGCTGGAAAAGCTGCCCGCGGCGCTGGGGGCGCGCATCACGCAAGAAATCGCCGTGCCCACCATCGGCATCGGCGCGGGCCTGGATTGCGACGGGCAGGTGCTGGTGGTCGACGACATGCTGGGGCTGTTTTCCGATTTCCGGCCGAAATTCGTCAAGCGCTATGCCGAGCTGGGCCAGGATGCCGATGCCGCCATCGCCGCCTATGCCGCCGAGGTCCGCGCCCGCCGCTTTCCCGGCCCCGAACATGGCTTTGCCGAGGGCAAGCCCGCATGAGCGCGCCCATCGTCCGGCCGCTGGCCGAATTGCGCGCGCTGGTGCGCGGCTGGAAATCCCGCGGCGAAAGCATCGGCGTGGTACCGACCATGGGCGCGCTGCACGAGGGGCACCTGAGCCTGGTCCGCGCCGCCAAGGCCAGTTGCGACCGGGTGATCGTGACCCTGTTCGTCAACCCGCGCCAGTTCAACAATGCCGAGGATTTCGCCCGCTATCCCCGCACCGAACATGCCGATGCCGAGCTGCTGGGCCCCCTGGGGGTGGATGCGCTTTTCGTGCCCGATGGCGACGAGGTCTATCCGCCGGACCATGCCACGGTGATCTCGGTCTCGGGGGTGACGGCGCCGCTGGAAGGAGCGCATCGTCCGGGCCATTTCGACGGCGTGGCCACGGTGGTGACGCTTCTGCTCAACATGACCCAGGCCGACCGGGCGTTTTTCGGGGAAAAGGACTGGCAGCAGCTGCAGCTGGTGCGCCGGCTGGTGCAGGACCTGAAACTGCCGGTCGAGATCGTGCCCTGCCCCTGCGTGCGGGCCGGGGACGGGCTGGCGCTGTCCTCGCGCAACCAGCGCCTGACGGCCGAAGGCCGGGCGCGTGCCGCGACCCTGCCGCAGGCGCTGTTCGAGGCGGTCGCCCGGATCGAGGCCGGCGAGCCTGCGGAGGCCACGCTGGCCGCGGCGCAGGCCGGGCTGGAGGCGGCGGGTTTCGCGCCCGTGGAATATCTGGCGCTGCGCGACGGCGAAACCCTGGGCGAACCGCAGCCGGGCCGGCCGGCGCGGCTGCTGGTCGCGGCCTGGCTCGACGGGGTGCGGCTGATCGACAACCTGGCGGTCACGCTGCCCTGAACGCATCCACCCGGCAAGATCAGCGCCGCGGGCGCGCTTGCCTCATGGGGATTTGGGAAACGGTGAAGGCGCCGCGCCCTGGAAAGCGGGCGGCGCTGCCTCGAGATGCAATTCGGCCAGGAAACCGGGATGGGCGTTGCGCAGCCGCAATTCCCCCTGCGCCGCATCGACGATGTCGGCGACCACGGCCAGGCCGATACCCTGCCCCTCGCCGCTGGGATCGAGGCTGAGGCCGCGCTGGGTAAGCCGCTCCAGTTCGGCCTCGGGAACGCCGGGACCGTCGTCCAGGATGGCGATGAGGATGCGGCCGTCCTTGCGGCGAGCCGAGATGCGGACCATGCCCCGCGCATGGCGCATGGCGTTTTCCAGCAGCGCGCCGAGGGCCTCGGTCAGTTCGTCGGGATCGATGCGGGCCGCGAGGCCGGGGGGCGCCGAAAGCCGCCAGTCGATGCCGGCGCCCAGCGGCGTGCGACGCAGCACGCCGATCAGCCGGGTGGCGATCCGGCCGGGCTCGGCGCTTTGCGCATCGCGGCCGGACTGCAGGCGGGCGCGGGCCAGTTCGCGATCGACATGGCGGCGCATCTGCTGGGCGACGGTTTCGATATTGCGGGCGATCTCGACCTCGCCCCTGGCTTCAAGCTCGGCGGCATCGCCCAGCAGCGCCTGGAGCGGGGTCTTGAGCCCATGCGCCAGGTTGGCCGCGCGATGGCGGGCCCGGCCGAGTTCCCGGTCGCGCGCGTCCAGCAGCTCGTCGATCTGGGTGGCCAGCGGGATCACCTCGGTCGGCAGATCCTGGCCGATGCGCGGCCTGCCGCCCGAGACCAGCGCCGCCACCCTGGCGCCCACCTGGCGCAGCGGACGCAGGCCGACGGTGATCTGCACCCAGCTGGCCAGCAGCAGCATGGCGCCCAGCAGGCCGAGATAGGGCAAGAGATCACCCAGGAAGCCGCGCCGCGCCAGGGCCAGCTCGTCGCGATCCGAGGCCAGGATGATGCGCAGCGGCACCGCTTCCCGGCCGGCCACCAGGCTTTGCTCGACCGCCAGCAGCGGCTCGCCGCGCGGGCCTGGAAGCGTGCGCACCGCGGTTTCGCCCGGCGCCGGCGCCGGCTGGTCGCTGGGCAGGGTGTAGTCCCAGAGCGAGCGCGAGCGGCGCAGCTCGCTGCCCAGCATCACCTGCCAGTAATGGCCGGAAAAGGGCTGGTCATAAAGCGGGTCGTCGGGGGGCGCGCGCAGGCGGGCGCCGGTCTCGGCCTCGGGCTGCACCATGGCGGCCAGCGCCAGGGCGCGGGCCTGCAGATCGGCCACGGCGACGCGCTCGACATGGCGTTCGAACAGCACCGCCAGCCCCATGCCCGACAGCGCCAGCGCCAGCGCGATGGCCAGCCCCCCGGCCAGCACCAGCCGCCAGCGGATCGAGCGGATCACGCCCCGACCTGGGCCGGGCCGGCCGGGGGGCCGGCCTCCAGGTGATAGCCGAAGCCGCGGCGGGTGCCGATCACGCCCGGCCCCAGCTTGCGGCGCAGGCGGGTGACGATGGCCTCGACGGCGTTCAGCTCGCGCGAATCGTCGTCGCCATAAAGATGCTCCAGCAATTCGGTCGGCGCCACGATGCGGTCGCGGTTCAGCGCCAGATAGGCGACCAGGCGGAACTCCAGCGGCGTGAGCGGCATCGGGATGCCGTCGATGGCGGCGGTCATGCGATTGAGGTCCACGGTCAGCCGCCCGACCTGCTGCGTCGCATTGCCCCGCCCGCCGGCACGGCGCACCAGCGCGCGGGCGCGGGCGATCAATTCCTCCATGCGAAAGGGCTTGGGCAGGTAGTCGTCGGCGCCGGCGTCGATGCCCTCGACCCGCTCGGTCCAGGCGCCGCGCGCGGTCAGGATCAGCACCGGGCTTTCGCAGCCCTCGGCGCGCCAGCGCTTCAGCACGGTCAGCCCGTCCAGCCGCGGCAGGTTCAGGTCCAGCACGATCAGGTCGTATTGCTCGGTGCCGCCGCGGAACCAGGCGGTCTCGCCGTCGCCGACCGTCTCGACCAGAAAGCCCGCCGCCTTCAGCGCCCGTTCCAGATCGGCGGCGATCCGGGGCTCATCCTCGACGATCAGGGCGCGCATCAGTCCTCGTCATCCTCGTCCAGGGCCAGGATCCGTCCCGAGGCCGCGTCGATCTCGACCTCGATCAGGCGGCCGTCCGGGGTTGCCAGCTCGACCTCATAGATCATCATGCCGTCCTCCTCGTCCAGGTCCACCTCGATCACCCGTCCGGGCTGGGATTCGTGCAGCCGCGCCAGCACCTCGGCAAGGGGCAGGATCCGGCCGCGTTCGACGGCCTCGCGCGCCTGTTCGAAATCCGGCTCGGCGATGTCCTGTCCCGCGGCGAGCAACGGCGGCAGCAGCGACAGAAGGACAAGAAGGGCAAGCAGTCTCATGCCGCCCCTATTAGCGTCCGGGAACTGACAGGCGGCTGACAAAATCGGCGCGGGCCCTGCCGCCGTGCGCGGCGTGCCGAAACGGCAACAGCCCGGCCCGGCGGCTTTCCGCCCAGGCGGGGGTTTTCTGACAACAGCCTGACAGGCGGGATCAGAGGGCTGTCAGCAAGCCTGTGGCATTGCGGGCGCGTTATCCCGCGGACGGGCAACCGCCGCCTTACCATGAAAGGACCAAGAGATGCTGCGCAAGAACGGGACGAGCTTCGCCGAAACGCTGAACGGCACGCCATTCGGAGACTGGCTGTCGGGAATGGGCGGCCATGACCGGCTGTTCGGCTTTGGCGGCAACGACAAGCTGCACGGCGGCGACGGCAACGACACGCTGAACGGCGGCGAGGGCCATGACGAGCTGGAGGGCGGCAATGGCAATGACGTCCTGCACGGCGGCAACGGCAACGACGAGTTGGAGGGCGGCAACGGCAACGACGTCCTGCATGGCGGCAGCGGCAACGACGAGCTGGAAGGCGGCGCCGGTGCCGATACGCTTTATGCCGGCTCAGGCCATGACGAGGTCGAGGGCGGGGCCGGCAACGACCTGCTGTTCGGCGGGCTGGGCAATGACGAGTTGGACGGCGGTTCGGGCAACGACCGGCTGGACGGCGGCGAGGGCCGCGACCGGCTGGAGGGCGGGCGCGGCAACGACATCCTGACCGGCGGCGCCGGCGCCGATGTCTTCGAGTTCGAGCGCGGCGACGGCCGCGACACCATCACCGATTTCCAGAACGGCATGGACCGGCTCGACTTCGACGATTTCAGCCGGGCGCAGGTGCAGGCGGTCATCAGCAACGCCCAGCAGGTCGGCGACGACCTGGTGCTGCGGCTGTCCGCCGATACCATCGTCACCATCCAGGACATGCAGAAGGCGCAGCTCGACCTGGGTGACTTCACCTTCTGATCGGCCAGCCCCTTCCGGTCGGCCAGCACTTCCCGATCGGCCGGGGCGCAATCCGGCAGGACGCCGCCGCATCCGCTGGCGGCGGCGTCCTGGTCCCGCACCAGCAATCTGCGGCGCCGGCGACAACCCCGCCATGCAGGGCGGCGCGCCGGCCCGTCACTCGGCCGCGTCGATCTTCAGCACGCCGCGGCGGATCTGATCCTCTTCGATCGATTCGAACAGGGCGCGGAAATTGCCCTCGCCGAAGCCGTCATCGCCCTTGCGCTGAATGAACTCGAAGAAGATCGGCCCGATCACGGTTCTCGAGAAGACCTGCAGCAGCACCCGCGTCATGCCGCCGCCGACGACGCCTTCGCCGTCGATCAGGATGCCGTGCCGCTTCATGCGCTCGACCGGCTCCTGGTGGCCCTTCACCCGGTTGTGCGACATTTCGTAATAGGTGTCGGGCGGGCCGGGCATGAACTTCATCCCGGCCTCGGCGATGCGGTCGGTGGCGGCATAGATGTCCTCGGTGGCGATGGCGATGTGCTGGATGCCCTCGCCCTTGTAGGCGCGCAGGTATTCCTCGATCTGGCTGTGATCGTCGGTCGATTCGTTGATCGGGATGCGGATCTTGCCGTCGGGCGAGGTCAGCGCCCGGCTGACCAGCCCGGTCTGCTTGCCCTTGATGTCGAAGAACCGGATTTCGCGAAAATTGAACGTGTCGTGATAGAACTTGTACCAGCTGTCCATGTTCCCGCGCACCACGTTATGCGTCAGGTGGTCGAGGTAATAGAAGCCGAAGCCCTCCGGGCGCGGATCGGGTTCGGCCAGCCAGTCGTATTCGGCGGCATAGGCGCTGCCGGCATCGCCGTAGCGGTCGATGAAATACAGCAGCGAGCCGCCGATGCCATGGACCGCCGGCGCGTCGATGGATTTGCCGCCACCGGCATATTCCCTGGCGCCCAGCTCCAGCGCGCGCCGCAGCGCGTGCTGCGCATCGACCACGCGCCAGGCCATGGCCGGGGCGCAGGGGCCGTGCTGGCGCACGAAGCCCGCGGCATGGCTGTCGGGCTCGGCGTTCAGCAGGTAGTTGATGTCGCCCTGGCGATACAGCGTGATGTCCTTGCGCCTGTGCCGCGCCACCGGGACGAAGCCCATCTGGCGAAAGATGCGGTCCAGGGTCTCGGGCTGCGGATGGGCGAATTCGACGAACTCGAACCCGTCGGTGCCGGCGGGGTTTTCGGCGCTGATGGTGGCTTTCGGGGCGTCATGCGGGAACGGTCCCATGGCGTCTCCTCCTCTGTTCGCGTGTCCTGAAACCATGATCGCGCGAATGCAATGCAAGCCGGGCGCAAACTGTGCCATGATCGGGGCGCAAAGGCATGAAGCGCGCATGATGGGGCGGATCGATGCAAGAAATGCGCATGGATGGATTCGACATCGCCATTCTCGACGCCCTGCAGCGCGACGGGGCGATGACCAATGCGGCGCTGGCCGAGCTGGTGAACCTGTCGCCCTCGCAATGCTCGCGCAGGCGTGCGGCGCTGGAAGAGGCCGGGGTGATCGAGGGCTATGCCGCCCGGCTGAACCCGCAGAAGCTGGGCTTCGGGCTGCGCGCCATCATCCGCGTGAACCTGCGCAGCCACGGCCAGGGGAAGGAGGACGATTTCGCCCGTTTCGTCGCCGCGCATCCGCAGATCCGCTCGGCCTTTTCGGTCTCGGGCGATGCCGATTACATCCTGGACGTGCGGCTGCGCGATCTGGAGGCATTCTCGGATTTCATCCACCGCCACCTGCTGCCGCAACCGCAGGTGGCCCAGGTGCGTTCCGAGATCGTGCTGAAGACGCTCAAGGACGACCGCAGCTTGGTGCTGCCCTGAAATAAGGGGGAACCGCGATGAAAGTCACCCAGCATCTCTGGTTCGAACGCGACATGGAGGCGGCGGTGCGCTTTTACTGTGCGCTGATCCCCGGCTCGTCGCTGGACTGGCTCTCGACCGTTCCGGGCGACACGCCCTCGGGGCCCGAGGGCAGCGTCGGGCTGGCGGGCTTTACCCTGGGCGACCAGCGCTACATGGCGATCGAGGCCGGGCCGCTCGACCCGTTCAACCACAGCTTCTCGGTCATGGTCGAATGCGACGACCAGGCTGGGATCGACCGGCTGTGGGACGCGCTGCTGGAAGGCGGCACGGCCGAGCAATGCGGCTGGCTGCGCGACCGCTGGGGCCTGTGCTGGCAGGTCGTCCCGAAACGGCTGGGCGAGTTGATGGCGGACCCCGACCCCCAGGTCGGCCGCCGCGTCACCGCGGCCATGCTGACGATGGTCAAGCTCGACATCGCCGCGCTGGAGGCGGCGGCACGGGGCTGAGCCCTTGCCAAGACCGGCCGGCGGGTCGATAAACCGCCCTTCCCTTTCGCCGCAAGAGGCCGCCTTGTCCCAGCGCCCGATCACCACCGTTCCCGCCCTGGTCGAGGCCGGCCTGGCCGATGCCGCGCTGGCCGAGGCGCTGGACGCGGTCGCGGCCGAGTTCCGCATCCGCATCCCCGCCGCCATGCGCCAGGCCATGCGCGCGCCCGGCGACGGCGTCGCCGCGCAATTCCTGCCCGATGCGCGCGAATTGCAGATCCGCCCCGAAGAGCTGGCCGACCCCATCGGCGACGCCTGCTTCAGCCCGACCCCCGGCCTGACCCATCGCTATCCCGACCGGGTGATCCTGCATGTCACCAAGACCTGCGAGGTCTATTGCCGCTTCTGCTTTCGCCGCGAGGTGGTGGGCGAGGAAGGCAGCCTGCCCGAGCCCGACCTGGCCGCCGCGCTGGACTATGTCGCCCGCACCCCCGCGATCCGCGAGGTGATCCTGACCGGCGGCGACCCGATGGTGCTGTCGGCGCGCCGCATCTCGGCGCTGATGGCGCGGCTGGAGGCGATCGCCCATGTCGACGTCGTCCGCTTCCATACCCGCGTGCCGGTGGTCGCCCCCGGCCGCATCGACGCGGCAATGCTGGCGGCGCTGCGGCCGGCGCGGCTGGCGGTCTGGGTGGTGATCCATACCAATCACGCGCAGGAACTGACCGAGGCCGCCCGCGCCGCGCTGGCGCGGCTGGCCGATGCGGGCGTTCCGCTGTTGTCGCAGACCGTGCTGCTCCGGGGGGTGAATGCCGATCCCGACATCCTGGCCGAGCTGTTCCGGGCGCTGATCCGCAACCGGGTCAAGCCCTATTACCTGCATCATTGCGACCTGGCGCGCGGCACCGGCCATTTCCGCACCTCCATCGCCGAGGGGCAGGCGATCATGGCGGCCCTGCGCGGGCGGCTGTCGGGGACATGCCTTCCGACCTATGTGCTGGACCTGCCGGGCGGGCACGGCAAGGTGCCGCTGGGGCCGGACCATGTCCAGCCGACCGCGCCCGGCCGCTATGCGATCCGCGACTGGCGGGGGCGGCTGCACGAATATCGCGACCCGGAAGGTGCCGGCCCTGCCGATTGACCGCGGGGCGGCCGCGGCGCAAGGGAACCCGGCCGGCCTCGCGCATGTTTCCCCTGCGAACAGCCGAAGGACCGGCCCATGCGCAACCCGCTTCTTTCCCTGATCCTCTGCGCCGCGCTGATGCCCCCCGCAGCCATGGCCCAGGATTACGAGCCCCCGCTGGCCGACGAGCCGCCGCCCTCGGAGGGCCTGCCCCCGCCGGAAGAGCCCGACCCGCTGGAACGCGGGCTGGAAAACTTCATGCGCAACCTGCTGCAACAGGCCGAGCCGCATCTGGACCGGCTGGGCCGCGACCTGGGCGATACGCTGGGCGCGGTCGCGCCGGTGCTGCAGGACATCGGCAAGCTGATGGACGACGTGCGCAACTACCAGGCGCCCGAGCGGCTGGAGAACGGCGACATCCTGATCCGCCGCCGCGCGGACGCGCCGCCGCCCCCGCCGGTGGGCGATGCGCTGCGCGACATGCTGCGCCCTGCGCCCGAGGACGACCCCCGCCTAGCCCCGCCGCCGGAAGCGACGCCGCCGCTGCCCGAACGCGACCCCGAAAGCGAGATCGAGCTTTAGGGCGCGAAGCTTTCCACCCAGTCGATCAGCCGCGGCAGGCAATGCCCGTGCAGGTCATAGCCCTGCAGGATGGTCTGGCGCGCCGCCGCCTGCAGGCGCGGCGCCTCGGGGTCGCCGGCAAGGCCGCGGATCAGCGCCGATTCCAGCGCGGGCTGGTCGAAAAAGGGCACCAGCCGTCCGTTCTCGCCGTCGCGGACCAGTTCGCGCACCGGCTCGGTGTCGGAACCGACGACATAGCAGCCGGCCGCCATCGCCTCGGTCAGCGACCAGCTGAGGACGAAGGGATAGGTCAGGTAGCAATGCACCCGGCTGACCTGCAACAGCGCCAGATATTGCGGATAGGGCACCCGGCCCAGGAAATGGATGCGCCCAAGGTCCAGCCGGCCGTCGAGTTCGGCCAGCAGCTTTTCCCGCCAGTTCGGCGCGTCCTTGGGCAGGCCGCCATAGCTGGCCCCGTCGGCGCCCACCAGCACCACCTGCGCCTCGGGCCGCGCCCGCAGCACCTCGGGCAGCGCGCGCATGAAGCGGTGAAAGCCGCGATAGGGCTCCAGCGAGCGCGAGACATAGGTTAGCACCTCGTCCCCCGCCCGCAGCGTGCGGCCGTCGGGCAGCGCAAGCTCGGCCGCCGGGTCGGGACGGACCTTCTGCGTGTCGATGCCGTCGTGGATCACCGTCAGCTTCCGGCGCAATTCCGGCGAAAAGGAGTTCGCCTGGTATTGCGTCGGCGACAGCCCGGCATCGGCCTGCACCAGCCCCTGGATCAGATGCGCCGAGCGCGCGACGGTGCCGATCCGCCCCTCGTCGCTGCCGGGGGTGATCTCGGGGTCGAAGCCGACGTCATGGCCGCGGGTGCGATACATCAGCTCGGCATAGACCAGCAGCTTCGCTTCGGGCCAGATTTCGCGCAGAAACAGCGTCTCGCCCCAGCCGCTATGGCCGAAGATCAGGTCGGGCGCATAGCCGTGCCGGTCGCGCAGGGCGCGGCAGCCGCGGGCCGCGACCCAGCCCCGCTCGGCCATCTCGCTGTAGGTCCGGCCCAGCGAGGGCGGCAGCTTCAGCTCGTCCGGCGTCTTGTAGCGCAGCACGCGGACCGGCGAGGCACGCTGGTTCTTTTCATCCGTCAGCGCCGTCACGTGATGGCCGCGCGCGGCCAGGGCCGGCGCCAGATGCAGGAACTGGCCGGGAAAATTCTGGTGAACGAACAGGATCTTCAACTTGTTACCTTAAGGTCTTCACTTGTTACCGCAAGAAATGCCGCCGCGATCAGCTGGCGGGTATAATCGCTTTCAGGCCGTTCGAAAACCGCGTCGGTCGAGCCCTGCTCGACCACCTCGCCGGCGCGCATGACCATGATCTGGTGCGACATGGCGCGCACGACGCGCAGGTCGTGGCTGATGAACAGGAAGGCCAGGCCGTGCTTGCGCTGCAAGCGCCGCAAAAGCTCGACGATCTGCACCTGAACGGTCATGTCCAGCGCGCTGGTCGGCTCGTCCAGCACCACCAGCTTGGGGTTCAGGATCATGGCGCGGGCGATGGCGATGCGCTGGCGCTGGCCGCCGCTGAACTCGTGCGGGTAACGGTGCATGGTGGCGGGGTCCAGCCCGACCTCGCGCATGATCGCATCGACCATCTCGCGGCGGTTGCGGCCCGGCTCGATGCCATGCACGCCCAGGCCCTCGGCGATGATCTGCTCGACCGTCATGCGCGGGGACAGGCTGCCATAGGGGTCCTGGAACACGATCTGCATGTCGCGGCGCAAGCCGCGCAGCGCCCGGCCCGGCACGCGGGAGATGTCGCGGCCCATGTAGAGGATCGGCCCGTCGCTGTCGATCAGCCGCATGATCGCCAGCGCCAGCGTGGTCTTGCCGGAACCGGATTCGCCGACGATGCCCAGCGTCTCGCCGGCGCGGACCGAGATGGTGGCGCCGTTCACCGCCTTCACATGGCCGACGGTGCGGCGCAGGAAGCCGCGCTGGATCGGGAACCAGACCCGCAGATCCTGCGTCGCCACGACCTGCGGCGCATCGGCGGGGATGGGATCGGCCCTGCCCTTGGGCTCGGCCGCCAGCAGCATCCGGGTATATTCGTGCTGCGGATGGGCGAAGATCTGCTCGACTGGCCCCTGCTCGACGATCTCGCCGCCCTTCATCACGCAGACCCGGTCGGCGATGCGGCGCACCAGGCCCAGGTCGTGGCTGATGAACAGCATCGACAGCCCCTCGGCCGCCTTCAGCTCCGCCAGCAGCTCCATGATCTGCGCCTGGATGGTCACGTCCAGCGCCGTCGTCGGCTCGTCGGCGATCAGCAGCTCCGGCCCGTTCGCCAGCGCCATGGCGATCATCACCCGCTGGCGCTGGCCGCCCGACAGCTGGTGCGGGTAATCGGCCAGCCGCGTTTCCGGGTCGCGGATGCCGACGCGGGTCAAAAGCTCGATGATCCGCGCCCGCGCCGCCGCGCCGCGCAGCCCCTGGTGCAGCGCCAGGCTTTCGGCAAGCTGCCGCTCCAGCGTGTGCAGGGGGTTCAGCGAGGTCATCGGCTCCTGGAAGATGAAGCTGATGTCGTTGCCGCGCACCCGGCGCAACTCCGCCTCGGAGGCGCCCAGCAATTCGCGCCCGCCGTAGCGGACCGAGCCCGCGACCTCGGCCGCCTCGCCCAGAAGCCGCACGGTCGACAGCGCCGTGACCGACTTGCCCGAGCCGGATTCGCCGACCAGCGCCACCGTCTCGCCCTTGCCCACGGTGAAGCTGACGCCCTTGACGGCGGGCACCAGTCGCCCGTCCTGCCGGAACCCCACCCGCAGGTCGCTGACTTCCAGAACCGGGGTCATCGGAAGGTCTTTCTTGGGTCGAAGGCGTCGCGCACGCCCTCGAAGATGAACACCAGCAAGGACAGCATGATGGCGAAGCTGAAGAAGGCGGTGAAGCCCAGCCAGGGCGCCTGCAGGTTCTGCTTGGCCTGCAAGGCCAGCTCGCCCAGCGAGGGGGCCGAACTGGGCAGGCCGTAGCCCAGATAATCCAGCGCGGCCAGCGACGAGATGGTGCCGGTCACGACAAAGGGCAGCATGGTCAGCGTCGCCACCATGGCGTTGGGCAGGATATGGCGGAACATGATAATGCGGTCACTGACCCCAAGCGCGCGGGCGGCGCGGACATATTCGAAGTTGCGCGCGCGCAGGAACTCGGCCCGCACCACGCCGACCAGCGCCGGCCAGCCGAACAGGATCGAGACGAAAACCAGCAGCCAGAAACTTCGCCCCAGGATCGCGAACAGAATGATAATCACGTAAAGCGAAGGGGTTGATCCCCATATCTCAAGCAATCTCTGGAACACCAGGTCGGTGCGGCCGCCGAAATAGCCCTGCACCGCCCCCGCCGCGATGCCCAGAACCGAGGCGACCACGGTCACGATCAGCGTGAACAGGATCGACAGGCGAAAGCCGTAGATCACCCGCGCCAGCACGTCGCGCGCGGTGTCGTCGGTGCCCAGCCAATGCGCCGCATCGGGCGGGCTGGGGGCGGTGCCGACATTGTTGATGCTGCGGTAGTGATAGGGGATCGGCGGCCACAGCATCCAGCCGCGCTCGACCGCCTCGCCCGCGACCTGGCCGGTCTCTCGCGCCGCGCGCTCGGTCGCCTCGGGGTCGTCCCAGCATTCGGGCCGCCCGCCGGTGCGGATCAGGCATTGCACGCCGGGATCGGTATAGATCGCCTCGGTGCCGAAATCGCCGCCGAAGGCGGTCTCGGGGTAGAAGCGATAGACCGGGAAATGCAGCTCGCCCCGATAGCTGACCAGGATCGGCTTGTCATTGGCGATCAGTTCCGCAAACAGCGAGGCCACGAACAGGATGGTAAAGACCACCAGTGACCAGAAGGCGCGCTTGTTGCGGCGGAAATTGCGCAGCCGGCGGCGGTTCAGCTCGGTCATCGCCATCAGCCAGCCCTCCGCTCGAAGTCGATGCGGGGATCGACCAGCACATACATCAGGTCCGACAGGATGCCGACCAGCAGGCCCAGCAGGCCAAAGACGTAAAGCGTGCCGAAGATCACCGGATAGTCGCGCTGCACCGCCGCCTCGAAGCCCAGCCGGCCCAGCCCGTCGAGCGAGAAGATGGTCTCGATCAGGATCGACGAGCCGAAGAACACGCCCAGGAACATCGATGGGAACCCGGCGATCACGATCAGCATGGCATTACGAAAGACATGGGCGTAAAGCACCCGGCGCTCGGTCAGGCCCTTGGCGCGGGCGGTGATGACATATTGCTTGTTGATCTCGTCCAGGAAACTGTTCTTGGTCAGCAGCGTCAGCGTGGCGAAGCTGGAGATGGTGGTGGCCAGGACCGGCAGGGTGATGTGCCACAGGTAGTCCTTGACCTTGCCCCAAAGGCTCAGGTCGGCCCAATTGTCCGAGGTCAGCCCGCGCAAGGGAAAGATCTGCCAATAGCTGCCGCCCGCGAACAGCACCATCAGCAGGACCGCGAACAGGAAGGCGGGGATGGCATAGCCCACGATGATCGCGCCCGAGGTCCAGGTGTCGAAGGGCGTGCCGTTCCTGACCGCCTTGCGGATGCCCAGCGGGATCGAGATCAGATAGGCGATCAGCGTCGACCACAGCCCCAGCGTGATCGAGACCGGCATCTTTTCCAGCACCAGGTCGATGACCGAGATCGAGCGGAAGAAGCTGGTGCCGAAATCGAAGCGGACGTAATTGCCCAGCATGACCAGGAAACGCTCGGCCGCGCCGATCTTTTCCTTGCTGCAATCGGGGGATTTCAGGTCCGGCTCGCCCTGGTGGTCGGGCGTGCAGGCGATGCGGGCAAAGCCCATCTGCACCTCGAGCTGGTCCAGCAGCTCGGGCGGGATGCCGCGGGCGCCGGCATATTCGGTGTTCTGCGGCGACTCGCCCGCCCCGCCGGTGATGTTGCGCAGCGCATCGCCCTCGCCCTGGACGCGGGCGATGATCTGCTCGATCGGGCCGCCGGGGACGAATTGCGTCAGCGTGAAGTTGACCAGCATGATGCCGATCAGCGTGGGTATGATCAGCAGCAAGCGCCGCAGGATATAGGCTGCCATCCGTCCCCTTGCTCCGCCTTGATCCGCGCCGGCCCCCTGGGCCCTAGCGCAGCGCGCCGGATTGTTTCAGCTTTGCCGCCTTATCCGCGTCATACCACCAGAAATCAAGCTCACCCAGCGCATAGGGCGGCAAGGTCTCGGGATGGGCGAAGATGTCGTAATAGGCGACGGTATGCTCGGCCTTGAACCATTGCGGCACCCAGAAGTGCTGCGCGCGCAGGCTGCGGTCCAGCGCATGGGCCACGGTGATCATCTCATCCTCGCTCCTGGCCTCGATGCCCAGCTGGATCAGCCGGTCCACGGCCGGATTGGCCATGCCCATGGCGTTGAACACGTCGCCCACGTTTTCCGAGCCGAAGGTCTGCTCGGTATCGCCGGTCAGGAAATAGCCCTGGAGCAGCTGATCGGTCACGATGTCGAAGTCGTGGCTGCGGGTCCGCGCGGTCAGCTGCGCATCGTCCACCCGCAGGTTCACCGCGTCGATGCCCACCGCGCGCAGGTTCTGCACGAAGGGGTTGATGACGCGGTCGAAGGTGGCGCTGTCGTTCAGGAACTCGACCCGCAGCACCTCGCCCTTGGCGTTGCGGCGCATGCCGTCGGCGCCCGGCTTCCAGCCCGCCTCGTCCAGAAGCTGCGCCGCGCGGCGCATGTTGCGCCGGTCGAGCTGGGTCTTGCCCGAGACGGGCTGCAGCACCGCATCCTCGGTCAGCACGCCCGGCGGCAGATCCTTGGCCAGGGGCTCGAGCAGCGCCAGCTCGGCCGGCGTGGGCTTGCCCTCGGCCATCAGCGGGCTGTTTTCCCAGGGCGAGTTCACCCGCGCGTAAAGCCCATAGAACAGCGTCTCGTTCGACCATTCGAAGTTGAACATCAGCCCGATGGCCTCGCGCACGCGGATGTCCTGGAACTTGGGCCGGCGCAGGTTGAAGACCCAGCCCTGCCCCGAGGCGATGCTGCCGTCGGGCAGCGCCTCCTTTTTCACCGCGCCGGATTGCACGGCGGGGAAATCATAGCGCGTCGCCCAGTGGATCGAGCTGGCCTCGTTGCGGAAGGTATAGACGCCGGCCTTGAACGCCTCGAAGGCGCTGTCGTAATCGCCGAAATACTCGACACGGATGCGGTCGAAATTGTGCCGGCCGATGTTGATCGGCAGATCCTTGCCCCAATAGTCGGGATTGCGCCGCAGGGTGATCGAGCGGCCCGCATCGGCCCGATCGAACATGTAAGGCCCCGAGCCGACGAAGGGGATGTTGCTCGACTGCTCGATGTCGCGCTTGTTCTTGCGGAAATCCTCGCGCGAGAAGACGATCTGGCCGCCCACCGACTGGATCACGTCGCGGCGCGGATAGTCCGGCCGGAAGATGAACTTGATGGTGCGGTCGTCGATCACCTCGGCCTTGGCAACGATCTTGGAAATGATCGTACGGTATGAGGACAGGCCCTTGTCGCGCAGGAGTTCAAAGGAAAACAGCACGTCATGCGCGGTCAGCGGCGTGCCGTCCGAAAATTTCGCCTCGGGGCGCAGGTGGAAGATCACCCAGTCGCGGCTTTCGGGATATTCGATGGTCTCGCAGAGCAGGCAATAGGCGGTGCCGATCTCGTCGGCGACGCTTTCCATCAGCGGCTCCAGCATGGCGTTGGAAAGCAGGGCCGCGCGGCCGCGGTGGGTATAGGGGTTGTAGCTGTCGAACCCGCCGCTGAACCATTCCGAAATCTCGCCACCCTTGGGCGCATCGGGGTTCACATAGCGCAGATGCGGGAAATCCGCGGGCAGCTCGGGCTCGCCGAAGACCGAGATGCCATGGGACACGATGGTCCGGGGTTCCTGCTGCTCCTGCGCCAGGGCCCAGCCGGGCAGAAGCGCCATGAATGCAACCATCGGGGCATGTCGCAGGAAACGCATCGTCATCGGGTCTTGTCGATCCTTGTTCTGGTCTTGCTCGGGCGGCGGCGGGCCGCCGGCGGCAAGGCTAGCAGCCCGCGGGCCCGGTTCAACATGCAAATGCGTGATCCGCCGCGCGGGGGCCTTGCCGCGGCAACGAAAAAGGGCGCCCCAAGGGACGCCCCATGCCTGCCGCGCGGGCCGGGCCGCTTACTGCTGGCCTTGCAGATAGGCGATCAGGTTGGCGCGATCCTCGACCTTGGGCAGGCCGGCGAAGGTCATCTTGGTGCCCTTGACCACGGCCTTGGGGTTGGCGAGGAATTCTTCCAGCGCCTCGGGCGTCCAGTCGCCGCCATGCGCCTTCATCGGCTCGGAATAGTTGAAGCCGCCGACGCTGGCCACCGCGCGGCCCATGACGCCGTTCAGATGCGGGCCGACGCCGTCGTTGCCGTCCAGCTTGTGGCAGGCCTTGCACTTGCCAAACACTTTTTCGCCCGCGGCGGCATCGGCCGAGGCCAGCACGGTGGCGAAATCAGGCCCCTCCTCGGCGGCCTCGTCATCGGCGCCGCCGGCATCCTCGACCGGGATGGTATAGGCCTGGGCATGTTCCTCGCCCTCGGCGCCATGGCCCGAGACGCCGACATGAAAGACGCCCGATGCCGCCCAGCTCATCAACAGCAGGAACAGAAGCGAGCCGATCAGCGCACCGGCTGCCTTGGTGACGGTCATGGTATCGAACATGTCTGCGGATCCCCTGGGCTGTCCGTGGATTTGGCCGTATCTACCCGCTTTTGTTCCACCGGTTCAAGGTGTAGTTGTCGCTGGCAAAGCACAAAACCGACCACGAGGCCGGCCCGCCACGGGGGCATGGCCCAGGCCGCCACCCCAAGCCAAGGTGTGATCCATGACCGACGCCCCCACCCAGAACGTGATCGCATTCCAGGGCGAGCCCGGCGCCTACAGCCATCAGGCCTGCCGCTTCTATCGCCCGCAGATGGAGGCGCTGCCCTGCCGCACCTTCGAGGACACGATCGAGGCGGTGCGCGGCGGCAAGGCCGAACTGGCGATGCTGCCGGTCGAGAACTCGACCTATGGCCGGGTCGCCGACATCCACCACCTGCTGCCCGAAACCGGGCTGCACATCATCGACGAGGGCTTCGTGCGGGTGCGCATCAGCCTGCTGGCCGTGCCCGGCACCAAGCTGTCGCAGGTCAGCGACGCGATGAGCCACCCGGTGCTGCTGGGCCAGTGCCGCGGCTTCCTGCGCCGCCACGCCATCCGCGGCATGGTCGGCGCCGACACCGCCGGCTCGGCGCTCGAGGTCGCGCGCCGGGGCGAGCCGTCGCTTGCCGCGCTGGCCGCGCCCCTGGCGGGCGAGATCTACGGGCTCGAGGAGCTCGCCTCGGGGATCGAGGACCGGCAGAACAACACCACCCGGTTCCTGGTCATGGCGCGCCAGCCCGATTTCAGCCGCCGCACCAATGCCCAGGGCGGCACGACGATGATGACCAGCTTCGTGTTCCGGGTGCGCAACATCCCGGCCGCGCTCTACAAGGCGCTTGGCGGCTTTGCCACCAACGGCGTCAACATGACCAAGCTGGAAAGCTACATGGTGGACGGCGTCTTCACCGCCACGCAATTCTATGCAGACATCGAGGGCCACCCCGAGGATCCGCATGTCGCCCGCGCGCTGGAAGAGCTGGATTATTTCACCTCCAGCCTGAACATCCTGGGCGTCTATCCCGCCGATCCGCTGCGCGCCGCGCAATCGCAGGCGGCGGCCGCCGCCCGATAGGCGGGCCGGCCGTCAGGCAGCCTGCGCGCCCGCGGCCAGGTCGGCGATGAACTCGCCGATCCGTCGGGCGAACTTGCGGTCCAGCTGCGCCTTGCCCAGCTTGGCGGTCTGCAGCATCAGCCGCGCCTTCATGCTGCGCGGGCGCGCCTCGGTCTCGAAGATCAGCCGCGATTTCGTCCGGGTCAGCGCGACCACGGTCATGCGGATGACCAGGTCAAGCTGGTCGGAGGTGGCGTTGATGACCATCGCCTCGGGCGCGTCCAGCCGCGCCACCTCGGCCGTCACTTCGCGATGGCGCCCGCGCCAGTCGAAGCCGATCAGCCAGCGCATCCCGACCCCAGGGGCGGCCAGGTCGTCCAGACGGCGCACCGTGGCGCCGCGCCGCACCAGCATCCGCTCGATGGCGTGAAAATTGCTGGCTGCACGGAACAAGGCCTCCGCGGCCAGATCGACGTCCCTTCGGGTCGAAAACTTCATGGCTGATCCAGTCAAATCAAAGAAACAACGCGCCGCCGCGGTTCATCCCATGTTGCGCCGGGGCATGCAAGCCGCAGCCTGCGAGCGCTGATCAGCCGCAGGCGTGAAATGCAATCTGCAGTTGCATTATGCGCGAATAGTCTGCATTCATGCGGCATGACTCGCATAGGCCCCATCACCAAGCCGCATTTTGGCGCCAAGTCCATGGCAGTTCGCGTCTTGGCGACGACCGACCTGCACATGCATATGCTGGGTTATGACTATTTCGCCGACCGCCCCTCGGGTCGGCTGGGGCTGTCGCGGGCGGCGGCGCTGATCGCCCGCGCACGCCGGACGGCGCGCAATTGCCTGCTGTTCGACAATGGCGACGGGCTGCAGGGCAGCCCGATGGGCGACTACCTGGCCGAGATGGACGACATCGGCACCCGCCAGCCGCATCCGGCCATCGCGGCGATGAACGCGCTTGGCTATGACGCGGCGACCATCGGCAACCATGACTTCAGCTTTGGCCTGGGCTTTCTGCGCCGCACGCTCGAGGGCGCCGAGTTTCCCGTGGTCTCGACCAACCTGCGCCCGCTGCGCCCGCTGCCGGTGCAGACCCATGTCCTGCTGACGCGGCAGTTCCGCGACGACCAGGGCCGGCCGCATGCGCTGCGCATCGGCGTGCTGGGCTTTCTGCCGCCGCAGACCGTGGAATGGGAACGCGGGCTGAAAGCCGAGATCGCGGTCCAGGACATCCTGCTGGCCGCCCGCACCGGCATCGCGACCCTGCGCGAACAGGGCGCGGACCTGATCGTGGCGCTGGCCCATAGCGGCATCGGCGCGCTCGCCCCGGCGCCGATGATGGAGAACGCGGCCACCGCGCTGGCCGCCCTGCCCGGCATCGACGTGGTGATCGCGGGCCATACGCATCGGGTGTTCCCCTCGGGCGACCATCCGCAGGGGCCGGGAATCGACGCCCGCCGCGGCACGCTGGCCGGCAAGCCCGCGGTCATGCCTGGCTTCTGGGGCTCGCACCTGGGGGTGATCGACCTGCGGCTGGAACCCCTGGCCCAGGGCTGGCGCATCGCCGACTTCACCTGCCGCGCCGAGCCGGTCGGCGCCGAAGAGGACCATCCCGCCGTCACCGGCCCCGCCCTTTCCGCCCATCGCCAGACCCTGCGGCATTTCAGCCGCCGCATCGGCCGCACCGAACGGCCGCTGAGCAGCTATTTCTCGCTGATCGGCGAGGATCCCGGCCTGCGGCTGGTGGCCATGGCGCAGCGCTGGCACGTGCGGCGCGCCCTGCGCGGCACGCGCTGGCAGGACCTGCCGATCCTGTCGGCGGTCGCGCCGTTCCGCGCCGGCGGCCGCGGCGGGCCGCAGCATTACACCGACGTCCCGGCCGGGCGGCTGACGCTGCGCAACATCGCCGATCTCTACCTGTTCCCGAACCGGATCTGCGCCATCCGCCTGACCGGGGCCGAGCTGCGCGAATGGCTGGAGCGCTCGGCCAGCATGTTCCTGCGCATCGAGCCGGGCAAGCCGGACCAGCCGCTGATCGACCCCGAGTTTCCCAGCTACAATTTCGACATCATCGACGGGCTGGGCTGGCAGATCGACCTGAGCCGCCCGCCGCGCTACGCGCCCGACGGACGGCTGGCCCATCCCGATTCGCACCGCATCTGCGCGCTGAGCCACCGCATGCGCCCGGTCGCGCCGGACCAGCCCTTCATCCTGGTGACGAACAGCTACCGGCTGTCGGACAGCGGGCTCTTCGCCTCGGTGGCGGCGGGGCGACCGGTGCTGCTGGACGGCTCCTCCCCCACCCGCGAGGTGCTGCGCCGCTATGTGGCGCAGCGCCGGGTGCTGGCCCCCAATCCCCGCGCGGGCTGGAGCTTTCGCCCCCTGCCCGGCACCTCGGTCCTGTTCAAGACCGGGCCGGCCGCCGCGGGGCACCTGGACGGGCTTTCCACGCCGGTCGAGCCGGCCGGAATCGCCCCCGACGGCTTCCTGCGCCTGCGCCTGCATCTGTAAGCGGCCAAGCCGCTTGCATCCCGCCGCGCGCGCGCCTATCTAGGCGGCGAGAGGTTGGCGCGGGCAGGCGCCTCGCCAACCCGGTCAGGTCCGGAAGGAAGCAGCCGTAACGAGCCCCGCTTGGGTCGCTGTCCAGCCTCTCACCCAGCTCCTCCCCCCGGATCGCCAAGGCTCCTGCCGGGATGCGGCCGAACAGGGCCCAAGCTATCTGCGGCCGAAAAGCTGGGACAGGTCGTAGGAATCGCGCTCGCCGATATTGCCGGCATCCTTCTCCAGGAATCGCTCGGCCGCCTCGACCCCGGCATCATGCATGCGCTGCAACAGGCCGGGATTCGGCAGCAGCTTGGTCCGCGCGCTCAGCGAATTCATCAGATCCTCGTCCATGATCGCATGCAGCAGCACGTTCTTCATCGGCCGGCCGGTCAGCCGCTCCTCGGCATGCAGCCGCTTGACGAAATTGATCGCGCGCAGTTCGGCCAAGAGCGCCGCGTTGAAGCTGATCTCGTTCACCCGGTCCTGGATCGCGGCCGGGGTCTTGGGGATCGCCTCGCGCAGCATCGGGTTGATGTTGACGATGACGATGTCGCGGGGCAGGTCCGGGCGATACAGCGGGAACAGCGCCGGATTGCCGGAATAGCCGCCGTCCCAATAGGCCTCGCGCCGGCCGGTCAGCGGATCGTCGATCTCGACGGCGCGGAACAGCTCGGGCAGGCAGGCCGAGGCCAGCACCGTATCGACCGTCACCTCGGCCCCGCCAAAGATCCGCACCAGCCCGGTGCGCACATTGGTCGCGGTGACGAAAAGCACCGGCCCCTCTTCGCGGCCCAGCCGGGGATGCGGCATCTCGCGCAGGATGGCGGCCAGCGGGTTGGTATAGAACGGACCCGAATCATAGGGGCTGAACACCCGCGTCAGCGATCCCAGCCAGGCCACGGGGGAAAACAGCTCGGTCAGCCGCTGCCAGGCGCGCGGCACCGGGAACATGGAATGCAGCCAGCGCACCACGGAATTGTCGCTGACCTGCCCGACCTGCGACCAGATATGCGCCAGGTTCTGCCGCGCCGCCTCGCGCCCGCGCCGGCCCGGCCCGCAGGACAGGCCGGCCGCCAGCGCCGCCCCGTTGAGCGCCCCGGCCGAGGTGCCGCTGATGCCGCGAATCTCGATGTCCGGCTCGTCCAGCAGCCGGTCCAGCACCCCCCAGGCAAAGGCGCCATGCGCGCCGCCGCCCTGCAAGGCCAGGTTGATCCGCTTGACCGCCATGCCGCCCCCGTCCGCTGCCATCCGCGTCGCAGGCTAACCCAGTGCCGCGCGACACAAAACCCCGGAACCCACGCCCGGCCTGCACGCTTCTTCGTTCCTCAAATACCCATGCCGCCGTGCCAACGTCGCCCATGCATGGGTATTTGAGGAACAGAGAAAACACTCGCGCAATGCCCCGCGCCCGCGCCGCGCCTGCTTCACCGTTTCCCGAATACCCACGCGACCGCGCCACGGGCGCGGCGGATCAGTCCTCGGCCTGCGCCTCGGCCCGCGACTTGCCGGCCACGTCCAGTGCCAGCGTTGCGGCCATGAATGCATCGAGCGCCCCGTCCAGCACCCCTTGCGTATCCGAGGTCTCGTGCCCGGTGCGCAGATCCTTCACCATCTGGTAGGGATGCAGCACGTATGAGCGGATCTGGTTGCCCCAGCCGGCATCGCCCTTGGCCTCGTGCTGGGCGTTGATCGCGGCGTTGCGCTTGTCCAGCTCCAGCTGATAAAGCCGCGCCTTCAGTGCCGCCATGGCGTTGGCGCGGTTCTGGTGCTGCGACTTTTCCGAGCTGGTCACAACGATGCCCGTCGGCAGGTGGGTGATGCGCACCGCCGAATCGGTGGTGTTGACATGCTGCCCGCCCGCGCCCGACGAGCGGTAGGTGTCGATCCTGATCTCGTTGTCGGGGATGGTGATCTCGATATTGTCATCCACCACCGGATAGACCCAGACCGAGGAAAACGAGGTATGCCGCCGCGCCGCCGAATCATAGGGCGAGATGCGCACCAGCCGATGCACGCCCGATTCCGACTTCAGCCAGCCATAGGCGTTCGGCCCGGAAATCTTGTAGGCGGCGGAACGGATCCCCGCCTCTTCGCCCGGCGTCTCGGACAGAAGCTCGACATTGTAGCCTTTCTTCTCGGCCCAGCGGACATACATCCGCGCGAGCATGCTGGCCCAGTCGGCGCTTTCCGTGCCGCCGGCGCCGGCATTGATCTCGAGGAAGGTGTCGTTGCCGTCGGCCTCGCCGTTCAGAAGCGCCTCCAGCTCCTTCTGCGCGGCCAGTTCCGCCAGGGATTTCAGCGCGCCCTCGGCATCGGCGACGATCTCGGCATCGCCCTCGGCCTCGCCAAGCTCGATCAGCTCGGCATTGTCCTTGAGCTCGGTGTCGATGCGGCGATAGGTCTCGACCGCATCCGAGAGCATCTGCCGGTCGCGCATCAGCTTCTGGGCACGGGCCGGGTCGGACCAGATGTCGCCGGCCTCGATCATGGCGTTCAGCTCTTCCAGCCGGTGCGGCGCGGTTTCCCAGTCCATGCGCTGGCCGAGCAGTTTCAGCGATTTGCGAATCGCCTCGATGGTGGCTTGGGTTTCGGCGCGCATGGGCACTCTCTGGGTTCGGATTTCGGTCAGGGCAGGACAAATAACGCGGGCGGCGGGCGGCGGCAAGCGCCAGCCCTCAATACAGCCCGCCCGAGGACAGGGTGCCGAAATCGGCCTTCTTCGGGATCACCTTCTTCTTGCCGGTCGAGGTCGTCACCGCCTGCCCGCCGTCGCGCGCCTCGGTGAACAAGGGCAAGGTGCCCGGATCGGCACGGCCGAAGCCGCCGTCGACCAGCATCAGCCCGGTCAGATCCTGGCCGTCGCGGAAATATTCGGCGATGACGTTGTCGCCCTTGGCATCCGGGCCGAGGATCGCGCCGCTGAAGCGGTCGATGTTGACGAAATGCCCGCCCGGCGGAACCTTGAAGGCGGTGCCGCCGAATTCCTTGACCGCCTCTTGCATGAATTCGTTGAAGACCGGCACGCAAAGCGTCCCGCCATAGGCGTTGGCGCCCAGCGTGCGCGGCTGGTCGTAGCCCAGATAGCAGCCGGCGACGATGTTCGAGGTGAAGCCGATGAACCACACGTCCTTGGCATCGTTGGTGGTGCCGGTCTTGCCGGCCACGGGCACCGGCAGGCTGACCCCGCGCCCCGAGCCGCGCTTGACCACGCCCTCGAGCATCGAGGTCAGCTGGTAGGCGGTGATCGCGTCCATCACCCGTTCGCGGTTCGAGCGGATCTCGGGCGCGGCGCCGGCGGGCAGGGTCGGCTGGCCGCAGGTCACGCAGTCGCGGCGGTCGTGGCGATAGATGGTGCGGCCGCGGCGGTCCTGCACGCGGTCGACCAGCGTGGGTTCCACCCGCTCGCCGCCATTGGCGAACATGGCATAGGCGGCGACCATCTTGAACAGCGTCGTTTCCTGCGCGCCCAGCGAATTGGCGAGGAAATGGCCGAGATGGTCGTAGACCCCGAATTTCTCGGCATATTTCGCCACCGTGTCCATGCCGATGCCCTGGGCGATGCGGATGGTCATCAGGTTCCTGGACTGCTCGATCCCGGTGCGCATCGGCGTCGGGCCATAGAACTTGCCGCTGGCGTTCTTGGGCGTCCACAGCCCCTGCGGCGTGTTCACGGTGATCGGCTCGTCCACGACGATGGTCGCGGGGTTGAAGCCCGAATCCAGCGCCGCCGCATAGACGAAGGGCTTGAAGCTGGAGCCCGGCTGGCGCTGCGCCTGGGTGGCGCGGTTGAAGACCGAGCTTTGATAGGAAAAGCCGCCCTGCATGGCGATGACGCGGCCGGTGTTCACGTCCATGGCCATGAAGCCGCCCTGCACCTCGGGCACCTGGCGCAGGGTCCAGCGGATGAAGCTGCCGTCGCTGTCGCTGGTCATGCGCCGCACCAGCACCACGTCGCCCACATCCAGCAGGTCCGAAGCCACCTTGGCCTTGGGCGCCAGCGTGCCGTCGGCCAGCCGCTTCCTTGCCCATTGCACGTCCTTGGCCGGGATCTGGGCGGTGCCCTCGATCCCCTCGATGCCGATGGTGGCCTCGCTGTCCCCCAGCGCCAGCACCACGGCCGGAAACCAGCCCTCGATGTCGCGGGGCACATCGGCATCGGACAGCGCCGCGCGCCATGCCTGCTCGTCGCCCAGCTGCTCGGCCGGGATCTTGACGCGGGTGCCGCGCCAGACGCCGCGGCCGCGGTCGTATTTCTCGAGCGCCTGCTGCAGCGCATGGGCGGCGACCTGTTGCAGCTTGGGGTCGATGGTCGCCCGGATCGCCAGCCCGCCGCCGAAGAACTCCTCGGCGCCGAATTGCGCCGAAAGCTGGCGGCGGATCTCGTCGGTGAAATAGTCGCGCGGCGGCAATTGCTGCTGGAAGGCGGGGAAATCGCCGTTCTGGACCGAGCGCAGCGGCTGCCTGGCCTCGGCCTCGTAGGTGGCCTGGTCGATATAGCCGTTCTGCCACATCTCGCGCAGGACATAGTCGCGCCGTTCGGTCAGCGCCTCGCGGGCGCGGACGGGGTGATAGCGGCCCGGCGCCTTGGGCATGGCGGCCAGCGTCGCCGCCTCATGCGGCGCAAGCTCGGTCAGCGGCTTGTTGAAATAGCTTTGCGCCGCCGCGGCCACGCCGAAGCTGTTCTGTCCCAGGAAGATCTCGTTCAGGTAAAGCTCGAGGATCTGGTCCTTGCTGAGGGTCGATTCCAGCCGGGTGGCCAGGATCAGCTCCTTGATCTTGCGCTCGACGCTGCGGTCGCTGGACAGCAGGAAGTTCTTCATCACCTGCTGGGTGATGGTCGAGGCGCCGCGCAGGTTGCGCCCGCCCGAGCTGATCGCATCCAGCGCCGCCTTGCCCATGCCCATCGGGTCGAAGCCGTGATGGCTGTAGAAATGCTTGTCCTCGGCGCTGATGAAGGCCTGCTTCACCAGCGGCGGGATCTCGTCGATGGGCACGAAGATGCGGCGTTCCTCGGCGAATTCGTCGATCAGCCGCCCTTCTGCGGAATAGATCCGGCTGATGGTCTTGGGCGCGTATTGCGCCAGCTGCTCATGGCTGGGCAGGTCGCGCGAATACATCCAGAACACCGCGCCCACGGTCAGGGCGATGAAGAAGACCGCGGTCACGAGCCAGGAAAAGATCGCACCGATGAAGGACAGCAGGAAGCGCAGCAATGGGCAAGCCTCTGGGGATAACCTGCGCCTCTATAGACAGCGAGGCCGCGCCCGTCAAAGCAACCTTGCGCTACTTGCGCAGCAGGGCGGCGCGGGCGGCATCGTCCTGCGCCCAAAGCCCGATGGCCTGGGCCAGCGCCTGCGCGGTCTGCGCGCGCCACTCGGGGTCGAACAGGTTGGCGCGGTCGCCCGGATCGGTCAGGAAGCCCAGCTCGACCAGGACCGAGGGGATGTCGGGCGATTTCAGCACCGAAAACGCCGCGCCGCGCACCGGCCTGCGGTGCATGGCGATGCCCGCCCGGTTCAGCTCGGACACCGCGAACTTGGCGAAGGCTTCCGAGCGCGGATGCGTCTCGGTCCGCGCCAGGTCCATCAGCACGTCGGCCAGGTGGTCGTCGGTCCCCGACAGGTCCAGCCCGGCCAGCAGGTCGGCGCGGTCGTGGCGCATGGCCAGTTCGCGCGTGGCGCGGTCGTCGGCCTGCGGGTTCCAGACATAGATCGACAGCCCCGCCGCCTCGCCCGCCGGCAGCGCATCGGCATGGAGCGAGATGAACAGGTCCGCCTGCTCGGCGCGGGCAATGGTCATGCGCCGCTCCAGCGGGATGAAGCTGTCGTCCTTGCGGGTGGCGATGACCTCGAAACCGGCGCGGTTCAGGATCTCGGTCAGTTCGCGGGCAAAGCCCAGCATCAGCGCCGCCTCGCTGATCGCGCCGACCTGGGCGCCGGGGTCGTGGCCGCCATGGCCGGGGTCCAGCGCCACGCGCAGGGGCCGGGTGCCGGCGCGGCGCGGCGGCAGCGGCGCCACGGCCGCCGGCTGCGGCAAGTCCCACAGCGCCGAAAGCGCATTGCCGCGGGTGACGAAATCCTCGGGCTTCACCGGCTCCATGCGCAGCTTGACCAGCGCCCCCTGGGCGCCGCCCGCGGCCGGGCTTTGCACCGCCAGCCGCAGCGCATAGGGGCCGGGCAGTTCCATCACCAGTCGCGACCAGCCGGGGCGAAAGCGCCCCCAGCGCAGCGCCGGCACCAGTTCGCGCCCCGGTAGCGCCTCGGCATCGGCGCCGGAAAAGTCGATCTCGCGGAAATCCACCACCAGCCGCGGCGGCCCGTCCAGGAAATAGACCCGATAGGGCACCGGCCGGCTGATCGTCAGCCGCAGCTCCATCGGCCGCGGCTTGCCGCGGTCGCGCCCCTCGGCCACCAGCGAGGATTGCGCCAGATCGACCCTCGCCACGGCCGGGCGCGCGCCGTCATCGGCCAGCGCAGGCCAGGCAAGCCAGACCAGCAGGATGGCGCAAAGCCATCTCATCGTGCCGCCATGAAGGCCGCCAGACGGTCGAGCCCCTCGGCGATCTCGGCTGCCCCCGCCGCATAGCTGAAGCGCAGGGTCTGTGCGCCGCGATGGGGGTCGAAGTCCAGGCCCGGCGTCACCGCCACCCCGGCCCTTTCCAGGATTTCCGCGGCGAAGGCCAGGCTGTCCGTCGTCAGCTCCGACACGTCGGCATAGATGTAGAAGGCGCCTTCGGGCGGCGCGATGCGCGAAAATCCGATCTTGGGCAGCCGCTCCAGCATCAGCCGGCGGTTCTCGGCATAGACGGCCAGGTTCGCCTCGGCCTCATCGACGCAATCCAGCGCCGCCAACGCCGCGACCTGGCTGGCATGGGGCGGGCAGATGAACATGTTCTGCGCGATCCGCTCGACGGTGCGGATCATGCCGTCGGGCACCACCATCCAGCCCACGCGCCAGCCGGTCATGCTGAAATATTTCGAGAAGCTGTTGATGACGAAGACCTCGTCCGTCACCTCCAGCGCGGAATGGAAGCCCGCGCCATAGTCCAGCCCGTGATAGATCTCGTCCGAGATCACGTTCATGCCCAGCTCTGCCGCGCGCGCGGTCAGCCCCGCCAGCTCCTCGCGCCGCAGCACCGTGCCCGACGGGTTGCCGGGCGAGGCCAGGATCAGCCCCTGCGCATCCGCCGGCAGGTCGCCCGGGCGCGGCTGATAGCGATCCTCGGCCCGCGTCGGGATGCCCACCGGCTCCAGCGACATGGCGCGCAGGATCTGGCGATAGCTGGGATAGCCCGGCTCGCCAAGCGCCACCCGCGCGCCCGCGTCGAAAAGCGCCGAGAAGGCCAGGATGAAGGCGCCCGAGGAACCCGGCGTCACCACCACCCGCGCCGGGTCGAGGTCGAGCCCATACCAGCGCTTGTAAAGCCCGGCGATGCCCTGGCGCAGTTCCGGCAGGCCAAGCGCGACCGTATAGCCCAAGGGCCGGTCCAGCGCCGCCGCCAGCGCCCGGCGCGCGCCTTGGGGCGCCGGGGTCGAGGGCTGGCCGACCTCCATGTGGATGATGCGGCGGCCCTGGGCCTCGGCCTTGCGGGCGGCCTCCATCACATCCATGACGATGAAGGGATCGACCTGCCCGCGGCGGGATTGTCTCATGTCAGCCAGCCTCATGGTTTTGGCCGGGTATCCGCCCTGCGGCCGGCCCGGTCAAGCCCGCGTGATGCCCCGGCCGGGCGCTTGCAACGCCCCGCGCAAGCGGTCAAGTTGCCGGGAACTGGAGAGGATTGCCCGATGAAAGCCCTTGTGACCGCAGCGCTGCTGGCTGCCACCGCCCTGCCCGCCGCGGCCTTCGACCCCGCGAACATGACCGAGGCCGAGAAGGCCGCCTTCGGCGAGGCGGTGCGCGACTACCTGATGGCCAATCCCGACGTGCTGATCGAATCGATCAACGTGCTGGAGGAACGCCGGCTTGCCGACGAGGCCCGCAACGACGAGCTGCTGGTCGAGAACAACCGCGAGGCGATCTTCCAGGACGGCCACAGCTGGGTCGGCGGCAATCCCGAGGGCGACGTGACCCTGGTCGAGTTCGTCGACTACCGCTGCGGCGTCTGCAAGCGGGTCAGCCCGGACGTGGAGAAGCTGATCTCGGCCGATGGCAATATCCGCTGGATCGTCAAGGAATTCCCGATCCTGACCCAGGAAAGCGACATGGCCGCGCGCTTTGCCGTCGCGGTGCAGCAGGAAGCCGGGCCCGACGCCTACAAGAAGGCGCATGACGCGCTGATGGAATCGCGCGGGCCGGTGAACCTGGAAAGCCTGGCCAAGCTGGCCGGAGACCTGGAGCTGGACAGCCAGGCGGTGCTGAACCGGATGAACACCGAAGAGGTCTCGGCCGTGCTGCGCAAGAACCACCAGCTGGCCGAGCAGATGCGGATCATGGGCACCCCCACCTTCATCATCGGCGGCGAGATGCTGCGCGGCATGCCCACCGAAGGGCTGGAGGGCGCGATTGCCCGTGCGCGCGAGGCCAAGGCCGAGGGCTGAGGCTGCGCCGCCTGGGCGGGTTGCGCGGGCGGCATGGGTATTTCTGGAACGAAGAAGCATGGGGCGGCGCATGGGGCCGCCCTTTCGCTATTCGGCAGCGGATTGCACAGCATGCCCACCGAGGGGCTGGAGGGCGCGATTGCCCGTGCGCGCGAGGCCAAGGCCGAGGGCTGAGGCTGCGCCGCCTGGGCGGGTTGCGCGGGCGGCATGGGTATTTCTGGAACGAAGAAGCATGGGGCGGCGCATGGGGCCGCCCTTTCGCTATTCGGCGGCGGCGGATTGCGCGGCCTCGATCTCGGCGGCGCGTTTCTCGACCAGCTCGACGATATGATCGACCATCTGGGCGTTGGTCATCTTGTGGTTCTGCTTGCCGGCCAGATAGACCATGCCCGAGCCGGCGCCGCCGCCGGTGAAGCCGATGTCGGTCATCAGCGCCTCGCCCGGCCCGTTCACCACGCAGCCGATGATCGACAGGCTCATCGGGGTCTTGATATGTTCGAGGCGCTTTTCCAGGGTCTCGACCGTCTTGATGACGTCGAAGCCCTGGCGCGCGCAGCTGGGGCAGGAGATGATCTGCACGCCGCGGGTGCGCAGGCCAAGCGATTTCAGGACCTCGAAGCCGACCTTGACCTCCTCGACCGGATCGGCGGACAGGCTGACCCGGATCGTGTCGCCGATGCCCATCCACAACAGGTTGCCCAGGCCGATGGCGGATTTCACCGTGCCGGAGACCAGCCCGCCGGCCTCGGTGATGCCCAGGTGGATCGGCGCATCCGTCGCCTCGGCCAGCTGCTGATAGGCGGCAGCGGCAAGGAAGACGTCCGATGCCTTCACGCTGATCTTGAATTCGTGGAAATCATTGTCCTGCAGGATGCGGATATGGTCGAGGCCGGATTCCACCATCGCATCCGGGCATGGCTCGCCGTATTTCTCCAGCAGGTGCTTTTCCAGGCTGCCGGCATTCACGCCGATGCGGATCGAGCAGCCGTGGTCGCGGGCGGCCTTGATCACCTCGCGCACGCGGGCGGCGTCGCCGATATTGCCGGGGTTGATGCGCAGGCAGGCGGCGCCGGCCTCGGCGGCCTCGATGGCGCGGCGGTAGTGGAAATGGATGTCGGCCACGATCGGCACCGGGCTTTCGCGACAGATCTCGCGCAGGGCGCGGGTCGATGCCTCGTCGGGGGTCGAGACGCGGACGATGTCGGCGCCCACGTCGGCGGCGCGGATGATCTGGTCCAGCGTCGCGCGCACGTCCGAGGTGTCGGTATTGGTCATGGTCTGCACGCTGATCGGCGCGTCGCCCCCGACCGGCACGTTGCCGACCATGATCCGGCGCGACTTGCGCCGGTCGATATTGCGCCAGGGGCGGATCGGATTATGCGACATGGCTGGGGCCTTTTCCTGCGCCGGAAGCGGATTCACCCGTCAGAAATAGGCCGATGCGGCGGGACGGGCAAGCCATCCGACCCCGGTCGGGCGCGCGATGCCGCATCCGTGACCCCGCGGCCGGTCAATCCTGCCCGGGGGCCTGGTCCGGCTGCTCGGCCGATGCCAGCGCGACCATCTCGGCCAGCTGCGGATCCTTGCTGAGATCGGCAAAGGCATATTGCGCCGTCAGCGCCGTGGGCGACAGCTCGACATTCTTGACCACCCTGGCGCCTGGCGCCGCCGGGCCATAGGTGCGGCCGTTGACCGCGAAATAGACCGCGCCGGAATTGCCCGCGCGCAGCACCGGCGGCGCTTCCAGCTTAGGCAGGGCAAAACGCTCGCCCGCGTCCATGGTCTTTTCCAGCAGCACCGTGCCGTCGGCCGAGGTGACGCGCACCCAGGCGGGACGGGCGGTCAGGATCTCGATCTCGGGCGCATCGGGGGCGACGGTGCGCACCGCCGCCTGTTCGGGCGGCATCTGCGGGCCATAGACCCGGTCCTGGACCGCGGCGGTGCGGGTTGCGGGCGCGGCGCCTTCCGGCTTGGCCGCCGGCACGTCCAGCCGCGGGTCGATGGCGGCGATGGGCCCGTCGCGGGCGACCAGCACCGGCAGCTCCAGCGCCTGCGGGCGATAGGTGCGGTCCAGCCCCTCGGGGCGCGGCAAATTGACCTGGGCCGATTCCACGGTCTCGGGCTCGGCCGCCTCCTGCACCGGGTCCAGCGCGGCGATGACGCCGGGGGCCTGCTCGCCGGGGGTCAGGTTGACCTTCTGCACCTCTTGCAGCACGGCCCAGCCGCCATAGCCCAGCCCGCAGGCCAGCACGACCATGACCAGCAGCGAGCCGATGGCCCGCGGCTCGATCGAGCTCCAGATGCTTTCCTGCCGAGGCAGGAAGATCGGATGCGGATTGGCCAGCGCCTCGGCCGGGTCCGAGGGCCGGCGCTGCGGCTTTGGCCCGGCGGCGGCAGGGGCCATGCCATGCGTCGGCTGGAAGCCCGATTCCTGGCAGAAGCGGCGGAAGGTCCAGTCGGCGTCCATGCCGAGATAGCGGGCATAGGAGCGGACATAGCCCGCGATGAAGCTGGGCGTGTCGAAGGCGGAAATGTCGCAATTCTCGATGGCGGCGACATAGGAGGCGCGAATGCGCAATTCGCGCTGGACATCCAGCAGCGACTTGCCCAGCGTGGCCCGTTCGCCCCGCATCAGATCACCGAGACGAATGTCAGGATCGTCGAAACCGGGCGGCAAGGCCGCCGGCTCCTCATGGCCATTGGACGGGGGATTACCCCTTAGCCCGATCATTGCGCCTGCCCCATTCTTTGCTGCTCGTCCCCGCGAATCGGAAGACTCTCACAACTTGATTAAAGCAAGGTTATCACGGGCGCGAGAGGTCTTCACCCCGAAACCGTCTCAGGCAGCTGAAGTTGAACGGTTCAGTTTGCACTGCGACCAGAGGTTGTCCATGGCCTTCACCAGCTGGTCGATCTGCTTGGGATCATGCACCGGCGAGGGCGTGAAGCGCAGCCGTTCGGTGCCGCGTGGCACGGTCGGGAAGTTGATCGGCTGCACATAGATGCCGAAATCGGCCAGCAGCATGTCCGACAGCGCCTTGCAATGCACCGGGTTGCCGACATGCACCGGCACGATATGGCTGCCATGGTCCATGATCGGCATGCCGAGCCCGCGCAGCCGCATCTTCAGGATGCGGGCGTTCAGTTGTTGCTGGTCGCGCAGCAACTGCCCCTCGGCCGTCTTGAGGAAGGCGATCGAGGCCGCGGCCCCGGCCGCCACCGCCGGCGGCAGCGAGGTGGTGAAGATGAAGCCCGGCGCATAGGAGCGGATCGCGTCCACCATCTTGGCCGAGGCGGCGATATAGCCGCCGAAGACGCCGAACGCCTTGCCCAGCGTGCCGTTGAAGATGTCGATGCGGTGGCTGAGCCCGTCGCGCTCGGCCACGCCGCCGCCGCGGGGGCCATACATGCCGACGGCATGGACCTCGTCCAGATAGGTCAGGGCGTTGAATTCCTCGGCCAGGTCGCAGAGCGCCGCGAGGGGGCCGAAATCGCCATCCATGGAATAGATCGATTCGAAGGCGATCAGCTTGGGCGCTTCGGGATCGTCGGCCTCCAGCAACTCGCGCAGATGCGCGACGTCGTTGTGGCGGAAGATCCGCTTGGCGCCGTCGAACCGCTTGATCCCCTCGATCATCGAGGCATGGTTCAGCTCGTCGGAATAGATGATGAGGCCGGGAAACAGCTTGCGCAGGGTCGAGAGCGTGGCGTCATTGGCGGTGTAGGCGCTGGAAAAGACCAGCGCGGCCTCTTTCCCGTGCAGGTCGGCCAGTTCCGCCTCGAGCCGCTTGTGATAGACCGTGGTGCCCGAGATGTTGCGCGTGCCGCCGGAGCCCGCCCCGGTGGCATCCAGCGCCTCGTGCATCGCCGCCAGCACCACCGGGTGCTGGCCCATGCCCAAGTAGTCGTTGCCGCACCATACGGTGATCTCGGTCTCGGTCCCGTCGGGACGGGTCCAGACCGCCTGCGGATAGGCCCCCTTGCGACGCTCGATGTCGATGAAGGTGCGGTAACGACCCTCTTCGTGCAGCTTGCCGATGGCCTGATCGAGGGCGGCTGAATAGTCCATCACGGATCCCTTGCCTTGCTTGAACTTGCTTGCTTGGGGGATCATGCTGCGATCCCGCGGGTCATACCTTGATACGCATCAAGCCAGAGGAAATACAGCGTTAAAATGTCGCACCCATACCAAGGGGACAGGCATTTTCTCTGATAAAATCAATCAGGAAAGGCGAAGGATGACGGACAATTCCAGAATCGGCGAAGTACTTTCAACGCTGGACGCGGGGCTGCCCCAGGCGCTCGACCGGCTGATGGAATTTCTTCGCATTCCCTCGGTCTCGACCGACCCGGCCTATGCGGCCGAGGTGCGGCGTGCCGCGGAATGGCTTTGCGCCGAACTGGTCTCGCTGGGCTTCCGGGCCGAGCTGCGCGACACGCCCGGCCATCCGATGGTGGTCGCGCATTCGCCGAAGGGGACGCGGCGGCCGCTGCTGTTCTATGGCCATTACGACGTGCAGCCCGTCGATCCGCTGGAACTGTGGGAGCGCCCGCCCTTCGAGCCGCATATCGAGGACACGCCGCAGGGCAAGGTGATCCGCGGCCGCGGCGCCTCGGACGACAAGGGCCAGTTGATGACCTTCGTCGAGGCGTTCCGCGCCTGGAAGGCGGTGCATGGCAGCCTGCCCTCGGACCTGGTGCTGCTGTTCGAGGGCGAGGAGGAATCCGGCTCGCCCAGCCTGCGCCCCTTCCTGCGCGAGAATGCCGAGGAATTGCGCGCCGGCATCGCCATGATCTGCGACACCGGGCTTTATGCCGACGGCCGCCCGGCCATCACCACCCAGCTGCGCGGGCTTTGCGGCGAGGAGATCGTGATCCGCGCCGCCGACCGCGACCTGCATTCGGGCAGCTTCGGCGGGCTGGCGGCGAACCCGGTCCAGATCCTCGTCAACGCGCTGGCGACGGTCAAGGACGCCGGCGGCCGCGTCGCCCTGCCCGGCTTCTATGACGGCGTCGAGGAGCTGTCCCCGGAACTGCGCGCCGACTGGGCCGCGCTCGGCTTCGACCCAGCCGAGTTCCTGGGGCGCGTCGGGCTGAAGCATCCGGTGGGCGAGACGGGCCGCACCGGGCTGGAAATGGTCTGGAACCGCCCCACCTTCGAGATCAACGGCATCACCGGCGGCTATACCGGCGAGGGCTTCAAGACCGTCCTGCCGGCCGAGGCCCGCGCCAAGGTCAGCTTCCGCCTGACCGGCACCCAGGATCCCGACCGCATCCGCGAGACCTTCCGCGCCCATGTCCGCGCCCATGTCCCCGAGGATTGCACGGTCGAGTTCCACGGCCATGGCGCCAGCCCGGCCAGCCGCATGGACATCTCGGACCCGGCCTTCGCCGCGGCCAAGGCGGCGCTGACGCAGGAATGGGGGCGCGAGGCGGCCTATATCGGCGCCGGCGGCTCGATCCCCATCGCCGGGGATTTCAAGGAGATCCTGGGCATGGATTCCATGCTGATCGGCTTTGCCCGCGACGACGACCGCATCCATTCCCCGAACGAGAAATACGATCTCGACAGCTTTGCCAGGGGCGCGCGCAGCTGGGCGCGCATCCTGGCCGCCCTGGGCTGAAAGCCGCGGGGGGCGGCCCGGCCGGGTCGCCCCCTTTCGCACGTAGCGGCAGCGGCGAAAAGCGGCCGTGACCGGGCCCTTGCCTTGCGCCCCTGACCCAGATCAATTCATCCAGGGGAAGGCCATGATAGCGCGCAGGCAGGATTGAGAAGGGACGCGACCGATGACCATGACGGCATTCGTTTCGGCGGTTCTGGCGCTGCTGCTGGCGCCGGGGCCGACGAATACGCTGATGGGGATCGCCGGGGCGCGGCGCGGGCTGGCCAGCGTCGCGCGCCTGCTGCCCGCGGAACTGGCGGGCTATCTGACGACCGTCCTGCCGCTGGCCTTCCTGGGCGCGGGGCTGCTGGAACAGGTGCCGGCCCTGGCCGTCGGGCTGAAACTGGCGGCGGCCGCCTGGATCATGGTCCTGGCGACGGCGCTGTGGCGTGCGCCCGGCGATGAGGGCGAAAGCCGCGGGGTCGGCGCGCGGCGGATCTACGTGACCACCGTCCTGAACCCCAAGGCGCTGATCTTCGGCCTGGTCCTGCTTCCCGCGCCGCAGGATCCGGCCTTCGCGACACGGCTGGGGATGTTCTGCCTGATGGTGATGGGCGCGGCCCTGGCCTGGGGCTGCGCCGGGGCCTTGACGCAGGCGGGAAACGGCGGCGGAAAGCGGCTGCAAGGCGTCCAGCGGCTCGCCTCGGTCTGGCTGGCACTGGTTTCGATCTCGCTGGTCTTCGGCCTGATGCGCGCCTGACGCCGGCAACTTTACCCGACTGGCCTGATGCGCGCCCGACGCGGGCAACTTTTCCCAACGGGGTTTTGCCGCCTCGGGCGCGGCTTTCCCGCCTCTCGGCATGAAAAAGGGCGCCCCTGCGGGCGCCCCGATCATCCCGACGGCCTGCCCTCAGGCGGCGCGGGCGGTCAGCACGGTTTCGACCTTCTTCTGCGCGCCGGCTTCGTCCATGCCGGACACGGCGGCGACCTCGCGGGTCAGGCGGTCCAGCGCGGCCTCGTAGAGCTGGCGCTCGGAATAGGACTGCTCGCGCTGGTCGTCGTTGCGATGCAGGTCGCGCACCACCTCGGCGATCGACATCAGGTCGCCCGAGTTGATCTTTTGCTCATATTCCTGGGCGCGGCGCGACCACATCGCGCGCTTGACGCGGGCCTTGCCCTTCAGCGTGTCCAGCGCCCGCTCGACCAGGTCCGGGGTCGAGAGGCCGCGCATGCCGATCTCGGTCGCGCGGGCGGTGGGCACGCGCAGGGTCATCTTGTCCTTTTCGAACGAGATCACGAACATTTCGAGGCGCAGTCCCGCCACCTCCTGCTCTTCGATCGAAACGATGCGACCCACGCCATGGGTGGGATAGACGACAAAGTCATCGGGGCGGAATTCGGTCTTCTTGGCTTTCGACATTGGGCATCCTTCGCAGTTGCACCGCCACGCGGCACAAAAACCCCCAAGGCGGGACAATCCCCCCTTACGGGCCAACATTGTTGTTCTTGCACTTCTGACCGGGCAGTCGATCAGGACAGGCAGCAGCGCCGGCCAGGCCACAAAAGCAGCCCGACCGGCGCGAGATGGCTGCACCATAGCACAAAAATCGCGCCGGTTCAAAGGTTCCCTGAAAAGCGGCACCGGCCCCGTTTGACGAAAGAAAATCGTTCAGACTCAATACCAGGGAACGCTTCACCGAACAGAGCCGATGCATGGCCAGGGCGAATCGACGCCCTCGCCACGGATGCGATCTAGCGGTTGCGGCCCCGTCCCGCCAAGCGATACGACAGTCAAATCCGACATATGATGCAGGATCGGCACAGTCGTTAGCATTTCAAACGAAATCGGCCCCACGAACGGGACCGGAGGTCTCAATCCCCCTCGCCGGGCGCTTCCGAGAAATATTTCTCCAGCTTGCCGGGCATGCCGTCCATCTCCTGATAGCCGGGCATCGGATCCTTCTTGCGGGTGATCACTGGCCAGGATTCGGCATATTTGCGGTTGAACTCGACCCATGTTTCCATGTCGGGCTCGGTATCGGGGCGAATCGCATCGGCCGGGCATTCCGGTTCGCAGACGCCGCAGTCGATGCATTCGTCGGGATGGATGACCAGCGTGTTCTCGCCTTCATAAAAACAGTCCACGGGGCACACCTCGACGCAGTCGGTGTATTTGCACATGATGCAGTTTTCGGTGACGACATAGGTCATGGCGAGATATTCCTGTTTCCTGATCGGCTAGTTACGCCCGCCGCAGCCATCAATCAAGGCCACCGCCGGCGAAAAGACGAGGATAGGGCCGAGCCCCGGCCGGGATGGGATGGCGTTCTGTCGCAGGGGCGCGGGCAGGAACCCGGTTCCTTGTCCGGCTGACCGGAGTCCTTCGCCAGCCTAGAGTTCCTCGTAAAGCGTGGCCGCCTCGGTGGCCGGGCCGCGGCGTTCGCCCAGAAGCACGATCCGCAGCACCCTGACCCGGCCATGGGCCGAAACGGTGACGGTATCGCCGCCCCGCACCGCCTGCGCCGGCTTGCTGCAGGGCTGGCCGTTCAGCCGGATGCCCCCGGCGCCGATCGCATCGGCGGCCAGGGTGCGGGTCTTGAACAGCCGCGCGTGATGCAGCCAGCGGTCGAGCCTGATGCTTTCGCCGCCTTCCCCTCTCACGTCTTGTTCTTGAGCGCGGCGAGAACGGCGAAGGGGCTGTCCGGGTCGGCCTGTTTCTCGGCGCGCGGCGGGCGGGCCTCGAAGCTCTTGGGACCGTCATGGCGCGGCTTGCCCTTGGGCTTGCCCTTCGGGCCGCGGTCGGGCCGGTCGCCGCGTTCGCCGCGCGGCTTGCCTTCGAAGGGCTTGCCGTCGCGCCGATTCTCCTGCCCCGCCTCGCGTTCGCGGCGCGGGCCGCGCTCGCCCTGCGGGCGGCCCTGACCCTGCCCTTGGCCTTGGCCCTGACCTTGGCGCTCGGGCCGGCGATGGCCGCCGCGGGGACGCGGAGCCCAGGTGAAGCTGTAGAACACCTCGGTCTCGGGCGCCGCTTCGCCAGGTTCGGCGCCGGCTCCGGCCGCAACGACCTCGGCCTCCGCCTCGGCGGCCTTGCGGGCGGCCTGCTCGGCCTCCCATTTGGCGCGGGTCTCGGCGGCAAGCACGCTTTCCTCCTCGGTCAGCGGATGCTCGTGGTCGGCCTCTTGCGGCGCGGGCTCGGCGGCGGGCGCCGCCTCGGCGCGGGCCTTGGGGCGCTCGCCCCGCTCGGCGCGATAGCCCAGGCCCTGCATCAGCCCGGCGAACTGCTCCAGCGTCATGCCGGTGATCGACAGCATGTCGGGCGTCGCCTCGAAGCCGCCGCGGCTGTCCTGGCCGCGCAGCATGTCGGCCAGCCGCTCGAGCATGTCGATGCGAATCGCCCGCTCGCCCGCCGGGTGATAGCCCGACAGCGTGTAATAGCCCTTGGGCACGTCGGGCAGGTTGGGGATCGTCACCAGGCCGGGCGGCGGGCTTTCGGGGAATTCCGACAGGCCCTGGTCCAGCCCCCAAAGCACCAGCCGGAGCCGGGTCGGCGCCGGCTTCAGCAGCGCCGGCTGGAAGATGGTGAACTGGCCGAAGCGCACGCCATGCTTGCGCAGAAGGCCGCGCGCGTCCTGGTCAAGTTCCTTGACCTCGGTCGCCACGCCCTCGCGCGGCAGCACACCCAGCGCCTCGACCAGGCGGAAGGCGAAGCCGCGGGCCAGCCCGGCCAGCGTCTCGTCGTTCCTGAGCGCCAGCAGCGGCTCGAACAGGGTGGCGATCTTGCGGTCGATGAAATGCTGCAGGCGGCGGCGCACCTTCTCGGCGATCTCGGGGCCCGCCTCCTCGTCGACGAAGGCCTCGACGCCGGGTTTCAGCGCCTCGGCGCCCTTGACCAGCTTGCCCACCGCCGAGCTGCCCCACATCAGGCCGCCCTGCTCGGTGAAGTCCAACTCGGTATCCGGCGCGTTGTAGAAGCGGTCGGCGCGCAGATGGAACTCGGGGCGCAGCGCCTCATAGGCGGCGCGTTGCAGCATCCGCGCCTCGTCCCCGGTTGCGCTCGGATCGGCGTGGAAGCGGAAGCCTTCCAGACGGCCGGCGAATTCGCCCTCGACCGTCACTTCGCCCTTGTCATTCACCTCGGCCAAAAGGCTCTCCTTCTGTTTGAGCCGGCGCAGCAGCACGGAAGTGCGCCGGTCCACGAATCTTTGCGTCAGAGCCGCGTGCAACGCGTCCGACAACCGATCTTCTACCGCGCGCGTCTCGGCACGCCAATGACTTTCGTCCGACACCCAGCCGGATCGTTGGGCAACATAGGTCCAGGTGCGTATATATGCCAATCGTTTCGACAATGTGTCGATGTCGCCCTGAATCCGGTCAATGCGGCGGATCTGCCCCTCCAGCCAGTCGCCGGGCACCTTGCCCTCGCGCAGAAAGCCGAAGATCCGCGCCAGCAGCGTCGAATGCTCGGCCGCCGAGATCGAGCGGAAATCCGGGATCCGGCAGACGTCCCAGAGCAGCCGCACCTCGCGCGGATGCGTCACCTGGTCGCGGATCTCGGGCATCGCCGACAGCGCCTTGAGCGCGCGGATGTCGTCCGCCTCGCGCCCGCGCACCAGCCATTCCGATTGCGGCTGCGTCTCGAGGCTTTGCAAGAGCCGCTCGACCGTGCCGAATTCCAGCGCGGCATTGCGCCACATCAGCCGGCCGATCGGCTGGAAGCGGTGGTTCTCGATCGCCTCGATCAGCCCCTCGTCCAGCGGCGCGGCATCGCCGGTGACGCCGAAGCTGCCCGGCTCGGTATGCCGCCCCGCCCGGCCGGCGATCTGGCCCAGCTCATGCGGGAACAGCGGGCGATAGCGGCGGCCGTCGAATTTCTCGGTGGCGGAAAAGGCGATGTGGCGGATGTCGAGGTTCAGCCCCATGCCGATGGCATCGGTGGCGACCAGGTAATCGACCTCGCCCGCCTGATACATGGCGACCTGCGCGTTGCGGGTGCGCGGGCTCAGCGCCCCCATGACCACGGCGCAGCCGCCCTTCTGGCGGCGGATCAGCTCGGCCGTGGCATAGACCTCCTCGACCGAGAAGCAGACGATGGCCGAGCGCGCCGGCATCCGGCTGATCTTTTTCGAGCCGGCCCATGACAGGGCCGAGAACCGCTCGCGCCGCATGAACTGCGCCTGCGGCACCAGCGCGGCGATGGCCGGGCGCATGGTGTCGCTGCCCAGCAGCAGGGTTTCATGCAGCCCGCGCATGTTGAGCAGCCGGTCGGTGAAGACATGGCCGCGCTCGGGGTCGGCGCAAAGCTGGATCTCGTCGATGGCGACGAAATCGGCGCCGACCTCGGGCATGGCCTCGGTGGTGGCGACCCAGTATTGCACGCGCTCGGGCACGATCCGCTCCTCGCCCGTGACCAGCGCCACGACCGAGGGGCCGCGCGCCTTGACGATGCGGTCATAGACCTCGCGCGCCAGCAGGCGCAGCGGCAGGCCGATGACCCCGGTGTGATGCGCCAGCATCCGGTCGATGGCATAATGCGTCTTGCCGGTATTGGTCGGGCCAAGGACGGCCGTGACCCGCGATCTGTCACTCATCAGGCGTCGGTGCCCTGCAATTTGCGTTCGAGGCGCTGGACGGCATCCTGCGCCTCCTGTTGATGGGGGTGGATCTTCAGGCTCTGGCGAAAGGCCTCCAGCGCGTCCCGGTCGTCGCCCAGTTCCTCGAGGATGGTGCCCAGCTGGGTCAGGGCGCCGAAATGGCGCGGCTCGAGCCGCAGCACCTGCCCCAGATCGGCGATGGCCGGGCCGAAATCCCCCTCCAGATAGAAGGCGACCGAGCGCAGATACCAGCCCGCCGCGAAATCCGGCGCATGGTCGGTCAGCGCGGTCAGGTGGCCGATGGCGGTGACGGTGTCGCCCGTGTCCAGCGCCGCCTCGCCCCGCTTGTAGAGCAGGTCCATCGCCGCCGAGCCGGAGCGCGACCAGATGCGCAGGATGTCGGTCTCGGCCCGCGCCCAGGTCTCGCCGCCCGGCTGGGCCAGTTCGGCAAACAGCAGGTCCAGGTCCTCGCGCTCGCGCAGCCGCGCCTCGGCGGTCGGCTCGGAGGGGGCCGCGGGTTCGGAAAGCGGGCTTTCGGGCAGCGCCTCGCCTTCGTCTTCGGGCGGACCCTCCTCGTCCTCGGGAATATCGTCCTGCGGCGGTGCGTCCTGCACCGGCATCGCATGGGGCAAGGGGCCCCCGTCCTGCCGCGCATGGCCGGGGCCGGCCGCCGCCAGCCCCAGGAAAAGCGCTGCCGCAACGGCAAGATGGAAATGGGGGACTGGCAAAAGCATATTCCCCATGTAACTTTCCCCATCGTCTAATTCCAGACACGAGAACAGGAGATCCCAGAATGAGCAAAGTCATCGAGGCAGCCGTGGCCGCGCTGGACGAAAAGGCCAAGGGCTTCGACGGCACCGCCAAATTCGTCATCGAGGGCGAGGGGGCGGTCTATATCGACGCCGACGGTGCCCGTGCCGCCGACGACGAGGCCGAGGTGACGCTGACCGCCAGCCGCGAGACCTTCGAGGGCCTGCTGTCGGGCGACGTGAACCCGACCACTGCCTTCATGACCGGCAAGCTGCGGGTCGACGGCTCGATGGGCACGGCGATGAAGCTGGGCGCGCTGCTGTCCTGAAGCGATGAAGCCCGCGCCCTTCAACACGCTGCCCGGCGACCCCCTGCCCCTGGCCCGCGCCTTCTGGCTGCGGGCCGAGGACGGGGTGCGCCTGCGGGCGGCGCATTGGGCCGCGGGCGGCGCCTCGGGCACGGTGCTGCTGTTTCCGGGCCGCACCGAATACCTGGAGAAATACGCCGAGGTCGCGGCCGACCTGAACGCCGCCGGGCTGGACGTGCTGGCGCTGGACTGGCGCGGACAGGGCATGTCCGACCGCCTGCAGGACAATGTCCGGCCCGGCCATATCGGCGATTTCGCCGATTACCAGCGCGACGTGGTCGAACTGGTGGTCGCGGCGCAGGAACTGGACCTGCCGCGGCCCTGGCACCTGCTGGCGCATTCCATGGGCGGCACCATCGGCCTTGCCGCGCTCGACTCGGGCCTGCCGGTGCAAGGCGCGGCGTTCTCGGCGCCGATGTGGGGCATCAACCTGCGCGGCGTGCCCGAGGCGCTGGCGCTGGCGTTTGCCACCACGCTGGGCCGGCTGGGCCGCGGCGGCCACCCCGCGCCGCGCACGGGGGGCGAGAACAGCTTCGTGCTGATGGACCCGTTCCACGACAACCTGCTGACCCATGACGGCCGGCGCTGGGGCCGGCTGGTGGCCGAGGCCGCGGCCTGGCCCGACATCTCGGTCGGCGGCGCCAGCAACGACTGGCTGCGCGCGGCGCTTCTGGAATGCCGGCGCCTGGCCGCCCTGCCCCCGCCCGCGCTGCCGGCGCTGATCGCGCTGGGGGATCGCGAGCGGGTCGTCTCGCCCCAGGCCATCCGCAGCCGCGCCGCCGCCTGGCCCGGCGCCCGGCTGCTGGACCTGGCCGATTGCCGGCACGAGCCGATGATGGAACGCGACCCCGTCCGCAGCCGCTTCCTGGACGCCGCCATCGCCCATTTCGGCGCCGCCGCCGCATCCTGAACCGCATCCCGCGCCCCCGCCCTGCACATCGCATGGCTTGCAGCCCGGCGGTTCAGAGGTCACATGTTGACCATACGAAAGGAGCGATCATGACGATTTCTGCCCGCAGCCCCCTGGACCGCGTCCTGCCGCGAGACGAGAATGCCTTGCCTGTCCCGGCCAAAACCCCCGATCTGGGCGCGCTGCCGGAATGGGACCTGGGCGATCTCTATCCCGCGCCCGATTCGCCGGAACTGGCCCGCGACGTCGAGGCGGTCGAGCGGGCCTGCTGCATCTTCGCCCGCGACTACGACGGCAAGCTGGTCTCGCTCGACGCCGGCAAGATGCTGGAATGCATCGAGCGCTACCAGGAGATCGACATCCTGGCCGGGCGGGTCATGTCCTATGCCGGGCTGCGCTATTACCAGAACACCACCGATTCGGCCCGCGCCAAGCAGATGGGCGACCTTCAGGACCGCATCACCGCGGCAACGACCAAGCTCGTGTTCTTCAGCCTGGAGTTCAACCGCATCCCCGATGCGCGCTACGAGGAAATCTTCGCCGCGCCGAACGGTCCCGCCCGCTACAAGCCGGTCTTCGACCGCATGCGCGCGATGCGCCCCTATCAGCTCTCGAACGAGCTGGAACGCTTCCTGCACGACAATTCCGTGGTCGGCGCCGCCGCCTGGAACCGGCTCTTCGACGAGACCACGGCCGGCCTGACCTTCGCCGTCGAGGGCGAGGACGAGGAACTGGGGCTGGAGGCGACGCTGAACCTGCTGACCGACCACGACCGCGCCCGGCGCGAGGCCGGCGCCCGCGCCCTGGCCGAGGTCTTCGGCAGGAACGTCAAGCTCATCGCCCGCATCCACAACACGCTCGCCAAGGAAAAGGCCATCGAGGACAAGTGGCGCAAGATGCCGACGCCGCAGACGGCGCGGCACCTGTCGAACCATGTCGAGCCCGAGGTGGTCGAGGCGCTGAAGAACGCCGTCACCGCCGCCTATCCGCGCCTGTCGCATCGCTACTACCGGCTCAAGGCGCGCTGGCTGGGGCTCGACAAGCTCCAGGTCTGGGACCGCAACGCGCCGCTGCCCAGCGAAAGCCCGCGCCTGATCCCCTGGGCCGAGGCGCAGGCGACGGTGCTGGACGCCTATGCCGGCTTCTCGCCGAGGCTGGCGGAACTGGCGCAGCCCTTCTTCGAGCAGGGCTGGATCGACGCGGCGGTGAAACCCGGCAAGGCGCCGGGCGCCTTCGCCCATCCGACCGTGACCACCGTCCATCCCTATGTGCTGCTGAACTATCTGGGCAAGCCGCGCGACGTGATGACCCTGGCGCATGAACTGGGCCACGGCGTCCACCAGCGGCTGGCGGCAGCGCAGGGGGAACTGCTGGCCGCGACCCCGCTGACCCTGGCCGAAACGGCCAGCGTCTTCGGCGAAATGCTGACCTTCCGCGCGCTCCTGGCCCGGACTGCGGACAAGGCGCAGCGCAAGGCGCTGCTGGCCGGCAAGGTCGAGGACATGATCAACACGGTGGTGCGCCAGATCGCCTTCTACGACTTCGAATGCAAGCTGCACGCCGCCCGCGCGCGGGGCGAGCTGACGCCGGACGACATCAACGCGCTGTGGATGTCGGTGCAGGCGGAAAGCCTGGGCGATGCCTTCGAATTCATGCCGGGCTACGAGACCTTCTGGACCTATGTGCCGCATTTCGTGCATTCGCCCTTCTACGTCTATGCCTATGCCTTCGGCGACGGGCTGGTGAACGCGCTTTACGCCGCCTACGAGGACGGGCTGCCCGAGTTCCAGGCGAAATATTTCGACATGCTGGCGGCGGGCGGCTCGCGCCATCACAAGGAATTGCTGGCGCCTTTCGGCCTCGACGCCTCAGACCCGGCCTTCTGGGACAAGGGCCTGTCGATGATCGAGGGCTTCATCGAGGAACTCGAGGCCATGGAGGACTGAACCCACGCCGCCGGGGGCGCTTCGCCCCCCGGACCCCCAGAGGATATTTGGACACGAAAGAACGGCAGGGCCTCTTCCGCCGTTCTTCCGTGTCGAAATATCCCGGGGGAATCCCGAAGGGATGGGGGCAGAGCCCCCTCTTCCCCCAGCCGTTGCCGGGGCAGTTTTTCGTCGCCTGCGGCATGGGCCCGTCCTATGCTGCCGGGAAACCGAAAAAGGGGACGGCATGATCCGCATGATCCGACGCACCATCCTTTGGCTTCTGGGCCTGGCGGCCCTGGCCGCCGTCGTGGTGGCGATCTGGGGGCCGGGATTCGTCGAGCGCCGCCTGAACCCGGTTTCCGGGCCCGCCGAGGGCTGGCCGGTCTCGCCCCAGGCCGAGGCGCTGCACCAACGGCTGGTGATCGGCGACTGGCATTCGGATGCGCTGCTCTGGGACCGCGACCTGCTGGGACGCGCCGAGCGCGGCCATACCGACATTCCGCGGCTGGCCGAGGGCAATGTCGCGGTGCAGGTCTTCACCACCGTCACCAAGAGCCCGCGCGGCCAGAACTATGGTCGCAACTCGGCCGAGGCGCCGGACAACATCACCCCGCTCTTCATCGGCCAGCTGCGCCCGCTGCCGAGCTGGTTCAGCCTCAAGGAGCGCGCGCTGGTCCAGGCCGCCGCCCTGCGCCGCGCCGCCGAGCGCGCGCCCGACCAGCTCATGCTGATCCGCTCGGCCGAGGATCTGCAGACCCTGCTGGAGGCGCGGCAGAACGGCGCGAAGACGGTCGGCGCCATCCTGGGCTCGGAAGGGGCGCATCCGCTGGAGGGGCAGATCGGCAACCTCCAGGTGCTTTACGGCGCCGGTTTCCGCCTGCTGGGCCTGACGCATTTCTTCGACAACGAGCTTGGCGGCAGCCTGCATGGCGAAGGCGGCAGCGGCGCCGAGCTCAGCCCCTTCGGCCGGCAGGTGGTCGAGGAGATGATGGCCAAGCGCATGATCATCGACCTGGCCCATGCCAGCCCGCAGATGGTGCGCGACGTTCTGGCCATTCCCGGCACCCGGCCGATCCTGTCCCATACCGGCATCCACGGCCATTGCCCCAGTCCGCGCAACCTCGACGACGCGCTGCTGCAGGCCATCGCCGGCAAGGGCGGGCTGATCGGCATCGGCTATTGGGCCGATGTCGTCTGCGGCAAGACCCCGGCCGACATCGCCGCCGGCATCCAGGCCGCCATCGCGCTGGTGGGCGAGGATCACGTCTCGCTCGGCTCGGATTACGACGGTTCGGTCGATGCACCCTTCGATGCCTCGCATCTGGCCGCGCTGACCCAGGCATTGCTGGATGCCGGGCTGAGCGACCAGCAGATCGCCAAGGTCATGGGCGGCAACATGATGCGCTATCTTGCCCAGATGCTCTGAACCCGCCTAAGCTGCCACCGCATCAAGGAGAGGCCCATGCTGACCGTCTATGGCGTCACCCGCTCGCGCGCATCGCGCATCATCTGGCTGTGTCATGAATTGGGCCTGCCCTTCAAGCAGGTGCCGGTGATCCAGGCCTATCGCCTGCCCGATCCCGATGCATCCGACGCGCCGCTGAACACGCATTCGCCGGATTTCCTGAAGCTCTCGCCCGCAGGCGCCATCCCGGTGATCCAGGACGGCGACCTGGTGCTGTCGGAATCGCTGGCCTGCACCCTGCACCTGGCGCGCAAATACGGCCAGCCCTTCGGTCCCGCCGACGCCATCGAGGATGCGCTGATGCTGCAATGGAGCTTCTACGCCGCCACCGCCATCGAACAGGACGCGCTGGTCATCCTGTTCAACCACGGCAAGGGCCAGGCCCAGCCCGGCGCGGCCCAGGCCACCGTGGCGCATGCCGCCGAGCGGCTGGTCCGCCCCCTGCGCGTGCTGGAGGATCACCTTGCCCGGCATGGCCACCTGGTCGGCGGCCGCTTCACCGTGGCCGACCTGAACCTGGCCGAGATCCTGCGCTATGCCCAGGGCTATGGCGAGCTGATGGAGCAATTCCCGGCCGTCACCGCCTGGCTTGACGATTGCCAGGCCCGTCCTGCCTTTCGCAAGATGTGGCAGGAACGGCTGGCGGAACCAGAGTAGACGGGGCGCGATCCGGCAGGCGCGGGCTTTCGGCGACTACCTTGGGACAAAGCCGGCGGACCTGTTCTGACCTCGGCCCCGCGCCTGTCCCGTCTGGCAAAGAACGGCCCCCTTGGGCATCGCAAGCCCTTGCGCTCCTTGGCCTTTAGCAGGCTGCTGAAAAAGTCCTTGCGACAGGACAGCGCGGGCAGGGCACCGGAAAATCCGCTTCAAATTTGCCGAAAACACCCCATTTTCGGGCCGATATTAGCTGGATCCAGAACGATTTCCGCTGCGTCGCCCTCTCAAAATCCTTTTTCAGCGGCCTGTTAGGCGGAACGGCCGTCTCGTCCGCTCCAGCTTGCTGCAGGCGCGCTGCGACACCGCACCAGCCGCCGGGGTTTTCCCGGCCTGCGGCCTGGGTCCCTGACAGCCAGAAGGCCGGAACTGGTCGGGTTCCGGCGCTTGATTCTCGCAAGAGGACCGCCCGCCGGGTTCCCTCGCCTGCCTGTTCAACACGAGGGCCGGCGAAGCAGAGGATCTCGCCCGTTCGCGGCCATGCCGGTTTCAGGAAATGCCCGCGGCCGGCACGGCCGCGCGGGCGATCACCCCAGGGGCGGGCCCGCCACCGGCGGCGTCCGCCGTTGGTCGGGGTGCAGCGATGCGCCCAGGATATGCTCGGCCGAATGGATCACATGGCTGGCATGGCCGACGATCAGCGGATCGGGCGGCGCCGCGATGGCCGCATCCTTGTCGGGATAGTCCAGCGTCGACAGGAAATGCCGCATGCAGTTCAGCCGCGCCCGCTTCTTGTCGTTCGACTTGACGATGGTCCAGGGCGCGTCGGCGGTGTCGGTATAGAAGAACATCGCCTCCTTCGCCTCGGTGTAATCCTCCCATTTGTCGAGGCTGGCCAGGTCGATGGGCGAAAGCTTCCAGCGCTTCAGCGGATCGGTCTCGCGCGCCTCGAAACGCGCCCGCTGCTCGTCGCGGGTGACCGAGAACCAGTATTTGTAAAGCCGAATGCCCGAGCGGACCAGCATGCGCTCGAATTCCGGGGCCTGGCGCATGAATTCCAGGTATTCCACCGGCGAGCAGAAGCCCATGACCCGCTCGACCCCGGCGCGGTTGTACCAGCTGCGGTCGTAGAACACCATCTCGCCCGCGGTCGGCAGGTGGCGGATGTAGCGTTGGAAGAACCATTGCCCGCGCTCGATCTCGGAGGGCTTGTTCAGCGCCACCACCCGCGCAAAACGCGGGTTCAGGTGTTCCATGAAGCGCTTGATCGTGCCGCCCTTGCCGGCGGCGTCGCGGCCCTCGAACAGGATGACGAATTTCTGCCCCGTCTCCTGCGCCCAGATCTGCGCCTTCAGCAACTCTGCCTGCAGCCGGGCCTTTTCCCGCTCATAGGCGACGCGCCCCATGCGGCGCGGATAGGGATAGCGTCCGGTTTCGAAGGCCAGCCGGATCGCATCCGGGTCGAGGCTGGGAAAGCTTTTCGGCCCCCTGGGCTCCGCATCGGCCGAAGGCACGATGGCGGGGGTGGCCGATGGCTCTGCCGTCCCCGCCCCGGTCCCGGCGCACTCGCTAACCGGCGGCATGACCAGGGACTCACTCGAAACCGGATGACCTTCCATATGCCCTGACCATACTGCAACTCGATACTGCGCAGGATATGGCACGGCGCGCGGCGGCACACTTTGATCCTGGTCAACAAAACCCGGTCCGAGTCGTGAAAGCGACGCAAATTCGTCATGATCCCCCTCCCATCCCTTGCGGTCGGCGGCGGGCGATCCACTTTCCCTTGCCCCCGGCCCGCCGGGCATGAGATAACCCCGCCCCAGAAGAACAAGACGAGCAGGTGCCATGGCCGACGATCTCTTCCCCGCCGCGGATAAGGCTTCCGACAGCTATTCGGCATCCTCGATCGAGGTGCTGGAGGGGCTGGAGCCGGTGCGCAAGCGACCCGGCATGTATATCGGCGGCACCGACGAGCGCGCGCTGCATCACCTGGTCGCCGAGATCCTCGACAACTCGATGGACGAGGCGGTGGCGGGCCATGCCAGCCGCATCGAGGTCGAGCTGCTGGCCGATTTCAGCGTGGTGATCCGCGACAACGGCCGCGGCATCCCCATCGACCCGCATCCGAAATTCCCCGGCAAGTCGGCGCTGGAGGTGATCCTCTGCACGCTGCACGCCGGCGGCAAATTCTCGGGCGACGCCTATCAGACCTCGGGCGGGCTGCACGGCGTCGGCGCCTCGGTGGTCAACGCGCTTTCCGACAGCATGGTGGTGCAGGTCGCCCGCAACCGCGAGCTTTACGAGCAGCGCTTCTCGCGCGGCCTGCCGCTGGGCCCGGTCGAGAAGGTCGGCGCCGCCCCGAACCGGCGCGGCACCACCGTCACCTTCCACGCCGACGACCAGATCTTCGGCCATCACCGCTTCAAGCCGGCGCGGCTGCTGCGCATGGTCAAGTCCAAGGCCTATCTGTTCTCGGGCGTCGAGATCCGCTGGAAGTCCGAGATCGACGACGGCGAAACGCCGCTGGAGGCCACGTTCCACTTTCCGGGCGGGCTTGCCGATTACCTGGGCGAGGTGCTGGGCAATGCCTCGACCTATGCCGACCGCCCCTTTGCCGGCAGCGTCGATTTCAAGGAAAAGTTCAACACGCCGGGCAAGGTGGACTGGGCGATCAACTGGACGCCGTCGCGCGACGGCTTCATCCAGTCCTATTGCAACACCGTGCCCACGCCCGAGGGCGGCACCCATGAGGCCGGCTTCTGGTCGGCGATCCTGCGCGGCATCCGCGCCTATGGCGAGCGGGTGAGCAACAAGAAGGCGGCGCAGATCACCCGCGACGACCTGCTGGCGGGCGGCTGCGCGCTGGTTTCCTGCTTCATCCGCGAGCCGGAATTCGTCGGCCAGACCAAGGACCGGCTGGCCACCACCGAGGCGCAGCGCCTGGTCGAGGGCGCGGTGCGCGACCATTTCGACAACTGGCTGGCGGCGGATACCAAATCGGCCGGCGCCATCCTGGACTTCCTGGTGCTGCGCGCCGAGGAGCGGCTGCGGCGCCGGCAGGAAAAGGAAACCGCCCGCAAGTCGGCCACGAAAAAGCTGCGCCTGCCCGGCAAGCTGGTCGATTGCTCGGCCACCAACCGCGAGGGCACCGAGCTTTTCATCGTCGAGGGCGATTCGGCGGGCGGCAGCGCCAAGATGGCGCGCGAACGCACCACCCAGGCGCTGCTGCCCTTGCGCGGCAAGATCCTGAACGTGCTGGGCGCGGCCTCGTCCAAGCTGGGCTCGAACCAGGAGATCGCCGATCTCTGCCAGGCGCTGGGGGTCGGCATGGGCTCGCGCTTCAACGTCGACGACCTGCGCTATGACAAGGTCATCATCATGACGGATGCCGATGTGGACGGCGCCCATATCGCCAGCCTGCTGATGACCTTCTTCTTCACCCAGATGCGGCCGCTGATCGACAAGGGGCATCTCTACCTGGCCTGCCCGCCGCTTTACCGGCTGACGCAAGGGCCGCATCGCATCTATGTCGCCGACGACGCCGAGAAAGAGGCGTGGCTGGCCAAGGGCCTGGGCGGCAAGGGCAAGATCGACGTGCAGCGCTTCAAGGGCCTGGGCGAGATGGACGCCAAGGACCTGAAGGACACCACGATGAACCCCCGGACGCGCAAGCTGATCCGCGTCTCGATCGACGAGGAAGAGGGCGGCGAGACCGGAGACCTGGTCGAGCGGCTGATGGGCAAGAAGCCCGAACTGCGCTTCCAGTTCATCCAGGAGAATGCCCAGTTCGCCGATGCCGAGGAACTGGACGTGTGATCCTGGCCGCTCCGCTTGCGATCTATGTCCTGGCGGCGCTGGCCGAGATTGCCGGCTGCTTTGCCTTCTGGGCCTGGCTGCGGCTTGGCAAATCGCCGCTCTGGCTGGTTCCGGGGATGCTGTCCCTGGCGGTTTTCGCCTGGCTCCTGACGCGGGTGGATGCCGATTTCGCCGGCCGCGCCTATGCGGCCTATGGCGGGATCTATGTCACGGCCTCGCTGGGCTGGCTTTGGCTGACCGAAGGCCAGGTGCCGACGCGCTGGGATCTGCTCGGCGGCGGGCTTTGCGTGCTGGGGGCGATGGTGATCCTGGCCGGGTCGCGCACGGGATAGCCCCCGCCGCGCACGCGGCGTCGCGACCTTCCTAGCCGCAGGTCGTGGGTGTGCCCTTCGCGACGATCGCGTGCCAGTCGGCGCCCAGCGTTTCGCGCGCCGACAGCGCATTCCTCGCCTCCGGCGAGCCTTCGGGAACCATCTTCACCACCATGCCCTGCGAGTAGTTCTGCTGGAAGCCGCGAAGGAAATCGCCCTGCAGCCCGCTGTCGCTGTGATCGCCCAGGATCACGAATCGGTCGCCGCCCTTGCGGATCACCTCGATCGCCGCCGATTTGAAGGCCACGTTGCGGGCGCCCGACGGGCCGCAGGCCGGTGCCGCATGGGTCGCGACCTTGAACGTGTCCCTGGTCATGGGCTGGATCTGGGTCTGGGCGCAGGCCGCAAGGACCGGCAAAAGCGCCAGCGCCGCTGGCAGGGCAGGAATACGCATCCGGGAACCTCGCTTGGATGAACCGTCGTTCGGAGTATGCAGAACATTTCCCGAACATCAATCGCGATGTTCCTAAAATACAAGCTTTCACAATTGGTTAATCAAAACCGCATCCCCAGCGAAAAGCTTACCCCCTCGCTGCCAATGCCGAAGCTCGCGGCGCCGAACGAAACCCCCAGCAGCGCGCCGCTGAACACCTGCGCCGGGGTGTGTTCGCCGGCATGGACCCGGCTCCAGCCCGTCAGCCCGGCCGCGCCATAGGCCAGGGCGCCGGCCTCGGGGCGGTCGTCGAAGCATTTTCCGGCCAGGTCCGAGGCGCCGAAGAAGGCCGCCGCCGTATGGCCCGAGGGGAAGCCCTTGCCCCCGCCCGAGGGGCGGCGCGAGATCGGGGCGCCGTCGAAGAACTCCTTCATTCCCCAGGCCAGCGCCGCCTGCAAAACGCCGCGCACCGCGAAATCCTCCAGCCGGTCCTGGTCGGCGGCGCAGACCGCCGCCGCCAGCGGCAGGCCGTATTTCATCGCCGTGCCGAATTGCTCGAACGGGTCGGCATAAGCCTGGGCGGGCAGCAGGCAGAGCAGCCCGAGCAGGGCTGCGCTACGCCTGCGCGCGCGGCGCGAGGACTTGGGGCTCGCAGGCCCAGCCGGGCCTGGCGCCGTGGTCGCCGTGCTGCGGCCATGCACCGCGCATCCACCGGCCATGCACCGCCGGCCGGCATCCGCGCTCATGCCGCACCGCCCTCGCCCAGCCGGATCACCCGGTCCATCCGTGCCGCCAGATCCATGTTATGGGTGGCGATCAGCGCCGCGAGCCCGGTCTCGCGCACCAGCGCCATCAGCACGTCGAAGACCTTGTCCGAAGTCGCCGGGTCCAGGTTCCCCGTCGGCTCGTCCGCCAGCAGCAGCGAGGGCTGGTTCGCCAGCGCCCGGCAGAAGGCGACGCGCTGCTGCTCGCCCCCCGACAGTTGCGCCGGGCGGTGGTCGGCGCGGTGCGACAGCCCCACGCGGCCCAGCAGGTCCAGCGCCCGCGCCCGCGCCGCCGCCTGCGAAACCCCATTGGCAAGCTGCGGCAGGACGATGTTCTCGGCCGCCGAGAACTCGGGCAGCAGGTGGTGGAATTGATAGACGAAGCCCAGCTCCTCGCGCCGCGCCTCGGTCCGGGCCCGGTCGCTTTGCCCGGCCATGTCGCGCCCGTTCAGCAGCACCCGCCCCGAATCGGCGCTGTCGAGAAGCCCGGCGATATGCAGCAGCGTCGATTTCCCGGCGCCCGAGGGGGCAACCAGCGCCACCACCTCGCCGCGGGCGATGCGCAGGGACAGCCCGTCCAGAACCGGCACCGGGGCGGGTCCGCCGATGCCGTAAGTCTTGGAAATCCCTTCCAGAACCAGGATGTCATTCATAGCGCAGCGCCTCGACCGGGTTCATGCGCGCGGCGCGGCGCGCGGGAAAGATGGTGACGACGAAGGACAGCGCCAGCGACAGCGCCGCCGCGCGGAAGATGTCCCAGGCCCGCAGCTCCGCCGTCAGGTGATAGATGCCGCGCACCTCGGGCTGCCAGGCATTGCCGCCGGTCAGCGCGTTCAGCGCCGCCATGATGTGATCGACGTTCAGCGACAGCGCCACCCCCAGAGCCACGCCGGCGATGGTGCCGATCACCCCGGTAAAGGCGCCGCAGAGGAAGAAGACCCGCAGGACCGAGCCCTCGGTCAGGCCCATGGTGCGCAGGATGCCGATGTCGCGGCCCTTGTTCTTGACCAGCATGATCAGCCCCGAGGTGATGTTCATCGAGGCGATCAGCACCAGGATCGACAGGATGATGAACATCACGTCGTCCTCCATGTCGAGCGCGGCGAGGAACGAACCCGAGGCGTCGCGCCAGGTCCAGACCTGCGCCCGCTCGCCCGCCGCCTGCAAGAGCGGCATGGTCCAGTCGTCGATCCGCTCGGGGTCGGCGACATAGACCCCGATCTCGTCGACCTGCCCCTCGCGGTTGAAGAAGCTCTGCGCCTCGGCCATGGGCATGTAGATGCGCGCCTTGTCCACGTCGTAGCGCCCGGCCGAGAAGATATAGACCACCTCGAAGGATTCGACCCTGGGCGTGGTGCCGAAGGGGGTCTTGGCGCCCTCGGGCGCGACCAGTTGCAGCCGGTCGCCCACGCCCAGGCCCAGGTCGCGCGCCATGCCGATGCCGATGGCGATGCCGCGGTCGAAATCGTCGAGATTCCCCAGCGCGCTCTGTGGATCCGCGATGCCCGACATTTCCTTGAGCGCGTCGAGCGTGATGCCATGGACATCGCCCAGCGATGCGGCGTCGCCCTGCCGCGCCATGACCTGCGCGCGCACGGCCGGAACGGTGCGGATCACGCCGGGGATCTGCGCGATCCGGGCAGCGACCGCATCGTAATCCTCGACCCGGCCGGGGGTGACATAGGTTTCCTCGGTCAGCTCGTTATAGATCTGGGTGGGGGCGTAATAGACCGTGCTATGGGCGTTGGCGCCCAGGATCGTATCGACGAACTCGGCCCGGAAGCCCGCGCGCACCGCCAGGGTGGCGATCAGCGCCATCACCCCCAGGGTGATGCCAAGCAGGCTGATCCAGGTCATCACGCTGACCCCGCCCTCGGCCCGGCGGGCGCGCAGGTAGCGCCAGGCGATCATGAATTCGAAACGCGAAAACGGGGCGGGGCTGGCCATCGCTCACCTGTCTGTTGGGTGGCGCCTGATTGGCCTTTCGCCGCCGGCAATGCAAGCCAACAAGGCCGTAACCGCGGCGCGGCCGTCACGGCTTGGGGCGGTCGTCCCATTCCGAGCTGAGGATCCGCTCGGCATCGCCTTTCGGATCCTCGTATTGCCGGCCGCGCAGCGACCAGATGAAGGCCACCAGGCCAAGCCCGCCAAGGCCCAGGGAAACCGGAATCAGAAGGCCCAGGATTTCCATGCTTCCTCCTTACCGCAGCCGCAGCGCGTTCAGCGTCACGCTGATCGAACTCAGCGACATGGCCAGCGCCGCCATCAGCGGCGTCGCGAATCCGGCGATGGCGATGGGCACCGCGACGATGTTGTAGACCAGCGAGATGGCGAAATTCTCCTTGATCCGGGCGCGGGCGCTGCGCGCCAGCTCCAGCCCCTCGGCCACCGGGGCAAGGTCGCTGCCCATCAGCACCATGTCCGAGGCGGTGCGCGCCGCATCCAGCGCCGAGGCGGGCGAGATCGAGACATGCGCCTCGGTCAGGGCGGCGGTGTCATTCAGCCCGTCGCCGACCATCAGCGGATGCAGCCCCTGCTGGCGCAGATCGCGCAGGGCCTCGGCCTTTTCGACCGGGGTGACGCCGGCGCGCCATTCCGCGATGCCCAGCCGCTGCGCCAGATCCTGGACCACCGGCGCCGCATCGCCCGACAGCAGCATCACCCGCCGGCCCGAGCCAAGGATGCGCGCCACGCAGGCCTCGGCCCCCGGCCGCAGCCGGTCCGAGAACTCCAGCCGGATCGGTGCGTCCTGCCCCCCCTCATCACCCAGCGACAGCCAGCTTGCCGAAAGCGTCGCCTCGCCATGCCGGGCGCCCAGCCAGTCGGCGCGGCCCAGCCGCACCTCGCGCCCCTGCCAGATCCCGGCGATGCCATAGCCCGGTACCTCGCGCAGATCGCTGAGCCGGGCGGGTTCGGTGCCGGCCTCGCGCAGCGCCTGGGCGAGTGCCTGCGACAGCGGATGGCCCGATCCCTGCGACAGGGCCAGCGCCACCGGCCGCGCCTCGGCCGGGATGGGGTCCAGCGAGACCAACTGCGGCACGCCCATGGTCAGGGTGCCGGTCTTGTCGAAGACCACGGCATCGACCTCGGCCAGGCGCTCCAGCGCGGTGCCGTCCTTGATCAGCATGCCGCGCCGGAACAGCCGCCCCGAGGCGGCCGTCACCACCGCCGGCACCGCCAGGCCCAGGGCGCAGGGGCAGGTGATGATCAGCACCGCAGCGGCCACGTTCACCGCCAGCCGCAGGTCATGCGTCGCGAAATACCAGCCGAGGAAGCTGCAGAAGGCCAGAAGATGCACCAGCGGCGAATAAAGCCGCGAGGCGCGGTCGGCGAGCCCGGTGTAATGGCCGCGCGCCGATTCCGCCGCCGCGACCAGCGCCGTCAGCCGCGCCAGCGAGCTGTCGCGCCCGGCTGCCGTCACCCGCATGACCAGCGGGCCGGTCAGGTTCACCTCGCCCGCCGAAAGCGCGACGCCCGGACGGGCGGGAACCGGGATGCTTTCGCCGGTCAGCAGCGAGCGGTCGATCTCGCTGCTGCCCTCGGCGATCTCGCCATCGGCGGGGATGCGGGCGCCGGGGCGGATGCGGATCAGGTCGCCCGGAACCAGCTCGACCACCGGCACCGGCTCGTCGCCCGCGGTGGTGACGCGGAAGGCGCGCGGCACCTCCAGCGCGGTCAGTTCCTCGGCGGCCGAGCGGGCGACGGCGCGGGTGCGATAGTCCAGGTAGCGCCCGATCAGCAGGAAGAAGCACAGCATCACCGCCGCGTCGAAATAGGCGTGATGGCCGGATTGCACCGTCTCATAGACCGAAATCGCGCTGGCCAGGACCAGCGCCAGCGAGATCGGCACGTCCATGCCGAGCCGCCCGTGCCTGAGCGCCCGCCAGGCGCTGGCGAAGAAGGGCTGGCCGGCAAAGGCGACCGTCGGCAGGGCGATGGCGCCGGAAATCCAGTGGAACATGTCGCGCGTCGCGTCCTCGGCCCCCGACCAGACCGCGACCGACAGGATCATGATGTTCATCATCGCGAAGCCCGCGACGCCGATGCGCATCAGGATGTCGCGGCCCTGCCGGTCGGCGGCGCTGGCGGAGAGCGCGGCCGGGTCAAGCTCATGCGCCTCGTAGCCGATGCCCTCGACCACCGGGATCAGTTCCTCGGCACTCATGCCGGGCGCGTCCACGGTGACGCGGCGCAGCGTCAGGTTGACCCGCGCGTCCCTGACGCCGGGATGGCGGTTCAGCACCCGCTCGACATCGGTGATGCAGGTCGCGCAATGGATCGTCGGCAGGGACAGGACGATGTCCTCCTGCCCGCCCCCGCCCGCGGCGATACGCTGCGCCAGCGGCGCCGCGTCGCAGGCCGGACAGGCCGAGAGCCGGGCGTCGTGGTCGTGCAGCGTGGCGTCGGACATCTCAGTTCACCCGGTTGCCGTGGTAATGGTCGATGCGCTGGCGGAACACCGTGCCGTCGGGGGCGGTCGCGGCCAGGTGGATGTTCCACGTCCCCGGCGCCAGCACCAGGGGCGCGCGGAACAGCCCGCCGGAATAGGTGAACTCGGGGCGCTGGTCGTCGCGCACATGGGTCGGCCGGCCGACCGTCACCTCGAGCCCCTGCACCGGCGCCGGAAGGCCCTGCCCGTCCCGGATCGCCAGCACCAGCTCACGGCCGTCATACTCCGGCGTCACCGTCCAGTTCAGCGCCGCCTGCGCGTCGCGGTCGCGGTCGAAGCTCTGCGAGGCGACATAGCTGTTCTTGACCTCGAGCCCTGGGAAGGTGCCCACGGCCTTGAAGGCCATGAACAGGTTGACGGCGATGATGGTGCCAAAGGCGCCCAGGGTGATGATCAGCACATGGCGGCCGGTCAGTTCGCGGGGCATCTATTCGCTCCTTCCGTGGAAGACGGTGTCGATACGGGACTTCCTCCCATCGGTGGCATCCTCGACCCAAAGCGTCAACTCGCTCTGTGCCCCCTCGGCCAGCGCCGAGCCCTTTTCGGCGGTGATATAGACGCGCTGGGTATGGGTGCTGTCCGCCGCGACGTGAAGATCGGCGGCCGGCAGCCCCTCCAGCGTCAGGCCGACGCCGGCCGGCGCGGTGCCGTCGGGCCCGGCGACCGAGACGGTGAAGTCGCGCTCGGATCCCTGCTTGTTGCGCAGCCGCAGCGCATAGGTGTTGCGGATCGCGCCATCGGCCATGGTGACGTAAAGCGGGTTCCTGACCGGCGTCACGTTCAGGTCGAAGGGCGAGCGCAGGAACAGCGCCACCACCAGCGCAACGCCGATCCCCGCCCAGAGCGTGAAATACAGCATCGTGCGCGGGCGCAGGATATGCTTGAGCACCGGCTTCGGCGTCTCGCCCGCGCGCTCGGCGGCCTCGTCCTTCAGCGCCATGTAGTCGATCAGCCCGCGCGGCTTGCCGATCTTGTCCATCACCTCGTCGCAGGCGTCGATGCACAGCGCGCAGGTGATGCATTCCAGCTGCTGGCCGTCGCGGATGTCGATGCCCATGGGGCAGACGTTGACGCAGGCCATGCAGTCGATGCAATCGCCCTTGGCGCCGCCGTCGGATTTCGTGGGCTCGCCCTTGTGCAGCTTGCCGCGCGGCTCGCCGCGCCATTCGCGATAGGCGACGGTCAGCGTGTCCTCGTCCATCATCGCGGCCTGGATGCGCGGCCAGGGGCAGGCATAGACGCAGATCTGCTCGCGCGCGAAGCCGCCGAAGACGAAGGTGGTCGCGGTCAGGATGCCCATGGTGATATAGGCGACGGGATGGGCCTGGCCTATCAGCAGATTGCCCAGCAGCGTCGGCGCATCGGTGAAATAGAAGATCCAGGCGCCGCCGGTCGCCAGCGCGATGAGCAGCCAGATCGTCCATTTCGTCAGCCGCAGCCGCAGCTTGCGCAAGTCCCAGGAGGCGTTCCACAGCCGCAGCCGGGCGTTGCGGTCGCCCTCGACCCAGCGTTCGGTCAGCAGGAAAAGATCGGTCCAGACCGTCTGCGGGCAAGCATAGCCGCACCAGACCCGCCCCAGGGCCGAGGTGAAGAGGAAAAGCCCCAAGCCCGCCATGACCAGCAGCCCGGCGACGAAATAGAATTCATGCGGCCAGATCTCGATCCAGAAGAAATAGAAGCGGCGGTTGGCCAGGTCGATCAGCACCGCCTGGTCGGGCATGGCGGGACCGCGGTCCCAGCGGATCCAGGGGGTGACGTAATAGATCGCCAGCGTCACCGCCATGATGATCCATTTCAGGTTGCGAAACCAGCCATGGACCCGGCGGGGAAAGATCGGCTCTCGGGCAGCATAAAGGCGTGGCGGGTCGATGTCGGAATTCGACATGATTGGCTCCTGTAGCGCGTGGCTCGGATATATAGAGCCTGGCAGCGGTGACGCATTGATCTGCGTCAAGCGCGGGCTGGCCGAGCATAGCGAGAGGGGATGCGGGGAACATAGGCCGAATTGTCGCATCCGCATAAGAAACCGGCCCGGCCGGCTTGCGCCAGGACCAGGCCCTGCGTTTGATAAGAACACCGGCCCCCCTTGGAAACGCGCGAACAGGACGGGGGGCCGGTGCCACCGTGGCCGGTTTCCCGGCCACGGATCTGGGATCAGTTATTCGCCGCCGCCAAGGCTGTGGACATAGGCGGCGACGGCGACGATGTCGGCGTCGGACAGGCGCCCGGTCCAGGCCGGCATGACGCCGAAGGGACCGTCGCGCACGATGCGGGTGATCGTTTCCGGGTCCGAACCGTAAAGCCACACGGCATCGGTCAAGTCCGGCGCACCCTGGGCACGGTCGCCGGTGCCGTCCTCGGCATGGCAGGACGAGCAGTTGTCGGCGAACAACTCCACGCCCTCGGCCGCCAGCGCCGCGTCATGCGGCAGGCCGCCCAGTTCCAGCACATGGTTCACGACCTGGCGGATCTGGGTGTTGTCCAGCAATTCGTCGGTGCCGAAGCGCGGCATCTCGGAATAGCGGGTGTCGCCGTCCTTGGGATCGCGGATGCCATGCATGACCGTGGTGTGGATCTCTTCCAGCGTGCCGCCCCAGAGCCAGTCGTTGTCCAGCAGCGAGGGATAGCCCGTGGCCCCGCCCGCGCCCGAGCCGTGGCACTGCGCGCACCAGGTGCGGAAGATCGCGGCGCCGGCATTGGCGGTATAGTTCGCCAGTTCCGGGTCGGCGGCGATCTCTTCCAGCGGGGTCTCGACCAGCTTGGCCTGGATCGGGGCGTTGGCGTCGTTGAAGCGCTGGATCTCGGCCGCCACGTCGGAGCGGTAGCTTTGGCCCAGAAGGCCGCGCGTCGCCCCGTTCACCAGCGGGATGGCCGGATAGGCGATGAAGTAAAACACCCCCCAGACGATGGTGGCATAGAAGGTCCACAGCCACCAGCGCGGCAGCGGGTTGTCATATTCCTCGATCCCGTCCCAGCTGTGCCCGGTCGAGGGCACCTCGACCACCCTGCGCCCGCCCTTGCGGTCGCGCACGACGCGGGTGGCACCCGGCCGCGGCGTGACCGGGGGATGCAGCGGTCCCTCGGGCCCCTCGGGCGGATGGGCCAGGATCTTGGCCTTGTGGGCCTCGTCGGCGGCCTGGCGTTCCAGCTCGATCCGGTTGTCGGGATTTTGCGGGCTGGTGTGCTCGTCGTCGCTATCGGCCATCACTCGACCTCCTTCTCGCCCGCCGGTGCGGGTTTCGTCTCGTTGCGGAAGATGCTTTCGGCCGCGTCGCGATGCAGCGGCCGCGAGCCCGGCCTGAGGGCGAAGACGATCGCTCCCAGGAAGAACAGCACCAGCAGCAGCAGCACCCAGCTGTCGGCCAGTTCGCGCAGGAAGGAATACCTGTCCATGGCGGGCCTCAGCGGTTCGGATCGGGTTCGAAGGTCGAGAAATCGACCATCGTGCCCAGGACCTGGAGATAGGCGATCAGGGCGTCCATCTCGGACACGCCGGGACGGCGGTCGAAATTGCGCTGCTGCGCACCCGGATAGCGTTCCTCCAGCCCCGAGGCATCGGCATCGGGATCGGCCTGGGCGGCAAAGTCGCTGACCGCCGCGGCGATCATCTGGTCGTCATAGGGCACGCCGACCATCGCATCGGTCCGCAGCCGTTGCGCCATGTTCGAGGAGTCGATGGGGCGGTCCAGCAGGAAGCCGTATTTGGGCATGATCGATTCCGGCACCACCGCCTGGGGATTGACCAGATGGTCGATATGCCATTCGTCCGAATAGCGGCCGCCCACGCGGGCCAGGTCCGGCCCGGTCCGCTTGGAGCCCCACTGGAACGGATGGTCGTACATCGACTCGGCCGCCAGGCTGTAATGGCCATAGCGCTCGACCTCGTCGCGCATCGGGCGGATCATCTGGCTGTGGCAGACATAGCAGCCCTCGCGGACGTAGATGTCGCGGCCCTTCAGCTCCAGCGGCGTATAGGGTCGCATGCCCTGCACCTTCTCGATGGTGTTCTGCAGGTAGAACAGCGGCGCGATCTCGACGATGCCGCCGATGGTCACGACGAGGAAGGAAAAGACCAGCAGCAGCGTGGCGTTCTTTTCCAGGACCTTGTGCTTTTCAAGAATGGCCATGATCCGTCCTCATTCTGCCGGGACCGCGACCGTGGTCGCATGGGTCTTGGGTTGCTTGGCGACGGTGGCCCACAGGTTGTAGCACATGATCAGCGCGCCGGTCAGGTAAAGCACGCCGCCCGTTCCCCGCACCACGTTCATCGGGAATTTCGCGGCCACCGTGTCGGCGAATGCGTTGACCAGGAAGCCCTGGGCGTCGACCTCGCGCCACATCAGCCCCTCCATGATGCCCGAGACCCACATCGAGGCCGCGTAGAGCACCAGCCCGATGGTGGCGAGCCAGAAGTGCCAGCTGACCAGGCCCGTCGAGTAAAGCCGCTCACGCCCCCAAAGACGCGGCACCAGGTAGTAGAGCGCGCCAAAGGTGATCATGCCGTTCCAGCCGAGCGCGCCGGAATGCACGTGGCCGATGGTCCAGTCGGTGTAGTGGCTCAGCGAGTTCACCGCCTTGATCGACATCATCGGCCCCTCGAAGGTCGCCATGCCGTAGAAGCCGACGGCCACCACCATCATGCGGATCACCGGATCGGTGCGCAGCTTGTCCCAGGCGCCCGAAAGCGTCATCAGGCCGTTGATCATGCCGCCCCAGCTGGGCATCCACAGGATGATCGAGAACACCATGCCCAGCGTCGAGGCCCAGTCGGGCAGCGCGGTATAGTGCAGGTGGTGCGGACCGGCCCAGATATACAGGAAGATCAGCGCCCAGAAGTGGATGATCGACAGCTTGTAGCTGTAGACCGGGCGCTCGGCCTGCTTGGGGATGAAGTAATACATCATGCCCAGGAAGCCCGCCGTCAGGAAGAAGCCCACCGCATTGTGGCCATACCACCATTGCGTCATCGCGTCCTGCACGCCCGAGAAGAGCTGCACCGACTTCGAGCCGAAGGGGCTGACCGGGATCGTCAGGTTGTTGACGATATGCAGCATGGCGATGGTGACGATGAAGGACAGGTAGAACCAGTTCGCCACGTAGATATGCGGCTCTTTCCGCTTCAGGATCGTGCCCAGGAACACCGCCAGGTAGACGACCCAGACCACGGTCAGCCACCAGTCGGCATACCATTCGGGCTCGGCATATTCCTTGGACTGGGTGGCGCCCAGGATATAGCCGGTCGCCGCCAGCAGGATGAAGAGCTGGTAGCCCCAGAACACGAACCAGGCCGCGTTGCCGCCCCAGAGCCGCGCCGCCGAGGTGCGCTGCACCACGTAGAACGAGGTCGCGATCAGCGCGTTGCCGCCGAAGGCGAAGATCACCGCCGAGGTGTGCAGCGGCCTGAGCTTGCCGAAGTTGGTATAGCCCATGGTGACGTCGCTGAGGTTCAGCGCCGGGAAGGCCAGCTGAAAGGCGATGATCACCCCGACCAGGAAGCCGACCACGCCCCACAGGGCGGTGGCGATCACGCCGGCCCGGACCACGTCGTCCATGTATTGCGTCTCGGGATGCGGCTCGAGCGAAGGTTGCTCGTTGCCCATCTGGCGCAGCACCCGCAGAAACATGACGCCCGCCGCCAGCATGACGATCAGGGCATTCACGAGATAGGCGGGATCATCGGGTCGCGCGTAATTGGCGGCGATCGCGGCCAGGACCGCAATCGTGCCAAGCGCGATCAGCTTGATGGTATCCAACATTAAGTTCCTGTCCTTCATCCTGCGCCGAAGGCGGCCGATTCGCATTGGATGCGGCGGGTTCGCGGCTTCGACAGCTTCTTCTAACGTCACACGGTTTCGTGAGACTTTGATCTGCGTCAATCCGTCCGTTCTGGATAGGCGTAAAATTCCCAAATATCCGGACAGGATGTCGCAGCCGGCCGCCAACGGCGATTGCGATCCTGCCGGATGCAGGTGAAACTCGCCTCTGAACCCCGAAAGGAGAGGGCCCATGGGCTACAAGACCATCCTGACCGTTCTGACCGATGCCGACCAGCAAAAGCAGCTGGATTCGGCCATTGCCATGACCCGGCGCGAGGATGCGCATCTCGACGTGTTCTGCATGGGCGTGGATCACACCCAAAGCGGCTACTACTATGCAGGCGCCTCGGCCTATGTGTTCCAGGAATCCATCGACAAGGCCGTGGCGGCGGCAGGCGAGCTGGAGGAGCGGGTCCGCGACCGGCTCGACCCCGAGGACATCCGCTGGTCCGTCGATTCCGCGGTGGCGCAGGTGGGCGGACTTTCGACGCTGGTGGGCATGCGCGCGCGCTATTCCGACCTCGTGGTGCTGAGCCGCCCCTATGGCGAGGGCGCGCCCACCGATGCCGAGGCCGTGACCGAGGCGGCGCTGTTCGAGGGCTCGGCCCCGGTGCTGATCGTGCCCGGCGCGCTGAAGGAGCCCTTCGGCAGGAAGGTCATGATCGCCTGGAACCAGTCGAACGAGGCGCTGGCCGCCGTGCGCCGCGCCCTGCCGTTGCTGATCGCCGCCGACAGCGTCGAGATCACGGTGATCGACCCCTCGCCCAGCGGTCCCGAACGCTCGGATCCCGGCGGGGCGCTGTGCCAGATGCTGACGCGCCACGGCGTCCGGGCCGAGATCGCGGTTCTGGCCCGCACCCAGCCGCTGGTCAGCGACATCCTGAACCGCCGCGCGACCGAGATCGGCGCCGACATGCTGGTGATGGGCGCCTATGGCCATTCCCGCTTCCGCGAGGCGATCCTGGGCGGCGCGACGCGCAACATGCTGGAAAAGGCGCAGGTGCCGGTGCTGATGGCGCGCTGACCGGCCAGTCCCCGCCAACTGGCGGCCCAACGCCCCGGACACGCCGTCCGGGGCACCTTGGCGGGCGGCGCGCTAGCTCAGCGGCCCGCCGTCCGAATCATCGCCGCTTTCCGTGACCAGCCGGACGAAGGAGGGCACGATCACCCGCCGCTTGCCGTCCAGCTCGATCACCCCTTCGCGCTTCAGCGCGCTCATCTGCCGGCTCACCGTCTCCAGCGTCAGGCCCAGGTAATCCGCCATCGCCTCGCGCGTCAGCGGCAGTTCGATGGCGATGCGGCCTTCGGGCCGGCGCTTGATCAGCGCCGCCTCGCGCCGGGCCAGGATCACCAGAAGCGAGGCGATCTTCTCGCGCGCGGATTTGCGGCCCAAGAGCAGCAGCCAGTCGCGGGCGGCGTCCAGCTCGTCCAGCGTCATCTCCAGAAGCCGGCTGGCGATGCGGGGATTGTCGATCAACAGCTTTTCAAAGGGTTTGCGGCGGAAACAGCACAGCACCAGGTTGCTGGTCGCGGTGACGGTATAGGTCGCCATCTCGCGCCCCGGCCGGCCCAGGAAGTCGCTGGGCAGAAGCAGGCCGACCATCTGCGTGCGCCCGTCCTCGAGCTGCTGGGTCAGCCCGGCCATGCCGGCGACCACCGAGGCGACGAAGTCCATCCGGTCGCCGGCCCAGACCACGACCTGTCCCGCCTCGTAGCGGCGATAGAACTTCATGCCCTCCAGTTCGGCCAGTTCGTCGCCTTCGCAATGCGCGCAGACGGCCCGATACCGAATGGGGCAGATTTCGCAGGGCTGCTGCGTCGCGCAGAGGGCGGCGTCATGTGGCATTTGATTTGGGTCAAGGTTCCGGCGCGTGTTCAACGCTAGATATAGCAACATGGAACAACAATCGCAACTTGAGCGGCTCGGACTGTTTGACGCGCGCGTGCCGCGCTATACCAGCTACCCCACCGCGCCGCATTTCACCCCCGCCGTGGGCGAGCCGGTCTTCCGCGACTGGGTCGCGGCAATCCCCGCCGGCGCGGCGATCTCGCTCTACATGCATGTGCCGTTCTGCCGGCGGCTGTGCTGGTTCTGCGCCTGCCGCACCCAGGGCACGCAATCCGACGAGCCGGTGCGCGCCTATGCCAAGGCGCTGCTGGCGGAACTGGACATGCTGAAATCCGCGCTCGCCCCCGGCGTCAGGCTGTCGCGCCTGCATTGGGGCGGCGGCACCCCCACGCTGATGCCGGCCGAGATAATGCGGCTGGTCGCCGGCGCGGTCCTCGGTGCCTTCCCGCTGGCCGAGGGCGCCGAGTTCTCGGTCGAGATCGACCCGAACGAGATCGACGAGGCCCGCATGGACGCGCTGGCCGAGGCCGGGCTGACCCGCGCCTCGATCGGGGTGCAGGATTTCGACCCCGAGATCCAGAAGATCATCGGCCGCGAACAAAGCTTCGAGGTGACGAAACGCGCCGTGGACATGATCCGCGACCGCGGCATCGCCAGCCTGAACGCGGACATCCTCTATGGCCTGCCCAACCAGAACCCGCGCAAGATCGCCGAATCGGTGCAGAAGCTCCTGGCGCTCTCGCCCGACCGGGTGGCGCTTTACGGCTATGCCCATGTGCCCTGGATGGCCAAGCGGCAGGTGATGATCCCCTCCGAGGCCCTGCCCGACCCCTATGGCCGGCTGCGGCTGTTCGAAACCGCGCGCGAGCTGTTCCTGGCCGACGGCTATGACGAGATCGGCATCGACCATTTCGCCCGCCCCGGCGACGGGCTGGCCCGCGCGCAAAAGGCCGGGCTCCTGCGGCGCAACTTCCAGGGCTATACCGACGACCGGGCCGAGGTGCTGGTGGGGCTGGGCGCCTCGTCGATCTCGCGCTTCCCGCAGGGCTATGCGCAGAACGCCCCGGCCACCGGCGCCCATCTGGCCAGGATCCGCGACGGGCGCTTCTCGACCACGCGCGGCCATGCCTTCACCGCCGAGGACCGCTGGCGCTCGCGCATGATCGAGGCGCTGATGTGCGATTTCGAGATCCGGGCCGAGGAATTCATCCGCGACCACGGCTTCGACGCCGACCGCCTGGCCCAGGTCTTCGCCCCCGTCGCCGCGCATTTCGGCGAGATGGTCGAGGCCGATGCCGCGGGCCTGCGCATCACGCCCAAGGGGCGGCCGCTGACCCGGATGATCGCCCGCATGTTCGACGGCTACGACATGGCGGCATCGGGCCATTCCGCCGCGATCTAATGCGGATGATGGCCGTGGCCGTCATCCCGGTCGCCGCAGGGCTCGCCCTCGCGCTCGGTCTCGATGGTGGCATGGCCGATGCCGAAGTCGCGCCGCAGCAAGGCCTTGACCCGGCGCACCGCCTGCGCCGGATCGGCCCCCGCGCGCAGCACCAGATGCGCCGATAGCGCGTTGCGCCGCTCGTCGATCTGCCACAGGTGCAGGTGATGGGCGCCCGCCACGCCCTCGACCGCGGCCATGGCGCGGGCCAGCGCCGCATGATCGACCCCGGCGGGCGCGGCCAGCATCAGCATGCGCATCACCGGCCCGATCTCCCGCCCGATATGCCACAGGATCACCGCCGAGATCAGCAGCGTCAGGATCGGATCGGCGATCTGCCAGCCGAAAGCCCAGATCAGCGCCCCGCCCAGGAGCACCGCGACCGAGACCGCCGCATCGGCCAGGTTGTGCAGGAAGGCCGCGCGGATGTTCACGCTCTCGCGCGACGCCCGCCAGACCAGCGCCGCGGTCAGCGCATCCACCACCAGCGCGAAACCCGCCAGCGCCATGACCAGCCCGCCCGCGACCTGCGGCGGATGGGCGAGCCGCCCCAGCGCCTCGATCCCCAGCCAGACCGAGATGGCGATCAGCGCGATGTAATTGACGAAGGCCGCGACGATCTCGGCCCGGCCCCAGCCATAGCTCATCTCGGGGCTGGCGGGCCGCCGCGCCAGCCGCCGGGCGCCAAAGGCCAGCACCAGCGCCAGCGCATCCGAGAGATTATGCACCCCATCCGCGATCAGCGCCGTGGAATCGGCGACATAGCCGCCCAGGATCTGTGCCCCCGTCAGCGCCAGATTGACCACCACCGCAATCAGGATGGCGCCGTCGCCCACCCCGCCCGGCAGGTGCGAATGCCCGTGCCCGCCGTCATGCGAATGCGAATGGCCCATCCCGCCCTCCTTCGCCGGCTTCTTCGTTCCCCAAATACCCCTGCGGCCGCGCCACCCACGCGACCGCCGCCGCTCAATGCGCCTCGGCCCAGTTCGCCCCCTGCCCGGCATCGACGATCAGCGGCACGTCCAGCCGGACCGCGGGATCGGCCGCGCCCTGCATGACGCCGCGCGCCGCCGCGACCAGCTCGGGCACGGCAGATTCCTCGACCTCGAAGACCAGTTCGTCATGCACCTGCAGCAGCATCCGCGCCGGCAGGTGGCCGATCGCCTCCGGCATGCGGATCATGGCGCGGCGGATGATGTCGGCGGCCGCGCCCTGGATCGGCGCGTTGATCGCCGCCCGCCGCGCCCCGCCGGCCGCCGGCCCGGACTGGTTGATGCCCGGCGTCATGATCCGCCGCCCGAACAGGGTGCGCACGAAACCGTCCTGCTTGGCCCCGGCGACGGTGCGGTCCATATAGGCGCGGATCTCGGGGAAGCGCTCGAAATAGGTGTCGATGAAGGCCTGCGCCTCGGCCCGCGGAATGCGCAGGTTGCGCGCCAGGCCAAAGCCCGAGATGCCATAGATCACCCCGAAGTTGATCGCCTTGGCGCGGCGGCGGATCATCGGGTCCATGCCCTCGACCGGCACGCCAAACATCTGGCTCGCGGTCATGGCATGGATGTCGATGCCGTCACGGAACGCCTGCTTCAACGCCGGGATCTGCGCCACATGCGCAAGAATCCGCAGCTCGATCTGGCTGTAGTCCAGGCTGACGATCCGCATCCCCGGCCCGGCGACGAAGGCTTCGCGGATGCGCCGCCCCTCGTCGGTCCTGACCGGGATGTTCTGCAGGTTCGGATCGGTCGAGGCCAGCCGGCCGGTCTGCGCCCCGGCGATGGAATAGCAGGTATGGACCCGCCCGGTCTCGGGGTTCACATGCAGGGGCAGCGCATCGGTATAGGTCGATTTCAGCTTCGAGATCGCCCGCCAGTCCAGCACCCGCGCCGGCAACTCGTGCCCCTCGGCGGCCAGGTCCTCCAGCACCTCGGCCCCGGTGGAAAAGGCGCCGGTCTTGCCCTGCTTGCCCCCGGCCAGGCCCATGCGCTGGAACAGGATCTCGCCCAGCTGCTTGGGGCTGCCCACGTTGAAGGGCCCGCCGGCCAGCTCGTGGATCTCGGCCTCCAGCCCCGCCATCTTCTGGGCAAAGGCGTTGGACATGCGCTTGAGATGCTCGGAATCGATGCGGATGCCCGCCATCTCCATATCGGCCAGCACCGCGATCATCGGCCGCTCCAGCCGCTCATAGGCGGTGGTGACATGGTTCGGCGCCAGCTTCGGGCGCAGGTGATGCCAGAGCCGCCAGGTCACTTCGGCATCCTCGGCGGCATATTCGCTGGCCTTGTCGATCGTCACCTGCGAGAAATTGATCTGCGCCTTGCCCGAGCCGATCAGATCCTTGATCGGCAGGCAGCGATGGCCCAGGTACAGGTCCGCCAGCTCGTCCATGCCGTGGTTGTGCGCCCCGGCATTCAGCGCATAGGACAGCAGCATGGTGTCGTCCAGCGGCGCCATGCGGATGCCGTGGCGGGCCAGAAGCTTCCAGTCATACTTGACGTTCTGGCCGATCTTCAGCACCGAGGGATCCTCAAGCACCGGCTTGAGCATGGCCAGCGCCCGCTCCCGGTCCATCTGCCCCTCGACCCGCGCGCCCGAGCCGAACAGGTCCGCCGCGCCGTCGACATGGCCCAGCGGCAGATAGGCCGCCCGCCCCGGCCCGGTGCACAGCGAGACCCCGACCAGATCGGCCTGCATCTCGTCGAGCCCGGTGGTCTCGGTGTCGATGGCGACCACGCCCTTTTCGGCGATCTCGGCCAGCCATTCGGCCAGCACCGCCTCGTCGCGGATGGTGACATAAAGGCTGCGGTCGATCGCCGGCAGTTCGGCCGCCGGCGCGGCCCCCGTCCCGGCCCCGCTCCCGGCCACGGCGGCCGGCACCGGCGCTGCCTCGGCCATGCTCGGCGGCTCGGCGCCGAACCGCTCGGCCACGCGCTTGGTCAGGGTGCGCAGCTCCATCCGAACCAGGAAATCCAGCAGCACCTCGGGATCGGGCTCGCGGATCTCCAGGCTCTCCAGGGTGAAGTCCAGCGCCATGCGGCAATCCAGCTCGACCAGCCGCTTCGAGATGCGGATCTGCTCGGCATGGTCGATCAGCGTCTGGCGCCGCTTGGGCTGCCTGATCTCCTCCGCCCGCGCCAGCAGGCTCTCCAGGTCGCCGTATTCGTCAATCAGTTGCGCGGCGGTCTTGATGCCGATTCCCGGCGCGCCCGGCACGTTGTCGATGGAATCGCCGGCCAGGGCCTGCACATCCACCACCCGCTCGGGGCCGACGCCGAATTTCTCGCGCACCTCGTCGGGGCCGATGGGCTTGCCCTTGATCGGGTCCATCATCTCGACCCCGCCGCCGACCAGCTGCATCAGGTCCTTGTCGCTGCTGATGATCGTCACCCGACCGCCCGCGTCCCGCGCCTGGCAGGCAAGGCTCGCGATGATGTCGTCGGCCTCGAAACCCTCGGTCTCGATGCAGGCGATGTTGAAGGCCCGCGTCGCCTCGCGGGTCAGCGGGAACTGCGGCCGCAGGTCTTCGGGCGGCTCGGGCCGGTTGGCCTTGTAGAGCGGATAGATGTCGTTGCGGAAGGTGCGCGCCGAATGGTCGAAGATCACCGCGGCATGGGTCGGCTGGTCCGAGCCCTTGCCGTCCTGCAGGTATTTCCAGACCATGTTGCAAAAACCCGCCACCGCCCCGATGGGAAGCCCGTCCGAGCGCCGGGTCAGCGGCGGCAGCGCGTGATAGGCGCGAAAGATGAAGGCCGAGCCGTCGATCAGGTGGAGGTGATGGCCCTTGCCGAATCCGTCCGTCATATGTGCGCGCCCCCTGCTCTTGCATTCGCCCGCCTTGATGCCACGAAGCGGCCCTGGGGCCAAGGCCGCGCGGCCCGGCTTTCTCCGTTTGAAAATACCCCCGCCGGAGGCGTCGCAACGCCCCGGCCGGCGGGGCGTTGCCGCCTGGGGCCGCCTGGGGCCACCTGGGAAAGCCGCCGCGGCGGGCAGGCCCAGGCAGCAGCTGCGCTTCAGTGGTCGTCGTGCGCGTGTTCGCGGTCGATGACGAAGCGCTTGTCGCAATAGCCGCATTCGACCCAGCCGGTATCGCGCGGAATGGCCAGCCAGACGCGCGGATGACCGAGGCCCCGCTTCTCGTCGCCGTCGCAGGCGACCTTCCAGGAGGTGACGGTCTGGATCTCGGGGGCCGGAATGGTCATGGCGGTTCCTTGAGCTCTGACGACAAACGGGGTTAAACCGGCGGCGATCATAATGAACACGAAGAGCCGATGCCAGCCCCCCAGCAAAGCCCGAAGGCCATCGAAATCAGCGGCCTGACCAAGACCTATGCCGCCGCCGGCCAGGCGCCGGCGAAACAGGCGGTCAAGGGGCTGGACCTCGCGATCCCCGCCGGCTCGATCTTCGGCCTGCTCGGGCCCAACGGCGCCGGCAAGTCGACCACGATCAACATCCTGGCCGGGCTGGTGCGCAAGTCCGCCGGCAAGGTGATGATCTGGGGCTTCGACCAGGACGTGAACCCGCGCCAGTCCCGCGCCGCCATCGGCGTCATGCCGCAGGAACTCAACATCGACCCCTTCCTGACCCCCCGCGCCAGCCTCGAGGTGCAGGCCGGCCTCTACGGCGTCCCCAAGCGCGAGCGCTGGACCGACGAACTGCTCGAACTCGTCGGGCTGACCGAACAGGCGGAAAGCTATTCGCGCCATCTCTCGGGCGGCATGAAGCGGCGGCTGCTCCTGGCCAAGGCGCTGGTGCATCGGCCGCAGATCCTGGTCCTCGACGAACCCACCGCCGGCGTCGACATCCAGCTGCGCGAGATGCTGTGGCGCAACGTGCGCCGGCTGAACGACCAGGGCATGACCATCATCCTGACCACGCATTACCTGGAAGAGGCCGAGGAGATGTGCGACCGCATCGCCATCATCGACCATGGCGAGCTGATCCTGTGCGAGGATACCGCCGCCCTGCTCGGCCGCGCCGATTCCAAGACGCTGGTCGTCGATACCGGCGAGGCCCGCGCCCTGCCCGCCCTGCCCGAGGGCGTGCGGGCCGAACGGCGCGGGGACGGCCGGCTCGCGCTCAGCTATGCGCCCTCGCGCATCCCGACGGACGGGCTGATCGACGCGCTGCGCGCCGCGGGCCTGCCGATCCGCGACCTCGCGGTCGAGGCGCCGGACCTCGAGGACGTCTTCGTCCAGCTGACCTCGCGCCCGGCGCCTCAGCCCGGCTGAACCATGCGGCCCATCGGCCGGCCGCCCAGGATGTGCATGTGGAAATGCGGCACCTCCTGCACGCCATGCTCGCCGGCATTGGTGATGGCGCGGAAGCCCAGCCCGCCATCCAGCGCCACGCCCAGCTCGCGCGCCACCCTGGCCAGGGCGCGGTGGAAATCCACGATCTCGGCATCCGAGGCATTGGCGGCGAAATCGTCGTAGCTGACATAGGCCCCCTTGGGGATCGCCAGCACATGCACCGGCGCCTGCGGCCGGATGTCGCGGAAGACCAGCGTATGCTCGGTCTCCAGCACGGTGTCGTTGGGGATCTCGCCGCGCAGGATGCGGGCGAAGATATTGCTGTCGTCATAGGCGGGCATGGCTCTCTCCTCAGTCGCTGAACAGGTGGTCGGTCCGGGCAAGCGCCAGCGCGGTCTCGGCCGGCAGATCCAGGAAACGCGCCAGTTGCGCGGTATTCTCGGCGACCGGCCGCCAGGGCGCGATGGAATGGAAGCCGGGGAAATCCATGTCGCGCAGCCGCTCGGCCTCGTGTTCCAGGTCGGCGCGCACCATGGGCAGCAGCCGTTCGATCACCTCGGGGGCGGTCTCGCTCCCGGCCAGCCCCACGCGGGCGATATGGCCGCGCAGGTAATCGTCGTCGAATTCGGAATCCACCAGCAGGATGCGGGTATCGGCCTTGTCCGAGGTCAGATCCTGGATCAGATACAGCGCCGAGGGGTCCAGGCACAAGACCAGCCGGTTCGATTCGAAATGCTGGAACAGCAGCCGGATCAGCGCGCGCCGGTGCCGGTCGCGCTTCTCGACCGTGGTCTCGACCCCGCCCAGGTCGGGCAGATGCGCCTCGGGCTCGTTGAACAGGTAGTCCACCGCCGGAATCGGCGTATGCGCCCGGATCGCCGCGGTCAGCCGCTTGGCGACATGCCATTTCTTGGCCACCACCAGCAGCAGCGTGTTGTCGCGGCCCAGGCTGCCCTCGGCCTCCCAGAACCGCTGGCCGAAGCGCCGCCCGACCCGGCCCCGCCCGGTCAGGAAGCGAAGCAGCCCCGTCGCCTCGTTCGAGATCGGGAAATGCACGCCGCTGGCCGCCCAAAGCGCGCCCAGCCGCTCGCGCAGCCGGATCGCCTCGGGGCTGATCTTGCGGGCGAACAGGGAGTTCTGCCCCATCAGCAGGTCGTAATGATCGTTGTAGAAAGTCACCGGCATGCCGTAGGGTGTGTTGACAAAAGGGATTCACCGGGCGCGGTGATCGTGATTCAAGCTGGTATCTGCAATGGAGACCAGCGTGGCACGAAACCTGATGTCGAACGACGAGTGGGCGTTCTTTGAACGCTTCATCCTGGCTGTCCGTTCTCCGAACGGCCGCAAGCCCACGAACCATCGGCTTGTTCTGGATGGGATTTTCTGGATCGCCCGAACGGGGTCGCCCTGGCGCGACCTGCCGGAAGAGTTCGGCAAATGGTCGTCTGTCTATCGGCAGTTCCGGCGCTGGACGTTGGCGGGGCTGTGGGAACAGATCCTGGAGGCGCTGAACGAGAGCCGGATCGTGCCGGATGCGCTGCAGATGATCGACAGCACCGTGGTTCGCGCTCATCATCAGGCAGCGGGCGCAAAAGGGGGACTCCGCGCCAAGGTTTCGGCCGCTCGCGAGGTGGCTTCACGACCAAGATCCATCTGCGGGTCAATGCGGCAGGCCTGCCCATGAGAACCGAGATCACGGCCGGGCAGACATCGGACTACCTCGGCTTCGATCTGGTCATGGCTGACAACCTGCCCGAGCCAAGCGTTCTGCTCGCAGACCGCGGCTACGACTCCGACAACATCCGCAAGACCATGGAGGTGCGCGACGTGGTGCCGGTCATCCCCATGCGCAAAACCCGGAAGCTACGGGTCGCCGTTGACCGCAGGCTCTACCGCCTGCGCAATCTCGTTGAGCGGTGCTTCAACAAGCTCAAGAATGCCCGTCGCGTCGCCACCCGCTACGACAAGACCGCCGAAAGCTTCCTGGGCTTCATCGACATCACGTCGATCCGCCTCTGGCTCCGCCATTTGTCAACATGACCTAGTCGGTGAAGATCAGATAGGTCAGCGTGCGGGTGCGGATCTCGCGCCACGGCACGACATGGGGTACGACGGTCTGGAAGAAGGTCTCGTCCGGGATCCAGGTGGTCGAGAAGAAGCGCATCACGTCCGGCCGGCTGGCGCAGAAATCCAGCACCTTCTCGACGGTCAGGCGGCGCAGGCACCACCATTGCGACCCGATCATGACCTGGATGTCGGCCGGCACCCGGCGCCGCAGGCCGAATCGCTTCTGCAAATCGTAGCTGGCATAGAACAGCCATTTCTGCGTGCGCTCGTTGAACCAGTGCCGGTAGACCAGCCGCTCTTCCTTGAAGCCGGTCTTGATCCAGTCCGATTCGAAGAAATCGAAGCTCTCGATATAGTCGCAATCCTCGCCGTCCAGCAGGCCATGGGCATATTCGGCCGACTTGATCGGCATGCAATCGCCCGAGAGCATGTAGAAATGCGTGGCCCGCGGAAAGGCGGCGACGGCGGCGCGCACCGCCTCCAGCGTGGCGCCGACCAGCGACCATTCGCCCCAGCCGCATTTCCAGCGCCGCTGCGCAAAGACCACCGAGGCGTTGTCGGCCAGCGCCGCCCGGATCAGCTCGTAGTCGCGCGGATTGGCGCGGCCGTCGAAATGGATCGCCACGTAATCGCCCGAGGCGGTCAGCCTGCGGGCCTGCGCCACCACGCCCTCGGGATCCTTGTGGCACAGCAGAATAAAGGCAATACGCGCCATCTCGTTACCCATCTTGTCCGCTTCACGCGGGCAATGCTCACACTGGTTGAAACTCTGCCGGTGATTTGCATTGTGTCCTTACCGATTTTGGCCGAAGGGGCAACCCGCCGGCACATCCGCCGCGGCCGGCGCAGTCTTTGTAAAGGGAATGAGAGTTATGGGTTTTCCAGGAACGTGGATGACGGAAAGCGAAAGCATGGTCTATCGCGTCGTCCCGAAATGCGCCTGCTCCTCGATCGGGCAGATCATGTTCTATTCCGACCACGGCCGCTATTTCGACGGCGACATCCACGACGCCACCAGCGGGTTGCACAAGTGGAACCAGCCCGAAAGCCAGCCGCTGATCGAGGCGAACGTGGCGACGCACAAGGCGCTGACCTTCACCTGCGTGCGCAACCCCTATGCGCGCATCCTGTCCTCGTTCTTCGACAAGATCGCGGGCATCCAGCGGAACGGCAAGCGCTACCGCGGCAACCTGGTGCCGGAACTGATGCAACGCTACGGCGTCGACGTCGGCAGCCCCGAGAACGGCTTCGAATTCGACCAGGTCGCCAGCTTCCGCCGCTTCCTGCTGTTTGCGCGCGACACCATCCGCTGGCGCCGGCCGATGGAGCCGGACATCCACTGGTCGGCCGTCTCGGGCCATGTCGCCACCTTCATCGTCAACGGCGGGCGCTACGACCAGATCCTCTTCACCGAGAAATTCGACGAGGGCATGCAGAAGGTGCTGGACGCCGCGCCGACCCCGGTGCGGCTGAAGGTGAAGGACGTGCCCAGGTTCAACGAATCCGAAGGCCACGGCCCCAAGCGCGCCCACAAGGTCAGCGCCTATTTCGACGACCTGTCGCGCCACCTGGTCTGGGAAATCTACAAGAAGGACTTCCAACTCTTCAAATACGACTTCGACGACCCGGACAACAAGCTGCCCAGAAACGAGATCGACCTCGAGGAAGTCCACGCCAAGCTCGGCCGCTGAACCCGGCCCGCCCCACGGGCGCCCGGCTTCTTCCTGCTTAAATATCCCCGCCGGAGGCAGCGGCGCGCATGCGCCGCTTCCCTTGCAGTTTTCCCTTGCGCAATGCGAAAATCCCGCTATTTTGCCGCCTTCATTCGACCGGCGGGGGAATCCCGGACCGCGGCCCCCGCTTTGCGAGCAGTTTTCGTGACTTGCGGCCAACGCTCCAGTGGCCTATGCCCGCCCCAGACAAGAACACCAAATCCGGGGCCGCCCAGGCTGGTTGCCCCCCGAACCCCTTGAGGTTGAGACATGGCCGTCCCTCAGAACCGAGTTACCCGCTCCCGCCGCAACATGCGCCGTTCGCATGATGCGCTCGTCGCCGGCAACCCGAACGAATGCCCCAACTGCGGCGAGCTGAAGCGCCCGCATCACGTCTGCCCCTCCTGCGGCCATTATGCCGACCGCGAGGTCGTGGCGCAGGCCAATGAGGTCGACCTGGACGAAGACGCGGCCTGAGCGGACCGACCGCGGATATGGCTTCGGCAGATTCCAGCACTCTGCCTCGCGTCCCTGGCGACGAGGGCGGCGTGGTGATCTCCGTTGACGCGATGGGCGGCGACCGCGGCCCGGCGACGGTGGTCGCCGGCATGGCCGAAAGCGCCAGCAAGAACCCCGACATCCGCTTCATCGTCCACGGCCCGCGGGCCGAGCTGGAACGGCTGATCGCCCGCCGCGGCGATCTGGCCCGGCGTTGCGACATCCGCGAAGCCGCCGGCGTCGTCACCATGGGCGACAAGCCCAGCCAGGTGCTGCGCAAGGGCGAGGGCACCTCGATGTGGTCCGCCCTCGAATCGGTGCGCCGGGGCGAGGCGACGGCCGCCGTCTCCTGCGGCAATACCGGCGCGCTGATGGCGCTTTCGATGCTGCGGCTGCGCAAGCTGCCCGGCGTGAACCGCCCCGCCATCGCCTGCCTCTGGCCCTCGCGCAACCCGCAGGGCTTCAACGTCATGCTCGACGTCGGCGCCGACATCCGCGCCGATGCGCAGGACTTGCTGACCTATGCGCTGATGGGCGCCTCCTATGCCCGCAACGGCTTCGGGCTCGAGCGGCCGCGCGTCGGCCTGCTGAACGTCGGGACCGAGGACCACAAGGGCCGGCCCGAGCTGAAACAGGCGCATGAGTTGATCCCCACCACGGCGCAGGCGGCGAATTTCGACTATGTCGGTTTCGTCGAGGGCGGCGACCTGCCCTCGGCCCGCGTCGACGTGATCGTGACCGACGGCTTCACCGGCAATGTCGCCCTGAAGACCGGCGAGGGCACGGCGAAGCTGGTGGGCGAGCTGCTCAAGGAAGCCTTCGGCAAGTCCGTGCTGTCGAAATTCGCGGCGCTGCTGGCCATGGGCTCGCTCCGGCGGCTGCAAAAGCGCATCGACCCGCGCCGCGTCAACGGCGGCGTCTTCCTGGGCCTGAACGGGACGGTGGTGAAATCGCACGGCTCGGCCGATGCCACCGGCGTCTCGGCGGCGATCAAGCTGGCCTTCCGGCTGGCGCAATCCGGCTTTCAGGACCGGCTGGCGGCGCGCGTGGCGCAATCCGTCGCGGCGGCCGGCCAAATCAACGGCAGCAAGGAAAGCGAGGCGTCCTGATGCGGCGTGCGATCGTCCGGGGAACCGGCCATTACCTGCCCGAGCGCGTGGTCGAGAACAGCTGGTTCGAGGACAAGCTGGACACCAGCGACGAATGGATCCGCGCCCGCACCGGCATCGAGCGGCGCCATTTCGCCGCCGAGGACCAGCGCACCAGCGACCTGGGCATCCTGGCCGCGCAGGCGGCGCTGGCCGATGCCGGGCTCGAGGCCGGACAGATCGACGCGGTGATCGTGGCCACCTCGACCCCCGACCTGACCTTTCCCTCGGTCGCGACCATGGTGCAGGCCGGGCTGGGCATGCGCCGGGGCTTCGCCTATGACCTGCAGGCGGTCTGCGCCGGCTTCGTCTATGCGCTGGCCAATGCCGATGCGATGATCCGCGCCGGGCTTGCCGATCGCGTGCTGCTGATCGGGGCCGAAACCTTCAGCCGAATCATGGACTGGACCGACCGCGGCACTTGCGTGCTGTTCGGCGACGGCGCCGGCGCCGTGGTGCTGGAGGCGGCCGAGGGCCAGGGCACCTCCGCCGACCGCGGAATCCTCGCGACCGACCTGAACAGCGACGGGCAATATCGCGACCTGCTTTATGTGGACGGCGGCGTGGCCAGCACCGGCACCGCCGGGCATCTGCGCATGCAGGGCAACCTGGTCTTCCGCCACGCCGTCGAAAAGCTGGCCGACACCGCCCATCGCGCGCTGGACCGCGCCGGGCTGACGCCCGAGCAGGTGGACTGGCTGGTGCCGCATCAGGCCAACCTGCGCATCATCGAGGCCACGGCCAAGCGCATGCGCCTGCCGATGGAAAAAGTGGTGCTGACGGTGGCCGACCACGGCAATACCTCGGCCGCCTCGATCCCGCTGGCGCTGTCGGTGGCCAATGCCGAGGGCCGCTTCAAGCCCGGCGACGTGCTGGTGGCCGAGGCCATCGGCGGCGGTCTCGCCTGGGGCTCGGTCGTGCTGCGCTGGTAAGCCGCTATTTCAGCTGCGAATCCTTCGATCCGCGCCGGTTGATGCCGGCCGCCGGCCGCCAGGCCTTGTCGCGGCCGGATTGACAGTCCACGCACAGCCGGACGCCCGGAATCGCCTGCCGCCGCGCCTCTGGGATCGGCTCGTCGCATTCCTCGCAGATGAGGGCGCTTTCCTGCGCCACGCGCTGCGCATTGCGCAGCCGCATCCGCTCGATCGCCTCCTGCGTGGAAACCTCGATCTGCTCGTTCACCGCATCGTCGCGCGCCCAACCGCCGGCCATGTCAGCTCCGTCCCGCTTGCCCTTTCCCTTCCAAGATAGGCGCGGATTGCCGCCATTCCAAGCAGCCCGCAGGCGGCCATGCGCGGGGTCTTGCGGGTAAGGCGCGAATAATGCGGAACAAAATCGGCCGATGAGGGAACGGAATCGGGCCGGGGTTGTTGACTCGGCGCCGTAAAGAAATCATCCTTCGCACCATTCAAGAGGTTTCCGAGATGAGCGACTCTACCCTGACCCGCATGGACCTGGCCGAGGCCGTGTTCCGTGAGGTGGGTCTGTCCCGCCACGAATCGGCCCAGCTTGTCGAAAGCGTGCTTGGCCATATCTCCGATGCGCTGGTGCGCGGCGAGCAGGTCAAGATCTCGTCCTTCGGCACGTTTTCGGTCCGCGACAAGAACGAACGCATCGGCCGCAACCCCAAGACCGGGGAAGAGGTGCCGATCACGCCGCGCCGGGTGCTGTCCTTCCGGCCGTCGCATCTGATGAAGGATCGGGTGGCGGCGGGGAACAGGCGCAAGGGCTGATGAGCAAGTCCCCCGACGCCTTCAGATCCATCGGCGAGGTCTCGCGCCTCGTGGGCGTCGCGCCGCATGTGCTGCGCTACTGGGAATCGCAATTCACGCAGCTTGCGCCGGTGAAACGCGCCGACGGCCGCCGCTATTACCGGCCCGAGGACGTGCGGCTGGCCGCCGGCCTCTGCCAGGTCATGCGCGAGGAAGGGCTCAGCATCCGCGGCGCCAAGCGGCTGATCGCCGCCGACCGCGGCGCCGCCCTGCGCGAGATCGGCGCCGCCCGCCTGGGCGAGACCCTGGGCGAGGCCGGCGCGGCGGACCACCCCGGCCCCGCCGTGCGCCTGGCCCTGCCCGAGCGGGAGGCCGCGCCGACGGCGGCAAAGGCCGCACCCCGGCCGGCCCGGCCGAACCCTCCGGCCCGGCAGGCCGAATCGCTGCCGCTCTTCGCCGCGCTCGATCCGGGCCGGGAACCCGCAGCCGACTGGCTCGGCCGGCTGGTGGCCACCGCCCTGGCGCTGCGCCAGCACGAATTGCAGGGCAAGCCCCTGCCCGCGCAGGCGAAAACCCTGCGCGACGCGCTGGCCGGCGCGCGCTGACGCGCATGGCCGCCCGCTTTCCGGCCCGCGCCGGCGGACTATCCACAGCAATCGAGATTCTTGCCGAAATTTCCGCCCCAGGCCCCTTGTGCTGGCGGCCCGCTTCGCTCTATATGCCCCTCGTCGGGCCGTGGCGCAGCCTGGTTAGCGCGTCCGTCTGGGGGGCGGAAGGCCGCGAGTTCGAATCTCGCCGGCCCGACCATTCCGAAAACGCCCATCCCCGTCCGGGGGTGGGCGTTTCCTTTTGCCGAAAGGGTTTCGCGTGAACGGTGTGCTTCCCGATACGTCCCTGCGCCAGCTGATCGCAAGCGGTGCGATCTCGGCCGACCAGCCGATCCTGCCCGAACAGGTCCAGCCCGCCAGCCTCGACCTGCGCCTGGGCGCGACGGCATGGCGGCTGCGCGCCTCGTTCCTGGCCGGACGCGGGCGCCGGGTCGGCGACCGGCTCAAGGATTTCGAGATGCACCGCATGGACCTTGCCGGCGGCGCCGTGCTGGAAAAGGGCTGCGTCTACCTGGTGCCGCTGATGGAGCGGCTGTCCCTGCCCCAGGGCCTCGACGCGGTCGCCAATGCCAAAAGCTCGACCGGGCGGCTCGACCTGCTGACGCGGCTCGTCACCGACGAGGGCACCGAGTTCGACCGCCTGCCCCAGGGCTACGACGGCCCGATCTATGCCGAGATCTGCCCGCGCAGCTTCTCGGTCCTGGTGCGGCCCGGCATGCGGCTGAACCAGCTGCGGCTGCGCCAGGGCCAGGCGGTGCTGTCGGATGCCGAGCTGCACAAGCTGCACGCGCAGGAGCCGCTGGTGACGGGCGAGGCGCTGATCGACGACGGCCTGGGCTTCTCGGTCGACCTGCGCCCCGAGGCGGGCGACCTGGTCGGCTACCGCGCCCGGCCGCATAGCGGGGTCATCGACCTCGACCGGATCGGCGCCTACCGGGCCCGCGACTTCTGGGACGAGCTGCGCAGCACCGACGGCCAGCTGATCCTCGACCCCGGCGCCTTCTATATCCTGGTCAGCCGCGAGGCGGTGGCGATCCCGCCCGACTACGCCGCGGAAATGGCACCCTACCTGGCGATGGTGGGCGAGTTCCGCGTGCATTACGCCGGCTTCTTCGATCCGGGCTTCGGCCATGGCGCCGCCGGCCGGGGCGCGCGCGGCGTGCTCGAGGTGCGCTGCCACGAGGCCCCCTTCGCGCTGGAACACGGCCAGGTCGTCGGCCGCCTGGTCTACGAGCGCATGGCCGCGCGCCCCGAACGGCTCTACGGCAGCGGCATCGCCTCGAACTACCAGGGCCAGGGCCTCAAGCTCGCCAAGCAATTCGCCTGAACAGCCGCCCGCCCTGCATTCTTCCGTGTCCCAATATCCCGGGGGAGTCGCGCGCCAGCGCGACGGGGGCAGAGCCCCCTATCACATCCGCCGGGTGATGCGCGCCGCCTGACGGGCGTGCTTGACCGCCTCGCGCATGGCCTTTTCGCGGCTTCGCTGCTGAGGGGTCCGACGTGCGCCCGGCTTGGGCGCATTCATCCGCCGGATGCCCCAGTTCAGCAGCCGGTTCGCGACCTTACGCGTCAGAACGGAAATTAACCGATTAACATTCATGGCGTTACAGCCAATTCTTCATTCATCTTCGAACAGATCCTCAGCCATGGCCCCGGCGTCCTCGCCGTCCGCCTCGCCGAACAGGCCGGGCGCCAGCCCCTCGCCCGGCGGGCGCGATTCCAGCAGGCCCGCCGCACGCAGCTCGGCCAATCCCGGCAGGTCGCGGGCGCTCTCCAGGCCGAAATGATCCAGGAAGGCCTCGGTCACGACGAACGTCACCGGCCGGCCGGGGGTCTGGCGGCGGCGGCCGATGCGGACCCAGTCCAGCTCGATCAGCTGGTCCAGCGTGCCGCGGCTGACGGCGACGCCGCGGATCTCCTCGATCTCGGCGCGGGTGACGGGCTGGTGATAGGCGATGATCGCCAGGGTCTCGGTCGCGGCGCGCGACAGGCGGCGGCTTTCGACCACGCTTTCCTGCATCAGGAAGCCCAGGTCGGCGGCGGAGCGAAAGGCCCAGGCATCGCCCACCCGCGCCAGCTGCACCCCCCGCCCCTCGTAGCGGGCGCGCAAGGCGCGCAGCGCCTCGGCCGGGTCGCAGCCGACCGGCAGGCGGGCGGCGATCTCGCGCTGGCTCATCGGCTCGGCCGAGGCGAACAGGATCGCCTCGACCATGCGCTCCTGCTCGGGCAGGGGCGGCGGCGGAAAGTGCTGCGGGTCGGGGGCGGTGTCGTCCTGGCTCATTCTGGGCGCCTGCGGATGGTGATCGGGGCGAAGGTGCCGGCCTGGCTGATTTCGACCGCGCCCTGCCGGGCCAGTTCCAGCGTCGCGGCAAAGGTCGCCGCGGTGGCCGAGCGGCGGCGCTGCGGGTCGGCCTCCCAGCCCTCGGGCAGGAAGGCGGAAAGCGCGGTCCAGTCGCCGGCATAGCCGATCAGACCGCGCACCCGGTCCAGCGCCTGCTCCATGGTCAGCACGTCGCGGCGGTCGAAGGCATAGGGCCGGAACTCGTCGCGGGTGCGCAGCCTGGCATAGGCGCGCATCAGGTCGATCAGCCCGGCCTGCCAGGCGACCTGGCGCTGACGGGCGACGGTTTCGGGCGCTCCGCGGGCGAAACGGTCCTGCCCCAGCCGGTCGCGCGCCATCAGCCGCGCCGCCGCCTCGCGCATGGCGTTCAGCCGTTCCAGCTGGAAGGCCAGATGCGCCGCCATCTCCTCGGCCGACGGGCCCTCGGCCTCGGGGTCGGGTGGCAGAAGCAGGCGGGATTTCAGATAGGCCAGCCAGGCGGCCATGACCAGGTAATCGGCGGCAAGCTCGATGCGCAGCGCGCGGGCCTCGTCGACGAAGGCCAGATACTGGTCGGCAAGCTCCAGCACCGAGACCTGCATCAGGTCGACCTTCTGCGTGCGCGACAGCGTGAGCAGCAGGTCCAGCGGCCCCTCGAAGCCCGAGACATCGACGACCAGCACCTCCTCGGCGCGGCGCTCGGCCACGGCCTGCGGCCCGAGCCCCGGCAGATGCGGCGCGGGGTCGGGCACGGGGGTCAGGTAGGGCACCTTGGTCATGTCGCGTCCAGGCTAGGGAACCTGCGCAGAATCCGCGATAGACCGGGGCTAGTCAACCGATCAGGCCGCCAGCCCGCCAAGCGCCGCCAGTTCCGCCCGCAACGAAGCAATATCCTGCTGCACCGGCGCGCGGCGCAGCGCCAGCGCCGCCTCGGCCCGCGCGACGGCGCGGGGCGCCATGGCGCCGGCGGCGGCGACGATCTCTTCCATCTGCGCCGGGGTCTCGTTGCAGGACAGCACCAGGTCGCAGCCGGCGGCGATGGTGGCGGCGGCGCGCTCGGCCGGGCTGCCGGACAGCGCCTGCATGCCGATGTCGTCGGACATGAGCAGCCCGTCGAAGCCGATCTCGCGCCGGATCAGGTCGATCACGGCGGCCGAGGCGGTGGCGGGCGCATCGTCGATGGCGGCAAAGCGGATATGCGCGGTCATCGCCATGGGCAGGTCGGCAAGCGCGCGGAACGGGGCGAAATCGGTGGCGCGCAGCTCGTCCAGCGAAGCCTCGACCACCGGCAGGTCCTTGTGGCTGTCCACCCGCGCCCGGCCATGGCCCGGCATGTGCTTGACGACCGGCAGCACCCCGGCGGCCAGCATGGCCTGCGCCGCGGCCCGGCCCAGGCGGATCACCGTTTCGGCATCCGAGCCGAGGCAGCGATTCTTCAGGAAGGGATGGGTCTCGTCGCGGGCCATGTCCAGGACCGGGGCGCAATCGGCGTCGATGCCGACGGCGCGCAATTCCTGCGCCAGCAGGTGATGGTGCAGCCAGACGGCGCGCTCGCCCCGACCCGCCTGGTCCAGGGGCGCCGGCCAGTCGGTCCAATGCGGCGCGCGCATGCGCTGGACCCGCCCGCCCTCCTGGTCCACCAGCACCGGGGCGTCGCGGCCCACCGCCTCGCGCAGCTCGGCCGTCAGCCGGCGCAGGCGGTCCGGCGTATCGACGTTGCGCGCAAACAGGATGAAGCCCCAGGGATCGGCGGCGCGAAAGAAGTCGCGCTCGGCCCGGCTCAGCTCCGGGCCGGCGATGCCGCCGAGGATGGTGGCGCCGGCCATCTCAGAGGCTCATTTCGCCATGGCGGGGATGCAGTCCACGCCCTCGGCGATCAGCGCCGCGCAGAAGCGCCGCGCCTCGTCGCGCGATTCGAAGCCGGCAGCGCGCAGGCGCCAGAAGCTGCGGCCATTGGCCTTGTGCTCCTGGACCACCATGCCCTTGCCGGCGAAAAGCGCGCCGAACTTGCCCGAGACGCGGTTCCATTCGCCCCGTGCCAGCGCATCGCTGTCGAAGGCGCCGATCTGCACCAGCGGCGCACCCGAGGCGACCTGCGCCGGTGCCGGTGCCGGGGTTTCGGGCGCGGCGGCGGGGCGGCTTTCGGCCGCGGCACGCGCGGGCGCAGCATCGCTGGCGACCGCCGGGGCGGCGGCGGCCACGCGGCGCGGACGGGGCGCGGGACGCGGCGATTGCGCGATGGCACCCGGCACCGGCTGGGCCCCGGCCTCGGCCAGCGCTGTGGTGATGGCCATGTCGCGCGTCTCGTTGCCGGCCAGGTCGGTCACGGCCTCGTTCACCGGCGCATCGGCGGCGGGCGCGTCCGAGATCACTGCGCTGGCGACGCTTTCCGCGGCCGCATCGGGCTGGGCCAGGGTCTCGCCGTCGGGGCGGGCGATGACGCGGGCGGTTTCGTCGATCAGCGGCGCCTCGATCGGGTGCGAGGGCTCTTGCGCCGTCGCGCCCAGCTCGCCCATGGGCACGTCCTGGCTGTCAAGCGGCGTCGCGGCGGGCGCGATGGCCACGCGGTCCACCGCCGCGGTTTCGGCGCCGGCAGCGACCGTGTTCACCGCCAAGCCGGTGCGCTGGGTCAGCTCGCCGCCCGGATTGTCGGGCGCGGTGCGGGCCTCACCCTCGATGGCGCGGATCACCGGCACGCCCGAGACGTCGCGCACCACCAGCTTGTAGCCCCAGACCGCCAGGATCACGATCAGCCCGACCGAGACCAGCGCCCCAAGGTAATGCGTCAGCCGCGTGATCCGCCCCAGGAGCGAAGGCGATTCGGCCAGCGATTCGGCATGGGCGTAGGGGTGCTGTTCGTCCCAGCCGCCGTCCTGCCAGTCCTGGTCCTGCCAATCCTCGGCATAGCCCTGCTGCCCGTCGGCATGGGGATAGCCCTGCGACAGCCTGTGGGGCTGCGACCCGTCAAACCCGCCCGAAGAGCGGAAATCTACTACCGTCATTCCTGCCTGCCTGCCGGTTGTTCCGACGCTGCTCGTTTATCTGCTCGTCCCCGGCAGGGCGCCGTTATTCAGCGCATTTCTTTGGCCGGAGTCACCCCCAAGATACCAAGACCGGCCGAAATGACAACGCCAACGGACCGTGCCAACGCGATTTTCGCCGCCATGGCCACCGGATCGCCCTCTTGCAGGAAGCGCAGGGCGGGTTCGTCATTGCCGCGGTTCCACAGCGAATGCAGCTCGGATGCGATGTCGTAAAGGAAAAACGCGATCCGGTGCGGCTCATGCGCGCGGGCGGCGATTTCGACCGTGCGTGGCCATTCTGCAACTTTGCGGGCCAGTTCCAGCTCGGCCGGATGCGACAATTGCGCCAGATCCGCCTGCGCCAGCGCAGCATCCGAGGTATCGACGCCCATCGCCGCCGCCTTGGTCAGGACCGAGTTCACCCGCGCGCTGGCATATTGCACATACCAGACCGGGTTGTCCTTGGACTGCTCCAGCACCTTGTCGAAGTCGAAATCCAGCGCCGCATCGTTCTTGCGCGTCAGCATGTGGAAGCGGGTGACGTCCGCGCCCGCCTGCTCGACCACGTCGCGCAGGGTGACGAAGGTGCCGGCGCGCTTGGACATCTTGAAGGGCTCGCCGTTCTTGAACAGCTTGACCAGCTGGATCAGCTTGACGTCCAGCGGCACCCGGCCGTTCGACAGCGCCTTGACCGCCGCGGTCATGCGCTTGACATAGCCGCCATGGTCGGCGCCGAACACGTCGATCAGCGCGTCGAAGCCGCGCTCGATCTTGTCCCAGTGATAGGCGATGTCGGGCGCGAAATAGGTCCAGGAGCCGTCGGATTTCTTGACCGGCCGGTCCACGTCGTCGCCATGCGCGGTCGAGCGGAACAGCGTCTGCTCGCGCGGCTCCCAATCCTCGGGGGTCTTGCCCTTGGGCGGCTCCAGCACGCCTTCATAGATCAGCCCGGCCTGGCGCAGCCGCTCGATCGCGGCCTCGATCCGGCCGGTGCCGTAAAGCGCCTTCTCGCTGGAAAACACGTCCATGTGGACGTTGAGCAGCGCCAGATCCTCGCGGATCATGTCCATCATCGCCTGGGTGGCGAAATCGCGCACCTCGGCCAGCCATTCCGATTCCGGCCGCTCCAGCAGGCTGGTGCCGTATTTCGCCTTCAGCGCCTCGCCCACCGGGATCAGGTAGTCGCCGGGATAAAGCCCCTCGCGGATCTCGGGCTCCAGCCCGTTGGCCTCGCGATAGCGTTCATAGGCGGAACGCGCCAGCACATCGACCTGGGCGCCGCCGTCGTTGATATAGTATTCGCGCGTGACCGCATGCCCCGAGAAATCCAGAAGCGCCGCCAACGCATCGCCAAAGACCGCGCCGCGGGTGTGGCCGACATGCATCGGTCCGGTCGGGTTGGCGCTGACGAATTCCACGTTGATCCGCTGGCCCTTGCCCATGTCCGAGCGGCCGTAGTCCCCGCCCTCGGCCAGTGCGGCGCGCACCACGCCCTGCCATTCGCCCGGCGCCAGGCGCAGGTTCAGGAAGCCCGGCCCCGCCACCTCGACCGAGGCGATGCGCGGATCGGCGGCCAGGCGGGCGGCCAGCGCCTCGGCGATGTCGCGCGGCTTCAGGCCGGCGGGCTTGGCCAGCACCATGGCGGCATTGGTGGCCATGTCGCCATGCGCGGCGTCCCGCGGCGGCTCGACCGTCACGTTGGCGGTATCGAGGCCCGCGGGCAGCGCGCCCGCCTGTTCCATCTGCGCCAGCGCATCAAGGACCAGCGCGCGGATATCCGAGAAAAGGTTCATGGCTTCCATCCGTAAGATCGTCCGGGGATAGCGCCTGCCCAAGGGGGCCGTCAACCGGCCCGCCGAACGGCAGTCGCGCATCAGATTGACGAAGAGCGGGTTTTCCGCTAGGCCCGCCCTGTCTGCATCCGGCAGGCAAGGCGAGGGGCGTGCGGAAATTGCGTCCCGACCCGCCGCGAAAATCCGGTTTCCCGGATGGCGGCGATGGACGCATGAACGGCGCGGGCTGGTTCCGCGCATTGATACGAAAGCCCTGAATGACCAAGTTTTCCGATCTGAAGCTGGACCCCAAGGTTCTGAAAGCCATCTCCGAGGCGGGGTATGAAACGCCCACGCCGATCCAGGCCGGGGCGATTCCCCCGGCGCTGGAAGGGCGCGACGTGCTGGGCATCGCCCAGACCGGCACCGGCAAGACCGCCAGCTTCACCCTGCCGATGATCACCCTGCTGGGCCGCGGCCGCGCCCGCGCCCGGATGCCGCGGTCGCTGGTGCTGTGCCCGACGCGCGAACTGGCCGCCCAGGTGGCCGAGAACTTCGACATCTACGCCAAGCACACCCGGCTGACCAAGGCGCTGCTGATCGGCGGCGTGTCGTTCGGGGAACAGGACAAGCTGATCGACCGCGGCGTCGACGTGCTGATCGCGACGCCCGGCCGGCTGCTGGATCATTTCGAGCGCGGCAAGCTCTTGCTGACCGGCGTGCAGATCATGGTGGTGGACGAGGCCGACCGCATGCTCGACATGGGCTTCATCCCCGACATCGAGCGCATCTTCCAGCTGACGCCCTTCACCCGGCAGACGCTGTTCTTCAGCGCCACCATGGCGCCCGAGATCGAGCGCATCACCGACACCTTCCTGCATGCGCCCGAGCGCATCGAGGTCGCCCGCCAGGCCACCACCAGCGAGACGATCACCCAGAAGCTGATCGAGATCACCCCCACCCGCCGCGACCAGACCGCCAAGCAGAAGCGCGAATTGCTGCGCGCGCTGATCCGCGCCGAGGGCGAGGGGCTCAAGAACGCCATCATCTTCTGCAACCGCAAGACCGAGGTGGACATCGTCGCCAAGTCGCTCAAGGCGCATGGCTTCGACGCCGCGCCGATCCACGGCGACCTGGACCAGCGCCACCGCATGGCGACGCTGGACGGGTTCCGCGAAGGGACGCTGCGCTTCCTGATCGCCTCGGACGTGGCGGCGCGCGGGCTCGACATCCCGGCGGTCAGCCATGTGTTCAACTTCGACCTGCCCAGCCATGCCGAGGACTATGTCCACCGCATCGGCCGCACCGGCCGCGCCGGGCGGCTGGGCACCGCGATTTCCATCGCGACCCCCGCGGACGAGAAATACCTGGGCGCCATCGAATCGCTGGTCAAGCAAACCCTGCCCCGCGCGCCGGTGCCCGAGGGCTTTGCCCTTTCCACCGCCGCCCAGGGCGCGCCGCGCCCGGCGCGCGAATCCGGCCGCAAGGAACGCGGGCGCGACCGCGACCGCCGGGGCCGGCGCGACGACAGCGAACAGCGCGCCCAGGCGCCCGTCCAGGCCCACGAGCCCCGCGCCGAGGCCAAGCCCGTCGAACAGGCCGAGCGCCGGCACGACCGCGCCCCCCGCGAGGAACGCCGGGACGAACGTCGCGAACGCCATGGCGAGCGTCACGACCGGCGCGAGGATCGCCGCACCGACCGCCATCCGGTCATGGGCATGGGCGAGCATATGCCCGAGTTCCTGACCCGCAGCTTCCGCCCCGGCTTCCGCGACCCGATCGAGGAATCCCCGGTCGAAGAGGCCACGGCCGAGCCCCTGCGTGACGAGGTCGCACCCGAGCCGGCCGAAGGCGCCGCCGAGCGCCAGCCTGCCGAACAGCCGTCCGCCGAACGCAGGCCCGGCAAACGCCGCCGGGGCGAATCCGCCCGGACCAAGGCGGCCGCGCCGCCTGCCGAGACCGCCGCCGGCGAGCCGACCGCCGAGCCGACCGTCGTGCCCGCACCCAAGCCCGCCGAGGCCCCGACTCCGGCCCCGGCCGAAGCCCTGGCCGAGCCGGCGATCCAGCCCGCGGAACCGGCAGCGGAATCGACCCCCGAACCGGAAACGGCCCCCGAACCCGCGCCCGTGGAAGCCGCCGCCGAGCCGGTAGCCCAGCCCGAGGCCAAGGAAAAGCCCGTCCGCAAGCGCAAGCCGCGCACCCCCAAGGCCAAGGCCGAGCCCGCCGCCGCGGAGGCTCCGGCAGAGGCGGATCAACCCGCGCCCGAACAGCCGGACGCCTCGGCCGAAGCCGAACCCGCCGCCAAGCCCGCCCGCAAGGCGGCGAAAAAGCCGGCCAAGCCTCGCGCGCCGCGCAAGACCAAGGCCAAGGCGGCCGAGGCCGAAGCGGCCGCCCCCGACGCACCCGGCGCCGATGCCGCGCCGAGCCCGGACGACACCACCGCCGGGGCCTGAGCCGGTTCCATGGCGGCCCTTTCGGCCTTCACGCCATCCTCGCGACGCGGGCGCCCGTCCTGGGCGACGCTCGCCCTTGGCGTGGGGCTGGGGGCCATGGCCGCGCTGGGTCAGGCGCCCTGGGATCTCTGGCCGCTGACGCTGCTGGCGCTGGCCCTGCTGTGCCGGCAGGTCGCGCGGGCGGAAACGCCCCGCGCTGCCGCCTGGCACGCCTTTGCCGCCGGGCTGGGCCATTTCGCGCTGGCGATGGCCTGGATCGTCGAGCCCTTCCTGGTCGAGCCCGAAACCTATGGCTGGATGGCCCCCTTCGCGCTGGTGCTGACCGCGGCGGGCGGGGCGCTGTTCTGGACCGTGCCCGCCTGGCTCGCCGTGCGCCTCGCGCCGGGCTTTCCCCGCCAGGGGCTGGGCTTCGCCGCGCTGATGGTGCTGTCGGACTGGATGCGGGGCTGGATCTTCACCGGCCTGCCCTGGGCGCTGGCCGGCCATGTCTGGATCGACACCCCCGCCGGGCAGGTCGCGGCCACCCTGGGCGCGATCGGGCTGTCCGGCCTGACCATGCTGGCCGCCGCCCTGCCCCTGTGCTTTCACCGCCCCGGCCGGTTCCCGGCCCTGCCCGGCACGGTGCTGGCCGCTCTGGTCGTCGCCACCGCCTGGAGCGCGGGGCTGGCGCGCCTGGCCCAGCCCCTGCCGCCCGATACCGGCCTGCGCCTGCGCCTGATCCAGCCCGACGCCACCCAGGCGCTGAAATGGGATCCCTGGTGGTCCGAGGTGTTCTTTCGCCGCCTGCTCGACCTGTCGGCCATCCGCGATCCCGACCTGCCGCCGCCGGACGCGGTGATCTGGCCCGAGACGGCGGTGAACTTCCTGCTCGAACAATCCGGCACCGCGCCGCAGGACATCGCCGCCTATGTCGGCGCCCCGGTCGTGCTGGGCATCCAGCGGGTCGAGGGCAGCCGCTACTTCAACAGCCTGACCGAGTTCTCGGCCGAAGGAATCGGTCCCGTCTACGACAAGTTCCACCTGGTTCCCTTTGGCGAATACACGCCCTGGGGCGACATGATGGCGCAGTTCGGCATCCGCGCCTTTGCCGCCCAGCACGGTTTCGGCTATTCCGCCGGTCCCGGCCCGCAGGTCATGCGCCTGCCCGGCCTGCCGCCGATGCAGCCGCTGATCTGCTACGAGGCCGTGTTCTCGCATCACCTGATCGCGGGGGAAAACCGGCCGGGCTGGCTTCTGCAAGTCACCAACGACGCCTGGTTCGGCCAGCTTTCCGGCCCGTGGCAGCACCTGGCCCAGGCCCGGCTGCGCGCCATCGAATCGGGCCTGCCGCTGATGCGGGCGGCCAATACCGGCGTCTCGGCGGTGATCGACGCGCGCGGGGCCTTGCGCGCCACGCTGGGCCTGAACCGCGCCGGCCGCATCGACGCTGCCCTGCCCGCGGCGCTGCCGCCCACGCCCTGGTCGCGGCTCGGCGACTGGCCGGCCGTGGCGATGGCGCTGGCGGCCTTCCTGCTGGCCGCCCTGGGGCCGCGGCGCAAGTTGCGCAGTTGACGGCGGCGGGCGCGTCCACTAACGCTTCGCCTGACCGTCACAACGGCTTCCTGGCGTGGCGGCGTCATTTCAACGGAGCATCTTCATGGCCAGACAGAACTATGTGTTCACCTCGGAATCCGTCTCCGAGGGCCACCCCGACAAATTGTGCGACCAGATCTCGGACGCCGTGCTGGACGCACTGCTGGCCGAGGATCCGGCCGCCCGCGTCGCCTGCGAAACCTTCGCGACGACCGGCACCGTGGTGATCGGGGGCGAGATCGGCCTGACCGACCAGAAGAAGCTGGGCGAATACATGGGCCGCATCAGCGAGATCGCCCGCGAGACGATCCGCGACATCGGCTATGAGCAGGAAAAGTTCCACTGGAACACCTGCCACGTCCACAACTACCTGCACGAGCAATCCGCCCATATCAGCCAGGGCGTGGACCGCGACGGCGCCGGCGACCAGGGCATCATGTTCGGCTATGCCGTGGACGAGACGCCGGAACTGATGCCCGCGCCGATCCAATATGCGCATGCGATCCTGCGCCGCCTGGCCGAGGCGCGCAAATCCGGCGCCGAGCCGACACTGGGCCCGGATGCGAAGTCCCAGCTGAGCCTGCGCTACGAGAACGGCAAGCCGGTCGAGATCACCTGCCTGGTGCTGTCGCACCAGCACAAGGACGAAAGCCAGGGCTCGGACGACATCCGCGCCATCGTCGAGCCCTATATCCGCGAGGTGCTGCCCGCGGAATGGCTGACCGAGAATACGGAATGGTGGGTGAACCCGACGGGCACCTTCGTCATCGGCGGGCCGGACGGCGACGCCGGCCTGACCGGGCGCAAGATCATCGTCGACACCTATGGCGGCGCAGCGCCGCATGGCGGCGGCGCCTTCTCGGGCAAGGATCCGACCAAGGTGGACCGCTCGGCCGCCTATGCCGCGCGCTACCTGGCCAAGAACGTGGTCGCCGCGGGCCTGGCGAAACGCTGCGTGATCCAGCTGTCCTACGCCATCGGCGTGGCCAAGCCGCTGTCGATCTATGCCGACACCTTCGGCACCAGCGAGATCCCCGAGACCGAGATCGAGCGCGCCGTCTCGCGCGCCATGGACCTGACGCCGCGCGGCATCCGCGAGCATCTGGCGCTTTGCCGCCCGATCTATCGCCGCACCGCGGCCTATGGCCATTTCGGCCGCGCGCCCGATGCCGATGGCGGCTTCTCCTGGGAACGGACCGACCTCGTCGAGGCGATCAAGCGCGAGCTGTAAGGCCGCAGGGGGCTTTGCCCCCGCGCGTTCCGCGCTCCCCCAGGATATTTGGACACGAAAGAAGCCAGGGCGCCTACTTCCCTTTCTTTCGTGGAAAAATATCCTGCGGGGGAAGCCCGTCGGGCTTGCCCGGCGGGCGTGGGGGCGCAAAGCCCCCATCCTTCAATCCTTGAAGCTGCGGCTGTCCTTGATCTGGTCCCAGGCCCAGACCACCTCCTGGAGGCGGTCCTCGTCCGAGCGGTCGCCGCCGTTCATGTCGGGGTGAAGATCCTTGACCAGGGACTTGTATTGCTTGCGGATCTCGGCGCGGGTCCAGGTCTCCTTGGCCTCGAGGATCTCCAGCGCCCGGCGCTCGGTCGGCGGGAGCTTGCGCGCGGTGCGGGTGCGCATCTCGGGGTTGGTGCCGTTCGCGCCCAGGATCTCCAGCGGGTCGTCGATGCCGTGGCGCGCCCATTTCTGTTCCTGCGCGGCGCGGCCGAAGGGCTTGGTCGGGCGCTCCCAGACCGTGGCATTGTCCAGGAACTCCTGGAACTCGGCCTCGGACTGGCCCTGGAAATAGTTCCAGTTCAGGTTGTATTCGCGCACATGGTCCTTGCAGAACCAATAGTATTCGTCCAGCGCGCGGGGCGATTTCGGCGCGCGGTACTGGCCAGGCTGGTCGCAGCCCTCCTTGTCGCATCGCCGCGTCGAGGTTTCGAAGGCGCCGGACATGCCGCGCCGGCCCTTGGCCCGGCGTTTCTTGTCCGAGGCCGCGGAAATGTCGAATCCGAACGGGTCGCTGTTGCTCATCTGCCTGCCTTGTCCTGAACGGGACAGGCAGTTTAGGCTATTTCGCGGGACATGAAAGGGGGCAAGCGCATGATTGCCGACGAGATGCGGAAAAGACTGGCCGAGCTTCAGCCGTCGCGGCTGGAAATCATCGACGAAAGCGAGAGCCATCGCGGCCATGGCGGCTGGCGCGAGGGCGGCGAGACGCATTTCCGCATCCGCATGGCCAGCGCCCGCTTTGCCGGGCTGGGTCATGTGGCGCGCCACCGGCTGGTGCATGCCAGCTTGGGCGACATCGTGCCGCGCATCCATGCGCTGGCGCTGGAACTGGCGGAAAACTGACCCGTTAGCGCGCGCAGGCTTGCCGGGCCGGGGCACCGGGCGTAGAAGCCCGGAAAGCCAGAAAGCACAAGGAATTTCCGCATGACCTCGCCCAAGGATTTCAACGATCGCATGTTGTCGCTCGGCCTTGCCCGCGTGAGCGAGGCGGCCGCCCATGCCTCGGCGCGGCTGATCGGCCGCGGCGACGAGAAGGCCGCCGACCAGGCCGCCGTCAACGCGATGCGCGACCAGCTGAACATGCTCGACATCAAGGGCGTCGTCGTCATCGGCGAGGGCGAGCGGGACGAGGCGCCGATGCTGTTCATCGGCGAGGAGGTCGGCACCGGCCAGGGCCCCGCGGTCGACATCGCGCTGGACCCGCTGGAGGGCACGACGCTGACCGCCAAGGACATGCCGAACGCGCTGACCGTGATCGCCATGGCGCCGCGCGGCACGCTGCTGCACGCGCCCGATGTCTACATGGAAAAGCTGGCCATCGGCCCCGGCTATCCCAAGGACGTGGTCAGCCTGGACATGACCCCGTCCGAGCGGGTGCGCGCCCTGGCCAAGGCCGGCGGCGTCAAGGACAGCGACATCACCGTCTGCATCCTGGAGCGGCCGCGGCACGAGGATCTGGTGGCCGAGGTCCGCTCGACCGGCGCGGCGATCCGGCTGATCACCGATGGCGACGTGGCCGGCGTCATCCATTGCGCCGAGGCCGAGCTGACCGGCATCGACATGTACATGGGTTCGGGCGGCGCGCCCGAGGGGGTGCTGGCCGCCTCGGCGCTGAAATGCATGGGCGGGCAGATGTGGGGCAAGCTGCTGTTTCGCAACGACGACGAGCGCGGCCGCGCCGCCAAGGCCGGCATCACCGACCTGGACCGCATCTATTCGCGCGACGAGATGGTGACGGCCGACGTGATCTTTGCCGCGACCGGGGTGACGAACGGCTCGATCGTGGCCGGCGTCAAGCGCGAGCCGCATTACCTGCAGACCGAAACCATCCTGATGCGTTCCAAGACCGGCTCGGTCCGGCGCATGATCTATCGCAACCCGATCAGGTAAGCCCTGCCGGACGGGCTTGAACAGCAGGCGGTCATGGGGGATGAAGCCCGCATGACCGCCTTTCTTTCCGTTACCTCCTCGCTGACCGGCCGCCTCTGGCGCGGTCCCGACGCCATGCTGGAACGCGCCGCCGAGGCGCTGGCCCAGGACAGCCGCCTGCCCCTGCCCGTCAGCCGGGTTCTGGCCGCGCGCGGCGTGCCCCCGCATGAGGCGCCGCTTTACCTCGATCCCAAGCTGCGCGACCTGCTGCCCGATCCCCTGAGCCTGCGCGACATGGACAAGGCCGCCGAGCGGCTGGTCGCCGCCCTTCTCGCCGGCCAGCGCATCGCCATCTTCGCCGATTACGACGTGGATGGCGGCGCCTCGGCCGCGCTGCTGCTGGACTGGCTGCGCCGGCAGGGGCGCGACGCCACGCTTTACATCCCCGACCGAATCGACGAGGGCTACGGGCCCAACGCCCCCGCCATCGCGGCGCTGTCGCAGGATCACGACCTGATCGTCTGCGTCGATTGCGGCACGCTCAGCCACGAGGCTTTGGCGGCCTCGACCTGCGACGTGATCGTACTGGACCACCACCAGGGCGGCGAGACCCTGCCGCAGGTCGCGGCCGTGGTGAACCCGAATCGCGCCGACGAGGACGGCAGCCTCGGCCATCTCTGCGCCGCCGGCGTGGTGTTCCTGACCCTGGTGCGCTGCAACAGCCTGCTGCGCCGGGGCGGACATCCGCAGCCCGACCTGATCCCGCTGCTGGACCTGGTGGCGCTGGCGACGGTGGCCGACGTGGCGCCGCTGGTGGGGGTGAACCGCGCCTTCGTGCGGCAGGGGCTGCTGGTCATGGCCCGGCGCGAGCGTCCCGGCCTGGTGGCGCTGTCCGACGTGGCACGGCTCGATTCGGCGCCGAACGCCTTTCACCTGGGCTTCCTGCTGGGACCGCGGATCAATGCCGGCGGCCGCGTCGGCCGTGCCGACCTGGGCGCGCTGTGCCTGTCCTGCACCGACGGCCGCCAGGCCGAGCGGCTGGCGGCCGAGCTGGACGCGCTGAATCGCGACCGCCGCGCCATCGAGGCCGCCGTGCGCGACGAGGCCCTGGCCCAGGTCGAGGCGCGCGCCCAGGCCGGCGACAGCCTGGTCGCCTGGGCGGCGGGCGACGGTTGGCATCCCGGCGTCGTCGGCATCGTCGCCGCGCGGGTGAAAGAGGCGACCGGCCTGCCCGCGGTGGTGATCGGGGTCGAGCGCGGCATCGGCAAGGGCTCGGCCCGCTCGGTGCCCGGCGTGGACCTGGGCCGCGCCATCCAGCGCCTTTCGGCCGAGGGGCTGCTCTTGAAGGGCGGCGGGCATGCGATGGCGGCCGGCCTGACCATCGAGGAGGCCATGATCCCCGCCGCCATGGAGCGCCTGTCGCAGCTGCTTTCGCGCGAGATGGCCGAGCGTCCCGGCGCGGGCGAGCTGCGCATCTCGGGGCTTCTGGACCCCTCGGGCGCCACGGTCGAACTGATGCAGATGCTGGAGCGCGCCGGCCCCTTCGGCCAGGCCGCGCCGGCGCCGCGTTTCGCCTTTGCCGAGCAGCTGATCGACAGCGCCGGGGCGATGGGCGACAGCCACCTGCGCCTGCGCTTCCGCAGCCCCGGCAGCCCGGCCCTGGAGGCGGTGGCCTGGGGCGCGATGAACGGCCCGCTGGGCCCCGCGCTGCTGGGCGCAAGGGGGCGCCGCTTCCACCTGGCGGGCAAGCTGGAGCTTACGCAATGGGGCGGGCGCGAGCGGGTGCGGCTGCGCCTGGACGACGCCGCGCCGGTGGGTTGAGCCCCCGCCACCGGCCGGGAAAAAACTTTGGCGCAAGGTGATTTTTCCGCTTGCAGCCCCGCGGCAGAGAACCTAAATACCGCCCCACGCCGCAGGGCAAGACCCGGCGGATACGAAAAAGTGGCCCGTTCGTCTATCGGTTAGGACGTCAGGTTTTCAACCTGAAAAGAGGGGTTCGACTCCCCTACGGGCTGCCACTTTTTCGTATTCGTCACGATTTTCTCCTTTCTTTCAGTGAGTTGGAAATTTGTGTCCCATTCGTCGGAATCGAGTGTCCCAATTTAGACGCCCTCCACGATCAACCGGACAATCTGTTGACGGTCCACGGCACGGGTGTATCGCTCGACTTCGCCTAGCGTCAGATGCCCGGCCATCGCTGCAATCTGATGGGTCGATTTCCCTTGCTCGGCCCAATAGACGCAGAAGGCTTTTCGCAGCCCATGAAGGCGCGCCTTCATGCCGACCGCCACGGCGGCATCCCTGAACAGGTTGCCAAGGCTTTCGGGGGTGTAGGGCTTGCCGTATTTGTTCAGGATGAAGGTCGGGGCAATATCCGGCGTCCGGGCTATGACGCCACGCAGCTCAGCGGTCAGCGGCACATTGCAGGTCACGCCGGTTTTCTGTCGGTCGAATGTCAGGAGACCACTGCCCATGTTGTGCCGACCGATAGCGGCCAGATCGACGCGGGCCGCGCCCGTATACAGCGCCAGATCGAATACCAGACGCTCGACGGTGCCGATATCCCAATGCGCGATGAAAGCGGCAATGTCTTCGGCATCTGCCGTCGGAAAGCCTTTCGATTTCGGACGATCCAGTTCCATACCGGCCATCGGGTTACGCTCGATGATGTGCAGGCGGCGCATATGCTCAAAAACCGGCTTCAACGCCTTGTATTCGCCAACAGCGGCCTGCCCGCCCTTTTCGTAAAGCGCGATCTCTATGGCCTTCTGGGTGATCTCGGAAAGCAGACGATCACCTTGTGCAGCGACATAGCGGCGCAGGATCGCAAGACGAGTTTTTTTGGTGCTTTCAGCGTATTCCGCCCAATCGTTACAACCGGACAGATACAGGTCAACGGCCCACGCGAACGTGTGCCTTTTCGGAGTGACAGCATCCGGCGGGCGATGTTCCCATCGAACGTGCTCGGCCCAATAAGCAGCCATGACACGTGGATCATGAGGGGGAAGGCCATGCACCTCCAGTGAAACGTCGGTAGTAATGAAACCAGCGGCCACGGCGTTGGCGCGACCGTAAATAGTCAGCCATTCTTCCCCCTCGCGCTGAAAGGTCTATCGGGAAAACCACCGGAGCCGCTTCCCCCGGAATCGTCATCTTCGTTAACCCTGTAATTAAAGGTCACGCCATCGGGGCCGATCCGCGAGATTTTGACCCCGGGTGAGAGGGTCTGACCTGCCCCCCGGAAGTTCCCTCGCTGTGATGTAGAGTCTGCCCAACCTGAGAAGGAGCAGACGACATGAGGAAAAGCCGGTTCACCGAGGCGCAGATTATCGGGATGATCAAGGAGCAGGAGGCGGGTTTGCCGACTTCCGAGCTTTGCCGGAAGCACGGGTTGAGCCCCGCGACGTTCTACAAGCTCAAGGCGAAGTATGGCGGGATGGACCTGTCGGACGCCAAGCGGCTGAAGCAGCTCGAGGACGAGAACGCGAAGCTGAAGCGCCTTCTGGCCGATGCCATGCTGGACAACGTGGTTCTGAAGGATCTCTTGGGAAAGCCCTGACGACACCGGTGCAACGGCGGGACGCGGTGCTGCGGGCGATGAAGGATCATCCGATCTCTCAGCGTCGGGCCTGTGTCCTGATCGGTGTCGATCCGAAGACGGTGCGGCGTGACAGGCCACCCGACAACCCGGAAATCCGTGAGGAGATGCACAAGATTGCCGAGAAGCGCCGGCGGTTCGGCTACCGGCGCGTGGGCATCCTGCTGGAGCGCAAGGGCATGATCATGAACGAGAAGAAGCTCTATCGCATCTACCGGGAAGAGGGCCTGTCGGTGCGCCGCAGGCGTGGCCGCAAGAGGGCACGAGGTAGCCGGACGCCAATACCAGCGCCGTTGAGGCCAAACCAGCGGTGGTCGTTAGACTTCCTGTCCGACACGTTCGGGGCCTGCCGCAAGTTCCGCATTCTGGCTGTGAACGACGATTGCTGCCGCGAGAACCTGGCGTTGATCGCTGACACGAGCATCTCTGGGGCTCGGGTGGCACGGGAACTGGATGCGCTGGTCAGGATTTACGGCAAGCCCGCTTGCATCGTCAGCGACAACGGAACCGAGTTCACCAGCAAGGCCATCCTGAAATGGGCCAACGCGAACGGCGTCGAATGGCACTACATCGACCCGGGCAAGCCGCAGCAGAATGGCTACATCGAAAGCTTCAACGGCAGCCTGCGCGACGAATGCCTGAACGAGGAAATCTTCGACAGCCTGGCTGATGCCCGCCGCAAACTGGCCCTCTGGCGCTACGACTACAACAACGTCAGGCCCCATTCCTCGCTGGGCAACAAGACCCCGTCCGACGCGCGCCGAGCGCTTGAGCAATCTGAGGGCTCCGCGCCCGGCGCGCTTGCCACACCCGAAACCAACCAATATCAACCCCAAGGACTCTCGTTATGAACGAGGGACGACCGGGGGGCAGGTCACTACCGCAGCGGGGCGGGGGCCGAGGTCGATCTGGTGCTGACGCTGCCCGGCGGCGCAGTCTGGGCTGTTGAGGTCAAGCGCAACCTTGCGCCCAAGGTCGAGCGCGGCTTTCACTCGGCCTGCGAAGACCTGCAACCTGCGCGGCGGATCGTGGTCTATCCGGGGGACGAGGCTTTCCCGCTGCCGAATTGCATCGAGGTGATGTCGCTGCACCAGTTCGGGCGGGATCTGCTGGCGCTTCAGCCGTAAGCAATGCGGCCGCCCATCGGGCGGTATTGGGGGGAGCGATCCTCTTCCTGGGCGGAGGAAGCTGGGTACCGGGGCGCGAGCCGCCGGTCCGACATTTTGCGGGTGGTGCTTTGCACCGGGCCCCGCAAAATAATAGTCGGTCACTAATATTTGGCGAAATCGCGAAAAGTAGGCCACCTTGGGCCATGGGCTACAGCAGGAGGCCGGGCAGGTGTGTTCCGCTCGAATCAGGTCAGATCCAGGACCTCGAAACTATCGGCTTGGCGCGACAGGATGCGCCCATAGCCGAGAAACCCCATCGAATCGGCGCTGACATTCCCGCATGCACAACTGGCCATGCCAATCCTTGCCTTTGCAGGGGCGGGAAAGTCCCGATGCCAGCTTTCAGCGACGCTATCGCAAAGCAGGCATTTCACCCTGAAGGGACCGGGGATCATGTCCGGCTCGCCGGACAGATCGTCCATGAAGGCCTTTTCATCGGCCATGCGCCGGAAACCATCAGCCCTGACCTGCGCCTGAAGCGCTGCAATCGGCCCGCCGGAACCCGGCACCGGTTCGCTCGCGGCCAGGCTGTCGTAAAACCCGCGCTCTTCCGGCCCCATCGCGCACAGATCGTCGTCCGTCGCCAGTGCGTAGAGCCGGCGGCAGGCGCTGACGTCAAGCAGCGTTGCCTTGGTTCTGCCGGTCGCGAGCCGCGCCAGAATCGGATAATCGCTGAGCAGATAAGTCATCTCCAGGGCCTCCATGTCCACAGGCGCATATGCCAATATTGCAATCCGCTCATTTGCCTACGGCCAACTGCTTGCTAGCTCCCCGCAGAGACAGGAACTTTCCGCCTCGCCACCGCCGAAACTAGGGCAGCTGTCACTCGCGCGTGCATGAAATCTTCGAAACCCCGTGCCTGCCGCAGGATATTGCCGCCCTTTGGGCCGAATGCATCGGCAGAGCGCTTGAGGTATGAATAAAACGTCCAACTTCGGTAGTCGCTTGTCAGATTCGTCTTCTTGACCTTGCTGAACCGCTGGGAAAACAGCGGGAAGTTAAAACTGCCGATCAGCATCCCGGCGTCCAGCGTCGGGTTCTTCTCGGCGTGCCGCCGCCCGTCTCGCTTCGCCGCACTGGCCACTTTTCCATAGAACCGCGAAATGGTGCTGTCGCGCACATAGACTCGCCACCCATCATACCGGAATCCAAGGTACTCAAAGCCATTCTTCATCGTCTCGTCGGGTCTTTGTTTCAGGTGGCGGAACTGGAGCCCGCCGGGAACACGCTGGAACTGGGCAACGCAAGTCTTGGTATCCTTGATTCGCAACTCCGGCCCATGCTTGCGCATTTCTGTCGTAGCGAAGTCGACGGCCGCGCGCGCCTCTGAGCTTCCACCGGGCAGGATGAGCAGAATGTCGTCGGAATAGCGCATGTAACGACCATCCCGCGCCCGGACGTAGTCAGCCATCACCCTGTCGAACTCCAAAAGATAGAAGTTCGCGATCAGATCGGAGATCGGAGCGCCCTGAGGTACGCCATGTGGGACGAGGTTCTTCTGGATAAGTGACGGGCCGTATTGCGGATCACCGCCACAAATCTTGGCGCGGAAATCTGAATTGGAGCAGAGTTGCTTAGGCATGTCACAGAAGGGAATCAGGAAGCCCGGGATCATTTTCCCGTTCCGCTCGCGCATCCCGAAATACCCTAAACGCAAGTAAACGGAGCGCTGATCGACAAAACTGTAGTTGGTAATGTTCTTGAAGACCGCGTAGTGATCCGGCGGCAGTTTAGTGACGCCCAGCAAGTCGCACCAGAGGCGCTTAATCCGTTTGTGATCCAAGTTTTCGAAGTAGCCCTTGATGTCAAGCGCCACGGCAACACAATCCCCGAGGCGATCGATTTCATCAAAGGCATCCTTGGCGAAATCAATGTTGCATTTCCCGCCGCCCCGTCCAGGCTTCAGCACTTGTCGATAAGCTATCGGGCAATCCTCAATACCCATCTCACGAAGTCGTGCTTCATACAGGCGAGAAAGCTTCCGGCGATAGTAAGCAAAGATGTAGGCATCGCGTCGTGCGCCGTACCTAATCGGACGTGTCTTCTTGTCCGGCGCTGCCGCATCGGTGGAGCGGTACGGTTGCCATGACTCTTCATAAAGGAAAAAAGGATAGAATGAGTTGGTCCTGACCTTTTCTGGGTCAGAGACGAGACGTCGAATTTCTCTTAGAGTGATCGGCGCATCAAAATGCGGATAGTACTTAAGATCCTTGGCCGTGAAATCGAAATCGTCTTCCATCAACCCTCGCGAGAGGGGGCAAGAGCATCAGATCAACGCACTGACCCTTAACATCTCCGCCCCCGCCGTTCTGCGGTGTGCGTTCGTCTTCGACGTGGTCGTGTATACTGTGAAGCAGCTGGCAATGTGGTATTGCCGGACTGCCGCAAAGCCGCCCGCGTGGCTGGCGAGAGGAGCCCAAATGCTGGTACTCGCGATCTGCACCGGCTGCGAAACTGGCCTTGACAGTTTAAACACGTAACTGAACGCCCCCAATTGAGCGCCATTCCGTTCAAGTATGAGCGGATTTTAGCCGATTCAAGATGGCTTTCGGAAAAATTTGATAATGAAGGCCAACGCCTTCATGCGTTGCGACCGGCCATCTTGCGGACAATGAACTGGTCGAGGTCGACGCCCTCTATGCCCCTCTGCGATGAAGCGTCTGGCCGAGAGTCGCGCGGATGCGCCAGCGCCTGCACCGCGCGTGCCTGATCCAGCCGTGCTTTTGCCTCACCGGTGAAGGACTGCCATACCGGCGAGGCTTCGATGACCCCGGCCAGGGTCGAGGCCGTGTAAGTCGTGCCGAACGCCTGCTTCGCCCCTTGCGCCACATAGGCCACGGTCTCCGGCCATTTCAGCCAGCGCGGACTGGCATCTGCGAGGCGATTGACCCAGCCAGCCAGGCCGCGCAGGAAACCGGAGAGCCCTTCGAACAACCCCGGTCCTGCCGGTGGCTGGCGCAAGGCTTCCAACCCGTCACTGAGCACAGGCGCCAGCGCGAGGGACATCTCGCGGTTGCGATCCGCGTCGTGGTTCGTCCAGCTGCCCATCTGTCCGGGGGTCTCCAGCCGCTCAATCAGCACCGGGTCGGGATCGACCTGCCGGATGGCGGCGATCAGCCCGCCGGTGGCGATGGCATGCACCGTCTCGGCCTCCTGAAGCCGGCTGGCGACCGTGTCCTGCATGACCGCATCGCGGCGGCGCTCTTCCTCGTCGGCAAGGCGACGAGCCTCTTCGGCGCGCAAGATGGCAATCTCTGCGTCCTTCTGCGCCTTCAGCCGTTCCTGCTCGGCCTTCCACGCAGCCCGGTCCAGACGGCGGCGGCGCGGCCCCGTCCGGGCCTGCCCATGCTTCGCGCCGACCTCGGCGTGATAGCGGTCCTGCCAGCCGCGCATCGCCTGCTTGTAGCTGCGCGATGGCGAGCCGGACCAGCCGTGGTCCTTGTGCCGGTCCTGCTCGCGATGGCCCTCGTGGCAGCGCTTGGCGTCCATGCGCATATTGTCATTTGCACATATGGGCACGGCCAGCACATGCACATGCGGGTGGGCTTCATCGAGATGCTCTACGATGCTCAGCACTTCGGCCTTGTTCCGAACCGCATCGGCCTTGGCGAAGGCGATCACGTCCCTGCGCCAGCGCAGATACTCGGCTTGATCCATCCCCTCCACTGGATCGGGAAAGCTGAACACGCTGGCGATCATCACATGCGTGTCGCTGCGGATGCCCCGCAAGGCATCCTTTCGATCCGGCTGCTCCTTGCGCCGCCGACGCAGCAGCTTGTTCTGTTCGGCAATGCGCTGCTCGATCAGCGCGACTACCTCCGAGGGCCGGATGCCTTCGAGGATGATGGGCGGCTGCGGATTCCCGACATGCGGGCAGGCTCCATCCAGCCGCTCGGCCTCATCGGCGATATCGCTGACCGACCGGCTCTTGCTGTTACCCTTGCGCGAATAGGTCTGCTTGTGCGCAAAGATCGACTTCCCGGCGCGGTCAGGCATGGCCGGTCTCCCGGCTGAAGGCCGTCAGCTCACCCAGCAGCGCATCGACCACGGCACCCTGCCGTGCCTCTTTCCGCACCATACCGATAAAGGCCGCGGCAGCATCCCTGACCCGGAAATCGTCGTGGCGACAGGCATTCCGATCCGCGATCAGCAGGCAGAGCGCCGTCCGGGCCTCGCCGAGAATCTCGCAGCTCTGCCGCCATGCCCGAGTGGAGATCCCGATATTCATCGCAAGATCGCGCGCCGCCATTACGAAGCATTGCTCATCCGGGGCACGGCCGGATCCGAGGCCGGCAGCGTAAAACGCCAGATATTCCCTGAACCGCTCCGATGCCAGCAGCCAGGTCTGCGCCGGCGTGGTGCGGATCGGCTGCCGCGCTGCCCTGTTCTCAGCCCTACAGGTTTTATCGATCTGATCAGGATTGGTATTGGGTAGGGTAGAAATGTCGCACTGGTGGGACATTTCACCCCCACCGGCGTCTGCCGAAAAATCGGCCAGCACCGCCTCCAGTGCAGCGGCAACCTGCCTGAGGCGCTGAAAGCTCTGGATCGTGGATGGCCGGTGGTTCGGCAGGACGGCATCGGCGGCGAGCTCTGCCTCATCACAGCCAAGCCCACGGATGCGCTCGAACAGCTTGTTGATCTGCTTGCGCAGCGCCTTGGCCGCGACCTGCTCCTGCATGGCCCGCTGCGCCAGCGCCTGGATTTCTCGTGCGCGCCCAATCAGCGGGGCGAGGTTGATGCCGAACTCGTGCCGGATCACGCCGTGAAGCCGATGACCGCTGCGGCGGCTGCGATTGGTGCTGGACTTGTGGATCAGTCCCCGCTCAATCAGTTCGGCTTCGATCCGGGTGATCTGCCGGCGTTCCATGCTCAGTGAGGCCGCGATTTCTGTGACCGAAGCCCAGAAGGCGCAGATTCGGCCCTTGGCGAAGTCGCCGTCCGTGGTGAGCCCGATGGCATGGCGCAGATAGCCCACGGCGCCCTTGCTGAGCCCGAGCGGCCGGCGCGCGCTCTCGACCAGGCGCAACAACTGCCAGCGGGTCAGATCAGCCGGCAAGCCGGCATGCGTGAGGTGCTGCATCATGTCCGCACCGCCGATTTTCTGCACGCAAGACCTCTTACGGCAGTTGATTCGAAGGAAGCGCTAATAGTATAATAGCTACGAAGGCTGGACGCTTTCGAATGAGCTTTGACCCCGGTTTCGGTTGCCGCCGAGCTGGGGTTTCCTTTTCTCTCCCTGAGAACGTGTCCCTTTTCGACACATAACCCATTGTTCTCCAAACACCCGAAAACGCCGCGCGTGTCCCAGAAGAGCCCCTGATTTTTATAGGTTTTCTGGCAATCCGTAGGTTCCCCTACGGGCTGCCACTTCATCCCTTATTTTCGATGGCTTGAAAGCTGCGATTGTCCTGCAATTCGTGGGATGAGGGCAATTTACTCATGCCGCCATCCGCCAGCCGCGCGCGCCCTGCCACCTTGGGACAGATGGCGTCTTTTGCGCAAGGAACGCGATGATTTCGTATTCCATCGCCCCAGCATGGACCAAGCGGGTCGCCCCCGCCTTGCGCAAATCGTAAAGCCGTCGCCTGGTTTATTCATCCTGCCGGACGAATGTCGCCACCCCGACAGATGAAGCCGCGCCGGGAAGCGGCCAGGCAATCACCTGTCGCCACCGCATGATCGCAGGCGGGGCGCCTGACGAGTTTCAGCGGATCGCCCTCGGCGGCGCCGATGAAAGCGCCGGCCGGTTCGCCCTTGCGGATCGTGGCGTTGCGGAACCGGATCGGTCCCCCCGTTCAGCCGTCGCATTTGCCCGGCGGGTCGCCAGCCTTCCATGCCTTGCCGGCCGGGACCGGGGCGCGGAATCACCCCGACCTCCTCCAACCGGCCAGATCGGTCCTAGGCCTGAAGCGACCTCACCCCGACTTCACCTTCGCCGCGCGACTTGATCGCCGCGACTGCGGCGATGCTGCCGGCGGCGGTGGTGTAATAGGGGATCTTGTCGTTCAGCGCGACCGCACGGATCTCGCGCGAATCGGCGATGGCCTGGGCGCCCTCGGTGGTGTTCAGCACCATGGCGATCTCGCCGTTCTTCAGCCGGTCCACGATGTTCGGGCGGCCCTCATAGACCTTGTTCACCAATTCGGTCTCGACCCCCGCGCCGCGCAGGAACTCGGCCGTGCCGCGGGTCGCGACCAGCTTGAAGCCCATGGCGGTCAGCTCGCGCGCAGCCTCGGCCAGATCGGCGGTCTTGTCGGCGTCGCGGACCGAGACGAAGACCAGCCCGCCTTCGGGCAGCTGCGTCCCCGCCCCCATCTGCGCCTTGAGGAAGGCGCGCGGGAAGCTGCGGTCCCAGCCCATGACCTCGCCGGTCGAGCGCATTTCCGGGCCAAGCAGCGTATCGACGCCGGGGAAGCGGGCGAAGGGCAGCACCGCCTCCTTGACCGAGAACCAGGGCGTGTTGGGATCGGCCAGCGTCAGAGGATCGGCAAAGGGCAGCGGATCGTCGGGGCCGACGCCCTCGGGATAGGCCGCGCGGGCGGGGAAGTTCGACATCGGCTCGCCCGCCATCAACCGCGCGGCGATGGACGCAATCGCGCTGTCGGTGGCCTTGGCGACGAAGGGCACGGTGCGCGAGGCGCGCGGGTTCACTTCCAGCACATAGATCGCGCCGTCCTTCAGCGCGAATTGCACGTTCATCAGCCCGACGACGTTCAGCGCGCGGGCCATCGCCTCGGTCTGGACCTTCAGCTCGGCGATGGTGGCGGCGTCCAGCGTATGCGGCGGCAGCGAGCAGGCCGAGTCGCCGGAATGGACGCCTGCTTCCTCGATATGCTCCATGATGCCGGCGACATGCACGGTCTTGCCGTCGGACAGCGCATCGACATCGACCTCGATGGCGCCCGAGAGATAGCTGTCCAGAAGCACCGGGCTGTCGCCGGAAACCTGCACCGCCTCGCGGATATAGCGGTTGAGCTGGTCCATGTCGCGCACGATCTCCATCGCGCGGCCGCCCAGCACATAGGACGGACGGATGACCAGCGGGAAGCCGATGCGCTGCGCGATCTCGATGGCCTCGACGTCGGAATGCGCGATGCCGTTGATCGGCTGCTTCAGCCCCAGGTCGTTGAGCAGCTTCTGGAAGCGCTCGCGGTCCTCGGCCAGGTCGATGGCGTCGGGCGTGGTGCCGAGGATCGGGATGCCCTCCTCCTCCAGCGCATTGGCCAGCTTCAGCGGCGTCTGGCCGCCGAACTGGACGATGACGCCGTGCAGCGTGCCGTTCTCCTGCTCGACCGCCAGGATCTCCAGCACATGCTCCAGGGTCAGCGGCTCGAAATACAGCCGGTCCGAGGTATCGTAATCGGTCGAGACCGTCTCGGGGTTGCAGTTGACCATGATCGTCTCGTAGCCGGCCTTGGTCAGCGCGAAACAGGCGTGGCAGCAGCAATAGTCGAACTCGATGCCCTGGCCGATGCGGTTCGGGCCACCGCCCAGGATCACCACCTTCTTGCGGTCGCTGGGCCGGGCCTCGTTCTCGACATCGCCCATCGCCGGGGCCTCGTAGGTCGAATACATATAGGGGGTCTGGGCCTCGAACTCGGCCGCGCAGGTGTCGATGCGCTTGAAGACCGGGTGCAGGTCATGGGCGCGGCGGGCCTGGCGAACCTCGGCCTCGGCCTTGCCGGCAAGCTTCGCCAGCCGCGCATCGGTAAAGCCCATCATCTTCAGCCGCCGCAGGCCCTCGGCATCCTCGGGCAGGCCCTGGGCGCACAGCTCGGCCTCGGCATCGACGATCTCGCGCAGCCGGGCCAGGAACCAGGGGTCGAAGCTGGTCGCGTGCTGGATCTCGTCGTCGGAAAGCCCGTGGCGCATGGCCTGGGCGATCAGGCGCAGCCGGTCGGGGGTCTGCTGGCTGATCGCCTTGACGATGGCCGCCTTGTCGGGCGCGCCGGGGATCTCGATGTCGTCAAGCCCGGTCAGCCCGTTCTCCATCGAGGTCAGCGCCTTTTGCAGCGATTCGTGGAAGGTGCGGCCGACGGCCATGACCTCGCCCACGGATTTCATCGCCGTGGTCAGCTCGGGCTTGGAACCGGGGAACTTCTCGAAGGCGAAGCGCGGGATCTTGGTCACGACATAGTCGATCGAGGGCTCGAAGCTGGCCGGCGTGACGCGGGTGATGTCGTTGTCCAGCTCGTCCAGCGTATAGCCCACCGCAAGCTTGGCGGCGATCTTGGCGATGGGGAAGCCCGTGGCCTTGGACGCCAGCGCCGAGGAGCGCGAGACCCGCGGGTTCATCTCGATCACCACCATGCGGCCGTCGCGCGGATTGATCGCCCATTGCACGTTCGAGCCGCCGGTCTCGACCCCGATCTCGCGCAGCACGGCGATCGAGCCGTTGCGCATGCGCTGGTATTCGCGGTCGGTCAGGGTCAGCGCCGGGGCGACGGTGATCGAATCGCCGGTATGCACGCCCATCGGATCGACGTTCTCGATGGAACAGACGATGATGGCATTGTCGGCGCGGTCGCGCACGACCTCCATCTCGTATTCCTTCCAGCCCAGCAGGCTCTCGTCCACCAGCACCTGCGCCACCGGAGAGGCTTCCAGCCCCGAGCGCACGATGCGCTCGTAATCGTCGCGGTTATAGGCGACGCCGCCGCCGGTGCCGCCCAGGGTAAAGGCGGGGCGGATGATGGCGGGCAGGCCGATCTCCTCCAGCGCCTCCATGGCCATCGAGACCCCGGCCGCGATGTCGTATTTGCCGTTCGGATGCTTGGGCGCGGCGACGATGGTGGCGCGCGGGTTCTCCAGCCCGATGCGGTCCATGGCCTCGCGGAACAGCTTGCGGTCCTCGGCCATCTCGATGGCGGCGCGCTGCGCGCCGATCAGCTCGACGCCGTAGCGGTTCAGCACGCCCATGTCGGCCAGCGCCAGGGCGGTGTTCAGCCCGGTCTGCCCGCCCATGGTCGGCAGCAGCGCATCCGGCCGCTCCTTGGCGATGATCTTTTCCACCACCTCGGGAGTGATCGGCTCGATATAGGTCGCATCCGCCATCTCGGGATCGGTCATGATCGTGGCGGGGTTCGAGTTCACCAGGATGACCCGGTAGCCCTCTTCGCGCAGCGCCTTGCAGGCCTGGGCGCCGGAATAGTCGAATTCGCAGGCCTGCCCGATGACGATGGGACCGGCACCGATGATCAGGATGGATTTGATATCGGTTCTTTTCGGCATGACGGTCCCCAGGGCTTGCGGCTGATAAATCGTCCGGGGTTATAGCCATGGCGGGCGAAGTCGCAAGGGTCCGCGCCGCCCGCCCGGCCAAAAATCCGCCACGGAAAGCGGCGCCGCCGGCCAGGCGCCGCCCCGCGCTTCTTCGTTGCCCAAATACCCATGCGGCCGCGCCGCCGGGCCGAGGGCTCAGAACTGGGGCGCCTTGCCCTTCTTCAGCGACTTGCCGTGGCTCGCGATCCAGTCCATCGCCGCCAGCAGCACGCCCGAGATCACGAAGACCAGGTGGATCACCACCATCCAGCGGATCTGCTCGGGGGCGTATTTGCCGACATCCATGAACACCTTCAGCAGGTGGATGCCCGAGATCGCCACGATCGAGGCCACCAGCTTCAGCTTCAGCGCCGAGAAATCCACCTCGCCCTGCCACTCCGGCCGGTCCTCGTGTTCGCTCAGGTCCATGCGGCTGACGAAATTCTCGTAGCCCGAGAAGATCACGATCAGCAGGAGGTTCGCCGCCAGGCTCAGGTCGATCAGCGCCAGCACCCCCAGCACCGCATCGTTGACCGTCATCACCGGCAGGATGCCGATCAGATGCCAAAGCTCCAGCGCAAAGACCCAAAGCAGGATGAGCAGAGACAGCGCCAGACCGACATAGATCGGCGCCATCATCCAGCGGCTGGCGAAAAGGCTGCGTTCGAGAAGGCGTTCCATGAATGCTCCTGAATGGATGGTCGGCCCGCGCTATACAGCCAGGACCGCACCGGCCAAAAGGGGGCACGGGCGCGCACCCCGCAGCCCGCCCCTTCGCCGTTTTGCAGATACTCCGGGATCGGCGGCGCCGGCACTCAGTCCGCCAGCTGGTCCTCGGCCTTCTGCGCCAGGGCCTCGGCCCGCGCGGCCAGTTCCGCCATGGCCTCGCCCAGGCTCTCGGGCACCACCGGCACCTCGACGCGCTGCGGGTTGGCCTTCAGCCGCGCCAGCTCGCGCTCCAGCGAGGCCAGGCGATCCTCAAGCGCCGAGGTGCGGTCGGCCAGCATCAGCCCCGACAGCAGCAAAAGCCGCGGCTCGGGCATCCGGCCGGCCTGTTCCAGAATCACCCGCGCCTCGGCATCCAGCAGGCCGGCGGCGCGCTTGAGCAGCCGCTCCTCGCCCTCCTGGCAGGCCAGGGTATAGGACTTGTGCCCGATCGAGAAATCCACTTCCGCCATGGTTCAGCCCCTTCCCTCGTCCAGCGCCGCATCGGCATGCTCGGCCGTGTCCGGCGCCGTCTCCGAAACGCCCTCCGCGGTGGCGGGGGCCTCGATCATGCGGTCCAGCGCATCGACGATCTCGCCCATCTGCGCGACCTCGGCCGCGCGGGCGGCGCGCAGCGATTCGACCTCGGCCTCCAGCGCGCGGCGGGCCTCGTCCTGCGCCCCGTCCCCCTGCTGCGCCGCGATCAGGGCGCGGTTGGCCTCGGCCAGCGCCTCGTTGGCGGCCGAAAGCCGGGCGGCCTCCTCCCCGGCCTCGACCAGGCGCCGATGCGCCTCGGCCAGCCTCTGCTCGCAGTCGGAAAGCGTGACGGACTGGTGCTCGTGCAGGGCGGCAAGCTCTTGCGAAAGGCGGCGGTTTTCGGCCTGAAGCTCGTGCAGCTGCGAGGCGGCCTCCGCATCCGCCGGGACGGGCTGCGGGGCATGCCGCGACGCGGCGGTACGGTCCAGGAACTGGTCGATGCGGTCCAGGGCCGCGATCAGCCGTTTTTCACTGACGTTCAGATCATCTCTCATCGGCCAGGATCCTTTCGGGTCGCTTGTCCTTCGGGGCTCGCCCACCACTTTTCGCATTGCACCGGCCATATGACAAGGACGGGCGGGACGCGGCGGGGTTTTCCCGCCGGGCCTGCGGCGCCGCATCGGCTTTTCAGCCGCCGGATCGGACCCTATAAGGCGGCAAGCCTGCATGATGGAGAGAGACGCGATGCGCCGCGCAAAGATCACCCGCGAGACGGCCGAGACGCAGATCGAGGTCGAACTGGACCTCGACGGCAGCGGCCGCTACGACAACCGGACCGGCGTCGGATTCTTCGACCACATGCTGGACCAGCTGGCCCGGCATTCGCTGATCGACCTGACCGTGCGGGCCAGGGGCGACCTGCATATCGACGACCACCACACGGTCGAGGATACCGGCATCGCCATCGGCCAGGCGCTGACGCAGGCGCTGGGCGACAAGCGGGGCATCCGCCGCTATGGCGCCTTCCACCTGGCGATGGACGATGCGCTGGTGCGCGCGGCGCTGGATCTGTCGGCGCGGCCCTATCTGGTCTGGAACGTGGATTTCCCGGCGCAGAAGATCGGCGGCTTCGACACCGAGCTGGTGCGCGAATTCTTCCAGGCGCTTGCGACCCATGGCGGGATCACCCTGCATGTCGACCGGCTGCACGGGCTCAACGCCCATCACATCGCCGAGGCGGCCTTCAAGGCCGTCGCCCGCGCCCTGCGCGAGGCGGTCGAGCCCGACCCGCGCATGGCGGGCGTGCTGCCCTCGACCAAGGGCGCGCTGTGATGCGGGTGGCGCTGGTCGATTACGACAGCGGCAACCTGCATTCGGCCGAAAAGGCCTTTGCGCTGATGGGGCGCGAGGCGGGGGCCGAGGTGGTGGTGACATCCGACCCGGCCGAGGTCGCGCGCGCCGAGCGCATCGTGCTGCCGGGCGACGGCGCCTTTCCGGCCTGCCGGGCGGCGCTCGACGCCGTGCCGGGCATGGTCGAGGCGCTGCACGAGGCGGTGATCGCCCGCGCCGTGCCCTTCATGGGCATCTGCGTCGGCATGCAGATGCTGGCCGAGATCGGGCACGAATATCGCGACACCGCGGGGCTGGGCTGGATCGGCGGCGAGATCGAGGCGATCCGGGCGCCCGGCCTGAAGGTGCCGCATATGGGCTGGAACGACCTCAGGGTGCTGCGCCCGCACCCGCTGCTCGACGGGATCGCGACGGGCGACCATGCCTATTTCGTGCATGGCTGGCAGTTCCGGGTCGCCGATCCCGCGCATCTGCTGGCGACCGCCGATTACGGCGGGCCGGTGACGGCGGTGGTCGGGCGGGACAACATCGTCGGCACCCAGTTCCACCCCGAGAAGTCGCAGGCCGTGGGGCTGCGCATCATCGGCAACTTCCTGCGCTGGCGCCCGTGACGGGCGGTGGCGGGGGCTCTGCCCCCCGCCTTCCAGGCCCCTCGACGGGGCCTGAAAGGCGTCCCCCGGAGTATTTGGAAAACGGAGAAAGCCGCAGCGGAAGCCGGGCGGCTATTTGACCCGCACCCATTGCTGCGTCTTGCAGAAGACCGCGACGCAGCCCGAGACGTTCAGCGTCTTGCCGTCGAGCTGCATCTTCGACTTGTAGGTCTTGTCGGCGCCGGGATCCCAGATCGTGCCGCCCGAGAACTTGCCGCCGCCCACGTCGGCCATGCCGGCGACGATGTTCTTGCCGTCATGGGGCGACTTGATCTGCTTGCCCGCCTTGTCGAAGCTTCTGACCAGCCGGCCGCAATACTTGCCGCCGCAGTCGTAGAACTCGACCATGCCGACATTGCCGTCGTCATTGGCCTGGGTCTGGAAGATGCCGCCGATGCCCTGGGCCTGCGCGGTGGCGCCCGCAAGCGCGAGCAGCGTGGCAAGAGCCAATGTCCTCATGGTGATTCCCCCCTCCCCAGGGTTATGGTCCGGGGCGCAGGATGGGCGCGCCCCGGACCACCGATCAAGCCTGACGTGAGGTCGCGGCCGGCGGATCCGGGGCCTTTCGGTCCGCCGCCGGCTGTGGCAAAGGGGCGCCACGCTATCAGGAGAGATGCGATGATCCTTTATCCCGCGATCGACCTCAAGGACGGCAATTGCGTGCGCCTGCTGCGCGGCGACATGGAGGCGGCGACCGTCTTCGGCTCGGACCCCGCCGCGCAGGCCCGCGCCTTCCAGGATGCCGGGGCGGAATGGCTGCATCTGGTCGACCTGAACGGCGCCTTCGCCGGCAAGCCGGTCAATGGCGCCGCGGTCGAGGCGATCCTGGCCGCCATCGACGTGCCCGCCCAGCTGGGCGGCGGCATCCGCGACATGGCGACCATCGAGGCCTGGCTGGAGCGCGGCCTGGCGCGGGTGATCCTGGGCACGGTGGCGGTCGAGCAGCCCGACCTGGTGCGCGAGGCGGCGATGGCGTTCCCCGGCAAGATCGCCGTCGGCATCGACGCCCGCAACGGCCGGGTGGCGACCCGCGGCTGGGCCGAGGAGACCGACGTGATGGCCGTCGACCTGGCGCATCGCTTCCAGGACGCGGGCGTGGCCGCGATCATCTATACCGACATCGACCGCGACGGCGCCATGGCCGGCCCCAACATCGCCGCGACCGAGGCCCTGGCGCGGGCGGTCAACATTCCGGTCATCGCCTCGGGCGGGGTTTCCTCGATGCAGGATCTGCTGGCGCTGCGGGCGACCGGGGTCATCGCCGGGGCGATCTCGGGCCGGGCGCTCTACGACGGCGCCATCGACCTTCATGCGGCGCTGAAGGCGCTGGCCTGAGCGCGCGGGGCGAGGTAACAAGGCATCATGCTGAAGACCCGTGTGATCCCCTGCCTGGATGTCGCCGATGGCCGCGTGGTCAAGGGCGTGAACTTCGTCGATCTGGTCGATGCCGGCGACCCGGTCGAGGCGGCGCGCGCCTATGACGCCGCCGGCGCGGACGAGATCTGTTTTCTCGACATCCATGCCACGCATGAGAATCGCGGCACCATGTACGACCTGGTGACGCGCACCGCCGAGGCCTGCTTCGTGCCGCTGACCGTGGGCGGCGGCGTGCGCAGCCACAAGGACGTGCGCGACCTGCTGCTGGCGGGCGCGGACAAGGTCAGCTTCAACTCGGCCGCCGTCGCGAACCCCGACGTGATCGCCGAGGCCGCCGACCGCTTCGGCAGCCAGTGCATCGTCTGCGCCATCGACGCCAAGACCGTGGCGCCGGGCAAGTGGGAGATCTTCACCCATGGCGGCCGCAAGCCCACCGGCATCGACGCCGTGGAATTCGCCCGCACCGTCGCCGCCAGGGGCGCGGGCGAGATCCTGCTGACCAGCATGGACCGCGACGGCACCAAGTCGGGCTTCAACATCCCGCTGACCCGCGCCGTGGCCGATGCGGTCGGCATCCCGGTGATCGCCTCGGGCGGGGTCGGCATGCTGGAGCATCTGGCCGAGGGCGTGCTGGAGGGCCATGCCTCGGCGGTCCTGGCTGCCTCGATCTTCCATTTCGGCACCTTCACCATCCGCGAGGCCAAGGAGCATCTGGCCGCCGCCGGCATCCCGGTGCGGCTGACATGAGCGATCCCCTGACCACCGGCCTGCACCGCCTGGCCGGGACCATCGCCGCGCGCAAGGGCGCCGACCCCGAGAGCAGCTGGACCGCCAAGCTGCTGGCCAAGGGCCCCGAGAAATGCGCCGAGAAATTCGGCGAAGAGGCCGTCGAGGCGATCATCGAGGCGGTCAAGGGCGACCGCGAGCGGCTGATTTCCGAGGCTGCCGATACGCTTTACCACCTGCTGGTCATGCTGGCGGCGCGCGACGTGACGCTTTCCGACGTGGAAAATGAACTCGACCGCCGCGAGGGGCGTTCGGGGATCGAGGAAAAAGCGTCTCGAAAGTGACAATATGCTGGACATGCTGGCGGGCGAGTTCTCGCGCCCCATGAGCCTGCCCGCCGGCGTGGTCGCCTTGCGGCTGACCATGGCGGTTCTGCTGGGCGGGGTGATCGGCTGGGAGCGCGAGGTGAAATCCCGCGCCGCCGGGCTGCGCACCCATATGCTGATCGCGCTGGCCGCGGCCTGCTTTACGCTGGTGGCGATGGAACTGGTCGATTTCAGCCCGGTGAACGAGCAGCAGCAGCGCACCGACCCCCTGCGGCTGATCGAGGCGGTGACGGCGGGCGTGGCCTTCCTGGCCGCGGGGTCCATCGTCATCAACAAGGGCAATGTGCGCGGCATCACCACCGGCGCCTCGATGTGGCTTTGCGGCGCCATCGGCCTGTGCTGCGGCACCGGCGACCTGCGCCTGGCGCTGATGGCCACCGCCATGGCCATGGCGGTGCTGTATCTGATCCGCGTCCTGGTCAGCCCCGCCGCCCGCGACGTGGCGGAGGGGGAAGAGGACTAGGGCGCGACCGGCACAACCTTGACCGCGCCGCCCTGCGCCGATAGCGCGATCTCGCCGGCCGCCAGCCGCAGCGCGTCGCGGCCGAAGACCTCGGCGCGCCAGCCCGACAGCGCCGGCAGGTCGCGCATGCCCGAGGCGATGGCGTCCAGATCCGAGGCCGAGGCGATCAGCCGCGGCGCCACCCCGGCCGCATCGGCCTTGGCCTTCAGCAGCACCCGCAGCAGCTCCGCCAGCGCGGCATTGCCCGGCCGGCCCGGCTCGTCGGGGGCGGGCTTGGGCAGATCCTTGGCCTCGACCCCGGCCTTGACGGCCGAAAGGATGCCATTGGCGATCTCGCCACGGCGTGCGTCGCGCAGAAGCAGCCGCGACTTGGCCAGGTCGGCCTCGGAGAGCGGCTTGGTCGAGGCCAGCTCGATCAGCGCGTCGTCCTTGAACACGCGGGCGCGCGGAATGTCGCGTTCCTGCGCATAGGTCTCGCGGAAACGCGCGAGTTCGCGCACCACGGCCAGGAAGCGGGGCGAGCCGGAGCGGGTGCGCACCCGCTCCCACGCCTCTTCCGGGCGGGTGATGTAGGTTTCGGGGTTCAGAAGCACCGCGACCTCTTCGGCCAGCCAGGGCGCGCGCCCGGTCTTGTCGAGCTGGGTCGAGAGGAACTCGTAGATCGCCCGCAGATGCGTCACGTCGGCCAGCGCATAGGCCGCCTGCGCATCCGAGAGCGGCCGGTGCGACCAGTCGGTAAAGCGCGACGACTTGTCCAGCGGCTGGCGCGCGATCTTCTTGACCAGCGTCTCGTAGCCGACCTGCTCGCCAAAGCCGCAGACCATGGCGGCGATCTGGGTGTCGAACAACGGATCGGGCATCACGCCCGCGTCGTGGAAGAAGATCTCCAGATCCTGCCGCGCGGCATGGAATACCTTGACCGTCGCCTTGTGGCGGAAAAGGTCGTAGAGCGGCTCGAGCGACAGCCCCTCGACCAGCGGGTCGATCAGCACCGCCGAGCCCCCCGCCGCCTTCGCGGCCGAGGCCGGGGGCAGCGCGGCCTGGATCAGGCAAAGCCGGGAATAATAGGTCCGCTCGCGCAGGAATTCGGTGTCGAGCGTGACATAGGGCTGGGTCTTGGCCAGGGCGCAGAACTCGGCCAGTTCGGCCGTGGTGGTCAGGGTGCGGATCTCGGGCTTTTGATCGTTCGTTGCTTTTGCGGGCATAGGGTTCCTTCAGGGGGCGGTCCTTCCGCCGGCGATTCCTTTCGGGATTATCGAAGGTTCGCCGAAATTCAAGGCGCGACCCGGCGTTTCAACGCGGTTCGATGTCGCCCTGTGCCCGCATTGCCTCGAATCGGGCAACGAACTCGGCCAGGGTTCCGCCCGCGATGGCGTCGCGCAGCCCGGCCATCAGCTCCTGGAAGTAATGCAGGTTGTGCCAGGTCAGCAGCATCCCCGAGATCATCTCGCCGGCGCGGAAGACGTGATGCAGATAGGCGCGGCTGTAGCCGGTGCAGGCCGGGCAGCTGCAATCGGCATCCAGCGGGCGCGGGTCGTCGGCATGGCGGGCGTTCTTGATATTGACCTGCCCGCGCCGGGTCCAGGCCTGCCCCGTGCGCCCCGAGCGCGAGGGCAGTACGCAATCCATCATGTCCACCCCGCGAACCACCGCGCCGACGATGTCGTCGGGCTTGCCCACGCCCATCAGGTAGCGCGGCTTGTCCTGCGGCAAGAAGCCCGGCGCATAGTCCAGCACGCCGAACATCGCCTCCTGCCCCTCGCCCACGGCGAGACCGCCGATGGCATAGCCGTCGAAGCCGATCGCCTTCAGCGCCTCGGCCGATTCCTCGCGCAATTCGCGGGTGACGCCACCCTGCATGATGCCGAACAGCGCATGTCCCGGCCGGTCGCCGAAGGCGTCGCGGCTACGCTCGGCCCAACGCATCGACATGCGCATGGATTTCGCCACCTCCTCTTCGGTCGCGGGCAGCGCCGGGCATTCGTCGAAGGCCATGACGATGTCCGAGCCCAGCAGGCGCTGGATCTCCATGCTGGTCTCGGGCGAAAGGTGGTGCTTGGAGCCGTCGACATGGCTGGAGAAGGTCACGCCCTCTTCCGTCAGCTTGCGCAGGCCCGCCAGCGACATGACCTGGAAGCCGCCCGAATCGGTCAGGATCGGGCGCGGCCAGTTCATGAACTTGTGCAGCCCGCCCAGCCGGGCGATGCGTTCGGCGCCGGGGCGCAGCATCAGGTGATAGGTGTTGCCCAGCAGGATGTCGGCGCCGGTGGCGCGGACCGATTCGGGCAGCATCGCCTTGACCGTGGCGGCGGTGCCCACGGGCATGAAGGCGGGGGTGCGGATCTCGCCCCGCGGGGTCTGGATCACGCCGCTGCGGGCGCGGCCGTCGGTGGCGTGGACGGTGAATTGGAATCTGTCGCTCATGCCTGCGCAGATAGGGGGTTTCGCCGGCGGATGCAAAGCCGCCCTTACGCCCCGGCCGCGCGCAACAGTTTCGCCCGTCCCGGGGGAATGGCCCGGATCTCCAGCCCGGTGAAGACATGCAGCGTATCCATCTGCCGATCCACCACCGCATGGTCGCTGACCCAGCCCCCCATGGCGAGGTATGAGCGCAGAAGCGGCGGCATCGCCGCCATCGCCCGGCGCGGGTCCGCCTTGCGCAGCCGCAACGCGCGGGCAAAGCGAAACACCTGCGGCGCCTTGACCCGCGGCAGCCAGCGCTTCGGCGCCAGATGCCGCTCGCGCAGCATGGCGAACGCGTCCTCGTAGCCGTGGATGTCGGTGCCGGCAAAGCTGGAGCAGCCGAACAGCATCTCGATGCGCGCGTCGTCGACATGCCGCGCCAGCGCGCCCCAGGCAAGGCGCAGGATGTCCGGGTCGTGCCATTCCGGGTGGATGCAGAAGCGGCCGATCTCGACCATGGGGCCGCGGAAATCGCGCAGCCGCGACAGGTTGTAATGGCGCGCGGAATAGCTGTCGCCGATCTGGGAGCCGCAGGTCAGCGTCAGCATGCGAAAGCACGCGACCAGCCTGCCGCCGGCCTTGTCGCGAATCAGCACATGGCTGCATCGGTCGTCGTAATCGTCGGCATCCAGCGGCGGCTCGCCATCCCCCGCGCCCGCACCGCGCCGGCCCAGAAAGCAAAGCCAGCGCAGCCGCTGCGCCTCGCGGATCTCTGCGGGGCCTTCGGCAAAGCCGACCTGGTAACGGCCCTTGCTGAGTGAAATCATGGCGTTCCCGCCCGGCCCGTAAACCGGCCCGCTCCGACTTGTTAACATCCATACTGCGCCTATCTTGTAACAGCAGCATGGCAGGATTGAAGGGCCAAGATGTCGGAACGGATCATCAAGAACGACGCGGAATGGCGGGCAGAGCTGGACGCCGAGACCTATCGCGTGACGCGGCAGGCGGGGACCGAGCGGCCGTTCTCGCATCCGGGCTTTCCCAAGGGGCCGGGGCATTACGAATGCGCCTGTTGCGGGGCCCGGCTGTTCGAGGGCGACGCCAAGTTCGAAAGCCATTGCGGCTGGCCCAGCTTTTCCCGCCCCAGCCCGGCGGGCGACATCGACGAGCATCGCGACACCAGCCACGGCATGATCCGCACCGAGGTGCGCTGCCACCGCTGCGACGCGCATCTGGGCCATGTCTTCCCCGACGGCCCGCCGCCGACGGGCCTGCGCTATTGCATCAACGGCGTGGCGCTGCGCTTCGTGCCGGAGCCGGGCTGAAGGGCGGCCAAGCCGCGAAAGGGGACGCCCGACAAGGCGCCCCGCCCCACCCCGATCAATCGCCCAGGAAATCCCCGGCCTGGACGCGGCCGACATTGCCCAGAAGCTGGCGGATCAGGCCGAGGCTGGTCACGCCGGTATCGGTGACGCGGCGCGACAGCACCACGACCTGCCCGCGCTCCAGCCCGAAACGCTCGACATTGCTGACCACGCCGCTTTCGGCAAAGCTGATGGCGACCACCTGGCGGTCGATCTCGCGCGGTTCGCGCGGGCCGTAGAACTGCCAGCGCGAGCCCACGTAATACCAGGCCGAGCCGGTCAGCAGCCCCTGCGCCGAAGGCCGGCCGATCAGCCCTTCCAGCTCGGCCTGCGGGGTCTGGCCGACGACGACCTGGGCCAGCTGCTCCTCGGGCGGGATATAGCCGTGGTTGCGATAGGTGGCCTGGCAGGCGGAAAGGCCCAGAGGTGCGGCCAGTGCAAAAGCCATGATCTGCCGCCGGGAAATCTTCATCTTTTCTCTGCCCTCTTACGCGCCTGTTGACGCCGCGCGACCGGCTTAGCAAACTCATGCCCCACGCTCAAGAATATCCAGACCAAGGGCGGTTTTGCCCGCGAAAGGCCACCGATGACCGATTCCAAAGCCCCGCAGACCCGGTTCCGGGTGGCCCATCTGAACCCGCGCCAGCCGACCGATTTCGCGCTGGCCCCCACAGCGCCCGCCCGCCGGGCGCTGGCGGCGGAGCTGGGGCTGATCGCCCTGCCCCGGCTGGATTTTTCCGGCCGCATCCGCGCCGTCGCCAGCGACGCCTGGGAGGTGACGGGGACGCTTTCGGCCCGCGTCGTGCAGCCCTGCGTGGTGACGCTGGCCCCGGTCGAGACCGAATTGCGCGAATCCCTGCACCGCGTCTTTTCGCCCCTTGCCGGCACGCCCGAAGGCGACGAGGTCGAGATGCCGGACGAGGATCTGGAGCCCCTGGGCCAGTTCATCGACATCGAGGCGATCATGACCGAGGCGCTGGCGCTGGCGCTGCCGCTTTACCCGCGGGCCGAGGGCGCGGCGCTCGACGCCCCCCAACCTCCGCCCGAGGAAGAGGCGCGCAAGCCCTTCGCCGGGCTTGCCGACCTGCTGAAAAACCCCAAGGATTCCTGAACTAGGCGGAACGCTGGGCGATCTGCCAATCCGGCGCCATCTCCGGCCCCAGGTTCAGCGGCGCCAGCATCCCCGCGCCCAGGATGTGATCGGCGGCCTTCTCGCCGGTCATGATCGAGGGCGCGTTCAGGTTGCCGTTGGTGATGCGCGGAAAGACCGAGCTGTCGGCGACGCGCAGCCCCTCGACCCCGATCACCCGCAGTTCCGGGTCGACCACCGCCAAGGGGTCGTCGGCCGCGCCCATCCGCGCCGTGCCGCAGGGGTGGAATGCCGACTCGGCATGGTCGCGGATGAAGGCGTCGATCTGGTCGTCGCTCACCACGCCCTCGCCGGGCTGGATCTCGTGGCCCTTGTAGGCGGCGAAGGCGGGCTGGGCAAAGATCTCGCGCGTCAGCCGCACGCAGGCGCGGAACTCGGCCCAGTCGTCGGGATGCGACATGTAGTTGAAGCGGATCTCGGGCGCCTGCTTGGGGTCGGCGGATTTCAGCCGCACCGTGCCGCGCGACTTCGACCGCATCGGCCCGACATGGACCTGGAAGCCGTGCCCCTCGGCCGCCGCCCGGCCGTCGTAGCGCACGGCCAAGGGCAGGAAGTGATACTGGATATCCGGGTATTCCACCCCGGCGGCCGAACGGATGAAGCCGCAGCTCTCGAACTGGTTCGAGGCCCCGAGGCCCGTCCCCGTCGCCAGCCATTGCGCCCCGATCGAGCCCTTCCCCCACAGGTTCCAGTGCTTGTAGAGCGTGACCGGCTGGGTCGCGGTATATTGCATGTAGACCTCCAGGTGGTCCTGGAGATTCGCGCCCACGCCCGGCCGGTCCGCCAGGATCTCGATGCCATGCGCGCGCAGATGCCCGGCCGGGCCGATGCCCGACAGCATCAGAAGCTTCGGCGTATTGATCGAGCTGGCCGAAAGAATCACCTCCTGCCGCGCGCGGAACACGGTGATGCCGCGGGTGTTGCCGACCTCGACGCCCACGGCGCGGCAGTCCTCGAAGACCACCCTCCGCGCCAGCCCGCGCCGCAGCCGCAGCAGCCCGGTCTCCTGCGCCGGGCGCAGATAGGCATTGGCGGCCGACCAGCGCCGCCCCTCCCAGATCGTCGCCTCCATGGCGCCGAAGCCTTCCTGGCGGGCGCCGTTGTAATCCTCGGTCGTCGGATAGCCGGCCTCGCGCCCGGCGCGGATGAAGGCGTCGAACAGCGGGTTCTTGCGCGAGCCGCGCGTCACATGCAGCGGCCCCTCGCTGCCGCGATAGTCGCTGACCGCGCCATGCGAGGTCTCCATGCGCTTGAAATAGGGCAGCACGTCGGCATAGGCCCAGCCGCTGGCGCCGCTCTCGGCCCAGAAGTCGAAATCCCTGGCATGGCCGCGCACGAAGACCATGCCGTTGATCGAACTCGACCCCCCGACCACCTTGCCGCGCGGCGTGACCAGCCGCCGCCCGCCCAGATGCGGCTCGGGCTCGGATGAAAACCCCCAGTCATAGCGGCGCATGTTCATCGGATAAGACAGCGCCGCCGGCATCTGGATGAAAGGCCCGACATCGCTGCCGCCATATTCGACGATGTCCACGCGCTTGCCGGCCATCACCAGCCGGTAAGCCAGCGCACAACCAGCCGATCCGGCACCGACGATCACATAATCCGGGATCACGCCTGCCTCCCCTGCATCGCCCTGGCGGGCTTCTTCGTTGTCCAAATACCCATGCCGACCGTGCTGCCGGCGCGGCGCCGATCAATAGGGCGCATCGACGCCTCCCATGCCGACATAGACCGATTTCAGCTGCGAATAATGCTCGATGGCCGCGGCCGAGTTCTCGCGCCCGATCCCCGACAGCTTGACGCCGCCAAAGGGCGCCTCGACCGGGGTCAGGTTATAGGCGTTGATCCAGGTGGTCCCGGCCTGCAGGGCCGCCGCGACCCGGTGGCCGCGCGCCAGGTCGCGGGTGAACACCCCCGCCGCCAGCCCGTAGGGCGTGGCATTGGCGCGGGCGACGGCCTCCTCCTCGGTCGCGAAGCCCAGCACCGACATGACCGGGCCGAATATCTCCTCGCGCACGATCCACATCTCATCCGAGGCATCGGCAAAGACGGTCGGCGGCACGAAGGCGCCCTCACCCGGCCCGCCGCAGACCAGCCGCGCGCCCTCGTCGCATCCGCGTTGGATGGCGGCACGGATCTTCGCCGCCTGGCCTGGGCTGACGATGGGGCCGTGCTGGGTCGCCTCGTCCAGCGGATCGCCGATCCTGATCCTGGCCACCCGCTCGGCCAGCCGGTCCAGGAAGGCGGGCAGGATGCCTTGCTGCACGAAGACCCGCGTCCCGTTCGAGCAGATCTGGCCCGAGGAATAGAAATTCGCCAGCATCGCCGCGCCGACCGCATCCTCCAGCGAGGCGTCGTCGAAGACGACCAGCGGCGACTTGCCGCCCAGTTCCATCGTCACATGCCGCATGCCCTCGGCCGCCGCGGCATAGACCCTTTGCCCGGTCGCGACCGAGCCGGTCAGCGACACCTTGGCCACGCGCGGATCCGTCACCAGCGCCGCACCGACCGCACCACGGCCCTGCACCACGTTGAAGATACCGGCAGGCAAACCGGCCTCGGCCAGGATCTCGGCCAGCTTCAGGGCGCCCAGCGGGGTTTCCTCGCTGGGCTTGAAGACCATCGCATTGCCCATGGCCAAGGCAGGCGCCGCCTTCCAGCAGGCGATCTGGCTGGGATAGTTCCAGGCGCCGATGCCGGCGCAGACCCCCAGCGGTTCGCGAATCGTATAGACGAAATCGCCGCCCAGCGGGATCATCTGCCCGGTGACGGTCGGCGCCAGCCCGCCGAAATATTCCAGCGCATCGGCGCCCGAGGGCCAGTCGGCCACCCGCGTCTCCTGGATCGGCTTGCCGGTGTCCAGCGTCTCCAGCCGCGCCAGTTCCTCGCCCCGTTCGCGGATGATCTGCGCCGCCCGGACCAGCACCCGGCCGCGCTCGACCGGGCGCAGCGCCGCCCAGGCCGGCTGCGCGGCGGCAGCGGCGGCGGTCGCCTGCGCAACCTGCGCCGGGGACGCCTCGCGCAGCCGCGCGATCACCGCGCCGTCATAGGGGTAATGCACCGGCAGCGCCGCGCCCTCGCCCTCGACATGGGCGCCGTCGATGTAAAGGCTTGCCGGCGGTTGCGCGTCATGGCTCATGGCAGCACCTTTTCCAGATAGTCCAGCGTGGTTCGTTCGGCGGCGGCGGCATCGGCCTCGTTGGACAGCGCCGCGCGCAGGTAAAGCCCGTCGATCAGCGCCCCCAGCGTGCGGGCGATGGGCTCGGCCCCCGCCCCGGCCAGCGGGCGCAAGGCCGTCAGCAGGTTCGAGGCGAGCCGGCGGTGATAGACCCGCAACAGCCGCGCCGCCTCGGGCTCGACCAGCGCCAGCGCATAGAAGTTCAGCCAGGCGGCGATGGTGTCATGTTCGAAATTGGCGGCGTCGAAACTGGCGGCGATGATGGCGCGCAGCCGCTCCTGCGGCGTTTCGGCACCGCGCAGCGCAGCGCGGGTCGAGTCGCCGTATTGCGCCAGGATATGCCGCATCGCCGCCAGGAAGATCCGCTCCTTCGAGCCGAAATAGTGATGCGCAAGCGCCGAGGACATGCCCGCCGCGCGCGCGATCTGCGCCACGGTGACGTCCAGCGAGCCCGCCCGGCCCACCGTGGCAATCGCGGCGTTGATCAGCGCCGCTTTTCGGATAGGTTCAGCGCCAAGCTTGGGCATGACAGGACACCATGGTGCAATTCCGTTGGAAAATTCGTGCAAGAGACCCGTATCTGGCAGATCATTGATTGACTCGTCAATCAATGAAAGCCTTAATCACATCACCCGTCAACGAACCTAGGAGATAAAGATGACATTTCGCCGCACTTCCGCAGCTCTTGCCGCCGGGCTGGTCGCCTCGCTCGCCACGGCCGGCATCGCTGCGGCGCAAGAGCCGATGGAGTGCCGCAAGGTCGTCTTCTCGGACGTGGGCTGGTCCGACATCAGCGCCACCACCGCGCTGGCCTCGACCGTGCTGGGGGCGCTGGGGTATCAGACCGAAACCAAGATCCTGTCGGTGCCCGTGACCTATACGGCGCTGTCCACCGACGACGTGGACGTGTTCCTGGGCAACTGGATGCCGACGATGGAGGCCGACATCGCCCCCTATCGCGAGGCGGGCACCGTGGACATCCTGCGCACCAACCTGACCGGGGCGAAATACACGCTGGCGACGAACAAGGCCGGGGCCGAGCTGGGCATCGCCGATTTCGCCGGGATCGCCGCGCACAAGGACGCGCTGGAGGGCAAGATCTACGGCATCGAGCCGGGCAACGACGGCAACCGCCTGCTGCTGGAGATGGTGGCCGGGAACAAGTTCGACCTGGGCACCTTCGAGGTCGTCGAAAGCAGCGAACAGGGGATGCTGGCGCAGGTCGCGCGCGCCGAGGCCGCCGGCAAGCCGGTCGTCTTCCTGGGCTGGGAGCCGCATCCGATGAACAGCCAGTTCCAGATGACCTACCTGGCCGGCGGGGACGAGGTCTTCGGCCCCGATTTCGGCGGCGCGCGCGTCGATACCAATACCCGCGCCGGCTATGCCGAGACCTGCCCGAACGTCGGCAAGTTCCTGCAGAACCTGGAATTCACCCTGCCCATGGAGAACGAGGTCATGGGCCTGATCCTGAACGACGGCATGCAGCCAGCCGAGGCGGCGCTGAAATGGCTCCGCACCAACCCGGAAGCGGCGCAGCCCTGGATCGCGGGCGTCACCGCCGCCGACGGCGGCGATGCGCAGGCGGCACTGGACAAGGTGCTTTCCGAATAAGGGCCGGGCAGGCGGGGGCGCCGCCGCCTGCTCCGCCTTGCTCATGGGACGGTTTTCTCTACCTTGGCCGGGATGGCGCGTCCGGGCCGTGCCGCCGAGACCCTGCGGCGCAACCCCCCGGAGCCCCGACGATCCCGCACGGCAAAAAGAAAGGGACGCATGGACCAACTGACCGCATTCCTGACCGAGACCAAGATCCCGGTGGGCCGGACCGCCAAGGCGATCTTCGACTGGCTCAACGCCCATGCCGCCGTGGTCTTCAATGCCGTCTCGCGGCTGATGGAGGGGCTGATCGGCGGCATCCTGAGGATGCTGGAATTCCCGCATCCGCTGGTCTTCACCCTGCTGGCCGTGGCCCTGACCTGGGCCTTGCAGCGCAGCTGGAAGACCTGCCTGCTGGTCGCCCTGGGCTTCCTGTTCATCCTCAACCAGGGCTATTGGAAAGAGACGATGCAGTCGCTGACCCTGGTGCTTGCCGCCTGCGTCGTCTGCATGGCGATCGGCGTGCCCATGGGCATCGCCGCCGCGCACCGGCCGCGGCTTTACGCCTGGATGCGGCCGGTGCTGGACCTGATGCAGACGCTGCCGACCTTCGTCTACCTGATCCCGGCCATCGTCTTCTTCGGCATCGGCATGGTGCCCGGCCTGATCGCCACGGTGATCTTCGTGCTGCCGGCGCCGATCCGGCTGACGCATCTGGGCATCTCCTCGACGCCCAGGGCGCTGGTCGAGGCCGCCACCGCCTTCGGCGCCACCCCGCGCCAGCTGCTATGGAAGGTCGAGCTGCCAAGCGCCACGCCGCAGATCATGGCGGGCCTGAACCAGACCATCATGCTGTCGCTGTCCATGGTCGTCATCGCGGCGCTGGTCGGCGCCTCGGGGCTGGGCGTGCCGGTGGTCCGGGCGCTGAACAGCGTGAACACGGCGCTGGGTTTCGAAAGCGGCTTCATCATCGTGGTGGTCGCGATCATGCTGGACCGGATGCTGCGGGTAAGGGGGGGCCATGACTGAGGCCAGGCAAGCCGCGCATAACGCGGTCGAGTTCGACAATGTGAACATCGTCTTCGGCGACGCGCCCCAGGCCGCGCTGCCGCTGATGGACCAGGGCCTGGACCGCGGCCCGATCAAGGCCGAGACCGGGCAGGTGCTGGGCGTCCACAACTGCTCGCTGACCGTGCGCGAGGGCGAGATCCTGGTGCTGATGGGCCTTTCCGGCTCGGGGAAGTCCACGCTCTTGCGGGCGGTGAACGGGCTCAACCCGGTCTGCCGCGGCGAGGTGCGGGTCTGGGACGGCGACCGCATGGCCTCGGTGACCAAGGCCTCGGGCGCCGAGCTGCGCCGGCTGCGCCGCGAATGCATCGCCATGGTCTTCCAGCAATTCGGCCTGCTGCCCTGGCGCTCGGTGCGCGAGAACGTCGGGCTGGGGCTGGAGCTGGCCGGCATCCCCGCCGCCGAACGCTGCCGCCGCGTCGATGCGCAGCTGGCCACCGTCGGCCTGGCCGACTGGGCCGAGCGCAAGGTGGGCGACCTGTCGGGCGGCATGCAGCAGCGCGTGGGCCTGGCGCGCGCCTTCGCCACCGAGGCGCCGATCCTGTTGATGGACGAGCCCTTCTCGGCGCTGGACCCGCTGATCCGCAACCGGCTGCAGGACGAATTGCTGGAATTGCAGAAGCGGTTCCGCCGCACCATCGTCTTCGTCAGCCACGACCTCGACGAGGCGTTCCGCATCGGCAACCGCATCGCGCTGATGGAGGGCGGCCGCATCGTCCAGGTCGGCACCGCGCGCGAGATCATCGCCCATCCGGCGAACGCCTATGTCGAGGATTTCGTCGCCCACATGAACCCCTTGGCGGTGCTGAGGGCCGAGGACATGGCCGAACCGGGCGAGGCCACCGGCACCCCCATCGACCGCCAGACCCCGGTGCGCCAGGTCATCCAGGCCATGACCGAGACCGGCGCCGAGATGCTGCCCTTGCAGGGCGGCGGCCGGGTGACGCGGCAGGGTATCATGTCGCGCCTGGTGGTGCAGCGCGGCCAGGCCGGCGGCGCGCTGGAACACCCGGCCTAGCTTTCCCGCGTCGCCTCGGCCGGCGGGGTGATCGTGGGGCGCCGCAGCCGCGCCTCGCGCCAGGTGATATAGCTGATGGCGCCGATCATGATCGCGCCGCCGACCAGCACCCACAGGTCGACCGGCTCGGCAAAGGCCAGCGCGCCCAGAAGGCTGGCCCAGATCAGCTGCAGCAGGGTGACGGGCTGCGTCACCGTCAGGGGCGCGGCGGCAAAGGCCCGCGTCATCGCGTAATGCCCGGCGGTGGCGAAAAAGGCGGTGCAGGCCAGCACCGCGCATTGCGCCAGAGTCGGCGGCACCCAGACCAGCGCCGCGACCGGCGCCAGGCCGATGCAGACCGTCAGCGACATCATCGCCACCACGACCGAGGCCGGCACCAGCTCCGACAGCCGCTTGGCCACCAGGTAGGAGCCGCCAAAGATCACCGCGGCGCCCAGCTGCGCCAGGTGGCCGGGCTCCAGCGCGCGGATGCCGGGCCGCAGCACGATCATCGCCCCCGCCAGCGCCACGGCGATGGCCAGCCCGCGCCGCCACGATATCCGCTCGCCCATCAGCAGCGCCGCGCCCAGCGTGACCACGACCGGGTTGAGAAAGCCGATGGCGGTGACCTCGGCCACGGTGATGCGGGCCATGGCATAGAACCACAGGATCACCGCCAGCACATGCAGCCCGCCGCGCAGCGCGAAAAGCGCCCAGATGCGCGGGGCGAAGCCCTGCCGCAGCGCCGGCGCCAGCGCCGGGACCAGGAACAGCAGCCCGAAGGCGAAGCGGATGAAGGCGCCCTCGGCCGCGGGCAGCGCCTGCCCCAACCAGCGCACCGTGCCGTTGACCGCGACGAAGCACAGACCCGCCGCCAGCATCCACAGGATGCCCGGCAGGTCGTTGCGCGCAAGGGAATGGGTTGTCCTGCTCATCCCCACAGCCATGCCCTGCCGGCACGGCCGGCGCAAGGCTCAGCCGCCCAGCAGCAGGCCCAGGGCGATCGACCACATCACCAGCCCGACCAGCCCGTCCAGCACCCGCCAGGCCGCCGGCCGCGCGAACAGCGGCGACAGCCAGCGCGCGCCGTAACCCAGCGCAAAGAAGAACAGCACCGAGCCCGAGACCGCGCCGGCGACGAAGCCCGGCTTGTTCTCCCACCCCGCCGAGACCGAGCCGATCAGCACCACCGTATCCAGCCAGACATGCGGGTTGAGCCAGGTCAGCCCCGCCAGCACCAGAAGCGTGGCGCCCAGCCCCGCGGCAGGGCCCTGCCCGGCCCGCAGCGCCTCGCCGCCGCGCCAGGCGGCGCGAAAGGCGCGCGCGCCATAGGCCAGCAGGAAGGCCGCCCCGCCCCAGCGCATCGCCGCCAGGAACCAGGGCGCCTGCGCGGCAATGGCGCCCGCGCCCAGAACCCCGGCGGTGATCAGCACCGCATCCGAGACCGCGCAAAAGGCGCAGGTGGCCAGCACGTGCCGGCGCATCAGCCCCTGCTTCAGCACGAAGGCATTCTGCGCCCCGATGGCGACGATCAGCGACAGGGCGGTGCCAAGACCGGCGAAATAGGCATGCATGCGGCTCTCCTTCGCCCGCCGTCTTGCCCTGGCCTGCCACTTCAGGCAAATTCAAAATCGTTACGCTGGTTAAGGTTTCCTTAATGCTTGACTATGCCGCCCTGGCCGTGCTGGCCGAGATCATCCGCCGCGGCAGCTTCGAGGCGGCGGCGGCAGCGCTCGGCGTCACCCCCTCGGCAGTGTCGCAGCGCATCAAGGGGCTGGAAGAGCGGCTGGGCCAGGTGCTGGTCCATCGCGGCCCGCCGGCCCGCGGCACCGAAACCGGGCTGCGGCTGATGCAGCATCTGGACCAGGTGCGGCTGCTGGAAACCACGCTCGCCGCCAGCCTGCGCCCGCCCGGACCGGCGGTGCTGCGGCTCGCGGTCAATGCCGACAGCCTGGCGACCTGGTTCCTGCCGGTAATGGCGGCGCTGCCGGCGCTCTACGACCTGGTGCTGGACGACCAGGACCATGCCGGCGACTGGCTGCGCCAGGGCCAGGTCTCGGCGGCGATCAGCTCCGACCCCGACCCGGTGCCGGGCTGCGACGCGCTGCCCTTGGGCACCATGCGCTACCTGGCGCTGGCCACCCCCGATTTCCGCGCCCGGCACTTCCCCGACGGCGTGACCGAGGCCACGCTGCGCGCCGCCCCCGCCGTCATCTTCAACGCCAAGGACGCGCTGCAATCACGCTGGGCGCACAGGGCCATAGGCCGGCCGCTGCACCTGGCGGGCCACCTGATCCCGGCCTCGGAACCCTTTGCCCGCGCCATCGAGCTCGGTCTCGGCTGGGGCATGGTCCCCGAAGCCATGGCCGCCCCGGCGCTGCGCGACGGCCGGCTGCAACCGCTGCTCCCCGACCTGGCCCTGGACGTGGCGCTCTACTGGCATGTGCAGCGCGCCATGGCGCCCGCCCTCGCCCCGCTGACCGCCGCCATAAGGAAAAGGGCCGCAGCAGAACTGCGACCCTGATTTCTCTGTTCCCCAAATACCCCCGCCGGAGGCGGAAATTCAAAGCTGCGCCGCCACATCCTCGGGAATGTCGAAATTCCCGGTGACGTTCTGCACGTCGTCGTCCTCTTCCAGCGCGTCGATCAGCTTCATCAGCTTCTGCGCCGTCTCCAGGTCGATCTCGGTCGGCGCCTGCGGCTTCCAGATCAGCTTGGCATGCTCGGATTCGCCCAGGGAAGCCTCCAGCGCATTCGAGACCTCGGCCAGGTCGGTGTCCGAGGTATAGATCCAGTGCCCGTCCTCGTCGCTTTCGACATCCTCGGCCCCGGCCTCGATCGCGGCCAGCATCACCGTGTCGGCATCGCCCGCGCCGGCCGGATACAGGATCTCGCCCTTGCGGTCGAACATGAAGCTGACCGAGCCGGTCTGGCCCAGGTCGCCGCCATATTTGGTGAAATAGCTGCGCACGTTCGACGCGGTGCGGTTGCGGTTGTCGGTCATCGCCTCGACGATGATGGCGATACCGTTGGGGCCATAGCCCTCGTAGCGGATCTCGTCATAGCTCTCGGCATCGCCGCCCTGCGACTTCTTGATGGCGCGGTCGATCACGTCCTTCGGCATCGAGTTCGACTTGGCTTCCTTCACCGCAAGGCGCAGCCGCGGGTTCTTGTCGGGGTCAGGGTCGCCCATCTTGGCGGCGACGGTGATTTCTTTGGCCAGTTTCGAAAACAGCTTCGAGCGCAGCTTGTCCTGCTTGCCCTTGCGATGCTGGATATTGGCCCATTTGGAATGGCCTGCCATGGTATTTCCCGGAAATTTGGATATGTGCAGCGGCTTTTAGTCAGCCAGGGCGCAGGCCGCAAGCATTACGCCCGATTCTTGACGATCTCGGCCAGCACGTAAAGCCGCAGGGCGGTGGCCAGCCCCACCTCGGGCGGGCGGGCGGCGTCGATCTGGGCGATCAGCGCTGCGGTGGTGCGGCCGCCGGCGCGGGCCATGCCGCGCAGCTCGCGCCAGAAGGCATCCTCCAGGCTGACCGAGGTGCGATGCCCGCCGATGGTGATCGAGCGCTTCACCGGCGCGGACATCGGCGGCAGCGGCGGCAGCGGCGGCAGGTCACTCATCGCCTTGCTCCGGCCCCTTGCGATGCTGGTCCAGGTGCCGGGCGGCGCGCGCGGCGGCGTCCTGCTCGGCCAGCTTCTGGACCTTGCTGCGGCCGAATTTCGCCGCATTCTCGTCGCCCTGCCTGCGGGCGGAATCGCGGGCGGCGGATTTGCGCGCCGCCCGCAGGTTCACGACCTTGCCTGAACCGGACCCGGCCAAGATCAGTCTTCCGGGCCGATCATCTGCTCGGGCCGCACGATGCGGTCGAAGGTCTCGCCGTCGACGAAGCCGAGCGCGATCGCCTCCTCGCGCAGCGTGGTGCCGTTCTTGTGCGCGGTCTTGGCCACCTTGGTCGCATTGTCATAGCCGATGGTCGGCGCCAGCGCCGTCACCAGCATCAGCGATTCCTTCATCAGCTTCTCGATGCGGGGGATGTTCGCCTCGGTGCCCACGACCATGTTGTCGGTGAACGAACCTGCCGCATCGCCCAGAAGCTGCATGGATTGCAGCACGTTGTAGCTCATCATCGGGTTGTAGACGTTCAGCTCGAAATGGCCCTGCGAACCGGCGAAGCCGATGGCGGCGTCATTGCCCATGACATGGGCGCAGACCATGGTCAGCGCCTCGGCCTGGGTCGGGTTGACCTTGCCGGGCATGATCGACGAGCCCGGCTCGTTCTCGGGCAGGATCAGCTCGCCCAGGCCCGAGCGCGGACCCGAGCCCAGCAGCCGCATGTCGTTGGCGATCTTGAACAGAGAGGCGGCCACGGTCTTCAGCGCGCCCGAGAAGAACACCATCGCGTCATGCGCGGCCAGCGCCTCGAACTTGTTCGGCGCGGTGACAAAGGGCAGGCCGGTGATCTCGGCGATCTTGGCGGCGATGGCCGTGTCCCAGCCCTTTTTCGTGTTCAGCCCGGTGCCGACGGCAGTGCCGCCCTGCGCCAGCTCGTAGATGTCGCCCAGGGCCAGCTTCACCCGCTCGATGCCCTTCTGGACCTGATGCGCATAGCCGCCGAATTCCTGGCCCAGGGTCAGGGGCGTCGCATCCTGGGTATGGGTGCGGCCGATCTTGATGATGTCCTTGAATTCCTCGGACTTCGCGACCAGCGCCTTGTGCAGCTTTTCCAGCCCCGGCAGCAGCACGTCGCGCGCCTGCATGGCGATGGCGACATGCATGGCGGTCGGGAAGGTGTCGTTCGACGACTGGCCCATGTTCACGTGGTCGTTCGGATGGACCGGCTTCTTCGAGCCCATCTCGCCGCCCAGGATCTCGATGGCGCGGTTCGAGATCACCTCGTTGGCGTTCATGTTCGACTGCGTGCCCGAGCCGGTCTGCCAGACCACCAGCGGAAAGTTGTCGTCGAACTTGCCCGCCACCACTTCCGCGGCCGCCTGCACCATGGCCTTGCCGATGGCCGGGTCCAGCTTGCCGCTGGCCATGTTCACCTCGGCCGCGGCCTGCTTGATCGCACCCAGCGCGCGGATGATCGGCACCGGCTGGCGCTCCCAGCCGATCGGGAAGTTCTGGATCGAGCGCTGGGTCTGGGCGCCCCAATACTTGTCGGCGGGCACCTCCAGCGGGCCGAAGCTGTCGGTCTCGGTGCGGGTGGTCTTGGTCATGGCATGCTCCCTCACGGTGTTGCGAGGGTTCTAGGCCCGATGGCGCGGATTGGCAATCGGCATGCCGTGGTATGCCATGCGCTAACAGCGCCTCACTTGCGCCATTTGTCCAGGCTGACCACCTCGGCGCCGCCCTTCGCGCCCTCCTCGCCCGGCGCCTCGGCCACGGGCGGTTCTTCCTCTTCGGGCTCGTCCTCTTCCTCTTCGTGGTTCTCGAAACGCAGGCCGAACTCGACCGAAGGGTCCACGAAGGTGCGCAGCGCGTCGAAGGGGATATAGAGCGGCTCGGGCGAATTGCCGAAATTCAGCGTGATGTGAAAGCCCTCGGGCGTGACCGAGAGATCCTCGAACCAATGCTGGATGACGATGGTCATCTCGTCGGGATAGCGCTCGCGCAGCCAGTCGGCCATCTGCACCTGCGAATCGCGGGTGTCGAAGGTGATGAAGAAATGATGCTCGCCCGGCAGCCCCTCGGTGGCCACCGTTTGCAGCACATCCGCGATCAGCCGCTGCATGGCCCGGTGCATCATTCCGCCGTAATCTATTCCGCGTGCCATGGCGCCCTCCGTCGTGATTGGGGGCCAGCATAGGGAATTGAGGCGGCTTGAAAAGCCCCTTGCGCCGCTGCCGGGCGCGACCGCCGGCCGGCTTCTTCGTTCCCCAAATACCCGAAAAACCGCGCCGGAAGCGCGGCCGCAAAGCCATGGAGGATGAAGGGGAAAGATGGCGCGGTTGACGGGGCTCGAACCCGCGACCCCCGGCGTGACAGGCCAGTACTCTAACCAACTGAGCTACAACCGCGCATCTTTTCGGCGATATATGGTGGTGGTGGCGCGGTTGACGGGGCTCGAACCCGCGACCCCCGGCGTGACAGGCCGGTACTCTAACCAACTGAGCTACAACCGCGCAGACCACTTCCCCCGGATCGCCGTCCGGGGTGCGAGGGGGTTTACGCATGGCGGCGGATGCCGTCAAGGCCGATCTTGTGCAAAAAATGCAAGGGCGCCCCGAAAGGCGCCCCGCTTTGGTCCGAAAACGGCCGCAAGCCTTATTTCCGCACGGTCTTCTCGTCGAAATCCGGCAGGGCCTCCAGCTCGGCCTTGGTGTAGTTGGTGGCGAAGAAGGTGTCGTTGCCGATGGTCACCAGGTGGATCGCATCCACGCCCAGCAGCACCTTCTTGGCGCCGATGCCCAGGAAGCCGCCGATATCGGCGACATAGCCGACGACCTGGGCCGAATCATCCAGCACGATGTCGTTCACCTTGGCGATGTCCTGCCATTCGGCCGGTCGCTCCTCGAGCGCGGGCTCGGTCCATTCGGTGGTCGAGGGCTGGTTGGTGGTCCAGATGCGGCGGCTGGTCAGCCAGCTCGACAGCACGCCCGGCTCGGCCTCCGAGATTGCCGGCGGGTTGACGTCGGGCGGCGTCACCGGCGCCTCGGCCGAGGCATCCGCGGCGGCATCGGCCGCGTCGCCCGCGGCATCGGCGGCTTCCTCGGCGGCGCCGGCGGCATCGGTCGCGGCATCCTCGGCCGCTTCGGGCACGGCGTCGCCCGCAGGCGCGCCGGGGGCAGCGCCCATGCCGGCGGCGGCGCCAGTCGCATCATTGGCGGCATCGCTGGCCGCATCGGCGGCCTCGGCGGTGTCCTGGGCGGCCTCGGCCGCGGCGTCGCCGGTTTCCTCGGCCGCCTGGTCGGCAGCCTGTTCCGCCTGATCGGCGGCCTGCTCGGCCTGGTCGGCCGCCTGCTCGGTCGCGGTCGCGGCGTCTTCGACCTGCTCGGCGGGCATCTCGGCCGGCGGCGTGGTCTCGGTCTGCGCAAAGGCAGAACCGGCAAGGGCCAGGGTGGTGGCGGCGATGACAAGAGGTTTCATGGACGATGTCCTTTCCGGTTGTCGTTGTCACGGACGGCGGGTGCCGTCATATGCCCGTCCAACGTCACCATCCGCCGCATCGTTCCCGCGAAATGGCGCCGAAACAATCACAAGGCGGAAATCCGCCTGTGATCGCGCCCCGGCCGCAGGCCGCCTCAGCGCCGCGGCGGATGGCTGATGCGCCCGCCGCAGACCGGCCCCGGCGCCCCGGTGGTTCCCGGCCCCGAGGTCGGCAGCCCGCGCAGCACCCGCACCGCCAGCCAGCCGAAGGCCTGCGCCTCGAGCATGTCGCCGTCCAGCCCCGCCTCCTCGACCGGCGCGACGCGGGCCGGCAGCCGCGCCGCCAGCGCCGCCATCATCGCGGCATTGTGCCGCCCGCCGCCGCAGACCAGGACCAGCCCCGGCGCCCGCTCCAGGGCCGCCACCCCCGCCGCCACCGCCGCGGCCGCGGCATGGGTCAGCGTCGCCGCCGCATCGGCGTCCGAAAGCCCCGCCACCTCGGCCGCAAGCGTGGGGAAAGCGTCGCGGTCCAGCGACTTCGGCAGCGGCCGGGCGAAATGCGGATGTTCCAGGAAGCGGGCGACGACACCCTCGTCCGGCCTGCCCTGCAAGGCGAGCCGCCCGCCCTCGTCCCGCGCCAGCCCGCGCCGGGCGCGCATCAGGTCGTTCACGGGCGCATTCGCCGGGCCGGTGTCGAAGGCGATGCAGGCCCCCGGCGCCTCGGGCGCCCCGGCGGCGGGATCGACCCATGTCAGGTTGCCCACGCCGCCCAGGTTCAGGAAGGCGACCGGCGCGCGCAGCAAGAGCCCCCGCCCCATCGCCCATTCCGCGCAGGCCCAGTGGAAGAAGGGCGCAAGCGGCGCCCCCTCACCGCCTTGCCGCACGTCCTCGCTGCGGAAATCCCAGACCACCGGCCGGCCCAGCTTGCGCGCCAACGCGGCGCCATCGCCGGCCTGATGCGTGCCGCGCCCCCCCGGATCATGCGCCAGCGTCTGGCCGTGATAGCCGACCAGTTCCGCATCGGGGAACCCTTCGGCCAGCGCGGCATGGGCGGCGACCGACAGCGCGGCGGCATCCGCCACGTCCGGCCCGCCCGGCCATTGCCCCAGCGCCGCGTGCAGCAGGCCGGATTCGTTGCCGGAATAGGCGCGATAGGCGCTGCGGCCGAAACCGGCGATCCGCGTCCCGTCGGTCTCGATCATCGCCGCGTCCACCCCGTCCAGCGAGGTGCCCGACATCATCCCCAGCGCTTGGATCATCCTGCTTTCCCTTCGGCCCTTCCCCCGGTATATCCGCGCCAGTCGAAAGGAAAAGCCCATGACCTACCGTGCCAAATCCGATTTCCTGAACGTGATGATCGAGCGTGGCTACCTGGCGGACTGCACCGACATGCAGGCGCTGGACGAGACCCTGATCGAAGGCCCGGTGACGGCATATATCGGCTATGACGCGACGGCGGCCAGCCTGCATGTCGGGCACCTTCTGAACATCATGATGCTGCGCTGGTTCCAGAAGACCGGCAATCGCCCGATCACGCTGATGGGCGGCGGCACCACCAAGGTCGGCGATCCCAGCTTCCGCAGCGAGGAACGCCCGCTGCTGACCCCGGATGCGATCCAGTCCAACATCGACGGCATGCAGCAGGTCTTCGCCCGCTACCTCGACTATGGCGACGGCCATGCGATGATGCTCAACAATGCCGAATGGCTGGACAGCCTGAACTACCTCGACTTCCTGCGCGACATCGGCCGGCATTTCAGCGTCAACCGCATGCTGAGCTTCGAATCGGTCAAGTCGCGGCTCGACCGCGAGCAATCGCTGAGCTTCCTCGAATTCAACTACATGATCCTGCAGGCCTATGACTTCCTCGAGCTTTACCGGCGCTACGGCTGCCGGCTGCAGATGGGCGGCTCGGACCAATGGGGCAACATCGTCAACGGCATCGACCTGACCCGCCGGGTGCTGGATGCCGAGATCTGGGGCCTGACCTCGCCCTTGCTGACCACCTCGGACGGGCGCAAGATGGGCAAGTCGGCCGGCGGCGCGGTCTGGCTTAACGGGGCGATGCTGTCGCCCTACGAATTCTGGCAGTTCTGGCGCAACACCACCGACGCCGATGTGGGCCGGTTCCTGAAACTCTACACCGAGCTGCCGGTCGAGGAATGCGACCGCCTCGGCGCGCTTTCGGGCTCCGAGATCAACGCGGCCAAGATCATCCTGGCCAATGAGGTGACGACGCTGCTGCACGGCGCCGAGGCGGCTGCCTCGGCCGAGGCGACCGCACGCGAAGTCTTCGAGCAGGGCGGCGCCGGCGGCGATCTCGAGGTGGTGACGGTCAGCGCCGACGCGCTGGCCTCGGGCCTGACCGTGGTGCAGCTGCTGGCGCAGACCGGCATCACCGCCTCGGGCAAGGAGGCCAAGCGCCTGATCGCCGAAGGGGGGCTGCGGCTCAACAACGAAGCCGTCAGCGACCCGCAGCTGGCGGTCGACGCGGCGCTGATCGGCGACGGGCTGAAGGTCTCGGTCGGCAAGAAAAAGCACCGCATGGTGCAGCTGGGATAGGCGCAAGCCGGGCCGGGCCGGGCCCCTCCCCGGCCCGCCCCTCACGGCCGCGTGCAACGCGCGGCCCGGCGCTTCCCTTGCCTGCGCATCTCGCCTAACCTGCGGCGCAAAGGAAAGGCCCATGCATGAGCAGCTATGAATACACCGTCATCCCCGCCCCCGCGCGCGGCGAAAAGACCAGGGGCGCGCGCAGCGGCATCGAGCGTTTCGCCGCCACCCTCGCCGATGTCCTGAACGAGATGGCCCGCGACGGCTGGGACTATGTCCGCGCCGAAACCCTGCCGGCCGAGGAACGCTCGGGCCTGACCAGCCGCACCACGGTCTATCACAACCTGCTGGTCTTCCGCCGCCCGCTCGCCCAGGCCGAAGAGCGGCCCACCGCCGCAACGCAGCAGCAACCGCAGCCGCAGCCGGCCCCAGCCGAGTCCCAGCCGGAACCCGAGCCCCCCGCCCGCGGCCCGTTCAGCCAGCCGATGCGGGCGGCGCCGAAACCCGCGGCCCCGGCCGCGCCGAACCTGCGCCCGCGCATGGCGGAACCGCCGCTGACCGCACCGCAAGCCCCGGCCCCCGCGGGCCCGCGCCTGGGCCCGGCCAGCCGCTGATTTCTCTGTTCTCCAAATACTCCGGGGTGAGCCCCCGGAACGGGGGCGAGGGGCAGAGCCCCTTACCCCCTCACCAATGCGGCGGCCGCTGGTCGGCCAAGGGCACGGTCCCCGCCTCGGCCTCGCGTTCCGCCTCGCGCTCCATCAGCATGCCGACATGGCGCGCCAGCCGCCCGATCTCGCCTTCCTGCCGGGCGACGATGCCCGACAGATCCTCGACGCTGCGCGCCAGATAGGCCACGGCCTCCTCCAGCCGTTCGATCCGTTCCTGCGTCTGCTTGTCCATCCATCCTCCATCCGCTAGACCGCCGCATGGAAAAGCCCGAGGCAAACCATGGCGAAAGATCAGAAGAAACAGCCCCGTCCCAAGGCCGAGACGCCCAAGGGGTTCCGCGACTATTTCGGCGCGGACGTGACCGAACGCAAGCAGATGCTCGACCGCATCGCCGAGATCTATCATCGCCACGGCTTCGAGCCCCTGGAAACCAGTGCCGTGGAAACCGTCGAGGCGCTGGGAAAGTTCCTGCCCGACGTGGACCGGCCCAATGCCGGCGTCTTCGCCTGGCAGGAATCGGACGTCCCCGGCGGCGGCTCCGGCGACTGGCTGGCGCTGCGCTATGACCTGACGGCGCCCTTGGCCCGCGTCGCCGCGCAGTTCCGCAACGACCTGCCCTCGCCCTATCGCCGCTATGCCATGGGCCCGGTCTGGCGCAACGAAAAGCCCGGTCCCGGCCGCTTCCGCCAGTTCTACCAATGCGACGCCGATACCGTGGGCTCGGCCTCGGTCGCGGCGGATGCCGAGATCTGCGCCATGCTGGCGGCGGCGCTGGAACATGCCGGCATCGCTCGCGGCGACTACCTGATCCGCATCAACAACCGCAAGGTGCTGAACGGCATCCTGGAGGCCATGGGCGTCGCGCAGGGCAAGCCCGCCGACGACGTGCTGCGCACCATCGACAAGTTCGACAAGGTCGGCGAGGACGGGGTGCGCCAGCTTCTGACCACCGGCCGCAAGGACGATTCCGGCGCCTTCATCGAGGGCGTGGGGCTGGCCCCCGAACAGGCCGGGCCGGTCATCGCCTTCCTGACCTCCAAGGGCGCGGACAACGCCGAGACGCTTTCGAACCTGCGCGCCGCCGTCGGCGCCTCGGCCACCGGCGCCGAGGGGGTCGAGGAACTGGCCCAGATCGCCGAGATGCTTTCCGCCATGGGCGTGGGCGAGGATCGCGCCGTCATCGACCCCTCGATCGTGCGCGGCCTGGGCTATTACACCGGCCCGGTCTTCGAGGCCGAGCTGACCTTCGAGATCCTGGACGACAAGGGCCGCAAGCGCCAGTTCGGCTCGGTCGCCGGCGGCGGGCGCTACGACGGGCTGGTGGAACGCTTCACCGGCCAGAAGGTGCCGGCAACCGGGGTTTCCATCGGCGTGGACCGCCTGCTCGCCGCCCTGCGCGCCAAGGGGCTGATGGGCGGGACCGCGCAGGGCCCGGTCGTCGTCACCGTCATGGACCGAGAGCGCATGGCCGATTACCAGGCCATGGCCGCCGAGCTGCGCCAGGCCGGCATCCGGGCCGAGGTCTATCTGGGCAACCCCAAGAACTTCGGCAACCAGTTGAAATATGCCGACAAGCGCAGTTCTGATATTGCGATCATCCAGGGTGCAGACGAAGCCGCCAGGGGTGTGGTTCAGATCAAGGATTTGCATCTGGGAGCAATTATTTCAAATACAAACCTGAGCCATGAAGAATGGAAATCTCATCCTACCCAGATAGAAATTCCTCGCGATGAGCTTGCTGAAGCTGTCCAGGGTCTCGAGCGGACCATTGCTTCACGTAAGCGATCGCAGGCTCGTCTAAGAGGCGAAGGATGAGCAAGCGCGAGAAACAGGCCATCGGCCAGCAGATCCTGGCCGCCTTTCGCGCCGCGGGCGCCGAGGAAGTGGCGCCCGACCTGCTGCTGCCGGCCGAGACGCTGCTGGACCTTTACGGCGAGGACATCCGCGCCCGCGCCTATGTGACGCAAGACCCGATCCGGGGCGAGATGATGCTGCGCCCCGACTTCACCGTGCCGGTGGTGCAGATGCACATGGCGAACGGCGCCGAGCCCGCCCGCTATTGCTACCTGGGCGAGGTGTTTCGCAAGCAGGACCATGGCGAGACCCGGCCCGAGCATCCGCGCGACAACGAATACCTGCAGGCCGGCTTCGAGCTTTTCGCCCGCGACCCCGAGGCCGATGCCGAGGTCTTTGCCCTCTTCCACCACATCCTCGCGCCCTTGCGGCTGCAGGCCAGCATGGGCGACATGGACCTGCTGATGGATGCTGTGCGCGCCCTGCCGCTGTCCGGCGCCCGCCGCGCCGCGCTTCTGCATCACATCTGGCGGCCGCACCGCTTTGCCAAGGCGCTCGCGCGCTTTGCCGCCCCGGCCGAGCCGCGGGAGTTTCCCGAAAGCGCCGCGCCCTGGACCGGGCTGCGTTCGCCGGCCGAGATGCAGGCCCGCATCGACCGGCTGCGCAGCGACGCCGCCGAGGCCCCGCTGCCGCCACAATGGGTCGAGCGGCTGGAGCGGCTTTTCGCCATCGAGGCCCCGGCGCCCGAGGCGCTGCGGCAGCTCCGCGCCCTCGCCGCCGAGATCCCCGATATCGCCGAGGCCGTGGACCGGCTGGAGCGCAACCTGGCGGCGCTGTCGGCACGCGGCATCGACGTGGGCGCCATCCATTTCGACGCCAGCCACGGCCGGCACACGATGGAATATTACGACGGCATGACCTTCAGCTTTGCCGCGGCGGGGCGCGCGGACTGGCCGCCGGTCGCCTCGGGCGGGCGCTACGACGCGCTGGCGGCGGTGCTGGGACAGGCGCAGGGCCGCTCGATCCCCGCGGTCGGCGGCATCATCCGGCCGGGTCTGGTCCATGAACTGGGAGGCATCGGATGATCCGGCTGGGCGTGCCGTCCAAGGGGCGGCTGATGGAGCAATGTTTCGACTGGTTCGCCGCCCGCGGCGTAACCCTGTCGCGCGCCGGCTCGGACCGCGAATATGCTGGCCGGGTCGATGGGGCGGACAACGTGGCGCTGGTGCTGCTGTCGGCGGGCGAGATCCCGCGCGAACTCATGGCCGGCCGCATCCACCTGGGCGTGACCGGCACCGACCTGATCCGCGAGAAGCTGGCGGGCTGGCGCAGCCATGTCGAGGAACTGGCGCCGATGGGCTTCGGCCATGCCGACCTGATCCTCGCCGTGCCCGCCTGCTGGAGCGATTGCGAGACCCTGGACGATTTCGCCACCATCGCCCGCGATTTCCGCGCCGAGCACGGCTTTCGCCTGCGCATCGCCACCAAGTATCACCGGCTGGTGCGCGCCTGGCTCTCGGCCGAGGAAGTCGCGGATTACCAGCTGGTGGACAGCCAGGGCGCGACCGAGGGCACGGTGGCCAACCTGACCGCCGAGGCCATCGCCGACATCACCTCGTCCGGGGAGACGCTGCGGGCCAATCACCTGAAGATCATCGGCGAGGAACCGATCCTGCGCTCGCAGGCGACGCTTCTGCGCTCGCGCGCGGCGGGGGACGAGGCCGAGGTGCGCGATTTCGCGGCGCGGCTCGGGCTTTAGAAACCCGCGGCCGGGCGGAAGCGTTGATGTCCCGCACCGCCAAGGGAGAAAGATGATGCGCCTGGCCGCCCTGATGCTGATCCTGTCCGCAAGCCCCGCGCTGGCCTCGTCCGAAGAGGCCTGGGAGCAGTTCCGCAAGGATGTCGAGAGCGCCTGCACGGCGCTGGCGCCCGAGGCGGGCGAGACGGCGATCGAGGTCAACCCCTTCGGCTCGGAGAGCTATGGCGCGGCGCTCTTGATCACCACGCTCGCCGATGGCGGGGTGGACCGCTATGTCTGCATCTATGACAAGCAGGCGGGAACCGCCGAGCTGACCGCGCCCTTTACGCCGCCGCAGGACGTGGTCGAGCCCATGGCCGACCCGGCGGGCAATGTGGCGCCGGTCGAGGACACCAGGACGGACGCGCATCTCGTCAAGCCGTGACGCCCGCGCCGGCTGTGCGGTCGCATGGGTATTTGAAGAACGAAGAAGCCGGGGTCAGTCCCCAAGCCCGACCAGCGCGCGGGCGAATTCGCGGGCGTCGAAAGCGTCGAGATCGTCGATCTGCTCGCCCACGCCGATGGCATGGATCGGCAGGCCGAAGCGGTCGGCCAGGGCCACCAGCACGCCGCCGCGCGCGGTGCCGTCTAGCTTGGTCATGACCAGGCCCGAGACATCGGCCAGCTTCTGGAAGGTCTCGACCTGGCTCAGCGCGTTCTGGCCGGTGGTGGCGTCCAGCACCAGCAGGGTGTTGTGCGGTGCGCTGGGATCCTTCTTGCGGATGACGCGCACGATCTTGGCCAGTTCCTCCATCAGGTCCTGGCGGTTCTGCAAGCGGCCGGCGGTATCGATCATCAGGAGGTCGGCGCCCTCGGCGTCGGCCCTGGTCATGGCGTCGAAGGCAAGGCTTGCTGGGTCGGTGCCCTCGGGCGCGGTCATCACCGGCACGCCGGCACGCTGGCCCCACACCTGCAATTGCTCGACGGCGGCGGCGCGGAAGGTGTCGCCCGCGGCGATCACCACCTTCTTGCCCGCCGCCTTGAACTGGCTGGCGAGCTTGCCGATGGTCGTGGTCTTGCCCGAGCCGTTCACGCCCACCACCAGCACCACCTGAGGCCGCTTGGGATAAAGCGGCAGCGGCTTGGCCACCGGCGTCATGATGCGGGCGATCTCGCCGGCCAGAAGCTCCTTCAGCTCGGTGGCGGAAATGCGGCGCCCCATGCGGCCCTCGGCGATATTGGCGGTGACGCGCAGCGCCGTCTCGACCCCCATGTCGGCCTGGATCAGCATCTCCTCGAGCTGCTCCAGCATCTCATCGTCCAGTTCGCGGCGCGGCTCGGCGATGGCGGGCGCGCGGCCGAAGATGCGGCCCAGCATCCCCGGACGCGCGTCGGGCGATGCGGCAGGATCGGCGGTGGGTTGGGGCTCCGCGACCGGGGCCGGCATGGGCTGCGCCGCCGGGGCGGGCGCCGGCGCCAGCCCGGCGGGCCGTTCGGGTGCCGATGCCGGCTTTTCCTCGCCGGCGCCGTCCGAGACGATCTCGTCCAGCCCCGCGCCGATCTTCGACGAGGACCGCGTCAGCCGGTCGCGCAGCTTCGAGAAAAACGACATGCACCCATCCTTCTGCTTGTGGCGCAGAACCTAGGGCTTCCGAGGCCAAAGGAAAAGGGCGCCCCGAACCGGACGCCCCTTCTTCGTTCTGAAAATACTCCGGGGTGTGGGGCAGAGCCCCACGGCAATCATGCCTTGCCCAGGTAGATGTCCACCAGCTTGCCCAGCATCTCCAGCGCATCCTCGCGCGAGCGCTGGAAGCTGTTGCGGCCGATGATCGAGCCGTTGCCGCCACCGTCGCGGATGGCGCGGGCATCGTCGAAGACCGCATCCGCGCCCTTGGCCGCCCCGCCCGAGAACACCACGATGCGGCGGCCGTTGAAGGCCGACTGCATGCAATGCGCCACGCGCTTGGCCTGGGTCGAGATGTCGATGCCCTTGGCCTCGTAGACCTTTTTCGCCTCGCCCAGTTCCAGGTGGTCGGTCGAAAGCTTGATCTTGATGACATGGGCGCCGATCAGCGCCGCGATCTGCGCGGCATAGGCGGCGATGTCGATCGCCGTCTCGCCGTCCTTGCTGATCGCCTCGCCGCGCGGATAGGACCAGATCACGGTCGCCACGCCCTTGGCGGCGGCTTCCTTGCGCATCTCGACGATCTCCTCGATCATGTCGAGCGCCATGTCCGAGCCCGGATAGATGGTGAAGCCGATGGCCGAGCAGCCCAGCCGCAGCGCATCGTCGACCGAGGCGGTGATCGCCTGGTTCTTGCCGGCCGTGTCCGACATCAGCGAATTGGCCGAGTTCACTTTCAGGATCGTGGGGATCTGGCCGGCGAAGGTGTCGGCGCCCGCCTCGATCATGCCCAGGGGCGCGGCATAGGCGTTGAGCCCGGCGTCGATCGCCAGCTGGTAATGGTAATGCGGGTCATAGCCGGCCGGGTTCGGCGCAAAGCTGCGCGCGGGGCCATGCTCGAACCCCTGGTCCACGGGCAGGATGATCATCTTGCCGGTGCCGGCCAGCTTGCCGGTCATCAGCATGCGGGCCAGCTGTGCCTTCACACCCGGCGCTTCGCCCTCGTAATTTGCGAGGATCTTGCGGACGGTATCGGTCATCTGCATCGGGAACTCCATGTCTGAATGCGGGCTGATTAACAGACCAGCCGGCAAGGGCAATCGCGATTGCGCTAACGGAACCCCCTGCCGGCACCGGGCGTTGCTCTTGCGCTGGAACAGGGGGGCAATTGGGGGGAATTTCCAATGGCGAACGAAGATCCCGACGGCATTCCCGAACAGATCCGCCAGAACCGGCCCTTCTTCCTGGTGCTGGGACTGGCCTTCGTGGTCTCGATCGGGGCCTTTCTCTACATCCTGTTCCTCGACACCGACTCGCGCGACGTCTCGCGCAATGCGCCGCCCGCCGCGACCGCGCCGGCCGAGGGGAACTGACCGCAGCCGGCAGGGGACGCATCCGTGCCCCCTGCCGCCGACGCGAATGCGCCGATCCGGCAAGGCACAGGATTTAAGGCCCAGGATTTAAGGCCCAAGATTTCCGGGCGGAAAAGGCCCCGCAAAGGGCCCTTTCGCAGCCCGTCACGCAGGGCTCAGCGCTTTTGCAGGGCCGCCACGCCGGGCAGTTCCTTGCCCTCCATCCATTCCAGGAAGGCGCCGCCCGCGGTCGAGATGAAGGTGAAATCGCCCGAGACCGCGGCCTTGTTCAGCGCCGCCACCGTATCGCCGCCGCCGGCGACCGAGATCAGCTTGCCCTCGCGGGTCAGCCGCGCCGCCTCTTGCGCCGCGGCATTGGTGGCGGCATCGAAGGGCGGGATCTCGAAGGCGCCGAGCGGGCCGTTCCAGATCAGCGTGCGGCTGGCCTCGAAGACCTCGCGGATCTTCGCCACCGTGGCGGGGCCGGCGTCCAGGATCATCGCGTCCGCCGGGCAGGCGTCCGCCGCCACCGTCTCGCTGTCGGCGCCGGCCTTGAATTCGCGCGCCACCACCACGTCCACCGGCAGGTGGATGGTGCAGCCGGTCTTTTCCGCCTTGGCCATGATCTCGCGCGCGGTATCGGCCATGTCACGCTCGGCCAGCGACTTGCCGACCTCGATTCCCTGGGCGACCAGGAAGGTGTTGGCCATGCCGCCGCCGATGACCAGGTGGTCCACCTTCTCGATCAGGTTGCCGAGCAGGTCGAGCTTGGTCGAGACCTTGGCGCCGCCGACCACGGCCGCGACCGGGCGCTGCGGATTGCCGAGCGCGGCGTCCAGCGCCTTCAGCTCCGCCTCCATCAGCCGGCCGGCCGCGGCGGGCAGGAGCCGCGCGATCCCTTCGGTCGAGGCATGCGCCCGATGCGCGGCCGAGAAGGCGTCGTTGACATAGACCTGGCCCAGGGCGGCCAGCGAGGCGGCGCAGGTCGCGTCGTTGGTTTCCTCGCCCGGATAGAAGCGGGTGTTTTCCAAGAGCAGGACATCGCCCGGCTTCAGGTCGGCCACGGCGCGCTTGGCCGGCCCGCCGATGGCCTCGTCCGCGAACTTGACCTCCTGGCCCAGGGCGCGCTCGAGCGAGGGCACCACCACCTTCAGGCTCATGCTGTCCACGCGCTTGCCCTTGGGGCGGTCGAAATGCGCCAGCAGCACCGGGATGCCGCCCTTGGCCTGGATGTCCTTGACGGTGGGCACGATCTTTTCGATCCGCGTGGCATCGCTGACCTGGCCGTTTTCGACCGGGACGTTCACGTCCACGCGGACAAGCACCACCTTGCCGTCAAGCTCCAGGTCGTCGATCGTGTTGAAATCCGCCATGCTCATGTCCCTTTCATGTTGGGCTGACCGTCCCCCGCCGGGGTTTTCCCGCATCATGACATTTTCGTCAACCGGCGGCAGAAGCCGGGCATGCGGCGAAACGCGCGGCGCCGGCGGGCGTTGTCTGGGCGGGGCGAAACGCTTATGCCTTTGCCCAAGCCATCAGAAGGAGACCCCCATGGCCGAGATCAAGGATCCCGAGAACACGGTCATCATCGAGCTGAAGGACGGCCCGGTGGTGATCGAGCTGCTGCCCGACGTGGCGCCGAAACATGCCGAGCGCATGAAGGAACTGGCCCGCGCCGGGAAATACGACAACGTGGCCTTCCACCGCGTGATCGAGGGCTTCATGGCCCAGACCGGCGACGTGGAACATGCCAACATGGAAAACAACTACAATCCGGGCCGCGCCGGCACCGGCGGCTCGGACCTGCCCGACCTGCCGGCCGAGTTCTCGCGCCTGCCGCATGACCGCGGCACGCTGGGCGCGGCGCGCTCGATGAACCCGAACTCGGCCAACAGCCAGTTCTTCATCAATTTCAAGGACAACCATTTCCTGAACGGCCAGTATACCGTCTATGGCCGGGTCATCGAGGGCATGGAGCATGTCGACAAGATCGCCCGCGGCGAGCCGCCGGCGAATCCCGACCGGATGATCTCGGTGAAGGTTGCGGCCGATGTGGAATAAGCTGCTGGTTCCCGCCCTGGTGCTGGCCGCCGGCGCCGCCGCCCATCCCGTCCTGGCCCAGGGCCTGCCGGGCGTCACCGACGGGCCGGGCCCGAACCTGGTGATCGAGGTGGCCGATTCCAAGGGCGCCGCCAAGGGCCGGATCGTGCTGGACCTTTACAACGACAAGGCGCCGAACCATGTCGAGCGCCTGGTGACGCTGGCGAAATCGGGTGCCTATGACGGGGTGGTGTTCCATCGCGTGATCGACGGCTTCATGGCCCAGACCGGCGATGTCGAATTCGGCAAGCACGGCAGCGATACCGCGCGGGCGGGCATGGGCGGCTCGAACATGCCGGACCTGGCGGCCGAGTTCAACGATGTCAGCTTCCAGGCCGGCACCGTGGGCATGGCGCGGGCGCAGGATCCCAACAGCGCCAACAGCCAGTTCTTCATCGACCTGGCGCCGGCGACCTTCCTGGACGGGCAATATACTGTGGTCGGCCAGCTGGTTGACGGCTGGGACGTGCTGAACGCGATCAAGAAGGGCGACCCGGCCGCCAATGGCGCGGTGGTCGAGCCCGACTACATGGTCAAGGTGACGGTCGAGGAGTGATCCCCGGCCCCGCCTGACCACGGCCCCGCGTTCCGGCGCGGGGCCTTTTCCATGGGGAGTGTTCGCCAAGGTCATCCGAGGATGACCTGCCTGCGATGCGGGACGACGCGGCCAGTCGCGAAACGGCTCCGGTATCAGCAGCTGCCGGCCCGGATGCCAGCCAGACGGCTTGTCTATCTCGGGCCAGACCTCGTGCCAGCCATCCTGAACGATGGCTGAGGGCGCCCTCAGGGGTCTGATCTTGATAACCAAACTCGCCCCCGCAGCACGAGCATATCGCCCAGGATGGGCAATCTCCCGCTGGCCCATAGTGAAGGCTGCTGCAGACCGCAGACATGGCGGAAAGGTGCGGGTTTTTCATGCCAGGCGGGAATGGCGGAGGCTTGCCGATAGGCCGGACCGCGTGGCGGGAAACGGCCGAAGGGCTTGCCCTTGCGCGGCTGGGCGGGGCCGGAAAGGCCCCTTGCCCTGCCCCGCCCAAGCCGCGCCGCGGCGTGGGCCGGCTGTCCGCGGCGGATCAGGCCAGAGCGAGCTTCTTGGCCACCAGTTCGTTCACCGCGGCCGGGTTGGCCTTGCCGCCGGTGGCCTTCAGCACCTGGCCCACGAACCAGCCGGCCAGCTTAGGATTGGCCCGCGCCTTTTCGACCTGCGCCGGATTGGCGGCGATGATCTCGTCCACCGCCGCCTCGATGGCGCCGAGGTCGGTGACCTGCTTCATGCCGCGCGCCTCGACGATCTGGGCCGGATCGCCGCCTTCGGTCCACAGGATCTCGAACAGCTCCTTGGCGATCTTGCCCGAGATCGCGCCCGAGCCGATCAGGTCGATCACGCCGCCCAGCTGGGCGGCCGAGACGGGCGAGGTCTCGACGCTCAGCCCTTCCTTGTTCAGCCGGCCGAACAGCTCGTTGATGACCCAGTTCGCCGCCTGCTTGCCGTCGCGCCCGGCGGCGACCTGCTCGAAATAGTCGGCGCTTTCGACCTCGGCGGTCAGCACGCCGGCATCGTATTCGGACAGGCCCAGCTCGGTGACGAAACGCGCCTTCTTCTCGTCCGGCAGTTCCGGCATCGCGCCGGCGATCTCGTCCACCCAGCCCTGCTCGATCTCCAGCGGCAGCAGGTCGGGATCGGGGAAATAGCGGTAGTCATGCGCCTCTTCCTTGGAGCGCATCGAGCGGGTCTCGCCCCGGTCGGGGTCGTAGAGCCGGGTTTCCTGCACCACCTTGCCGCCGTCCTCGATGATGGCGATCTGGCGGCGGGCCTCGTAGTCGATGGCGGCCTGGATGAAGCGCAGCGAGTTCATGTTCTTGATCTCGCAGCGGGTGCCGAGATGGCTGAAATCGCCGGTCTCCTGGTAGCGCTCATAGGCGCCGGGCGCGCAGACCGAGACGTTCACGTCGGCGCGCAGGTTGCCGTTCTGCATGTTGCCGTCGCAGGTGCCCAGGTAGCGCATGATCTGGCGAAGTTTCGCGACATAGGCGGCCGCTTCCTCGGGGCCGCGGATGTCGGGGCGGCTGACGATCTCCATCAGCGCGACGCCGGTGCGGTTCAGGTCGACGAAGGACATGTTCGGGTCCATGTCGTGGATCGACTTGCCGGCATCCTGTTCCAGGTGGATGCGCTCGATCCTGACGCGGCGGGCGACGCCGGGGGCCATGTCCACGATCACCTCTCCCTCGCCCACGATGGGGTGATAGAGCTGGCTGATCTGGTAGCCCTGCGGCAGGTCGGGATAGAAATAGTTCTTGCGGTCGAAGGCCGAGACCAGGTTGATCGCCGCCTTCAGGCCCAGCCCGGTCTTGACCGCCTGCGCCACGCAGAATTCGTTGATGACCGGCAGCATCCCCGGCATGGCGGCGTCGACGAAGGCGACATGGCTGTTCGGCTCAGCCCCGAAGCCGGTCGAGGCGCCGGAAAACAGCTTGGCGTTCGAGGCGACCTGGGCATGGACCTCCAGCCCGATGACCAGTTCCCAGTCCTGTTTCGCACCCTGGATGGTTTTCGGTTCGGGGGCGGTATAGGTCAGATGGTCGAGCATGGCATTTCCCCTGGCAAGGCTGCCCCGCCTTCTAGGCGCTTGGCGCGCGGCTCGCAAGGGTCGCGCGGGCGGTGGAACAAAGCCGCGGCCGGAAGGTTGGCCCCGACATGGACGGGATGAAAGCCATGGGATTTTTCCACGCCGCCCGGCTGCGTGCGCCCAGGCCGCCGGGCGGCGGGACCGGGAAGGAGGCGGCGCATGTCCACCGCGGAAATTGAGGCCGGCTCGCTGGCCGAACTGGCCCAGGCCGAGGCGGCCTGCACGCGCTGCCCGCTTTATCTCCACGCCACGCAGGTCGTTCCGGGCGAAGGGCACCGGCAGGCGCGGATGATGGTGGTGGGCGAACAGCCCGGCGACAAGGAAGACCTTGCCGGCCGCCCCTTCGTCGGTCCGGCCGGGCAGCTTTTCGACCAGATCCTGGCCGAGGCGGGCATCCCGCGCGGGCAGGTCTTCGTCACCAATGCCGTCAAGCATTTCAAGTTCGCGCCCCGCGGCAAGCGCCGCCTGCACCGCCGCCCCAATGCCGGCGAGATCGACCGCTGCAAATGGTGGCTGGGGCAGGAACTCAAGCTGGTGGCCCCCGCCGTCCTGGTGGCGATGGGCGCGACGGCGGTGCGCAGCCTGCTGGGGCGACCGGCGACGATCTCGTCCCTGCGCGGCGAGATCCGCCGGCTGGAGGGCGGCATGCCGATGATCGTGACCATCCATCCCTCCTGGCTGCTGCGCATCCGCGATGCGGCCGAGCGGGAGACCGAGCGCAGGCGGTTCCGGGCCGATCTGAAGCGGGGCTGGGGGCTGGTGGGCGGCTGACCGCGCATTTGCGGGAACATTCGCGCGCTTGGCAGGTTCACATTCACCTTGGAAGCACAGGCCGGCGCAAGCGATGTCCCTCTCGTGCCCCGACAAGTCGGGACGCAATCGCAAAAGCGGTGGCGGTCCCGGTCGCGGCCGGCGGTTTCCGGGGTCGAGGCGGCCCTGCCCCTGGCGGTCGCCGCCCTGCTGCCGGACACGGCGGGGGCTGGACGGCTGCCGAACGGGCCGCCTCGATTTCGCTTGGTCCTGCGCCTTGCACGGGAACCAAGGCCGGCGCAGGGGGTTTGGAAAATCCCCCTGCCGGAACGCCCCCTCAACCGGAATGAGGCCCCAGCATGAGACCGCCGCTTGCCGCAAACGCCCGAACCAACCCGCCAATCGGGCGGCAGGACCGGCCGGCAGCGGGCCTGCGCGTCCCGTGGCCCGGCCGCTTTCCGCAACGGGGCGGCGGCTAAGCCATGGCGCTGGAGACCTATCGCAAGAAACGCGATTTCGCCGCGACGCCGGAACCCAAGGGCGGGCGCATCCGCAAGGGCGGCGACGCCTTCGTGGTCCAGAAACATGCGGCGACGCGGCTGCATTACGATTTCCGGCTGGAGCTGGACGGGGTGCTGAAAAGCTGGGCCGTCGCCAAGGGGCCCAGCCTGGTGCCCGGCGAAAAGCGCCTGGCGGTGCATGTCGAGGACCACCCGCTGGAATATGGCGATTTCGAGGGCACCATCCCCAAGGGCGAATATGGCGGCGGCACCGTCATCCTGTGGGATCGCGGCACCTGGACGCCGGTCGGCGATCCGCATCAGGGCTATGCCAAGGGCCATCTGGAATTCACCCTTCATGGCGAAAAGCTGCATGGCCGCTGGCATCTGGTCCGCATGCGCGGCAAGCCGCGCGAAAAGCGCGAGAACTGGCTGCTGATCAAGGGCGAGGACGAATTCGCCCGGACCGAGGACGCGCCCGACATCCTCGACGAGCGGCCGGAATCGGTCAAGACCGGCCGGCAGATCGCCGATGTCGCGGGCGAGGCGCCGGGCTGGTCCTCGAAGACCGGGCGCATCCGCAAGCCGGCCGGGCGGGCGAAAAAGCCCAGGGCCGCGCCGGAGCCGGACCCCGAGCCGCCCGAACCGGCGGCGGTCAAGGGCGCGCGCAAGGCGGCGATGCCGGGTTTCGTCGAGCCGATGCTGGCCACGCTGGCCTCGGCCGCCCCGCAGGGCGAACGCTGGCTGCACGAGATCAAGTTCGACGGCTACCGCCTGCAAGCGCGGATCGAGGCGGGGCGGGTCAAGCTTCTGACCCGCAGCGGGCTGGACTGGACGACGCGCTTCGGCAAGGCCGTGCCCGCCGCCCTGCGCGACCTGCCGGTGGGCGCGGCCATCCTGGATGGCGAATTGGTGGTCGAGACCGATGCCGGCGCCTCGGATTTCTCGGCCCTGCAGGCAGATCTCAGCGCCGGGCGATCCGACCGCTTCGCCTTCTATGCCTTCGACCTGCTTTATCTGGACGGATACGACCTGTGCAGGGTGCCGCTGGTCGAGCGCAAGGCGCTGCTCGCCCGGCTTCTGGGCCAGGAAGGCGGCATCCTGCGGTTCAGCACCCATTTCGACGAAGGCGGCGCACTGGTCCTGCGCCATGCCTGCCGGCTGAGCCTCGAGGGGATCGTGTCGAAGCTGCGCGACGGGCCCTATCGCGCCGGGCGCGGCCGGGCCTGGATCAAGTCGAAATGCTCGGCCCGGCAGGAATTCGTGGTCGCGGGCTATGTCCCCTCGTCGGTGTCGCGCCGCGCCATCGGCTCGCTGATCCTGGGCGTTTACGAACAGGGCGGCTTGCAGCATGTCGGCCGCGTCGGCACCGGCTTTTCCGCCGCCGTGGCCGAGGATCTGTTCCGCCGGCTGGAGCGGATGCGCATCCCCGACAGTCCCTTTGCCCAACGCCTGACCACTGACGAGGCGCGGCAGGCCCGCTATGTCCGCCCCGAACTGGTGGCCGAGGTCGAGTTCCGCGCCTGGACCGCCGACGGCCACCTGCGCCACGCCGCCTTCCGCGGCCTGCGCGAGGACAAGCCGGCGGCCGAGATCGTGCGCGAAACCGCGAAGCCTGCCGCGAAACCCCCGGCGCCGCAGCGGCGGCGGGTGCGGCTGACCCATCCCGACCGGCTCTATTGGCCCGAGGAAGGCGTGACCAAGGAAGGGCTTGCCGATTACCATGCCGAGGTCTGGCGCTGGATCGCGCCCTGGATCACCGGCCGGCCGCTGGCGCTGCTGCGCTGCCCGAACGGCATCGACGGCGAGCGGTTCTTCCAAAAGCACGCCTGGAAGGGGCTGAACCCGCATATCTCGCTGCTGCGCGATCCCAGGGAGCCGCAGGGCGAGCCGCTGATCGGCATCGAGGATCTGGACGGGCTGATGGGGCTGGTGCAATCGGCCGCGCTGGAGATCCACCCCTGGGGCGCGACCGCCGCCGATTGGGAACGGCCGGACATGATCACCATGGACCTCGACCCCGGCGAAGGCGTCGCCTGGCCGCTGGTGGTCGAGGCGGCGCGGGAGTTGCGCCGGCGGCTCGAGGATCACGGCCTTGCCGGTTTCGTCAAGACCTCGGGCGGCAAGGGGCTGCATGTGGTCGCGCCCCTGCGCCCGCAGGCGGAATGGCCGGCGGTCAAGGCCTTCACCAAGGCGCTGGCCGATGCCATGGCTGCCGACGATCCCGGCCGCTATGTCTCGACCATCAGCAAGGCGCGGCGGCGGGGCAGGATCCTGATCGACTATCTGCGCAACCAGCGCGGCGCGACGGCCGTCGCCGCCTATTCCACCCGCGCCCGGCCCGGCGCCGCCGTCTCGGCCCCGCTGCGCTGGGACGAGCTGGACGCCGGCATCGGCCCGGCCTGGTTCACCCTGCAGAACATGCCGACGCGGCTGGCCACGCTGGGCTCGGACCCCTGGGACGGGTTCCGCGCCGCCGCCGCACCGCTCGAGGCGCCGCGCAGCCGCCGCCGGAAGGCCGGCTAGCGCCGCCTGGGCTTGCTTTCCGAGGCGATGCTTTTCTTCAGCGCCTCCATGATGTTGATGACATTGCCCGCCGTGGCCGGCGCCTCGGGCTTCGCCCTGGCCGCGCGCTTGCGTCCCTTGGTCTTGGCCGCGATGATGTCCAGAAGCTTCTCCTGCACCGGATCGGCCACCAGCGAGGGTTCCCAGGGCACGCTGCGCTCCTCGATCAGCCGCGTGACCAGCTTCAGCAGCCCGGCATCGACCTTTTCGTCGCCGATCCGGTCGAAGTAATCCGCCTCGGGCCGCACCTCGTCGCCATAGCGCAGGGTCCACAGCACGATGCCCTTGTCGCGCGGCTCCAGCATCACCGCACGCTCGCGGCGGTAAAGCACCAGCCGCGAGATGCCCACCGTCCCGGTCGCGCCCATGGCGTCGCGGATCACGCCATAGGCTTCCTCGCCGATGGGATCGTCCGGCACCAGGTAATGCGGCTTGTCATACCAGATCCAGCCGATCGAATCGGCCGGCACGAACATGTCGATGTCGATGGTGCGGGCGCTTTCCAGCGCTACCGAGGCGATCTCGTCATCCTCCAGCAGCACGTGGTCGTCCTCGCCGCGGGGATAGCCCTTGACCTCGTCCTCCTCGGCCACGGGCTTGCCGGTCTCGGCATCGACATAGCGGCTGACGACGCGGTTGCCGGTGCGGGCGTTGAGCGTGTGGAAGCGCAGCTTCTCGCCCTCGCCGGTGGCCGGCATCATCGACACCGGGCAAGTGACCAGCGACAGCTTCAGATAGCCCGTCCAGAAGGAACGCGGCGCCATCAGGGTTCGTCGCGGATGGGCCCGTCATCCGGGCGGCGGTCGGGCAGGTCGTCCCCCTCCGCGCGCTCGCGGTTGCCGGCGTGGTCGTGGTGCTGCTGGTTCTGCACATGCCGGCTGTCGAGCCCGCGCTGCTGCGAATGCCGCGCGGTGTCGCGGTTGGACAGAACCTCGTTCTCGGGCAGGTTCTCGGCCGTGCCGGGGGTCATGCCGCCCGAGGCGTCGCCCTTGCCCTGATCCTGCTGCCCTGCCCCGAATTTCTTGCGGCTTGCATGGGCCATGGCGCTTTCCTCCTGCATCTCTGGCGTCAGGGGTCTCAACCGCGCTGGCGGTGCAATGTTCCCTGGTGCGGCCGGATTGACGAATCCCTGGACAAGGGATAGGAACAAATCAGGAACACATTGACTGAAACCATGTCCGCTCGCCCTTTCCCATCCGGGGTGGCGCCTTTCGGACGGGCGCCAGTCCCCGCGGCGCCGCAGCCGACCGCGCCGACCCTGTCCGAAGCCTTCGGCACCCGTCCGCTGGCGGGGGCGGCGCCCGGATTCGTCCTGGCCGCCCTGCCGCCGGGGCTGGTGCTTTGGGCGCAGGACCGGCTGAGCCGGGCCGAGTTCGGCGCCCCCTTCCTGCCCGGCATGGGCCGCGATCTGCTGCGGCTGGACCTGACGCGCCCCGCCGATGTGCTGGCCGCGCTGGAGGACGGGCTGCAAGGCCGCGCCCTTGCCGCCGTGGTGGGCGAGATCCATGGCCCCGCCCCGGCGCTGAGCTTTACCGCCAGCCGCCGCCTGGCGCTGCGGGCCGAGGCGGCGGGCCTGCCCTGCTGGCTGATCCGCCATGCCGCCCGGCCCGAACCCAGCGCGGCGCGGATGCGCTGGCGGCTGGCGCCGCTGCCCTCGGTCCCCGACCCGGACGACCCGCAGGCGCCGGGCGAGCCGCGCTGGCTGGCGGAACTGTTCCGGGCGCGCGGCCGGCCCCCCTCGACCTGGGTGGCGCGCCATGACCGGGCGGCGGATCGTCTCGATTTCTCTGCCCCGCCTCGCGATCGAGAGCTGGCAGAGCCGGGCCGCGCGCCGGGGCGACGCCTGGCCTGACGAGATCCCGCTGGCCCTGGCCGCGCCCGGCCCGCATGGGCCCGTGATCCATGCCGCGAACCGGGCCGCCGAGCAGGCGGGCGCCCGGATCGGCGCCCGCGCCGTGGATTGCCGCGCCATCTGCCCCGCATTGCGCATCGAGCCGGCCGAGCCCGACCGCGACGCGGCCAGGCTGGCGCGGCTGGCCTTCTGGGCGCGACGCTGGGGGCCCTGGAGCACGCCCGACGGCGATGACGGCATCGTCCTCGACACCACCGGCGCCGCGCATCTGTTCGGCGGCGAGGCGGCGATGCTGGCCCAGATCCAGGCCGGCTTCGCCCGCGCCGGGCTGACGGCCGGGCTGGCGCTGGCGCCGACGCGCGGCGCGGCCTGGGCGCTGGCCCGCCTTGGCCCCGAACGCGCGATCTGCACCGATCCGCTGCCGGCGCTGGCGCCGCTGCCGGTCGCGGGGCTGCGGCTGTCGGACGAGACCCTGCTGCTCTTGCGCCGGCTGGGGCTCAGGACCATCGGCGACCTGGCCGCCATTCCGCGCCTGTCGCTGATGCGCCGCTTTGCCCGCGCCCTGCCGCAGGACAACCCGCTGGTCCGGCTCGACCAGGCGCTGGGGCGGGCGGCCGAGCCGCTGGACGCGCCCGAGCCCGCGCCCGAATACAGCGCCGAGGCCCGGCTGGCCGAGCCGGTGATGGACCCATCCGACTGGCTGCCCGGCCTGCTGGAGGCGCTTTGCGCGCAGATGGCGGCGGCGGATCGCGGCTGCCGGCGGCTGTGCCTGTCAGTCTTTCGCGTCGATGGCGAGCGGCGCGACATCCGCGTCGCCATGGCTGCGCCCACGCGCGATCCCGGCCACCTGCTGCGGCTGTTCGACGGCCGGCTGGAGCGGCTGGACCCCGGCTATGGCTTCGACCTGATCCGGCTGGCCGCCGAGGCGGTCGAGCCGCTGGCCCAGGCCCAGCCCGGCCTCGACGGCGCCGCGCCCCAGGGGCTGGCGCTGGCGCGGCTGGTGGACCGGCTGGCGGCGCGCTTCGGCACGGCTGCGATCAGCCGCCCGCTGCCGCGCGAAAGCCATGTCCCCGAACGCGCCGAAACCCCCGGCCCGCCGCTGGCCGCCGACCCGGCCCCGCCCGCGCGCCCCGACCGGCCCATCCGCCTGCTCAACCCGCCCGAGGAGATCCGCGTCCTCTACGTCATCCCCGAGGGGCCGCCGGCGCAGTTCGTCTGGCGTCGGCAGACCCTGCGCGTCGCCCGCCATGCCGGGCCCGAGCGCATCGCCCCGGAATGGTGGCACGACCGCCCCGGCACGCGGCTGCGCGACTATTTCCGCATCGAGGACGACAGCGGCCTGCGGCTGTGGATCTATCGCGAGGGGCTGGTCCATGACGGCCGCGGCGGCACGCCGCGCTGGTTCCTGCACGGGATATTCGCCTGATGCCCGACCATCATTCCCGCCCCGAGATCCTGCTGCCCAAGGTCGAGGCCCCGAACCCGCCCGCGGATTACGTCGAACTGGCCGTGACCAGCGCCTTCAGCTTCCTGCACGGCGCCTCGCATCCGCGCGAACTGGCGCTGGCGGCGCATCTGATGGGCTATGACGCGCTGGGGATCGCCGACCTGAACAGCCTGGCCGGCGTGGTGCGGCTGCATGCCGCGGCGAAGAAGCTGCAGCTGCGCCCGGTGATCGGGGCGCGGATCGTGCTGGCGGACGGCACCGCCTTCCTGGCCTATCCCACCGACCGCGCCGCCTATGGCCGGCTCGCCGCGCTCATCACCAAGGGGCAGCGGCACGACCTGGATGGGAAATGGCAGCAGAAGGGGCGCTGCGACCTGAGCCTTGACGACCTGGCCGCCCATGCGCAGGGGATGCGGCTGGTCTGGCTGCCGGGCGAGGATCTGTCGCCCCTGCCCGGACTGGCCGCGCGCCTGCCGCAGCTGTCCCATGTCGCGACAAGCTGGCTTTATCGCGGCGACGACCGGGCGCGGATCAACCGGCTGGACCGGGGGGCGCGGGCCTCGGGGCTCTCCATCGTCGCGGTGAACGACGTGCATTACCACGCGCCCGACCGCCGCCCGCTTCAGGACGTGATGACCTGCATCCGCGAGGGCACCACCATCGTAGAGGCCGGCCTGCTGTTGGCGCAGAACGCCGAGCGTTACCTGAAGCCCCCGGCCGAGATGGTGCGCCTGTTCTCCGACTGGCCCCATGCCATCCGCGCCACGCGCGAGATCGCCGACAGCTGCTGCTTTTCGCTGGACGAGTTGCAATACGAATATCCCAAGGAGACCGTGCCCGCCGGCCTGACCCCGCAACAGCATCTCGAGGATCTGACCTGGCGCTGTGCCCGCCGGCGCTATCCCGACGGCATCCCGCCGCAGGTCCAAGCCACCATTCGCAAGGAACTGGATCTGATCGCACGCAAAGAATATGCGCAATATTTCCTGACCATCCACGAGATCGTGCGCTTTGCCCATGATGCGGCGATCCTGCACCAGGGCCGCGGCTCGGCGGCCAATTCGGCGGTCTGCTACGTCCTTGGCATCACCCCGGTCGACCCCGCCAAGCATCAGCTGCTGTTCGAGCGCTTCATCAGCGAAAACCGCAAGGAGCCGCCCGACATCGACGTGGATTTCGAACATGAGCGGCGCGAGGAGGTCATCCAGCACATCTATGACGAATACGGCCGCGACCGTGCCGGCCTCTGCGCCACGGTGATCCACTATCGCCCGCGCAGCGCCATCCGCGAGGTCGGCAAGGTCATGGGCCTGTCCGAGGACGTGACCTCGGCGCTTGCCGACACGGTCTGGGGCAGCTGGGGCAAGGACATCTCCGCCGCCTCGACCGACCAGGCGGGGCTCGACCTGGACGACCCGCTGCTGCGGCGCGCGGTCAGGCTGGCCGACGAGATGATCGGCATGCCGCGCCACCTGTCGCAGCATGTCGGCGGCTTCGTGCTGACCGAGGGGCCGCTGTCGGAAACCGTGCCCATCGGCAATGCCGCCATGCCCGAGCGCAGCTTCATCGAATGGGACAAGGACGACATCGACGAATTGCGCATCCTCAAGGTCGACGTGTTGGCGCTGGGGATGCTGACCTGCATCCGCAAATGCTTCGAGCTGGTCCGGGTGCATTACGGCAAGGCGCTGGCGCTTTCGGACTTCGACCATGACGACCAGCCGACCTATGAGATGCTGAAAAGGGGCGACAGCATCGGCACCTTCCAGGTCGAAAGCCGGGCGCAGATGGCCATGCTGCCGCGGCTGAAGCCCAAGGAGTTCTACGACCTGGTGATCCAGGTCGCCATCGTCCGTCCCGGCCCGATCCAGGGCAACATGGTCCACCCTTACCTGCGCCGCCGGGCGAAGTTGGAGACGGTCGATTACCCCGGCCCCAAGGATGGCGACCCGGACGAGCTGAAAAATATCCTGTTCCGCACCGAAGGCGTGCCGATCTTCCAGGAACAGGCGATGAAGATCGCCATGGTCGCCGCCGAATTCACCCCCGACGAGGTGGACGAGCTGCGCAAGGCCATGGCCACCTTCCGCTCGCGCGGGACCATCGGCCGGCTGGAGGTCCGCATGGTCGGCCGCATGGTCGAACGCGGCTACACCCGCGACTTCGCCGAGCGATGCTTCAACCAGATCAAGGGTTTCGGCGATTACGGCTTTCCCGAAAGCCATGCGGCGGCCTTTGCGCACCTGGCCTATGTCTCGGCCTGGCTGAAATGCCATCACGCGGCCGCCTTCGCCGCGGCGCTCTTGAACAGCCAGCCGATGGGCTTCTACGCGCCCGCCCAGATCGTGCGCGACGCGCGCGACCACGGCGTCACCGTGCTGCCGGCCGATGTGAACATCAGCGCATGGGACAATACGCTGGAGCCCTGCGACGGCGCCTTCGCCCTGCGCCTGGGCCTGCGCCAGATCGACGGGCTGTCCGAGGCGCTGGCCGGCAGGATCACCGCGGCACGGGACGAACCCTATGCCGACCTGGCGGACCTGAAGGCGCGCGCCGGACTCGATGCCCGCGCCATCCGGCTGATCGCGGCGGCGGACGGGCTGCGCTCGATGGGGCTCGACCGGCGGGCGGGGCTGTGGCAGGCGCGCGGCTTGCGCGACGCGCCGGAACTGCCGCTGTTCGGGCGCCGGGACGAGGGGGCCGAGCCCGCCGTCGCCCTGCCCGCCATGGCCCTGTGCGAACATGTCGCCGCCGATTACCAGACGCTGCGCCTGTCGCTGAAGGCCCATCCCATGGCCTTCCTGCGCCGCAGCCTGACGGCGCAGGGCTATGTCCCGGCGGCGGGCCTGGCGCGATTGCCGAACCGCGCCAGCCTGCGCATGGCCGGCATCGTGCTGGTGCGCCAGCGTCCCGGCAGCGCCAATGGCACCTGCTTCGTCACGCTGGAGGACGAGACCGGGGTGGCAAACCTGGTGATCTGGGAAAAGACCTTCGCGCGTTTCCGCAAGGTGGTGATGACCGCCCGCCTGCTGGAAGTGCATGGCCAGCTGCAGCGCGCCGCGGGCGTGACCCATATCGTCGCGCATTGGCTGGGCGACCGCTCCGACGCGCTGCTGCGCCTGGCCGGAGAGACCTCCCCGGCCCTGCCGGCCCCGCGCGCCGGCCATCCGCGCCAGGTCAGGGTGTTGCCGAAATCGCGCGATTTCCACTAGGGCCGCGACCGGCGCGCGCCCTGTTTCCGCCGCGGCCCATCCGCTAGGCTGCGGACGAATCGGGGGCGGAGGAAACGCCGTGCAATGGTCGGCCGCACAATATGCAAAATTCCTGGGCGACCGCACCCGCCCGGCGCGCGACCTGCTGGCGGCGGTGCCGCTGGAGACGCCGGGCCTGGTGGTGGACATCGGCTGCGGGCCGGGCAATTCCACCGCGCTGCTGGCCGAGCGTTTTCCTGGCGCGCAGATCGTCGGCCTTGATCCCGACGCCGACATGATCCGCACCGCCCAGGCCGCCCTGCCCGGCTGCCGCTTCGTGCAGGGGGATGTCGAAAGCTGGCGTCCCGAGGCGCCGCCCGAGCTGATCTTTGCCAATGCCTCGCTGCAATGGGTGCCCGATCACCAGGCGCTGCTGCCGCATCTGGTCGGGCTGCTGCGCCCCGGCGGCGTGCTGGCGGTGCAGATGCCCGACAATCTGGACGAGGCGAGCCATGTGGCCATGCGCCGCGCCGCCGGCGATCCGCGCTGGTCGGCCCGGCTGGCCGGGGCGGCGGGGCAACGCCGGCCGCTGCTGTCGCCGGCAGAACTGCATGCCCTGCTGCGCCCGTTCTGCGCCCGCGTCGATGTCTGGCGCACGGTCTATCATGTCGAGCTGGGCGGGCTGGAAGGGATCGTGGAATGGTTCCTCGGCTCGGCGCTGCGACCCTATCTGGACCGGCTGGACAAGGCCGAGCGGCCCGAGTTCCTTGCCGCCTATCGCCGCGGGATCGCGCCCCATTACCCCGAAGCCGCGGGCCGGGTGCTACTGCCCTTTCCGCGCAGCTTCCTGGTCGCCACGGCCGCCTGAGGGGCTGGCGGAGCGGCGGCCCAAAGGAAAAGCCGCGCCCGTTGCGGGGCGCGGCCTTGCATGGTCCCGTCGAAGGGGCAGATCCTACTTGATCTTGCCTTCCTTGTATTCGACATGCTTGCGCGCAACCGGGTCGTATTTGTTGACCGTCATCTTTTCGGTCATCGTGCGGGCGTTCTTCTTGGTGACATAGAAATGCCCGGTCCCGGCCGTCGAGTTCAGACGGATCTTGATCGTCGTCGGCTTCGCCATCTCTTTCGCTCCTGCTGCGGGGCAAAATGCGTCTCGCCAACCCCGTGGAATTCTCTTGAAGCCCGCCTTTTAGCGGCAGAACGGGCGAAGTCAACCGGGAATCGGCCGGAAATCGTCGGCCTTGCGGCGAAAATCGACCGCCCCCGAACCGCGCCCGCCAAAGGCCCGCGGGCCGCTTGGCGGAGCGATCAGGAAAGATTTGCGCGGATGGCCTGTAAGCCGGATTTTGTTCCGGGGTCGCCCCCTTCGATGACCATTCCTCTGGCCCCGCCATTGCTGACGGGGTCTAGCTGCCAACCCGGACCTGCTGGGGCGAAGGCGGCCCTGTCTTGCGACGCGCGGTCCCTATTCGGCATTGCTCCCGGTGGGGCTTGCCGTGCCGGGACTGTTGCCAGCCCCGCGGTGGGCTCTTACCCCACCGTTTCACCCTTGCCTGCGGCGTGCCGCCGGCGGTCTCATCTCTGTGGCGCTTTCCCTGGGGTTGCCCCCGCCGGGCGTTACCCGGCACCGTGCCTTCATGGAGTCCGGACTTTCCTCGACGTCGCCGCCGCGGTCATCCGGCCATCCGCGCAAGGCTCAGATAGGGCGCGGCGCCTTCGGGGTCAAGCGCCGCGCCGGTTGCGCCGCCGGATGAGTATTTGAAGAACGAAGAAGACGGCTGCGGCGGTGCAACCGCGCGGGATGGCCGGAGGCGCGGTTGTAGAGGATCCGCCGGTTCAGCGGGTGCAATCAAGGCGCGCGGTCGGGATGGCGGGGTGCGCGGCGCAGGCGCGTCAGAACGGCACGTCGTCCAGCGCGCCGCCGCCGGACGAGGGCTGCACGTAGCCCGCCTTCACCGTCTTGAAGCCGGTGGGGAACTGGATGGTCAGCGTGTCCTCGGCGATGCCCATGATGGTGCCATTGCCGAATTTCTGGTGGAATACCCGGTCGCCGACCGAAAACCGCGCCGCCGGCTCGGCATCGATGACGACCGGGGTGCGATGCACGGGCTGGGCCCGCTGGGCGGAGCGTTCCTGCATCCGCTTCCAGCCCGGCGAGTTGTAGACATCGGCCCGCGCCGCGCGTTCGTGCATCACCGATTGCGCAAAGGGCTGGGCCGCCGCGCCATAGCCGCCGCCATAGAGGCCCGGCGGCGTCAGCACCTCGACATGATCCTCGGGCAGTTCGTCGATGAAGCGCGAGGGCAGGCTGGACTGCCATTGCCCATACATGCGGCGGTTGCCGGCGAAGCTGATCGTCACCAGCTCCTCGCCGCGGGTGATGCCGACATAGGCCAGGCGCCGTTCCTCTTCGAGCCCCTTCATGCCGCTTTCGTCCATGCTGCGCTGGCTGGGGAACAGCCCGTCCTCCCACCCCGGCAGGAAGACGATGGGATATTCCAGCCCCTTGGCGGCATGCAGCGTCATGATACTGACCTCCTCGGACTGCTCGCCCTTGTCATTGTCCATGACCAGCGCGACATGTTCCAGGAAGCCCTGAAGGTTCTCGAATTCCTCCAGCGCCTTGACCAGTTCCTTGAGGTTGTCGAGCCGGCCCGGCGCGTCGGGGTTCTTGTCGTTCTGCCACATGGCGGTATAGCCGGATTCGTCCAGGATGCGCTCGGCCAGCTCGACATGGTTCACGCGGCTGTCCAGCGCATCGGCGTGCCAGCGGCCCATCGCCTCGGTGAACTGGCGCAGCGCCCCCGCGCCCTTGCCGCCAATCGCGCCGGTGGCGACGGCCGAGGCCGCGCCCTCCAAGAGCGACAGCCCGCGTTCGCGCGCCTCGACCTGGATCTTCTGCACCGCCTTGTCGCCCAGCCCGCGCTTGGGGACGTTCACGATGCGCTCGAAGGCCAGGTCGTCGGTGGGGCTGACCGCCAGGCGGAAATAGGCCATGGCGTCGCGGATTTCCTGCCGCTCGTAGAAGCGCGGGCCGCCGATCACCCGGTAGGGCAGGCCGATGGTCATGAAGCGGTCCTCGAAGGCCCGCATCTGGTGGCTGGCCCGCACCAGGATGGCGATGTCGTTCAGGCTGCGCCGGCCGACGCTGTGGCGATGGCCGCCGTGGAAGGCCTCGATCTCCTCGCCGATCCAGCGCGCCTCGGCCTCGCTGTCCCAATGGCCGATCAGGCGGACGCGCTCGCCCTCTTCGGCCTCGGTCCAGAGCGTCTTGCCCAAGCGCCCCTTGTTCGCCGCGATCAGCCCCGAGGCGGCGGCGAGGATATGCGGGGTCGAGCGATAGTTCTGCTCCAGCCGGATCACCTGGGCGCCGGGGAAATCGCTTTCGAAGCGCAGGATGTTGCCGACCTCGGCGCCGCGCCAGCCGTAGATCGACTGGTCGTCGTCGCCGACGCAGCAGATGTTGCGATGCGCCTGCGCCAAGAGCCGCAGCCACATGTATTGCGCGGTGTTGGTGTCCTGGTATTCGTCCACCAGGATATAGCGGAAACGGTCCTGCCAGCCGCGCAGCACGTCGGGATGCGCCTGGAACAGGTTCACGCAATGCATCAGCAGGTCGCCGAAATCGACCGCGTTCAGCTCCAGCAGCCGGCGCTGATAGGCGGCGTAAAGCCGGCCGCCGCGGCCGTCGAAGGCGCGTTCCTCGCCCTGGGGCAGCTTGGCGGGGAACAGGCAGCGGTTCTTCCAGCCGTCGATCAGATGCGCGAGTTGGCGCGCCGGCCAGCGTTTTTCGTCGATATTCTCGGCCTGGATCAGCTGCTTGAGCAGCCGGACCTGGTCGTCGGTGTCCAGGATGGTGAAGCTGGGCTTCAGGTGCAGCGCGCCATCGCCGATCAGTTCCGCGTGGCGGCGCAGGATCTTGACGCTGATCGAATGGAAGGTGCCGAGCCAAGGCATGCCCTCGACCATCTCGCCCAGAAGACGGCCGATGCGGTTCTTCATCTCGCGCGCGGCCTTGTTGGTGAAGGTCACGGCCAGGATCTGCCCCGGACGCGCGCGGCCAAGGTTCAGCAGATGCGCGATGCGGGTGGTCAGGGCGCGGGTCTTGCCGGTGCCGGCGCCGGCCAGCAGCAGCACGGGGCCGTCCAGCGCCTCGACCGCGGCGCGCTGCGCCGGGTTCAGCCCGTCCAGATAGGGCGCGGGCCGCACGCCCATGGCACGCTGGGAAAGCGGAACCGGGGCGGCTGCGGCCTCGAAGGCGTCCGAGTCGTCGAAATTGCTCATGCCCGCACCATAGCCCCGCAGCCGCGCACGGGAAAGCCCGTCGTTCTCATTTCGTTCACAGGCCGCCTACCGCGGCGGTGAGTCCCCAGAAAACCAGAAAGGCCAGGGCGAGAAAAACCGCACCGACCGCGTAGCACCGGATGCGTTCGCGGCGGTTGCGCGGGTGGTGCCAGTCCAGAAACCCCTGGCCGTCGAACAGCGGATTGGCATGGAGCATCCCGAACGCGAGGGGACCGGACGCCCGCCCCTCGGCCAGCCGTCGCCGGCGCCATTCAGGATAGCGATGGCCCAGACAAAGCCAGATTGCCGCCAGCCGGGCCGTCAGAAGACAGACCATTCCGCTGGACAACCACAGCATTACGCCCTGAGGCCGGCGAAGATCGCAGGGTCCAGGCTGGCATGGGCGAAGGTCTCGCCCCGGGTCAGCACCGAGACCGCGTCATGGGAATGCAGCGATTCCTGGTGGCTGGCGACGACGCGGAAATCGCCGATGCGCGGCTCGGCCATCAGCTCGGCGGCAAAGGCGCGCACCGCATCCTCGACGAAGATCGGGTTGGCGGCGTTCAGCTCGGCAAAGGCCTGCTCGTCCTCGCGCTTGACCATGACCTGGGTTTCGGTGGCGACGGCGCGGCGGCACAGCGCCACCATGTCCTCGAACCACAGCGTATCGCCCTGCATCACCACCGAGATGCGCGCCACCGACCGCTGCGAATGCGGCGTCGCCAGCTGGCCGCGCATCTGGCGGGCATGTTCGCTGAGTTCCAGCGAGCAGGGGCAGGTCGAGGAATACACATAGTCGAAATGCATGATCCGCAGCCGCTGCCCGGCCCGTTCGGCCAGTTCCAGCGCGATGTCGTAATATTGCCAGCCCGACAGGCCCGAGCGCAGCGATTCGACCCGCATCGGATAGCTGAGCCGCATCATGATGCGGGCGTCAAAGCTGCCCAGGTCGGATTTGTAATCCTCCAGCGCCGCCTCGAGCACGCCCATCGAGAACTGCTTTTCCGCATGGGCGTAGAACGAGCGCATGATGCGACTCATGTTGATACCCTTGCGGTCGGCTTCCAGGCTGACGGTGCCGGTGACACTGGTTTCCAGCGCGATCTCGCCGCCCTCTTGCGTCAGGTAGCGGATCGGCAGGCGGAAGTTCGAGATGCCGACATGCTGGATCGGCGCGCGGGCGCCGACGATCAGGCTGGCCGGGCCGTTCTGCAGGTCCGGCAGGCTGGCCTTGTAGCTGTCGTCCACGCGGAAATCGGCCGGGTATTCGCGGCTCAGCGCCGGATAGGCGCGCTCGGTGGCGACGGGACGGGCGTCGGTCATGGTCGTCTCCCTGTCAGGACGGCTCCTATCTGGGGGCTCGGTGCCGGAAAAGAAAGGGGTCTCCGGCACTTCCGCGCGATGCTCAGCCCAGCGACCGGCGGATGTCGGCGATCAGGTCGCCGGCATCCTCCAGCCCGATCGACAGGCGCAGCAGGCCGGGCGTGATGCCAAGCGCAAGGCGCGTCTCTTCGGGCAGGCGCTGATGCGTGGTGGTCGAGGGGTGGGTGACGATGGATTTCGCATCGCCCAGATTGTTCGAGATCTGGAAGATGCGCATCCGGTTCATCGCCGCGAAGGCCGCCTCCTTGGAGCCGAGGTCGAGGGCGACCATGGTGCCGCCCGCGCCCATCTGCCGCATGACCAGGTCGTGCTGCGGATGCTCGGGCAGGCCCGGATAGATCACGCGGGCGATCCCGGCCTGGTCCTTCATCGCGGCGGCAAGCTGCAGGGCGCTGTCGGTCTGGGCGCGCACGCGCAGCTCCACCGTGGCCAGCCCGTTCAGCATCAGCCAGGCGTTGAAGGGGCTGATCGCGCCGCCGGTGTGTTTCAGATAGGGCTCGGCCACCTCGCGCACGAAGGCCCGCGTGCCGCAGATCACCCCGCCCAGGCAGCGGCCCGAGCCGTCGATATGCTTGGTCGCGGAATAGACCACCACGTCGGCGCCCTGCCGGGCGGCGCGGGAATAGACCGGGGTGGCAAAGACATTGTCCACCACCACCAGCGCGCCGACCGCATGGGCCAGTTCCGCGACGGCGGCGATGTCCACCACCTCGAGCGTGGGGTTCGACACCGATTCGAAGAACACCGCCCGCGTGTCGGGCCGCAGCGCCGCGCGCCATTGGTCGATGTCGGTGCCGTCGACATAGGACACCTCGACCCCGAACCGGGCCAGCAGGTCCAGCACGTAGAGGCAGGAACCGAACAGCGCCCGCGACGAGACGATATGATCGCCGGGCTTGAGAAAGCACATCAGCGCGCCGTTGACCGCCGCCATGCCGCTGGCGGTGGCAAAGGCGTCCTCGGTGCCCTCCAAGTCGGCGATCCGGTCCTCGAACATGCGCGAGGTCGGGTTGCCGTAGCGGGCATAGATGAACTCGTCCGGGCCGGCCCCCAGAAAGCGCGCCTCGGCCTGTTCGGCGCTGTCATAGGAAAAGCCCTGGGTCATGAACAGCGCCTCGGCCATCTCGCCATACTGGCTGCGGCGGATGCCGTGATGGACCGCGCGGGTGCGCGGATGCAGAGGCTGATTCGGCTCCTGGGACTTCGACTCCGGGGACATGGCTCGCTCCTGATGCTCAGGGATTCGGGTTAAACCCGCCCGGCCAGCCATGCAAGGGTGCAGCCGGCGCTATTCGCCGTCGCGGGGCTGGGCGTGGCGCTCGAACAGGCGGGCGTTGGCGACGAAGAAGACCACCATGATCGCCGGCAGGCCGAAGGTCTTGAAGTTCACCCAGGCGGTTTCCGACATCAGCCGCCAGACCGCCTCGTTCGCCGCGGCAAGGGTCAGGAACAGCAGCGCCATGCGCAGGGTCAGGATGCGCCAGCCCTCGGCGTTCATCGGCAGCGCCTCGGACAGGACCAGCTCCAGCCAGTTGCGGCGCAGGACCAGGCTGGCGCCCAGAAGGCCCGCAAAGATCAGGTAGATGATCGTCGGCTTCATCTTGAAGAATTTCGGGTCGTTGAGCCAGACCGACAACCCGCCGAAGACCACGACCAGCACCAGCGTCGCGATCTGCATCGGCGACAGCCTGCCCGTCAGCCGCCACAGCGCCAGCGTGCTGAGCGCCAGCACCGGCACGAAGACCAGCGTGGCCAGGATGAAGCCGGAATAGTCCCGCCCCGCCAGGCTGACGGTCTGGTCGCGAAAGCGCATGAAGACCAGGAAGAACAGGATCAGCGGGCCGAATTCCAATGCGGCCTTGAGCCAGGGGGCGATCTTGCGCGATTCGGTCAAGGGAGGCTCCTGTCTGGGATGATCGTCTGCGGCACGGGCCGGGTTTTGCCCCGGAGCCTGCGCCGGCGCAAGCCGGGGCGGCGCAGGCGCGGTTCAGTCCAGCCGGATCGCGGCCAGGATCGGCCCGCTGGCCGAGCGCGCATCGCCCCGCCCCAGTTCCTGCGCCAGGATGGCATGGCGGGTATCGGCCGGGAAATCGGCGCTGTTCTGGCTGTCGCGGCGGACGGTCATGCGCAGCGGCGTGCGGCCGTCCCATTCGGCGATGCGCTCGGCCGCCAGCACCACGTTGCGGTATTCCAGCGCGATGCCGCGGTTCTCGCCGGCCTTGATCGCCACCCGCCGCTGCGGCGCATAGCGCACCAGGATGATCGCCACCCGGTCGGCGATGGCGCCGCGCGGCGTCAGCTCGATGCGAAAGCCATCCTTGCCCTGGCTGGACGAGACCATGACCGGCGCAGGCCGCGCCATCTGGGTCTGCAGCAGGCCCATCAGCTCGGCCGGGCGCAGCGCGATCAGCGTATCGGTGCCGCCGACGACGATCTGCGGCGTATAGATCGCGCGCTCGCCGGCCTGGTGGGCATAGACCTGCTGGCGGCGGGTGAATTCGGGGCGGGCGAATTCATCGGCCCAGCCCAGATAGTCCCAGTAATCGACATGCCAGGACAGCGCCAGGACATCCTCGCGGTCGGCCAGGTCGGCCAGCAGCTCGTCCGCCGGCGGGCAGGACGAGCAGCCCTGCGAGGTGAAAAGCTCGACCACCACCGGCGGGTGGCCGATGGGGCCCATCATGCCGGCGCGCGGCTGCACCTCGGCAAAGGAAACCATGGCCGAGGCGGCCAGCGCGCCGGGGTCGATGACCGGCGGCATGCCCTCGGCGGGAACGCCCGGCGCGCCCTCGGGCGCCTCGATCAGGCCGATGATGCCGTCGTCCTCATCTTCGGACAGGGCGGATTCGGACAGGGCGGCGGGCGGGGCCAGGGGCGCGAAGGCGGCCCCATCGCCGCCGGTCCCGGAGGATGGCCCCTGGGGCGATGGGGCCGCGGCACTCGCCGCTGCGGGATCGGGGGCCGCCGCCCCGCCTGCGTCCTGCGCCAAGGCGGGCGCGGCAAATCCGCCCAGCAGCACCCACAGGGCGCAGGCCAGCCCCGGCAGGATCGCCGCCTTCCGCCCCTGTCCCCAAGCCGTCGTCTTGATGCGCCTTGCCGTCATGTCGCCCGTTTTCCCGGCCCCTTCGATCCGCAACAGCTAAACCGCCGCGCCGGGGAACGACAAATCAATGCTTTGTTAGTGCCCCGTTCCCGCAGCGTGACCGTGATGGAAAACCCACATCTTGCCGCCGCAGCGAAAATTTGGCATACAATGGCATACAAAGCCTGCCCCGCCCTCTTGAACCCCATGCCGAAAAGGGGCAAATGGCAGGCAGCACCGCCATTCAGCCACCTTTTTCAAGGATAGGGAGCCGAGTCCATGCCCATCGAAACCGGAACCGATACCGCCAAGACGCGCCGCCAGCTTCAGGTGGGCTCTCGGAGCTATGCCTATTACTCGATCGACGCCGCCACCCAGGCCGGCCTGGGCGATTTCTCGAAGCTGCCGGCCTCGCTCAAGGTGGTGCTGGAAAACCTGCTGCGCTTCGAGGACGGCGGCCGCACGGTCAGCGTCGAGGACATCAGGGCCTTCGCCGAATGGGCGCGGCAAGGCGGCCAGAACCCGCGCGAGATCGCCTATCGCCCGGCCCGCGTGCTGATGCAGGACTTCACCGGCGTCCCGGCGGTGGTGGACCTGGCCGCGATGCGCGACGGCATCAAGGCGCTTGGCGGCGACGCGCAAAAGATCAACCCGCTGAACCCGGTGGACCTGGTCATCGACCACTCGGTCATGATCGACGATTTCGGCAACCCCCGCGCCTTCCAGCGCAACGTCGAGCTGGAATATGAACGCAACCTGGAACGCTACACCTTCCTGAAATGGGGTCAGAAGGCGTTCAACAACTTCCGCGTGGTGCCGCCCGGCACCGGCATCTGCCACCAGGTGAACCTGGAATACCTGGCCCAGACCGTCTGGACCGACACCGACCAGGCGGGCGAGACCGTCGCCTATCCCGACACGCTGGTCGGCACCGACAGCCACACCACCATGGTCAACGGCCTGGCCGTGCTGGGCTGGGGCGTCGGCGGGATCGAGGCCGAGGCGGCGATGCTGGGCCAGCCCGTCTCGATGCTGATCCCCGAGGTCGTCGGCTTCAAGCTGACCGGCAAGATGATGGAAGGCACCACCGCGACCGACCTGGTGCTGAAGGTCGTGGCCATGCTGCGCAAGAAGGGCGTCGTCGGCAAGTTCGTCGAGTTCTACGGCGAGGGGCTCGACCACCTGCCGCTGGCCGACCGCGCCACCATCGCCAACATGGCGCCCGAATACGGCGCGACCTGCGGCTTCTTCCCCATCGACGCCGAGACGCTGCGCTACCTGCGCAACACCGGCCGCGACGAGGACCGCATCGCCCTGGTCGAGGCCTATGCCAAAGAGAACGGCTTCTGGCGCGGCGCGGATTACGAGCCGGTCTATACCGACACGCTGCACCTGGACATGAGCGACATCGTCCCCGCGATCTCGGGTCCGAAGCGTCCGCAGGATTATACGCCGCTGAACCTTGCCGCCCGCGCCTTCTACAAGACCGTGGCCGAATATCGCGGCGTAGACATGTCGGCCGCGGCCGAGGAGATGGTCGAGGAAGGCGGCGGCGTGGTCGCCACCTCGGGCACCGACGTGCGCAAGAGCGTGGCGGTCGAGGGCAAGGACTATGCCATCCGCGACGGTTCGGTGGTGATCGCGGCGATCACCTCCTGCACCAACACCTCGAACCCCTATGTGATGATCGGCGCCGGCCTGGTGGCGCGCAAGGCCCGCGCGCTCGGCCTGACCCGCAAGCCCTGGGTCAAGACCTCGCTGGCCCCCGGCTCGCAGGTGGTGGGCGAATACCTGGAGGCCGCCGGCCTGCAGGAAGACCTGGACGCCATCGGCTTCAACCTGGTCGGCTATGGCTGCACCACCTGCATCGGCAACTCGGGGCCGCTGGGCGATGCGGCGATCTCCAAGGCGATCAACGACAACGACTTGGTCGCCACCGCCGTGCTGTCGGGCAACCGCAACTTCGAGGGCCGGATCTCGCCGGACGTGCGCGCGAACTACCTGGCCTCGCCGCCGCTGGTCGTGGCCTATGCCATCGCCGGCGACGTGAACATCAACCTGACCAAGGATCCGATCGGCCAGACGCCCGAGGGCAAGGACGTCTACCTCAAGGACATCTGGCCGACCTCGCAGGAGGTCGCGGAACTGGTCGAGGCCACCGTGACGCGCGAGGCCTTCCAGAAGAAATATGCCGACGTGTTCAAGGGCGACGAGCGCTGGCAGGCGGTCGAGATCACCGACAGCGAGACCTATGACTGGCCGCCGACCTCGACCTATATCCAGAACCCGCCCTATTTCCGCGGCATGTCCAAGGATCCGGGCCAGATCAGCAATATCGACGGCGCCCGCATCCTGGCAATCCTGGGCGACATGATCACCACCGACCACATCTCGCCCGCCGGTTCGTTCAAGCCGACCACCCCGGCCGGCAAATACCTGACCGAGCGCCAGGTCGCGCCCAAGGACTTCAACAGCTACGGCTCGCGCCGCGGCAACCACGAAGTGATGATGCGCGGCACCTTTGCCAACATCCGCATCCGCAACGAGATGCTGGACGGGGTCGAGGGCGGCTATACCCTGGGCCCGGACGGGCAGCAGACCTCGATCTTCGACGCCTCGATGGCCTATCAGGCGCAGGGCACGCCGCTGGTGATCTTCGGCGGGGTCGAATACGGCGCCGGCTCGTCGCGCGACTGGGCGGCCAAGGGCACCAACCTCTTGGGCGTCAAGGCGGTCATCGCCGAAAGCTTCGAGCGCATCCACCGCTCGAACCTGGTCGGCATGGGCGTGATCCCCTTCGAGTTCACCGGCGGCGAGAACCGCAAGACGCTGAACCTCAAGGGCGACGAGGTGATCTCGATCGACGGGCTGGCGGGCGAGTTCAAGCCGCTGTCGCAGGTCGCCTGCACCATCCGCTATGCCGATGGCAGCGAGAAGGTGATCCAGCTCAAGGCCCGCGTCGATACCGAGGTCGAGATCGAATACCTGGAGAACGGCGGCGTGCTGCATTACGTGCTGCGCAACCTGGCGAAAGCCTGATCCAGGGCCATCGGCCAGGAATGCCGGAGGCCAGGAATGACGGGCCGTCCCTTCGGGGGCGGCCTTCGCTTTTCCGGCGCCGTCGCAGGGAGTATTTGAGGAACGAAGAAGCCTGGGGCCTGGCGGGATGGCCGGCGGAGTATTTGCAGGACGGTGAAGGCGGATGCCGCGCCCGGCGGCGGCGAGCCTATTCCTCGGTGCAATACCACAGGCTTCCGCCCACGGCGGCCGAACCGATCACCAGCGAACCCACCGCTACCGGCGAGGCCGCCATGCCCATCGCCGCTGCCCCCGCCGCTTCGAGCGTGCCGACCATCTGCCCCGAGGTCGCGGCCAGGATCGTGGCGCCGGGCCGTTGGGTCACCGCGTCATAGCCGGCAACCGCCAGCGCATTGGCATTGCGGAAGGTCGCCTGCCGCGCCGTGTTCACCCGTTCGCAAAAGGTCTTGCGGCATAACGCATTCCCTTTGCGCGGCCCCTTCTGCGCGCCGATATAGGTGTCGTGCTGCTTGTCCCAGAGCAGGCAATAGCTGCCGTCGTCCGCCATCTGGTTGCGCCGCAGGATCTCGCGCAGGGTGACGTAGCCGGGACAGGAGATCCGTCCCCAACCGGAGAAATTCTTCTCCAACCGGCCGACATTCGCGCGGAACTCGTCATCGCGGAGATAATTGATCGCTGTCCGCTCGCCGGCGATCGAGGTCTCGCAGGTCCAGAGCCGCTCGTCCCTGGCCGGATTCTCCTGCGCGCCCGCCGGCGCAGGCAATCCCATCGCCCCGATCAAAGCCACCACCAGCCCGCGCATCGCCTTCCCCATATCTGCCCTGCGTGCCGATTTGCCAGAATGTTTCGTCGCCATGCAAGCCGCTCGCCCCGCGCTTGCCCGATTGTGAACGGCGCGGCGCTGCACCGTTTTCCAAATACTCCGCCGGCCACACCGGCAGGCCCACAGGCTTCTTCGTTCCTCAAATACTCCCTGCGACGGCGCCGGAAAAGCGAAGGCCGCCCCCGAAGGGACGGCCCGGAATTCCTGCGATCCTGAAGGGATCAGTTCTTCGCGTAGAATTCGACGACCAGGTTCGGCTCCATCTGCACGGCATAGGGCACGTCGCCCAGGGCCGGAGTGCGCACGAAGCTCGCGGTCATCTTGTTGTGGTCCACTTCCAGGTAGTCCGGCACGTCGCGCTCGGCCAGGCCGACCGATTCCAGCACGATGGCCAGCTGGCGCGACCGCTCGCGGATCGAGATCACGTCGCCTTCCTTGACGCGATACGAGGCGATGTTCACGCGCTTGCCGTTCACCTCGACATGGCCATGGTTCACGAACTGGCGGGCGGCGAAGATGGTCGGCACGAATTTCGCGCGATAGACCACCGCGTCCAGGCGGCGCTCCAAGAGGCCGATCAGGTTCTCGCCGGTGTCGCCCTTGACGCGCTCGGCCTCGGCGTAGATGCGGCGGAACTGCTTTTCGGTCAGGTCGCCGTAATAGCCCTTGAGCTTCTGCTTGGCGCGCAGCTGGGTGCCGAAGTCCGACAGCTTGCCCTTGCGGCGCTGGCCGTGCTGGCCGGGGCCGTATTCGCGGCGGTTGAGCGGCGACTTGGCGCGGCCCCAGATGTTCTCGCCCATGCGGCGGTCGATCTTGTACTTGGCAGCGGTGCGTTTGGTCATCGCTGATCTCCTTCTTTATGTTATGTTCTCGAAGGGCGTTGTCCTTTGGCATATTGCCCGACAGGATTCCCCTTGCGGGGTCCACCAACACCAATGAAGCGGCGCTTATAGCCGCCCCGTGCCCGGAGTCAAGCACCCCTTGAGCGGCAGCCCCGATGCTCCTAAATGAGAAACAGCGAACAGAAAAGGGCCCGAGATGTTTTCGATCCCCGGCAAATCCCCCGTGACCATCACCCAGGCGGCCGAGCGGCAGATCGCCCGGCTGATGGCCCAGAAATCCGCCAGCGGGCTGCGCATCGGCCTGAAGAAGGGCGGCTGCGCCGGCATGGAATACACCATGGAGCTGGCCGAGACCGCCACCCCCGGCGACGAGGTGGTCGAGCAGGGCGCGGCGCGGGTGCTGATCGCCCCCACCGCGCAGATGTTCCTGTTCGGGACCGAGATCGACTATGAATCCGGCCTGCTGGAATCCGGCTTCAAGTTCCGCAATCCCAATGTCACCGACAGCTGCGGCTGCGGCGAATCGGTCAGCTTCACCCCGCTGGAGGGCTCGGCCGCCAAAGCCTGAGCCTTTTTGCCGCAAGTTAGCGCCCACATCGCCCAGCCGTCTTGATCGCGCGAAATCCCCGGCCTAATCCCCTGTCAGTCCATGAAAAGGGAGAGAGGCAGATGGCCCCGCGCAAACTCGCCGCCGGCAACTGGAAGATGAACGGAACCCTGGCCTCGCTGGCCGAGATCGACCGGCTGCTGGCCGATCATCCGGCACCGGGCTGCGATGTGCTGATCTGCCCCCCCGCCACCCTGGTCCATGCCATGGCCGCCCGCGCGCAAGGCCGCATCGCCACCGGCGGCCAGGATTGCCACGCCAGGACCTCGGGCGCCCATACCGGCGACATCGCCGCCGCGCAGCTGAAGGACGCGGGCGCGAGCCATGTGATCCTCGGCCATTCCGAGCGCCGCACCGACCATGCCGAAACCGACGCCCAGGTCGCCGCCAAGGCCGTCGCCGCGCATCAGGCGGGCCTGGTCGCGGTGATCTGCGTCGGCGAGACCGAGGCGCAGCGCGACGCCGGCCAGACGCTCGACGTGATCTCGGCCCAGCTTGCCGGTTCCGTCCCCGATGGCGCGACGGCCGCGAACACGGTGATCGCCTATGAGCCGGTCTGGGCCATCGGCACTGGCCGCACCCCCACGAACGACCAGATCGCCGAGGTCCACGCCCTGATGCGCGACCGCCTGGCCGCGCGCTTCGCCGACGGCGCCGACTTCGCCCTGCTCTATGGCGGCTCGGTCAAGCCCGGCAATGCGGCCGAGATCTTTGCCATCCCGCATGTGAACGGGGCGCTGGTCGGCGGCGCCAGCCTCAAGGCCGAGGATTTCGGCCCGATCATCGCCGCGCTTTCCGCAGCGTAACGCCGGCGAAAGGAACGCCATTCCATCCGAACCCTCCGGTTTGGAATGGCATTGCCCTTTTGCCGGGCACCTGCCCCTTGCCAAGCCCGGCCCGGCGGGCATAGGTCTCGCCTGACATTCAAGGCAGGGGCGATGACAGGGCCGGCAATCTCATTCCAGGGCGTGACGCGCCGCTATCCGCAGAAGGGCGGCAGCGACGTGGTGGCGCTGCACGACATCTGGCTGGACGTGCCGCAGGGCGCGATCACCGGCATCATCGGCCGGTCCGGCGCCGGCAAGTCGACGCTGTTGCGCATGGTGAACGGGCTGGAACGCCCCAGCGCCGGCAAGGTGATCGTGAACGAGCGCGACATGGGCGCCGCCTCGGATGCCAGCCTGCGCCGGATCCGGCGCGAGGTCGGCATGATCTTCCAGCATTTCAACCTGCTGGCCAGCCGCACCGTGGCCGAGAACATCGCCCTGCCGCTGGAGATCGCCGGCGAGGAACGCGCCAGGATCGCCCCCCGCGTCACCGAGCTGATCGAGCGCGTCGGCCTCACCGCCCAGGCCGGCCGCTACCCGGCCGAGCTGTCCGGCGGGCAGAAGCAGCGCGTCGGCATCGCCCGCGCGCTGGCGACCGGGCCGCGCGTGCTTCTGTCGGACGAGGCGACCTCGGCGCTCGACCCCGACACCACGCGGCAGGTGCTGGACCTGCTGCAGGCCATCAACCGCGACCTGGGCCTGACCATCCTGCTCATCACCCATGAAATGGCGGTGGTGCGCGACATCTGCAGCCACGTGGCGGTGATCGAGGGCGGCCGCATCGTCGAGGCGGGCGAGACCTACGCGGTCTTCTCGAAACCCGCCCATCCCACCACGCGCTCGTTCCTGACCGGCGTGACCGGCGTTGCCGTGCCGCAATTCGTCGCCGGCCAGATGCGGGACGCGCCCCAGGCCCCCGAGGCCGAGGCGGTGGTGCAGATCACCTTCATCGGCAGCCATGCCACCGACCCGATGCTGGCACGTCTGACCTCGGAACGCGGGGTCAGCGTGAACATCCTGGCCGGCGCCATCGAAGAGATCGGCACCAGGCCCTTCGGCAGCCTGATCGTCGCCCTGCCCGCCCCGCGGCTCGAGGAATCGCGCCGCTTCCTCGAGGAACACGGGCTTCTGACCGAGGTGCTTGGCTATGTCGGCTAACCTGATCCCGATCCTGTGGCAGGCAACTCTGCAGACGCTCTACATGGTCGCCCTCTCCACCCTGCTCGGCACGCTGATCGGCGGGCCGCTGGGCGTGTTCCTGGCCACCTCGCGCCGGGGCGAGCTGCTGTCGGCGCCCTGGCTGAACACCGTCCTCGGACTGGTGGTGAACGCCGCACGCTCGACCCCCTTCATCATCCTGGTGGTGGCGATCATCCCCTTCACGCGGCTGATCGCCGGCACCTCGATCGGCACCACCGCGGCCATCGTGCCGCTGACCATCGCGAGCGCCCCCTTCATCGCCCGGCTCATTGAAACCGCCATCCGCGAGGTCGATGCCGGGCTGATCGAGGCCGCCCGCGCCATGGGCGCGACGCCCGGCCAGATCGTGCGCAAGGTGCTGATCCCCGAGGCGATGCCCGGCATCATCCTGGGCCTGACCCTCGCCGTGGTCAGCCTGATCGGCTATTCGGCCATGGTCGGCGCCGTCGGCGGCGAGGGGCTGGGCGATCTCGGCATCCGCTACGGCTACCAGCGCTTCATGCCCGAGGTGATGCTGGCCGTCGTGGTGATCCTGATCGTGCTGGTGCAACTGGTGCAATCGGCCGGCGAATGGATCGCCGCCCGTTTCGACAAGCGCGCGCCCCGCAACCGGGGCCGATAACCTGAAAGGACCAAGACCCATGCGCAAATTCAGCCTTGCCGCCCTGACCTCGGCGCTCGCCCTCTCCGCGACCCTGGCCGCGGCCGAGGAAATCAAGGTCGGCGTCTCGCCGGGCGAGCATGGCGAGATCATGGAAGAGGTCGCCAAGGTCGCCAAGGACAAGGGCCTGACCATCGACATCGTCGAATTCACCGATTACGTCGTGCCGAACCAGGCGCTGGCCGATGGCGACCTGCAAGCCAACAGCTTCCAGCACCAGCCCTATCTGGACAACCAGATCAAGGACCGCGGCTTCGATCTGGTCAGCATCGCCAAGACCATCACCACGCCGATGGGGGTCTATTCCGACAAGCTGAAATCGCTGGACGAACTGCCCGAGAGCGCCAAGGTCGCGATCCCGAACGACCCCACCAACGGCGGCCGCGCGCTGCTGCTGCTCCAGGACAAGGGCGCGATCACCCTGGCCGAGGACACCGGCCTCACCCCCTCGCCGCTCGACGTGATCGGGAACCCGAAGAACCTGAAGTTCCTGGAACTCGACGCCGCCCAGCTGCCGCGCGCGCTGGCCGATGCGGACATCGCCATCATCAACACCAACTATGCGCTGGATGCCGGGCTGAACCCGAACGAGGACGCCATCGCCATGGAAAAACCCGACAGCCCCTATGCCAACATCATCGTCGTGCGCAAGGGGAACGAGGACGCACCCTGGGCCAAGCAACTGGTCGAGGCCTATCACGACCCGGCGGTGAAGCAGTTCATCGAAGAGAAATACCAGGGCGCCGTCATCCCGGCCTGGTGATCTTCTTTGTTGTGAAAATACCCCGGGGGACGCCGATCCGACCCCGTCGAGGGGTCGGATCGGCGGGGGGCAGAGCCCCCGCCACCGCCTGACACGCAACGCGCCCGCGCAGGATCGGCCGGGCGCGTTTGCCTCATTCCGGCCTCATGCTGCCGGTCCGGCGCAGCCGGTCGTGCCAACTCAGCGCCTCCTCGACCAGATGCGGCGTATGCCCGCCCCGCGCCAGCGCGCGGGCATGGTAATCCTCCAGCCCGTCGCGCCATTCCGGCGCCACGCAATTCTTTAGGACCACCCGCGCCCGCTCGCGCGGCGCCAGCCCGCGCAGGTCCGCCAGCCCCTGCTCGGTCACCAGGATGTCCACGTCATGCTCGCTATGGTCGACATGGCTGACCATCGGCACCACCGACGACACCGCCCCGCCCTTGGCCATGGACTTGGTGACGAAGACCGACAGATAGGCATTCCTCGCGAAATCGCCCGAGCCGCCGATGCCGTTCATCATCTGCGTGCCCATGACATGGGTCGAGTTGACGTTGCCGTAAAGATCGAATTCCAGCGCCGTGTTGATGCAGATCAGCCCCAGCCGCCGCACCACCTCGGGGTGGTTCGAGATCTCCTGCGGGCGCAGCACCAGCCGGGGCTTGAACTCGTGGAACCGCGCCATCACGTCGCGGTATTTCGCCGCCGAAAGCGTGATCGACGAGCCCGAGGCAAAGACCATCTTGCCCGCATCCATCAGATCGAAGGTCGAATCCTGCAGCACTTCCGAATACATCGTCAGGTCGTGGAACGGGCTGTCGATGAAGCCGTGCAGCACCGCATTGGCGATGGTGCCGATGCCGGCCTGCAAGGGATGCAGGTGGCTGGGCAGGCGCGAGCGCGCCACCTCGTGCTTGAGGAGCTCGGTCAGGTGGCCGGCAATGGCGCGGGTCTCGGCGTCCGGGTCGTGGATGGTCGAGGAACTGTCCAGCTTGGTCGAGATCACGATGGCCGCGATACGCTCGGGCGGGACCGGGATGAAGGGGAAGCCGACCCGGCTTTCCGGCGTCACCACCGGGATCGGCGTGCGCGTCGGGCGATAGGTCGGGATATAGATGTCGTGCAGCCCCTCCAGCGCCTCGGGCTGGCTCAGGTTGATCTCGACGATCACCTTCTCGGCCAGCAGCGCGAAGCTGGCCGAATTGCCGACCGAGGTGGTGGGGACGATGCCGCCGGTCTCGGTGATCGCCACCGCCTCGACGATGGCGATGTCCACCGGCGGCAGTTGTCCGGTGCGCAGCTGCTCGACCGTCTCGGACAGGTGCTGGTCGATATACATCACCTCGCCCGCATTGATCGCCCGCCGCAGGGCCGGGTCGGACATGAAGGGGATGCGGCGCGACAGCACATGCGCCTCGGCCAGGGTCTTGTCGAGGTCGTTGCCAAGCGACGCCCCGGTCATCAGCGTCACCTTCAGCGGCTCGCGCCGGGCGCGTTCGGCCAGCGCCAGGGGCACGGCCTTGGCCTCGCCGGCACGGGTAAAGCCCGACATGCCCAGCACCATGCCGTCGCGGATCAGGCTGGCGGCCTGGTCGGCGCCGACCACGCGCTGGCGCAGGGCCTTGTGGCGGATGCGGTGAAGGTAATCCTCGGTCATGGCGGCCTCCCTGGAACTCGGGCGATGATTAGAGCCATCGCGCAGGACTGACAAATCAACCCAGCCATGCGCGCAAGGAAAGGCCGGCCCGAAGGCCGGCCGCCGCAAGATCGTTTCGCGCCCGGATCAGCGGCGCTTGCCCAGCGACCAGGCCCCGTCGCCCAGCAGCGCCAGCGCGACCATGGTGACGGCCCAAAGCACCGGATATTCCCAGCCGCCGCCGGGATTGCCGAAGGCAAAGCCGTTGCCGCCATGGCCGAACCAGGCCGCGCCCAGCAGGACGGCGGCCAGGACCAGCGCGACCTGGCGGGTGAACAGGCCGGCGACCAGCACCAGCCCGCCCAGGATCTCGGCCAGCATGGTCAGGTAGCCGAGCACGCCCGGCAGGCCGATGGACTGGAAATAGCCGGCCGTGCCGGCGGGCGTGAAGACCAGCAGCTTCGTCAGCCCGTGGACCAGGAACCACAGGCCGGTCGAGACCCGCAGGATGAAGGCGGCAATGTCGGCATTGCGCGTGGCGGCGGTCGTGCCGCCATGGCTGAGGTCGGTCATGATGCGTTTCCTTGAACTGTTCGCTGGTCCTCAGATAGCCCTTGGCGATTGTCGCGAAAACGGCCATATTCATGGAAATATTATCGCCGACATGGAGATTGCGATGGACAGGATCGACGGCATCCGCGCCTTTGTCGCCGTGGTCGATGCCGGCTCGTTCACGCGGGCGGGCGAGCGGCTGGGGATCTCGAACAAGCTGGTCAGCAAATATGTCGCCGCGCTGGAGGGGCAGCAGGGGGTCACGCTTCTGCACCGCACCACCCGCGCCCTGTCGCTGACCCCCTCGGGCGAGCGTTACCTGGCCGCCGCGCGCCGCGTGCTGGCCGCGGTCGAGGAACTGGACGCCCAGGCCCATGCCGAGGAAGGCGCGCTGGCCGGCCGGCTGCGCGTGACCGCGCCCGTGACCTTCGGCGAGATGTTCGCGACCACCCTGACCCGCGATTTCACCCGCGCGCATCCGGGGGTCGAGATCGACCTGAACCTGTCGGACCGCTATGTCGACCTGGCGGCCGAGGGCTTCGACCTGGCGCTGCGCATCGGCCAACTGCCCGATTCCAGCCTGATCGCCCGCCGCATCGGCCAGACCGAGGCCTGGGCCGTCGCCAGCCCCGCCTATCTGGCCGCGCATCCCCGCCCCGCCCGGCCCGAGGATCTGCGCGACCATGCGAATATCCGCGACAGCAATGCACAGAACCCCGGCCGCGCCGTCTTCCTGGTGGATGGCAAGGCGGTCAGCGTCCCCCTGCCCGGCCGCATCACCGTGAACAGCGCCCAGGCGGTGCGGCACCTGGTGCTGGAGGGCGAGGGGATCGCGATGATCCCCAGCTTCGTCGTCGCCCGCGACCTGGCCGAGGGCCGGCTGGAACGGCTGCTGCCCGATTTCCTGCGGCCGCAGCTGGACATCCAGGCGCTGTATCTGCCGCAGCCCTTCATGCCGCCGCGGCTGACGGCCTATCTGGACCACCTGCGCATGGCGCTCAGCCCGCTGCTGAAAGCACCGCGCCCGGATTCATGATCCCCAGCGGATCAAGCGCCGCCTTGATCGCCCGCATCGCCGTCAGTCGCGCCGGATCGCCCCAGCGCTCCAGGTCGCCGACCTTCAGCCGCCCGACGCCATGCTCGGCCGAGAACGAGCCGCCGCGCGCGACCACCATGCCATGCACCAGCTCGGACAGCGTCTTGCGCCGGTCGTCGTATTCGGCACGGCTGCGACCTGGCGCCGGGAACAGGTTGTAATGCAGGTTGCCGTCGCCCAGATGGCCGAAACAGTTGATCCGCAGCCCCTCGCCCGCAAGCCGCTCGCCGGCGTCGCGGATGAAGCCGGCGATCTCGGACAGAGGCAGGCTGATGTCGTGGCTGGCGACGGCGCCGATGCGGCGGTTCGCCTCGGGGATATGTTCGCGCAGGTGCCAGAAGCCCGCCGCCTGCGCACCCGATTGCGCGATCACCCCGTCGGTGACGAGGCCGCGCTCCATCGCGTCCACCAGCAGCCCCTCCAGCGCCGCCTCGGGGGGCAGCCCCTCGGGCAGGCCGACCTCGACCAACACCGACCATTCGGCGCCGGGCAAGGGCTGGCGGATCTCGGGCAGCACCTCGGCCAGGAAGGCCAGCCCCTGCCCGCCGATCAGCTCGAAGGCGGTGACGCCGCCGGCCATGCGCCCCTCGGCCAGCGACAGCAGGGTCAGCGCCGCCTCGGGGCCGGGCACCTGCAGCATGGCGGTGCCGATGTTCGGCGGCGGCACCACCAGCTTCAGGCTGGCGGCGGTGATGATGCCCAGGCTGCCCTCGGCCCCGATCAAGAGGTCGCGCAGGTCATAGCCGGTATTGTCCTTGCGCAGCCGCTTGAGGTCGTGCACCACGGAGCCGTCGGGCAGCACCGCCTCGATCCCCAGGCAGAGCGCCCGCGCCGTGCCATAGCGCAGCGCGGTGACGCCGCCGGCATTGGTCGCAAGGCAGCCGCCGATGGCGGCGGTGCCCTGGCTGGCCAGCGACAGCGGGAACAGCCGGCCGGCGGTTTCGGCCGCGTCGCGCACGGCTTGCAGGGTCATGCCGGCCTCGGCCACCAGCACGTTCTCTTCGGGCCAGATGCCGCGCAGCGCCGTCATCCGTTCCAGCGACAGGATCAGCGCCGCAGGGCCGTCGGGCATGACCTGGCCCGCGACCAGGCCGGTGCCGCCACCGCGGGGCACGATGCCCACGCGCGCCGCGGCGCAGGCGCGGACCACGGCGGCGACCTCATCCGTGCTGCGCGGGGCGGCAACCAGCCCGGCCCGGCCCAGGTAGCGGCCGCGCGGCTCTTCCAGGTAGGCGGGTGTCACCTCGCGCAACACGCCTGCGGGCAGCATCGCGGCCAGGGCGTCATCGGCCGGGTTCAGCATCAGCGCACCTCGGTCTTGCCGCGCCGGTCGTGGCGCAGGTTGGCGTAAAGCACATGGTTGCGCCAGCGCCCGTTGATCTGGAGATAGCTTTGCGCCACGCCCTCGTATTTGAAGCCGGAACGCTCAAGCACACCGCGCGAAGGGGTGTTTTCCGGCAGGCAGGCGGCCTCGATCCGGCTCAGGTCCATCTCGCCGAAGGCGTGCTGCACGAGCGCGCCGATCGCCTCGCGCATATAGCCCTGCCGGGCAAAGGGCTGGCCGATCCAATAGCCGATGGTCGCCGATTGCGCCGGGCCGCGGCGGATGTTGTCCAGCGTGATCGCACCCAGCAGCGCGCCGTCGCGCCGGATCAGGAACAGGGGCAGCGCCGTGCCGTTGCGGCTGGCACGCTGCGCCCAATAGACCCGGTTGGTAAAGCCGCGCTTGGTCAGGTGATCGGGCGCCCAGACCGGCTCCCATGGGGTCAGGAAGGCGCGGCTTTCGGCCCGCAGCCCGGCCCAGAGGGCGAAATCCGCATGCGCCGGCAGGCGCAGCACCATCCGCTCGGTTTCCAGGCGCGGCGGACGGCGGCGCGAGAACATCAGGCGGCAAGCCTTTCGGCCAGCACCTCGCGCGAAGGCGCGCCGGCGACCGGCCCGTAAAGCGCCAGCGCCGGGCGGGCATGGGCGATCAGATGCTCGGCATGGGCGCGGATGTCGGCCACGGTCACGGCGTCGATGCGTTCCGCCACCTCGGCCGGGTCGGGCACCCGGCCCCAGATCGCCAGCGACCGCGCCATGCGCTCGGCCTGGCCGGTCGGGCTTTCCAGCCCCATCAGCAGCCCGGCCTTGAGCTGGGCGCGGGCGCGGGCCACTTCGGCCTCGGTCATGTCCTCGGCCGAACGCTTCAGCTCGTCCACGGTCAGGTTGGCCAGGTCGGCGATCTGCTCGCCCGAGGTGCCGGCATAGATCGTCACCATGCCGGTATCGTCGTGGAAACCGGACTGCGCGAAGATCGAATAGCACAGGCCCTTTTCCTCGCGCAGCTTCTGGAACAGGCGCGAGGACATGCCGCCCCCCAGCGCCGAGGTCCAGATCTGCGCAGCATAGAAATCGGGCGCCTGGTAGCCCGGCCCCTCGAAGGCCAGCGCGAAATGCGCCTGCTCCAGCCCCTTGACGCGGCGCGCCTCGGCACCCTGCCAGCGGGCGGGCTCGCGGGTGGTCAGGGCGCGCGCCGGCAGGCCGCCGAAGATCGCCTCGACCTGGCGCAGGATGCGGTCGTGATCGACGGCACCGGCGGCGGCGACGATCATGCGCTCGGGGCCGTAATGCTCGGTGATGAAGCCCGACAGGTCGGCGCGGTCGAAGCGGCTGACCCGCTCGGCCGGGCCCAGGATGGTGCGGCCCATGGGCTGGTCGGGATAGGCCGCCTCTTGCAGCCAGTCGAAGATCACGTCGTCGGGCGTGTCCAGCGCCTGGCCGATCTCTTGCAGGATCACGCCGCGCTCGACCTCGATCTCGCGCTGGTCGAAGACCGGATTCATCACGATGTCCGAGATCACGTCCAGCGCCAGCTCCACATCCCCCGCCAGCACCCGCGCATAATACGAGGTCACGTCGCGCGAGGTATAGGCGTTGATATAGCCGCCGACATTCTCGATCGACTCGACGATCTCCAGCGCGCTGCGCCGGGCGGTGCCCTTGAAGGCCATGTGTTCCAGGAAATGGGCGATGCCGTTCTGCTCGGCGCGCTCGTCGCGGCAGCCGGCATTGACCCAGATGCCGATGGCGGCGGAATGCAGGCCGGGCATGTCGCGGCTGACGACGCGCAGCCCGTTGGGAAGGATGCTGTTGCGGATCTGGCTCACACTGTTCTCCGTTCAAGGATCAGCGATTTAATGGCCTCGGCGTCGTTTTCAATGCGGGTGATGCGCTCGTCGCGCTCGAACAGGTCCGCCATATGCGGTGGCAGGGGCGGGCGGATGGCGGTCGCGGCCTCGACCGCGTCGGGGAATTTCGCCGGATGCGCGGTCGAGAGCGAGATCATCGGCACGCCCGGCCGCAGATGCTCGCGCGCCACCTTCACGGCGACGGCGGTATGCGGGCAGATCACCTCGCCGGTCTCGGCGCGGATGGTGGCGATCATCGCCGTCGTCTCCGCCTCCGAGGCGCGGCCCGAGACATAGGTCTCGCGCAGCGCCTGCAATGCGCCTTGGCTGATGGCGAAGCCGCCGGATTTCAGCTCGTCCATCAGCCGCGACACGGCAATGCCGTCATGGTCATAGGCCAGCCACAGCGCCCGCTCGAAATTCGAGCTGACCTGGATGTCCATCGACGGGCTGATCGAGGGCTCGACCGTGCCCACCCGGTATTCGCCGCCAGTCAGCGCCCGGTGCAGGATGTCGTTCTGGTTGGTGGCCACCACCAGCCGGCCGATGGGCAAGCCCATGGCCTTGGCGATGGAGCCGGCGAAGACGTCGCCGAAATTGCCGGTCGGCACGGTGAAATCCACCTCGCGCCGCGGCGCGCCCAGGCTGACGGCGGCGGTGAAGTAATAGACGATCTGCGCCAGCACCCGCGCCCAGTTGATCGAGTTGACGCCGGCAAGCCCGACCGCATCGCGGAAGTCGTGGTCGTTGAACAGATCCTTCAGCCGCGCCTGGCAATCGTCGAAGGTGCCGTCCATCGCCAGCGCATGGACATTGGTGTCGGCGGGCGTCGACATCTGCCGGCGCTGCACCTCGCTGACGCGGCCATGCGGATACATGATGAACACATCGACGTTCGACAGGCCCCGGAACGCCTCGATCGCGGCCGAGCCGGTATCGCCCGAGGTCGCGCCCAGGATCGTGACCCGCTGCCCCGAACGCGCCAGCGCCAGCTGGAACAGCTGGCCGATCAGCTGCATGGCGAAGTCCTTGAAGGCCAGCGTCGGCCCGTGGAACAGCTCCAGCAGGTGATGGCCCGGCGCAAGCTGGACCAGAGGCGCGCGGGCGATATGGTCGAAGCCCTGATAGGCGCGGGCGATGGCGCCGCGCAGCTCGGCATCGCTGAAGCTTTCGCCGACGAAGGGGCTGATGACGCGGCGCGCGACCTCTTCATAGGGCAGGCCCTCGAAGCGGGCGATCTCGTCGGCCGAGAACATCGGGATCGCCTCGGGCAGGTAGAGCCCGCCGTCGCGCGCCAGCCCGGTCATCATCGCCTGTTCGAAGTCCAGGACCGGAGTCCGCCCCCGAGTCGAAACGTAACGCATCGCGTCTCCCCTAGTATTGTCGCTGCCTGATACGCCAGATCAGCGCCACTGTCATCCCTGCCCAAACCGCAGCGATCATCAACCATTGCACGGCATAGCTCAGGTGGTTGTTCGGAATGCCCTCGACCGCGACCGGGATCGGCTGCACGCCCTGGGCGTCGCCGCGAACCTCGGCCGCGACGACCAGGATCGGCTCGGTCCCCAGCTGCGCGGCCATGGCGGGCACGTCGCGGGCGAACCAGACGTTCTCGGCCAGGTTGGGCTCGGGCGTGGCGCTGCCCTTCTCGTCGGGCCAATGCAGGTTGCCCGCGACCTCCAGCCGCACCGGCGGGCGCGGGTCGCGCTTGTGGTCCTGGTCGACGAAGCCGCGGTCCAGCAGGATCCGGCGCCCGTCGTCGGTCAGGAAGGCCGAGACCACCTGGTAGCCCCCGCCCAGCTCGCGCGTGCCGGACAGCACGTTGATTTCCTCGCCCGTGGTCTGGCCCGAGACCAGCACCGGCATGTATTTCATCGACGGGTCCACCGCGGCCGGCAGGGCCACGGGCGCGCCCTCGATCCTTTGCTGGATCTGCGCGATCATCCCCTGTTTCCAGTCCAGCCGCTGAAGTTGCCAGACGCCCAGCGAGACCAGGATGGCGCAGCCCAGCACGCCGACGATCAGCGGGAACAGGTAACGGCGCATGGGTGGGCCTCCAAAGCAAACGGCGCGGGAACATCTGCCCCGCGCCGTGGAAATGTCTGTCGGGATCAGCGGCCCCAGATATAGATCACGACAAAGAGGAACAGCCAGACCACATCGACGAAGTGCCAGTACCAGGCGGCGGCCTCGAAGCCGACATGCTGCTGCTGGGTCATCTGGCCCTTGATCAGGCGGATCAGGCAGACGAACAGGAAGATCGTGCCGATGATGACGTGGAAGCCGTGAAAGCCCGTGGCCATGAAGAAGGTGCCGGCATAGACCGTGTCGGCCATGCCGAAGGCGGCGTGGCTGTATTCATAGGCCTGCAGCGCGGTGAAGCAGACGCCCAGGATCACGGCGACGATCAGCCCGTTGATCGTCGTCCTGCGGTCGCCCTCATGCACGAAGGCGTGGTGGGCCCAGGTCACGGCGACGCCCGACAGCAGCAGGATCAGCGTGTTGATCAGCGGCAGGTGCCAGGGGTCGAAGGTGACGATGCCTTCCGGCGGCCAGACGCCGTCCTTGATCGGGCTGTCCGGCCCCATCGGATACATGGCGTTCTTGATGAAGGCCCAGAACCAGGCGACGAAGAACATCACCTCGGACATGATGAACAGGATGAAGCCGTATTGCAGGCCGATCCGCACCACCGGGGTATGTTCGCCCGACTCGCCCTCGTTCACGACATCGACCCACCAGCCGAACATGGTGTAGAGAACGGCGGCCAGGCCGATCAGGAACATCCACGGCCCCTCGACCGGCAGCCCGAAGACCGTGATTCCCTTCATCCAGGCGACCGCGCCAGTCAGCATCACGAAGGCGCCGATCGCGCCGAGGAAGGGCCAGATCGATGGCGGCAGGATCTGATAATCGTGGTTCTTTACATGGGCCATGGCTGCGTTCCCGGCTGTTGCTGGTTCTTGTTGCTCAGTTTACGGTCGGTTCCGTTTTCGCGTCCAGCGCCGCCTGCTTGGGCGCGGGAGGATCGGTCCGGTGGAAGGTATAGGACAGGGTGATGTCGCGGATGCGGCCCGCGTCGCGGTCGTTCACCAGATCGGCATCGACGAAGAAGCTGACCGGCATCTCGACCCGCTCGCCCGGTGCCAGCGTCTGCTCGGTAAAGCAGAAGCACTCGATCTTGTTGAAGAAATAACCGGCCGCATCGGGCGCCACGTTATAGCTGGCGGTGCCGGTGACGGGCTGGTCGGTATTGTTGATCGCCTCGTAGAAGGCGATGGCGTTCTCGCCGATCTTCAGCTCCATCTCGCGCTGCATGGGACGGAAGGTCCAGCCGAGGTTGCTGTCGGCATTGGCGTCGAAGCGCACGCGGATCTTTTCCTCCAGCACGGTATCCGAGGCGGCCTCGGCCACGTTGGTCGTGCCGGCAAAGCCCGTCACCTTGCAGAACCAGGAATAGAACGGCACCGCCGCCCAGGAAAGCGCGCCCATCAGCACGACGACGCCGGCCAGCATGGCCACGGTGCGGCCGTTCGACCTCGGTTGCCCGCTCATTCGCCTGCCTCCTGGTTGGCCGCCGGCGTGCCCGGCGCCGCGACCGGCGCGGCATTGGCCGCCGGCGGATCGGGATCCTGCGGCAGCATCGAGGCGCGCGGGCGGTGGTCATAGCCCTGCATCATGTCGCCCTGGGTGATCTTGACCACCGAGAGCCCGAAGACCAGCGCCACGAAGGCCAGCAGCACGACCAGCAGCCCGATGTTGCGGCTGCGGCGGCGCTTGTGCAGCTCGTGTTCGACCTGGGGCAGCATCACCACCCCCCGATCCAATGCTGGACCAGCAGCGCCAGGAAATGCAGGAAGGTGTAGTAAAGCGACAGGCGGAAATAGCGCTTCTCGACCCGGTAGCCGTCGGCCTGGGCCTGGTCCTCGTCGCGGCGCAGGATCTGCCAGCCGCCGGCGATGAACAGCACGTTCAGCACCGCCGAGACCGCCAGGTAGAGCGGCCCGCCGACCGAGGTGAAGCCCAGCCAGATCGCAAAGGGCGCCAGCACCAGCGTATAGGCGAAGATGTGGCAGCGCGTCACCCTGCGGCCATGCGTCACGGTCAGCATGGGCACGCCGGCCTTGGAATAGTCGTCCTTCATGAACAGCGCCAGCGCCCAGAAATGCGGCGGCGTCCAGAAGAAGATCAGCGCGAACATCAAGAGCGACTCGATGCCGATGCCGCCGGTGGCGCAGGCCCAGCCGATCATCGGCGGAAACGCCCCCGCCGCGCCGCCGATGACGATGTTCTGCGGCGTCGAGCGCTTCAGCCAGATCGTGTAGACCACGGCATAGAAGAAGATGGTGAAGGCCAGGAACCCGGCCGCGAACCAGTTCGCCGCCAGCCCCAGCATCATCACCGACAGGCCCGACAGCGCGATGCCGACCGCCAGCGCCTCGCCCGAGGTCACGCGGCCCGAGGGCACCGGACGGCCCGCCGTGCGGCGCATCACCGCGTCGATGTCGGCGTCATACCACATGTTGAGGGCGCCCGAGGCGCCGCCCCCCAGCGCGATGAACAGCACCGCGCAGAAGGCGACGAAGGGGTTGACCGGCTGCGGCGCGATCCACAGGCCGACGAAGGCCGTGAACACCACCAGCGACATGACGCGCGGCTTCAGCAGCGCGACATAGTCGCCGAAGCCCGCCTCGGCGGGCCCCTCGTATGCGTTGATATCGGCCACGGCCCGACCTTACTCTGCCGAGGCCAGCTTGATGGGGCTGGCGGGCAGGTAGTCCGAGGCGTCGGCGGCGAATTCCTCTTTCGCGCCGGCAAGCCAGGCGTCGTATTTCTCCTGGCTGACCGCCTTGACGACGATGGGCATATAGGCGTGGTTGATGCCGCAAAGCTCGGAACACTGGCCGAAATAGACGCCTTCCTGGTCGACCGAGAACCACAGCTGCGCGATGCGGCCCGGCACGGCGTCCTGCTTGACGGCAAAGGCGGGCACGGTCCAGGCGTGGATCACGTCGGTCGCCGTCACCTGCACCAGCACCTTCTTGCCGACCGGGACCACGACGGGATTGTCGGTGGCCAGCAGGTATTCGTCCTCGGAATAGCCGGCGTCGGCCAGGGCTTCCTTCTCCAGCATCAGCGCATCGAAGGCGATGGCCTCGTTGGGATATTCATAGGACCAATACCACTGGTGGCCGATGGCCTTGATCACCAGGTCGGGATCGTTCGGCATCTCCTGGCTGCGGAACAGGATCGGCAGCGAGAAGGCGCCGATGGCGACCAGGATCAGCACCGGGACCAGGGTCCAGATCACCTCGATCGGGGTGTTGTGGGTAAAGCGCGCCGGCACCGGATTCGCCCGGCGGTTGAAGCGCACGATGCAGATCAGCAGCAGCAGGCAGACGAAGATCGTCACGGCCGTGATGATGTAGAGCACGAAATGATCCAGCCACTGCTGGTCATGCGCCAGCGGGCTCGACGCCGGCTGGAAGTTCATCCCGCCGTTCACCGGCTTGCCGATCACCGGCAGATCGCCCAGCACGTCCTGCGCCCCGGCCGGCACGGCCGTCATCGTCGCAACTCCCAGGCTCATCACCGCCGCCACCCCGCGGCGCTTGGTCGCAATTGCCATCATCCCATCCCGTTGCCTATCATGCCACCGGCAGACCCCTGTCCCAGAGCCCCCAGCATTCGGTCCTGCACCAGAACCATATCTTACCCCGGCGGGCAAGCCATACCTATCGACTTCTTGTCAAAAAACCCCTAGGCCGGGCGACATGACAAGGACCGGTTCCATGACAGACGCTTCGTTTTCGCCCTTTCGGACGCATCTCGATCAGGACCGCGCGCTGCGCATCCTGCGCGACGCCTTGGCGGGCGCGGATGACGGCGAACTTTTCCTGGAACGCGCGCGTTCCGAGGCGCTGGTCTTCGACGACGGCCGGCTGCGCACCGCCAGTTATGACGCCGAACAGGGCTTTGGCCTGCGCGCCGTGCGCGGCGAGGTGACGGGCTATGCCCATTCGACCGAGATCGACGAGGCCGCGCTGAAGAAGGCGGCCCAGACGGTGCGGCTGGCGGTCGGCGCCGGCGGCGGCACGCTGGCCTTGCCACCGCAAGGCGAAATCCGCCCGCTTTACGCCGCCATCGACCCGGCCGAAGAGGTGCCCTTTGCCGCCCGTGTGGCGCTTCTGCGGCAAATCGACGCATTCGCGCGCGGACTGGACCCGCGGGTGGTCCAGGTCTCGGCCAGCATCGCGACTTCGGTGCAGGAAGTGGCGATCCTGCGCCCCGAGGGCGGGCTGGCCACCGACATCCGTCCGATGGCGCGGCTGAACGTCTCGGTCATCGTGGAATCCAACGCGCGGCGCGAATCGGGAACCGCCGGCGGCGGCGGGCGCATCGGCCTTACGGGCCTGGTCGCGCCCGAGCATTGGCAGGGGCTGGTGCGCGAGGCGCTGCGCATCGCGCTGGTCAACCTGCGCTCGGTCCCGGCGCCTGCAGGCGTGATGGACGTGGTGCTGGGGCCGGGCTGGCCCGGCATCCTGCTGCACGAGGCCGTGGGCCACGGGCTCGAGGGGGATTTCAACCGCAAGGGGCACTCCGCCTTTGCCGGGCTGATGGGCCGGCGCGTCGCCGCGCCCGGCGTGACCGTGGTCGACGACGGCACGATTCCCGACCGGCGCGGCTCGATCTCGGTCGATGACGAGGGCACGCCCCCCGGCCGCAACGTCCTGATCGAGGACGGGATCCTGGTCGGCTACATGCAGGACCGGCAGAACGCCCGGCTGATGGGGGTGGCGCCGACCGGCAACGGGCGCCGGCAAAGCCATGCCCATGCGCCCATGCCGCGCATGACCAATACCTTCATGCTGGCGGGGTCCGAGGATCCGGCCTCGATCCTTGCCGGGCTCGAGGACGGCATCTATGCGGTCGGCTTCGGCGGCGGGCAGGTGGACATCACCAACGGCAAGTTCGTGTTCTCCTGCACCGAGGCCTATCGGGTGAAGAACGGCCAGGTCGGCGACCCGATCCGCGGCGCGACCCTGATCGGCGACGGCGCGACCGCGCTGGGGCAGATCCGCGCCATCGGCAACGACCTGTCGCTGGATCCGGGAATCGGCAATTGCGGCAAGCAGGGGCAATGGGTTCCGGTCGGCGTCGGCCTGCCCACACTGCGCATCGGCGGGCTGACCATCGGCGGCTCGGCGACCTGAACAGCCGCGATTCCAAGGGGTTGAAGAAATTCTTCGCCGGCTAACCCATTCTTAACCTTTGCCATGCGATGTTTCGGCCTGCGGATCAGGCAGAGGCATGGAACATGATGGCAAGGCAGCTTTCCTTGGACCCCCACCACGAACCCCGCCCAAAAGGGGAGGGGCTTGCGGCCTTGCGCCTCATCCGCTCTCGCAAGGTGGGGCCGGCGACCTTCCACCGGCTGCTGGGCGAACATGGCAGCGCCCAGGCGGCGCTGGCCGCCCTGCCGGCGATGGCCCAGGCCGCGGGGATCCAGGATTACACCCCCTGCCCCCTTTCGGTCGCCGAGGCCGAGATCGCGGCCGGCCGCCGCGCCGGCGCCCGGCTGGTGACCTGGGGCGACCCGGATTACCCCGCCCTGCTGCGCACGGTGGCCGAGGCGCCGCCGGTGTTGTGGCTGCGCGGCGACATGGCGGTGCTGGAGCGCATGCCCGTGGCGGTGATCGGCGCGCGCAACGCCTCGTCGCTGGGCCTGCGCATGGCGCGGGGCATGGCCGCGGGCCTGTCGCAGTCGGGCACGGCGGTCGTCGCCGGGCTGGCGCGCGGCATCGACACCGTCGCGCATGAGGCCGCGCTGCACGGCGGCACCATCGCGGTCATGGCCGGCGGCATCGACATGATCTATCCCAACGAAAACGCGGCCCTAGCCGAGGCGATCTGCGAAACCGGCCTGCTCGTCACCGAACAGCCACCGGGGACGGAACCCGTGGCACGGCATTTCCCGGCCCGCAACCGCATCATCTCGGGCCTGTCGCGCGCCGTGGTCGTGGTCGAGGCCGCGCATCGCTCGGGCAGCCTGATCACCGCGCGCTGCGCGCTGGACCAGGGGCGCGAGGTGATGGCGGTGCCGGGCCATCCGATGGATGCGCGGGCCGCCGGCTGCAATGCGCTGATCCGCGACGGCGCCTTGCTGGTGCGCAATTCCGCCGATGTGCTGGCGGCGCTGCAATCGAACGGCCCGGCGGCCGCGGCGGAACAGCCCGCGCCGGCCGCCACCCCGACCGCCGCGGTTTCCGGGCGGGTCAGGCAGCCGGCCGCCGTCGCCCGCCGGCTTGCGGAACTGGGCCACGACACCCCCCGCCCGGTGGTGACGCACCGGCCGCGCGACGCCGGCGGCCCGGTGAACCTGGAGGGGCGGATCCTGGCGCGGCTTGGCCCCAGCCCGACCGGAGAGAACATGCTGATACGCGACCTGGGGGTGCCCGCCGCGGTCCTTGCCCCCGCGATCCTGTCGCTGGAACTGTCGGGCCGGGTGCAGCGCATGGCCGGCGGCAGGCTGGCGCTGAGCGGCGGCTAAGGCCCCTCGCCTCTCCGATCACGCGGCGGTCACGCGCTTGTTGGGGAACTGCACCGATGGCCGAAGGTTGATCCGGGATCAAGCGACCATCGGAAAAAGAGGACCGACATGCGCCGCATCTACAAGACCACGACCGCGATGGTGACCTGCCTGTCCCTGATCGCCCCGCAACTGGCGGTGGCGCAGGACCAGCAGGGCCAAGGCGCTGACGAACAGGTCATCCTGCCCCCGGACCAGCAAGCTGGGGCCGAGGCCGGGCAGCCGAAAGAGCCGCCCGAACCCGCGGCAGAGCCTGCCCCGGAACCGGCCGAACAGCCGCAGGCCGAGGGCGAGGCCTCCGCCGAGCCCCAGGCGCAGGGCGCCGAAACCGAAGCCCCCGCGGAACCGGCCGCAGAGCCCGGCGCCGAACCGGCCGCAGAGCCGCGGGCCCAGGGCGAGGCCGCACCGCAAGAGCAGCCGGCCCCTTCCCCGGCGCCCAAGCCCGAAGTGACCCAGGCCGAGGAGCCGCAGCCCAAGCCTCCGGTGGTCGAGGCGGCCGAGCCGCCGGCCAAGCCCCAGGCCGCGCAACCCGAGCAGGCGGCCCCGCAAGGCGAGCCTGCGCCCAAGCCGGATACGCCCGAAGCCGTGACCACGACCGATCCCGCCCCCGCGCAAAAGCCGGATGCGGCCACGCCGCAGGATGCCGGCCAGGCCGGGCAGGCGGAGGAACCGGCCCAGGACGCCGAGGCGCTGAAGAAGGCGCTCGAGGCCGAGACCTCGGCCGAAGAGCCGCAATCGGCCGGGCAGGCGGAACCGCAGGCCGACCCGGCCCCGGTGGACGAGGCCCAGCCTTCCCAGACCCCCGATGCGCAGGAACTGGAACGCCGCCTGCAAGAGCAGGCGCAAGAGAGCGGGCCCGAATCGGACCAGCCCTCGGAGCAGCCGTTGCCCGGCGAACAGGCCACGGGCGAAGAACCGCGCCCCGATGCACAAGAGCTGGAGCGCCGCTTGCAGGAACAGGCCGACGGCCAGTCCGCGCAACCCGAAGAGACCGCGCCCGAGCAAGGCCAGGCCGGGCAGGCCCAAACCGGGCAGGCCCAGCCGGAGCAGCCCCAACCCGAGCAAGGCCAGCCGGAACAGGCCGCCGAGGTGCAGGCACCCGAGGCCCAGGCGCAGCCGAACGCCGTCGCGCAGCGCGCGGCCGAGGAAGCGGCCCCCGCAGCAGCCGCCGCCCTGGCCGCCGGCGATGCCGAACCGGCGCAGGGCCAGCTGGACGAGATGCAGATCACCGAGGAAAACGCCCGCAGTTCGGCCGAGGAATTCGCCACCTCGGTCATGCAGGGCATGCAACAGCAACAGCAGCAGCCCGCCGCCGATCCGCAAGCGCAGGAGGCGCGCCAGGACGACGATGACGACGACACGGTCAAGGACATCGCCAAGCTGCTGCTTGCCGGTGCGGCCGGGATGGCGGTCGGCAAGATGCTGTCCAACGACCGCCAGGTGGCGCTGAACACCGGCGACCGGGTGGTCGTCACCCTGCCCGACGGCAGCCAGCAGGTGATCAAGGACGACAATACCCTGCTGTACCGGCCCGGCTCGAACGTGCAGACGGAAACCTTCGACGACGGCTCGACCCGGACCACGGTGGTGCGTGCCGACGGCAGCCGGGTCGTCACCATCCGCGACGCGAACATGAACATCCTGCGCCGCACCCTGCTGCGTGCCGATGGCACGGAAACCCGGCTGATCGACGATACCCAGGCGCAGCCGGTGCAGATCTCGACCCTGCCGGCGCCGCCGCCGGTCCGCATCAACCGCGAGCGGCTGGACGAGGCCGCGCTGCGCGAGGCGCTGAACCGCGAGGCGGCGGTGGACCGCCGCTTCAGCCTGGGCCAGGTCCGCAACATCCCCGAGGTCCGCGCCCTGGTCGCTCCGGTGAACGTGCCCGAGATCACCTTCGACACCGGCTCCTCGGCGATCACCCCCGACCAGGCGCAGCAACTGGCGACGCTGGGCAAGGTGATCCGCGACAGCATCGACCAGAACCCGCGCGAGATCTACATGATCGAGGGCTATACCGATGCCGTCGGCTCGGATGCCGCCAACCTGGCGCTGTCCGACCGCCGGGCGGAATCGGTGGCGCTGGCGCTGGCGGAATATTTCCAGGTGCCGCCCGAGAACATGGTGGTGCAGGGCTATGGCGAGCAGTTCCTGCTGGTGTCGACCGACGGGCCCGAGCGGCAGAACCGCCGCGTCGCCGTGCGCCGCATCACCGACCTGCTGGCGCAGAACTGACTGCGGGGCGTGGGAACTCAAGCCCGCAGCCGCGAGACCGAAAGCCAGCCGCGGAAACTGGTTCCGCGGCTGGCGGTTGTCGTCTGCACGACCCGGCAATCGGAAGGGAAGTTCCCCGGATCGGCAAGACCCGTAGACCCGTAGACCCGTAGACCCTAGCGGCAGATGGCTGCTGGGTCGAGCGATCGCTGGACCTTGCGGTTGCGCTGGGTGGGGATCTGGGCTTGCCCGTCCCGTCGGGAAACCAGATCGACCAGATGCTGCCCGTGATAGCCGCGACCGGCAGCGACGATGCAGGCGGCTGTTCAAGCAGCGCGGGCGCCGCACCTTGTCGGAAGCCTGGCCCGCCGCAGGAGCGAGGCGAACCGGCAGTCCGCTTTCGTCGAGCACAACATGGATTTTGCTGGTCAGTCCTCCACGAGAGCGGTCGATGGCATGATCCGGGGCCCCTTTTCGCCGGCGGCATGCTGGTGAGCCCGGATGATGGAACTGTCAATCAACGGCATCGACTGGAGCGAAGCGGCCGCCAAGGCCTCGAAAACCCGAAGCCAAACGCCCACCCTGGCCCATCGGTTAGAAGCGGTCGCATGTGGACCGTAGCGCTCGGGAAGGTCGCGCCAGGGCGGCGCTGTCCGCAGGATGGAGAAGATCCCGTTCAGGACGCGCCGGTCGTGCGTCCGCGCAAGACCAAGGCTTGTCGGGAAGAAGCGGTGCAATCCGCGCCCATTCCCGATCCCTCAGCGCGAGAGGTGCCATTCAAGCTCCGCAAGACGCTCGAAGCACGAACCGTTCCCAAACGGAAGCCCGCTTGCGAGTGCAGAACCTGGAAGCCACGCGGCACTCCCGAACCGCCGGCGCTCCTCTGCGAAGGCGTGGCGCGCTGCGGTCCGCCGGGCATCCGCCAGCTCAGGACCGGGCCGGAGCTGCGGCCGCAGGATTTCGCGGATCGAGGCTCCCTGGCGGGGTAAGCCTGGAAAGCTCTGAGCCCCTTGGCCGCACCGGCCGCGCATGCAGGCGGGGGCCGCCAGCCATGGCAACGGGCGGGAAAACGGCGGTAGCCGGATCCTCAGCCCAGCGAATAGCCGGTGCCGCGCACCGTGCGCACCGGGTTGTCGCCGCCATGGGCCATCAGCGCCTTGCGCAGCCGGCCGACATGGACGTCGATGGTGCGGGTGTCGACATAGATGTCGCGGCCCCAGACCCGGTCCAGCAATTGCTCGCGCGTCCAGACCCGGCCGGGCTTTTCCATCAGCGTCGAGAGCAGGCGGAATTCGGTCGGCCCCAGGTGCAGCGGCTGGCCGGCGCGGAACACCCGATGCTCGCCCGCATCCAGGATGATGTCGCCGAAGCTGAGCCTTTCGCCCATCGAGGCCGGCCGGGTGCGGCGCAGCTGGGTGCGCAGCCGCGCCATCAGCTCGACCACGGAATAGGGCTTGACCACATAGTCGTCGGCGCCGGTCTCCAGCCCGCGCACCCGGTCCACCTCTTCGGAACGCGCCGACAGCATGATGATCGGGATCTGCCGCGTCGAGGGGTCGGCCTTGACCCGGCGGCAGACCTCGATGCCGCTGACATTGGGCAGCATCCAGTCCAGCACGATCAGGTCGGGCTGCTCCTCGGCCACCAGCAGCATGGCCTCGTCGCCGTTCTCGGCCAGTACGACGTCGAAGCCTTCGGCCTCGAGGTTGTATTTCAGCACCTCGCGCTGTGCGCCTTCGTCCTCGACGACCAGGACACAGGGTTGGGTCTGCGCCATGGATCAGGCCCCCTCCATGCGCGGCACGCTTTCGCCCTTGGGGCGCGGATCCTCGGGCAACTCGCCCGTGGCCAGGTAGATCACCTGCTCGGCGATGCCGGTGGCGTGGTCGCCCATGCGCTCGATGTTCTTGGCGATGAAATGCAGGTGCATGCAGGCGGTGATGTTCCGCGGGTCTTCCATCATATGGGTCAGGAACTCGCGAAACAGCGCGTTATACATCTGGTCCACCTCGAGGTCGCGCTTGCGCACGTCGCCGGCCAGCGCGGCGTCGCGCTGGATATAGCTGTCAAGCGCGTCCTTCATCATCGCCTCGACCGTGGCGGACATGCGGCGCAGCGCCATGCCGGCGCCGTCGATGGCGGGCATGTCGGCCAGCACGTTGCTGCGCTTGGCGATGTTCTTGGCGTAATCGCCCACCCGCTCGAGGATATGCGAGATCTTGATGACCGACAGCACCATGCGCAGGTCGGTCGCCCGCGGCGCCCGCAGCGCGATCAGGCGCGCCGCCTCCTCGTTGATCTGGTGCTCCAGCGCGTCGATGGCCTTGTCGCGGCGGCGGATGTCGTCGGCCAGCTCGCCGTCGCGGGTCTCCAGCGCGATGGCGGCGTCGTGGATGGCGCTTTCGACCATGCCGCCCATCTTGACGACCAGCGCCTGCACGGTTTCCAGGTCACGGTCGAAGGCGGACAGGATGTGGCGTTCGTTGTTCATGTCAGATCCCTTTCCGGCCTAGCCGATGCGGCCCGAGATATAGCTTTCGGTGCGCGGATCGCGCGGATTGGTGAAGATGTCGTCGGTGTTGCCGTATTCCACCAGGTTGCCCAGGTGGAAGAAGGCGGTCTTCTGGCTGACGCGGGCCGCCTGCTGCATGGAATGGGTCACGATCACCACCGAGAACTGGGCGCGCAACTGGTCGATCAGCTCCTCGACCTGGCTGGTGGCGATGGGGTCCAGCGCCGAGCAGGGCTCGTCCATCAGCAGCACCTCGGGCTGGGTCGCCACGGCGCGGGCGATGCAAAGCCGCTGCTGCTGTCCGCCCGACAGGCCGGTGCCGGGATCGTTCAGCCGGTCCTTGACCTCGTTCCACAGCGCCGCGCCGCGCAGCGATTTCTCGACGATCTCGTCCAGCTCGGCGCGGTTGCGGGCCAGGCCGTGGATGCGCGGGCCATAGGCCACGTTGTCATAGATCGACTTGGGAAAGGGGTTCGGCTTCTGGAATACCATGCCGACGCGGGCGCGCAGCTGCACCGGGTCCACGCGCCTGTCGTAGATGTCCTCGCCGTCGAGCGTGATCTTGCCCTCGACCCGGCTGATGTCGATGGTGTCGTTCATGCGGTTCAGGCAGCGCAGGAAGGTGGACTTGCCGCAGCCCGAGGGACCGATGAAGGCGGTCACGGTCTTGTCCAGCAGATCGACGTTCACGTCCTTGATCGCGTGCTTTTCGCCATACCAGACCTGCACGTCGCGGGCCGCGATCTTGATTTCCGACTGGTCCACGCTGCGCTCCAGAAGTCTCATGTCGTTCATATCGGGTCTCCTTCCCGAGATTACCACCGGCGCTCGAACTTGCGGCGCAGGAGAATGGCAAGCAGGTTCATGCAGAGCAGGAACACCAGCAGCACGATGATCGCCCCCGAGGCGCGCTCGATGAAGGCGGGGTCGGCGCGCTGGGTCCAGTTATAGACCTGGACCGGCAGGGCCGAGGCGGGTTCGAACAGCCCGTCCGGCGGGGCCGAGGGGAAGTTCTTGACGAAGGCCACCATGCCGATCAGCAGCAGCGGCGCGGTCTCGCCCAGGGCCTGGGCCAGGCCGATGATGGTGCCGGTCAGGATGCCCGGCATGGCCAGCGGCAGGACGTGGTGGAACACCGACTGCATCTTGGACGCCCCCACCCCCAGCGCCGCGTCGCGGATCGAGGGCGGCACCGCCTTCAGCGCCGCGCGGGTGGCGATGATGATGGTGGGCAGCGTCATCAGGGTCAGCACCAGGCCGCCGACGATGGGCGCCGATTGCGGCAGCCCGGCGAAGTTGATGAAGGCGGCAAGGCCCAGGATGCCGAAGACGATCGAGGGCACCGCGGCCAGGTTCGAGATATTCACCTCGATGATGTCGGTCCAGCGGTTCTTGGGCGCGAATTCCTCCAGGTAGATCGAGGCGGCGACGCCGATCGGCACCGACAGCACCAGCACCACCAGCATCATGTAGAGCGAGCCGAGGATGGCGATGCCGACGCCCGCGGCCTCGGGGCGCTGGTCCGAGGCGTCGGGGCTGGTCAGGAAGGACCAGTTCCACTGGGTCGCCAGCATGCCCTGCGCCTTCAGCGCATCGGCCAGTTGCAGCTGCGCCGGCGAGGTATTGGCGTCGCGCGCCGCGCTTTCCATGCTGACGCGGCCCTTGTAATAGCCGTCAACCCGGCCGTTCACCAGCACGCGGGCCTCGACGGTCTGGCCGATCAGCTCGGGGTCCGCCAGCACGCGGTTGCGCAGCTGCGCCGAGGCCTCTTTCGAGATCAGGCCCGAGACGTCCTTGTCGGACAGCTCGGCGATGGCGATGCCCTTGTCGGCGATGGACTGTTCCAGCGATTGCTGCAGGATCTTGCCATAGGTCAGGGTCAGCACCTTGCGCAGGTCGGCGGGGTCGCGGTTGCCGTTCTTGTCCAGCTGCGCCGCGTCCAGCGCGACCGGGATTTCCAGGTAGGTCTGGCGAAAGGCGCCGATGCCGCCGGTCAGGATGGTGAAGAGCAGGATCACCAGCATCACCATGGAGACCAGGATGGCGCCCAGCCCATAGGCGCGGAACCGCGCCTCGGCGGCGTTGCGCTTGCGGGTGCGCGGGTCGGCGGCCAGCAGCGACGGGCGGGGCTGCGCGCCTTGCAGGGTTGCGTCGCTCATTCGTATTGCTCCCGGTATTTGCGCACGACGTAGAGGGCGACGATGTTCAGCCCCAGCGTGATGACGAAAAGGGTCAGCCCCAGCGCAAAGGCGACCAGCGTCTCGGGCGCGGCGAAATCGTTGTCGCCGGTCAGCTGGCTGACGATCTTGACGGTGATCGTGGTCATGGCCTCGAACGGGTTCAGGTCCATGCGGGCGGCGGCCCCCGCGCCCAGCACGACGATCATCGTCTCGCCGATGGCGCGGGACGCGGCCAGCAGGACGGCGCCGACGATGCCCGGCAGCGCGGCGGGCAGCACCACCTTGCGCACGGTTTCCGATTGCGTCGAGCCCAGGCCCAGCGCGCCGTCGCGCAAGGATTGCGGCACGGCGTTGATGATGTCGTCCGACAGCGAGCTGACGAAGGGGATCAGCATGATGCCCATGACTAGCCCCGCCGTCATCACCGACGAGCCGGAATTGCCCAGGCCCAACGGCTGGGCGAAGTAGTCGCGCAGCATCGGCCCCACGGTGATCAGCGCGAAAAGGCCGTAGACGATGGTCGGGATGCCGGCCAGCACCTCGATCATGGGCTTGGCCACGCCGCGCAGCCTGGCCGAGGCGTATTCGGACATGTAGATCGCCGCGAACAGCCCGATCGGCACCGAGACCGCCAGCGCGATCAGCGAGATGTAGATCGTGCCCCACAGCAGCGGCAGGATGCCCAGCTGCGAGCCGCCGCCGAAACGCGGCGACCAGGTGGTGCCAAAGAAGAACTCGTGCCAGGAATATTTCTGGAAGAAATGCCCGGTTTCGAACAGCATCGAAAAGACGATCCCGGCGGTGGTCAGGATGGCGATGCTGGAACACAGGATCAGCAGGCCCTTGACCATGGCTTCGACCGCGTTGCGGGCGCGAAAGCCCGGCGCGGCGCGGAAAAGCGCAAGGCCCAGCCCGGCCGCGGCCAGCACCAGCGCCAGGATGGCGACGGGCGTCGGGTTCGCCGCCGGCTGCACGAAGCGCCAGATCGCGATCAGGAACAGCGCCGGCAGCGCCGTCAGCAAGGCGGCGTTCCAGCCGTGATAGCTGGGCCGCGAATGCAGCCGCCGCACATCGCCCCCGGCCATCGCGACGACGCGCGCGCGGGCGACAAGATAGCCCGCGCCGGCAAGGGCAAGGACGACGAGCAAGGTCCATGAGACAGGCATGTGAGCCCTCGAGCCAGGGAAACGGAACGGGCGCGGGGGGCGGCCCCCCGCGCCCGGCAGGTCATTCGGAAAGGATCGCCTCGTCGGCGACGGCGGCCTGGGTCGCGGCCAGTTCCGGGTCGGCCACCAGCCCATAGGCGGCCAGCGGCCCTTCCGGCCCGGCCAGCTCGTCCGAGACGAAGAATTCCGCGAATTCCTTCAGCCCCGGCACGGTGCCGATATGCTGTTTCTTGACATAGAAGAACAGCGGGCGCGAAACCGGGTATTCGCCCGAGGCGATGGTCTCGGTCGAGGGGTTGACCCCGGCCATGGTCGCGACCTTCAGCTTGTCGGTGTTGTTCTCATAGAAGGACAGGCCGAAGACGCCGATGCCGTTCTTGGCCGACTGGATGCGGGCCAGGGTCTCGGTATAGTCGCCGTCGATGTCGATGGACTTGCCGTCGGTGCGCAGCGCCATGCAGGCCGATGCGCCCTCGTCCTCGCCCTTCTCGGCCTTCAGCACCTCGGCGGCGCCCGATTCCTCGCAGCCCGCGGCGATCACCTTTTCCTCGAAGACCTCGCGGGTGCCGTGCTTGGTGCCGGGCACGAAGGCCAGGATCTCCTGGTCGGGCAGCTCGGCGCGGATGTCGCTCCACTTGGCATGGGGGTTCGCAACGACCTTGCCGTCGACCACGACTTCGGCCGCCAGCGCGTTGAACCAGTCGGCCGGGGTGAAGGCAAAGTCGTTGCCGGCGATGTCGCTGGCAAAGACGATGCCGTCATAGCCGATGCGGACTTCCATGATCTCGGTCACGCCGGCGGCCTTGCAGGCCTCGATCTCGCTGGCCTTGATCGGACGGCTGGCGTTGGCGATGTCGATGGTGTTCTCGCCCACGCCCTCGCAGAATTTCTTCAGCCCGGCCGAGGAGCCGCCCGATTCCACCACCGGGGTCGGGAAATCGGTATTCTCGCCAAAGGCCTCGGCGACGATGGTCGAATAGGGCAGCACCGTGGACGAGCCCGAGACCTGGATCTGGTCGCGGGCGGCGGCGGCCGTGGCCGAAGCGGCGATCACGGCCAGCGCCGACACGGTGAATTTCGCGGATTTCATAGGATCACTCCTGACATTTCCATGGGGCCGGACTCGGCCTGTGCGTTCTCTAGAACGCCGATGCGACGGTTATGCGAAAGCAATGTAACAGTTCCGCAACAATGCAGGAGTATCTGCAAAACGGTGAACGGCTGAAACCCGCCGCGCCAGGGCCTTCTCCGTTTTCCAAATACCCCATGGGGTGAATTGGCCCGGAACGGGCCAAGAGGGGAACGGCGTTCCCTTCCCCGCCCATCGCGCGCCTTGCCTAGCCGATCCGGCCGCGCTGCCCGCCGGTCTGCGCCCGGTCGAGCAGCAGGTGGTCCAGGATCACGCAGGCCGCCATGGCCTCGGCGATGGGCACGGCGCGGATGCCGACGCAGGGATCGTGGCGGCCCTTGGTGATCAACTCGATCTCCTCGCCCCGCCGGTCGATGGTGCGGCGCGGGGTCAGGATGGAGCTGGTCGGCTTGACGGCGAATCGCACCAGGATGTCCTGCCCGGTCGAGATGCCGCCCAGGATGCCGCCGGCATGGTTCGAAAGGAAACGCGGGCCTTCGTTGCCCATGCGGATCTCGTCGGCATTCGCGGTCCCGGTCAGGGCGGCGGCGGCCATGCCCTCGCCGATCTCGACGCCCTTGACCGCGTTGATCGACATCATCGCGGCGGCCAGGTCGGTGTCCAGCTTGGCATAGACCGGCGCGCCCAGCCCCGGCGGGCAGCCCTGGACCAGCACCTCGACGGCGGCGCCGACGCTGTCCTGCGCCTTGCGGATGGCGTTGAGGTAATCCTCCCAGGCCGGCACGGCCAAGGCGTCGGGCAGAAAGAACGGGTTGTTGCCGATCTCGGCCGCGTCGAAATTCGCCCGGTCCAGGTGCAATTCGCCCATCTGCACCATGTAGCCGGTGATCTTCAGCCCCGGTGCCAGCTCGCGCAGCACCGCCTGCGCGACGCCGCCCGCCGCGACCCGCGCCGCCGTCTCGCGCGCGCTGGAACGGCCGCCGCCGCGATAGTCGCGGATGCCGTATTTCAGGTGATAGGCGATGTCGGCATGGCCGGGGCGGAAGGCCTGGGCGATCTCGCCGTAATCCTTGCTGCGCTGGTCGGTGTTCTCGATCATCAGCTGGATCGGCGTGCCGGTGGTTTTCCCCTCGAAGACGCCCGAGAGGATGCGCACCCGGTCCGGCTCCTGCCGCTGCGTGGTGAATTTCGAACTGCCGGGGCGGCGGCGGTCCAGGAATTGCTGGATCCAGCCCTCGTCCAGCGCCACGCCCGGCGGGCAGCCGTCCACCGTGGCGCCCAGCGCCGGACCGTGGCTTTCGCCCCAGGTGGTGAAGGTGAAGACGCGACCGAAGGTGTTGAAGCTCATGATTGCCGGACCCCTTTTTGCCTGCGATAGCCGCAGGCCGGGCAAGGGGCAATCCCCAGCCCGGCCCGCCGCCGGGCCGGCCCGCAGGGGTGCCGCGGCAAAACCGGCCGCTGCGCGGGAAATTATCCTTTCTCTTCAACGCCAAGTCCGGTTCCGCGCCGAAAGCCACGCCAACCGGCACTGCCGGGCCGGCCCGCCGCCGCCAAGGCTAATTCTCGCGGAAGGCCCGCGACAGGCTGTCCTCGATCGGCTTGACCAGGTATTGCGCGAAGGTCCGGGCCGAGGTCTCGATCATGACCTCCGCCGGCATCCCCGGCGTCGGCCGGAAGCCATGCACCCGCCCAAGCTCCGAGGGCGGCAGGTCGATGCGCACCACATAGACCTCGCGCTGGATACCGTCGGTCTGCGTGGCCAGCGCATCGGCCGAGACATAGACCAGGTGGCCCTGAAGCACCGGGGTGGTGCGCTGGTTCAGCGAAGTCAGCCGCACCGCCGCCTTCTGCCCGACCTCGATCTCATCGATGTCGGTGCGCGCGACATGGGTCTCGATGATCAGCGGCGCATCCTGCGGCAGGATCTCGAGGATCGGCTTGCCCGCCTCGATCACCCCGCCGGGCGTGTGGTAATGCATGCGCACGATGGTCCCCGACACGGGCGAGGTGATATAGGCCCTCTCCAGCACGTCCTGCGCCTTCAGCGATTGCTCGCGGACGCTGTCCAGCTCGGCCTCGATGCCCTGGCTTTCGTTCAGCGCGGCCTGCTTGTGCTGGGTCAGCGCCTGCTCGATCTCGCTTTCGGCCTTGCGCACGGCCTCTTCCGTCTCGGCGATCAGCGCCCTGATGCGGCCCGCCTCGCCCACGGCATCGGCGATGGCCCGCGCCAGGACGTTGACGTCGCTGCGCCGCACCAGCCCGCGCTGCAGCAGCGTGTCGCGGGCGCCGAGATCCTCGCGCAGCAGGGCAAGCTGGGTCTCGATGGCGGCCAGCTGGCCCTGGTAGCCCTCGATGCGCGACCGGCTGGCGGCGATATTGCTTTGCAGCAGGATGACCTCGCCATCCAGCCGGGCGCGGGCGGCGCGAAAGGCCGCCTGCTGTTCGGCCATGATGGCGGCAAAGCTGGGCTCGTCCTCATATTCCCGCAGGAAGCCGTCGAAGACCAGCGTCTCGGCGCCGGCATATTCCGCCCGCAGCCGGGCGCTGATCGCCTCGAGCCGGGCGCGGCGCAATTCCAGCTCGCGCCGGTTGGCGATGGCGGCGGTGCGGTCCAGCTGGATCAGCACCTGGCCTTCGGTCACTTCCTCGCCCTCGTCGACCAGGATCTCGCGGATGATGCCGCCTTCCAGGTGCTGGACGATCTTGTTGCGGCCGGTGGCGACGAAGCTGCCCGGCGCCATCACCGCCGCGGCAAGCGGCGCCCGGAAGGCCCAGGTGCCGAACCCGCCCAGGGACAGCACCAGCAGGGCGATGCCAAAGACCAGATGCCGCGTCACCGAGCGCGGAACCCGGTCATAGAGGCCGTCGGGGTCGGATCTGCTGGTCATCGGCCTGCCTCCGGTGCGGGGGGTGTCGCGGGCTGCCGGCCCGGTCCGGCCTGGGGCGGGGCGGCTGGCGGCTGCTGGGCCTGGGGCTGAACATGAGCCTGCGGGGTCTGGGCTTGCGGCGGGCGGGCCATGGCGGGGGGCTGGTTGCCCGGCGGCGGCTTGCGGCTCGCCAGCCGCTCCAGCATCTGGTCGCGCGCGCCGAAGGCGGCGATCTGCCCGTCGGCCAGCAGCATGATGTTGTCCACGTCCTGGAGCAGTTGGTATTTCTGCGTCACGACGATCATGGTGATGCCGTCCTTCTTGGCCAACGCCATCGCCCTGGACAGCGCGCGGTCCCCCGCCGTGTCGAGGTTCGAGTTCGGCTCGTCCAGCACCACCAGGCGGGGGCCGCCGAAAAAGGCCCGCGCCAGGCCGATGCGCTGCTTCTGCCCGCCCGACAGCGGCGATCCGTCGGCGGCCACGATGGTCTCGTAGCCTTCGGGCAGCTTGGCGATCATGTCGTGGACATCGGCCAGCACCGCGGCCTGGTAGATCTCTTCGTCGCGGGCGTCGGGCCGCATCCGGGCGATGTTGTCCTTGATGGTGCCGGGGAACAGCTGCACGTCCTGCGGCAGATAGCCGATGCACTGGCCCAGCTGGCGCTGGTCCCAGTTGCGCAGGTCCATCAGGTCCAGCCGCACGCTGCCCGAGGTGGGCAGGATCGAGCCGACCAGCATCTTGCCCAGCGTCGTCTTGCCGGCGCCGGAATTGCCGACGATGGCCAGCGATGCGCCGGGGTTCAACGAGAACGTGATCGCGTTCAGCACCACCCGCTTGGTCCCGTTCGGGACGTAGAGCAGCCGCTCGACATCCAGCCGGCCCTCGGGATGGGGCAGCTTCAGCCGCTGCTGGTTCAGCGGCGAGGATTTCAGCAGCGCCGAGATGCGGCCATAGGCGGCGCGCGACAAGAGCACGTGGTTCCAGCCCTCGATGGCGCCCTCGATGGGGGCCAGCGCGCGGCCGGCGATGATCGAGGCGGCGATGACCATGCCGCCGGTGATCTCGCCGTGCAGCGCCAGGTAGGCGCCCCAGCCCAGCAGCCCCACCTGCGTCAGCAGCCGCACCGCGCGCGAGGCGCCGGCAAAGGCGATGTTGCGGTCCTGGGCGCGCACCTGCGCCGTCATCGAGCTGGCGGCGTCGCGGCCCCAGATGGTCACGGCCTCGGGGATCATCGCCAGCGCGTTGATGATCTGCGAATTGCGCATCATCGAATCCAGGTGCAGGTTGGCGCGGCTGAGGTGCCGGTTCGCCTCGGCAAAGGATTTCGCGGTGGCGCGCTGGTTCATCATCGCGATGGCCATCAGCAGGACCGCCGTGGTCAGCACCATCAGGCCCAGGTGCGGATGGACCAGGAAGATCGCCAGGATGAACAGCGGCGCAAAGGGCAGGTCCAGCAGCGACAGCAGCGTGCCCGAGACCAGGAAGCTGCGCACCTGCTGCAGATCGCCCAGCGTCTGGTATTCCTGCCCGGCGCTTTGCAGCGAGGCGCGCGCCGCCGCCGACAGGATGGGCGCGCCCAGCCGGGCCGAGATGTCGACCGAGCTGCGCAGCAGCATGCCACGCCGGATGGCGTCGAACACCACCTGCAGCAGCACGGCGCCGACGATCACCACCGTCAGCATGACCAGCGTGTCGATCGAGCGGCTGGTCAGCACCCGGTCCGAGATCTGGAACAGGTAGATCGGGATCGCCAGCACCAGCATGTTCGAGACGCCGCTGAACAGCAGCACCCCCAGGATATTGGCCCAGATCCGGCGGATCGTCGCGCCCAGCGCCCCGGCGATGTCGGGCTCGGACACCCGCTTGTGGAAGGCGGCGCCGTCCTTTGCCTGCACCGTGGCCGGCGCCGGGGGAATGCGCCCGGCCTGCCGCTCGATGGTGGGGCCGGTGCCCATGGGCTTCGAGGCCGGCGGGCGGGGCTTCTCGCCCTGCCAATCGACGCACATCTCGGGTTCGAGCACCAACCGCTCGCTGGTCTTGTCGGATCGGGTCATGCCAGCACCGTTTGCATGATGTCGGCGGGCACATCGGCATTCGTGCCGATCGGCACGAAATCGCCGTCGCCGGCATCGTCGCCGAGCATCCCCTCGGCCAGGAAAAGCACCGCCTCGCTGGCCAGGCCGGGCGGCGGGGTGGGCATCAGCGGATCGTGGGTCATGACCAGTTCGGCCTGGTGCAGCAGCGCGTCGGAATAGACCTCGCCGCCGGCATAGATCGTCGCATCGACGCCGAACTCGGCGATCACCGCCGCGTTCACCAGCAGGTTCGAGCCGGTGACGACGTTGATCTCGCCCCCCGCCTGCAGAAGGTCGTCGCGATAGACCTCGATCTGGTCGGCATCGCCCAGCACGTTCGTCTGCCGCACCAGGTTGACCGAAACCATGTCGCCCTTGATATGCAGCACCCGCACCAGGTCCAGGCCCTGGAAGGCGGGATCGTTCAGCACCGATTGCGGCAGGCTGACATCGCCTGCCGCCGCCCCCGCCAGCATCGCCGCATGGTCCGCGCCGGTCGCGACCACGCCGGACAGGCCGACCTGATGGATGGTCGCATCGTTGATCAGCAGGTTGTCGCCCGAGCTGATCCTGCCGCCATGGCCGTCGCTGACCATGATGCGGTCGTCGTCCAGCAGCACGTTGGTTTGCAGGATCGCGTTCAGGTTGATGACCTGGCCATCGACGATGATGAGATCGTAGCTCATCCCCAGCTCCAGCAGCGAGACGTGGTTCAAGGCACCGTTCTCGCCCATCAGCAGCAGGGTCTGGTTGGCCTGAAGCGTGATCGAGGCGATGTCGTTGTCCGACATCAGGTTGAACTGCTCGATCCAGTTCATGCTGATGAGGCTGCCCTCCAGCGTCGCCGTCACCCAGTATTGCGGCGCATCGTCGTCGCCCTGCGGCACCGGCATCGGGTTCGAGAAGCTGGTGTAGCTGGCGAAGTTCAGCCCCTGCGTCGGGCTGGCCTGGCCCTGCGCGGCGGCGGCAAGGCCGCCCAGCGCATCCGTATCGCTCCAGACATTGGTCTGGCTGATGATGTTGTAGCTGTAGACGCCCCCCGCCACGGCGACGACCGGCGCCGTCACCGCGGCGGAATGGATCGTGACCTGGTTGATCAGCGTATTGTTGCCCAGGATCAGGTCATGGCCCTGCCCGATCTCGCCGGGGCCGGCAACGCTGGTTGGACCGGCCGAGGTCGGGCCGTCGCGGCTGGTGACCGGGGCGCCCTCCTGCGCCTCGCGCGCCTGCTCGGCGGCCACCTCCTGGCGGTATGCGGGCATGAGCGCGTCGATGTCGGGGCGGGCATCGACCTTGAGGCCGTTCTGGTACAGGCCCTCGGCATCGGCGCCCTGGCGCGCATGGACCTCGGCGCCGGGGGCTTCGGTCTCGGGCAGGTCGGTCTGGCGGAAGGTCTCGGCGATCAGGCGAAAGGCGGGCTCGTCCGCCGGCATCGCCACCGGCAGGGCGATGCCCAGCTGCTCGGCCTGCGCGGCCAGCGATTCCAGCCGGTCCGTCAACAGCTGCAGATCGACCACCCCCTCGCGCATGGCGTCGGCATTCACCTGGTCGTCATCGGCCAGCCGGGTCTTCTGGACCACGATGACGGCGACCGAGCCCGGCACCGGCAGAACCCATTCCGGCACCGGCGGCGTCACCACGCCGCCCGGCGGCTTGGCGGACCAGGGCACGCCGGCATTGGGCATGCTGGCGGACATCACCTCGGGCGAAACCGAGGCGCGCGGAAAATGGTGGTCCAGCACCAGCACGGGCGGGACCGGATCGGCCGAAAGCCCCTCGCCGGGGCGATAGGGCGGTGCGTAGCGGATCTCGGGCTGGTAATCGAGCGGCTGATAGGGATGGTCGGCCGCCTGGTGGGTCGGTTCGACCGGGCCCAGGTCGGGGCCGGCCTTCCGGGCGGTCAGGCGATCGTATTCGATCCGCATCCGCCCATGTTCTTCCGCAAGGTGGAAAATTCCGATGAAGTGCCAGATCGCTTCTTCTGTCGCGTCGATCACCAGCATGTCTGCCACCTTCCTCGATAAAACAATTCCGGCAAGGCCGAGGGAAATCAATTAAACGGAAACCTGCGCAGGAAGACCCTGCGCAGGACGTTCGCGTGGGGGCCTGTCAGCCCAGATCGTCCTGGCCGATCACCGACGAGCTGAGATCGCCGCCGACCACGGTCATGTCGACGGTGTTGCCCAGCACGTTCGCACCCATCACGATGCTCTGGTTGAACGCCGAGGTATCCAGGATCGAGTCGGCCGAGGCGGTCGAATAGCCGTTGACATAGCCGTCATCGCCATTGTTCGACCCCCAGGTGCCGGCATGAGCATAGCCACCGTCGCCCGACATCACCTGGCCGCCGTCGCCGCCATTGCCGCTGCTGGTGTTCATGCCGCTGCCGCCCAGGGCATAGCCGCCGGTCGAGCTGGCCGCGCCGCCAGCGCCGCCGGTGGTGCCATTGGCCGCACCGCCCAGGCCGTTGCCGCCCACGGCATCGCCGTAGCCTTCGCCGGTGCCGTCCGCACGGCCGCCGTTGCCGGCCGCCGACAGGGCAGCGCCGAAGCCCGCGCCACCGGCATCGCCCGAGGTCGCATCGCCCGCCATGGCCGCCGCGGCGGAAAGCGCCGCGCCGATCCCGGCACCGATGCCGCCGGCGCCGCCCGCGTCACCCGCGCCGCCGTCGCCGCCGTCGCCGGAGGTGCCGCCATTGCCGCTGTCGCTGTTGACGCCCACGCCGACCAGGCCCAGGCCAAGCGCGCCGGTCGGACCGGCATCGGCCGAGCCGGTGCCGCCGCCCGAGCCACCGGCCCCGCCAGCACCACCCGGACCACCGGCCCCGGCGCCAAGCGCGCCTGCCAGGCTGCCGGCCCCGGCGTCGCCGCCGCTTGCGTCACCGCTCAGCCCGGCACCGATGCCGGCGCCAAGGCCTGCCGCATCGCCGCCATCGGCCGAGCCGCCCTGGCCGGCGCCCAGGCCAAGCCCAAGGGCCCCGCCGCCGTCGCCGTCGCCGCCCCAGGCCGCGGCGTCGCCGCCGTTGCCGCCATCGGAATGGCTGCCCGAGGCCAGTGCCTTGCCGCCATCGGCATCCGCATCGCCCGAGCCGCCGTCAGCGCTGCCGCCGCTGCCGCCCCGGCCGCCTTCGCTGCCGGCATCGATGCCGCGCTCGGCCGTGGCCGTGCCGCCGTTGACGCTGCCGTTCTGGTTGAAGTCGGCATTGTTCGAGACATGGGCGTCGCTCAGGTCGTCCTGGTCGTTCATCGTCCCGGATTGCGGGATGATGATGCCCACATCGGCACCGCCGCCGTTCAGGGCGTTGTTCAGCACGTTCTCGATATTGATGTCGTCGGTGCCGATGCTGATGTTGCCGTCGCGGTTGACCAGGAAATCGCCCATGCTGCCATGCGCGTTGTTCAGGTCGATGTCGGCATAGTCATTGTCGGTCGGCTGCCACCCGTCGAGATCGAGGCCCACGCTGACATTGGTCGAGACGTTGGTCTCGACGTCGGTGTTGTTATAGGCCGTGTTCACCGCCTTGTTGTAGGCGTCGTTCGTCGCATCGTTGCGCGCGTCGTTGTTGGCGTCGTTATGCGCATCGTTGCTGGCGTCGTTGTCGGCCTTGTTCTTGGCCGCATTGCCGGCAAGGTTGCCCGCCACGTTGCCCGCAGCGTTATAGGCAAGCGTCTCGGAGGCGCTGCTGTTCGCATTGGCATTGGAGTTCGCGTTGTCGTTCGCGTTGCTCTGGGTCTGGGATTGGCCCTGGTCCTGGCCCTGGCCCTGATCCTGGCCTTGACCCTGGTCCTGGTCCTGATCCTGGCCCTGCTTGTTCAGCTGGCCCTGTCCCTGGCCCTGGCCCTGACCTTGACCCTGGCCCTGATCCTGGTCTTGATCCTGGTCCTGATCCTGGTTCTGGTTGTTGATCGGCCAGGCGAAGAGATTCATGTTGCGGCTGCCAACCATCGTCATTTCCTCCTCTAGAGGCGGGGGAGATGCGGCCAGATCCTTCACAAGCACGCCTGCCCGCCCGGTTTCGGTGGATGAAGGCAAGCCGGTTGCGGTCGCCGGGCAAATGCCCACCGTCACGACGGCACGACCGTCCCCGTCCTGCTGCTGATAAGGGGGATCCGCATACCACCCTGCGCGGCCCCCTGCGGCCGGCCCGGAGGAAACCCGGTTCGCCGACCTGAAGGAAGGCTACGCCCCGCCCACCGATTCGGCCTAGCTGCTCGAAAAGGCTAGAGGGGGGCTGCCCGAATACCCGAAGAACCCCTATTGGGCCTATAGCCGACCGGCCCCGGGCATCCCCCGCATCGCCCGAAAGGATTAATCCCTTTCGCCAGGGGCACCGGGCCCGGCCCCGGCCGACCTCGCCAAAAGGACAAGCGCCGAAGCGGGGCCTCTACCTTGGAGGGAGTGGCCCGGTCATATTACAACTAAGTTGTAGTGATTCTTGAACTTATCTTTCGCTCTTTCCTTTAAGGCCGGGCGAAAACTTGCTAGGCTGAACCGTCCGGTCGGCTTGGGAGGGCCGACCGGGACGGGGGAGTAAAACCATACGCAAGAAGGTAGGAATGACATGAACATGGCATCTTGCGATGGCGTATCCAGTGAAATTCGTACGCTGTCTGGCCGGCCTGCGCGTGGAACGGCAGAGGTTCTCTTTGTCGGAACGCAATGCAACTTTTCCCACAGCCTGATTTCAGTGACCAGTCAGGAGCTGGGTCATATCACCGTGGCGGCCGCACTATCCTTCGACGACTTCCGCAGCCTGTCCGAACTGACCGGCGAAAGGCCGACGCTGCTGGTTCTGGACGAACCGACCATGCGCGGATTGACCGAGGAGGATCGCACCTATCTGCTGGCCTTGAACGACGTGGCGCTGGCCATCGCCTTTTGCACCGGCGCCTTCGGCCGGGCCTGCTACGAGGATGCCGAGCTGCGGCGGCGCGCTGCCAGCATCCTGCCGCTGAACATCCGGCTCGACGTCTGGCTTTCCGTCATCAAGCTGGTGGCGCATGGCGGCAACTACATCTTTCCCGAGATCATGTCCTCGGCCGGCGTCGCGATGCCGGCCGCGGTCCCGGACGAGCTTGGCCTGACCCAGCGCCAGCAGGACGTGCTGCGCCTGGTCGCCGACGGCCAGTCCAACAAGCGCATCGCGCTGAGCCTGGGCCTGTCGGTCCATACGGTCAAGCTGCACCTGCGCAATGCCAGCCTGCGCCTGGGTGCCCACAACCGCACCGAGGCCGCCATGCGCTATCGCGCATTACGATCGTGACGGCGCCGCCGCCGACAGCCGGGGCCAGCGCGGTCGAACCCGACCTGGATGCCGTGTTGCTGCGGGTCGGGCGGCTGAACTATGCTTGGAGCAATACCGAAAGCCTGCTCATCCACATGCTCGCCGGGCTGACCGGGATGGACAAGAGCGCCGCGGTGGTGGTCTTTCTGTCGGTCACGTCGACGCGCGGCCGCATCGAGATGGTCGAGCGTCTTGCGAAGCTGCGCCTGCCCGCCGGGCAGGAGCAGCAGGAACTGCTGGAGCTGACGGCGCGCTTCGCCCGGCTGTCCGCCGTCCGCCACCGCTACAACCACAGCATCTGGTCCTTCCAGGAGGACGGCTCGGTCTCGACCATCCTGATGCGGATCGCCGACCGGCGCGACCGCATCCACATGGGCCGCAAGCAGACCCTGGGCAGCGACGAGATGCTGCGGCTGGACCAGGACCTGGAGATGCTGTCCCAGCTGAACCGCAACATCTGGCGCTTCCTGCGCCAATACGACTATCCGATCGACTGAGGGCACGCGCGGGATGCGCGCGCGCCGCCGCCGCGTCAGGCGTCGATGAACTCGCGCACGAAGGGCGTCGCCGGGCGGGCGCGGATGTCCTGCGGGCGGCCGACCTGCTCGATCCGGCCCATGGACATCACCACCACCAGGTCGGCGAGTTCCATCGCCTCGTCCTGGTCGTGGGTGACGAAGACCGTGGTCAGGCCGGTGCTGTCGTGGATCTCGCGCAGGCCCTGGCGCAATTCCTTGCGCACGCGGGCATCCAGCGCGCCGAAGGGCTCGTCCAGCAGCAGCATGCGCGGCTCGATCGCCAGCGCGCGGGCCAGGGCGACGCGCTGGCGCTGGCCGCCCGACAGCTGGCTGGGAAAGCGCCCGCCGATCTGCGGCAGCTGGATCAGGTCCAGAAGCCGGGTCACGCGGCGCCCGATCTCGGCCCGGTTGGGGCGCGAGCGGCGCGGGCGGGCGCGCAGGCCATAGGCGATGTTTTCGAACACGGTCATGTGCCGAAACAGCGCATAGCTTTGGAAGACGAAGCCGGCGCGGCGCTCTTGCACCGTCAGCCCCGTCGCGTCCTGCCCGTCGAAAAGCACCCGGCCGGACGTCGGGAACTCCAGCCCGCCAAGGATGCGCAGAAGCGTGGTCTTGCCCGAGCCGGAAGGCCCCAGCAGCGCCACCAGCGCCCCCGAGGGGATGGCCAGGCTGACCGGGTGCAGCGCGGTGGTGGAACCGAAGCTCTTGGCGATTTCATCGATCTCGATATGCATGGGACACCTCAATGGCGGCGCGTTGCGGCAAGCTGGTCGGCGTGGCGCCATTCCAGCACGGTCTTGAGCGCCAGCGTCAGCAGGCCCAGTGCCGCCAGCACCGCGGCCAGGCTGAAGGCGGCGACCGAAAGATATTCGTTGTAGAGCATCTCGATGGTGATCGGCATGGTCGCGGTCTGGCCGCGGATCTTGCCCGAGACCACCGCGACGGCGCCGAACTCGCCCATGGCGCGGGCATTGCACAACAGCACGCCGTAAAGCAGAGCCCATTTGATGTTGGGCAGGGTCACGGTCAGGAAGGTGCGCCAGCCCGAGGCGCCCAGCGTCAGCGCCGCCTCTTCCTCGGCCCGGCCCTGCTCGATCATCACCGGGATCAGCTCGCGCGCGACGAAGGGGAAAGTGACGAAGATCGAGGCCAGCACGATCCCCGGCAGGGCGAAGATGATCGGGAAGCCGCTGGCGACCAGCCAGCCGCCGATCAGGCTGTTGGTGCCGAACAAGAGCACCAGCGCCAGCCCCGCCACCACCGGCGAGATGGAAAACGGCAGGTCGATCAGCGTGATCAGGAAGGCCTTGCCGCGAAAGTCGAACTTGGTGATCGTCCAGGCGGCGGCGATGCCGAAGACCGCGTTCACCGGCACCGAGATCGCCGCGACGATCAGCGTCAGCCGGATGGCCGAGGTCGCCTCGGGCCGGGTGAGCGAGGCAAGCGCCTGGCCCGCGCCGCGTGCAAGGGCCTCGGCAAAGACCACGGCCAGCGGCGCCACCACCAGGACGGCCAGCCCGCCCAGCGCCAGGGCGATCAGCAGGACGCGGACCGGCCGGCTTTCCTCGGCCACCGGACGCCATTTCGCGGGTTTTTCGCTGGCGGCAGCGTGCAGCGTGCTGTCAAACATGGCCAATCCTCCGCCGGCTCCAGATCTGGATCAGGTTGATCGCCAGCAGCATGGCGAACGAGATCAGCAGCATGGCGATGCCGATGGCCGCCGCGCCGTCATAGTCGAACTCCTCGAGCTTGATGACGATCAAGAGCGGTGCGATCTCGGTCTTCATGGGCAGGTTGCCGGCGATGAAGATGACCGAGCCGTATTCGCCGACCGCGCGCGCCAGGGACAGCGCAAAGCCGGTCAGCGCCGCGGGCAGCAGCATGGGCAGGATCACCCGGCGCAGGGTGTGGAACCGCCCCGCCCCCAGCGTGGCCGAGGCTTCCTCGACTTCCTGCTCGATCTCGGCGATCACCGGCTGCACGGTGCGGGTGACGAATGGCAGGCCGACGAAGATCAGCGCGATCAGGATGCCCCATTGCGTATAGGCGACCTTGCCGCCCAGGTCCCGGACGATGCTGCCGAAGACGCCGTTCGGCGCGTAAAGCGCGGTCAGCGCGATGCCCGCCACCGCCGTCGGCAGGGCAAAGGGCAGGTCGACCAGCGCGTCGACTAGCCGCCGGCCCGGAAAGTCATAGCGCGCCAGCACCCAGGCCAGCAGCGTGCCGAAGACCAGGTTGACCAGCGCGGCCAGAAAGGCCAGGCGGAAGGACAGATACAGCGCCGCCCAGACCCGCGGCGTGTTGATCGTGGCCCAGACCGCCTCGGGGCCGTAGCTGATGCCGCGTGCCAGCAGCGCGCCAACCGGCAGGATGACGATCAGCGACAGCATGGCCAGGGTGATGCCCATGCCGAGGCCAAAGCCCGGCATGGGGGATTTCTGCAAGCGGAACGCCAGCGCCATCGGTCATTGCCCCGAATAGATCTGGTCGAAGGTGCCGCCGTCGCCGAAATGCTCGGGCTGGGCCTGTTTCCAGCCGCCGAAATCGGCGATGCTCACCAGATCGAGCTGCGGGAACCGCGCCACGTCCTCGGGATCGGCGGCGCTGTCGTCCCAGGCGCGATAGTAGTGCTTGTAGGCCAACGCCTGCCCCTCGGGCGAATAGAGGAAGGCCAGATAGGCATCGGCCAGCGCCTTCTGCTCGTCATCGGCGATGTTCTTGTCCACGATGGCGACCGGCGGCTCGGCCAGGATCGAGACCGAGGGCACGACGATGTCGAACCTGTCCTCGCCCAGCTCGTTCAGCGCCAGGTAGGCCTCGTTCTCCCAGGCCAGCAGCACGTCGCCGATCTCGCGCTGGGTGAAGGTGGTGGTCGAGCCGCGCGCGCCGCTGTCAAGCACCGGGACATGCTTGAACAGCTCGGACACGAAGCCCTTGGGGTCCTCGCCGTTCTTCTGCGCCCAGGCCCAGGCGGCAAGATAGTTCCAGCGCGCCCCGCCGCTGGTCTTGGGGTTCGGGGTGATGACCTCGACGCCTTCCTTGACCAGGTCGCCCCAGTCCTGGATGCCCTTGGGATTGCCCTCGCGCACCAGGAAGACGATGGTCGAGGTATAGGGCGCGCTGTTGTGCGGCAGGCGCGACTGCCAGTCCTCGGGCAAGAGGCCCCGCGTCGCGATCTGGTCGATGTCCGAGGCCAGCGCCAGCGTCACCACCTGCGCCTTGAGCCCGTCGATCACCGAGCGCGCCTGCGCGCCCGAGCCGCCATGCGAGGTCTCGATGGTCGGCGCCGCATGCCCTTCGGCCTGCCATTTCGCGGCGAAGGCGGCGTTCACCTCGCGGTAAAGCTCGCGCGTGGGGTCGTAGCTGACGTTCAGCAGGCTGTTGTCGGCATGGACCGGGCCGGCCAGCCCCAGCCCGACCACGCTGGCCACGATCGCCGCGATGCGCCGCAATCCCGGTGCCGCCGCACCGGCACCCCTGCACCTGGACTCCTCCGCGCCGCGAGAGCGAATCGACCGGCCATCGGCCGTCGGATTATCGGTTGCGGGAACGATGCGGGTCATGATGCTTGTCCTCCTTGCTCTGCTTACGGGAGCTTCATGACCATAATTACGACAGAGTTTATCGTTTATTGCAAGATAAAGACGCGTTCCCCCATCGTTTTTATTATAATTAAATATCAATTCCTTACATTGTGTATGGAAAATTTCCGCAATCGCCGTTCATGCGGCAGGGGCGCTGACGGGACAAGGCCGGCCCGTTCGGGGCCGGCCTTGCTAGCGGATCGGGCGGGGTCGCCGCCTCCTCAATCGTCGTAGTCGTCATCGTCGTCGTCGCGATCCCGCCTCCGCCGCCGCCTCGGGCGATCATCATCGTCGTCATCGCCCCATCCGCGATGGCGGAAGGCGCGGCGGTCGTCGTCGCCCTGCCACCAGCCGCGATAGGCCCAGCCGTCCGGGACGCGCAGCAACAGCCGCTCGACCCCGTCCCGGTGGAAACGGCGGGGAAAGTCGTCGTCATCCGCCAGGGCCGCTGCCGGAAGGGTCGCCGCGAATGCGGCCGCCGTCAGAATCATGCGAAAATGTGCCATGCGCTTCATCCTTTGATCCGAAGGTTGCAGGGGGATTACGCGGCACGGCGCGATCCATTCCCGGCGGATGGCGATTTTTTCAGGCAAGGCGGCGCGGGAACCATCGCCCTCGGGTCGCGTTCCGCTTTCGACCAGCAAGGGAGAGAATAATGAAAGGCATCATCGCCTGGCTTCTGGGCGTTCCGATCTTCGTCATCATCCTGCTTTACCTGACCGGCATCTTCTAGCCGACAGCGCCCGGAGCCCCCCTCCGGGCGCTTTCCTGCCCGGCCCGCGGCGGCTGGACGCCCAAGGGCCGCAGGGCTAAGCATGGGCGCCCGCCACGAAGAGGAGCCGCCCGGCATGACCGATACCCTGCTGATGCTTGCCGCCGGTTTCCTTGGCGGAATGCTGAACGCCGTCGCCGGGGGCGGCACCTTCATCACCTTCCCTGCGCTGGTCGCCAGCGGCGTGCCGGTGGTCTCGGCCAATGCCACCAGCACGGTCGCCGCCCTGCCCGGCTATCTGTCCGCCGCGCTGGGGTTCCGTCGCGAGATCGCGCAGATCGAACGCGCGCTGGTGCTGCGGCTGACCTTCTGGACGCTGGCCGGCGGCATCGTCGGCTCGTGCCTGCTGCTGGTCTCCTCGAACCAGGCCTTCGCGGTGCTGGTGCCCTTCCTGCTGCTGGCGGCGACCTCGGTCTTCATCTGGGGCGCGCAGGTGCGGGAATGGGCGGCGCAGCACCGCAACGCGGCCGCGCCCTTCGGCGCCGGGACCATGGTGCCGGTGGCGATCTACGGCGGCTATTTCAACGGCGGGCTGGGCATCGTGCTGCTGGCGCTGTTCGCGCTTTGGGGCATGACGCAGCTGAACCAGATGAACGGGCTGAAGAACTGGCTGTCCTTCGCGCTGTCGGTGATCTCGCTGGCGATCTTCGCGGCAGGCGGGCAGGTCGCCTGGTGGCCCGCGGCGGTGATGAGCCTCGGCACCATCCTGGGCGGCTACCTGGGCGCGCCGGTGGCGCGGCGCATCCCGGTCCCGGCGCTACGGGCATTGATCGCGGCCATCGGCTTTGGCATGACGGCACTGTTCTTCTGGCGGCTCTTCTGACGCCAGCCCAACCCGAAAGGATTTTCCATGTCCGAGATCAAGCGCATCGAGACCGGCCCCCGCATGAGCCAGGCGGTCGTCCACAACGGCACCGTCTACCTGGCCGGCCAGGTCGGCAAGCCGGGCGAACCCGTGGCCGAGCAGACCCGCGAGGTGCTGGCCCAGATCGACCGGCTGCTGGCGGAATGCGGCTCGGACAAGACCCGCATCCTGTCGGCGCAGGTCTGGCTGGCCGACATGGGCGATTTCGCCGAGATGAACGCAGTGTGGGACGCCTGGGTCGCCCCCGGCCACGCGCCTGCCCGCGCCACCGGCGAATCGGCGCTGGCGACGCCCGACTACAAGGTCGAGATCATCGTGGTCGCGGCGCAGAACTGATCGCCGCCATCACCGACCGCGCGGCGCGCAGGCCCGGAGCCTCGCCGCCGCGCCCCAGCCGCTCCATGGTCAGCGCCATCGCCGCCAGTTGCTCGGCCCGCTCATCGCCGTTCTCGATCAGCCGGAACAGCGCCTGCGACATCGGCCCCGGCTGGCAGTTGCGGCCCAGGAATTCCGGCACGGCGCGGGTCTCGCTGACCAGGTTGACCAGCGTCACCGTATCGGTCCGCAGCAACAGCCCGATGACCAGCCGGCTCAGCGGCGCCACGTCATAGCCGATCACCATGGGCACGTCGTTCGCGGCCAGGTCCAGGCTGACCGTGCCCGAGGCCGCCAGCGCCAGGTCGGCGGCGGCAAAGGCGGCGCGCTTCTCCTCGGGGTTCTCGACCACGACTGGCGCTGTAGGCCAGCGCCGCGCCATGTCGCGCACCAGGACCGAGACGCCGCGCACGGTCGGGATCACCACGCGGATCTCCGGCACCCGGTCGCGCAGCCGGATCAGCGCCTCGTCGAAGCGCGGGCCAAGCCGGCCCACCTCGGTCCGGCGCGAGCCCGGCAGGCACAGGACCAGCGGCGCATCCGGCGCAATGCCGTTCGCGGCGCGAAAGGCCGCCGCCTCGGCCGCGCCCGCCACCGGCTCGGCGGCGACGGGATGGCCGACGAAATCGCAGCTCATGCCGGCCGCCCGCATCAGCGGCGGCTCGAAGGGCAGGATGGCCAGCACATGGTCGATCACCTCGGCCATCTTCCCGGCCCGCCCCGCCCGCCAGGCCCAGACCGAGGGCGCGACATAATGGATGGTGCGCAGGCCGGGGTGCAGCGCCCGCGCCTGGCGCGCGACGCGCAGGCAGAAATCCGGGCTGTCGATGGTGATCAGCGCATCGGGCCGGGCCTCGGCGACGGCGCGGGCGGTCTCGGCGATCCGCGCCTTGAGCGCGCGATATTTCGGCAGCACCTCCCAGATGCCCATCAGGCTCAGCTCTTCCATGGGAAAGCGGCTCTCCAGCCCCTGCGCCGCCATGGCAGGACCGCCGACGCCCAGGAATTCGGCGCCGGGATCAAGGCTCTTCAGCCCGGCCATCAGGGCACCGCCCAGGTTGTCGCCCGAAGGCTCGCCCGCGATCAGGAAGAATTTCATCGCGCCGCTCCGCTTGCCATGCCCCGACATGGGTATTTGAAGAACAGAGAAGCGACCTGGATTTCTTCGTTCTCCAAATACCCTCCCGCCGCTCTCGCGGCCCTGTCACTTGAGTATTTGCGAAACGGTGAAGCAAGCCTCTTTCACCGTTTCCCGAATACTCATGTCACCCGCGCGCCCAGAGAAACAGCCCCGCCGCCTGGGCGCGGCGCATTGCCTCGGCCCGGTCCAGCAGGATGACGCTGCCCGCCTCCCAGGCGATCCCGGCCAGCCCGGCCTCGTCGGCCTGGGTCACGGTCTCGGGGCCGATGGTCGGCAGGTCGATGCGCCGGTCCTGGCCGGGTTTCGGCGCCTTGTAGAGCACGCCGCCAGCCCCCTTGGGATCGGGTTTCAGCCCGGCATGCAGCCTTGCGAATTCCAGCATGGCCTGGGTGCCCGGCAGCGCCTCGACGGCAAGGCAGAGCCCCTGCGCCACCACCGCGCCCTGGCCGATGTCCAACGCGCCGAGCCCGGCGACGATCTCGGCGGCGCGGGCCGCGTCCTTCTGGTCGCGCGGGCCGGGCTCGCCCACCAGGACGCCTTCGCCGGGCACCAGGTCCGGCAGGATCTGGTCGACGGAACAGATGGATATTCCCGCTTCCTCGAAGACGTCGAGGACCGCGCGCAGCGCCGCGTCGTCGCCCGACTGCATTCCCATCAGGATGCGCGGCACGATGGTCAGGGTGCGGGGGTCGAAAAGCTCGGGCTCGATCTTCGGGCGGCGGATGGCGCCGGCGAAGACCGCCTGCGTCACGCCCTGGTCGGCCAGCTCGTCCAGGAAGGGCACCAGCCGTTCGAGGCGAAAGGGCTTCGCCTCGACCTCGGGCCTGAGGTTGTCCAGCGCATAGACCAGCGGTTGGTCCAGCGCCGCGGCGATGGCGGGGGCGAGGCTGCCCTCGCCGGCGATCAGGGCGATGCGGCTCATGGATGCGCTCTCACGGATGGGGGGCCAGGAAGCTGCGGTCCGAGGGGCCGAGGATGAAATCCAGCACCTCGCGCACCATCGGCCCGTTCTCGGCCTCGGCCAGGTGCCGGGCGGTGTCGCGGAAGCTGCCCCGGCCCAGCTGCGCCAACATGTCGCGCAGGGCGTGGATGTCCTCGCGCGAGGCGCCGCGGCGCTTCAGCCCCACCAGGTTCAGCCCGTCCAGATGGCCGCGCGGCCCCTGCACCAGGCCAAAGGGGATCACGTCCGCCGTCACCATCGTCACCGCGCCGATCATCGCGCCGCGGCCGATGCGCACCCATTGATGCACGCCCGACAGCCCGCCCACGATCACGTCGTCCTCCAGCACGCAATGGCCGGCGACCGAGGCGTTGTTGACCAGGATCACCCGGTCGCCGATCCGGCAATCATGCGCGACATGGCTGCCGGCCATGAAGAGCCCGTCGTCGCCGATGCGGGTCACGCCGCCGCCGCCCTCGGTGCCGGGGTTCATCGTCACATATTCGCGGATGCGGTTGCGGGCGCCGATTTCCAGCCGCGTGCGCTCGCCCCGGAACTTCAGGTCCTGCGGCACCTCGCCCAGAGAGGCGAAGGGGAAGACCGTGGTTTCGTCGCCGATGGCGGTCTCGCCCGCCACCACGACATGCGATTTCAGCACCACGCCCCGGCCGAGGCTGACCTCGGGGCCGAGGACGCAGAAGGGGCCGATCTCGCATCCCGCGCCGATCTTCGCGGCAGGGTCCACGACGGCCGAGGGATGGATGCGGGTCTCAGCCATTCTCGCCACGGTTCAGCATGGCCATGACCTCGGCCTCGGCGGCGAGCTGGCCGTTCACCAGGGCGCGGCCCTCGAACTTCCAGATCTTGCCGCCGCCGCGCAGGGTCTTCATGTGCAGTTCCAGCACGTCGCCCGGCACCACCTTCTGGCGGAAGCGGCACTTGTCGATGGACATGAAATAGGTGCCCATGCCCTTGTCGGCGAGGTCCAGCGTCACCCCGACCAGCACCGCGGCCGATTGCGCCATGGCCTCAATGATCAGCACGCCGGGCATCACCGGCTCCTGCGGGAAATGGCCTTCGAAATGCGGCTCGTTCGAGGTCACGTTCTTGACGCCGACGCAGCTTTCGCCCGGCACGATGTCGCGCACCCTGTCCACCAGCAGGAAGGGATAGCGATGCGGCAGGATGCGCTTGACCATCGCCAGATCGACTTCGGTCGGCGGGATATAGGCGGTCTGGTCATCGTTCGGGGCGGCGGCCATGCGGTCCTCTTGGAATGTTTTCATTTGCCTAGCAACGGCGCGCGATCTTGGCAAGTTTCGCGCGTCAGCCCCCTGCCGCCGCCTGGGCGCGCAGCCGGCCGCGGCCCTCGGCCAGCCAGCCGGCCAGCGCCAGCCCGGCGATCAGCGCAAGCCAGGCCCAGCCGGGCAGCAGCGGGCGATGGGTCATGCCGCTGACCGAGGCCGCATTGCGCGGGGTGATGGCGATCCACGGCCCGCCCACGCCCTGGCCATGCGCCGGCCGTCCCTCGCGCACCGTGCGCAGGCCGGGCATGCCGTCGGAAAGCGGCAGCACCGCGCCCTGCGTCGCCTGGGCCAAGGGGCCCAGCACGGCGCCCGAGGCGACGGTTTCCTCGAACTCCCGCGGCGCGGCGGGGCCGAGCGCCAGAACCCGGCTGATCTCGCCATCCGCCAGCCGGTAGAGCCCAGGCCCCGGCGCGGTCCAGCGCGCGGTGAAGCGGCCGGGGCCGGCCTCGGCCAGCGCCACCTCTTCGGTCCGGCCATCGGGGCGGGTGATCGTCACCGGGCCGGCGGTCGGGTTCATGGTGCGGCGGGTGATCGTCACCGTCAGCTCGCCGCCGACATCGGCTAGCAGCGCCTCTTCTTCCAATTCCGGCTCCTGCATCGACCAATGCGCGATGCGGCGCAGCAGCTCGAGCTGCGGCCCGCCGCCCTCGAAGCCGCGGCCCCAGAGCCAGACCTGGTCCGAGGTCAGCATCGCCACCCGCCCCTCGCCCACCCGGCTGAGCAGCAGCAGCGGCTCGTCCCGCGCGCCGCTCAGCACCACCTGGGTGCGCGGATCGGGGATGACCTGGGACATGCGCAGCCAGCGGCCCCAATGGCTTTGCGAACCTTCGACCGGGGCGCCCTGCAGGCCGGCGGTCACCGGGTGGCGCTCGCCCTCGTCGGTCAGGCGCGGCAGGAACGGCTCGTCATAGACCCGGCCGGTCGGGCGCGCGGGCAGGATCGCGCCCAGCGGCGACAGGTTCAGGCTTTCGACCGAGGACATCTCGGGCCCGGCCGAGACCAGGATCGCGCCGCCCTCTTCGACATAGCGCCGGATGTTGTCGTAATATTGCGGCAGCAGGATGCCGCGCACCCGGTAGCGGTCGAAGATGATCAGGTCGAAATCCCGGATCCGCTCCATGAACAGCTCCTGGGTCGGAAAGGCGATCAGCGACATCTCCTCGACGGGGACCGCGTCCATCTTGTCCGGCGGCCGCAGGATGGTGAAGTGGATCAGGTCCACGTTCGCATCCGATTTCAGCAGGTTGCGCCAGGTCCGTTCCCCCGCGTGCGGCGCGCCCGAGACCAGCAGCACCCGCAGCCGGTCGCGCACGCCCTGGATCTGCACGGCGGCCGCATTGTTGCGGTCGGTCAGTTCCGGCACCGCCGCCTCGGGCGGGTCGAAAGCGATCGAGACCACGTTCTGCCCGGCATGTTCCGGCACCACCGGCAGGTCCAGCGTCACCCCCGGCGGCAGGTCGAGGCTGCGCATCTCTTCTCCGTCCAGCAGGATGCGCAGCCGGGCGGAGGTCTGCGCCACCTCGACGGGAACGGCGCCCTGGTCCTCGACGCGCAGGCGGATGGTGACGGGCTTGCCGATCAGCCCGTAGGCCGGCGCTTCCTCGATCACCAGCCGGCGATCCCAGTCCTGGGCCTGGCCGGTCAGCAGCACATGCACCGGCGCCGGGGCCGAGGCCGGGACCATCGGCGCATCATGGGCCAGCCCGTCGGTGACGGCGATCACCCCGGCCAGCCGGGCCTGCGGCTCGGCCGCCAGCGCGCGGGTCAGCGCGGTGCCGGCCTGGGTGCCGTCCGGGTCGTCGCCCACGGTCACGCGGCGGATTTCCGTATCGGGCAGGGCGGAAAGCTGGCGGGTCAGTTCCTCGACGGCGGCGTCTGTCTGTTCGGCCCGGCCCGGCAGGGACTGGCTGGCGCTGCGGTCGTCGAGCAGGATCACGATGTCCGACAGCTTGTGGCGGATGCCCGATTCCAGCGCCGGCCCGGCCAGCGCCGCCGCCGCCGCCAGCCCGGCGATGCCGCGCCAGGCCCAGCCGCGCAGGCCGCGCCACAGCGACCACAGCGCCACCAGCAGCGCCAGCGCCGCAAGCCCGCCGACCAAGGGCCAGGGCAGCAGCGGATCGAAGGCAAGGCCACTCATTGCACGACCTCCTCCTGCCGCAGCCGCTCCAGCAGGGCGGGCACATGCACCTGGTCGGATTTGTAGTTCCCGGTCAGCACATACATGATCAGGTTGACGCCGAAGCGATAGGCCATCTCGCGCTGCCGCTCGCCCTCGAAGCCCGAGCCGATGCTGAACATGGGCAGGCCGTTCTCATCCATCGCCCAGGCCTCGGCCCAGGCATTGCCGCCGATGATGACCGGCGAGACGCCGTCGTTGAGATTGCGGAAGGGCACGCCCTCGGCCGCCTGGGCATCGGCGGGGGGCGCCTCGGCCCAGACCTCGCGGCCCTGGTAGCGGCCGGGAAAATCCCTGAGCAGGTAGAAGCTGCGGGTGATGACGTGATCGGCGGGGATCGGCGCCAGCGGCGGGATGTCCAGCGGCGCCGCCAGCCCCTGAAGCGCGGCGCCGCCGTCCGGCCCGCCCAGCCCGGCGATGTCGCCGTCGCGGGTGTCGAAGAGGATCATCCCGCCCGAGCGCAGGAAATGGTTCAGCCGGACATAGGCCTGGGGCGAGGGCGGGGCCTGCGCCTCGGTCACCGGCCAGTAAAGGAAGGTCAGCAGCGACAGGTCGTCCCGTTCGGGGTCGATGCCGATGGGCGTGCCCGGCTCGACCGTGGTGCGGGCGGTCAGGACATGGGACAGGCCGCGCAGCCCCGCTTCCGAGGCGGCATCGACCTCGGCATCGCCGGTGATCACATAGGCCAGCGCCACCTCGTCGGCGGCGCGCATCAGATGGGGGTCGGGCGGGGCCGCGGGATCGTCCTGCGCCCAAAGCGCGCCGGCCCAGATCAGCGCGGCCAGGGTCAGAAGCCACCTCATGCCGTCGCCCCCTGCCTGCCGCGCGCCAGCCAGGCGCTGCCAAGCGCATCCAGCGCGAAAAGGACCGCCGCCAGCGCGACCAGCCAGCCGCGCAGGTCGAGGCCCGGCGCCTCGGCCGCGCGCTCGATGCGGGCGCCGGGCCAGTCGGCGGGCGCCATCGGCCCGCCCGCGTTCAGCGCCGCCACCTGCTCGCCGCCGCGATAAAGCCCGGCCGGGGCGCCCGGCGCCGGGCCGCGCGCGAAATCGGCCGCGGCGACCGGCGTGGCATCCTGCGGCTCGGTCGTGCGGCCGAAGCCGTCCAGCACCAGTTCGGGCAGCCAGAAGGGCTGTTCGGCGCGATCCGCCTCGGGCGCCGCGCTGCCGACCCGCGCGCTGCGCACCAGCCGGTCCAGCATCTCGACGAACAGGCCCGAGATCGCCAGGTTCGACCATTCCGCGTTGGCCGTGGTGTGGAACAGCACCAGCTGCCCCTGCCCCAGCGCCGCCCGCGTGACCAAGGGCGTGCCATCGGAAAGCTGGGCGATGGTGCGATCGCCCAGGTCGGGCGCGGGCTCGGCCAAAAGCTGGGCGCGCACGGTGGCGTCCTGGGGCAGCGAAAGCCCGGCAAAGGGCCCGTCGGCGGCAAAGGGCGCGACGCTGCGCGGCTCGCCCCAGGCCAGGGCGCCGCCGATGTCGCGCCCGCCGGCGCGCAACCGCACGGGCAGCAGCGGCTCTTCGGCCAGCCGTTCCGAGGCGGCCATGCGCGGCCCGGCAAAGCGGATCAACAGCCCGCCGCCCTCGACCCATTCGCGCAGGCCCGGCTCTTCGGCCAGGCCGAACTGGTCGGCCAGCACGATCACGTCGGGCGAGGCTTGCAGCACGTCGCCCAGCCCCCCCTCGATCAGGTCGGTGGTCGGCGCCAGGGCCCGGCGCAGGTAGTGCAGCGGCGAAAGCAGCCGCTGGCCCTCGCCGGCGCGGTCGTCGCCCGCCAGCGCGACCTTGCGCCGGCGCAGGGAATCGTCGGCCAGCAGCACCGCCCCGGCCGAGCCATGGCCCTCGACCTCGAAGCGGGTGATGCGGTTGCGCAATTCCGAGGGCAGGTCGATGGGCACCAGCCAGCTGGTCACGCCCGCATCCGCCGAAGCCCCGCCGCCCTCGCCGGGGCGCAGCCGCGCCAGCTCGCGCGGCGTGCCCTGCGGGTCGAGGCCGATGGCCAGCACATCGACAGCGGCCGCCCCGGTCGAGCGCAGCCGCAGCGCCGGCTGGTCGCCCGCCACCAGTTCCAGCGACTGCCGCGGGCCGTCGGGCGGCACCACGGTCACGCCGCCGCGCCCGGCAAGCGCCGCCAGCCATTCCGCCCGGCCGGGATGGTCCAGCCCGTCGCTGAGCCACAGCACCGACAGGCCCGCGGGCGCCTCGGCCAGCGCCGCCTGCGGGTCGGGGGGATAGCGCGTCTCCCATGCCGCGGGACGCAGGGCGCGCAGCTGCGCCGCAAGCTCGGTCGCGGGCAGGAAAGGCAGCGCGCCCGTCGCGGTGCCGTCGGCGACCAGCAGCGCCGCCGGCTGTCCCGCCGCCGCCGCGCGGTCCAGCGCGCGCAGGGCGCGGGCCTGGCGCTGCGGCCAGTCTGGCGCCGCCGCCCAGCCGGCATCCATCACCACCAGCAAGGGCCCCTGCCCGGCCTGATCCGGCGAGGGCTTCCACACCGGGCCGGCAAAGCCCAGGATCAGGGCCGCGATCGCCAGCACCCGCAGCAGAAGCAGCCACCAGGGCGTGTGCCGCGCCACCGGATGCGGATCCTTGAGCCCCAGCAGCAGCCGCGTGCCGGGAAAGCGCACCAGCTTCAGCGAAGGCGGCATGGCGCGCAGGATCAGCCACAGCACCGGCAGCGCCGCCAGCGCCGCCAGGATCCAGGGCGTCAGGAAGCCGATGGGACCGATCAGCAGCATCAGCCCTCCAGCACCGACCAGAGCCACAGCAGCGCCTGCGACGGCGCCGCCCCGGTGTCATGCGTGCCGAAATGCCAGCCCGCCATGCGTGCGGCGCCCGTCAGTTGCGCCCGGCGCTCGGCCAGCCGCGCCAGATAGGCCGCGCGCAGCCCGGCCGCGTCGCGCGTGTCGTGGCGCAAGGCCCCCGAGGCCGAGCGGAACAGCACCGCCCCCCGCCAGGGAAAGCCCTCTTCGTCCGGGTCCAGCACCTGCAGCAGCGCGCCCTGCACGCCCAGGCCGGCGGCACGGGCCAGATAGTCCAGCACCGGCTGCGGATCGCCCAGGAAATCGTCGAACAGGATGACCCGCTGGCCGGGACGCAGGGCCTCGGCCGGGGGGGCGTCCTCGTCGCCCGGCAGGGGCGCGCGCGCGACCAGCGCCTCGGCCATGCGCTCGGCCTGCAGGCGGCCGGGGCGCGGCGGCTGGCCGGCCAGCGCCACCCGCTCGCCCCCCGCCAGCAGCGCCATGGCCAGCGCCAGCGCCAGCAGGTCGGCGCGGTCGCGCTTGCTGGGCCGCTCGGCGCTGCCGGTGTAATCCATGCCCGCCGCGGCCGAGACCCAGATCGCCGCCGATTGCGCCACCTGCGCCTCGCGGTCGCGCACGAACTGCGCATCCGACCGGGCCGAGCGGCGCCAGTCGATGCTGCGCGCCGTATCGCCCGCCGTGGCCGGACGGTATTGCCAGAAATCCTCGCCCATGCCGGCGCGGCGCTGGCCATGCGCGCCGGGCACCAGCGCCGCCGCCAGCCGCTCGGCCGACAGCATCAGCGCAGGCAGGGCGGCCGAGGCAGCCTCGGCGCCGGCGCGCAGCTGATCGGCCTGGGGTTTCACGCCGCCGCCCGCATCCGGTCGCCAAGCAGGCGCGCGATCACGCCCTCGATGGTCTCGCCGCGGGCGCGGGCGGCAAAGCTCAGCGCCATGCGGTGGCGCAGGACCGGGGCGGCCATGGCCTCGACATCGTCGAGCGTCGGGGCAAAGCGGCCGTTCAGCGCCGCCCGCGCCCGCGTGACCAGCGTCAGCGCCTGCGCCGCGCGCGGCCCCGGCCCCCAGACCAGCGTGTCGGCGATCCAGCCCGGCGCCTCGGGCGCGCCGGGACGCGCCGCGCGCACCAGGTCCAGGATCGCGTCCAGCACCGTCTCGCCCACCGGCATGCGCCGGATCAGCGCCTGCGCCGCGACCAGCCCCTCGGCGTCGAAGACGGCATGGGCCCGGCCCTGCTCGACCCCGGTCGTCGCCAGCAGGATGGCGCGCTCCGTATCGCGGTCGGGATAGTCCACGTCGATCTGCAACAGGAAACGGTCGAGCTGCGCCTCGGGCAGCGGATAGGTGCCCTCCTGCTCGATCGGGTTCTGGGTGGCCAGCACGTGGAAGGGCCGGCCCAGCGGGCGATGCTCGCCGCCGATGGTGACCTCGCCCTCCTGCATGGCCTGCAGCAGCGCCGATTGCGTGCGCGGGCTGGCGCGGTTGATCTCGTCGGCCATCAGCAGCCGGGTGAAGACCGGCCCCTCGATGAAGCGGAAGGCGCGGGTGCCGTCGGGCCGGATGTCCAGCACCTCGGAGCCCAGGATGTCGGCCGGCATCAGGTCGGGGGTGAACTGGATGCGCGCCGAGTCGAGCCCCAGCACGGTGGCCAGCGTATCGACCAGCATGGTCTTGCCCAGCCCCGGCTGGCCGACCAGCAGGGCATGGCCGCCCGACAGGATCGCCGCCAGAACCTGCTCGACCACGGCATGCTGGCCGACGAAGCGATGCTCGACGCTGGCGCGGGCCTGGGCCAGGCGGTCGGTCAGCGTCAGGACTTCGGAAACCAGTTTCTCATTCTCGGCCATGACAATGCCCCGTTTCTGTTCTAGGACAACATAAAGGCAGGTGTGACGGGGTCCACAGGGAATGGAGGAAAAGACTGACAATGCCGTGAGCGATGCGGCCGGAATCGCCGCCTCGGCCAGCCGCGCCTCGAAAAAGGGGCCGCCGCCGGTGCATCTGTGGAACCCGCCCTTCTGCGGCGACCTGGACATGGAGATCCGCGCCGACGGCAGCTGGTTCTACAACGGCACGCCCATCGGCCGGCCGGAAATGGTGCGGCTTTTCGCCTCGATCCTGAAGCGCGAGGGGGATGGCTATTTCCTCGTCACCCCGGTCGAAAAGGTCGGCATCCGCGTGGTCGACGCGCCCTTCATCGCCGTCGATGCCGAAATCGGCGAAGACATCGTCTTCACCACCAATGTGGGCGACCGGGTCAGCGCCGGCCCCGAGCATGCGATAGAAATGCGCGGGACGCCGGAGGAGCCGCGGCCCTATGTCCATATCCGCCGCGGTCTTTGGGCACTGATCGACCGCAAGACATTCTACCGACTGGCCGATGCGGCTATGCCCGGCGAAAACGGGCGTATGGAATTGCACTCGGGAGGGACGGTCTTTCCCCTGGAGCCCTGACCATGGCGCGATTCGCCGCCAACCTGACCTATCTGTTCACCGAAATGCCCATGCTGCAGCGCTTCGCCGCCGCAAAGCGCGCGGGCTTTCGCGGGGTGGAAATCCTGTTTCCCTATGACCTCGCGGTCAAGGAACTGGCCCAGGCCGCGCAGGCGGCGGGGGTGGAGTTCGTGCTGATGAACACGCCGCCGCCGAACTGGGCCGGCGGCCCGCGCGGCTTTGCCGCCGAGCCGGGCAACGAATCGCGCTTTCGCGGCGATTTCGACCGTGCCCTGCGCTTCGGCCGGGCGCTGGGGGTCAAGCATCTGCATGTGATGGCCGGCAAGGCCCAGGGCGGGCTGGCGCGGCGCACCTTCGTCGAGAACCTGAAATGGGCCTGCGCCCGCGACGCCCGCGCCAGCCTGACCATCGAGCCGATGAACCGCAACGACATGCCGGGCTATTTCCTCGACAGTTTCGAACTGGCGGCCGAGATCCTGGACGAGGTCGGGGCCCCGAACCTGGGCCTGCAATTCGACGTCTATCATGCGCAGATGATCCATCGCGATGCGCTGACCGTTTGGCAGCGCCATGCCCGCCGGGTGCGGCACATCCAGATCTCGGACTGGCCCAGCCGGCACGAGCCGCGGCAGGGCGACATCGACTTCGCCGAACTGTTCCGCGCCATCGACGCCTCGGGCTATGGCGGCTGGGTGAGCGCCGAATACACCCCCCGCACCTCGACCGAAGCCGGGCTGCGCTGGCTGCGCCTGGCCTGACCGAGCGGCGGCGCGCGTCTGCCTGCGGTTTTCGGCCGCGTGCACCGTCCGGACCGCGTCCCCTCGACCCGGACGATGCGTCGGCGGATCGCGGGCTTGCAGCCCTCGGCACGGGCCAAGCCACCCGGCACCGCGACCGAGGCCAAGCTGCGCTGGCTGCGCTTGGCCTGACCGAGCGGCGGGGCGCCTCTGCCTGCGGTTTTCGACCGCGCGCACCGCCCGGACCGCGTCCCCTCGGCTTGGACGGCAGGCGTTCGGCGGATTGGAGGCTTGCAGCCCTCGGCACCGGCTAGGCCACCGGCACCGCGACCGAGGCCAAGCTGCGCTGGCTGCGCCTCGCCAGACCGGGCGGCGGGGCGCCCCTGCCTGCGGTTTTCGACCGCGCGCACCGTCCGGACCGCGTCCCCTCGACCCGGACGATGCGTCGGCGGATCGCGGGCTTGCAGCCCTGGGGCACGGCCAAACCGCCCGGCACCTCGACCGAGGCCAAGCTGCGCTGGCTGCGCCTGGCCTGACCGGGCGGCGGGGCGCCTCTGCCCGCGGTTTTCGACCGCGCGCGCCGCACGGACCGCGTCCCCTCGACCCGGACGGTGCGGCGGCGGATTGGAGGCTTGCAGCCCTCGGCACCGGCCAAGCCACCCGGCACCGCGACCGAGGTCGGGCTTGCCGCGGCGGGGCGCTGGCCTTTGCGTTCCCCTCATGAGATTTGCCAGCCTGCTGGCGACTGTTCCTTGCGATCCCATGGCGGGGCTTGTCGGCCTTCGGATGAATGTCCTTTGCCACCCCCGGCAAGGCTTGCCGGCCTGCGAACAAATGGCCTCCGCGATCCCATGGTGGGATTTTCCGGTCGGCGGGCGAATATCCTTTCGCGATCCCCTCGCAAGGTTTGCCAGCCCTCGAACCAAAGGCAGGTTCGGTGGAACCGATCCGCAGCACGCCGCCTCCGAACCGGAGTCGCAGCCCTGCGGCGAGCCGAGGTTTCGGCGCCAGGACCATGAGGGCGGCCCGTGGCAGGGAAAGAACGCCGCCGCAAAGCGCGTGGTGTTCGTCGGCGAATGCCGTGATCTTTGCGCTTCGCCGGCGCAGGATGCCACGGAAGGCCGGGGATAGCCGTTGCAACGCAACCGATCGACCCGCCGAGGGATCGAAGCCCTCGTTCTCCGGCAATGGCGCAGGCGCGGACCAGCGCGCCGCACCGTTCAAATCCCGCCGTCCAGCCGCTTGTCGCGCCTGTCCCGGCCGCCGTTATCGAGGCTCAGCGGCTAGGCATCCCCCGGCCGCCGCCTTGCCATCGTTTCGGCCATCGCCGCGTGCCCGCTGGCCCTCAGCCCTGCGATGGCGCCCTGGTAATCGCGCGCCTCGCGGTTCTGGCTCAGCTTGGACTTTGCCAGCGTCCGGCGGATCTCGATGCGAAAGGCGACGATGCCGGCCAGCATCTGCTGCATGTAATCGGCCGGCGCATCGGCCATGCGCCAAGCATCGGCGCCGTTCAGCCGCCGCTCGTGGCTGCGGGTCAGCAGGCCGACCGCCGCGCGCTTGGCGCGCTCGTCATGCTGGAAGGCAATGCCGCCATGGACATGGACCACCTGGTAGTTCCAGGTCGGGACGTGGCGATGGTGCTCGGGCTTGGTCGGGTAGAAATTGGGCGAGACATAGCCGTCCTCGCCGCGAAAGATCGCCAGCACCTCCTGGCCCTCGGCGATCAGCCGGTGCATGTCGTTGGCCAGCGCCACATGGCCGATCAGCGTGCCGTCGGGACCGGCCAGCAGCGGGACGTGGTTGGCGACCAGCCCCTCGGCGGTCTGCGCCACGATGCAGGCCAGGGGCGCCGCCTCGATGAGCGCAGCGATCTCCTGCGGGTCGATCTCGTGGAAATGCGGCGGGATATACATGGGCGATTCCGATGCTGGGACCGCCCGAGTTTGTCCGCTGGGCGGGCGGATGACAACGCCATCCGCCCACCGCAGTCGATGAACTAACAGGCTGCTGAAAAAGTCCTTGCGACAGGACAGCGCGGGCGGGGAACCAGGAAATCCGCCTCAAATTTGCCGAAAACACCCCATTTTCGGGCCGATATTAGCTGGATCCAGAACGATTTCCGCTGCGCCGCCCTCTCAAAATCTTTTTTCAGCAGCCTGCTAATAGGCCGCGCTGCCGGTGCCGGCGGGAAGCGCGCCATAGGGAAGCCAGACGGTCTTGGTCCGACTGGCGGCGCGCAGGAACTCGCGGCCCTGCGCCTGCGGATCGCTCCAGTCGCGCGGCGCCGGGGTCCAGACCGGGATCAGGGTCTCGGCCGCGGCGCGCTGCACCTCGGCCAGCCCCTCGCCCTGGCCGGCATGCCAGATCGCCGAGACGCCGTCATGGCCGGCCAGCGCCCGCGCCAGTTCGTCGCGCGGGCCGGTGACGATATTGACCACGCCGCCCGGCACGTCCGAACAGGCCAGCACCTGCGCCAGCGTCAGCGCCGCCATCGGTCGGTCCTGCGACGGGATCGCCACCACCGCATTGCCCATGGCGATGGCCGGCAGCACCAGCGCCATGAAGCCCGCCAGCGGCGCGGCCGTGGGTGCGACCAGCCCCATGACGCCATGCGGCTCGGGCTGGACGTGGCACAGGTGGCCGGGCTTGGCCGAAACCGTGGCGCCGTCGTATTTGTCGGCGAAACCGGCATAGAAGAAGCAGCGGCGGATCGCCGCATCGACTTCGGCCGGGCTGGCATAGCCGGCGAATTCGGCGCGGCGCTGCGCCAGGTTCTCGGCCAGGAAATACAGCACCTGCGCGCGGCCGTGGCCGCCCAGACCCTGCCATTTCGCCAAGGCCCCTTGCGCCGCCTCGACCGCGTTGCGGATGTCCTTGCGGTTGCCCAGGGGCACCAGTTCGTCCTGCGCCGCATAGCTGGCGCCGCCGTCGGGGCGCTTCTGCGCGCCGCCGATGTAAAGCTTGACCGTGCGGTCGATCTCGGGCGCCTCGGCCGGGGCGATTTCCGACGGCGCCGGGTCGCGCTGCGCGGCGACCGGGGCGGCGAGATAGTCCAGCATCCCCTCGCGCCCGCCCTCGCGGCCATAGCCCGAATCGCGCAGGCCGCCAAAGGGCGCGGCGGCGTCGAAAAGGTTGGCGCAATTCACCCAGACCACGCCCGCCTTGATCCGCGCCGCCATGTCGGTGGCCACAGTCGCGCTTTCCGACCAGACCGAGGCCGCCAGCCCATAGCGGGTATTGTTGGCCAGATCCGCCGCCTCGTCCGGGGTGCGGAAGGTCGAGAGCGTGGCGATGGGGCCGAAGATCTCCTCGACCATGCCGGGATTGGCGGGGGCGATGTTGCGCAGATAGCCCGGCGCGATGAAGCAGCCCGGCGCCGCGGCGCCGCCGACCAGTTCCGCCCCGGCGGCGGTCGCGCGGTCCAGGATGCGCAGGATGCGGTCCTTTTGCACCGGATCGACGATGGCGCCGACATCGGTGGACTTGTCGAGCGGCGCGCCCAGCCGCAGCTTGCCCATCCGCGCCCGCAACAGCGTCTCGAACCGCGCGGCGACCGATTCGGCGACCAGGATGCGCGAGCCGGCGCAGCAGACCTCGCCCTGGTTGAACCAGACCCCTTCGACCACGCCCTCGACCGCGGCGTCCAGGTCGGCGTCCTCCATGACCACGAAAGGCGATTTGCCGCCCAGTTCCAGCGTCAGCCGCTTGCCCGAGCCGGCGGTGGCACGGGCGATGCCGCGCCCGACCTCGGTCGAGCCGGTGAAGGCGATCTTGTCCACCGGGGCCTGAACCAGCGCCGCGCCGGTCTCGCCATCGCCGGTGACGATGTTCACCACCCCGGCGGGCAGGCCGACATGGGCGCAGATCTCGGCGAATGCCAGCGCGGTCAGCGGCGTGTATTCGGCAGGCTTCAGCACCACGCAATTGCCGGCGGCCAGGGCCGGCGCCACCTTCCAGGCCAGCATCAGCAGCGGAAAGTTCCAGGGGATGATCTGGCCGCAGACGCCCAAGGCGGCATGGCCGGGAAACTCGGTCTCGGCCAGTTCGGCCCAGCCGGCATGGTGGTAGAAATGCCGCACCACCAGCGGCACGTCGATGTCGCGGCTTTCGCGGATCGGCTTGCCGTTGTCCAGGCTCTCCAGCACCGCAAGGAAACGCTCGCGCTTCTGGATGGTGCGGGCGATGGCATAGAGAAAGCGCGCCCGGTCGTGCCCCGGCATGGCGCCCCAGCTGCGCTGCGCCCGACGGGCGGCGCGCACCGCCTTGGCGATGTCGCGGGCGGTGCCCTGCGTGACCTGCGCCAGTTCCTCGCCACTCGAGGGATCGCGGCTGGCGAAGGTCTCGCCCGGCCTGGTGAACCGCCCGGCAATGAAATGGCCGAAGCTGCCGCGTTCGCGCAACCAATCGCGGACGGCCGAGGCGTCCTCGGGCGCGGGACCGTATTCCATGCTTTCCATGATCTCGCTTACCTTCGGCATCATCACCCCGCGGCCAGACGATGGGCGGCTGCATAGCGCCCGGTGACGTGATGGGAAACCTGCCGCTCGATGTCGGAGAGCAGCGAACTGGCACCGATGCGGAAAAGGCTCGGGTCCAGCCAGTCGCGGCCCAGCTCCTCGGCCATCAGCACCTGCCAGTTCAGCGCGTCCTTGGCCGTCTTCAGCCCGCCCGCCGGCTTGAAGCCGACGGCGAAGCCGGTCCGGTCGCGATAGTCGCGGATCGCCCGCAGCATGACCAGCGACACCGGCAGCGTGGCGTTCACCGGCTCCTTCCCGGTCGAGGTCTTGATGAAATCGGCGCCGGCCTGCATGGCGACATGGCTGGCCCTGGCGACATTGGTCAGGGTCTTCAGCTCGCCCGTCGCCAGGATCGCCTTCATCCGGGCCGCGCCGCAAGCCTCGCGCATCTCGCAAATCTCGTCGTAAAGCGCCGCCCATTCGCCGCGCAGCACCAGCGCGCGGGAAATCACGATGTCGATCTCGTCCGCGCCCTGGTCCAGCGCATAGCGGATCTCGGCCAGCCGCAGGTCGAGCGGCATCAGCCCGGCGGGAAAGCCGGTCGCGACCGAGGCGACGGGGATCGCGCTGCCCCGCAGCGCCCGTTTCGCCGCCGCCACCATGGTCGGATAGACGCAGACCGAGCCGGTGGTCAGGTGATCGACCCCCAGCGCCGCCAACTGGCCGGCATCGACCGGCTGGCGCGCCTTGGCGCAAAGCCGCGCCACGCGGTCGGGCGTATCGTCGCCCGCCAGCGTGGTCAGGTCGATGCAGCGCACCGCATTCAGAAGCCAGGCCGCCTGCCATTCCTTTTTCAGGCTGCGGCGCGCGGTCAGGCTCGCGGCGCGGCGCTCGGCCGCCGGGGTGTTGACCTGGATGTTCTCGAACCAGTCGAGGCGAAAATCGGTGCCGGGGTTCTTGCGCTCCATCGCTCAGCGCCCCCGCAGCCCGTCCCACCAGCGCCGCATCCGCCCGCGTGCCCGGTCGCGCGCCGCGTCGGCGCGGGCGTCGAGCCGGTCCCATGCCTCGTCCGCCGAACGCACGGCCGGGTCGATGGTGCGCTCGCGGAACTGGTTCCACATCCGCCAAAGCAGGAACAGCAGCGCCCCCAGGATCAGCAGGATGATCTGTGCCGCCCAGTTGAAGGGCTTCACCTCGGGCCCCGCCACCGGCTTGATCGAGATGGCGTTGGGATAGACCGAGAGCCAGGCGATGCGCCAGCCGTATGAGGTCACGCTGACCCATTCCGGGCTCGCCGCGGTCGAGCGCAGGTCGGTCGCCTGCGCATGCAGGTTCGAGCTGTCGTATTTGAAATAGGGCGGCCAGATCCAGCCGGTATCCTCGTTGCGATAGACATGGGGCTTGCCGTTCGGGCGCACCGTGTCGATGAAGCGCACGTCGCGCTGGCCTTGGGCGTTCTGCACCGTGCCGGTATCGGGCGAGGCATAGAAGAACGCATTGGCGCCGATGTCGGTCAGCCGGTTGTAGGTGTTGGTGATGCGGACCGTCTGCTTCGAGGGCAGCGTGTAGTCCAGAAACAGAAAGACCACGATCCCGAAGATCACCCCAAGGACGGTCAGGAACCAGCGCATCGGCGCCCCCTCAATAGTAGTTCACGATCACGATGATCACGATGATCGCGACCACCGGCAGGACCAGCACCAGCAGGGCAAGCCGCCCCCGCAGGGTCTTGCTGAAGCCCACCATCGAACGCCGCACGAACTCGGCGCGTTCCGGGGACGGGCCCGCGCGCTCGGGATGGCGGCGATCCCATTCCTTTTCAAGCTCCTCGCGGCGCAGGCTGCGGATATAGGTTCCGATGAGCAGGTAAAAGACCAGCTCGACGAGCAGGACCATGCCGATCAGGCGAAGAAAGGCGATCATCGGGCAGACCCTGGTTGCGAAAAGCCAGCCCCATGGAAGGCCGGCGCGCCGCGACTGTCAATGACCCCATTGCCGCGCCGCCGCGCCCGGCCTAGCCTTGCGCCATGGACGCCCTTGCCCTCGAGATCGAAAACCGCCGCGACGACCTGGTCCGCCTGACCCAGGATCTGATCCGCATCCCGACGCTGAACCCGCCGGGCCGCAACTATCGCGAGATCTGCGAATACCTGCAGGCGCGGCTGGCGCCCCAGGGCTGGGCCTGCGAACTGATCCGCGCCCATGGCGCGCCCGGCGACAGCGAGGCCTTTCCGCGCTGGAACCTGGTCGCCCGCCACCGCGGCGGCCCGCCCGGCGAATGCGTGCATTTCAACAGCCATCACGACGTGGTCGAGGTCGGCCACGGCTGGAGCCGCGATCCCTTCGCCGCGGAACTGGACGGCGGCCGCATCTACGGCCGCGGCGCCTGCGACATGAAGGGGGGCTTGGCCTCCAGCATCATCGCCGCGGAGGCCTTCGTGGCGCTCTACCCCGACCATCCCGGCCAGATCGAGATCAGCGCCACCGCGGACGAGGAATCGGGCGGCTTCGGCGGCGTGGCCTACCTGGCAGAACAGGGCGCCTTCGCCCATGTCGGCCATGTCATCATCCCCGAGCCGCTGCACAAGGACCGCATCTGCCTGGGCCATCGCGGCGTCTGGTGGGCCGAGATCGAGACGCATGGCCGCATCGCCCACGGCTCGATGCCCTTCCTGGGCGACAGCGCCATCCGCCACATGGGCGCGGTGCTGGAGGAAATGGAGCGCACGCTGTTCCCGCTGCTGATGACCAAGCGCACCGAGATGCCGGTGATCCCCGAAGGGGCGCGGAACTCGACGCTGAACATCAACTCGATCCATGGCGGCGAGCCGGATCTCGGCCCGGATTTCACCGGCCTGCCCGCGCCCTGCGTCGCCGACCGCTGCCGCATCACCATCGACCGCCGCTTCCTGATCGAAGAGGAACTGTCCGAGGTCAAGCGCGAGGTCACGGCGCTGCTGGAAAAGGTCAAGGCGGCGCGCCCCGGTTTCACCTACGAGATCCGCGACCTCTTCGAGGTGGTCCCCAGCATGACCGACCGCGAGGCGCCGGTGGTGCGCTCGACCGCCGCCGCCATCCGGCGGGTGCTGGGCCGCGAGGCGGGCTATGTCGTCAGCCCCGGCACCTACGACCAGAAGCACATCGACCGCATCGGCAAGCTGCAGAATTGCATCGCCTACGGGCCGGGCGTGCTGGACCTGGCGCATCAGCCCGACGAATGGGTGGGCGTGCAGGACATGCAGGATTCCGCCCGCGTCATGGCGCTGGTGCTGGACGACATCCTGCGCGGCGCTTAGGGGATTCCCCCGACGGGCCGCCTGTGGCATGATCCGGCCAAAAGAACGAGCAGCCCAACGAGCAGCCCCATGGCCCAAGCATGACCCAGCGCCTGTCGATCAGCGCCATCATCTTCTTCGTCGTGATGATCCTCCTAGGCGTCTATTTCGCCTATGCGGCGGTGCAGGGCCCCTCGGGCATCCTGCGCCGGGTGCAGCTGCAGGCCGAAACGCAGGAACTGGTCCAGCAGCGCGACAAGCTGCAGGCCGAGGTGGACCGGATGCGCAACCTGGCGCGGCGGCTGTCGGACGAATACCTCGACATCGACCTGCTGGACGAACGCGCCCGCGACGTGTTGGGCCTGGTGCGCGCCGACGAGATCATCATCCGCTGACGGCCCCCCAGGGCCCCGACCTCCGGTTTCTCCGTTGTCCAAATACCCCTGCGGCCGCGCCACCGGCGCGACCGGCGACGGCTGGGGCAAGCGGCTTTCCGCATCTGCCCTCTGGACGGATGCACAACGCCGGTTTACTTCCCCCGAAAGCTTCGCCTAGAATTAGTTTAACGCTGAACTATCCCCGCCCCGAGGAGGAGGCCCATGGTCAGAAAGCCCGCAGCCAAGCAAAGCACGCCCAACGTGTCCAAGGATGAGCTGCTCAAATACTACCGCGACATGCTGCTGATCCGGCGATTCGAGGAAAAGGCCGGCCAGCTTTACGGCATGGGCCTGATCGGCGGCTTCTGCCACCTCTACATCGGCCAGGAAGCCGTCGTCGTCGGCCTCGAGGCCGCGGCGAAGGAAGGCGACAAGCGCATCACCTCCTACCGCGACCACGGCCACATGCTGGCCTGCGGCATGGAAGCCCGCGGCGTGATGGCCGAGCTGACCGGCCGCATCGGCGGCTATTCCAAGGGCAAGGGCGGCTCGATGCACATGTTCAGCCGCGAAAAGCATTTCTACGGCGGCCATGGCATCGTCGCGGCACAGGTGCCGCTGGGCGCGGGCCTGGCCTTCGCCGACAAGTATCTGGGCAACGACAACGTCACCTTCGTCTATTTCGGCGACGGCGCCTCGAACCAGGGCCAGGTCTACGAGACCTACAACATGGCCGAGCTGTGGAGCCTGCCCGTCGTCTTCGTCATCGAGAACAACCAATATGCCATGGGCACCTCGATGAAGCGCTCGACCAAGTCGACCACGCTCTACGGCCGCGGCGAAGCCTTCGGCATCAAGGGCGAACAGGTGGACGGCATGGACGTGCTGGCGGTCCGGGCCGCGGGCGAAAAGGCGGTGGCGCATTGCCGCGCCGGCAAGGGGCCCTACATCCTGGAAGTCATGACCTATCGCTATCGCGGCCATTCGATGTCCGACCCGGCGAAATACCGCACCCGCGAGGAAGTGCAGAAGATGCGCGACGAACGCGACGCCATCGAACATGTGCGCGAACTGCTGCTGCAAGGCCAGCATGCCTCCGAGGACGACCTCAAGGCCATCGACAAGGAGATCAAGGACATCGTGAACGATTCCGCCGAGTTCGCCAAGGAAAGCCCCGAGCCGCCGCTGGAGGAGCTCTGGACCGACATCTACGCCCAGGACGTGCCGCAGGGCGGCGCGGAACAGAACGCCTGAGGGGAGGGAACCATGGCAACCGAAATCCTGATGCCCGCCCTGTCGCCGACCATGGAGGAAGGCACGCTGGCCAAATGGCTGGTCAAGGAAGGCGATAGCGTGAAATCCGGCGACATCATCGCCGAGATCGAGACCGACAAGGCCACGATGGAATTCGAGGCGGTCGACGAAGGCATCCTCGGCAAGCTGCTGATCGCCGAGGGCACCCAGGGGGTCAAGGTGAACACCCCCATCGCCGTCCTGGTCGAGGAAGGCGAATCCGTCGATGCCGCCCCCGCGCCCAAGGCCGAGCCCGCGCCCGCCGAGGCCAGGGCCGAGGCTCCGGCCGCCCCCGCGCAGGCCGCGGCCCCCGCGCCGGCCCCGGTCGCGGACCAGTCGCCCGACTGGCCGGAAGGCACGCCGATGAAGACCATGACCGTGCGCGAAGCCCTGCGCGAGGCCATGGAAGAGGAAATGTCCGGCGACGAGACCGTCTTCCTGATGGGCGAGGAAGTCGGCGAATACCAGGGCGCCTACAAGATCAGCCAGGGCCTGCTGGACAAGTTCGGACCCCGCCGCGTGGTCGATACGCCGATCTCGGAAATCGGCTTCGCCGGCATCGGCACCGGCGCGGCGCTGGCCGGGCTGCGTCCCATCGTCGAGTTCATGACCTTCAACTTCGCCATGCAGGCGATCGACCATATCATCAACTCGGCCGCCAAGACGCTTTACATGTCCGGCGGCCAGATGGGCTGCCCGATCGTCTTCCGCGGCCCGAACGGCGCCGCCGCCCGCGTGGCGGCCCAGCACAGCCAGGACTATGCCGCCTGGTATGCGCAGATCCCCGGCCTCAAGGTGGTGATGCCCTATTCGGCCGCCGACGCCAAGGGCCTGCTCAAGACCGCGATCCGCGACCCGAACCCGGTGATCTTTCTGGAAAACGAGATCCTCTACGGCCGCAGCTTCGAGGTGCCGGACCTGCAGGATTTCACCATCCCCTTCGGCAAGGCCAAGATCGTGCGCCCCGGCCGCGACGTGACGCTGGTCAGCTTCGGCATCGGCATGGTCCATGCGCTGGAGGCGGCCGAGAAGCTGGCCGCCGACGGCATCGAGGCCGAGGTGATCGACCTGCGCACCCTGCGCCCGCTCGACTACGGCACGGTTATCGAATCGGTCAAGCGCACCAACCGCTGCGTGACGGTGGAAGAGGGCTTCCCGGTCGCCTCGATCGGCAACCACCTCTCGGCCCATATCATGGAAAACGCCTTCGACTGGCTCGACGCGCCGGTGATCAACTGCACCGGCAAGGACGTGCCCATGCCCTATGCCGCGAACCTTGAGAAACACGCGCTGATCACCGCCGCCGAGGTCGTCGAGGCGGTGAGAAAAGTCACCTATCGCTAAGGGGAGGGCAGAAGATGCCGACTGAAATCCTGATGCCCGCCCTGTCGCCGACCATGGAGGAAGGCACGCTGGCCAAATGGCTGGTGAAAGAGGGCGACGAGGTCAAATCCGGCGACATCATCGCCGAGATCGAAACCGACAAGGCCACGATGGAGTTCGAGGCCGTCGACGAGGGCCGGATGGGCAAGATCCTGGTGGCCGAGGGCACGGCGGGGGTCAAGGTGAACACCCCCATCGCCGTGCTGCTGGAAGAGGGCGAATCCGCCGATGACATCGCCGCCGCCCCGGCGCCCAAGGCGGAAGCCCAGCCCGAGACGGCGAAAGCCGAAGCCGCCCCGGCAGCGACGGCCACCGCCGCCCCTGCCCCGGCCGCGCCGAAATCGGCCGATGGCGGGCGCATCTTCGCCTCGCCGCTCGCCCGGCGCATCGCGGCGGAAAAGGGCATCGACCTTGCCGGCGTGACGGGCTCCGGCCCGCATGGCCGCATCGTCAAGGCGGATGTCGAGGGCGCGAAGCCCGGCGCGGCCAAGCCGGCCGCCGCCGAGGCGCCGAAAGCCGCCCCGGCACCCGCCGCGGCCGCAGCCCCGGCCGGCCCCTCGGCCGAAACCATCCTCAAGATCTACGCCGACCGCGAGACCGAGGAAGTGGCGCTCGACGGCATGCGCCGCACCATCGCCGCGCGGCTTTCCGAGGCCAAGCAGACCATCCCGCATTTCTACCTGCGCCGGTCCGCCAAGCTCGACGAGCTGATGAAATTCCGCGCCATGCTGAACAAGCAGCTGGACTCGCGGGGCGTGAAACTGTCGGTCAACGACTTCATCATCAAGGCCTGCGCCCTGGCGCTGCAAGAGGTGCCGGATGCCAATGCCGTCTGGGCCGGCGACCGCATCCTCAAGCTGAAACCGTCCGACGTCGCCGTCGCCGTCGCGGTCGAGGGCGGGCTCTTCACCCCGGTCCTCAAGGACGCGCAGCAAAAGACGCTCTCGGCGCTCTCGGCCGAGATGAAGGACCTGGCCAACCGCGCCAAGACCAAGAAGCTCGCGCCCCACGAATACCAGGGCGGCAGCTTCGCCATCTCGAACCTCGGCATGTTCGGGATCGAGAATTTCGACGCGGTGATCAACCCGCCGCATGGCGCGATCCTCGCCGTCGGCGCCGGCATCCAGACCCCGGTGGCCGAAAATGGCGAGGTGGTGATCCGCAACGTCATGTCGATGACGCTTTCGGTCGACCACCGGGTAATCGACGGCGCGCTCGGCGCCCAGCTGCTGGAAGCCATCGTCGGGCACCTGGAAAACCCGATGGGCATGCTGGCCTGAACCCGGCTGCCAGGAACGAAGGAAAGGGGGCCCTCGCCGGCCCCCTTTTTCTTTCGTGTCCAAATATCCCGCGGGGGTCCGGGGGCGCGAAGCCCCCGGTCCGGCCTCACTCCCCGGCCGCCTCGGGTGCCGCGTTCAGCCCGATCCGCCGCCGCAGCCAGCCGCCGATGCGCACCTGCCCGCCATGCACGACGGAAAACAGCGAGGGCACGAACAGCAGCGACAGCAGCGTCGACAGCAGCAAGCCCCCGATCACCGCGATGGCCATGGGCGCGCTGAACTCCGCCCCCTCACCGGTGCCGATGGCCGAGGGCACCATGCCCGCCGTCATGGCGATGGTGGTCATCACGATCGGCCGGGCGCGCTTGTGGACCGCGTCCAGGATCGCCTCGCGCTTCTCGACCCCGCGGTCTATGGCGCTGACCGCGAATTCCACCAGCATGATGGCGTTCTTGGTCACGATCCCCATCAGCATCAGGAAGCCGATCACCACCGCCATGCTGATGGAATTGCCGGTCAGGAACAGCGCCAGAATCGCGCCGCCGATGGCCAGGGGCAGCGACATCAGGATCGAGACCGGGGTGACGAAATTATGAAACAGCAGCACCAGCACGACATAGGTCAGCACCACGCCCGAAACCATCGCCACGGTGAAGGCCTGGAACACCTCGCCCATGATCTCGGCATCGCCCGAGGGCTGGATCTCTGTCCCGGCCGGCAGTTCGACCTGTTGCTGCAAGGCCGTGACCTGCGCGTTCACCGGCCCCAGCAGCGCGCCGCCCGCCAGGTTCGCCGATACCGTGGTGCGATAGCGCCGGTCGTAGCGGCCGATCTCGGTCGCCCCGGCCGAGATCGAGACATCCGCCACCACCTCCAGCGGCACCTGCCCGGCCGAGCTGGGCACCCGCAGGTTGCGCACCGTCATCAGGTCGCGCCGCGCCTCCTGGTCCAGCCGCACCATGATCGGGATCTGCTTGTCGCCGGTGTTGAACTTGGCAAGGTTCGATTCCGTGTCGCCCAGCGTCGCCACCCGCAGCGTCGTCGCCAGCGCGCTGGCGGTCACGCCCAGCTGGGCCGCGACCTCGGGGCGGGGATGGACCTGGATCTCGGGCCGCTGCAGGCTGGCCGAGGATGTCACCCCCTCCAGCACCGGCAGGGTCTTCATCGCCGCCATCAGCCGCTCGGCCGCCTGGGCCGCGCCCGCCTCGCTGTCGCCCAGGACCGAGATCGACAGGTCGGCATTGCCCTCTTCGTTCTGGAAATTGATCCGCAGGTCGGGGATCTGCGACAGGTCGCGCTTCAATTCGTCCTCGATCACGAAGCTCGACCGCTCGCGCTCTTCCTTGGGGCCGTAATTGACCATCAGCTTGGCCTTGGCCACGTCGTCCTCGCCGCCGTTGACGAAGACCGAGCGCACTTCGGGCACCGCCTCGATGCGCTGCGAGATCATCCGCGCCGCGGCTTCGGTTTCCGACACCGTGGCGCCGGGCGGCAGCTCGATGCTGATCTGGCTGCGGCCGACATCCGAGGCCGGGATGAACTCGGTCGGCAACAGCGTGGCGGAATAGATCGAGCCGGCGAAGACCCCCAGCCCCATCAGCAGCGTCAGCCCGCGATGGCGCAGCGTCCAGGCCAGCACCGCCATCAGCCCGCGCAGCACCGGCCCGTCGCGTTCCTCGGCCAGGCGGGTGTTGTCGCGCAGGAAATAGGCCGCCAGCATCGGCGTGATCAGCCGCGCCACCAGAAGCGAGAACAGCACCGAGACCGCGACGGTCAGCCCGAACTGCTTGAAATACTGCCCCGGAATCCCGCCCATGAAGCTGACCGGGGCAAAGACCGCGACGATCGAGAAGCTGATGGCGATGACGGTCAGGCCGATCTCGTTCGCGGCCTCCATGCTGGCCTCATAGGCGGGAACGCCCATGTTGATGTGCCGCACGATATTCTCGATCTCGACGATGGCGTCGTCGACCAGGATGCCGGTGACCAGGGTGATCGCCAAAAGGCTGATGCCGTTCAGCGTGAAGCCCAGCCAATGCATGACGAAGAAGGTCGGGATGATCGACAGGGGCAGCGCCACCGCGGCGATCAGCGTCGCGCGCCAGTTGCGCAGGAACAGGAACACCACCACCACCGCCAGCGCCGCGCCCTCGTAGAGCGTCTCCATGGTCGAGTGATAGCTGCCCGAGGTATAGGTGGTCGCATCGTCGATCAGGGTGATCCGGGTGCCGGGGTTGCGCGCCTCGATCTCGGCGATGCGGGCCTTGGTGCCGTCGCCCGCCTCCAGGTCGGATTCGCCCGAGGCGCGAAAGACGCCGAAGGCCACGACGGGCTGGCCGTCGAGCAGGGCGAACTTGCGTTCCTCGCTGGCGCCGTCGGTGACGCTGCCCAGCTGGTCGAGCCGCACCGTGCGCCCGCCCCCCTCGCCCGAGCCGATCAGGATCGGCGTCGCCGCCAGCCGGGCCACGTCGCCCGCCGATCCCAGCGCGCGAATGGAATATTCCGTGCCGGCCAGGTCGCCGCGCCCGCCGCCCATGTCGATGTTCTTGGCGCGCAGCTGCTCCGAGATCTCGGCCGCCGTCAGCCCGAAGGCCATGATGCGGTCCGGGTCCAGGTCCACGTTGATCTGGCGGTCGGCACCGCCGATGCGGGTGATGCTGGCCACGCCCGGCACCGTGGACAGGTCGCGCGACACCACGTCGTCGACGAAATCCGACAGTTCCTCGATGCTCATGCCGGGATTGCTGACGGCATAGGTCAGGATCGCCATGCCGCTGACATCGACGCGATGGACCAGCGGCTCGACGATGGATTCGGGCAGGTCGGCGCGGACATTGGCCACCGCGTCCTTGACGTCGTTCACGGCGCGGTCGGTGTCGGTCTCCAGCTCGAACTCGACATAGATCCGCGCCGAACTGTCGGTCGCGGCCGAGGTGATATGCCGCACCCCGGTGATCGAGGCGATGGAATCCTCGATCGGCTGGATCACCTGCCGGGTCAGCTCGCTGGGCGCCGCGCCCGGCTGGTTGACCACCACGCTGACAAGCGGCAGGTCGATGTTCGGCATGGCCGTCACCGCCAGCCGGCTGAAGCTGTAGAACCCCATCATCACCAGCACGAGGAAGATCGCGATGGGCGGCACCGGATGGCGTATGGACCAGGCCGAGAAGTTCATGGCGCCGCCCGCACCTGGTCGCCGCTGCGGAAGAAGGCGCCGGCGCGGGCCACCACCGTCTCGCCCGATGCGACGCCCTCCAGGATCTCGCGCCGGCCCTGCCAGATCAGCCCGCTGCGGACCTCGCGCGTCTCGATCCGGCCGTCCTTGACCACCTGCACCCGCTCGCCCGAGGCATCGGCCAGCACGGCCGATGCGGGCACCGTCACCGCCTGCCGCCGGTCGGTGATGATCCAGCCGCTGGCGAACAGCCCGGTGCGCAGCCGCGGATCGGGGTCCAGCGCGATGCGCGCCGGCCCCAGCCGCGTCACCGGATCGACCGCCGCAGGCGCCAGCCGCAGCTTGCCCTCGACGTGGCCAAGGCCCGCGACCTCGATCTCGGCGGCATCGCCGGGCTTGAGCTGGCTCAGCGCGGTTTCGATCACATCCGCCTCAAGCTCGACCTCGCCGCCGGCGATCAGGGTGAACAGCGGCTCGCCGCCGCCGCCGGGAATGGCGCCCAGCCGGGCGGTCCGCGCCACCACCAGCCCACCGACCGGGGCGGTGATGCGGGCATGGTCCAGGTTCAGCCGCGCGATGCGCCGCGCCGCATCCGCCTGCGCCACGGCCGCCCGCGCCACACCCAGCCCGTCCGAGGCCGAGGCGGCCGCCGCGCGCGCCGAAGCCTCGGTGGCGACGGCCTGGTCCAGCACCGCCTGGCTGGCATTGCCGCTTTGCCGCAGGCTACGGGTGCGCTCCAGCGCCGAGACCGCCTGGGTCAGGCTGGCCTGGGTGCTGGCGATCTGGCTTTCGGCCTGGCTGACACCGGCCTCGGCGCGCTGATATTCGGCCTCGGCCTGCGCCAGCTGCGCCGACAGCACATCCTCGGACAGCCGCGCCAGCACCTGCCCCGCCTCGACGCGGTCGCCGACCTCGGCCTCGATGCTGGTGATCTCGTGCCCCGAGACGAGGGCATGGACCTGCACCTCCTGCCGGGCGACCAGCGAGCCCGAGACCGGCACCCGCGCCTCGATCCAGTCCTGCTGGGCCGTGGCCAGCGTGACCACGGGCAATTCGGACTGCTCGACCGCGCCCGCCGTCTCGGCCATGACCGGCGCGGCCGGTCCCAGGGACAGGGCAAGCGCCAGCATCGCGATCCCGGTGATCCGGCAGGTTGCCGTCATCGTCCCCTCCAAACCAATCTGCGGCGCAACATAATGGCGCCGGCCATCGGCAACAATGCCGGCCGGGTTTCAGAACGAAACGCTGACGCCGGGTAGATTCAACTCGCCGATCAGGTCGCGCAGTTCCTGCCGGGCGGCGATGTTGGACATGCTGAGCTGTTCCGTGCCGATGTCCTTGAGATCCAGCAGCGTCAATCCGCGCGGAAACAGCTCGCGAAAGATCACCCGCTCGGAAAAGCCGGGCGCCACGCGAAAGCCGATGCGCCTGGACAGGGTGGCGAGCGCGCCGCCGACCTTGCGCTTGTTGTGCATGGCCTGCGTGCCCAGCCGGTTGCGCAGCACCAGCCAGTCGATCGGCCCGGCCCCCGCCTCGCCGCGCAGCTGGCGGGCGGACCAGACCATCTCGGCATAGATCGAGGGGCCGAGGATCCTGCCCTCGGGCGACATCCGCGCCAGAAGGTCGAAATCGACGAAACTGTCGTTCATCGGCGTGATCAGCGTATCGGCCAGCGTATGCGCCATCTGGCTGAGCCGCGTGTGCGAACCGGGGCAGTCCAGCAGGATGAAGTCGCATTCCGCCTCGAGCGCGGCCACCGCCTGCGACAAAGGGTCCGGGCCGCCCTGGGTCTCGGGCTCAAGGCGCCCGAGCAGGGGGGTGGGCAGGTCCAGCCCCTCGCGTTGGGCGAAGGCGGCGCGATTCTCCAGGTAGCGGCCGAAGCTGCGCTGGCGCACGTCCAGGTCCAGCGCGCCGACCCGGTGGCCCATGCGGGCCAGCGCGGTCGCCACATGCATCGAGGTCGTGGACTTGCCCGAACCGCCCTTTTCGTTCCCGACCACGATGATATGCGCCACGAATCCCCCTGCGATGCCGGCCCGCGTCGCGCCGGACAATAGGCCGCGCCCGGCACGATGAAAAGCGCCGAGACCGGCCGAATCGCGGCCCGGCGCGCGCTTTTCGCTGCGGGACAGCCCTGCCCCGCCGGCTGTTCAACCATCTGTTCCAGCTTCATTCTTTCATCACGACAAAGCCGGTCGATATTTATCTTGCAAAAGACGATCAGCTATGTCGTTATATAGCCATGCCGGGATCTCCGGCCGGGTCAGTCAAGGGAAGGAGCCAAAGATGACCATGCTGAACCATCTGTCGGCCTTTGCCGATCGCGCGCTGCAGGCCGCCATGCCTGTCTCGCCCCGCTATGCCGTCAGCCTGATCGACCGGCGCACGGGCAAGCCGCATCGCATTTCCGACATTCCGCTGCGGCTGATCACCTGCGACCCCTTCGAGACCGCGCGCGACCTGATGCGCGACCGTGATCCGGCGCGGTGGGACACCGCCATCCATCGCCTCGACCGGAAAGGAGCGATCCAATGATCCACGCCGTTTTCTCCAAGCCGAACCGCGGCTATGCCACCATCGCGCTGTCGCCCTATCAAAGCGCGCAAGGGCCGGTGCTGCGCGAATATCGCGACGGCCGCGTGGTGATCGACACCGGCCGGGGCGAATTGACCGGCCTGGCGCTGAACCGCACGCCCAGCATGCCCGCCTGGATGCCGATCTTCGGCCTGGCCTATTGAGCCGCCGATCCGGCGCGGCCTGCCTGGCCCGGCCGCGTCCCCTCCCCTGGGCCGCCCACCGCCCACGAACGAAAAACGCCGCCCCTTTCGGGGCGGCGTTTGCAAGTCCGGTCGGCAGCGGGATCAGAAGCCCAGGCCGGCGTATTTGTTCTTGAACTTCGACACGCGGCCGCCGGTGTCCATCAGCTTGGCCGAGCCGCCGGTCCAGGCCGGGTGCGAGTTCGGGTCGATGTCCAGCGACATGGTGTCGCCTTCCTTGCCCCAGGTCGAGCGCACCTGATAGGTGGTGCCGTCGGTCATCTTGACCTCGATCAGGTGGTAGTCGGGATGGATGTCTGCTTTCATGGCGCGTCTCCTCAGGCCTTGGCTTCGGCTTTGGGCTTGTAGTTGCTGACCTCGGCGATGCGGGCGGACTTGCCGCGGCGATCGCGCAGGTAATACAGCTTGGCGCGGCGGACGCGGCCACGGCGCACGACGGTGATCGAGTCGATGTTGGTCGAGTAGAGCGGGAAGACGCGCTCGACACCCTCGCCGAACGAGATCTTGCGCACGGTGAACGAGGCGCCGATGCCGCCGCCCTTGCGCGAGATGACCACGCCTTCGTACATCTGCACGCGGGTGCGGGTGCCCTCGGTCACCTTGTAGCCGACGCGAACGGTGTCGCCGGCCTTGAAATCGGGGATGTCCTTGCCGAGCGCGGCGATCTGCTCGGCTTCCAGTTGGGCGATCAGGTTCATCGCTTTGGTTCCTTCGGTTGCTCGCGGTAGTCCCGCGATTGGTCTGATGCGCCCGAGAGCTGTCGGTCCTTTGCCGGGTCCACATGAGCCTGCTCATATGCCCGCCACAGGTCGGGGCGGCGTTCCTTGGTCAGCCTTTCGGCCATGTCGTGACGCCAATTGGCAATAGCCGCGTGATTGCCGGACAAAAGCACGTCCGGGATCGCGCGGCCTTCCCAAAGGGCGGGCTTCGTGTACTGCGGATGTTCCAGCAGGCCGCCATGGTCCGGGGAAAAGGATTCCTCGGCCAGAGAGTCCTGATTCCCCAGCACGCGCGGTATAAGGCGAACCGTCGCGTCGATCAAGACCTGAGCCGCCAGTTCCCCGCCGGTCAGGACATAGTCGCCGATGCTGATCTCTTCGACGCCATGGGCGTCCAGCACGCGCTGGTCCACGCCCTCGAACCGGCCGCAGATCAGGGTCATGCCGGGGCCCTGCGCCAGTTCGCGGGCGCGGGCCTGGGTAAAGGGCCTGCCGCGCGGCGACAGATAGATCACCGGCAGGTCGGCCCCCGCCTCGCGCAGCGCCGCATCCATCACGTCGGCGCGGATCACCATGCCGGCGCCGCCGCCGGCGGGCGTGTCGTCCACGTTGCGGTGCTTGCCGATGCCAAAGGGGCGCAGGTCGATGCTGCGCAGGTTCCACAGCCCCTCGGTCAGCGCCCTGCCGGTCAGGGAAAGCCCCAGAACCCCTGGAAAAGCCTCGGGGAAAAGCGTGACGACCTGCGCGGTCCAGGCGCCCCTGACCTGCGGCTCGGCCATCAGGTCGCGCGGCTGCAGGCTGGCCCGGATCGACAGCCGGCCGTGGGATTTCATCGCCCCGCCGGTCATTCCTGCTCGTCCGGCGGGTCGGCGACGATGCGGCCGGCGGCCAGGTCGACCGTGGGCACGAAGGCACGGGTAAAGGGCAACAGCAGCACCTGCCGCCGTCCGGGTCCGTGGATCTCCAGGATGTCGCCCGCGCCGTGGTCGTAGATCGCGCGGACCTTGCCGATCAGCGCCCCGCCGGTGTCATGGACCGACAGGCCGATCAGGTCGGCATGATAGAATTCGTCGTCCGGCAGGGCCGGAAGCTTGTCGCGGTCGGCCCAGAGCGTCACGCCCTTCAGCGCCTCGGCCTGTTCGCGCGTCTCGACGCCCGACAGCCGGGCGCCAAGCCCGCCCGTCACCGGCCGCGTCAGGCGGACGGTGAACGAGCGGCTGCCGTCTTCGGTATAAAGCGGGGCATATGCGGCAATATCGTTCGGTTGCGAGGTAAAGCTCTTCAGCCTCACCTCGCCCCGGACGCCAAAGGCGCCCGCGATCGCACCGACGCAGACCCGCTCGGTCATTATTCCGAAGCGGCTTCTTCGGCCGGGGCGTTGGCGGCGGCTTCACGCGCGGCGCGCTTTTCGGCGCGTTCCTTGGCGGCCTTGCCGGGCTCGCCCTTCTTCAGGTTCTTGCGCTCGGTCTTTTCCTTGACGCCGGCGGCTTCCAGGAAGCGGGCGACGCGGTCGGTCGGCTGCGCACCCTGCGAGAGCCAGTATTGCACGCGCTCGAGGTTCATCTTGATGCGCTCTTCCGAATCCTTCGGCAAGAGCGGGTTGTAGGTGCCCAGCTTCTCGAGGAAGCGGCCGTCGCGCGGCATGCGCGAATCGGACGCGACGATGGCGTAATGGGGGCGTTTCTTCGAGCCACCACGGGCCAGGCGGATTTTCATTGCCATTGCGTTTTCTCCTTTGGAATGGCGGGGTCGGCGGGGGAAAACCCCGCCTCAGGGGAGGAGTTTCTCGTGATGCCGGATCACTTCGGCGATCACGAAGTTCAGGAATTTGCGCGCGAATTCCGGGTCCAGGTCGGCCTCGCGCGCGAGGCGTTCCAGCCGCTCGATCTGTCTCGCCTCGCGGACGGGATCGGACGGAGGAAGATCGTGTTCGGCCTTCAGGCGGCCGACGGATTGGGTGTGCTTGAACCGCTCGGCCAGCGTATAGACCAGGATCGCGTCCAGCCGGTCGATGCTGGCACGATGCTCCTTGAGCAGGGTCGCGGCGCGGGCGGTCGGATCACTCATTCAGGTCTCCAGGGATTGAAATGCGCAGCACCGCATCTACACGGGACGCGCCATTCATGCCGCGGCTCCGGCGGGATGGCGAAAGACATGCGGCGGGGCGCGGTCATCCCCGAAATGCGGCGCCTCGGCCTTGGGATCGCGCAGGGCGCCCAGCCGCCGGGCAAGCGAGATCGAGCGCGCATTGGCCTGGTCGATATAGCTGACCGGCCGCGACCAGCCGAGCGTGCGGATGGCAAAATCGCGCGCCGCCAGGGCCGCTTCCTGCGCATAGCCCCGGCCCTCCAGCCCGGCGGACCACACCGTCCAGCCGATCTCATGCTCGGGCCAGCCGTCGGGAAACCACGGCCCGACCGCCCCCAGCGCCCGGTCCGATCCACGCTCGGTCAGCACGAACATGCCATAGCCGCGCAGCACCCAATGGCCGATGAAATGGCCAAAGGCGCGCCAGGACTGGCCGGGCTGCATCATCGGCCCGCCGACAAAGCCGGCGCGGTCGCTTTCGAAGAAGTCGCGCCATGCCGGCCAGTCGCCGGCCTGCGGGGCGCGCAGGACCAGCCGCTCGGTCGTCAGCACGGGCGTGTCGGCAAGCCGGATCATGCGTTCACTTCTTCCCGAACAGGCCGGAAAGCCCGCCCGGCAGGCCCATGCCGCCCAGCTGGCCGCCCAGCCCCTTGGGGTCTTGCAGCATCCGCGTGGCCTCGGCCATCTTCTCGGGATCGACATTGGCCATGTCGGGCAGTCCGCCGCCCTTGCCGGTCATGGCGCGCATGGCCTGCTTGAGCATGCCGCCCTTGCCCATCTTGCCCAGCTTCTTCATCGTGTCGGCCATCTGCTTCTGCATCTTCAGAAGCTTGTTGAGTTCCGACACTTCCATGCCCGCGCCCGCGGCGATGCGTTTCTTGCGGCTGGCCTGCAGCAGGTCGGGATTGGCGCGTTCCTTTTTCGTCATCGAGTTGATCAGCGCGATCTGGCGCTTGATCGCCTTGTCGTCGAAACCGGCCGCCTCGGCCTGCTTGGCCATCTTGCCCATGCCGGGCATCATGCCCATGATCGACTGCATCCCGCCCATCTTGAGCATCTGCTCAAGCTGGTTGCGCAGGTCGTTCATGTTGAACATGCCCTTCTGGAAGCGCTTCATCATGCGCTCGGCCTGCTCGACCTCCAGCACCTCCTGCGCCTTCTCGACCAGGGCGACGATGTCGCCCATGCCGAGGATGCGGCCGGCGATGCGCTGCGCGTCAAAGACCTCCAGCGCGTCCATCTTTTCGCCCAGGCCGACGAAGCGGATCGGCTTGCCGGTCACGGCGCGCATCGACAGCGCCGCGCCGCCGCGACCGTCGCCGTCCATCCGGGTCAGCACGACGCCCGAGATGCCGACCTTGCCGTCGAATTCGCTGGCGACGTTCACCGCGTCCTGGCCGGTCAACCCGTCGACGACCAGCAGCGTCTCGCGCGGGCTGGCCACGTCGCGGACCGCCTGCACCTCGTCCATCAGCACTTCGTCGATATGCAGCCGGCCGGCGGTGTCGAGCATGTAGACGTCATAGCCGCCCAGCGTCGCCTGCTGCTTGGCGCGCCTGGCGATCTGCACCGCATTCTCGCCCGGCACGATGGGCAGGGTATCGACGCCGATCTGCTGGCCCAGGATCGCCAGCTGCTCCATGGCGGCCGGACGGTTGGTGTCCAGCGAGGCCATCAGCACCCGCTTCTTCTCGCGGTCCTTCAGGCGCTTGGCCAGCTTGGCCGTGGTGGTGGTCTTGCCCGAGCCCTGCAGGCCGACCATCAGGATCGGCGCCGGGGGATTGTCGATGCGCAGCGCATCGGGCGCGCCCTCGCCCTGCAAGACCTTGATCAGCTCGTCATGGACGATCTTGACGACCTGCTGGCCGGGGGTGATCGACTTGGTGACGGCCGCGCCGGTGGCCTTCTGCGTCACCGCCTTGACGAAGCTGCGCGCCACGGGCAGCGAGACATCGGCCTCCAGCAGCGCGACGCGCACCTCGCGCATGGCGGCGGCCACGTCATCCTCGGACAGCGCGCCCTGCTTGGTCAGCCGGTCAAAGACGCCGCCAAGGCGGTCGGACAGGTTTTCAAACATCGGCGGCCCTCCAATGGTTGCCGTTTGCCCGAGGAACACGGGCGCGAATAAACAGGTGCGCCCCCGTGGGCGCAACGCGCTGACGGGGGGCGATCCCCGGACAAGGCGCGGGGACCGGAAGGACAGACCTTCCGGGAATCCCGGCGTGGATAGGGCCAATGCCCGCCAAAGTCAAGCGCGCCCCGGTTGACCCTGCCCCGGCTTTGGTGAAAACCTCGCGCCCCGGAGGACCGAGCCATGACCCATCCCATCAGCCGCTTTCCCGTGCCCTCGCTGGACGAGATGCCCGAAGACATCGCCCTGCGCATCCGCAAGGTGGCCGAGAAATCGGGCTTCGTCCCGAACGTCTTCCTGGCGCTGGCGCATCGCCCGGACGAATTCCGCGCCTTCTTCGCTTACCACGACGCGCTGATGGAACGCGAGGGCGGCCTGACCAAGGCCGAGCGCGAATTGATCGTGGTCGCGACCTCGGGGCTGAACCAGTGCCAGTATTGCGTGGTCGCGCATGGCGCCATTCTGCGCATCCGGGCAAAGAACGCCTTCATCGCCGACCAGGTGGCGGTGAACTGGCGCAAGGCCGACCTCACGCCACGCGAACGCGCCATGCTGGCCTATGCCGAAAAGGTGGCGCTGAACGCGCAAGGGATCGGCGAGGCGGATCATGTCGCGCTGCGCGAGGCCGGCTTCGACCAGGACGAGATCTGGGACATCGGCGCCATCGCCGCCTTCTTCGGCATGTCGAACCGGCTGGTGAACGCGGGCGACATCCGGCCGAACGACGAATTCTACATGCTCGGGCGCGGCTGATGGCCGAGCTTTCGGCGGTGCCGCAGATGCGGCGCGAGGCGTTGCAGGGCCACGCGGCGATGCTGCTGTTCTCGGCCGCGATCGCGGGCTCCTTCTCGCTGGGCGCACGGGCGGCGAACCTGATCGACCCGGCGGCGATCTCGGCCGCGCGCTTCGCCATCGCCGCGGGCGTGGTCGGCGGCGTGGCCATGGCCGGGCCGGGCATCCCGCGGGAAACCTTCCGCGCGCCCTGGCGCTACCTGGTGCTGGGCGGGCTCTTCGCCGCCTATTTCGTGCTGATGTTCGAGGGGCTGAAAACCGCGTTGCCGGTCTCGGCGGCGGCGGTGTTCACGCTGACGCCGCTGATGTCGGCGGGCTTCGGCTGGCTTTTGATGCGGCAGCGCATGACCGGGCGCATCGCATTGGCGCTGGCGCTGGGGGCGGCGGGCTCGCTCTGGGTGATCTTCGGCGGCGACGCGGCAGCGCTGATCAGGCTGGAATTCGGCCGCGGCGAGGCGATCTACCTGGTCGGCTGCGCGGCCCATGCGCTCTATACCCCGATGGTGCGCCGGCTGAACCGGGGCGAGACGCCGATCGTCTCGACCTTCGCCACGCTCTGCGCCGGCGGGCTGATCCTGCTTGTCTGGGGCGGCCGGGCGATCCTCGACACGGATTGGGCGCATCTGCCGGCCATCGTCTGGGTGACGCTGCTCTATGTCGCGATCTTCGCCAGCGCGCTGACCACGGCGCTGGTGCAATTCGCCACCATGCGGCTGCCCTCGTCCAAGGTGATGGCCTATACCTACCTGACGCCGATCTGGGTCATCGGGCTCGAGGCCGCATTGACCCGCGGCCTGCCGCCGCTCGCCGTGCTGCCCGGGGTGCTGGCGACCGTCGCCGCGCTGCTTCTGCTGCTGAAGGACTGACAGCGTGGTTGCAATATGGGTATTTGGACAACGAAGAAGCCGAGGGCGCGGCGCCGGACTTCTTCGTTGCTCAAATACCCATGCGGCCGTGCCACCGGCTCAGGCGGCGGCCTCCTCGGGCTCGACCAGGGCCACAATGTCCATCATGATCCGGTTGAGCTCGAAATCCTTGGGCGTATAGACCCGCGCCACGCCCATCTTCAGCAGCCTGGCCGCGTCCTCGTCGGGAATGATGCCGCCGACCACGACCGGGACATGCGCCAGGCCGGCGGCGCGCATCCGCTCCATCAGATCCTCGATCAGCGGCAGGTGGCTGCCCGACAGGATCGACAGGCCGACGACATGGGCATTGTCCTCGGCGGCGCGGGTCACGATCTGCTCGGGGGTCAGGCGGATGCCTTCATAGGTGATGTCCATGCCGCAATCGCGGGCGCGGAAGGCGATCTGCTCGGCGCCGTTGGAATGGCCGTCGAGGCCGGGCTTGCCGACCAGGAACTTCAGCCGCCGGCCAAGGCGGCGGCTGACCGCATCCACGGCCTCGCGGATCGGCTCCAGCCCCTCGGTGCGGTTCGAGGGGCTGGCCGAGACCCCCGTCGGGCCGCGATATTCGCCATGCACCTGGCGCATCACCGCCGCCCATTCGCCGGTCGTGGCGCCTGCCTTGGCGGCGGCGATGGAAAACGGCATCACATTCTGCCCCCTCTGCGCGGCATCGCGCAGCGCGGCGAGGGCGGCCTCGACGGCCGTCTCGTCGCGCGCTTCGCGCCAGGCGCGCAGCCGGGCGATCTGGTCCTGCTCGACCGCCGGGTCCACCACCATGATGCCGCCATCGCCCGCGGTCAGCGGCGAGGACTCGCCCTGCTGCCAGCGGTTGACGCCGACGACCACCGTCTCGTTCGCCTCGATGCGGTTCAGCCGCTCGGCATTGGATTCGACCAGCCGCGACTTCATGTATTCGATGGCGGCAATGGCGCCTCCCATCTCGTCCAGCGTCGCCAGCTCCGCGCGGGCGCCGGATTTCAGCTCCTCGACCTTGGCAGCGATCACCGGGTTGCCGTCGAAAAGGTCGCCGTATTCCAGCAGGTCCGTCTCGTAGGCGACGATCTGCTGCATGCGCAGCGACCATTGCTGGTCCCAGGGCCGCGGCAGGCCCAGCGCCTCGTTCCAGGCCGGCAGCTGCACGGCGCGGGCGCGGGCGTTCTTCGACAGCGTGACGGCCAGCATCTCCAGGAGGATGCGATAGACGTTGTTTTCCGGCTGCTGCTCGGTCAGGCCCAGGCTGTTCACCTGCACGCCATAGCGGAAGCGGCGGTATTTCTCTTCCTCGATGCCATAGCGGTCGCGGCAGATCTCGTCCCAGAGCTCGGTGAAGGCGCGCATCTTGCACAGCTCGGTCACGAAGCGGATGCCGGCGTTCACGAAGAACGAGATCCGCCCGACCATGGCGGGGAAATCCTGCGGCTCGACCTTGGTCTTCAGGTCGTCCAGCACGGCGATGCCGGTCGCGAGCGCATAGGCCAGCTCCTGCTCGGGCGTCGCCCCCGCCTCCTGCAGGTGATACGAGCAGACGTTCATCGGGTTCCATTTCGGCAGGTGCTTCGCCGTATAGGCCGCGACGTCGGTGATCATCCTGAGCGAGGGCCTGGGCGGGCAGATATAGGTGCCGCGCGACAGGTATTCCTTGATGATGTCGTTTTGCACCGTGCCTTGCAGCCTGGCGATGTCGGCGCCCTGTTCCTCGGCCACGGCGATATAGAGCGACAAGAGCCAGGGCGCCGTCGCGTTGATCGTCATCGAGGTGTTCATCTGTTCCAGCGGGATCTGGTCGAAGAGCATGCGCATGTCGCCCAGGTGGCAGACGGGCACGCCGACCTTGCCGACCTCGCCGCGCGCCAGGACGTGGTCGCTGTCGTAGCCGGTCTGGGTCGGCAGGTCGAAGGCCACCGACAGGCCGGTCTGCCCCTTGGCGAGGTTGCCCCGATAGAGTGCGTTGGATTTCTCGGCGGTCGAATGGCCCGCATAGGTGCGGAAAAGCCAGGGTTTGTCTTTCTCGGCCACGATCTGCCCTCGCAACAATATTACGACTGGTGAAGCGATAACGTAATAATCATGCCCAGTCAATTCGCCGCAATGCAGAAAGGATTTTTTGCCGCGCTCCGCCTTGGCGCGGGCTGAATCGGCAGGCGATCAAGGCCCATTTTTGGGATTTCGCCGCCCATTTCCCAAGTCATTAGCGCCCACCCGATCGGCTCGATCAATTATTTTATTACAATATGTTATCTGATCTTATCGAAACCGGCAGTTCGGGTCGCTCATCGCTCTGCCTGGCGACCAGCCCTTCAACTCCTCCCGTTGACGAAGCAGCCCCTGCCGAAGATGGTCGCGGCATGCCCGCCGGGGCTGGCGGCAATGCAGATGCAGAAGACCGCCACTCGCTCCGGGCCCCACCAGTTCCGCCCCTCTCCGCCGGGAAAGCGCCGCTTTCCCGAACGGGATCGGCTTGTCTTCGAAGGAGCGCCGTCATGCCTGTCGATACAGCCTTGCCCATGACCCGCATTCCCTTCGTCGAGCTGCGGTTTCCTCCGGAAGGCCCGTCCCAGGCCGAGATCCAGTCGCGCTTGCGGCGGCACTACCAGCGCCTGCGTGCCAGGCGCGACGGGATCGACCCGCCGATGAGGGCGGATGGACGGTCGATGAAACAGGCTGCCTGGACCGTCTGGATGACATTGATATCCCCTGGTCCTCGAGGCAACGCCTCCAGCGCCGCGCCGCCTGTCTGGCAGCGCGATCAGAGGCCATCTCCGGCCTCCAGCACCTCGCCCGGAAAGACCGCGAGAGGCTTGAGGTATTCCGTGAAGGGGCAAAGGCTGATCCGGATCCCCAGCAAGCACCGTGCCGATGAGATCGCTGCCGAAATCCATGCCGACATGTCGTGGATGGCACGGGCGACCGAGACGCCAAGGCGCATGTAGAGCGCACAGCGAGCGATAAGCTCCTCATGGCGGCCGCTGTCGATGAGGCGGCCAGCCTCGATCACCGCGATCCGGTCGGCGTGCCGGATGGTGTGCAGCCGATGCGCCACCACGACCACGGTGCGGCCCCGTTTCAGCACATCGAGCGCCGCCAGAACCTCGGCCCCGTTCTCGGGGTCGAGGGCGGCGGTCGCCTCGTCCAGAAGCAGCGCGGGCGCATCGCGCAGCATGGCACGGGCGATGGCGACCCGCTGGCGCTCGCCGCCCGAAAGGTTGCGCCCGCCCTCGCCGACCGGCTGTCGAGGCCCTGGGGCAGCACCCTGGCAAATCCCATGACCTGCCCGCGCCGGGCCGCCTCATCCACCTCGGCATCCGAGGCCGAGGGCCGGCCCGCGCGGATATTCTCGCGGATGGTCGCATCGATCAGCCATGCCCGTTGCAGCACGGCCGAGAACCGTGCAGGCAGCATGGCGCCCGGAATTCGCCGCAGACCGGCGCCGCCCAGGGTGATCCGGCCTGCATCCGGGTCCATCACCCGCAAAAGCGTCGTCTTGCCCGCCCCCGATGGGCCGACGATGGCGAGCGTGCCCCCGTCGGGGGACAGAAAGGCTGATATCCTGCAGGATCACCCTTTCGCCCGGCGACAGCGCCACCCGTTCCAGGGCAAGACCGTTTCCGCGCGGGACTCCGGCGGACTCGAGTTGCTCCAAAAGGGGAATGCCGCGGATCTTGGCCATCCGCGCCATCGCGGCCTTTATCCACCAGGTGAAGCTCCCGGCGGTAAAGATCAGCCGCAGGGCCGAGGCGTTCAGGCCAAGCAGCAGGATCAGCACCAGATCCTGCGCGGAGGCATCGCCGCCAAGGAAAAGCGCCGCACCGACCGGAATCAGCACCTGCCCGTTGCCGCGCAGCCCGGTATAGGGCAGGCTCATCTGCCAGAGCGACGCGGTTCCGGCGTGATACCCCGTCTCGCGCACTGTCGCGACCGCCTGCTCATGGGCATCAAAGCCGCGCTCGGCACCGACAAAGGCGCGGATTACCGCGATTCCGCCGACCAGATGGCGCGTAGCTTCGCGCAGCCGGGCCAGGGCGGCATACCAGCGACCGTAATCCTCTCGTGTAGCGCATATCGTCAGCGGATAGCGCCAAAGCAACAGCGGAAACAGCGTCACTGCCGCCAGCACAAGCCGCCAATCGATCAGCGCAAGGGCTGCGAAGGTCAGACAGGGCAGCGCAATGCCCTGAGCCGGATCGGGAATGGCAGGGGCGATCAAATCCTCGATCTGGTCGATATCCTCGATCACGAGACGGCGCAGATCGGCGTGCCCCGGCGGTCCGCGACCGCCCGCGGCAAGGCCGCGATCCCGTCCACCATCTCGTTGCGCAGGCGGAACAGCAAGGTGAAAGCCGCGCTGTGGGAAATGGTGGTGGAAGCCGACAGAAGCAGCGACTTCGCAGCCAGCGCCGTGATCGCCGCCAGCGTAGCCTGCAAGACCTGCGCCGCAGTCACCAGCTCCGCCAGCGCCTTGCCCGCGAGCCACCAGATCGCAAGAAAGGGGCCGAGCCCCTGCCGCAGCCCCTATGATCGCCAGCGTGGCCGATATTGCCAGACGAATCCGAACGCCAGTGATCGGAGTCGCCATGCCGGGCCTCTCTCCTTGTCGAAATGGTTTTCGTCCCCATGCCAGCGCAAATCCGACACGGCTTTCGTGTGCCGGTATCTTGGTTTTGGCGTATCAAATGCCTGAAGCTGCGCCGCGCCCCAAGCTCCGTCACCTTATATGGACCGCCATCAATTATTCGGTCGCGGCTGGAAGAAGGCTCAGTGGGAGGTAAAGAGTTCCACGCATCGTTAGCGGCAGCAGTGATGCACGGGCCATTCAGCCTAGCCGTAGACATCACTCGAACTGAGCCGTTTCGAATCTTGAGCATCACCACGGAGCCAATGTAGCCTTGTGTAGTGCTCATTCATTGCCCGCATCCTACCTCGGCCAACTTGAAGCACGGGGAAGCCCGACCCCGATCTTTCGTAAAATGATTTTAAATCAATTTATTAATGGTTCTCAAGGCAAGCCGGATGGTTTGATTCACAGTCCAGGCGGTTTTTCTGCATCGCTCGCGAATTGTCGCTTTCCGCCCCTTTACTGCTACATTTGATGATGGTGTTGGTCAGCGGTCGCATCGATCCTGTTGTCCGATTAAGCCGCCGGCGACGGAACGGAATATGCGACACCACCATTCGCCAGCAACTCGCCAGCCAGGTGCCCTTCATCCTCCGATCCCCGTATCGGGGGTATTTTACATCTGCTCCAGCGAAGGACACGAAAGCCTATGACGCCACCTAATTTATCCCTTGCAGCACAGGAAACGACCGGCTCACTGTTGCCTAGCCTTGGCCTGCTGCCAGCCGTGATCATCGCGGCCGCAGTGGGCGCTCCTGCGGTGGCGCAGGATGCGGAAGGCACGGTTGTTCTGGACACCGTCGTGATCGAGCGTCAGACCGGCGCCCAGGCATCCACCGATTATCGCGTCACCGAGGGCTCGTCCCCCAAGCTGACCGCACCGCTGGTCGATACGCCCAAGACCATCTCGGTCGTCACCCAGCGCCAGATGGAAGAGCGGAACGCGACCTCGGTCCTGGAGGTGCTGCGCACCACGCCCGGCATCACCTTGGGTTCGGGCGAAGGCGGCACGCCGATGGGCGACCGGCCCTTCGTGCGCGGCTATCAGGCGGCGACCGACATCATGGTCGACGGCATCCGCAACCTGGGCCGCACCACGCAGGAAGCCTTCGCCACCGAATCGGTCGAGATCGCCAAGGGACCGGGCGGCGCCTATTCCGGCCGCGGTGCAACGGGTGGTTCCATCAACCTGGTGTCGAAACAGGCCCGCGAAGGCGAGACCTTCCACGAATTTTCCGGCCTTGTCGGCAATGCCAGCCAGAAGCGGCTGACCTATGACGGCAATGTCGACCTTGGCGACGGGCTGGCTGCGCGACTGAACCTGATGTGGCAGGATTCCGACGTTCCGGGCCGCGACGTGCTTCAGGACGACCGCAAGGGCATCGCCGCGGCTTTGTCGAAAAGCTTCGGCGCGTCCAAGCTGTCGCTGAACCTCTATCACAGCAAGACCGATGCGACGCCGGACTTGGGCGTGCCGATGGCCAATACCGATGCGAGAGGTAATCCTGATTACCGGCCCGAGTTGAATGGTGGTGTGCGCTTCGGCAGCGGCACCAAGTCCGATCCCTGGCTACCGATCGAGCTGGCCGGCAAGGACTCCTTCTACGGCTCGGCCCTGCGCGACTATCGCGAGGTCGAGAACCAGAGCGCGATGCTGAAATTCGAGCATGAATTCAGCAACAATTTCAAGCTGCACTCGACCCTGGCCTGGATCGGCTCCGAGCAGGAATACATCATGAGCCGGCCAAGCGTGGTGCCGGAATATATCCAGCCACGCGGCGCTCTTGAGCCAATCCTTAACCCAGATTGGGATCCGGACCGCAACCTAGCCTATCGCGACCTACGCTCGGGCAAGAGGGATAACTCGGCGGTTGCCTTCCACACCGCGCTGACCGGCGATTTCCACACCGGCGCCGTCAAGCACGATTTCGCGGTGGGCCTGGAACTGTCGCGCGAAAAGGTCCGGCAAGCCTCATCCGAGGGCACTCCGCTGTTACCGATCTCGGACCTGGCCAACCCCAACCCGTGGGATCCGGTCACCGGCTCGCTGGTCTGGGGCGACTGGGGCACGCCGATCGAGACCACGTCCAAGGCGCTTTACATCTTCGACACGCTGACCTTCAACGAACAGTGGTCGCTGAACCTGGGCCTGCGCTATGACAAATACGAGGTCAGCGACGGGACCATCTCGCGCAAGGACAACCTGCTGAACTACTCGGCCGGCGTGGTCTACAAGCCGGCGCCGAACGGGTCGGTCTATCTGGCCTTCGGCACCTCCTCGAACCCGTCGGGCGAATGCGCGGGCATGGCCGGCGGCGCCGATGGCGCGGGGGCCTGCACGCTGACCAGCAACAGCGTCAACTTGGAGCCCGAAGAAAGCAAGAGCATCGAGCTGGGCACCAAGTGGGAGGTGTTGAACGACCAGCTCCTGCTGACCGCCGCCATCTTCCAGACCGAGAAGAAGAACGCCCGAGTCGAGGACGATCTGGGCAATGTCGCACTTCTGGGTCACAACCGCGCCCGCGGCTTCGAGCTTGGCGCAGCCGGCCAGATCAACGAACGCTGGGGCTTGTCGGCGGGCTATGCCTTTGTCGACGCCAAGACGATAGACGGCGGCTTCGACGACGGCGAACCCAGTGCGGATAACGGCAACTACCTGCAATTCGTTGCCCGGCACTCGTTCAGCCTGTGGACGACCTATGAGGTCTCCGACAGGTGGACCGTCGGCGGCGGTGCGACCTATACCGGCAAGCGTTACCTGAACGGCGAGAATACGGCCGCCCTGCCCTCGCAATGGCGGGTGGACCTGATGGCCGCCTACAAGATCAATGAGACGGCCGAGTTGCAGGTCAACGTCAATAACGCCTTTGACGAGCGGCTTTACGACGCCTCGCATGTCGGCATCTTTGCCAACCGCGCGCCCGGTCGCAGCGTGACCGCAAAGCTGAACTATCGCTTCTGATCCCCGAATCGGAAGCATCGGGGGCGGGTCCAATCGCCCGCCCCCCTTTCTTGCAGTGCGGGCGTCCCGAATGTCCGACAAAAACCCTTAACCTTCCTTGGCGCCGGTCCTATCCTGCGCCCGCATGCCACCGCTGGAGGACCGCCATGCTGATCACCATCCCGGACCTGCTGACGCCCGAGGAGGTCGCCTATATGCGGCAGATCCTCGAAGGCACCGACTGGGTCGACGGCCGCAGCACCGCCGGCGACCAGGCGGCCAAGGTCAAGCATAACCTCCAGGTGCCGGTGGACAGTCCCGAGGCGCGCGAGCTGGGCAATATCGTGTTGCGGGCCCTGGGCCGCAGCCCGGTCTATTCCTCGGCCGCGCTGCCCGCGCATATCCTGCCGCCGATGTTCAACCGCTATGACGAGGGCATGACCTTCGGCGCCCATGTCGACGGCTCGATCCGCGTCATACCTGGCACCGGCCAGCGCATCCGCACCGATGTCTCGACCACCGTCTTCCTGACCCCGCCCGAGGATTACGAGGGCGGCGAACTGGTCGTGCACGACACCTATGGCCAGCACAGCGTCAAGCTGCCGGCGGGCCATGCCGTGGTCTATCCCGCGACCTCGCTGCATTCGGTGACGCCGGTGACGCGCGGCTCGCGCTGGGCCTCGTTCTTCTGGGCGCAGTCGATGGTGCGCGACGACTGGCGGCGGCACATGCTCTATGACCTGGACATGTCGATCATGCGCATCCGCGCGATGCTGCCCGACGACGATCCGGCGGTGACGGGGATCACCGCGCATTACCACAACATGATCCGCCACTGGGCCGAGACCTGACGGGTGGCTGGCCAGGCTGAGATCCCCGCCGATGTCGTGGCCCTGTGCGACTACGAGCGGCACGCGGCCGAGCGGATGCCCGCGCCCCTGCGGGCCTATGTCGACGGCGCCGGTGCGGACGGGCTGACGGCGCAGGCCAACCTGGCCGCATGGCAGGCGATCCGGCTGCAGGGCCGGGTGCTGGCGGACCTGCGCGGCGCCGATACCGGCCTGCGCCTGCTGGGGCTGGACCTGCCGCATCCGCTGATCCTTGCGCCGGTGGCCTTTCACGGCCTCGCCCATGCCGAGGCCGAACACGCGACCGCCCTTGGCGCGGCGGCGACGGGCAGCCTGATGGTGGTCTCGACCCAGTCCGGCCTGCCGCTGGAAGAGATCACGGCCCGCGCGCAGGGGCCCTTGTGGTTCCAGCTCTACATGCAGCCCGAGCGCGGCGATACGCTGTCGCTGGTCCGCCGGGCCGAGGCGGCGGGCTGTCGCGCGCTGGTCGTCACCGTGGATGCGCCGGTGAACGGATTGCGCAACATGGAGCAGCGCGCCGGCTTCCGCCTGCCCGAGGGCATCCGCGCCGTCAACCTGGACGGCATGCGCCCGCCGCAGATCCGCAGCGAACCGGGGCGGGCGGCGACCTTCCTGGGCCTGATGGATGCCGCCCCGCGCTGGGAGGACATCGCCTGGCTGAAGTCGCAGACCCGGCTGCCGGTGATCCTGAAGGGCATCATGTCGGCGCATGATGCCGAACGCGCCGTGGCGGTGGGGGTGGACGGGGTGATCGTCTCGAACCACGGCGGCCGGGCGCTCGACACGCTGCCGGCGACGGCCGAGGCGCTGCCGGTCGTCGCCCGCCAGGTCGCCGGGCGCATCCCGGTGCTGTGCGACGGCGGCATCCGCCGCGGCACCGATGCGCTGAAGGCGCTGGCGCTGGGGGCATCGGCGGTGCTGGTCGGGCGGCCGCAGATCCACGCCCTGGCGGTGGGCGGCGCGGCGGGGGTCGCGCATATGCTGACCATCCTGCGCGCCGAGCTGGAGGTCGCCATGGCCCTGACCGGCTGCCGTGACCTGGCCGGGATCGACGAAACCGTGCTTTGGGGATGACCTGCCCCCCGGAAGTTCCCTCGCTGTGATGTAGAGTCTGCCCAACCTGAGAAGGAGCAGACGACATGAGGAAAAGCCGGTTCACCGAGGCGCAGATTATCGGGATGATCAAGGAGCAGGAGGCGGGTTTGCCGACTTCCGAGCTTTGCCGGAAGCACGGGTTGAGCCCCGCGACGTTCTACAAGCTCAAGGCGAAGTATGGCGGGATGGACCTGTCGGACGCCAAGCGGCTGAAGCAGCTCGAGGACGAGAACGCGAAGCTGAAGCGCCTTCTGGCCGATGCCATGCTGGACAACGTGGTTCTGAAGGATCTCTTGGGAAAGCCCTGACGACACCGGTGCAACGGCGGGACGCGGTGCTGCGGGCGATGAAGGATCATCCGATCTCTCAGCGTCGGGCCTGTGTCCTGATCGGTGTCGATCCGAAGACGGTGCGGCGTGACAGGCCACCCGACAACCCGGAAATCCGTGAGGAGATGCACAAGATTGCCGAGAAGCGCCGGCGGTTCGGCTACCGGCGCGTGGGCATCCTGCTGGAGCGCAAGGGCATGATCATGAACGAGAAGAAGCTCTATCGCATCTACCGGGAAGAGGGCCTGTCGGTGCGCCGCAGGCGTGGCCGCAAGAGGGCACGAGGTAGCCGGACGCCAATACCAGCGCCGTTGAGGCCAAACCAGCGGTGGTCGTTAGACTTCCTGTCCGACACGTTCGGGGCCTGCCGCAAGTTCCGCATTCTGGCTGTGAACGACGATTGCTGCCGCGAGAACCTGGCGTTGATCGCTGACACGAGCATCTCTGGGGCTCGGGTGGCACGGGAACTGGATGCGCTGGTCAGGATTTACGGCAAGCCCGCTTGCATCGTCAGCGACAACGGAACCGAGTTCACCAGCAAGGCCATCCTGAAATGGGCCAACGCGAACGGCGTCGAATGGCACTACATCGACCCGGGCAAGCCGCAGCAGAATGGCTACATCGAAAGCTTCAACGGCAGCCTGCGCGACGAATGCCTGAACGAGGAAATCTTCGACAGCCTGGCTGATGCCCGCCGCAAACTGGCCCTCTGGCGCTACGACTACAACAACGTCAGGCCCCATTCCTCGCTGGGCAACAAGACCCCGTCCGACGCGCGCCGAGCGCTTGAGCAATCTGAGGGCTCCGCGCCCGGCGCGCTTGCCACACCCGAAACCAACCAATATCAACCCCAAGGACTCTCGTTATGAACGAGGGACGACCGGGGGGCAGGTCACCGGCCTGGGTTCTGCTGCCCTGGGACTTCGCTGTCAATCGGCACGCAACTTTGACCCCCTTTCGGCGCCCAATAATGACCCCGCTTGGTCAGCACGGGTAGCTGGCCCGATGCGGTGTAGCCTCCATACAGCGCAACCGGATCGGGCCAGCGGCGTCTCGGTCATTCCCGCGTCTTGAAGCGCCAGCTCTCGTTGCCGGTCTCGACGATGTCACAGTGATGGGTCAGTCGGTCGAGGAGCGCCGTTGTCATCTTCGCGTCTCCGAAGACGGTCGGCCATTCGCCGAAGTCGAGGTTCGTCGTCACGATGATCGAGGTGCGTTCGTAAAGGCGACTGATGAGGTGGAACAGGAGCTGGCCACCCGTCTGGGCGAACGGCAGATATCCCAACTCGTCGAGGATCAGGAAGTCGAGGCGGCACAGGAGATCCGCAGTGCGTCCCTGTCGGTCGGCGCGGGCTTCGGCGTCCAGCTTGTTCACCAGGTCCACGACGTTGAAGAAGCGGCCGCGCTTGCCACGGCGGATGCAGGCCCGGGCGATGCTGACGGCAAGGTGGGATTTGCCGGTCCCGGTGCCGCCGATGAGGACGACGTTACGCTGATGCTCGAGGAACTCTCCGGAGGCCAGATCGCGCACCAGCGTTTCGTTTACGGGCGTGTCTTCGAAGCTGAACTCGTCGACTTCCTTGGCCAAGGGCAGCTTGGCGATGGTCATCTGGTATTTGATCGAGCGAGCTTGTTTCTCGCTGATCTCGGCGTTCAGCAGGTCGCCCACGATTTGCTGCGGTTCGTGCTGTCGCTTCACCGCCGTGGCGATGATCTCATCGTAGGCGGCCTTCATGCCGTAGAGCTTCAACTGGCCCATCGCGTCCAGCACCTGTGATCTTTCCATGGCGGGGTCTCCTGAGGCTGTCGTAGCGTTTGCAGTCGGCCACGGGCTCGCAGGTCAGGCGCAACGCGTCCGGCGTGGCGATGGTCAACGGAGGTGGTGGCTCGCGATGTCGGGCCAGGATGTTCAGAACGACCGATGCCGCCGGGGCGCCTTCGGTCAGGGCCTCGACGCAGGCAGCCTCGACGGCTTCCAGTCCATCCGTTGGGATCATGCTCAGGATCTGGACCATCTGACGGTCACCGTTCGGCACGCGCCCCAGCTTACGCTGGACGCGTCGTATCGCCGGCGGCAGTTCCCATTCCTTGAAGGGAGCGCCGTTTCGAAGGGCGCCGGGCTTGCGGGCCAGCACCGGGATGTAGTGCAGCGGGTCATAGATGGCCTTGTCGCGCCCGAAGGCGCGGTCGTGCCGGCCGACGATCTTGCCGTCCTGCCAGACCTCGACCCGCTCGGCATAGGCGCGGATCTCGACCGGACGGCCGACGGCGCGACCATCGACCGAGTAGCGGTTCTTGTCGAACCTAACGAGGCAGGTCTTGGACACCGAGGCCGGCACGGCATGGAATCCGTCGAAAGGGCCGACGTAGGGCACCAGGCTCGCCCGCTCATCCTGGAACACGTCCCAGATTGTCCGATCACGCAATTCCTGGTGCGGATGGGCCTTGGCCCAGGCAATACAGCGATCCTGAAGCCAGGCGTTGAGTTCCGCGTAGCTCTTGAAGCGCGGCCGCGGCACGAAGAACCGCCGCCGGACAACGCCAACCTGGTTCTCTACTTGTCCCTTCTCCCAGCCGGACGCGGGGGTGCAGGCGACGGGATCGACAAGGTAGTGTCCGCACATCTGCTGGAACCGGCGATTATACGCGCGGTCGCGGCCGACGAAGATCGTGTCCACCGCCGTCTTCATGTTGTCGTAGATCCCACGCGCACAGGCGCCGCCGAAGAAGGCAAAGGCCTTGTCATGGGCATCGAACACCATTTCCTGCGTCTCTCGCGGGTAGGCCCGGACGAACAGCATCCGGCTATGACAAAGCCGGACGTGAGCCACCTTCACCGTGGTGGTCACGCCGTCGATCAGAACGACCTCGTGACTCCAGTCGAACTGGTAGGCTTCACCCGGATCGAAGCTCAGTGGCACATAGGCGGCGGCTGACGCTTCCTGCTCCGCCTGCGACCACGAAGCCGCATAGCGTCGGACCGCGTCGTAGCCGCCGTCATATCCGAGGGCCCTGAGCTCTTCGAAAATCCGGATGCGGGTCAGCCGCTCGCGCTTCGGCTTGCGCGCATTCGCCGCCAGCATCTCGTCGAGCTTGCCTTTCCAGGGACCGATCTTCGGCTGCGGTTGGACGGTTCGCTCGTAAGTCATCTCCGTTGCGCCGGACCGGATCACCTTCCGAACCGTGTTCCGCGATACCCGCAGCTCTCGGCAGATATGCTTGATCGACTTCTTGTCCTGGAAATACGCCCGGCGGATCTTCGCAATCGTCTCCACAACCAGCATCCCACACTGTGCCCCCCGATAGCCTCGGAGGCATCATGACCATCAGCGTAAGGGGGGTCATTTTTGGAAGCCGATTACCCCGTTACGGGGTCAATTTTGCACGCCGGTTCACACATGAACACCACCAGCAAGCTGGCCTTCGGCCTGATCGACAAGAACTGGACGGTGGAGAGCCTGCAAAAGCTCGAATCCTCCCTGTTCGACAGCTTCAAGGTGGCTGCGAACACCGCCCGGACCCAGAGGTCGGAAGATGGCTACGGCCGCTCCATCGAACCCCGTGCTCCCCGGAACACGGAGACCGATGCCGCGCCCCAGCAGGCCCCGGCACGCCGCGCCAACAACTTCGAGATGGAAGACTGATCCATGACCGCCGATACCCCGCAGTCCCGACGCCGGCCGCCCCCAAGCCCGTCGCACAGGTCATCGCCGGGCTGCGACGCATTCATATCGAGAGCGACCGCGACAGGGATCTGAAGCTCCAGTTGCAGCGCCTGTTCCAGACCGATGACGAGGGAAACCTCCTGCCCCTGCCGGCGCGCTTCACCGCCGGGCAGGAGACCCGCGGCATCGCGCTGATCGAGCCCGCCGGCGGTGGCAAGACCACCGCGATCCGCACCGAACGCCAACGCAAGCAGCTGTCGAGGTCCTGATCCATGCCGCTTCTTCCCTTCCTTCCGCTGGCCGCCGGCGAATCCCTGATGTCCTATGTCGCGCGCATGGCCCGGTTCCATGCCGGGATGGCGGCCTTCCGTTCATGGCTTTTCTGGATCTGGCTCGCCAATCCGTCATGCCAGCGGCGCCCGAGACCGTGGAGCGCATCGCGGCGCTCAGCGGCATGCCTCGGGCCGGATTGCTTCGCGCCGCGATCCTGCCGGCCGGCAAGGCGGGCCATGAGCACCGGGGACAGTTGTTCGACATCAGGTTTCTCGATCGTCGGCGGATCACCTTCTGCCCCGCCTGCCTGCTGGAAGATCGCCAAATGGCGGCCGGAAGCCATGGACAACGCGTCGGACGGCTGCACTGGATGTTCGCCCCTGTCAGGACCTGCCCGCGCCATGGCATCCCCCTGATCCGCCGCAAGGCCGCTACGGAGGAGGAGCGATTCCAGTTGCCGGGCGCGCTCGCCGAATCGGATGACGCGCTCGAACGCCTGGCCGCGGAAACCCCTCGGCATGGGGTCTCGCCGCTTCAGGCCTATGTCGCAGCCCGTATTGACGGGCAGGCAGGCCCCCAGTGGCTCGACAGCCAGCGCATCGATCAGGTCGCCCGTGCCACGCAACTGCTCGGCGCCTGCCTCTTCCATGGCACGCTGGTGAAAGCCTCCTTGTTGACCCAAGAGCGATGGGACGAGAGCGGAAAGGTCGGGTTCGGATTCATCTCACGGGGGCCTGACGGCGTTCGAGACGGCCTCGAGGAAATCTTCAGCGCCGTGAAACGGCAACAGCCCGTGTCGACGCCGCGATCCGCATACGGCCCGCTCTACTCCGGCGCCCTCTCCGATCCAGATGGCATCGGCCGACCGAGGACATCCTGCGGAGCCATATCCTTGACAGCATGTCGATCGCCGCCGGAGAAACCTTGCTCGGCGAAGTGGCAGCCCAGCGGCGGCGCCATAGCATCACCTCGCTCTGCGATGAAACGGGTGTTCCACGAGGTTCGTTGACGACGGTCCTGATCGCGTTCGGCCTGCCGGCCGACAGCGAGGATAAGTATTTGCATGTCAACGACACCTTCGCGGCACACGCCCAGGGACAGGCAGGTTTCGATTCGATCCTGATCGATGAAGAGGAAATGACGGGCGCTCTCTACGCACCGCGCATGCCCCCGGATCAGCAAGGACGAAGCCGCCGAAATCCTCGGCATCGACGACGGCGCCGTAGCCAGCCTGCTGCGGCTGGCCAATCATGACGGCACCCCCTACTGAAGCGCGTCGTTCCGATCATCGGCGACCGCGAGGCGCCCTGGCATATCGAACTCGACAGTTTCTATCGCTTCCGACCCGCTCATGTCTCGCTCGCAACCCTGGCGCGACAGCGCTCGCTCGAAAAGGAGGAACTCCGACGACAGTTGTGGACGCGCGGCATCCGGTCGATCCTCCACGGCTCGAATCGCGATTGCGGAATCTATCGGCTCGCGGATCTTTAGTTAGCAATCGCAGCATTTCATCGGCCAGGCCGTCCCTCGGGGCGGCTTTTTTTTCGGGAAGTTTCGATGAGCGCCAATGGCCTTGGCAAATGGGCAAAGTCACCGTCCAACCACACTTGGGATGGCGGAAAACAAGGGATTTCCGGGCTTCCATCGCCTGTCGTTTCAGGCCTTGCCCCCGGAAATGCCGGGAAAATTCGGCATTTGCGCCCGGCAATGCAGGTGCAGCGCGGATCGCAGCGAGGGCTGGCCTAGAGGCCGGAAGGCGAACAACCGCGGCCGCGCCTAGGCAGGGGGCGGCAGGAAATGCGGGCTGGGCGCATCCGACGGCCCAACCCCGCCCGCTGCGCCACCGATTCGGCGGGCAAGCGCCGCCTTGAGCCCGGCAGGCCCTGCTCCGACCCAGCCATCGGGGCGCCGGGTTCCGCTGCACTGCGGCGGTTCGCGCATTCGTTACGACAGATTATTACAATTTCTACATCAGTAATATTGCAATGTTGCGCAGTCATCCTTACAACGGGCGCTGCAACCCGCGCTGATTCTGCGCCGCGGCGGAAACCCGGCGCCGAAAGCGGCAAAAGAGGACTCTGAGATGGCCCTGGACCAACCCACCCCGATCGCGCCCTATGACGCACCGGAAAAGGATCTCTACGAGATCGGCGAGATGCCGCCTCTGGGCTATGTGCCCCAGCAGATGTACGCCTGGGCCATCCGCCGCGAACGCCATGGCGAGCCCGACAAGGCCATGCAGGTCGAGGTGGTCGAGACGCCGCCGATCGACAGCAACGAGGTGCTGGTCCTGGTGATGGCGGCGGGCGTCAACTACAACGGCATCTGGGCCGGCCTCGGCGTGCCGATCAGCCCCTTCGACGGCCATGGCGCGCCCTATCACATCGCGGGCTCGGATGCCTCGGGCATCGTCTGGGCGGTGGGCGACAAGGTCAAGAACTGGAAGGTCGGGGACGAAGTCGTCATCCATTGCAACCAGGACGACGGCAACGACGAGGAATGCAACGGCGGCGACCCGATGTATTCGCCCAGCCAGCGCATCTGGGGCTACGAGACGCCGGACGGCAGCTTCGCCCAGTTCACCCGCGTCCAGGCCCAGCAGCTGATGCGCCGCCCCCAGCACCTGACCTGGGAGGAATCGGCCTGCTACACGCTGACGCTGGCCACCGCCTACCGCATGCTCTTCGGCCACGAGCCGCATGAGCTGAAGCCGGGCATGAACGTGCTGGTCTGGGGCGCCTCGGGCGGGCTTGGCAGCTTCGCCATCCAGCTGATCAACGCCGCCGGGGCCAATGCGGTCGGCGTCATCAGCGACGAGGACAAGCGCGAGTTCGTCATGAGCCTTGGCGCCAAGGGCGTCATCAACCGCAAGGACTTCAAGTGCTGGGGCCAATTGCCCAAGGTGAACACCCCCGAATACAAGGAGTGGTTCAACGAGGTGCGCAAGTTCGGCAAGGCGATCTGGGACATCACCGGCAAGGGCAACAACGTCGACATCGTCTTCGAACATCCGGGCGAGGCGACCTTCCCGGTCTCGACCTTCGTCTGCAAGAAGGGCGGCATGGTGGTGATCTGCGCCGGCACCTCGGGCTTCAACTGCACCTTCGACGTGCGCTACATGTGGATGCACCAGAAGCGCCTGCAGGGCAGCCATTTCGCGCATCTGAAACAGGCGTCTGCGGCCAACAAGCTGATGCTCGAGCGCCGCATCGACCCCTGCATGTCCGAGGTCTTTCCCTGGGCCGAAATCCCGGCCGCGCATCTGAAGATGCTGCGCAACGAACACAAGCCCGGCAACATGGCGGTGCTGGTGCAGGCCCCCGTCACGGGCCTGCGCACCTTCGAGGACGCGCTGGAGGCGGGGCGCCGCTGACCCCGACCCCGGCGCAACTGGACCGTCCGGCGCGAGGAGGCGCCGGGCGGTCTTTTGCTTTGCAAGGCAGGTGTCATTGCAAGCGACATGTCATGGCAAGAAGCGTGGCAAAAAGCCGCTGCCCGCAGAACGGGCAGAACGAAAACCATCTAGCCATTGATATCACGTGATTTATCCCTGGGATAATTTGGCATTACGCCAAAAACTCGGGCATTTTACCCGAATATTGCTCTTGCCCCATTCAAACTGCCCGCACCTTGGGCTAAGGAGCCCTCCGACCCCAAGGGAAAGGATTCCGCGACATGCCGCAGATCGACGACAAGCTTGCCCCCATCTATGAGGAGGTGGTCCGCCGCAACGCAGGCGAACCCGAATTCCACCAGGCGGTGCGCGAGGTTCTGGAAAGCCTTGGCCGCGTCGTCGCCAAGCGCCCCGACTATCTGGAGGACGCCCTGATCGAGCGCATCTGCGAACCCGAGCGCCAGATCATCTTCCGCGTGCCGTGGACCGATGACAAGGGCCGGGTGCAGATCAACCGCGGCTTCCGGGTGCAGTTCAGCTCGGCCATGGGCCCCTACAAGGGCGGCTTGCGCTTCCACCCTTCGGTGAACGTGGGCATCATCAAGTTCCTGGGCTTCGAGCAGATCTTCAAGAACGCGCTGACCGGCCTGCCCATCGGCGGCGGCAAGGGCGGCTCGGACTTCGATCCCAAGGGCCGCACGGACGGCGAGATCATGCGCTTCTGCCAAAGCTTCATGACCGAGCTTTACCGCCACCTGGGCGAATATACCGACGTGCCGGCGGGCGACATCGGCGTGGGCGCGCGCGAGATCGGCTACATGTTCGGCCAATACAAGCGCCTGACCAACCGCTACGAGGCGGGCGTGCTGACCGGCAAGGGCCTGTTCTACGGCGGCTCGCTGGCGCGCAAAGAGGCGACCGGCTACGGCAACACCTATTTCACCCAGGCCATGCTGAAGACCGGCGGCACCGATTTCGACGGCAAGACGGTCGTGGTCTCGGGCTCGGGCAACGTCGCCATCTACACCATCGAGAAGGTGCAGGAATTCGGCGGCAAGGTCATCGCCTGCTCGGACAGCTCGGGCTATATCGTGGACGAGGGCGGCATCGACCTTGGCCTCCTCAAGGAAATCAAGGAAGTGCGCCGCGGCCGCATCTCGCAATACGTGCGGATGAAGGGCGAAGGCAACGGCGCCTATTTCGTGAAATCCGGCGAGGGCTCGATCTGGGACGTGGCCTGCGAGGTCGCCATGCCCTCGGCCACGCAGAACGAGCTGACCGGCAAGGACGCCGCCAAGCTGGTCAAGAACGGCGTGACCGCGGTCGGCGAGGGCGCGAACATGCCCTGCACCCCCGAGGCGATCCGCACCTTCCAGCAGGCCGGCGTCAAGTTCGGCCCCGGCAAGGCGGCGAACGCCGGCGGCGTCGCCACCTCGGCGCTGGAGATGCAGCAGAACGCCTCGCGCGACCGCTGGAGCTTCGAAAAGACCGAGGCCAAGCTTGCCGAGATCATGCGCGACATCCATGACAGCTGCTACAGCACGGCCGAGGAATTCGGCGCGCCGGGCGATTACGTCATCGGCGCCAACATCGCCGGCTTCATCCGGGTGGCCGAACCGATGCGCGCCTTCGGCGTGATCTGATGCCGCAGCAGGCGGGCCGCATCCCGGCCCGCCTTGCCAGCACGGGCCGGGACCGCTAAGCGGCACCATGCCCCTGCCCATCGCCCCCTCATGCTGATCTTTCTCCAGCCCCGCATCGTGCTGCTGTCGGTGCCCAAGACCGGGACGACGGCGCTGGAACAGGCACTGGCGCCCAGGGCCGAGATCGTCTTTCGCACCCGGCCCGAGATCAAGCACCTGAACCTGCGGCAATATCGCAGCCGCATCCGGCCGCTGCTCGAGCCGCTGGGCGGGCCCGCGTTCGAAACCGTGGCGGTGATCCGCGAACCGCTGGACTGGCTGCGCAGCTGGTATCGCTTTCGCGCCCGCGACGAGCTGATCGGCCATCCGAACAGCACCGCCCATGTCAGCTTCGAGCGTTTCGCGGACGACTACCTGCGCCCCGGCGATCGCCCGGCCCATGCCCGGCTGGGCCGGCAATCCGATTTCCTCGTCGACAATGACGGCCGGATCGCGGTCGATCACCTCTTCCGCTACGAGGCGATGCCGGCGCTGACGCAATTCCTGGCGCAGCGCCTCGGCAAGCCGGTCGCGCTGCGGCGCAGCAATGTCTCGCCCCCCGCCGTCACCGACCTGGCGCCCGAGGCCGAGGCGCGGCTGCGCACCGCCCTGGCCGCCGACCGCGCCATCTGGCAGGACGCGCGTCAGGCGCCGTAAAGCGCCTTCGCCCGGTCCTCGAAGGCGCGCACGATACGCATCATCGCCTCGCCGAAGACCACGCCGATCACCTTGCCCAGGATGGCGTTGCGGAACTCGAAATCGACGAAGAACTCGACCTTGCAGCCGCCCTCCGGCAGGTCGGCGAAGCTCCAGCCGCTGCGCAGGTATTTGAAGGGCCCGTCCAGGTATTCGGTGTCGATGCGCTTCGTCTCGGGCCACAGCGTCACGCGCGAGCCGAAGCGCTCGCGGAACACCTTGAAGCTGATGACCAGGTCGGCCTCGACCACCTCGCTGCCCGAGGCGCCGGGCCGGCGCGCGCGGATGCGCGCGGCAGTGTTCCAGGGCAGGAACTCGGGGTATCTTTCTATATCGGCCACCAGCGCATACATCTGGTCGGCGCTATAGGGCAGGATTCGGCTGTCGCTATGCTGAGGCAAGAGGTCGTCCCGGCGCATTTTCGGTTTCCGGGGGCAGCACTAGCAAAGGAACGGGCGCATGAACAACCTCATCTGGCTGATCCGGGCCGCCCGCTGGGCGCGAAACCCGCCCAGCGCCCGAACCGTCGCGCTGGTCCTCGGCGTCATCGCGGCCGGCCTGCTGCTTGCCGGGCTCGAACATTTCGGCCTCTGGCCCGATTGGGCCACCACCGAACGCCCGCGCGGCATCCAGCTGCAGCGCCCCTGACCGCCGCCGCGACAGGTTGGCGCACCCCGCCGCGGCACAGCCTTTCACCGTTTCCCAAATACTCCTGCGACCGCGCCACGGATAGCGGCCGGCCCATCGGGGGCACCACCCCTGCCCTTCTCTGTTCTGCAAATACTCCCCGCGGCCGTGCCACCCGCGCCGCCGCCCCTAATTCCCCAAAGCCGCGAAACTGTCGCATTGCGCCATCTGCCCCGAGGCAAAGCCGCGCTTGAACCAGGCCTGCCGCTCGGCGGCCGAGCCATGGGTGAAGGCGTCGGGCACCACCGCCCGGCCGGCGCTTTCCATCAGCGTGTCGTCGCCCACCGCGGCAGCGGCATTGATCGCCTCGTCGATGTCGCCCTCCTCGACGGCGCCGAACTGCTCGCTGGCCTGCCGCGCCCAGATCCCGGCATAGCAATCCGCCTGCAATTCGGTGGCGACCGACAACCGGTTCGCATCGCGCTCGCCCAGCCGGGCGCGCAGCCCGTTCACCTCGGAAAGCGTGCCGGTCAGGTTCTGCACGTGATGGCCGACCTCATGCGCGATGACATAGGCATAGGCGAAATCGCCCCCCGCCCCCATCTTGCCGGCCATGACCCGAAAGAAATCCGTGTCCAGGTAGACCTTGCGGTCGCCGGGGCAATAGAACGGCCCCATCGCCGCCGAGGCGCCGCCGCAGGCCGACTGCACCGCGCCCGAAAACAGAACCAGCCCCGGATCCTGGTAGCGCATGCCGGCCTGGTCGGGCAGCACGCCGGCCCAGACCTCCTCGGTATCGGCCAGCACGACCGAGACGAACTGGCCGATCTCGCGCTCTTCCTGCGTCAGCTCGCGCGACTCGCCGGGCGCGCCGCCCTCGTCCAGGGCGCCGACGATGGGCGAGATGTCGATGCCGAAGAAATACCCCACCGCCAGCACCACCAGCACGCCGACGACGCCCATGCCGCCCGCGCCGGCGGCCCGGCCCATGCCGCGCCGATCCTCGACATTCCTGCTGCCGCGCCTGCCCCGCCATTCCATCGCGCCGTCCTCCCCGCCGTGATCCCGCCTGCCGAGCTTATCGCAACCCCGCCACGGCGCAACACGCGCGCAGGCTTGACAGTTCCGGCCCCAGCCCGCAGCACGTTCCCAAACGAAAGGGGCAGGCATGTTCGACTGGGTGGTTTCGACGATCGAGAGCTGGGGCTATCTGGGCGTGCTGATGCTCATGGTGGCCGAGAACGTCTTTCCGCCCATCCCCTCCGAGGTGATCATGCCCCTGGCCGGCTTCCTGGCCGGCAGCGGGCGGATGTCGCTGACGCTGACCATCCTGGTCGGCACCATCGGCTCGGTCCTGGGCACGCTGATGTGGTATTACATCGGCCTGTGGTTCGGCGAGGAGCGGCTGAAGCGCTTTGCCGCCCGGCACGGCCGGCTGCTCACGCTTTCGCCCTCGGACATCGACGCCGCGCATGAATGGTTCCAGCGCCACGGCGCCATGGCGGTGTTCTTCGGCCGCATGATCCCGGCGATCCGCACGCTGATCTCGGTCCCGGCGGGGCTCGCGCGGATGCCGATGTGGAAATTCCTGCTCTATACCGTGATCGGCAGCGCGCTCTGGACCGGGGTGCTGACCTTTGCCGGGCTGATGCTGCATGAAAACTATGCGCTGGTCGCGGATTGGGTCGATCCGCTGTCCAAGCTGGTGGTGGTGGCGGTGGTGGCGATCTATCTTTACCGCGTCGTCACCTGGAAGCCGCATTGAGTTCACGCGATTGGCACTTGCCGGTCGCGAGGCGCGGTCCTAACCGGAAGCCATGAACGGATTTTCAAGCAAGCATGTCGCCGTCACCGCCGGCGCCGGTTCCGCCGCGCTGCTGGCCGCCGCGCTGACCTTCCAGGCCCTGGGCTATGCGCCCTGCGAGCTGTGCATCCTGCAGCGCTGGCCGCATCTGGTCGCCGCGATCATCGGCGGGCTGATCTGGTTCTTCGGCTGGAAGCGCTGGCTGGCGGCGCTGGGGCTGCTGGCCGCGCTTTGCGCCACCGGCCTTGCCATCTATCACGCGGGCGTCGAATTGCAGGTCTGGCAGGGGCCGCAGCATTGCTCGGGCGGGGTCTCGGGCCTGGCCAGCATGTCCACGCAGGATCTGATGGCGGCGCTGGAAAAGGCGCCGGTCGTGCGCTGCGACGAGGTGGCCTGGAGCCTGTTCGGCATTTCCATGGCCGGCTGGAACGCGATCCTCTCGGCCGGGCTGTCGGCGCTGTGGCTGGCCTCGGTCCGCGGCCGCAGGCGCGAGGCCGGGCTGGCCTGAGCCGCAATTCCCGCACCGGGGCGGCCCGTCAAGATTGCACCCAAAGCGGGTATGGGATAGACCCGTGCCCAACAAGATCTTGAGGTTTTCCCCGTGGCTGACATCCCTGAAAACGACGACGATACCCCCGAGAACGGCGGATCGGAGCGCGCCGTGATGCATCACGACGGCCCGGTGATCGACATCGCGCACGAGATGCGCTCGTCCTATCTCGACTATGCCATGTCGGTCATCGTCAGCCGGGCAATTCCCGACCTGCGCGACGGGCTGAAGCCGGTGCATCGCCGCGTCCTCTTCGCCATGCACGAGACCGGCAACACCCATGACAAGCCCTATCGCAAGTCGGCCCGCCCGGTCGGCGACACCATGGGTAAGTATCACCCGCATGGCGACGCCTCGATCTATGACGCGCTGGTGCGGATGGCGCAGGACTTTTCCATGTCCCTGCCGCTTCTGGACGGCCAGGGCAACTTCGGGAGCATGGACGGCGACAGCCCGGCGGCCATGCGCTATACCGAGGTGCGGATGGACAAGCCCTCGGCCTATCTGCTGATGGACATCGACAAGGACACCGTCGATTTCCAGGACAACTACGACGGCAAGGACCGCGAGCCGACCGTCCTGCCGGCGCGCTTCCCGAACATGCTGGTCAACGGTGCGGGCGGCATCGCCGTCGGCATGGCCACGAACATCCCGCCGCACAACCTGGGCGAGGTGGTGGACGCCACCCTGGCGTTGATCGAAAACCCCGACCTGCCGACCGAGCGGCTGCTGGAGATCGTGCCCGGCCCGGATTTCCCCACCGGCGGCATCATCCTGGGCCGTTCGGGCGCGCGCAAGGCTTACCTCGAGGGGCGCGGCAGCATCATCCTGCGCGCCAAGACCCGGATCGAGGAAACCCGCGCCGGCCGGCAGGCGATCATCCTGGACGAGATCCCCTTCCAGGTGAACAAGGCCAGCCTGATCGAGAAGATCGCCGAGCTTGCCAAGGAAAAGCGCATCGAGGGCATCGCCCACGTCCAGGACGAATCCGACCGCGTCGGCGTGCGGGTGGTGATCGAGCTGAAGCGCGACGCCACCGCCGAGGTGGTGCTGAACCAGCTGTTCCGCTTTACCCCGATGCAGACCAGCTTCGGCGCCAACATGCTGGCGCTGAACGGCGGCCGCCCCGAGCAATTGACGCTGCGCGACTTCCTGACCCATTTCCTGACCTTCCGCGAGGAAGTGGTGGCGCGCCGCACCGCCTATGAATTGCGCAAGGCCCGCGAGCGCGCGCATGTGCTTTGCGGCCTCGCCGTGGCGGTCTCGAACGTCGACGAGGTGGTGGCGACGATCCGCAGCTCGGCCGATGCCGCCGAGGCGCGCGAGCGGCTGATGACCCGGCGCTGGCCGGCGCATGAGATCGTGGTCTACCTGAAGCTGATCGACGACCCGCTGCATCCGGTGAACGAGGACGGCACCTACAACCTGTCCGAGACCCAGGCCCGCGCCATCCTGGAGCTGCGCCTGCAGCGCCTGACCCAGCTGGGCGTGCAGGAAGTCACCGACGAGCTGAAGACGCTGGCCGATGCGATCCGCGAATACCTGGCCATCCTCGCCTCGCGCGAACGGATCATGGGCATCATCTCGGACGAGTTGCGCGAGGTGAAGCAGCATTTCGCCGTGCCGCGCCGGACCGAGATCACCGACTGGGCGGGCGACCTGGACGACGAAGACCTGATCGAGCGCGAGGACATGGTCGTCACCATCACCTCGGGCGGCTATATCAAGCGCACGGCCCTGGCCGAGTTCCGGTCGCAGCGCCGCGGCGGCAAGGGCCTGTCCGGCATGGCCACGAAAGAGGACGACGTCGTCACCACCCTGTTCGTCGCCAATACCCATACCGAGCTTCTGTTCTTCACCACCGACGGCATGGTCTATCGGCTCAAGACCTGGCGGCTGCCGCTGGGCGGGCGCACGGCCAAGGGCAAGGCCATCGTCAACATCCTGCCGATCCAGTCCGGCGTCTCCATCGCCGCGCTGATGCCGGTGGATGCCCCGGAAAAGGATTGGGACGACTACCAGGTGATCTTCGCCACCTCGGAAGGCGACGTGCGCCGCAACGCGCTGTCGGATTTCACCAATGTCATGCGCAACGGCAAGATCGCCATGAAGCTGCCCGAGGGGGTGGAACTGATCGGCGCGCGCATGGCGACCGAGAACGACGACGTGATGCTGGTGACGGCCGCGGGCCGGGCGATCCGCTTCCCGACCACCGACGTGCGCGTCTTCAAGGGCCGCGATTCGACCGGCGTGCGCGGCATTCGCCTGGCGCCCGGCGACCGCGTGGTCAGCATGTCGGTGATCCGGCATTTCGAGGCCGACCCCTCGGAACGCGCCGCCTATCTGAAGATGCGCCGCGCCGTCGAGGGCGCGCTGGACGACGGCGCCGAGGCCGATGAGGATGAGGATGCCGTCGCCGAGGCCGCGATCAGCCAGGAGCGCTATGCCGAGATGTCGGCAGCCGAGGATCTGATCCTGACCATAACCGCCCGCGGCGCCGGCAAGATCAGCTCGTCGCACGACTATTCGGTGCGCGGGCGCGGCGGCCAGGGCGTGATGGCCATGGACAAGGCGATGCGCGGCGGACCGCTGGTCGCCAGCTTCCCGGTGGATCGCGACGACCAGATCATGCTGGCCACCTCGACCGGGCAGTCGATCCGGGTGCCGGTGGACGGCATCAGCTTCCGCTCGCGTTCTGCCGGGGGCGTGCGCGTCTTCAACACGGCGCCGGGCGAAGAGGTGGTTTCTGTTGCCCGCATCGCCGAGAATGGCGAGGATGAGGCCGAAGCCTGAGACGAGGCAGGGCGCGCAGGCCGCGCCCCGCCGCCGGAAAGAATGAGGGGACGCGATTGGACGGGCGGGACTCGCATCTGAGCGAGCGGTTGCAGACCGGCTTTCTGGGCGTGATCGCCTTTGGCCTGATCCTGTTCCTGCTGGTGCAGGCGCGTTTCATCCTGATCTGCCTGGTCTTTGCCATCATCATCTTTTCGCTGACCAGCGACGCGATTTCCGCCTTTGCCCGGCTGAAGGTGCCGAACTGGCTGGCGACCACGCTGGCGCTGATCGCCATCGCCATCGGCCTGCTCTGGGCCGCGACCGCGGTGGTGGCGCAGGTGAACGAGGTGGTCTCGACCTCGATCGCCTATGCCGACCGGGCACAGGCGGCCCTGGCGCGGCTCAGCCAGCGCTGGGGACCGAACGTGCAGGAGGCCATCGGCACCTTCATGGGCAGCATCGACGTCGCCGGCTGGCTGCGCTCGGCCGCGGCGCAGGCGTCGAACCTGATCTCGGCCTCGGTGCTGATCCTGACCTTCGTCGGCTTCATGTTCAGCGAGCGGATCTGGTTCCCGGACAAGATCGAGCGCCTGACCGGCGATCCCGCCCAGGCCCGGCAGGTGCTGGAGACGGTCCACAAGATCATGCGCCGGGTGAACCGCTACCTGGTGGTCAAGGCGGCGATCAGCGCGGTCACGGCGGCGCTGATCTGGGCGATCTTCCGAGTGCAGGGACTGGACCTGGCCGGGGCGGTGGCCATGCTGACCTTCATCCTGAACTTCATCCCGACGCTGGGCTCGATCGCGGCCACGGTCATCACCATCGCCATGGTGCTGGCGCAGACCGGCGATCCGGCGGTGACGCTGACGGTGGGCGGGCTGACGGTGGCGGTGCAGTTCATCATCGGCAACGTGTTCGATCCGATGCTGCTGGGCCAGACGCTGCGGCTGTCCTCGTTCGGGATCGTGCTGTCGCTGGCCTTCTGGGGCGTGGTCTGGGGCATCGCCGGCACCTTCCTGGCCGTGCCGATCATGGTGGCGATCATGATCGTCTGCGCCCAGATCCCCTGGCTGCGCCCGGTGGCGATCATGCTGTCGCAAGAGGGCCTGCCGGAACAGGAACCGCCCAGCGGCCTGCGCCGCTAGGAGTATTTGGGGAACGAAGAAGCGCAAGGTGCGGCGCCCGGCCTGGACCGGACGGCCTCCGCGGCGCGGCCCGCGGAACGCGCAAGGCGCGGCGCCTTCTCAGCTGCTGCGGCCGGGCCGGTCCTTTTCGTCCTGCGCGTCGGCGAGGGAGAGGGCGGCGGGCGCCTCGGCCTCGGCCTGATGCAGGTAGATGTCCTGCGCGCCCCGCGCACTGCCGGGCAGGACGATCCCCGCCGCGGCAAAGCGTTCCAGGATCTGGTGATTGATCTCGGACACGATCGAGCTGCCGCCGTTGATGTCGGAAAGCACGGCGCGCAGTTCGAAATTCTGTCCCGTCGGCGTGATGCTGCGCAACAGGACCGCGGGGGCCGGGTTCACCAGGACCGTCGGCTGGTCCTCGGCGATCTCGCGCAGGAGCGCGGCCACCTGCCGGCTGTCGGCCGTCACCCCCACCGTGATCGGCACGATGATCCGCCCGGCCAGGCTGCCGCGCGTCCAGTTCGTCACCGGCTGGGTGATCAGGTTCGAGTTCGGCACGATGACCTGGGTGCGGTCGAAGGTCTGGATCTGGGTGGCGCGCACCGCCATCTTCCTGACGATGCCCTGCTGGCCGCCGACCTCGATCCAGTCGCCGACGGCGATTGGCCGCTCGACCAGCAGGATGATGCCCGAGACGAAGTTCGACACCACCTGCTGCATGCCGAAACCGATGCCGACCGAAAGCGCACCGGCGACGAAGGCCAGCGAGGTCAGGTCGATCCCCGCCGAGGTCACGGCAAAGACCGCCGCCAGCGCCACGCCGACATAGCCGATCATCGAGGTGACGGCGTTCTGCCCGCCCGCATCCAGCCTCGTCTTGGGCAGGATGGAGCTGCGGAAGGCGCCCTGCACGAAGTTGGTCAGGAAATAGCCGATGGCAAAGACGATCAGGAAGGTCAGCAGCGCCATCGGCGACAGCCGCACCCCGCCCAGCGAAAAGCCCTGCTGCGCCTTGGTCCAGGCCTCGGCCAGGTCGCTGGCGCGCGCGCCCCAGACCAGCGCGAACACCGGCAGCGACAGCAGGATCAGCGCAAAGCCGATCAGCACCGGCATCAGCGCATCTCGCGCCGAGCGGTCGCCGCCCTTGGCCAGCGCGTAGAGATCGGCGATGAAATCCTGCAGGATGATCAGCAGCCCGACCAGCGCCAGCGTCATGATCGCGGACCACAGCAGCGCATTGCCCGCGGTGACATAGCCCGCCGCCACCAGCAACGGCGCGATGACCGCCACCAGCCGCCCCATCATCGCCAGGAAGCTGACCACGCGGATGCGGTAGTCGGGCGTATCGGCGGGCTCGGGCTGGCGCAGGCCGCGCAGCACGTTGCACAGGCGCAAAAGGCAGAAGGCGCCGAACAGCACCAGCAGGAAATGCCAGACCCCCGCCGAGGCCTCGCTGAGCCGCTGGGGAACGGTGTCGCTGTCGTTCTGGCTGTGAAAGCCCGAAAGCGGCAGGACCGAGCGTGCGAAAAGCTGGTGCAGCGCCAGGGAGGCGGCCAGCAGCGTCGCGCGAAAGCGCGCCTTGGCGCGGCGTTCCTCGCCCATGGGCAGGGGTGGCTCGACGGCGGTGTCGGGCGCCGGGAACAGCCGCCGCGCCAGCCACAGCCCGGAAAAGAAGGACACGCCCGCCCCGGCCAGCGACATCACCAGCGGCAGCCCCCATTCCGCGAACAGCCCCGAGAACATCAGCGCCGAGGCGAACAGGATCAGCCCGACCAGCGGGATGGCGATCTGGCCCAGCGAGACGCCGAAGACCAGCGCCGCGCGCGATCGCTCGCTGGCGCGGGCCGACAGCCGCGAGGGCAGCGAATCGACCCAGCGCCGGCCGCGCGACAACAACAGCAGCGCGACCAGCAGCAGCCCGGCAAAGACCGGCAGCCGCTCGGAAAAGCCCGACGCGCCGGCGGTGCTGTCCCAGCGCCCCCGCGCTTCGGCATAGATATGGCTGGCGACCTGGCCCGCCTCGGCCACGGCCGGACCCCAGTTCGCCGGGTTCAGCGGCGTCGGCGTCTTGCGGATCAGCGCGAAGGTCTGGCGCGCGCGCAGGGTCTGGTCGATCTGCGCGACGATGCCGTCGGCGCGGCCATAGGCCTCGACCGCCTGCAACCCCGGCGCCTGCAGCGTGGCAAGCTGTTCGCCCAGTTCCTTGCGGCGGGCGGCTATCTCCTCGGGCTCGGTCTGGCCCTCGGCCGGGGCCGGCCCCAGCGCGGCGATCTGGTCCTTGAGCGTAGCGATGCGGGTGGCGTTGACGCCCTGGGCGGCCTTCAGCCGCTCGCGCCATTTCACCACCTCGTCGCGGATGGTCTGCAGCCGGACGTCGTTGGCCGAGCCCGATTCCAGGATCTGCTCGGCCTGGTCGGCCAGCTTGTTCCAGGCGGCCAGGTCCGGCGCCTCTTGCTCTGGCTGGGCCAGGACGGGCTGGCCGAGCGCCAGGAACAGCGCAAGGATCAGCAAGGCGAGCCGGGGCAGCACGGCAAATCGGGGCATGGTTCGGTTCAGTCCTGATAGACCTCGGGCAGGTCGGCGGGCTTGCGGGCCATCCATTCCGGCACCGGCAGGCCCTTGGCCCGCAGGAACTCGGGGTTGAAGAGCTTGGTCTGGTAACGCGTGCCATAGTCGCAAAGCACCGTCACGATGGTGTGACCGGGGCCCATGTCCCTGGCCATGCGGATCGCGCCGGCCACGTTCACCCCCGACGAGCCGCCAAGGCACAGCCCCTCGTATTCCAGCAGATCGAAGATCACCGGCAGCGCCTCGGCATCCGGGATGCGATAGGCGAAGTCGGGCGTGAAACCTTCCAGGTTGGCGGTGATGCGGCCCTGGCCGATGCCCTCAGTGATCGAGGAGCCGGGGCTTTCGAAGACGCCTTCGGTATAATAGCTGTAAAGCGCCGCGCCCTCGGGGTCGGCCAGGCCGATCCTGACGTCCTTGGGTTGCAGCGCCATGGCCACGCCCGCCAGCGTCCCGCCCGAGCCGACGGCGCAGATGAACCCGTCCACGCGCCCGGCGGTCTGCTCCCAGATCTCGGGGCCAGTGGTTTCCAGATGCGCCTGGCGGTTGGCGACGTTGTCGAACTGGTTGGCCCAGATGGCGCCGTTCGGCTCGGACCTGGCCAGTTCCTCGGCCAGGCGGCCGGAATAGCGCACGTAGTTGTTGGGGTTCTTGTAGGGCGCCGCGGGCACCTCGACCAGTTCGGCCCCGGCCAGGCGCAGCATGTCCTTTTTCTCCTGGCTCTGCGTCTCGGGGATGACGATGACCGAGCGGAAGCCCATCGAGGCCCCGACCAGCGCCAGGCCGATGCCGGTGTTCCCGGCCGTGCCCTCGACGATGGTGCCGCCCGGCTTCAGCTCGCCCCGCGCCACCGCATCCTTGATGATGTAGAGCGCGGCGCGATCCTTGACCGACTGGCCCGGATTCATGAACTCGGCCTTGCCCAGGATCTCGCAGCCCGTCTCTTCCGAGGCGCGGTTGAGCCGGATCAGGGGAGTATTGCCGATGGCAGAGGCGAGGTCGGGGCAGATGCGCATGGGCTTGGCCTTTCGCAGGATGTTCCCGCCCGGTTTACACGCCGCTTCATGACGGCGGCAACCCCGCCGGGACGGTCTTGGCTTCCTGGGCCAATTCGCGGCGGATGTCCTGGTGGCGCAATTCCAGCCACAGCGCCAGGTTCAGCAGCGGCCCGTTGCGGATCTCGCCGGCCAGCGCCATGCGCGTCAGCTCGGCCCGCGGGATCAGGTGCGAGCGGATGTCCTCGTCCTCGGTCGCAAGCCCGCCCAGGCCGGCGCTGCCGTCTGGCAGCTCGGCGATGCCGACATAGAGATACAGGTATTCCGCCACCGCTCCGGGGCTGGGATAGTTGTGCGGCGCGGCGAACAGGCGGGAAATCGCGATGCCCGTCTCCTCGACCGCCTCGCGCCGGGCGGCACGCTGCGGCGTCTCGCCGGCATCGACGCGGCCGGCCACGGTCTCGTAAAGCCAGGGCTGCGCATCGCCGCGCGCCAGGGGGCCGGCGCGCAGCTGGTCGATCAGCATGACCCGGTCGCGCAACGGATCCCAAGGCAGGACCACCGTCGCATCGCCCGAGACGAAGACGGCGCGGGCCAAGGGATCGGTCCAGCCGCCGTCGTTGCGGTGCTGGCTCAGCCGGATCGCCTCGACCGAGAAATATTCCGCATAGGGTTCCTCGACCGAATCGATCCTGACCCGCTCGGCCGCGGCGGGGCCGACATGGGGCAGGCCCTGGGTCTCGGCCCCGGCGCGCTGGCGCGAGGCGACCCAGGTCGCAATCATCGGCAGGCGCCTGCGGATCGCCGCGGCCGGACGGTCCTTGGGCAGGGCCAGCAGCCAGTCGGCCATGGCGGCGGCGAGTTCGGGCTGCCAATCGGGCGCATCGCTTGCCGGCTCGCCCAGGCCCAGCAGTTCCCGGCCATGGTGGCCCTGCGGCTCCAGCCCGAAGATTTCGGCATAGCGGCGCAGGGCGGGCGTCCAGTCGGCCTGCCAGAGCGGCAGGTCGTCATCGCCGGGCGCCAGCCGCGGCCAGGCGTCGGCGGCGATCCCGGCCAGCCCGCCGCCCTCCAGCCGGCCTTGCAGCGAACCGGCCCCGGTCGCCTGCGGGGCAAGGCGGGCGCGGATGAGCGGATGGGCCAGCGGTCCGATCAGCAGCGGCATGGCTGCGGCCCCTTGGCGCTGGCGATCCGCCCTGCCCTGCGCATTCCGCCCATGATTCCCCCGAGAGACAAATTTTTCGCGGTTTTGACGCGAAGGCCCTTGCGCTTCAACCCCCGCCCGTCTAAATCGCCGCCACCACCCGAAAAGCGCGGAGAGGTGCCGGAGTGGTCGAACGGGGCGGTCTCGAAAACCGTTGAGCCTTCACGGGTTCCGTGGGTTCGAATCCCACCCTCTCCGCCACTTCCCTTTGATATTGCTTGGTAATTTCAGATTCGGGCGAATACGCCCGCCGGACGGATTTCCCCCCGGCCGGCCACCCCGAGCCAGCGATGCCTGGGCAAGGTCAGAAGGGCCGGTAGACCGCGATCAGCGCCGCCATCACCCAAAGCGCCACCGCCGCAGCCATGCCGCCGAACCCAAAGGCCAGCAGACGCGCGGCTCCTCTGCGGTCGAGGCCGACGAGGAACGCGGCAAGCGCGGTCATGGACAGAAAAAGCGTCGCTCCCATGCCGGCAAGTTTAGCGCGCCGACCCCGCCGGCGGCAGCCGCGGGCAAATCGCACGGCCCGTTCCTGCCCAAACCGCCTGGGCGGATGCGCAAGATCTTGCCCGCACTGGCAGCGCCGGGCCTGATGCATTAATGGTCCCGAAGCAGGATTTTCCAGGACGCCATGACCGACGACCCCCTCATCCTCAGGCAGATTTCCGAAGGGCGCGACCGCACGAGAGCCTATCTGCACATCGGCAAGACCGGCGGGACGACCTTCCGGGCGGCCGCCGAAAGGGTGGCTGCGGCCGAGCCGTTCCGCGTCCCGCTGATCTTTCATCACGACTGGACCGTCCCCAGGATCAGGGCGGCGTTTCCCGGAATCAGGATATCCTTCGTGCTGCGCGACCCGCTGGAGCGCATCGTCAGCGGGTTCATGTCGCGCCTGCGGCAGGGGCGGCCGACCTACCAGAGCCCCTGGACCGTCGAGGAAGCCACCGCCTTCCTGCATTTCCGCGACGCGCGCGCCTATCTCGACGCCATATTGTCGGGCGGGGAATACGAAATATCCGCCGTCGACTTCGCCACCCGGTCGATCGCCCATATCCGGCGCGGCTATCGCTTTCACATCCCGAACACCGCCACCGCATCGAAATGGCTCGGCTCCGTCGGAACCCTGGCGAGCCTGGAGGGCTTTGCGCAAAAGCTTCTTGGCGGCCCGGTGGAGCTGGGGCATGCGCATGTCAACCCGGTCCCGGCCAGGGACATCCTGAAACACTACGGGGCGGACGAACTCGACCGGCTGCGGCGGCATTTTGCGGATGAATACCAGGTGTTCAACGAAATGATGCAGGCGGCCGAGCCCTGAGAGGGGATCGGCGCCGCCGCGCGCGATGCGGCCGCCATGGGGTTTTTCCGAAGCGGACTGGACAAGGGGCGCCCCCGGCAGGGGCGCCCCAAGGCGGCTAGAAATCCCAGCTGATGCCCATGGAGACCTCGTCCTGCTCCATGAACAGGGTGGTCTGCTGGCCCAGGCCCGGCGTCCGGTTGGCGCCGGACTTCGATTCGCGGAAGGCATGGGTGTAGCTGCCGGTCAGCGTGGCCCGCTCGCCCAGCCTGTAGCTATACCCGATCGAGGCATGCCAGCGCGGCGTCGCCGGGGCCATGATGTTCAGCAGCACCTCGTCGCCCTGGTCGATGAAGCTCGAGGCATGGCTGATGCCGCCGCGAAGCGTCAGCCTGTCGTTCACCCTTTGGGCGGCGGCGACGCGGACGACGTCCATGTCCTTCCAGCCGAAACCGGGGCCGCCGGCGCTGCCAAGGGGCGCGGCCAGCATCGCCCCGCTATTGGCCAGCGAGGGGACCGAGCCATAGAAGATGCGATGATATTCGGCGGTCAGCGTCAGGCCGGGGCGGCCGGCCGGGCGGAAGGCGACGCCCAGCGTCGCCATCGCCGGGATGTCGAATTCGCCGCCGTCGGCGAAAAGGCCCGCATAATCCTCGAAGGGCTGCATGTCGATGCGGCTGCGCCAGGACGCGCCCAGGGTCCATTGGCTGTCCACCTGGTAAAGCACGCCCAGCGACACCCCCAGGCCGGTCGACCAATCGTCGCCGCCATGGGTCACGGCGCCGGGCGCGGCGGACATGCCGGCAAAGGCCCCCAGCCCCGTTGCGCTGAACCGCTGCACCGCAAGCACCGGCCCCAGGCCTACCGAGAGCCGCGGCGTCAGCTTGCGGGAATAGTTCAGGCTGATGAAGGCCTGCTCCAGGTTGATCCCCAGCGGATCGGTGGACGCAGACGGGTCAAGGGCGGCAAAGGGGTTGGTGCCGTATTCCACGTTCATGCCGCCATTGCCGAACATGAAGACGGCGACCGAGCTCTGCTCGTCCAGCTTGTAGTTGAACCCGCCGCAGGGGATCCAGAAAAGGCTGTTGCCGCTGGTCTGGCTGCCGGGCGCCAGCGGCCCGCCGGGGGCGATGCTGAAGCCGCGCTCGGGCCCAAAGCCGGTCAGGCAAATCCCCGCCTGGGTCGGCAATGCGGTGCCCGTGGCGGGGTTCTGGGCCAGGCCCAGAATGCCGGTGGGTATCGCGACCCCCGCCCCGGCCATCCCCTTCGAGGTGCCGCCATAGCCATTGGCGAAATAGCCGTTCGTGGCCTCGGCCGCAGTTGCGCCAAGGATTGCCGTCAGCATCGCGCCTCCGGCCAGTGCCGCAAGGCGGCCTGGTTCTGTTCCGTTCATTCGTTCCTCCCTGATCCGGGGCCTCCCCGCCCCGCTTGCCCCTGCGGCCCCCGCTCTCCCTTCGGGAACGACAGAAGATGCATACATTCGTATGTAAAGATATTGCCATGCGTCAAGCGAATGTCGCGAAGGGCGCACACCAAGGCCGCGCAGGGCGCAAGACGGCAAGGCCCGCCGGCGCTGGCCCGTCCCGGCCAGGGGGCTTTCGTTGCTGTCCGGGCAACGCGATGTTCCAGTTCCCGGACTGGTCGATCCCGCACCAAGATTTCATAGTCCGTCGAAAAACCGCCACAACAGAGAGGAAATCCCATGCGGGACACCCCTGCCTTCAGCCCCGGAACCTGGGCGCTGCACGCGACCGTGCTTGTCATCGTCTGCATCGCCGAGGCGATCGGCGTGCTGAGGCTGCCCATCGGCATCGCCGCCATCATCCTGCTGCCGATGCTTTATGCCTTCGCCATGAGCATCGTGCTGAACCCGAACATCACGCGCGCGACCGGACGGCTGCTGACCCCCGGCGTGCAGAAGTTCGCGGGCGGCATGATCACCATCGCCATCACCCCCTTCGTCGCCAAGTTCGGCACGACGGTCGGCCCCCAGATCCAGGCCATCATCGACGCCGGCCCCGCCCTGGTCCTGCAAGAGATCGGCAACCTCGGCACCATCGTCATCGCCTTCCCGGTCGCCGTCTTCCTGCTGCGCATGGGGCGCGAGACCATCGGCGCGGTCTATTCCATCGACCGCGAGCCGAACCTCGCCCTGATCGCCGAGAAATACGGCCTCGACAGCCCCGAGGGCGCGGGCGTCATGGGCGTCTATGCCACCGGCACGCTGATCGGCACCTTCGTCTTTGCCATCATGCCGCCCCTGATCCATGCGCTTGGCGTCTTCGACGTCCGGGCGCTGGCCATGTCCTGCGGCGTCGGCTCGGGGTCCATGCTGGCGGCCTGCACCGGCGCGCTGGTCAATGTCATCCCCGAGCAGAAGGATCTGATCCTGGGCCTGGCGGGCGCCTCGAACGTGCTGACCTATGCCACCGGGCTTTATGTCGGCATGTTCGTCGCCCTGCCCTTGACCGAATGGCTGTTCCGCAAGGCCCGGCCCGAGCTTTACAACCAGGGATGAGATCATGAGCAAGACCGCTGAAAACCTGCCCCTGGGCAACGAGGAACTGGACGAGCGCCGGATTCGCATCGGCGAAACCGCGATCCTGCTGCTGATCGCCTGCGTCATCGGCACGATTGCGAACTATGTCTCGACCGGCACCGGCGCGTTCGAGGCGCTGCCGGGCATGGCCTTCCTGTATCTCTGCTCGGTCGTCGGGCTGATGCTGGCCCGCTTCGTGCCCTTCTACCTGCCGGCCGTCGCCTGGGTGTCGCTGATCGCCATCGTCGCCACGATCCCCGGCGTTCCCGGTTCGGACTGGGTGGTGCGGCAGGCCGACAAGATCAACTTCCTGTCCCTGGCCACGCCCGCCCTGGCCTATGGCGGGCTGGCGCTGTCGGCCAAGGAATTTGCCATCGCCAGAAGCTCGGGCTGGAAGATCGTCATCGTCGCCATTTGCGTCATGCTGGGCACCTATATGGGCTCGGTGGTGATCGCCGACCTGACCCTGAGGCTCTTCTGATGCGCGATCTGCCGGCAGAGGTGGTGGCCGATGCGGTCGCATGGCGCAGGCAGTTGCACCGCAGCCCCGAGCTGGGGTTCCAGGAGCATGAGACCGCCGGTTTCATCGCGGCGAAGCTGGCGGAATTCGGCTATGAGGTCCGGCGCGGCATCGGCCGGACCGGGGTGGTCGGCAGCCTGGCGAAAGGCAGCGGCAATCGCGCCATCGGCATCCGCGCCGACATCGACGCCCTGCCGATCGCCGAGGCCAGCGGCGTCGAATGGGCCTCGGGCAATCCCGGCCGGGCGCATGCCTGCGGCCATGACGGCCATACGGCGGTGGCGCTGGCCGCCGCCCGCCTGCTGGCCGGGATGCCGTTCGAGGGCACGCTCCGCTTCATCTTCCAGCCGGCCGAGGAGAACGAGGGCGGCGGGCGGGCCATGGTCGAGGACGGGCTGTTCCGCGACTGCCCGGTCGATGCGGTCTATGCGCTGCACAACTGGCCCGGCCTGCCGCTCGGCACGCTGGTCGCGCGCGACCGCGAGATGATGGCGGCCTTCGGCACCTTCGAGATCCGCCTTCTGGGCCAGGGCGCGCATGGCGCCATGCCGCATGAAGGGGCGGATACGCTGCTGGCCGCCGCGCATCTGGTGACGGCGCTGCAATCCATCGCGGCGCGCAACGTCAGCCCGCTGGACAGCGCGGTCCTGTCGGTGACGCAGATCCATGGCGGCGACGCCTGGAACGTGCTGCCCGAGACGGCCGTCATCCGCGGCACCACCCGCTGGTTCGATCCGGCCGTCGGCGACCTGATCGAGGCGCGGCTGCGCAAGCTGGCCGCATCGGTGGCCGAGGGTTTCGGCTGCACGGCCGGGATCGACTATGAAAGGCGCTATCCCTCGACCCTCAACACGCCCGAGAACGCCGCCCTGGTGCGGAAGGTCGCGGCGGCGGGCGGGCTTTCGGTCGTCGATGCCCCGCCCAGCATGGCGGCCGAGGATTTCGCCTTCATGCTGAACCAGGTGCCGGGCTGCTATTTCTGGATGGGGTCCGCCCGCGAGACCGGCGACAATCCGGGCCTGCATTCGCCGCGCTTCGATTTCAACGATGCGCTGATCCCGCCTGCCGTCGGCTTCTGGCTGGACCTGGCGCTGGCAGAGCTGCGCGCGCCTTGACTCCCGAGACGGACGGTCATCATCGTGAGGCGATGATGACCCTCGACCGCCGCGACATCCGCATCTATCTGGCCGTGCATCGCTATGGCTCGATCCGCGCCGCCAGCGACCAGCTTGGGCTGGCGCCCTCGGTCGTGTCGCGCCAGATCGCCGACCTCGAGGCGCAGCTGGGCGTCGTGCTGTTCGAGCGTAGCTCGAAAGGGGTGCGCCTGACCGATGCCGGGAACCTGGTGCTGGAACATGCCCGCCATGTCGTCGAGGAGGCGGGCTTCCTTCAGGAACAGCTGGCCGACCTGCGCGGCATCCAGCAGCGCAACATCCGCATCCATTGCGGCGAGGGATTCCTGGCGGATTTCATCCGAAACGGCCTGGCCGGATTCGTGTCGCACAGCCCGCATGTGCGCTATGAGTTGCTGATCGGCTCGACGGACACGGTGGTCGCGGCGCTGGCCAATGGCGAAAGCGACATCGGCATCGCCTACAACCCGCCGGTGACGGGATCGGTGCGCAGCATCGTTTCGGCCAGCCACCCGCTTTGCGTGGTGATGCCGCCCGGCCATGCGCTGGCCGGCCTGCCGCAGGTCCGGCTGGCCGATTGCCTGGCCTTTCCCCTGGCGCTGCTGCCCAGGGGGCACGGCACCACCGACCTGCTGGCGCGCGTCGCCTCGGACAGCGGGCTTGCGCTGGCGCCGCAGCTGATGACCACCTCGATCGACGCGCTGCGCCGCTTCGTGACCGCGGGGCTGGGGCTTGCCTTCCTGCCCCGCGCCTCGGTCGCCATGGACCTGGCCGAGGGCGCGGCGGTGGTGCGCGAACTGGCCGACCTGGCGCTTCTGGGGGCGACGGCGCATCTGATGGTGCGGGCGCGGCGACGGCTGCCGGCCTCGGTGGCGCAACTGGCCGGACATCTGGAACGCAGCATGGCCAGCTTTGCCGATGTTGCGCAGGGGGCAACACCTCGTTCGTGATCCGACCGCTAGCGCCGGCACCCCGGTTGCGGGAATTGTCGGGCATCAACAGGAGAGGATCACATGACAGAAACATCCACCGTCGGCGTCGTGGGCCTGGGCGCGATGGGCCTTGGCATGGCGGCCTCGGCCGTCCGGGCCGGTTTCCGCACCCTGGGGTTCGACCTGTCCCCCGAGCGGTCCGAACAGGCCCGCGCCGCGGGCGTGGAGCCGGCGGGCGATCTGGCCCAGGTCTTTGCCGCCGATCACGTCGTCTTTTCCCTGCCCACGGCGCGCGATGTCGAAGGGGTCATCGACCAGGTCTCGGGGGTGCTGCAGGCCCGGCCGCGGATCGTCGTCATCGACACCTCGACCTCGGAACCCGCGGTGTCGCGGGCGCTGGCGGCACGGCTGGCGACCATGGGGCACGGCTTCCTGGACGCCCCGGTCTCGGGCGGGCCGGCGGGTGCGGCCAAGGGGGCGCTGACCATGATGATCGGGGGTTCCGCCGCCGACCTGGCCGATGCCCGGCCCGTCATCGACGCGCTGTCGGCCAAGGCGATCCATGTCGGCGACAGCGGCGCGGGCAATGTGGCCAAGCTGGTCAACAACCTGCTTTGCGCCGCCCATATGCTGACCACGGCCGAAGGGCTGCGCCTGGCCGAGGCGGCGGGCATCCCCGCACAATCGGTGCTGGAGGTGCTGAACGCCGCGTCCGGCAGGTCCATGCTCAGCGAGGTGCATTTCCCCAACTGGGTGATGAACGGCGCCTTCGACAGCGGCTTCACCATGGCGCTGATGCAAAAGGACGTGCGGCTGGCGCGGCAACTGGCCGAAGAATGCGGCGCCCGACTGCCGCTGACCGAAAAGGCCGCGCAGCTTTGGGCCGATGCGCCCTATCAGGGCAGCGACGATTTTACCCGCATGGGCGATTTCCGGGCGAAATGAGGTAAGGGACATGAACGTGACGACAATCGACGCCGCCGAACAGGCCGACCGGATCCTGGCGCTCTATCGCGAGATCTTTCCGGGCGCCGACATCGGCAGCCTGGTCGGCGGGGAGATCCTGCCCGGCTCGGGCGCGCAGCTGGAGCTGACCGACCCGGCCTCGGGCCAGGTCTTCGCGCGCTATGCCGATGCCGGCGCGGCCGAGATCGACGCCGCCATGGCGGCGGCGGCCCAGGCGCAGCGCGAATGGATGGCGATGCCCGCCGCCGCGCGCGGCCGGATGATGTGGGCCATCGCCGGCCGGATCCGCGCCCACGCCCCGCTCATCGCCGAGATCGAAAGCCGCTCGGCCGGGCGCCCGATCCGCGACATCCGCGGCGAGGCGCTGCGCGTGGCCGAGATGTTCGAATATTACGCCGGCTGGTGCGACAAGCTTTACGGCGACGTGATCCCGGTGCCCTCCAGCCACCTGAACTATACCCGGCACGAGCCGATCGGCGTGGTCATGCAGATCACCCCCTGGAACGCGCCGCTGTTCACCGGCGGCTGGCAGATCGCGCCCGCCATCTGCGCCGGCAACGGCGTGGTGATCAAGCCCTCGGAACTGACGCCGCTGTCCACGCTGATCCTGGGCCGGATGTGCGAGTTGGGCGGCGCGCCGCGCGGGCTGGTCAACGTCATCGCCGGGGCCGGGCCGACGGCGGGGCAGGCCGGCGTCACCCACCCCCGGACGGGGCTGGTGGTCTTTGTCGGCTCGGCGCAGGCGGGCTCGGCCATCGCCGCGGCGGCGGCGCGGAACACCGTGCCCTGCGTGCTGGAACTGGGCGGCAAGTCGGCCAATATCGTCTTTCCCGATGCCGACCTGCCGCGCGCGGTCGTCGGCGCCCAGGCGGCGATCTTTGCCGGCGCAGGACAAAGCTGCGTCGCGGGCTCGCGCCTGCTGGTGCATCGCAGCATCAAGGACCGTTTCGTCGCGGCCTATGCCGAGGCGGCGGAACGGATCGCCTTGGGCCACCCCCTCGACGAGGCGACGCATGTCGGCCCGATCAACAACCGCCGGCAGTGGCAGAAGATCGCCGAGATGGTCGGCGCCGGCGTGGCCGAGGGCGCCCGCCTCGCCGCCGGCGGCGGCCGGCCGGCATCGCTCGAGGCAACCGGCGGCTTCTACTTCGCCCCGACGATCCTCGACGACGTGTCCCCGCAGATGAGCGTGGCGCGCGAGGAAATCTTCGGCCCCGTCGTCTCGGTCCTGGGTTTCGAGACCGAGGAAGAGGCCGTCGCCCTGGCCAACGACAACCCCTATGGCCTGGCGGGCGCGGTCTGGACCGCGGACGTGGGCCGGGCGCATCGCATGGCCGCGGCGGTCCGCGCCGGCACCTTCTGGGTGAACGGCTACAAGACGATCAACGTCTGCTCGCCCTTTGGCGGCTTCGGCCGCTCGGGCTATGGCCGCTCGTCGGGGCAAGAGGCGCTGCTGGCCTATACCCAGACGAAAAGCGTCTGGGTCGAGACCGCGGCCCAACCGCCGGTAAGCTTCGGCTACGCGCCCGGCTGATCGCGGGAAGCGGTTCCCGTGACCGGGGGATCGGTCGCAACCCGCGCCGATCCCACGCGCATCCCGCAGTGGTCGCCCAACCCATGCGGCGCGGTTTGACCGCGCCCATCCCCCGCGACTATGCTGCGTTCCGGCCCGCCCCTGGGCATTTTCCTGCGGGAGTCTGCATGATCCGTTCGCTGGGCATCGATCACGCGCTCGTTTGCGTGAACGACATCGTCGCGGTGCGCGACAGCTACCTGCGGCTTGGCTTTCTCAGCCGCGGCTTCAGCCAGCATCCCTGGGGCACCAGCACGACGGTGCTGATCTTCAGGGACCAGCTTTTCGAGATCGTCGGCATCGGCGACCCCGCGCTGCTGGATGGCCATGAGGCCGGCGGCTTTCGCTTCGGCCGCCATGTCGAGGCCCATCTGGCGCAACGCGAGGGCGTCTGCCTGACCGCGCTCAACTCCGCCGATGCCGCCGCCGACGCGGAGGCGCTGGGGCGGCGGGGCGTGACCGTCACCGGCACCATCGACTTCGGCCGCGCCGTCACCCGCTCGGACGGAACCCCGGACCGGACGCGGACGCAGCTGAAGATCCTGGCAAACGACCGGCATCCGCGGCTTTCGCTGTTCGCATGCCAGCAGTTCCGCCGCGATCTCATCGAATATCCCGAATGGATGGATCACCCGAACGGCGTCACCGGAATTGCCGGGCTGACGGTGGTCGCCGATCCCGAAGACACCGCCGCGGTCGTCGACTGGTTCGAGCGCATCCATGCCGCAAAGGCGGAAAGGCTGGACCCCCGGACCTTGCGGATCGCCACCGCCAGGGGCGGCTGGACCGTGACCGACCGCGCCGGGTTCATCGCGCGGCACGGCACCATCCCGAACATGCTGGCCGATGCGACCCTGCCAAGCGTCGCGGCCATCGACCTGATGACCGCCCGGCCTGCCGATGTTGCAGAGAAGGCGGCAGCGGCCGGCCTGGAGGCGCATTGGATCGACGACGCGCTGGTGCTGCCGCAGGCCGACCGGCTCGGCGGCGTCGTCCTGAGGTTCGGCCGCTTCGGGACGTGACGGCCGGCTGCGGAAGCCGCCGGCGGGAACCCTATCGGCAGGCCGGCGGGCGGGCCAGCGCCGCCGCTCCGGTCGATGCGGCAAGGCGCAGGAAGGACAGCGCGGCAAGCCCCCCGCCAGGCCCATGGGCAGCAAGACCGCGCGGAAATCGGCCAGCGCCGCCCCGGCGCCGCGACCGCCCAACAGTTGCGACAACCGGATCACCCCGACCGAACAGGCGACTGCCAGGACCATCGCGACCCGCTGGGTCATCGCCGGAAATGTCATCGCGGACGGGCGGTCGTCCCGCCCGATCTCTCATCATCGCCCTTGCTCCCGGATCATCGGCGGCACGGACGCCCTGCCCCATATCGAGCGCCTGGCCGCAGCCATCGAGGCGCAGCCGCACGCCCGCATCCCCGGATCAAGGCGCATCGCCCTGCGCCAGGCCGCCGCCGCCAAAGGCATCGACCTGCCCGAGGCGCTGCTGTCCCGGATCGAATGACGGCCCCGCGCAAGGCTCCGCCAAGGGGCCATGCGATCATCAGCACGTTGCGACGGCCGGGCCGGGGCGCTTCAGCGGGCTCCCTACCCGCTGAACGCCACGCCCGGCAAGGCGGCCTTGCGCCTGAGCGTCTCCGGCACCGCCGACCCGCCGCTCTGCCCAAAGCCATCCGCCCGCGACATCGCATGGACCGGGAAGGCCGCGGCGCCGACGCCCAAGGGCAGGTTCAGGCTGGCGGCATAGATCAAGGCAAGGTCCAGATCCTTGGCCGCCCGCGCCAGGCCGAACTGGAGCGAAATATCCCGCCGAGGATCTTGCGGTCATAGGCCCCGGACCGGAACCCCTTGCCCGCCGCATTCGATCGCCCTCGGCAACGGGGCCGGGCTCATCCGTTCCCCGCCCGTCCGGCTGGGCTGATGGACGCCGCCGGGCTTGATCCATCTGCCGAAGAACGGGTCCATGTCCGCCGCCAGATCCTCGATCACCGGCAGGTTCCGCAGCGGACCTGCAGCCCGCCATCCGCCAGCACGCGCTTGGCATGCGTGCGGCAGGTCCGGTGCGGCCGGCCGTCGGCGATCCCGCACATGCCGAGGCGGCAGGCAGAGCGACAGGTCAGGGACGGATCGACGGTCCGCTGGATCCCGCTGACGACGTCGAGCACGGTCTGCTTGCCACGACGCCCCGGTCCACCAGACCCGCGCCAGACCGAAACCTCCATCGTCGTTGCATTCTCGCTCACGGCGCAGCCGACGGCTTACTTTGTGAACCCGCCGTATGTCTGCGGGTGAAAGGATTGCACGCCCGTCGAGGATTTGCGCTGCCGCTGACAGCCAGATAGCCCGACCGACTCAGATGCGGGCTGCCGGGGGGTGAGAGCGGGGCATCGGCTTCCACGCCGTTTGCGCCGCCTGGGCGCGCTGCCCGCAAATCCGGCAGGGACGATGCGGCCCCATCGCAGGGCTTTCCGGCGCTTTCGGCGGGCGAGGTTCGCTTTCTGCCTATTATTCCGCCAGAAAATGCCCGACGCTCGTCAAATCCTGATTTCGCTTTGGCCGCAGGCGGCCCGGCTGTGGACAGTGCCCGCCCAGATGCGAAGATCATGGGCAGAGGCAAGGGTGGCGGCGATGACGATGTATTACAATGAAATGGTCGATGGCGGCCGGGTCCGCGAACCCTATGCCATGCTCTCGGACTGGATCGAGGCCATGCCTGCCGAGATCCGCCAGATGAAGCAGGCCGAGGCCGAGGCGCTGTTCCGCCGCATCGGCATCACCTTCGCGGTCTATGGCGAGGGCGGCGACCCGGACCGGCTGATCCCCTTCGACATGATGCCCAGGGTGTTCCTGCAAAGCGAATGGCGCCGGCTGGAACGCGGCATCAAGCAGCGGGCGCGGGCGCTCAACGCCTTTCTGCGCGACGTCTATGGCCGGGGCGAGATCGTGCGCGCCGGCCGCATCCCCGCCCGGCTGGTCTACCAGAACGCGGCCTATGAAAAGGCGGTGGTCGGCTTCGTGCCGCCGCGCGGGGTGTTTTCGCATATCGTCGGCATCGACATCGTCCGCACCGGCCGGGACGAGTTCTACGTGCTCGAGGACAATTGCCGCACCCCCTCGGGCGTCAGCTACATGCTGGAGAATCGCGAGATCATGATGCGCATGTTCCCAGCGCTGTTTCGCAACAACTGCATCGAGCCGGTGGACCAGTATCCAGAACTGCTGCGCCGCACGCTCGCCTCGGTGGCGCCGGCGAAATGCGATGGACCGCCGACCGTGGTGATCCTGACGCCCGGCCATTACAACAGCGCCTATTACGAACACAGCTTCCTTGCGAACCTGATGGGCGTCGAGCTGGTAGAGGGCAGCGACCTGTTCGTCGATGGCGGCTTCGTCTACATGCGCACCACCCAGGGGCCGAAGCGGGTGGACGTGATCTATCGCCGCATCGACGACCAGTTCCTCGATCCCTTGTGCTTCCGCCGCGATTCCATGCTGGGCGTGCCGGGCTTGATGGATGTCTATCGCTCGGGCGGGGTCTCGATCGCCTCGGCGCCGGGCGCGGGCGTGGCCGACGACAAGGCGGTCTATACCTTCGTCCCCGAGATGATCCGCTTCTACCTCGGCGAAGAGCCGATCCTGCGCAACGTCCAGACCTGGACGCTGTGGAAGGACGAGGATTACCGCTATGTCATGGCCAACCTCAAGGATCTGGTGGTCAAGGAGGTGCATGGCTCGGGCGGCTACGGCATGCTGATCGGCCCCTGCGCGACCCAGGCCGAGATCGAGGCCTTTGCCCTGCGCATCCAGGCCGACCCCGGCAATTACATCGCCCAGCCGGTGCTGGCACTGTCCACCAGCCCGACCTTTGTCGACGAGGGGGTGGCGCCGCGCCACGTCGACCTGCGGCCCTTCTGCCTCTGCGGCGACCGGATCGAGCTGGTGCCGGGCGGGCTGACGCGCGTGGCGCTGCGCGAGGGCTCGCTGGTGGTGAACTCGTCGCAGGGCGGGGGCGTCAAGGACACCTGGATCCTGTCGGAATGATGGGAGGGTCAGCCATGCTCAGCCGCACCGCCGCCAACCTGTTCTGGATGGGCCGCCACCTGGAACGCGCCGAAACCGCCGCCCGCCTGCTGGACGTGGGCGCGCGCATCACCCTGCTGCCCAACACCGCCGAGGGCTATCGCAACGAATGGGAATCGCTGCTGCGCGCCTCGGGGGCGCAGGCCGCCTTTGCCGAGCGCTACGGCGACGAGATCACCCAGGAGAACATCGAAAGCTGGCTGTTCTTCGACCATGCCAACCCGTCCTCGGTCGCCTCCTGCATCGAGCGGGCGCGCGAGGGCGGGCGGATCGTGCGCACGGCGCTGACCAGCCAGGTCTGGGATGCGCTGAACATGGCCTATCAGGAGCTGCGGGCGCTGGAGCGGCAGCCGCGCGCCCGGCTGGATACCGCCATGCTGACCGATTTCACCACCCGGCACGGCTCGACCGTGCGCGGCGCGATCAATGCGACCCAGCTGCGCAACGACGGCTGGCATTTCGTCAACCTGGGCTATTCGCTGGAACGCGCCGACGCGACCGCGCGGCTGCTGGACGTGAAGTATTTCGTGCTGCTGCCGCGGGTGGAGTTCGTGGGCTCGGGCCTCGACAACTATCAATGGCAGGTGATCCTGCGCGCGCTTTCGGCGCATCGGGCCTTCCACTGGGCCTATGGCGGCGAGGTGACGGCCGGCAAGGTGGCGGATTTCCTGATCCTGAACGGCGAGAGCCCGCGATCGCTTTTGACCTCGCTTTACGAGGCGGTCTGGCATCTGGACGGCCTGGTGCGCCGCTATGGCGCCGAGGTGCCGGCCAGCGCCTCGGGCCGCGCGCATGAGACGCTGGAGCAGCTGATGGCGCGCGACATCGAGGCGATCTTCGACGAAGGGCTGCACGAGTTCCTGTCCTGGTTCATCAACGAGCTGGCCAGCATCTCGAACGCCGTGCATGACGATTACCTGAGCGGGCGGATGTAGGGGGCAGATGCCATGCGGCTGAAGATCATCCATGAAACCAGCTATTTCTACGATCCGCCGGCGCAGGGGCTGGTGCAGAGCCTGCGCCTGACCCCCTCGGTCCACCAGGGGCAGCGGGTCTCGGGCTGGACCATCTCGGTCTCGGGCGGCCAGCGCGGCGCGAGCTTCCGCGACGGCGCGGGCGACTGGATCGAGGGCTGGACCGTGCGCGGCCCGGTGCAGGAGGTCGTGGTCTCGATCGCCGGCCAGGTCGAGACGCGGGACACCGCCGGCGTGCTGCGCGACCATCGCGAGACCGTGCATCCGCTGGTCTACATGCGTCCGACCGCCGTGACCGGGACCGATCCGGGGTTATGCGAGCTTGCCCGTTCCGTGCAGGGCGAGGATGCGCTGGACCTGGCCCACCGGCTGGCCGAGGCGGTATCGGCCGCCATCGCCTACGTCCCCGGCGTGACCGAGTCGCACACCACCGCCGCCGAGGCGCTGGCGCTCGGCCAGGGCGTCTGCCAGGACCATGCCCATGCGCTGATCGCCTGCGCCCGCGAACGCGGCCTGCCGGCACGCTATGTCTCGGGCTACCTGCATTCCAACGCCGGGGGCGAGCCGCATGACGCCGCCCATGCCTGGGCCGAGGTCCATGTCGGCGCCCTGGGCTGGGTCGGCTTCGATGCGGCCAATGCCTGCTGTCCCGACGACCGCTATGTCCGGCTGGGTTCGGGTCTGGATGCGGATGACGCGGCGCCGGTGCGCGGCACCACCTTCGGCACGGGCGAGGAAAGCCTGGACGTGCGGGTGCAGGTCGAGGAGATGGAGCAGTAGCCCTGCCTGTTGCGCCGGGCGCGGGGCGGTCGTATCCCTCGGGGGATTTTGTGCCATGGAACGGTCATGACCTATTGCGTCGGCTTGAAGCTCAACGAGGGGCTCGTCCTGCTCTCGGACACCCGGACGAATGCCGGGCTGGACAACATATCGACCTATCGCAAGATGTTCTTCTTCGAGCAGCCGGGCGAGCGGGTGATCGCGATCATGACCGCCGGCAGCCTGTCGCTGACCCAGACAACCATCGCCCGCCTGCAAGAGGCCATCGAACTGCCCGAGGCCGATGAAGAGACCTCGATCATGCGCGCCTCCACCATGCTGCAGGTGGCGACGATCATCGGCCAGACGCTGAACCGCACCCGGCGCGAGATCGTGGACCAGTGCCGCGACCTGAACCAGCAGGCCAGCGCCAGCATGATCGTCGGCGGCCAGCGCGCCGGCGGCGAGATGCGGCTGTTCCTGATCTATCCCGAGGGCAATTTCATCGAGGCGACCGAGGACACCCCCTTCCTGCAGATCGGCGAGCACAAATACGGCAAGCCCATCCTCGACCGGGTGGTGACGCCCCAGACCTCGCTGGCCGATGCGCAAAAGGCGGTGCTGCTGTCGATGGATTCGACGCTGCGCTCGAACCTGTCGGTGGGGATGCCGCTGGACCTGGCGGTGATCCGCAAGGACGACTGCCGGGTCAGCCACAAGCGCCGCATCCTGGAAGGCGACCCGGCCTTCATGGCCATGTCCGCCGCCTGGTCCGCGGCGCTGCGCGACAGCTTCGTCAAGGTGACGATCTAGCGCCCCTGTCAGCCAGGCTGGCAAAGGCCCATGGCTGGCGGTTCCTGCCCAAGGTCATTCCGGTGCCAGCCCTGCCTGGCCATGGGCACAAAGGCCGGGGGACGACCCGAAGGTCCACGAAGCGCAATCTCGCAACCAGCCCGCCCAAGGCCGTGCCCCGGATCGGGATCGGGCTTCGTGGTCCCTGCCCAGGCGGCCGGACTATCCTGCACAAAATGTCGCAGGCCCGCACAATATCTTGACGGATACGGCGCCATCATCCCTATATGTAGGCATCACGGTTCTTTCGGGTCGATCCGGTCCGAAAGCGAAGAGGGAAGCCGGTGCGCCTTTCGGGGCAAGGCCGACGCTGCCCCCGCAACTGTAAGCAGCGAGCCTGCGCCGGATCACGCCACTGGTGCCGCACGGCATTGGGAAGGCCGGCAAGGGCGGCGACCTGCGAGCCAGGAGACCTGCCGTGATGATGACGATGAACCACGGGCGGGGTGTCCCGGCGGTGCGCCTGGCAATGCGGCCTTGTCGCCGCAGGGCTCCATGCGTCCTGGCCTGCCCCGCCCCCAGCAGCACGGGGAACAGATGCGGCCATCCTTCACCACCAGACCTGCCAAGGCCGGCGCCGCCGTCCGCAGCACCGCAAGGGCGGCAGCAAGCCGCAGGCAAGGGAGGGCGCGTTGATGCCGGCGCCGCTTACGTCCCCGCCCATCGCGCCGGCAAGGGATGTCGCCATCGATGTCGCCTCGTCGGTCAACGAATACCTGGACCGCGCCGATTGGCGGGTGAATGCCAACGCCAACCAGGACTATTCGCTCGGCGGGCTGATCCTGAACGTCTCGGGCAAGGTGGTGGCCAATTACTGGCTGTCGCATGTCTATCCGGCCGCCGTGGGCGAGGCGCATCGCCGGGGGGACCTGCATATCCACGACCTCGACATGCTGGCCGGCTATTGCGCCGGCTGGTCGCTGCGCACCTTGCTGACCGAGGGGTTCAACGGCGTCCCCGGCAAGGTCGAGGCCGGGCCGCCGAAGCACCTGTCCAGCGCCATCGGCCAGATCGTGAACTTCCTGGGCACGCTGCAGAATGAATGGGCCGGCGCGCAGGCCTTCAGATCCTTCGACACCTATATGGCCCCTTTCATCCGCAAGGATGGGCTGGGCTATGCCGAGGTGCGGCAGGCCATGCAGGAGCTGATCTTCAACCTCAACGTCCCCTCGCGCTGGGGCACGCAGACCCCGTTCACCAACCTGACCTTCGACTGGGTCTGCCCCGAGGATCTGCGCGACCAGGTGCCGGTCATCGGCGGTCAGCCGATGGGTTTCACCTATGGCGCCTTGCAGGCCGAGATGGACATGATCAACCGCGCCTATATCGAGGTAATGACGCGCGGCGACGAAAAGGGCCGGGTCTTCACCTTTCCGATCCCGACCTACAACATCACGCCGGATTTTCCCTGGGACAGCGAGAACGCCAAGCTGCTGTTCGCGATGACGGCGAAATACGGCCTGCCCTATTTCCAGAACTTCCTGAACTCGGACCTCAAGCCGAACATGGTGCGGTCCATGTGCTGCCGGCTGCAACTCGACCTGACCGAGCTGCTGAAACGCGGCAACGGGCTGTTCGGCAGCGCCGAGCAGACCGGCTCGCTGGGCGTCGTCACCGTCAATTGCGCGCGGCTGGGCCATCTGCACAAGGGCGACGAGGCCGGGCTGCTGCGGCGCCTGGACGAATTGCTCGACCTGGGCCGCGACAGCCTGGAGATCAAGCGCCGGGTGATCCAGCGGCTGATGGACGACGGGCTGTTTCCCTATAGCCGGCGCTATCTGGGCACGCTGCGCAATCATTTCTCGACCCTGGGCGTCAACGGCATCAACGAGATGATCCGCGACTTCACCGACGATACGCATGACATCACCACCGAATGGGGCCATGCCTTCGCGCTGCGACTGCTCGACCATCTGCGGGCGCGCATCACCGCCTTCCAGGAACAGACCGGACATCTCTATAACCTGGAGGCGACGCCGGCAGAGGGCACCACCTATCGCTTCGCCAAGGAGGACCGCAGGCGTTTTCCCGGCATCCTCCAGGCCGGCACCGAACACGAGCCCTATTACACCAATTCGAGCCAGCTGCCTGTCGGCTTTACCGACGACCCGTTCGAGGCGCTGGAACGGCAAGAGGCGCTGCAGCGCAAATACACCGGCGGCACCGTGCTGCATCTCTACATGGGCACGCAGCTGTCCTCGGCCGAGGCCTGCCGCAAGCTGGTGCGCCGGGCGCTGGAGAATTTCGGCCTGCCCTATATCACCGTCACGCCGACATTCTCGGTCTGCCCCAGGCATGGCCATATCGCGGGCGAACACGCGTTCTGCCCGCGCTGCGACGAAGAGCTTATCGCGAAAAAGCGGCAATCGGCCGCGCATTGAGGAAGGAAAAGACCATGTTCGACGACTGGAAAACCGGACCGGAAGAGATCCTGCTGGCGGATGAGGAACGCCAGCCCTGCGAGATCTGGACGCGGGTGATGGGCTATCACCGCCCGGTATCCTCGTTCAACCGCGGCAAGAAGGGCGAATTCCGCGAGCGGCTGTATTTCAGCGAGCGGCGGGCCGATCTTGGCTGAGATCCGCATCGGCGGCCTGCAGCGCCTGTCCAGCTGCGACTGGCCGGGCGAGCTGGTCGCCACCCTTTTCCTGCAGGGCTGTCCCTGGGACTGCCCCTATTGCCACAACCCGCATCTCATCCCGCCCGAGGCCGAGGGCGCGCTGGATTGGCAAGAGATCCTGGACTTTCTGGCGGGACGGCGCGGCCTGCTCGACGGCGTGGTGTTCTCGGGCGGGGAGCCGACGCTTCAGCGCGGCCTGCCCGAGGCGTTGCGGGCGGTCCGGGCCCTGGGGTTCAGGACCGGCCTGCACACGGCCGGCCCCTACCCCGCCCGGCTTGCGGCGGTGCTGCCGCTTTGCGACTGGGTCGGCTTCGACGTGAAGGCGCCGTTTTCCGGCTATCGGCGGGTGACGGGCGCAGCCGGCAGCGGCGACAGGGCCAGGGAAAGCCTGCGGCTGCTGCTGGCCAGCGGCACGGCCCACCAGGTGCGCACGACGGTCGATCCCACCCTGATCGACGGGGCGGCCTTGGCGCGGATGGGCGCGGAACTGGCGGCGCTGGGTGTCGCCGACCATGTCCTGCAGGCCTGCCGCAGCACCGGAACACGCACGAGCCGTCCGGTGCACAAGGGCTGAAAGCCGGCCCTGGGGGCCGGCATGCCATGGCGAAGGAACCGGGGGCGGCGTCTCTCAGCCCATGCGGGCAGCGGGCTGGTCTATGCCGACGGTATCGACCGCATCCGGCCGGTGGGCTCGGGCCGAACGGCTATCTTTGCGGCCGGCCGGAGCCGTGCCCGATGCCTTCAGCCTCCCCTCCGGCCTCTGCCGATGCGGGTGTCAGCGAAAGCCCGGCGGGCAGGTTGTCCGGTTTCAGATACCCATGGCAAGCAAAATTGATGATGGCCGAGGTGACATCTTCCACCGAATGCCGCCCGCCGGGGCGATACCACTTATACATCCAGAGCGTCATCCCCAGAATTATGCTTGCAGCTATATGAGGATCGACATCCACGAAAACCCCCTTTTCGACGCCCTCCCGATATATCTGCTCTACCGTGCGCAGGTATGATTTCTTGACTTCCCGGACCTGGACCAGCGCGCTTTCCGGAAGCTCGGATTCGTTTTCGATATATACGGCAAGGTCGGCCATGTTCGAGGAAAACATGTCGATCCGGCCGCTCATGATCCTGACCAGCTTTTCATGCGGGCCAATATCCATTTCCAGGATTTCATTGAGCTGCGCCGTCGACATCTCCATGAATCTCTGGTGTATTTCCAGAAGGATGTCGGACTTGCTCTTGAACCAGTAATATATCGCGGGCCTGCGCACGCCGAAGTGGTCGGCAACCTCCTGGAGACTGGTGCCGCGATACCCCTTCTTTCGGAACAGATCCGCCGAAACCCGCAAAATTTCGTCCCTGGTCAGGTTGGGCCGCGCATTCGGAGTTCTTGAGATCGGCGTCATGGTCGTGGCTTCTCGTCATCAAGGAATTATTGTTGCTCGTCCGTCGCGCGGCCATGATGGCATTTGCCCCATGAACAGCGCCCATTGATCTTTCGGGCGACAGTTTCCCTGCCGAGCCATGCAACCCCGCTTGAACTGCGCACAGATCGGTTCTCAATCTCGTTTTTCGGACGACGGCTGTCCTGGTTGAACCGCCAGCAACCGGGTCGTTTCGTTCGGTTCACCTTATAATCGTCGAGGATCAGGGGGCTGTTATAAGGAAGGATCACCGGACCGAACCTAACCGCCCGAGGCGCGACTGGCAAGCGCCCAGCCGCCGCGGGGCGGAAGGTCGCGCCGAGGATTCCAGCATCAGAGGCCCTGACGGAGAGAGGTCCCCCTGCGGAATACTACCTAGCGAAAACAGTAAACTAACTTCATGATGGTCAGCCCTGCGCCGCGACATGAGACCTGGGCGGCTCCGCGGTATACGCCCAAAGATTCCGCCCTGCAAAATGATGTTGACACGAATCGAAACGAGGTTTACTTACTAGAAAGTAAGCGTGGGGGAGATGTGGATGAGCCCGCAGGGATAGGCTGCGCCCGGCGGGAAACCGACCGGAAGGCGATCTCTGCAATTCGGAAAGTTTAGGCGTATCCTTAATACGGATATGCGCCCGACCATTTCGGTTGCGCAGACCGAAAAATACGAGATGGTTTCCTGCGACAACTATGACGTCATTGGCGCGAAAAGCCGCGCCGTATTCGCATATCGAAGACAAGTGCCCGAATGGCCTTGTTCGATAACCCCTCCCTGGGATTGACAGGGAACCTTGCCCACCTTCTTGCTGACGATCGCCGCCGCTTCATGCGGGCGATGTGCTGCATCCTTGATCCCCGCCAGCATTGCCAAAAACCCTGCCTTGCCGGCGCTTTGCAAAATTTACAAAAACGGCATCAAATTCCGTATTGCAAAACACATTTCCTAAAAGTAATTTGCCCGAGGAAGGACGACCTGCCGCGCCTCGGCCGCGCGCGCTTTCCGCGCCAAAGCGAAGGGCGCGCCCTGCCCCGCCGGCAGGTTTCTTGCATTTCATCTTGGGGAGGAGAAAGACATGAAACAAACCATCTCGCTGGCAAGGACAGCATTGCATGCGGGAACGGCGATGGCGTTCCTTGGCATGGCGGCCGGTTCGGCCGCATATGCGCAGGACGTGACGCTCAAGCTGGGCAGCGTCCTGCCCGCCGGGCACTATATCCACCAGCACCTGGTCGATGTCTTCATGGCGGATGTCGAGCAAAGGACGAACGGCGCGATCAAGTTCGAAAGCTATCCCGCCGCGCAGCTTGGCAAGGACGTGCCCGCCACCATGGGCAGCGGGTTGCTGGACCTGGGCGTCGTCATCACCGGGCATTATGCGGCCAAGTTCCCGCTGTCCTCGGTCGGGGAGCTGCCGGAAGGCGCCGGAAGTGCCTGCCAGGGCTCGGCCAAGATGTGGGCGCTGACCCAGCCCGGCGGCATCCTGGACCAGGCGGAGTTCGCGCCCAAGGGGCTGCGCGTCCTGAACGCCAACATGCTGGCCCCCTATGTGCTGTTCACCGGCAGCCGCAAGGTCGAAAAGCTGGACGACGTGCGCGGCCTGAAGATCTGGTCCAGCGGCCCGGCGGCCGAAAAGGCCATTGCCGAGATGGGCGGCGTGCCGATCAAGGTCTCCTCGACCGAGCTTTACGATTCCGCCACCCGCGGCACCGTCGACGGCGCCGTGTTCCCCTATTCCGGCCTGGTCCAGTACGAGCTTGAGCCGGTGCTGAAATATGCGGTCGACGGGGTCAACTTCGGCTCGGGCGTGTTCTTCATAACCGTCAACCAGCGCAGCTGGGACCGCCTTACCGAGGAACAGCGCGCGGTGATGAGCGAGGCGGCGCTGGCCGCGCAGCAGTCGTTCTGCGCCTATATCGACGAAAACAACAGCGAGCTTCGGGACCAGGTCGCGGCGCGGGACGGCTATACCGTCACCACCCTGGAAGGCCCCGCCCAGGAGGAATTCGTCGAACGGCTGAAGCAGGGCGCAGTCCACTGGGCCGAGGTCATGGACAAGGCCGGCCTGCCGGGCAGCGAGGTGCTGAGGGCGCATCAGGAAGCCGCAGCCGATTGACGCGACAGCGGCCGGTCCCGCCGCGACATCCGTTGCGGCGGGGCGGATCTCTTGTCGCCGGGGCATCAACGCAAGGGCAGGGCATTGGAAGAATTCGACTATGTTATCATCGGCGCCGGCAGCGCGGGCTGCGTCCTGGCGCATCGGCTGACCGAGACGGGCAACCATAGCGTCTGCGTGATCGAGGCTGGCCCGCCGGACCGCAACCCCTTCATCCATATCCCCGCCGGATATGTGAAGAACGTCATGAACAAGGATCTGACCTGGGGCTTCGTCAGCCAGCCGGTCCCCGGCATCGGCGGGCGCTCGGTGGGGCTGCCGCAGGGCAAGACACTGGGCGGCTCCAGCGCCATCAACGGCATGGTCTACAATCGCGGCCAGCGGGCCGACTATGACGGGTGGGCGCAGCGCGGCAATCCGGGCTGGAGCTATGACGACGTGCTGCCCGCCTTTCGCCGCTCGGAAAAGCGGGGCGGCGCTGCCGATCAGGACTATCGCGGCACCGACGGCCCCCTGACCGTGACCGACCCGGCCTTCGACAGCCCGCTGTGCCGGATGTTCGTCGAGGCGGCCAGGGAAATGGGCATCCCCGAGGTCGAGGATTACAACGCCGCCGCGCAGGAAGGCGTCGGCGGCTTCCAGTTCACCATCGACCTGTCGGGCCGGCGCTCGGTCCGCATGAGCACGGCCCGCGCCTTCCTGCATCCGGCCGAAAGAACCGGCCGGGTCTCGGTGCGGCCCCATGCCTATGCGGCGCGCATCCTGTTCGAGGGCAAGCGCGCCATCGGCCTGCGCTATCATGCCGGCGGCCCGCATGGCACGCCGAGCGAGGTGCGCGCCCGGCGCGAGGTCATCCTGTCGGCGGGCGCGCTGAACAGTCCGCGGCTGCTGCAGATCTCGGGCATCGGCGATCCTCGACATCTGCGCGGGCTGGGGGTGGACCCGGTCGCCGCCCTGCCCGGCGTGGGCGCGAACCTGACCGACCACTACCAGGTGCGCGCGGCGGTGCGGCTGAAGGACATCCGCACCGTCAACGAACGCGGCCGGGGCCTGGCGCTGGTTTCGGAGGTCGCGAAATGGGCCCTTGGCAGCCGCGACACCATCCTGGGCATGGGGCCGGTGCCGATGCGGGTCTTCATGCGCTCGGACCCGGCGCTGGATGCGCCCGACCTTCAGCTTTCCTTCACCCCGGCCAGCTATCGCGAAGGGGTGGCGGGGCTTCTGGACCGCTATCCGGGCATGACCTGCGGCGGCTACATGCAGCGCCCGGAAAGCCGGGGCTGGGTGCGGGCCGTGTCCACCGACCTGGCGGTCCAGCCCGAGATCCAGCCCAACTACCTGGCGACGGAACGCGACCGCATGGCCATCGTCCAGGTGCTGAAATACGCGCGGCAACTGCTGGGCGCGAAAAGCTTCGCACCCTATTACGTCCGCGAGGAATTTCCGGGCGACAAGGTCTCGACCGACGACGAGATCCTGGACTTTGCCCGCCAGTTCGGCGGCACCGCCTTTCACCATTGCGGCACGGCCCGCATGGGGCCGGCCAGCGACCCGATGGCGGTCGTGGACGAAAGGCTGCGGGTGCATGGGCTCGAAGGGCTGCGCGTCGTCGATGCCTCGATCATGCCGGCGATCATCTCGGGGAACACGAATGCGCCCACCATCATGATCGCCGAGAAGGCGGCAGAGATGATCCGCGCCGACAACGCCGCCTGACCTGCGGCCGCGCATCGGCCCGCGCCTTTGCGCCTTGCGGACGGGCCCGTGGGGTGACGCAAGCCGTTGTTGCGGCGCAGAGCGGAGGGTGTGTCGAATACATTGCGACATCCAGTTTCGCTTCGCAAAACATGTTGACGCGAATCGGGATTAGATTTACTTACTCGAAAGTAAGCAAAAGAGACGCGGATGATCCCCCAGCTTGCCAGGAATGGATCCACCTCGACGAAAAAGATCGGTCGGGCCCTGCGATGATCAACGAAGATTGGGCTGGCGGCGGCGGCTTTCCGAAACCGCGGCCAATCCGCAAGGCGAGGATGCCCAGGAACATGGAAATCCCTCGGTAATATCCGCGCCCCTTTCCGTATGAAACCGGGCGGCAGGAACAGGAAATCGCGAGGCAGGGAGGAGGATTATGGATATGAATGAGCAGGTGCTTGCCGATTTGTCGGCATTCGTGGCCGATACCCGCTTCGAGGATCTGCCTGCGGCGGTCGTGGATGAAACGGTTCGGATCATTCTCGACTCGGTCGGCTGCGGCATTGCCGGGACGACGCATAAGCGCGGCCAGATCGGCGTCGATTACGGGCGGATGCAGGCCGGGACGGAGGCGACGATCCTGGGGACCGGCCATCGCGCCTCGATCCTTGGCGCCGCCTTCGCCAATGCCGAGCTGATCAATGCGCTGGACCATGACGCGGTCCTGCCGCCCGGCCATGTCTGCCCCTATGTCCTGCCCGGCGCGCTTGCCCTGGCCGAAACCCGGCATGCCAGCGGCCGCGAGCTGATCCTTGCGACCGCGCTGGCGCACGAGATTTCCTGGCGCATCGGCAAGGCGATGGATTACCTGCGCGACATCCGGGACGGCAAGGTCGAGCCGCCGCCCGTCTGGGGTTTCGCCAGCACGATCTTCGGCGCGACCGCCGCCATTTCCAAGCTTCAGGGCCAGCCCGCCGAGGTCGTCGGCAATGCGCTGTCGATCGCGGCGATGATCTCGCCCGTGAACGCGGCGGCGTCCTGGCGCCAGCACGCGCCGCCGACGACGATCAAATACATGCTGGGCGGCTGGCTGGCCCATGGCGCGATCACCGCCGCACATATGGCGGGCTTCGGCCATCGCGGCGACCGGCAGATCTTCGAGCCGGAATACGGCTATCCGCGCTTCATCGGCACCCGCCGCTGGGAGCCCGAGCATATCCTGGACAAGCTTGGCAGCGAATGGCGCTTTCCGTCCGAAAGCTCGTTCAAGCCCTATCCGCATTGCCGTGTCCTGCACGCGCCGCTGGACGCGCTGAACCAGATCATCGACCAGAACCGGATCACGCCGGACGAGATCGAAGGGGCTCTGTTGCACAAATCCCGTCAGGGATTCAGATCGTGAATCCAGGGTGGTAGCTGTGATGTATGAGCAGACCCACACCGCCAACCTACAGGACCAGAAACTGGCCAGCCTACAATGAAGCGCTCAAGCGCCGGGGCTCGCTGACGATCTGGTTCGACCCCGAGATGAGCTGGGATGCCGTGCCGACGGGGAGGCGTGGCCGCCAGCAGACCTACAGCGATACTGCCATTCAGAGCTGCCTGACGATGAAGGTGCTATTCGGCATGGCGCTCCGGCAGACGACCGGGTTCGTCGAGAGCCTGCTGCGTCTGGTTGGCCTCGACTGGACGGTGCCTGACTTCAGCACACTGTCCCGCCGCCAGAAGACCTTGGCTGTGAACATCCCGTATCGCGGCTCCAAAGGGCCGCTGCACCTGCTGATCGACAGCACAGGAATCAAGGTCGAGGGCGAAGGCGAGTGGCACGCTCGCAAGCATGGTGGCCCCAAACGGCGGGTCTGGCGCAAGATCCACCTTGGGATCGACGAGGAAACGCTAGAGATCCGGGCTGTCGAGATCACCGGGAGTGTGAACCGGCGTGCAAAATTGACCCCGTAACGGGGTAATCGGCTTCCAAAAATGACCCCCCTTACGCTGATGGTCATGATGCCTCCGAGGCTATCGGGGGGCACAGTGTGGGATGCTGGTTGTGGAGACGATTGCGAAGATCCGCCGGGCGTATTTCCAGGACAAGAAGTCGATCAAGCATATCTGCCGAGAGCTGCGGGTATCGCGGAACACGGTTCGGAAGGTGATCCGGTCCGGCGCAACGGAGATGACTTACGAGCGAACCGTCCAACCGCAGCCGAAGATCGGTCCCTGGAAAGGCAAGCTCGACGAGATGCTGGCGGCGAATGCGCGCAAGCCGAAGCGCGAGCGGCTGACCCGCATCCGGATTTTCGAAGAGCTCAGGGCCCTCGGATATGACGGCGGCTACGACGCGGTCCGACGCTATGCGGCTTCGTGGTCGCAGGCGGAGCAGGAAGCGTCAGCCGCCGCCTATGTGCCACTGAGCTTCGATCCGGGTGAAGCCTACCAGTTCGACTGGAGTCACGAGGTCGTTCTGATCGACGGCGTGACCACCACGGTGAAGGTGGCTCACGTCCGGCTTTGTCATAGCCGGATGCTGTTCGTCCGGGCCTACCCGCGAGAGACGCAGGAAATGGTGTTCGATGCCCATGACAAGGCCTTTGCCTTCTTCGGCGGCGCCTGTGCGCGTGGGATCTACGACAACATGAAGACGGCGGTGGACACGATCTTCGTCGGCCGCGACCGCGCGTATAATCGCCGGTTCCAGCAGATGTGCGGACACTACCTTGTCGATCCCGTCGCCTGCACCCCCGCGTCCGGCTGGGAGAAGGGACAAGTAGAGAACCAGGTTGGCGTTGTCCGGCGGCGGTTCTTCGTGCCGCGGCCGCGCTTCAAGAGCTACGCGGAACTCAACGCCTGGCTTCAGGATCGCTGTATTGCCTGGGCCAAGGCCCATCCGCACCAGGAATTGCGTGATCGGACAATCTGGGACGTGTTCCAGGATGAGCGGGCGAGCCTGGTGCCCTACGTCGGCCCTTTCGACGGATTCCATGCCGTGCCGGCCTCGGTGTCCAAGACCTGCCTCGTTAGGTTCGACAAGAACCGCTACTCGGTCGATGGTCGCGCCGTCGGCCGTCCGGTCGAGATCCGCGCCTATGCCGAGCGGGTCGAGGTCTGGCAGGACGGCAAGATCGTCGGCCGGCACGACCGCGCCTTCGGGCGCGACAAGGCCATCTATGACCCGCTGCACTACATCCCGGTGCTGGCCCGCAAGCCCGGCGCCCTTCGAAACGGCGCTCCCTTCAAGGAATGGGAACTGCCGCCGGCGATACGACGCGTCCAGCGTAAGCTGGGGCGCGTGCCGAACGGTGACCGTCAGATGGTCCAGATCCTGAGCATGATCCCAACGGATGGACTGGAAGCCGTCGAGGCTGCCTGCGTCGAGGCCCTGACCGAAGGCGCCCCGGCGGCATCGGTCGTTCTGAACATCCTGGCCCGACATCGCGAGCCACCACCTCCGTTGACCATCGCCACGCCGGACGCGTTGCGCCTGACCTGCGAGCCCGTGGCCGACTGCAAACGCTACGACAGCCTCAGGAGACCCCGCCATGGAAAGATCACAGGTGCTGGACGCGATGGGCCAGTTGAAGCTCTACGGCATGAAGGCCGCCTACGATGAGATCATCGCCACGGCGGTGAAGCGACAGCACGAACCGCAGCAAATCGTGGGCGACCTGCTGAACGCCGAGATCAGCGAGAAACAAGCTCGCTCGATCAAATACCAGATGACCATCGCCAAGCTGCCCTTGGCCAAGGAAGTCGACGAGTTCAGCTTCGAAGACACGCCCGTAAACGAAACGCTGGTGCGCGATCTGGCCTCCGGAGAGTTCCTCGAGCATCAGCGTAACGTCGTCCTCATCGGCGGCACCGGGACCGGCAAATCCCACCTTGCCGTCAGCATCGCCCGGGCCTGCATCCGCCGTGGCAAGCGCGGCCGCTTCTTCAACGTCGTGGACCTGGTGAACAAGCTGGACGCCGAAGCCCGCGCCGACCGACAGGGACGCACTGCGGATCTCCTGTGCCGCCTCGACTTCCTGATCCTCGACGAGTTGGGATATCTGCCGTTCGCCCAGACGGGTGGCCAGCTCCTGTTCCACCTCATCAGTCGCCTTTACGAACGCACCTCGATCATCGTGACGACGAACCTCGACTTCGGCGAATGGCCGACCGTCTTCGGAGACGCGAAGATGACAACGGCGCTCCTCGACCGACTGACCCATCACTGTGACATCGTCGAGACCGGCAACGAGAGCTGGCGCTTCAAGACGCGGGAATGACCGAGACGCCGCTGGCCCGATCCGGTTGCGCTGTATGGAGGCTACACCGCATCGGGCCAGCTACCCGTGCTGACCAAGCGGGGTCATTATTGGGCGCCGAAAGGGGGTCAAAGTTGCGTGCCGATTGACACACCGGGAGCAACGTCGGCGATGCGCCGATCCTACCTGACCTTCTCGACCAGATCCCGGAGGACCAGGAAATCGGTAGCGTCACGGCAGATGGCGCCTACGACACGCGCAAGTGCCACGATGCGATTGCAGATCGCGGAGCCCATGCCGTCATCCCACCGCGCAGGAACGCGAAGACCTGGAAGACCATCACCGCTGGAGCCGTCGCGCGCAACGAGGCCCTCCGGGCGTCCAGGTATCTCGGCCGCACCCTGTGGCGACGATGGAGTGGATACCACCGCCGGAGCCGCATCGAGACGAAGATGCATTGTGTCAAACTGCTGGGCCAGCGGCTCATGGCAAGGGACTTCGACCGTCAGGTCGCCGAGTTCCAGATCCGCATCGCCGTCCTGAACGGCTACACCGCGCTCGGCATCCCGGTCACGGAAGCTGTAGGATAAGTCTGTCCGGGGAGGGGGTAACCGCGCCCATCACCTGAGTTATGCAACAGAGCCGCGGATATGCGCGACGACGGGCGGACGCATGCCTTCATGGCCAGCACCATCGCGCTTGGCCGCGCCGGGGGCCCTCGCCACGCCGCTTTCGAAAGCCGATCGCCCGGTCAACGCCGGATCGAGATTTCGGGCGAGAGGGCGAACCGATCTCCTCCAGTTCTGGCGCCGGCACGCGGCTGGAACTGCCCAATTTCGAGCGTTCGACATGAGTTGGGTGATCTCGGTGCCGACCTCGAGCGACGGGTGCCGGCTGCCCGACCGCTGTCCGGCCACTGTCCGCCGGTCCGGCTGCCGGAGCCAACTGCGCCGACCTGGCCTGCTTCGAGGGCCGCAAGCGTGACGCGGCGCGCCCTGCCCCGGCGTCACCCCGCCGGACGGTCTGGTGCGGCTCAAGCAGCTGCTTGCCGCCCAGGTGGCGGCGGTCCGCTCTCCCAACGCGGACGACCTGGCGGCCCGGAACGACAAGGGAGGGTGGTGACATGCGCATTCTCGTGGCCGCCAATCTTCACCTCGACTTCTGGCTGCAGGCCGGCCGCGATCCGCTCGCGGCCCTTGATGCGGAGTTGCTCGCCTCGCTCGATGCGCTGATCGTCGCAGGCGATCTTTCGAACAAGCCCAAGGTGCGCTGGCCGCATATGCTCCGGCACCTGAGTCGCTGTGTCGAGCCAGGCCGGATCCATCTCCGGCCCGGCAACCGCGACTATGACAACCATGCGCTGGACGGCGACGGTCCGCTGGCGGCGATCTGCGCCTGGGCGATGATGGCGGCGCAGCGTGACGATTGCCGCTATCGCATCAGCTAAGGCTACCGCCGACACGGCGCTTGCCCATGCCGATCACCGGACATGGCTGGAAGGGCGCCCTTCCCGGCCTCACCATCGTCGTCGCCCATCACTGTCCGCATCCGGGCCTGATCGGCGGGCGGCGCAGCGATCTGGATCCGGTCTATGGCTCGGATCTGCTACCGCTCATCGAGCGATATCAGACCGACAAGGTTCCGATCATATCAATGATATAATTACTGCCTCCCAGGGGTCCGTGCGCCGCTATACCGTGGAATATCACCCCGTGAACTGGGCTCTGTTGCATAACTCAGGTGATGGGCGCGGTTACCCCCTCCCCGGACAGACTTATCCTACAGCTTCCGTGACCGGGATGCCGAGCGCGGTGTAGCCGTTCAGGACGGCGATGCGGATCTGGAACTCGGCGACCTGACGGTCGAAGTCCCTTGCCATGAGCCGCTGGCCCAGCAGTTTGACACAATGCATCTTCGTCTCGATGCGGCTCCGGCGGTGGTATCCACTCCATCGTCGCCACAGGGTGCGGCCGAGATACCTGGACGCCCGGAGGGCCTCGTTGCGCGCGACGGCTCCAGCGGTGATGGTCTTCCAGGTCTTCGCGTTCCTGCGCGGTGGGATGACGGCATGGGCTCCGCGATCTGCAATCGCATCGTGGCACTTGCGCGTGTCGTAGGCGCCATCTGCCGTGACGCTACCGATTTCCTGGTCCTCCGGGATCTGGTCGAGAAGGTCAGGTAGGATCGGCGCATCGCCGACGTTGCTCCCGGTGATCTCGACAGCCCGGATCTCTAGCGTTTCCTCGTCGATCCCAAGGTGGATCTTGCGCCAGACCCGCCGTTTGGGGCCACCATGCTTGCGAGCGTGCCACTCGCCTTCGCCCTCGACCTTGATTCCTGTGCTGTCGATCAGCAGGTGCAGCGGCCCTTTGGAGCCGCGATACGGGATGTTCACAGCCAAGGTCTTCTGGCGGCGGGACAGTGTGCTGAAGTCAGGCACCGTCCAGTCGAGGCCAACCAGACGCAGCAGGCTCTCGACGAACCCGGTCGTCTGCCGGAGCGCCATGCCGAATAGCACCTTCATCGTCAGGCAGCTCTGAATGGCAGTATCGCTGTAGGTCTGCTGGCGGCCACGCCTCCCCGTCGGCACGGCATCCCAGCTCATCTCGGGGTCGAACCAGATCGTCAGCGAGCCCCGGCGCTTGAGCGCTTCATTGTAGGCTGGCCAGTTTCTGGTCCTGTAGGTTGGCGGTGTGGGTCTGCTCATACATCACAGCTACCACCCTGGATTCACGATCTGAATCCCTGACGGGATTTGTGCAACAGAGCCCATCCGCGCGCCCAAATCGCCGATATGATAAAGTGGCACTTCACCCTATTTGTCTTCATTCGGTTTGGGGACGGCTCCTTCGGCCACCAGGACCTCATGCGCGGCCTTGAAAGCGTCAAGGCCTGCCGGAATGCCGCAATAGGCGGTGGCGTGCAGCAACGTAGCGCGGATCTCGTCCACGGTGACGCCGTTGTTCAGCGCCCCCCGCACATGCAGCTTGATCTCGGGGGTGCGGCCAAGCGCGGTCAGCATGGCAAGGTTCAGCAGGCTGCGCGTCTTGCGGTCCAGGGTTGGATCGCCCCAAGCCCAGCCCCAGGCCCAAGCCGTGGTCGCCCGCTGGAACGACATCATGAAGTCGTCCGCCCGCTGCATCGAGCCATCGACATAGTCCGCGCCGAGCACCTCGCGCCGGATCGGCAGGCCCTTGTCGAACAATTCCTGGTCTTCAGCCATCGCGATATCCCTTCTCGCTTGATCATTCGCCGGCCTCCTAGCCGACCTGCATCAGGACGACGGGTCCGAAACGCCTTCCACGATAACGACATGCGCCTCGCATGCGCCGTTCCGGCGAGCACGGGCTTCCCGATATTCCGGGGAATGAAAGCAGGCGCGGGCGCGGGCCAGGTCGGGAAACCGGATCACCACATGGCGCTGGAGGGCCGGGCCTTCCAGGGTCTCGGCTGCCCCAACCCCGGACCAGAAACTCGGCGCCGAACTTCGCGAAAGCCGCGGGCGCCAGCGCCTGGTATCCGGCATAGGCCTCGGGATCGAGAACGGTCACATGGGCGATCCGATAGGCGCTCACTGCCCCATCCTCTGGTCATCCTTGTTGGCCGCATGCAGCAGCTTGCTTGCGATTTCCGCGGCTTCGGTCAGGTGCTCGCGCACGGCTTCGCCTGCCCGGTCCGGGTCTTGCGCGAAAATGGCCTCGGCAATGCGCTGCATCCGGGCCTGGCCCGATACATGCCGGTCGGTCGAGGCCAGCGTCAGCGCCCGAAGCCGCGAAATGCGCCCGTTGAGGCGCTGGACGATCTCCCAGGCGATGTGATGCCCGGCGGTGACGAAAATGACCTCGTAGAACCGCGTCGTCGCATCGTAGAGCACCTGGGGATCGTCGGATAGAAAGGCCTCCTTGAGGCGCTGAAGCGCGGCCTGCAGATCGGCACGGGCAGACGCGTCGAGAAGCCTGGCGCAATCCGCCGCCGCCGCCGCCTCCAGCCGGAGACGGATGTCATAGATCTGCCGGGTCTTGTCCCAGTCGAGGGTCGCGACGATCGGCCCTTGCCGGGGCTGGATCTCGACCAAGCCCTCGGCCTCCAGATAGCGGATCGCCTCGCGGATGACGGATCGCGACACGCCCAGTTGATCGACCAGCGTCCGTTCGACGAGCCGGTAACCGGAAGGGAAGCGCCCCGACATGATCGCGGCCCGCAAGCGCTCCACCGCAAGTTCGCGAAGCGTCTGAGGAACGTGCTCGATGCGCAGGCTGGCATGTTGTTCGTTTGTCATGGTGCCAGATTAACGCGGTTGGAATGCCAAAACAATGTCTTATTGACATATGGAATGTTGGTATACCACCTTCCAGTCATCGAATTGCTCTGGGGACTGCCATGATAGCGGAAATCCGCAAGACATTGCTGAATATCGAGACCACGCTGAGCGAAGGCGGCCGCACGGCATCGCAGCCTTTGAAGCTGATCACTGCCGCCGCCGTGCTGAAGAATCCCTGGGCGGGGCGCGGCTATGTCGACGACCTCAAGCCGGAAATCCACGCCGTCGCCCCGATCCTGGGCGAATTGCTGACGAATATGGTGATCGAGGCCGCCGGCGGCGGCGACAAGGTCGAAGCCTAGGGCAAGGCCGCCGTGGTCGGCCTCGATGGCGAGGTCGAGCATGCCAGCGCGCTAATCCATACCCTGCGCTTCGGCTACCACTACCGCACGGCGGTCGGCGCCAAATCCTATCTGGCACTCACCAACACCCGCGGCCCGGCGAACGCCCCGATCATGATCCCGCTGATGGACAAGAACGACGAAGGCCGCCGCTCGCACTATCTGGCGATCCAGTTCGCGATCCCGGATGCCCCGGCCGCCGACGAGATCGTCGTCGTGCTCGGCGCCTCGGTCGGCGGGCGCCCGCATCACCGTATCGGAGACGCCATCAGGACCTGAAGGATCTGGGTCATGATGTCTCGAACCCTGCCGCTGTCTGACGGCGCCTCCGTCCGGCTGATCGAGGCCGGGCGCGGCGATCCCCTGCTGCTGATCCACGGCCTCGGCATGCGGGCCGAGGCCTGGGAGCCGCAGATGGCCGCCTTGTCGGCACACCACCATGTCATTGCCGTCGACATGCCGGGGCACGGCGCTTCGTCCCTGCTGCCGGCGGCTGCGCGCCTGCCCGATTTCGTCGCCTGGGCGGCGCGACTGGTCGAGGCGCTGGACCTGGGTTCGGTCAATCTGGCCGGCCACTCCATAGGCGCGCTGGTCGCGGCGGGCCTGGCGGTCGAGCGTCCCAACCTGGTCCGGCGGCTGGCATTGCTCAACGCGGTCCATCGCCGCTCGCCCGAAGCTCGCGCCGCCGTCCTGGCCCGCGCCGACGAGATCGCGCGCCGATCCGCGCTGGCTGCAGGCCGCCTTCACCTCGGCCAAGATCGCCGCCATCGTCAAGGTGCTGTCCGTCGCCATCGGCCTGCTGGCCTCGCTGGCGCTGGTGCGCGGCCGGTTCCGCGGGCGGGCGGTGCTGCGCGGCTTCTTCCTGACCCCGATGGTGCTGCCGGTGGTCATCATCGCGGCGCGCTTTGCGCCGCCTTCCTGCGGCTGGGGCTGAACGGCACGCTGGTGGGCTTTGTCATCGCGCATCTGATCGTCGCCCTGCCCTTCGCGATCATCACCATCTCGGGCGCGCTGGAAACCTTCGCCCCCTCGGTCGAGGATGCCGCGATCCTCTGCGGCGCCAGCCCGTGGGAGGCGCGCTTGCGCGTCACCCTGCCGGCCATCAGCCACGGCCTGTTCTCGGCCGCGATCCTCTCGTTCCTGATCTCCTGGGACGAGGTGGTGCTGGCGATCTTCATGGCCTCGCCGACGCTACAAACCCTGCCGGTCAAGGTCTGGACCACGCTGCGCCAGGACCTGACGCCGGTGATCGCCGCCGCCTCGACCCTCCTCGTCCTTCTGACCGTGGTCCTGATGATCGCGGCCGCCCTGATCCGCAAAGGCAAATCCCGATGACCAGCCCCTATCTGCACATCAACGGGATTCGCAAGACCTTCGGAGACGTCGTTGCCACCGACCATGTCGAGCTGGAAATCGGCGAAGGCGAGTTCATGACCTTCCTCGGCCCCTCGGGCTCGGGCAAGTCGACGACGCTTTACATCCTGGCCGGTTTCCAGGATCCGACAGCGGGCGACATCAGGCTGCGCGGCAGGTCCATCCTGCGAACGCCCTCGCACAAGCGCAACATCGGCATGGTGTTCCAGCGCTACACGCTGTTCCCGCATCTTTCGGTGGGCGAGAACGTGGCCTTTCCCCTGCGCGTGCGCCGCGCGCCGCGCGCCGCAAGCCGAGATCGCCGCCAAGGTGAAGCGCGCCCTGTCCCTGGTGCGCCTGGACGGTTTCGAGGACCGGATGCCCGCCAACATGTCCGGCGGCCAGCAGCAGCGCGTCGCCTTGGCCCGTGCGCTGGTCTACGATCCGCCGGTCCTGTTGATGGACGAGCCCTTGTCCGCGCTGGACAAGAAGCTGCGCGAGGAAATCCAGTATGAGATCCGCCGCATCCACCAGCAGACCGGCGTGACCATCCTCTACGTCACCCACGACCAGGAAGAGGCGCTGCGCCTGTCCGACCGGATCGCCGTCTTCAACCGCGGCAGGATCGAGCAGGTCGGCACCGGACCCGAGCTCTATGCCAGCCCCGCCACGCATTTCGTGGCCGATTTCATCGGCGACAGCACCTTCCTGGCCGGGGAGCTGGCCGAGGTGAAGGACGGCCGGGCCACGCTGCGTTTCACCGATGGCACGGTGCTGGCCGATGTGCCGATGCACGGCGCGGGCGCGCGGGGCGGCAAGGCCGAACTGATGCTGCGCCCCGAACGGATCGACCTGTCTGACACGATGGGCCCGCCGGGCGCCTCGCTGCCCATCACGGTAGAGGACGTGACTTTCCTGGGCAACAACAGCGCCGTCACCGCCCGCACCGGCTGGGGCGACCCGCTTTATATCCGGCTGAACTTCGGGCATCCGATGATGGGCAGCGTCTCGCGTGGGGACAAGCTGCATGTGCGCTGGCAACCGCAGGATGCCCATGCCTTCAGCAAAGAATGACGCCCGAGATCGGAATTCCCTCCAACCCGCCGGCTTGCAACACGCGCCGGCCCGCAGCGGAAACCGCGATGCTTGACCTGAACGATCCCTCGCTGCTGACCGGCAGCGCCCTCATCAACGGCTCATATGTGCCGGGCGACCGGGTGTTCACCGTGACGAATCCCGCAACCGGCACGGAACTGGCGCAGGTGGCCGATCTGGGCGTTGCCGCGCTTCGCCAGGCCGTCGACGCCGCCCATGCCGCGCAAAAGCCCTGGGCCGCGCGCACCGGCAAGGACCGCGCGACGATCCTGCGCCGCTGGCATGACCTGATCCTGGCCAACCCGGAGGATCTCGCCCTCATCCTGACCGCCGAGATGGGCAAGCCCCTGGCCGAGGCACGGGGCGAGATCGCCTATGGCGCATCCTATGTCGAATGGTTCGCCGAAGAGGCCAAGCGCCTCTATGGCGACACCATTCCCGGCCATATGCCCGACAAGCGCATCATCGTGCTGAAGCAGCCGGTGGGCGTCGTCGGCGCGATCACGCCCTGGAATTTCCCCAACGCCATGCTGGCGCGCAAGATCGCCCCGGCTTTGGCGACAGGCTGCACCATGGTCGCCCGGCCCTCGGAACTGACGCCGCTTTCGGCCCTGGCGCTTGGCGTTCTGGCCGAGCATGCGGGGATTCCGGCGGGGTGTTGAACATCGTGCCCGGCCTCGACGCCGCCGGCATGGGGGCCGAGCTCTGCGCCGATCCGCGCGTGGCCAAGATCACCTTCACCGGCTCGACCCGCGTCGGCAAGATCCTGATGCGGCAGGGCGCTGATACGATCAAGGAACTGTCGCTGGAACTCGGGGCAACGCGCCGTTCCTCGTCTTCGACGACGCTGACCTGGACGCGGCGGTCGAGGGCGCCATGGCCGCCAAGTTCCGCAATGCCGGCCAGACCTGCGTCTGCGCCAACCGCATCTATGTGCAATCGGGCGTGCATGATGCCTTTGTCGAAAAGCTGGCTGCCAAGGTCGCGGCCCTGGCGGTCGGCGACGGTCGGGCCGAGGGCATCGCGATCGGTCCGCTCATCAACGACGCGGCGCTGGCCAAGGTGGAGGACCATATCGCCGACGCCCGCAGCCATGGCGCGACCATCGCCACCGGCGGCACACAGCATGCGCTTGACGGCACATTCTTCCAGCCGACCGTGCTGACCGGCATGACCGCGGCGATGAAGATCGCCCGCGAGGAAACCTTCGGCCCCGTCGCCCCGATCTGGCGCTTCGAGACCGAGGACGAGGCGGTGGCGCTGGCCAATGCCAGCGTATTCGGACTGGCGGGCTATTTCTTCTCGCGCGACCCGTCTCGCGTCTGGCGCGTGGCCGAGGCACTGGAGGTCGGCATGGTCGGGGTGAACACCGGCCTGATCTCGACCGAACTGGCGCCCTTCGGCGGCGTCAAGCAATCCGGCCTCGGCCGCGAGGGCAGCCATTACGGGATAGAGGATTACCTCGAGATCAAATGCATGTGCCTGTCGGCCTAAGCTACTTTGGCAGATTGCAGTCCTGCGAGCGTTTTGAAGATCTCCCTGTTCGGTTTTGCGGGATTCATGAGGTCGATTGTTGCAGGCACCGGCCATGAACATGGATTGGCAAGTCGATCCGCAGCGGTGGCTTGAGCCGTTCGTCACGGCCTTACGCGCGCGGATCTATCCGGCCTGTATGGCCAGGCTGATTGGTCCTGGGGATCGCAAGAGCATCCAACCGATGGCGCCGCGTGCCGCAGGCGCAAGCTATGACCCACTTCATCGCTGGCTTGTGGGATGCCGCGCCGTTGGAGGCGGCGCTGCCTGCCGAGGCCGAACAGACAAGTCGGCGGGGACGATGCGTGGCTGATCATAGATGACACCGCGCTCCCCAGGAAGGGATGCCGGGCGGCCGGCGGCGCGCCGCAACATGCCTCGGCGCGCGGCAAGAAGGCCAACTGCCCCACGCGGGTGTCGCAGACGCCGGCCTTGGGCGAAGTGCCGGTCACCGCGATTGTTGGCCATACTGCCCAGAGATTCAGGCTGAGGGCGAGAATACCGTAGATGCAGGAGATCGAGACGACATGAATGAGGAAATCAGACACGGCTTGCCTCGCTGACGAAAATGCCCTTGGGGTCGAACAGCAGGATGGCGACCAGCAGCGCGAAGGAAGCCGCGGGTGCATAGCTTGCCGGCAGGAAGAAGAAATCCCTCCCGATCAGCAGACCATAATTGAGATTGGTGATCAGCGTTTCGGCCGCCGCGATAATGACGGCTCCCACCACCGCACCGAAGGCGTTCCCCAACCCGCCAAGGATTGCCGCCGCAAAGACCGGCAGCAGCATGTTGGTCCCCATGTCGATGCTGACCGATCCCCTCAGCGCCAGCATCGCGCCGCCAAGTGCGGCGAGAACGCCAGACAGGAAAACGACGAAGCCGGTTACCTGCCCGATGTTCACCCCGGCGGCGGCGGCGAGGACGGGGTTGGTCGAAACCGCGCGCATCTCTCGCCCGAGCGGCGTGCGGAACAAGAGCAATGCAAAGCTCAACAGCACGACCAGCGCCAGGCCGCCGGTGATCATCTGCATCTCGGTCACGCGCACACCCAGGATCCGGGTGGCAGGCGCAACGGGAACCGCGAAGCGCTGCGCCGACAGAACATGGCCAACGCGAGCGACCCGGTCAATGCGATCGCGGACTCCAACCGCAACAGCCGCTCGAAGATGAGGCGGTTGCACAACCAGGCCAGCGCGCCCGCGGACAGCGCCGAAACCGTGATGGCCAACGCCAGGGAAAACCCTTGCCTTTGCAGCGCTATGCCGGTGTACCAACGCGACGTTTGGAAAGCAGATCAAGGATTAGGCCGCCGTCAGGTTGACCGCGATGACATCCCGCCAGTTCTCGGGCACCATCTCGGGGACCGGCCCCATCTGGCCGACGATGCCCGCATTGTTGAAGGCGCCGTCCAGCGCACCGAATTCCTGCAGCGCAAGGCCGGCCAGCACATCGGCATAGCCTTCATCCCTGACGTCGCCGGCCAGAACGCGGGCTCGGCCGCCGTCCCGGTTGATCGAGGCCGCAAGGATCTCCAGTTCCGCCGCCCGGCGCGCGGCCAGCGCCAGGTTGGCGCCCTCGGCGGCAAACAGCGTGGCTGCGGCTGCGCCGATCCCGCTGCTGGCGCCGGTGACGATGATCGTCTTGCTCGTCAGTTCCATGATCCGTTCTCCTGAATAGTGGCCCATGGGTGTCCAGCCGCGGGGCCGCCCTGGTGGCTTCCCGTTCCTTGCCCTCGAAAGGCGGCGGCTCATAGCCTGCGGGCGATGTCCGCCGCGATCCGCTGAAGCGCGGCATCACCCGGATGCGGAAGCTCGCGATAGGTCACTTTCTCCTCCTGGATGTATCGCCTGGAGGTGATGTCGTCCTTCTCGACCAGCGGCACCAGATGGGCATGGGCATGGGCATGGGCATGGGCATGGGCATGGACGACATCGCCGCCGGTGAAGGCGAAAGCGACCCGCTCGACATCGAACAGCGCCTTCAGGATCCTGGCGAGCCTCTGCGCCAGCCTCATGATGTCGGTGGCAATGTCCGGCGGCAGCTCATCGAAGGTTTCATAGTGCTCAATGGGGATGATCTGCAGATGTCCCGGCCGGATCGGCCCGATATCCACGAGGCGCCCAGCCGTTCGTCGCGGAAGACCTCATGCGCCAGCCCCTGGTTGCGGGCGATTCGGCAGAACAGGCAGGACATCGCGTTCACCCCTTCCCAAAGCCCGCGCTTTTACCCAATCATGTCGCGTCGTGGAAGATGATCCCCAGCGTGTGGCGCCGGCCGCCTCGGACGGTGCTGACGCCGTGGCGCATGTTCACGCGGTAATCGCCCCGGCTGCCGCGCACCGGGCGGTGATGCACCGCGAAGGCGACGGCGTCGCCCTGGCGCAGCGGCACGACCTCTGCCCGGCTTTGCATCCGGGGGCGCTGTTCGGTCAGCACGAATTCGCCGCCGGTGAAGTCGCCCCCGGGCTCGGACAGCAGGAAGGCCACCTGCAGGGGAAAGGCCAGCTCGCCGTAAAGGTCCTGGTGCAGGCAATTGAAATCGCCCGGCCCGTATTGCAGCAAGAGCGGCGTCGGGCGGGCCTGGCCGGCCGCATGGCACTGCTGCAGGAAGGCGTCCAGCGTGCCGGGATAGCGGGTGCCGATCTCCATGCGCGCGTTCCAGCCATTCGCCACCGCCGCCAGATGCGGATAAAGCCCCGCGCGCAACTCCGCCACCAGATCCGGCAGCGGATAGCCGAAATAGCGGTATTCGCCCTGGCCGAAACCGTGCCGGGCCATGTGGATATGGCTGCGGAAATGGCCCTCCTGCGGATAGAGCGCCGCCAGCGCGCGGCATTCGGCCGCGATCAGCAGACCGGGCAGGACCGCGCTGCCATGCCGATCCAGCTCTGCCCCAAAACTCGCCCAATCCCGTGCGGCCAGCCGGTCCTGCAAGGTCGCGGGGGCGCTCATGCCTGCGCCTCTTTCTCCAGCAGTGCGCGCTTGCGCGGGACGCCCCAGCGATAGCCCGAGAGGCCGCCGTCGGTCCGCACGACGCGGTGGCAGGGGATGGCGACGGCGATGTGGTTCGCGGCGCAGGCCCCGGCCACCGCGCGCACCGCCCGCGGCGCGCCGATGCGGCGGGCGATCTCGGCATAGCTGGCGGTCCGGCCCGCCGGTATGTCGCGCAGCGCCTGCCAGACGCGGGTCTGGAAAGCCGTCCCGCGAATGTCCAGCGGCAGGTCCAGGCCGATCCCCGGCGCCTCGACGAAGCCGACCACCTTCGCGACCAGCGCCGCGAAATCCGCGTCGTCACCCGTCAGCCGGGCCTGCGGAAAGCGGTCCTGCAATTCGCGCACCAGCGCATCGGGATCGTCGCCCAAGCTGATCGCGCAGATGCCCCGGCCGCTTTGCGCCACCAGGATCGCGCCAAGCGAGCATTGCCCGACCGCGAAACGGATATCGGCATCCCGGCCGCCCTGCCGGTAGGCCGAGGGGGCCATGCCGAGCATCCGCGGCGACTGTTCGTAAAAGCGGCTGCTGGCGTTGAACCCGGCGGCATAGATCGCGTCGGTGACGCTGGCGGCCTCGGGCAGTTCCGCGCGCACGCGCCCCGCCCGATGCGCCGCCGCATAGGCTCGCGGCGTCAGCCCGGTGATCGCCTTGAACTGGCGGTGGAAATGATGCGGGCTCATCCCGACCTTCTTGGCCAGATCGTCCAGCCGCGGCACCTCGTCCGCCCGTTCGATGATCCGGCAGGCCTCGGCGACGATGGCCGCATTCGCCTGCGCCGGCGACGGGCCGCGGGGATTGCAGCGCAGGCAGGCGCGGAAGCCCGCGGCCTCGGCCTGGTCGGGCGTGTCGAAGAAGGACACGTTTTGCGGCTTCGCCTTGCGCGAGGGGCAGGAGGGGCGGCAATAGACGCCCGAGGTCCGCACCGCATAGACGAAGGCGCCGTCGCAGGCCGGATCGCGGGCAAGAACGCCTTGCCAGCGCGGATCGCGTTCGGTTTCGGTTTCAGTCGTCATCGCCAGTTCCATCGCTCGGCTCCTTCCATCACATATGTCGCGATGATAGGCGCCGCCAGCATCCCGCCGCTTCCCGCCCCTTGCTTTCAAATCCGCGACCGGGCGTCGACGGTCCCGGCACGGCTACCCCCCGGCGACGGGGTGCGCCCCCGCCCCGCCCGGCTGCGAGAGGATGTCCGTGGCACGATGATCGTCCCCGACCCCGTCGATCAGGATCACATCCCCTTGGGAATTGCGGGTGCGCAGCGGCAGGATCGCCTGATAGGCCGGCGAGGCATACCAGGCGCGGGCAGCCACGCGGTCGGGAAAGCCGATGACGATCAGATCCCCCGGCCAGGCGCCCTCCAATTGTTCCTTGTCGCCGCCATGGATCAGGAACCTGCCTCCGAACGGCGCGAGCGTGGCGTCGATGGCTTCGAGATAGGCAACGATATCGGGGCCCATCTCGACCTGATGCAGACGGGCAACGGCGTAGCTGGTCATGAGTAGATCTCCTTCTCCGATGTGATCGGTTGAGTGCCGGCCGATGGCGTGGCGCACCAAACCCCGGCCCGGCTGGAAAGCCGGCAACCACCGCCCGGCCGATGAACGGTCCAACGACCGCTCGACAGGATCGGGCCCGTCGCCGGCGGGAAGATGGCGGTCGTCTGCGCCGCCTTCATGGGGGACGGGCGGAATGCCCGGATCCGATACCTATTTTCCGCCGGATTTCCCGGCCCAGGCCTTCCAGGCCGAGCCGATGGCGAGGCCCAGCGCCAGCCCTATGCCGACGCCAATCCCGATATTGTCCATCGCGCTGCCCACACCGGCGCCAATCCCCAGGCCCAGCGCGATCCCGATAGCGATTTTCCTGTTGCGCATCACCGTCCCTTTCCCAGGCCGATGGGTCCGGCCTCTACCCTGGCTTTCAGTGCCGCGTTCATCCTGTCGAAATCGCCGGCAAACCGCTTCACGTCGATGAACCACAGCAGCACGCCGTGGAAGTTTTCGCCATGGACCAGCCGGGTGCCGCCCTGGCACCCGTCGAGGATGAAGTAATGCTCGCCGTCGAAGATGCGCGGCAGGAACAGGCGGCCAAGCCAGCGCAGCTCCCTTGCCGGCGCGACCTTCAGCACGACCGGCCTGAAGGTCATCTCGCTGCCGGTTTCGGGCCGCATCCTGTTGACGAGCGTTGCGCCCTCGGCCAGCTCGCCTTCCATCGACAGGATGAAGGGGTTCCAGTCGCGATAGCTGCCCGGATCGCCCAGCAGCGCCCAGACCTGCGCGGGCGTGGCGTCGATCTCGACCTTCGTGACCACCTCCTGCCGCGGCGCGAACAGGAACGCCGCCGCCAGCAGGGCGGCCACCAAGGCGACGGCAAGCAGGATGGTCATGGCGTCCTCCGCATTGGCGCTGTCCGCGGACAAGACATAGGCCGCGCAGCGCAGAACGAAAATTGACGAATGGCGTAGGGAAGATATACAAAATCGTATGTCTGGTCGTGTCGATAGCTGGGATCATTGGCGCAGCTTTCTTGCCGTGGTCGAGGAAGGCAGCCTGTCGGGGGCGGCCAGGGCCCTGCGGCTGACCCAGCCGACGGTAGGCCGTCACATCGACGCGCTCGAGGCCGGGATCGGGGCAAGGCTCTTCACCCGGTCGCGCGGCGGCCTTGATCCGACCCAACTGGCGCTGTCGCTGGTGCCGCAGGCAAGGGACATGGCCGTGATCGCGGATGACCTGGTCCGCACCGCCTCGGGCGAGCGGGACGAGGCGCGCGGCACCGTCCGGCTGGCGGCGATCGATATCGTCGGAACCCTGGTGCTGCCGCCGATGTTGGCCGACTTCCGCGAGCGCCATCCGGGGATCGACATCGAATTGGCGCTGTCGACCCGCAACGAGAACCTTCTGCGCCGCGAGGCCGACATCGCGGTGCGCATGGTTCGCCCCGAACAGCAGGCCATCGTCGCGCGCCATGTCGGGCTCATCCGGGTCGGCCTGTTCGCCCATCGCCGCTATGTCGCCGTCCACGGCCTGCCCGAGACGGTCGAGGCGCTGTTCTCTCACCCGCTGATCGGCATCGACCAGGAAGAGGGCCTTGTCGCCGGCATATCCTTCGGCGGCCACCCGCTCACGCGCGAGAGCTTCGCCTTTCGCTGCGACAGCGCCGTGGCCCAGCTGATGGCCGTGAAGGCCGGCTTCGGCATCGGCGCCTGCCACCTTGGGCTTGCGGCCGATGAGCCGGATCTGGTGCGCGTGCTGCCGGACGTGGTGGAGTTCGGCTATGAGATGTGGGTCGCCATGCACGAAGACCTGCGCGACACGCGCCGGATGCGACTGCTGTTCGACCACCTGGTCGAAAACCTCGCCGCCTATGCGGCAATGCAATAGCTTCGACAGGCTGGAGCCGTTCAGGGCGCCCCCGGTGCAGGCCGGTCAGGGCCGAAGAACACAAGTGCCCCCCGGACGCCATCGCCCCGCCGAATGCGATTACACGGCGGTGGCGGGCGCGAAGAATGCGCTGGATCATGCTGGACGGGCGGAAGCCCCGCGGGCTTGGGCCATACCGTTGCGGCTGATCGTTCCCGGTTCCTTCCGGGGCCTCCGCGGGACCAACCTGGTCCCGGCCCCGTCGCGGTCGTTGCCGATGCGGTCGGGTTGAGGGCCGGCAGCCTCTTGTGGTAGTTTCTGATGCAGGCAAGGGAGTTGACGATGGGAATTTCGAACGACGCAGACAGGTAAGCCGCGACAGCCTGGAAAACTGTCGCGGCGTGCCGTCCGGCATGATCCTCCTCTGCTGGCAGGACGCCGCTTGACCTTCAATCAACGCGGAGTTTTGTTATGCCTGCAAACCGGAGTGGCCATGCGGCCATCGGGCTTTCATCCCTGTTTCTGGCCTCGCTGGTGCTGTTCACCGACGACTATGTCATCGCCGGCATCCTGCCCGAACTGGCCCGAGACCTGGCCGTCAGCGAGGGCCTGGCGGGCCAGTTGATCACCGTCTTTTCCGCGACGGTCGCAATCGCGGCGCCCCTATGCGCCATCCTTCTTGCAGGGCTCGGGCGCAAGCCCCTGATCCTGGCGGCCCTGCTGCTATTCGCCTGCGCCAATCTGCTGGCAGCATTCGCTTCGTCCTTCGCCCTGTTGATGGCAATGCGGGTTGCCGCGGCGCTTTGCGCGGCGGCAACCACGCCATCGCTGTTCGCCGTCGCAGCCTCGATGGCGCCAGAGGGAAAGGCCGGGCGCTACATCGCCGTGATCAGCCTTGGCGTCACCGGCTCGATCGCCTTCGGTGTGCCTTTGGGAACGTGGATCGGGGCCGCCTTCGGCTGGCGATGGACCTTCGGCTGCATGGCGATGGGCGGCCTGCTGGCCGCCATCGCGATAGGGCGACTGCTGCCGAGGTCGGAGCGTCAGCCGGCTTCGGACCTGAAGGCGCCGCTGGTTCCGCTGAGGTCGCGGCCTTTGCTGCTCGGCTTTCTGGCGAATTTCCTGAACATGGCGGCAAGCATGATGCTTCTGACCTATCTCGCACCGGTTCTGCTGGCACTGGGCGATATCGGCCCGCAGCAAAGGGGGCTGGTCTTCGGCCTGTCCGGCTTTGCCGGGATGGCGGGGGTCTGGCTCGGCGGGCGCGCGATTGATCGCCGGGGCGCGTTTCGCGCCCTGATCATGGGGATGACGGCCTTTGCCATCGCCATGATCGGGCTGACGATCTTCTGGGCCTTGCGGCCCGTCCCGCTGCCCGGCCTGCTTATGGTAGTCGCCCTGTGGGCGGGATCGGCGTTCTGGAACGCGCTGGCCATCGCGGCAAGGATCATGGGCCTTGCCGGTGGGGCCGCGCAGCAGGCGATGGCGCTGAACACCAGCTTCACCTATCTCGGCGTGGCTCTCGGCGGCATCCTTGGCGGCATTGTCCTCGATCTGGCCAGCGTCGCGTTCCTCGCGCCGGTTTCTCTGACGCTTGCCACCCTGGCCGTGGGCGTGCTGCACATGTCCCGCGGAAGCTAGCGCGCGAAGCCCCCTGCCTTCGGGCCGGCCCCTGGTCCATCCTCGTGTCGGCCGAACGGTCGATAGGGTCTGCCTGCCGATCCCGACCTCGCCCTTCGAGATCGCAAGGTAGCGCAATGGCCGATTTCTTCGCCTTTGCGAATGCCCCGGCCTGCCGCCGGTAGCACCTAAAATCGTTTGCGCATAGACAAAGACAGGCAGGCTTGGGCGGCTGACAGCAACCGAAGCTCGCAATGAACGAAGGGACAGGCCATGAAGACGATCCTTGTTGCGGTTGATCCTCAGCACGATGCCGACCGGGTGCTTGCCCGCGCCGCCCAGCTGTCCGAACAGCACAAGGCAGCCGTGGTCGTCATGCACGTGCTCGACGATATGGGCGTCATGGAACCCGAAATGCGTGCCGCGGCAGGGCGGCATGCCCGTGCGACGCTCGAGACGCTCATCGACGCCCCGCGCTTTGCGAGGGCGCCGACCCTGAGGGTCGAGTTCGGAATACCGCATCGCTGCGTGACAAAGGCAGCGCATGAGCTGTCGGCCGACATCGTCGTGATCGGACCAGGGCAGCCCTCGACCCTGCTCCAGCGCGTGTTCGGCTCGACCGCAGATCGCATTGTGCGTATGGCATCAGTTCCGGTGCTTGTTGTCCGCGGCGAGCATGCGCGGCGATATGGCAGCGTCGCCGCCGCCATGGATTTCTCGCCCTTGTCGGAGGCAGCTCTGGAAGCGGTTCGGGGGCTGGCGCCGGATGCACGGATCACCCTTGTTCACGCCTATGAAGCGCCTCTTCCCTTCGAGCAGGCGATGCTGCGGGCCGGCACCCTGCCAGACGATGCCGAACATTTTCGGCGGTCCAGGATGAACGATTGTCGCCGGCAACTGCTGGACCTGGCGCGATCCCATGGCCGCGAAGAGAACGTCCTGGTTCTACAGGGGGCTCCCGGTGCCGCACTTGTGGAATTGTCCCAAGGCGGGCGCGTGGACCTTGTCGCCATGGGAACGCAAGGGCGAAACGCGACCGCAGAGGTCTTGTTGGGAAGCGTTGCCAGGCGGCTGCTTTCGGAGGCGGGTTGCGATGTGCTGGTCGTTGGACCAGCGCGCGTATAGGACAGTGGCCGCGCCTGCCGGCAGAGCCCGCATAGCCGGGTCGAACGCTTGCTTCCGGGCAGCGGCGGACGGGACGACATGGTCTCTGGCGCGAAACGATGGGGAAGATCGGCGGCTGGCCCGCAAATCTGGACCTTTTGGCAGAATTGCGCCATGGTCGCCTTCTTCCGGGCGCTGCGTCGGAAGCCGGGACGCATCGCCGGCACAAGGTGGCTCGGCCATGCCCGCAGCGCCACATGCGACCCAGCAAAGGACGACCCGGACCATTGACCTGCACGCCTCAAGCCGCCTCTCTCCAGTTCCGTCCGCCGGAGGGAGAGCGTTATCCCGCCTTCAAGCGCCACATCCCCGAGCGGCTGTTCTATGTGCTGCCCGCGCTGATGTGGCTGGCGCTGGCGATCCGGTATCGCAGCCTGACGCTTCCCAGCGCCGCCAACCCCGCGATGGAGGCGGGCGGGCTGTGGGGGGAAAGCAAGTCGCAGGGACTGGACCTGTTCGGGCCGCAGGGGCGGACCCGGCTGGCGGGTTTCGTCCGCCTTCGTCGTGAGGCGGCGGACATCGCCCCCCTCGACCGCGCGCTGACCGCCATGGCCGGGGCGGGGCTGGACTTTCCGGTCGTCGCCAAGCCCGACCGCGGCTATCAGGGCTGGGGCGTCAGGCTGATCCGGCAGGCCGAGGATCTGGCGGATTACCTGGCGGTGCATCCTCCGGGCACCACCATCCTGCTGCAGGAACTGGTCGATCTGCCCGGCGAGGCAGGGATCTTCTACCTGCGCCACCCCGGCCAGGCGCGGGGCCGCATCGTCTCGATGGCCTTCGTCTATCCGCCGCATGTGGTCGGCGACGGACGCAGCAGCGTGGCCCGGCTGGTCCAGGCCGACAAGGTCCTGCGCCCGAACAGCGCCATCTATCGCGACCGGCATCCCGAAAGCTGGGAGACGGTGCCCATGCCGGGTGCCGCCCATATCCTGACCAATGCGCGCAGCGCCCGGCTTGGCGCGGTCTATCGCGACGCGCAGTCCTTCGTCACGCCGGAGTTGGAAGCGGTGATCGACGAGATCTCGCGCGAGATCCCGGATTTCCATTTCGGCCGCTTCGACGTCCGCTTTCGCAGCGCCGAGGAGCTGGCCGCGGCCCGCGGTTTCAGGATACTGGAGCTGAACGGCGCCGGGGCCGAGATGCTGCACATCTGGTCCGGCGGCCGCACGCTGCGACAGGCATACCGCGCGTTGTGGCAGCAGTATCGCTGGCTTTTCGCCATCGGCGATGCCATGCGGCGGCGCGGGGCGCGGGTGGTGGGCCTGCGCGGCATGATCCGGCTGCAGCGCCAGCAGGAGGCGCTGCGGCGGATCTATCCCCCAAGCTCGTGAACGCCCCTTGCGCAGCTTCGCGCCGGGCGGGACAGTGCCATTGATCGGCGCTGCCAATCCGCGCCCGGCGCAAAGGAGCCCTGCATGATCCCCGACCTGCCCCTTTGCCAGCCCCCCGGCGAAACCATCGTGGTTCCCGCGCCGGAACAGTCGCTGGCCGAAGAGGCGCTTGGCTTCGTGCTTGAGCCGTTCCAGCCGCTGCGCGAACAGTTCTCGGCCATCACCGGCCTGGGGCTGGAGCCGGACGAGGCCTGGCCCGAGGAACAAGGCCGCACGGTCCGGCAAATGCGGCTGGCGCGCGAGGACGGGCAGGCATATCTGGGCTATCTGGCGGCCGGCCAGCCCGGCGGGCGGCGGGTGATCTTCCTGCATGGCAGTCCCGGCACCGCCGAGGAATGGGACAGGTTCCTGCTGGATGTCCCCGCCGGGCAGTATCACATGGCCGTCGACCGCCCCGGTTTCGGCGCAAGCGGCGAAGAGCCCGAGACCGCGCTGGCCGGTCAGGCCGCCGCCGTATCCCCGCTGCTGACCGCCGGCACGCGGCCTGCGGTTCTTGTCGGCTATTCCTATGGCGGTCCGGTCGCCTTGCGGCTTGCCGCCGATTATCCCGACCGGGTGGCGGGCGTCTTGTTGATCGGCGCCGCCGCCGATCCGCAGCTGGAGGAAACCCACCCGCTGCAGCAGCTGGCCGCGCTGGATTTCTTCGCCCGGCTTTTGCCCGCCGAGCTGGCCAATGCCAATGCAGAGCTTATGAACCTGCAGCCGGGGCTTCAGGATCTGGCCGCCGATCTGGGGCGCATCACCGCGCCCGTCACCATCGTTCAGGGCCTGGCCGATACCCTGGTGCCGCCGGAAAACGTGCCCTTCCTGCAAGCGCATCTGCCCGAGAGCCCCGGCCCGCGGGTGATCCTGGTCGAAGAGGCCGACCATTTCCTGCCCTGGACCCATCCCGAGCTGCTGCGCGCGGCGCTGGATTGCGTGATCGGCGACGAAGAGGCGCCGCCTCAGCCGCCCGAGCCGTCCCCCTCGTCCTTGCTCGAGGCGAAATAATAGACCGTGAACCGATGGCTCAGCCAGACCGCAGCGATGACCAGCGCCGCCACGACCAGCCAGGCCCAGTTGCCCAGCAGGTCGAACAGGACGAGGTTGAGACCGAACGCCCCGAAGAACAGCGCCACCGTGTAGACCGCCGCAACCACGCCGTTCACGATGGCGAACCGGCGAAAATCCACCCGCAGGAAGCCGCTGGCCATGAAGATCGGCGGCAGCAGCCGTGCCAGCAGCGCCGCCGGCCAGACCCCGCGATCCAGCAGGTGCCGCCCCCGCTCCAGCATCTTCCCGTCGACCCAGCGGCGGACAAGCGGGCTGCTTCCGGCCAGCGCGCCGATCCCGTAAAGCGCCCAGTCGCTGACGATATTCCCTGTCACCAGCGCCACCAGAGCCAGCGTGGTGCCGATCTCTCCCGCGGCGGCCAGCGCCGCACCGGCGACGATCGCCCCTTCCTCCATGACGAAATTCGCAAGAAACAGCAGCACGGCCAATATCAGCGGATTGCCCAGATACTGTTCGATAAGGGCCTCCACCGGGCGGATCCTCCTGGGGCATGGGGCATGATGGGTCTAGCTAATGACACCCGCCTGCCTCCGCAAGCCGGGCACCGGACAAAGCTTCATCGCAGGCGTGACCCACGCGCGCCTGTCCAGCACCGGCCGGAGAAATGCGCTATTCGCCGAGCGAGAGGCGGCGGCCCGCCGGCGATCCACCTTTCTTGAAATACGGCTCTGGCCATGAAGAAGAGCCAGGACAAAGCTGCGGCAGGAAGCCCGCCAGAGCCAGCTTGCGACCGCCGGCCGCCGGTTGCTGCGGTCCCGCGGGGAAAGCCCTACGCTGGCATGGATCGCTGCGCCTGCCCGAAACCGATCCGCGTCGCCGGGGCCGAGCGGCCGGGCCTCGACGCATGACGGCACCCTGCGGGGAACCGTTGCTCTTGCCTGACGTTGGACCATCTCCGGCGGCGCTGGTCGGCGTGCCAGTGCCCACCCACCTTCATGGCAGGCGAGGAACGATGGCACCGAATCCCGACAGGACTGAACAAGGCAATGCCGGCGAAACGCAGCAGCGCGGCGGCGAGACCCTGACCACCAACCACGGCATCCCGTTTTCCGACAACCAGAACAGCCTGCGCGCGGGCCATCGCGGCCCGACGCTGCTGGAAGATTTCCTTCTGCGCGAGAAGATCTTCCATTTCGACCATGAGCGCATCCCCGAGCGCATCGTCCATGCCCGCGGCTCGGCCGCGCATGGCCATTTCGAATGCACCGACCCGATCCCCGAGCTGACGCGCGCCAGCCTCTTTGCCAAGAAGGGCAAGAAGACCCCGGTCTTCGTGCGCTTTTCCACCGTCGCGGGCGGGGCGGGCTCGGTCGATACGCCCCGCGACGTGCGCGGTTTCGCGGTCAAGTTCTATACCGACGAAGGGAACTGGGATCTGGTCGGCAACAACATCCCGGTCTTCTTCATCCAGGACGCGATCAAGTTTCCCGACCTCGTGCATTCGGTCAAGATGGAGGCCGACCGGGGCTATCCCCAGGCCGCCTCGGCCCATGACACGTTCTGGGATTTCGTCTCGCTGATGCCCGAAAGCCTGCATACGGTGATCTGGGCCATGTCCGACCGCGCCATCCCGCGCAGCTATCGCATGATGCAGGGCTTCGGCGTCCATAGCTTCAAGCTGGTGAACGCCCAGGGCGAGACCCGTTTCGTCAAGTTCCACTGGCGCCCGCGGCTGGGCATGCAATCGCTGGTCTGGGACGAAAGCGCCAAGATGCAGGGCGCGGACAACGACTATCACCGCCGCGACCTCTACGAGGCGATTGCGGCGGGCGACCATCCCGAATGGGATCTGGGCCTGCAGATCTTCGACCAGGAACTGGCCGACAGCCTGCCCTGGGACGTGCTGGACGCGACCAAGATCATCCCCGAGGAGATCGTGCCGCTGCGGGTGGTCGGCCGCCTGGTGCTGGACCGCAATCCCGACAATTTCTTCGCCGAGACCGAGCAGGTCGCCTTCCTGCCCTCCAATATCGTGCCGGGGATCGAGTTTTCCGACGACCCGCTGCTGCAGGGGCGGCTGTTTTCCTATCTCGACACGCAGAAATCGCGGCTGGGCACGACCAATTTCCACCAGATCCCGGTGAATGCGCCGAAATGCCCCTTTGCCAACATGATGCGCGACGGGATGATGCAGACCCAGGTGCCGAAGGGCCGCGCCAATTACGAGCCGAACAGCCTGGACCAGGCAGGCGAAGACCCCGGCCCCCGCGCCAGCGCCGAAGGTTTCGCCACCGCCCCGCAAGAGGTTTCCGGCCCCAAGCTGCGCATCCGGGCCGAAAGCTTCGGCGATCACTACAGCCAGCCGCGCCTGTTCTGGCGCTCGCAGACCGCGAACGAGCAGGCGCATATCGCCTCGGCCTTCGTCTTTGAACTCTCCAAGGTGGGGCTCGGCCATGTGCGCAGCCGCGTCGTCAGCCATCTGCGCAATATCGACGAGGATCTGGCCAAGCGCGTGGCGGCGGGCCTCGCGATCGAGCTGCCCAAGGCGGCAAAGCCGTTCCGCGACCCGATCGATATCGCGCCTTCGGACGCGCTGTCGATCCAGAAGACCTGGCAGCCGACGCTCAAGGGGCGCAAGGTCGGCATCCTGTTCGCCGAAGGCTCGGACAAGGCGGAGCTCGACGGGCTGGTGGCGGCGGTCGAAAAGGCCGGCGGCACGCCCTTCACCATCGCCCCCAAGGTCGGCGGCATCGCGCTGGCGGGCGGCGAGGCCAAGGCCGACGGCCAGCTTGCCGGCTCGCCCTCGGTGCTGTTCGACGCGGTGGCGCTGGTCCTGACCGATGAGGCGGCGCAAAAGCTGGCGCGGGACGGCGCGGCGGTCGGCTTCGTGATGGACGCCTTTGCCCATCTCAAGGCCATCGGCCATACGCCGGGCGCGCAACCGCTGCTGGACCGCGCGGGGATCGAGCCGGACGAGGGCGTCACCGATCTTGCCGCCCTGCCCCAGGCGGCTGCCCGCCGCTATTGGGACCGCGAGCCCAAGGTCCGCGACCTGGCCTGACCCCCGGCCCGCCCCGCAAGGGGTGGGCCTTTCCATCTTTCGGCAGATGCCATGCCCGCGCAGGGCGCCAAGTCCCGCAAGGACGATCTGCGCACCGGAATGCCCTTCCGGGTCACGGCCGCAAAGCCCCTACCCCGCGGCTGACCCGCGACCGCCTCGACGTCATCGGGCGCACGCATCACGGGCTGGGGCCGAGGCGGGTTAGGGAAATCCGTCCTGATCCAGGACCACCGCCCGCCGATGCGCAGCTCGTGGTCCCGACCGCGATGATCCAGCCCCAGTTCGGCGTGCGGACCGACAGGTCAGCGCTGCGGATGCACCTATCGACAGCAACCGACGACAAAGCGGACACGATGCTTCAATCCGCCCATCTCCTGTCGCAGGAAGACCCGCGCCCGCAGCCGCGGTCCCGAAGCGGTTTCGAGCATCGGATTTCCTGCCACCCGCGCGCGGATGCGATGTCCGAGCCCGCCACTGGATATGGCGCGACCGTGAGTGCGAAGGTCTGCAATAGCATTTCCAGGGCGATGAAGCCCAGTTGCACCACCTTGCGCGCGCCTGGCAGGCTGCTGAAAAAGGATTTTGAGAGGGCGACGCAGCGGAAATCGTTCTGGATCCAGCTAATATCGGCCCGAAATGGGGTGTTTTCGGCAAATTTGAGGCGGACTTCCCGGTTCCCCGCCCGCGCTGTCCTGTCGCAAGGACTTTTTCAGCAGCCTGCTAGCAGGGCGCGCGCCGAGACCGACCTGCAATGCCCCGAAAGGTGGAGCAGGCGCACCATCCCCTCGGCATCCGGCCGATCCGTCCTGATCGGCCTGGCCTGCAGTTCCTGCGCCATGATGCTGCGGCCCCCAGACCACAGGTGCGCAGGCTGCACCGGCTATGCCTCGCGATCCTTGCGGCGCTGCGTGCCGCTGCGATGGGTGATCGCCAGCAGGACCGACGGTTCCCTGAGCCGCAGCCGATGCCAGCTGCCCGCCGGCACCACCTGGCCGGTCCTCGGTGCCAGTTCCACCGTGCGCATGCCGCTGGCAGCCTCAAGATCCAGCTCCAGCCGGCCGGAGCAGAGGATCAGCAACTCATCGCCGCCGGGATGCATCTCCCAGTAGTCCGGGTGAACGTCCTCGGGGCGTTCGGCAGGGAAGACGGCAAGCGTCCTGCCCTCCGCCGGCCGGTCGCCGGAGGCCAGCGACACCGGGCGGATCCGCGGCCCGTCCTCGAGATGCAGGTGAAAGCGGCTCAGGTCGAGCCCGGAATTCGTATCGGTCATAGCGTTTCTTCCTTTCCGGCCGCGATGTCCTGCGGCCTTGCTTGCATCGATGCCTGGAGTATGTGACGAATCCCTCGGCTTTTATATTCGCATTCCCCGTTCATGACCGGAGGATGGTGCAGATGGATGTGAATCCACGCAAAATCCCGCGCCAGAGCCGGGCGCGCGCCACGGTTCGCGCCATCATCCAGGCGACCGCTCAGGTTCTGGTGCATGCCGGGTTCGAGCGGATGACCACCGCGATGGTGGCGGAACGGGCCGGGGTCAGCGTCGGCTCGCTCTACCAGTATTACCCGAACAAGCAGGCGCTGGCGGCGGCGGTGATCGACCATTGCGGCGAGGTCTTTGCCGCGCGCTTCGCCGAGGCGATTGCCGCGCCGGGCGAGACGCTGGCCCAGGCGGTCGATGCCCTGGTCGCGACCGCCTTCCAGGACCATCCGCATGATCCCCGGCTGCACCAGGCCCTGATCGAGATCGCGCCGCGCGTCGGCCGGGCCGAGCATCGCAAGGCGCTCAGCGCCCGCATCGCCGCGCTGATCGAGGCGCGGTTGCGGCGCCATGCGGACGAGTTGGCCGCCGATCTCGATCCGGCCGAGGCGGCGGCGATGCTGGAGGCCGTGCTGGAGACCGCCGCGCACCGGGCGCTGGAACAGCATCCCGCCGGCCTGCCGACCGCAAGGCTCGCGGCCCAATGCCGGCGGATGATCATGGCCTACCTCACATGCCCGGCGGGGCCGCTTGAATGGGGCAGAGGTCGTACGGATCAGTGAATGACCTGCTGCAAGGACTTCCGCGTGCGGGCTTTGCGGGTTGGCGAAGAAATCGCCGGGCACCGTTTCTTCGATCTTTTCACCGCGATCCATAAAGACGACTCGGTCGGCGACCTGCCGCGCGAAACCCGTCTCATGGGTGACGCACAGCATGGCCATGCCCTCCGCGGCCAGTTCCACCATGGTGTCGAGCACCTCAACCATCTCGGGGTCCAGCGCCGAGGTCGGCTCGTCGAAGAGCATCACCCGCGGCTGCATGCACAGCGCCCGCGCGATGGCGACGTGCTGCTGCTGGCCGCCGGAAAGCTGGCCGGGATGCGCACTTTGGTCAGGCAATGCATGGCGCGCTCCTCCGCCTCGGCCTTGCCGAGGCCGAGCGACTTGCGCGGGGCGGTGGTGCAGTTTTCCGAGATGGTCATATGCGGGAACAGGTTGAAGGGCTGGAAGACCATGCCAACCTCGCAGCGGATGGCAGCGACGTCCTTGGTGTCGCCGGTCAGCCGGTGGCCATCGACCAGGATCTCGCCGCTGTCGTGCCGCTCGATGCGGTTGATGCAGCGGATCAGAGTCGACTTTCCCGAGCCCGAGGAGCCGCAGATGATGATCTTTTACGCCCTTCGCGGGCTCCAGGCTCACATCGCGTGGAAATTGCCGTAATGCTTGTTGGCCTCGATCAGCCTGATGACGGGGTCCGCGGGAACGGGGCTGTTCATGGCCGGAAACCTTCCTGCTCCTGGATCTCGGCGACGCCGATGCCCTCCAGCAGCTCCAGCGCTCCGCCCAGCCCCGGCACGGCGGACAGGTTGAAATTGCCGATCTCGAACCGGCGGGCGGTGCTGGCGATGGCCATGTTGTCATGCCGCGCAATCAGGTCGGCGGGCGGGTTCTCCCGCGTGATCGCGGCCATGTAGCTGGGCCGGGCATCGACCACCTCGCAGTTCCAGTCAAGAAAGCCCAGCCCTTGCGGCAGCAACAGCCCCTTGCGCGTGCCCGAGCCGACTGGCCTGACCCCATAGGGTGGTCCGGTTTCAATCTTAGTTCATGATCGGCCTTGGGGCTATTGCCTGGGCAGATGACGGTGCTGCTCCGCTTGCTGGCGCAGGCCAGATGATGGCCTCGGGTGCCGGTGGCTTGTATCCAAGCGACGAGTGTGGCCTCTTGGTGTTGTAGTATCGCCGCCAGGCTTCGATGATGATCTTGGCCTCGGCGAGGCTGTAGAAGATCTCACCGTCAAGCAGTTCGTCGCGGAGCTTCGAGTTGAAGCTCTCGCAGTAGCCGTTCTCCCAAGGGCTTCCTGGTTCGATGAACGCTGTCTTTGCGCCGACGGCTACGATCCACTCCCGTACAGCCTTGGCGATGAACTCCGGGCCGTTGTCGGAACGGACATGGCCCGGCACGCCGCGCAGGATGAACAGGTCCGACAGGGCGTCGATGACGTCGGTCGAGTTGAGCTTGCGATCGATGCGGATTGCAAGGCATTCCCTGGTGAACTCGTCGATGATGTTGAGCATGCGGAATCTCCTGCCATCGTGGGTCCGACCCTCGACGAAGTCATAGGACCAGACATGGTTAGGGTGCTCGGGCCGCAGCCGGACGCACGATCCGTCATTCAGCCAGAGGCGACCCCTCTTCGGTTGCTTGTGGGGAACCTTGAGCCCCTCCCGCCGCCAGATTCGTTCGACACGCTTGGCGTTCACCCTCCAGCCCTCGGACCGCAGCATCGCCGTGATCCTGCGGTAGCCGTAGCGCCCATACCGGGAAGCAAGCCGGATGATATCAGCCGTCAACGCATCCTCATCGGCTCGGCCATGCGGCTTCTTGCGCTGGGTCGAGCGGTGTTGGCCGAGAACCTTGCAGGCAAAGCGCTCCGACACGGAGAACTTCGCCATGACATGATCGACGCAACGGCGACGGCGAGCGGGGCTCAGAAGTTTCCCGAGGCAGCCTCTTTCAGGATCAGCTTCTCGAGTGTCAGGTCCGACACCGCCTTGCGCAGCCGGTCATTCTCTTTCTCAAGCTCTTTTAGGCGCTTTACCTGGTCACCCTTCAGGCCGCCGAACTCCTTGCGCCACCGATAGTATGTAAACTGCGTCACGCCGATCGAACGAACCGCTTCTCCGACCGATCGGCCTTGCGACAACAACACGTCGACCTGGCGCAGCTTCGCCACGATCTCTTCAGGTCTATGCTTCTTCTGGGGCATTCAAACGTCCTCCTACGGCTCAATAGCCTACTTCAGGGAGGACCACTTTTCAGGGGGCAGACCACCTTCCAGGCCGCGCTGGCTGGGAAAGCCGACCAAGGTCTTCAGCCAGTCGAGCTGTCGGTCCCAACTGGCCGTGATGGCCTGGTCGAGTTCTGACGACGTGAGCATTCCTTCTCCTCCCATGATCTGCATCGTCTGCGCCGCGTGCTGGATCTCGTCGGGAACGGCGCGGGGCCTGAGCAACGGAATAGGTGTCGCCGGATAATCTGGAAAATACATTAATTTCGTTCTATTCTTTCATTTCATGAAACAAGGAGGATGCATGCGGTCCCGGCTGACGCTCAGGCAGTTGCGCTATGTCTGCGAAGTGGCGCGGTTGCAGAATGTCCTTGCGACCTCGCGGGCGTTGGGGATCTCGACCTCATCCATCCTGGCGGCCATCGACGCGGCCGAGCACGAGGCGGGCACCCGCATCTTCAACCGCTTCCCAGCCAAGGGCATCCGCATCACCCCGGCCGGCAGCCGGTTCGTCGCTGCCGCCGCGCGGCTGCTGGCAGCGGAGACCGAATTCGCGCGCGCCACCAGCGACATCTCGGCGCGCATTCCTGATCCGCTGCGGATCGGCTGTTTCGAGCCGCTGGGGACGCTGCTTCTGCCCAGCGTGCTGCGCCGCTTCACGGCGAACGAAGCGGATGTCGAGATCGTGGTGAGAGAGGGCGACCAGAGCGAATTGCGCGACTGGCTTTCCGCCGGCGAGATCGAGTTCGCCGTGCTCTACGAGGGCGACATCATCGCCCCCTTCGACCGGACGCCGATCTGCCTGGTGCCGCCGCATGTCGCCATGCACCCCGACGATCCGCTCGCCAGGCAAGAGGCAATCCGGATCGCGGACATCGCCCGGCGTCCCTTCGTGTTGCTGGACCAGCCCGAGATCGCACCGCAATTGCTGGCCATCTTCCGCCTGATTGCCGAGGCGCCGCAGATCAGCTTTCGCGCCCGGACCTATGGTGCCGCGCTGGCGGCAATATCAGAGGGGTTCGGCCTTTCGATCCTGAACTTGCGGCCCTTGACCCCGATTTATGCCGAGCAGGGCGCCATCGTCAGGAAGCCCATCGTCGACGACCTGCCTTTTGCCAAGCTCGTTGTCGCCGATACCTATGGGGCCGAGAAACCCTATTTCCTGCAATCCTTCATCGCGACCTTCAGGAAATACCTTGCCGAGGTCGGCACTGACGGTTTCGCCGTCCGCAATCCCGGTCACAAGAAGGATCTTCTATTCTGAGACCCAACGCAAAACCGGCAGACCGGCGCTGTCCCCGCCAGGCTGATATCGTGCGGCTGGACCCGGCGCTTGTCGGACCCGCGCCGGCTTCCGCTGAGGTGACGGCCTGCATCTAGGGTCAGGATGCGCATATACTGATATTCAGGCAATTCTCGATGCCGTGGTGCTGCCCTCGCGGCCAAGGCAGGACTGTTTGACGCCGCCAAAGGGCATCACCTCAGACGAGATCAAGCTGGCGTTCACCCTGACCATGCCGATCTCCAGCATCCCGACCACCCGCCAGACGTGGGAAAGGTGGCGGGCATAGAAATAGCCCGCCAACCTGCATTTGCTGGCATTGGCCACCGCCTCGTCCTCGGTCTCGAAGCGCCAGATGGAAGCGGCAGTTGAACATCCGCCGCGACGCACTGGAGGCCTCAGCCCAGAACGAGCTAGGAAAGCACCTGTGGAGCCCGAGCTGTTTCGCGCGTTCTGTGCCGAGTTCACGAGGGAGATGAACTGACCCCTCTCTGGTTTTTCCGGCAGCTCCATCTTTTGCATAGGATGGAGCATCATGAACCAGATGACGATCAGGTTCTCCCGCGAAATGCGCGCGCAGGCGGTGCGATTGGTTCTCGACAACGAGGGCCAGCACGCCTTTCGTTTGCCGTCGGTCCTGTCGATCTCGGCGAAGATCGGCTGCGGAGCGCAGATGCCGAAGGGTTGGGTCCAGAAGGCCGAGGTCGACAGCGGCAAGCGCGCAGGGATCCCGACCGAGATGGCCCAGAGGATGCAGGCGCTGGAGCGAGAGAACCGCGAGTTGCACCAGGCGAAGGAGGTCTTTCGTAAGGGTGAGGGCCTCGCGATCGGTTCGAGGGCTGGCCCTCACCCTTCGCGATCGCTGCCTCCGCCCGGACGCTCGTCGGCTGGCGCGCCAGCACTTCAGCTCATGCGGGTTTCGTGCTCGCTGCCCTGGAACAGACCGTGCATGATCGGCGCCCGCCCAAGGGCATCGGCTGGTTCACCATAGCGACAACGGCTCGCAATATCTGTCCGTTCGCTCCAGCGAGCAGATGGCAGAAGCGGGTATAGAGCCTTCGGTGGGGAACGTCGGAGACAGCTGCGACGACCCCTTGGCCGAGACGATCAATGGTCTGCTCAAAGCCGAGGTCATCCGCCGCCGCGGGCTGGGACGCAGCTTCGAGGCCGTCGAGTGCGCCACGCTGGAATGGGTCGACTGGTTCAACACCCCCTCGCAGGTTCTCGCGAACCCATGGCGTTCACCTGCTCGATCTGCTCGAACCGATCGGGAACATCCCGCCAGCCGAAGCCGAGGCCAACTTCTACGCGGTTCTGGACACTGATCCCCTAGCCGCGTAACTCACCAAAATCGGCCTCCGGAAAGCACCGTGCGGTTCACTATATTGATGATGGCTCGAGATATCTTGGCAGGGGCGTCTGCCGGGTTTTCCAGAGTGGCGGCGCCAAACGCCGGCATAACAGGTATTCGCTCACAAGAGACGAATGACCGATTGCATGGGCCACAACTTTACGGTCCACTCGGAAAACCCCGCTCTCCACGCGCCAATCCACCCCCCCAAATCCCGGAATTTCGCCGCCGCCAAGCAAAGTTGCCCCTAATCCAGGGCCTCCAGATCCAAGTCGACTTCCAAAATTCGTAGGCTATTCCTCGCGAGCAGAGGCACGACCGATGCGGGCCGCCAAACGCAGCATCGGCCGCAACCCCCGCGGCGAAAGTCGTGAACTTGGGCAAGGTGCAACCCGGTTGACCTGCCCCCCGGAAGTTCCCTCGCTGTGATGTAGAGTCTGCCCAACCTGAGAAGGAGCAGACGACATGAGGAAAAGCCGGTTCACCGAGGCGCAGATTATCGGGATGATCAAGGAGCAGGAGGCGGGTTTGCCGACTTCCGAGCTTTGCCGGAAGCACGGGTTGAGCCCCGCGACGTTCTACAAGCTCAAGGCGAAGTATGGCGGGATGGACCTGTCGGACGCCAAGCGGCTGAAGCAGCTCGAGGACGAGAACGCGAAGCTGAAGCGCCTTCTGGCCGATGCCATGCTGGACAACGTGGTTCTGAAGGATCTCTTGGGAAAGCCCTGACGACACCGGTGCAACGGCGGGACGCGGTGCTGCGGGCGATGAAGGATCATCCGATCTCTCAGCGTCGGGCCTGTGTCCTGATCGGTGTCGATCCGAAGACGGTGCGGCGTGACAGGCCACCCGACAACCCGGAAATCCGTGAGGAGATGCACAAGATTGCCGAGAAGCGCCGGCGGTTCGGCTACCGGCGCGTGGGCATCCTGCTGGAGCGCAAGGGCATGATCATGAACGAGAAGAAGCTCTATCGCATCTACCGGGAAGAGGGCCTGTCGGTGCGCCGCAGGCGTGGCCGCAAGAGGGCACGAGGTAGCCGGACGCCAATACCAGCGCCGTTGAGGCCAAACCAGCGGTGGTCGTTAGACTTCCTGTCCGACACGTTCGGGGCCTGCCGCAAGTTCCGCATTCTGGCTGTGAACGACGATTGCTGCCGCGAGAACCTGGCGTTGATCGCTGACACGAGCATCTCTGGGGCTCGGGTGGCACGGGAACTGGATGCGCTGGTCAGGATTTACGGCAAGCCCGCTTGCATCGTCAGCGACAACGGAACCGAGTTCACCAGCAAGGCCATCCTGAAATGGGCCAACGCGAACGGCGTCGAATGGCACTACATCGACCCGGGCAAGCCGCAGCAGAATGGCTACATCGAAAGCTTCAACGGCAGCCTGCGCGACGAATGCCTGAACGAGGAAATCTTCGACAGCCTGGCTGATGCCCGCCGCAAACTGGCCCTCTGGCGCTACGACTACAACAACGTCAGGCCCCATTCCTCGCTGGGCAACAAGACCCCGTCCGACGCGCGCCGAGCGCTTGAGCAATCTGAGGGCTCCGCGCCCGGCGCGCTTGCCACACCCGAAACCAACCAATATCAACCCCAAGGACTCTCGTTATGAACGAGGGACGACCGGGGGGCAGGTCACGGTGCAAACGAGGCGCGATTTGCATCGCCCCAGGAAAGGGCCATGAGTGGGCTGCGGCATTCATGGACCGACCCGCCCGCGGCGATCAGCCCTCGAAACGGATGCCGAGGGCTGGCAGAGAGTCCTGCGCAAACGGCGACCAGCGTGCTGGCGGGGTGCCGGCCTCGGGGGCGAATGCCTCCAGCACATCGAGCAGCTGCACCAAGGTCGCCCGGATGATCGCATGGCCCAGGCAGGCAGGCTGCCCCGTGCCGAACATCAGCGGGCGCGCGCCCTGGCGGTCGGGGTCGAACCTTTCCGGCGCCGGAAACGCCAGGGGGTCGTGATTGCCCGCCGCCCGGACCATCGACAGGAGGTCCCGGCCTGCATCACCAGGACGCCCAGGGCAATCCTGCCCGTTGCCATAGGAGTGGAGATGACCAGGCGCCGGCATTCGTTGGCGCATTGCGCCGTCGCCGTCACCTGGCGCCGATGCGCGAAGGCCCCGCCGGTCCGGCTGTCGGCCTGGAGCGAGCGCATCCGCCGGTTCCGCCCGCCATGCCGGCAGCAGGCTGCTGGCGGATTTCCGCTATGGCGACATGGCCGCCGACGGTTTTCCCACGCCCCCCTGGAAGCGCGCCATGTCCACTCCCCTGTCCCGGCAGCCCGAGCGCCTGAGCCATGCCGACCGCGCGGCACGCCGCGGCTGCGCACCGCGCTACAGGGCCATCTCTGGCGGGCGCACTGGTCTGCGAGCCCGGCCAGATCGTCATCGTCAACGGCCCGCAGCAGGGGCTGGATCTTTGCGCGCGGCTGATCCTCGATCCGGGCGATGCCTTTGCAATCGAGAGCCCCTGGCATGCGACGGCGCGCCAAGTGCTGAGCGACACGGGGGCGATGCCGGTTTCCATCCCGGTCGACGAGGCGGGGCCGAGGACCGCGGCGCTGAGGTTCGCGATGTCGAACAAGACCGGCAAAGGCCGGACATCGAACTGCCAGGGATATTTGCCCCTCAGCTCTTCCCGCCCCAGGGTCCGTGATGGCTGTCCTGGCCGTCCAGCCGGTCGAAGCCATGCGCGCCGAGAAAGTCGCGCTGCGCCTGGATCATGTTCGCCGTGCCGCGGCCGGTGCGCATCATGTCGAACCAGCCAAGCCCCGAGGCCAGCGCCGGCAAGGCATGGCCGTGCAGCACGCCCTGCGCCACCACCGCGCGCAGCGCCGGCATCGCGGTCTCGAGCTTCTCGGCGAAGAACGGCGCCAGCACCAGGTTGCGCGACGGATCCTCGGCCAGCGCCGTCGCCATGTCGTTCAGCATCGCCGAGCGGATGATGCAGCCCGCACGCCAGACCCGCGCGATCCCCGGCAGGTCGAGCTGCCAGCCGAAGGCGCGGCCGGCGGCCTCGATCATCGCGAAACCCTGCGCATAGCACAGGATCTTGCCGGCGATCAGCGCCTGCTCCAGCTGGTCGCGCGCCAGGTCCAGCGCCTGCGGGGCGGCACCGAAACGCGCCTCGCCCGCCTTGCGCTCGTCGATGCGGGCCGAGACGTTGCGCGCCATCACCGCCGCCTCGATCACCGGGATCGGCGCCGCCAGGTGCTGCGCCTCGATCGCGGTCCAGCGGCCGGTGCCCTTCTGCCCGGCGGCGTCCAGGATCACGTCCAGCATCGGCTGGCCGGTCAGCGGATCGGCGGCGCGGGCCACCGCGGCCGAGATCTCGACCAGATAGGATTTCAGCACGCCTTCGTTCCAGCCGGCGAAGGTCTCGCCGATGGCGGCGGCGGACAGGCCGAGCCCGTCGCGCATCACGCCATAAACCTCGGCGATCATCTGCATGTCGGCATATTCGATGCCGTTATGCACGGTCTTGACGAAATGCCCGGCACCGGCCTCGCCCATCCAGGTGGCGCAGGGGGTGCCGTCCTCGGCCTGGGCGGCGATGGCCTGCATGACCCCTGCGACGCGGTCCCAGTCGGCCCGTGCGCCGCCGCCCATGATGGCGGGGCCGTGGCGCGCGCCCTCTTCGCCGCCCGAGACGCCCATGCCCAGGAAGCGCATCGGCAGGCCGGACGCCGCGCGGCGGTTGGTGTCGTGGAAATTGGCGTTGCCGGCGTCGATGACCAGGTCATCGGGGCCGAGCAGCGGCGCCAGCGCGGCGATCTGGTCGTCGACGGCCGGACCGGCGGGGACCATCAGGATGATGGCGCGCGGCGGCGCGATGGCGGCGACCAGGTCGGCCAGGCTCTCGGTCGGGATCACGCGATCCGCCAGCGCGCCGGCCTCGGCGTGGAAGCGGCGGGTCACTTCGGTGGTGCGGTTCCAGACCGCGATGGGAAAGCCCTTCTCGGCGATGTTCAGCGCCAGCGCCGCCCCCATCGTCCCAAGGCCGATAAGGCCGATCGAAGTTTCAGTTTTCATTATTCTTCTTTGCTCTGGACAGCGCATCCCCGAGGGACGCCGATTGATGATCGAAATGCAGCTGCGCGTTAGGCCGTGGCATGGAGCCTCTGATAGCGCCAACGGAACAGGCAGTCAAAGCCGACCTGCATGGCGCCCAGGCAAGAAGACCTGGGCGCCACGCCCTAGCGGGATCAGCCCAGCAGCAGGTTGGGCAGGAAGGTGACGATCCCAGGGAACACGGCCAGCATGATCGCAAAGCCGATCATGATCAGCAGGAAGGGGAAGGTGACGCGTGCGATATAGGCCGTGCTTCGGGCGGTGATGTTCTGGATGACGGCAAAGTTGAACGCCACCGGCGGCGTGATTTGCGCCATCTCGACCACCAGGACCATGAAGATGCCGAACCAGATCTTGTCGAAGCCCGCGGCCTCGACCAAGGGCAGCACCACCGGCAGGGTGGTCGCGATCATGGAGAAGCCTTCAAGCGCCGTCCCCAGCACCAGATACAGCACGATCAGCGCAACGATCAGCAGCATCGGCGAGAGGTTCCAGTCCGTCACCACATTTGCGACCGCGCCAGGAATGCCAAGGGTCGAGGTGATGTTGCCCAGCACCGATGCCCCAAGGATGATGATGCCCATGACCGAGCAGGTCTGCACCGTCCCCAGCAGAATGTCGCGCAGCGCCCGCAGGCTCAGCGCACCCTGCGACAGCGACACGAGGAAGGCCCCGACCACGCCCAGGGCCGCGGCCTCGGAAGGGGTCGCCAGCCCGCCATACATCGAGCCCAGCACGCAGAGGATCAGGAACATGACCGGCCCGAGATCCCGAAGGGCGGCAAGGCGCTGGCGGAACGGCATGTGGCGCAACGCCCGTTCGTTTTCGGGCACCAGGTCAGGCTTGGTGCTGGCGCGGATCATGATGTAGACGGCAAAGACCAGGGCAAGCAGGACGCCGGGGATGAAGCCGGCGGTGAAAAGCCGCAGGATCGATTCATTGGCCAGCACGCCATACATGATCATCACCGTCGAGGGCGGGATCAGGAAGCCCAGCGTCCCGGCACCGGCAAGGCTGCCGATGGCCAGGTCGGGCGAATAGCCCCTGGCCAGCAGCTCCTTCAGGGTCATGCGGCCGACGACCTGCGTCGTCGCGGCCGAGGATCCCGAAATCGCCGCAAAGATCGAGCAGCCGACGACATTGACATGCAGCAACCGGCCCGGAAGCAGGCCCGCCCAGGGCGCCAAGCCACTGAACAGCGTTTCCGACAGGCGCGTCCTGAACAGGAACTCACCCATCAGGATGAACAGCGGCAACGCGACCAGGTCGGGCGTCGTCAGGATGTTGAACAGGTATTGCGGAAACAGCCTGTCGACGGGCAGGCCGGTGAACAGCATTGCCAGGCCGATGGCCGTAGCCAGCAAGGCGATTCCGATCCAGGCTCCGATGGCCAATGTGCCGAAAAGAAGCCCGAACAGGCTTGCGACGATAGCGCCCATGTTTCTCCCCGATATTCCTTGTTTCGCGCGCAGGGGCGCTGTGGCTTACTCGATGGCGCTCGCGGCACCGAGGCTGGGTTTGTCGACGGCGTTTCCGCTGATGGCGGTGACGAGACGGGCGACCATCTGGAAGGCCAGGACGGCCGCGCCGATGGTCAGCACCAGTTGCGGAATCCACAAGGGCGTGAAGCTATCCTGGGAAACCTCGCCGTAGCTCCAGGTGCGATGCGTGAACTGCGCAAGCCAGATCGCCAGCGGCAGCGTGACTGCGGTCCCCAGGATGGCGGCGAAGATCTCGAACATCCTGGCATAGCGACCCTTGCCCATCGAGAGCAGCAGCTCCACCCGCAATTGCAGGCCCGCGCGCAGCGTCATGCCCGAGCCGAGCAGGAAGGCCGCGCCCATCAGATAGGCACTATACTCCCAGCCGATTCCGGTGCCCGTCGGAAAGGACGGGACATAGCGGCTGATCAGCGCCATCGCGGTGTCGATCAGCACGAGCAATGTCAGGCCCACGACACAAAGACCGGCAAGCCAGGCCGCGACAAGTGAGGCGAAGTCTGCCGCCCTTTGCAGGGCAGCCACAGCGCCGCGTTCAGCGACGGCTTCGGGGGCGAGGTGCCGCTCTCCGGCCATCTCAGTTGCCGCCTTTCGACGCGAGATAGGCATCGGCAATCGGCTTGGCCGCAGGAACCCGGTCAAAGAACTCTGCCTGAACCTGCTTGGCTTTCTCGACGATCTGGGCCTTCAGCTCGTCCGACAGCTCGACCACCTGCATGCCGTGGCCGGTCATGATCTCAAGGCTCTTCTGGTCGCTCTCGCGCGAGCTTTCCCAGAATTGCGGCTCAAGCTCGGCGGCGACCTTCTCGATGGCAGCCTGCTGTTCCGGCGAAAGCTTGCCCCAGGAATCCAGGTTGATCGTCACCGCGTTCGACCCCCAGGTGTGGTTGGTCGGATAGATGTGGCTCAGGAATTCCCAGAACTTGCCGTCCACGCCCGAGGTGGCAGAGGTCGCGACGCCACTGACACGGCCCGAGGCCAGCGCCGGCAGCAGCTCGCCCCAGGGCATGGCGATGCCGTCCATGCCAAGGCTGCTGACGATATCGACGGTATTCTTGTCAGCGCCGCGCACCGTGATGCCGCGAAAATCGCCTATGTCGTCGATCTCGGTCTTCAGATAGACATACTGGGCCGGCGACGGCACCATGTAGAGGATCTTCTGGTTGTATTGCTCGGCCAGCTTTTCGAATTCGGGGCGAAGGAAGGCATGGTATTCTTTCAACTCCTCCATCGACTCCACCAGGAAGGGCACGCCTTCGGCGCCGAACAGCGGATTCATCCCGACCTGCTGGCTGATGTTGATATCCGCCATGTCGGCCAGCCCGTCGCGAACCGCACCGAGTTGGTCGGGCCCCTTGAAGCCCAGCGACCCCGAGGTGGCGACGGTGATGACGACCTCGCCATCGGTGGCCTCTTTCACGGCTTCGGCGAAGCTCTTGGTGTTTTCCGCCATGAAGTTGCCGTCCGGCAGCACTTCGGACAGGCTGAGCCGGGTCTGCCCCATGGCGGCGCTTGCCATGACCAGCGCGGTCGCTGCCCCGCAGGCGATTGACTTCAGGATCATCGAACTCTCCCAATGTTGGCGCTTACCGCAGACGAACGGGACCAAGATCTCGCGGCTGCGGCGCGACAGTTTTGCAGTTTTGTGACCGTTGCACCTGTCACCCTAGCGACAGGCCCATCGCTGCGAAAAGAACAGTTCGGTCTGACATGATCGCGAATGCTTATACATCGGTGCGCCCCACGCGCCGACCCAATAGAATGGCCGCGCGGCCGGGCAGAATCGCGCTTCAGGGGTGTATTATCATGGACATACGCAGGCTTTACGCCTTCATGAAGATCGTGGACATCGGCAGCATCACGCGGGCATCCGCGATCCTGCACATCGCCCAGCCGGCGCTGAGCCAGCAGATCGCCGCACTGGAAACCCATTTCGGCAAGCCGCTGCTGCTGCGCTCGAAACGCGGCGTCATCCCGACCGAGGCGGGCAAGGTCCTGTATCGCCATTGCCAGATGATCATCCGGCAGATGAACCAGGCCGAGCAGGACATCGCCACCTCATCGGAAGAAATTACCGGCGCGGTCAGCGTCGGCTTCGCGCCGCTGGGCCTTGGTTCTCTTGTGGCGACGCAGCTGATGCGGACCATCCGCGAAAAGCATCCGGGGATCCTGCTCTATGCCAATGAGGCGGTCGGCGGCGGCGTGATCAGCGAACAGATCATGACCGGCAAGATGGACATCGCGCTGATCTTCGATCCCGGCAAGATCCCCAGCCTCAGCTTCGAGCCGATCTCGACGGAAGAGCTGTATTTCGTGGGAACGCAGATCGCCGAGCCGGAGGATGGCGAGATCTCGTTCGCCGAGGCCGTGTCCCAGCCGCTGATCCTGCCGAGCCCGATCCATACCGTCCGCCAGGTGATCGAAACCACGCTGTCGCGCGTCGGGACCAGCGCGCAGGTCGTCGCCCAGACCGAGTCGATCTCGTATCTGTCGAACGCGCTGGCCGAGGGGCTGGGCTGCACCATCCTGCCCGCATCGGCGGCGCAGGCCGTGCTGCGTCGCGTCCCGGATGCCCGGAGCTATCGCATCCGGCGCCCCAACATGAAGGTCGCCATGGCGATCTGCGTCTCGGCGCAGCTGCCTCTTTCGGAAGCGGCCGCCGTGGTGCGCGATCATCTGGTGCGGCTGGCAACAGAGATGGCGCAGTCCCCGGCGGCCTTCGGTTCAGCCCAAGGGTAGCGCGCCGCTCAGGCGAAAAGGATCTGTGCCTTGACCGCCGTGGCGCGGTCCGAGGCCAGCCGGAACGCCTGCTCGGCCTCGTCCAGGGCGACCTCGTGGGTGATCAGCGGCTTGACGTCGATCCGGCCCGCCAGCATGGCCTGGACGCCGGTCGCGAACTCCTGGTGGAACCGGAAGGAGCCGCGCAGGTCCAACTCCTTGGCGGTAAGCGCCGTCATCGGCAGCGGCATGTCGCCGCCCAATCCCAACTGCACGACCACGCCGCGCGGCCGCATGGCCGCGATGGCCGGCGCGATGGCCGCGGCGACACCCGTGCATTCGAACAGGACATCGAAGCTTCCCTTGCCCACGGCAAAGGGCGACAGGCCATCCGGCGCCGTGCCGGTGTTGACCGTCAGATCCGCGCCGCATTGGCGCGCCATCGCCAGCGTGAAATCCGACAGGTCCGTCGCAACGATCTCGCCCGCGCCCGCCAGCCGCGCCGACAGGATCGACAACAGGCCGATGGGGCCGCAGCCGGTGACGAGCACGCGCTTGCCCAGCAATTCCCCGGCCCGGCGCGCGGCGTGCAGCGTGACCGCCAGGGGCTCGGCCATCGCCGCCTCGCCCGGCGCCAGGCCGTTGGCCAGCACGCATTGCGTGGCATCCGCCACCAGCTCCTGCCGGAACGCGCCCTGGATATGCGGGAACGGCATGGCCGAGCCGTAGAAGCGCATGTTCTCGCAATGGTTGGGCAGCCCCTCGCGGCAATAGCCGCAGTCCCCGCAGGGACGCGAGGGCGACACGGCGACCAGATCGCCGGGAACGAGCCCCGCCACGTCCGGCGCGCATTCGACGACATGGCCGGAAACCTCATGGCCAAGGATCATCGGCTCGCGCAGCCGCACCGTCCCGAAGCCGCCGTGGTTGTAGTAATGCAGGTCCGATCCGCAGACCCCGCCAGCCGCAAGGCGGATGCGCACCTTTCCGGGGCCAAGCGCCTCGGGCTCGCGTTCCTCAATGCGCAGATCCCTGGCGGCGTGGATGACGATCGCTTTCATGGTGGCCTCAGATAACCGGGGTAAGCAGGGGCTGGCCGGCGAAATGCGCCGCCAGGTTGTTACGGACCAACTCGCCCATCGCCTTGCGCGTCTCGATGGTGCCCGAGGCCTGGTGCGGCTGCAAAAGCACGTTCGGCAGGTCCAGGAAGCGCGGGTCGATCCGGGGTTCGTTATCGAAAACATCCAGCGCCGCCGCGCCCAGCCGGCCGTCTTGCAGGGCAGCGATGAGCGCCTGCTCGTCGATGTTGGAGGCGCGCGAGACATTGACCAGCACGCCCTCGGGGCCCAGCGCCTCGATCACCTCGCGATTGACGATGTGCCGGGTCTGCGCCGAAGCCGCCAGCGCGACGAACAGGAACTCGGAATGCCGCGCCAGCCCGACCGGATCGGCGATGAAGGTCAGGTCGGTGGCATAATCCTTGGCCGCGACATCGGAATAGGCGATGTCCATGCCAAAGCCGCGCAGACGCTGGGCGATCTCGAAGCCGATCCGGCCCAATCCCAGGATGCCGGCCTTCTTGCCCCAGATGCGGCGCTGCAGCGGATAATTACCCTTGGCCGCCCAGTGGCCGCCCCGCACCCAGGCCTCGGCGCCGACGATGCCGCGCGCGACGGCCAGCATCATCGCCACGCCCAGATCGGCCACATCGCCCGTCAGCACGTCGGGCGTGTTCGTCACCCGGATCCCCCGCTCGCGGCAGGCCTGCAAATCGACCGCGTCGAAACCCACGCCATAGACCGAGATCAGCTCGAGATTCGGGCAGGCCTCGATGACCTTGCGGCTGGCCCCCAACTCGCCCCTGGTGGCGATGGCCCGCACATGCGCCCCGCATTCGGCAAGGAAGGCATCCTTGTCCGCGGCCTCGAAATAACGGCGCAGGTCGTAATCCGCGTTCAGCGGAACTTCATCCCATTCTGGATAGGCCCCCATCTGCAGGACTACCGGCTTGCTCATCGTCTTCTCCATCATGGTGCGGGATTTTCCGATCGCCCCTTCAGCGGGCCCTTGACTCGGATTGTTATCGATAACAAACACGAGTCGAACGGATTTGTCGAGCCCCAAACGGAGGATCTGGGATGGCCGGAACGAATGGATTTGTGGAAAGCATGTTCGGGTTGGCGGGCCGCCGCGCGCTGGTGACGGGGTCGTCGCAGGGCATCGGTCACGCGCTGGCGCGGGGGCTGGCGAAAAGCGGCGCCGCGGTCGTGCTGAACGCCCGGAACCCGGAACGGCTGGAGGAGGCGCGCGCCGCGCTGCAGGCGGAACTGCCCGAGGCCGAGATCCGGGCCCTGCCCTTCGACGTGACGCGCCATGACGAAGTCCGCGCCGCGATCGACGGTTTCGAGGCCACGACCGGCCCCATCGACATCCTGGTCAACAATGCCGGCATGCAGTATCGCACGCCGCTCGAAGATTTCCCGGCTGACAGGTTCGAGGCCCTGCTGCAGACCAACATCGCCTCGGTCTTTCACGTCGGCCAAGCGGTGGCGCGGCACATGATCCGGCGCGGCCGCGGCAAGATCGTCAATATCTGCTCGGTCCAGACCGCATTGGCACGGCCGGGCATCGCCCCCTATACCGCCACCAAGGGCGCCGTCGGCAACCTGACCAAGGGCATGGCCACGGACTGGGCCCGCCACGGGCTGCAATGCAATGCCATCGCGCCGGGATATTTCGACACGCCGCTGAACGCCGCGCTGGTCGCGGACCCCGACTTCTCGGCCTGGCTGGAAAAGCGCACGCCCGCCGGGCGCTGGGGCCTGGTCGAGGAACTGGTGGGGGCCTGCATCTTCCTGTCCTCGGACGCCTCGAGCTTCGTGAACGGGCACACGCTCTATGTGGACGGGGCGATCAGTGTTTCGCTCTAGGCGCGCATCATCCCCTCGTGCCGGGCGGCCGGCGCGAGGCCCGCTGCGATTCCCGCGGCAGGCCGGCCCATGCCGCGGGGGTGTTGTGACCGCATCCCGCAGCGTCTAGCCTGCCCTTTCGGCAGGGGCATGTGGCGGCATGAGCAGGGACGGATTTCACAGCGCAACCGTGAAGATGGCGGATATCGCCAAGGCGGTCGGGGTTTCCGCGATGACCGTCTCGCGGGCCTTTCGCGGCGACGAGGGCGTCAACTCGCAGACACGGGCACGGATTCTGGCCAAGGCCGAGGAGCTTGGCTATGTCTTCGACGCAACCGCCGCCAGCCTCAGGCAAAACCGGACCGGCTTCGTGGCGGTCACCGTGCCCTCGATCAACAATGCAAACTTCGCGGAAACCGTGCGGCAACTCTCGCGCGGGCTGTCCCGGAACGGCTTGCAGATCCTGCTGGCCAATACCGAATACGACCCGCACGAAGAGGAAAGGCTGATCGGCCAGCTGCTGCGCCGCAAGCCCGAGGCGATCGTCCTGACAGTGGGCGACTATACCCGCAGGACGCGGCAAATGCTGCGGGCGACGCGGATTCCCGTGATCGAGATCTGGGACCTGCCCGCCGAGCCGATCCGGCATGTGGTGGGCGTTTCCAACACCGCTTGCATTGGCCGGCTGGTGGATCACCTGGTCGCCTCGGGCTATCGCGACATCGCCTTCATCGGCGGTGAATCGCCGCGCGATCCGCGCGGCGGCCAGCGCCGACGCGGCTTTGTCCAGGCGATGCGCCGCCATGGGCTGGACGACACGCGGCTGGTTCCCGCGGGCACCGCTCCGGTCGGAATGGCCGAAGGGGCGCAGGCGCTCGGGACGTTGCTGGACAACCATCCGACGACACGGGCGGTCGTCTGCGTCTCGGACCTGGTGGCTTTCGGGGTGATCTCGGAATGCCAGAGGCGGGGCATCGGCATCCCCCGCGATCTGGCGGTGGCCGGCTTCGGCAATTACGAGATCGGCAAGATCAGCGTGCCGCGCCTGACCACGATCGATGTCCATGCCGGCACCATCGGCGGCAAGGCCGCGGATCTGATCGTCGCCCTGCTGCGACAGGATTCCGACGCGCCGCCCGCCCGGATCGAGATCCAGACGGACCTGATCGTGCGGGAATCCTCGGCCTGACCCCGCGCCCCGGCGAGGCGCAGGACATGTCTTAAGGGGCTCGTCAAAGATCGGTGGTCAGGCCCTTGGCCTTCAGCACCGCCTCGAGATTGCAGACGTCGATCACCGTCCGGCCGGATTTGTAGGCCTCGATATAGCCGGCCTCGTCCGCTTCGCGGGCGGCGGATTTGCGCGCCACCTCGGCGGCATCCTCGCGGCGCACGACGACCAGGCCGTCCGCATCGCCCCGGATCACGTCGCCCGGCCGCACCACCTGGCCGCCGATGACGATGTCGCCGTTGATCTGGCCCAGCGTTTCCTTGACCGTGCCCTTGATGCAGACGCTCAGCGAAAACACCGGCAGGCCCAGCCGGATCAGTTCCTGCGTGTCGCGCACCCCGGTATCGGTGACGACGCCGGCAATGCCCTTGGCCAGGCAGGCATTGGCCAGGACGTCGCCGAAACAGCCCGCCTCCTCGTATTCCCCGGCCGAGACGATGACGACGTCGCCGGGCTGGGCATAATGGATCGCCAGTTGCAGCATGATGTTGTCGCGCGGCGCGCTTTGCACGGTGAAGGCGGGGCCGCAGACCGACATGGCGCGGTCGACGGGCTTCAAGCGCGAACTCAGCGCGCCCAGCCGACCCTGCGCCTCGTGAATCGTGGCGCTGCCGAATTTCGACAGCGCGGCCACATCCGCCGCGGCGGCACGTTCGATCCTGGTGATGATATGGGGCACGTCGTGCTTCTCCTTGCTGGAATATCGCGGCCGGGGCCGGGGGTGATCGGCCGGCAGCATAGGAAGGACGCAGCCCCCAGGCATAAGAGCGTCTGCATCTGATGTGATCGGGTTTCGCGATGCCCCGCACCGGGTCATGCGAAACCGCTCTGACATCATTGCAAAGCGGCGGTGCTACCAATCGCAAAAGAACGCAACTTCGCACAGGGACGACGCCCTTCGCATGCCGATCACCATCGACTCCATCATCGCGGGGATGGAATGGGCCGCAGACAACCATCTCGCCGAGTTCGCCTTTTCGGCCGAGGGGCACCGGATCACCATCCGCCGCGGCGCGGCCGGCGGCGCCCAGCCCGCGCCACCCGCCGCCGCGGCGGCAGCGCCGCCGGTCCCGGCACCCGAGGCGGATGCCGTCACCGCCCCGCTGGCCGGCCTGTGCCACCTGCGCCCCGAATCCGGCGGGGCGGCCTTTGTCGAGCCGGGCGCCCGCGTCGAGGCCGGCCAGACGATCTGCATCATCGAGGCGATGAAGATGATGACCCCCATACCCGCGCCCCAAGCAGGCACCGTCGAGGCCATCCTGGTCGGCGACGGCGCGACGGTCGAGGCCGGCGCACCGCTGATGAGGATCCGCTGATGGCCGCGATCGACATGGACTGCCTGCTGATCGCCAATCGGGGCGAGATCGCCCTGCGCATCATCCGCGCCTGCCGCCGGCTGGGCCTGCGCGTCGTCTGCGCGCATTCCGAGGCGGATCGCGACGCGGCCTGGCTGCCGCTGGCCGACCAGGCGATCTGCATCGGCCCCGCGCCCGCCGCCAAGAGCTATCTGAACATCCCCACCCTTCTGGCGGCCGCCGAGGCCAGCGGCGCGGGCCTGATCCATCCCGGCTATGGCTTCCTCTCGGAACGCCCGGAATTCGCCGAGGCCGTCGAGGCGGCCGGCCGGCGGCTGGTCGGACCCAGCGCCTCGGTCATGCGGATGATGGGCGACAAGGTCGAGGCCAAGCGCGCCATGATCGCCGCCGGCCTGCCCTGCGTGCCCGGCCCCGACAGCGTGCTGCCGGACGATCCCGAGGAAATCCGCCGGATCGCCGCCGGGATCGGCTATCCCGTCATCCTGAAGGCGGCCGGCGGCGGCGGCGGGCGCGGCATGCGCGTCGTGCGGGCCGAAGCCGAGCTGGCCGGCGCCTTCATGGTCACGCGGCAGGAGGCGAGCCGCTTTTTCGGCAATGCGGACATCTATATCGAGAAATTCCTCGAAAGGCCGCGCCATGTGGAAATCCAGGTGCTTGCCGATGGGCATGGCCATGCGCTCTGGCTGGGCGACCGCGACTGCTCGATGCAGCGCCGCCACCAGAAGCTGATCGAGGAAGCCCCCGCGCCAGGGATCGACCGCGCGCTGATCGCGGAAATCGGCGAACGCTGCGCCGCCTCCTGCCGCCGGATCGGCTATGTCGGCGCGGGCACCTTCGAGTTCCTCTTCGAGGACGGGCAGTTCTATTTCATCGAGATGAACACCCGTATCCAGGTCGAACACCCGGTGACGGAAATGGTCACGGGGCTGGACATCCTGGCCATGCAGATCGACGTGGCGCGCGGCAACCCGCTGCCGATCACCCAGGAACAGGTGCGCACCCTGGGCCATGCCATCGAATGCCGGATCAATGCCGAGGACCCGGACAGCTTCGCCCCCAGCCCCGGCCGGATCACGGCGATGCATGTGCCGGGCGGGCCGGGCATCCGCGTGGATACCCATGTCGGCGCCGGCTCGGAGATCCCGGCGAGCTACGATTCGATGATCGGCAAGATCATCGCCCATGGCGCCGACCGCGACGAAGCGCTGGCCCGCGCCCGCACCGCGCTGGACGAGGCGCGGGTGGAAGGCGTCTCGACCAATATCCCGCTGCACCGGCAGATGCTGGCGGACCCCGGCTTTTCGGCCGGGGGGGTCAGCATCCACCATCTCGAACACTGGCTCGAAGCACGGAAGTCCCGCCATGCCTGACGCGAAGCTCTCCATGATCGGCAGCCGGGCGGTGCTGTTCCAGCCCTCCTGCCCGTTCGATCTCGCCAACCAGCAGCGCATCTGGGCCATCGCCGACGAGGCCGCCACCTGGAAGGGTGTCCGCGAGGCCGTGCCCGGCATGACCAATGTCACCCTGCTTCTGGACCATGTCCCGACCGGGCTGGACCGGATCGAGAGGGATCTGGCCGCGCTGTGGGAAAGCGGCATCCGCAAGCAGGTCGAGGGCCGGCTTCTGGCGATCGACATGGCCTATGACGGCCCGCATCTGGCCGAGGTGGCCGGGATGACCGGCCTGCCCGTGGACCAGGTGGTGCGCTTGCATGCCGCGCCGGAATACACCGTCTATGCGGTCGGCAGCCATGCCGGCTATTGCTATCTGGGCGGTCTCGATCCCCGGCTGGAAACGCCGCGGCGCAAGGTGCCGCTGCCCCGGCTGCCGGGCGGGTCGCTGTCGCTGGCGGGGTTGCAGACCGGGGTCTCGGCCTCGGCGGGCCCCAGCGGCTGGAACACCATCGGCAGCACCGACCTGTCCTTCTTCGACCCCGAGCGCACGCCCGCCGCGCTGCTGCGGCCCGGCGACCGGATCCGCTTCAACCCCGTCGAGGTCAAGGCATGATCGAGGTTCTGTTCATTCCGCCCGCCGCGACGGTGCAGGATCTGGGGCGCGACGGCTACTGGTCGCAGGGCCTTGGCCGCGCCGGCGTCATGGATGCCCTGTCGCACGGCGTCGCGAACATGCTGCTGGGCAATGACGGCGATGCCGCGACGCTGGAGATCCCCTTGACCCCGGCACGGTTCCGGTTCCGGCAGGCCGGGGCCTTTGCGCTGGCGGGCGCGGCCTGCGGCGCGACGCTGGCCGGGCGCCCCCTGCCCCGCGTCTGGGCGGGCATGGCCGATGCGGGCGATATGCTGGAGCTTGGCCCGATGACATCCGGCGCCCGCAGCTATCTGGCGCTGCCCGGCGGGATCGACGTGCCGGCGGTGCTGGGCTCGCGCAGCACGCAACTGCGCGAGGCTTTCGGCGGGCTCGAAGGCCGCGTCCTTGCCGCCGGCGACGTGCTGCGCGCCGCGTCGGAGACGCTGCCGCTGCCGCCTGTGGGGCTTAGCCTGACCATGCCCGCGCTGCGCGCCGCGGGTGCCGAGGAGATCGAACTGCGCGCCCTGCCCTCGGCCGAGCATGGGGATTTCGCCCCGGCCTCGCGCGAGGCGTTCTGGACCACGCCCTACACGGTCAGCCAGCAAAGCAACCGCCAGGGCTATCGGCTGGAAGGCGAGACCCTGGCCTATGAGGCGTCCGGCGAATTGCGCTCGCACGGGATCGCGCCGGGGATCGTGCAGGTTCCGGGCGGCGGGCAGCCGATCATCCAGCTGGCCGATTCCGCGACCATGGGCGGCTATCCCAAGATCGCGGCGGTCATCGAGCCCGACCTGTGGCGCATCGCGCAGGCGCGGCCGGGCGACCGCCTGCGCTTTCGCCAGGTGACGCTGGCCGAGGCGGCCCTGGCCGCAAGGACGCAACAGGAATGGCTGGCCGGGATTCGCACGCAGTTGGAAGGATTTCTGACCCGGCAGAGGGGATGGCTCTGATGTTCGACAAGCAAGACCTCGCCCAGCTTCTGGACGCGATGCGCGCGCATGGCGTCGGCACGCTGGAAATAGAGGGCGGGGACATGTTCCTGCGCCTGGCCCTGCCGGCCGGGCCCGCACCGGCCACCGCGGCCGAGGCAAAGCCCGCGACCGCCACCGCCGCCGCGTGCAGCCCCGACATCGGCACCTTCCTGCCGCGCGGCAGCGACGACGGGCTGCCCGCGATCGCACCCGGCGACGCCGTCCGCGCCGCCGAGCTTCTGGGCTATGTCGCGCAGGGCGCCGTCCGCGCCGCCGTCACCGCCCCGGCGGATGGCATCATAGCGTCCGGCATCCCGGCGCCGGGCACCCTGTTCGGCCACGGCGACCCCGTCCTAACATTGGAGACCAAGCCATGATCATGGACATCAACTCGGACATGGGAGAGGGCTTCGGCCCCTACCGCATCGCCGACGACGAGGCGCTGATGGCGCAGATCAGCTCGGCCAACGTGGCCTGCGGCTACCATGCCGGCGATCCGGTCATCATGGACCGCACGATCCGGCTGGCCAGGGAGCATGGCGTCGACCTGGGCGCGCATGTCAGCTTTCCCGACCGCATGGGTTTCGGGCGCCGCCGGATGGACATGGACCTGCCGGAACTGGAATGCCATGTGCTGTATCAGCTGGGCGCGCTGGCCGGGCTGGCGGGCCGCGCCGGGCATCGCGTCACCCACATGAACCCGCATGGCGCGCTTGGCAATCTCGCAAGCTCCGATCCCGCCATCGCGGCGGCAGTGGCGCGCGCGACCATGGCCTTCGACCCCGAGATCGCGTTCCTGGTCCTGCCGGGCAGCGCCCTGGAACAGGCCGCGCTGGAGATGGGCGGCAACGTGGTCCGCCTGTTCCTGGCCGACCGCGGCTATCTGGCCAGCGGCCAGCTTGCCCCCCGCAGCCAGCCAGGGGCGGTGATTCACGACGCCGAGCAGGTGGTGGCCCGCGTCATGCGGGTCATCCGCGACCGGCAGGTCGACACGGTGGACGGCCAGGTCATCCCGATGCCGGTGCAGTCCATCCTGGTCCATTCCGACACCGCGGGCGCCGTCGAGCTGGCGCAGCGCCTGCGCAAAGGCATCACGGCCGGCGGCGCGACCATCGCCCCGCTGACCCGTCACATCTGACCCCCGGCGCATTCACGAGAAGAAAGACAGAACCATGGCATTCGCGGATTACAAGACGGCATTGGTAACGGGCGCCTCGGGCGGAATGGGCTGGGCGATCGCCGAGCGGCTGCGCGCGAAGGGCCTGGCCGTTCACGCCCTGGCCCGCAACGCCGAAAAGCTGCAGGAACTGGCGGCGCATTGCGGCGCGATCCCGCATGTGATCGACGTTTCCGACACCGAGGCCGTGTCCGCGCTGGTGAAGGATCTGGAAATCGACGTGCTGGTGAACAATGCCGGCGTATCGCGGCCGGGCAGCATCCTCACCTCCAGCGCCTTCGACATCGACGAGCAGATCGACGTCAACCTGCGCGCCGCCCTGCACCTGGCCCGCCTGCTGTTGCCGGGCATGATGGAGCGCGACCGCGGCCATATCGTCAACATCACCTCGATGGCCGGGCATTACGAGTTCGGCGGCCATATCGCCTATCACGCCACCAAGGCGGCGATGCATACCGTCTCGCGCCAATTGCGCGTCGATGCCTTCGGCCGCCGGGTCCGGGTGACCGAGATCAGCCCCGGCCGGGTCGAGACCGACATCTTCGCCAAGGTCGAGAAGATCGACCCCGCCGAGGCGAAGCGCAAATATTACGAAGGCTTCGAGATGCCGCAGGTCTCGGACATCGCCGACGCCGTGGAATATGCGGTCGGGACGCCGCAATACGTCAACATCAACCTGATCGAGCTGCTGCCGACGCTGCAAGTCCCCGGCGGCCTGCGCACCGCCAAGCGCGTGGGCGACGACGTGATCCTGACCGGCAACAAGTAACGCGCCGCCCCGCCGGCATCCGAACAATCCGCACCGATGGAGATTGCCTTGAGCAACATCAAACTCGCCTCGCGCGTCACCAGCATCCGCGTCTCGCCCAGCACCGCCGCCGCGCAGAAGGTCCGCGACCTGCAGGCCGAGGGACGCAGGATCTTCAACCTCACCGTGGGCGAGCCCGATTTCGACACGCCCGACCACATCAAGGCCGCCGCCATCAGGGCGATGGAGAATGGCGAGACGAAATACACCTCCGTCAACGGCACGGTCGAGCTTCGCAAGGCCATCCAGCACGACTTCAGGACGCGGCTGGGCATCGACTGCGGGCTGAACGAGATCTGCGTCGGCGGCGGCGCCAAGCAGGTGCTGTTCGTGGCGCTGATGGCCACCGTCGAACCCGGCGACGAGGTCATCGTCCCGGCGCCCTATTGGGTGTCCTATCCCGACATGGTCATCGCCAACGGCGGCACGCCGGTCATCGTTCCCTGCGGCGAGGAGGTCGGCTTCAAGCTGACCCCCGACACGCTTGAGGCCGCGATCACCGCGAACACCCGCTGGGTGATCCTGAACTCTCCCTCCAACCCGACCGGCGCCGCCTACAGCGCGGACGAGCTGCGGGCGCTGGGACAGGTGCTGCTGCGGCATCCGCATGTGATGGTCCTCTGCGACGAGATCTACGACCGGATCTGGTTCGCCGGTTTCGAGCCCTGCAGCATCCTGACCGTCCTGCCCGAGCTGAAGCCGCAGGCCCTGGTCGTCAACGGCGTCTCCAAGTCCTATGCCATGACCGGCTGGCGGATCGGCTACGGCGTCGGGCCGCTGGCGCTGATCGATGCGATCAACAAGCTGCAATCGCAAATGTCGTCCTGCCCCTCGTCGATCAGCCAGGCGGCGGCGGCCGCCGCCCTGACCTCGGACCAGCGCTCGGTCGACGAGGCCGTGGCGGTCTATCGCCAGCGGCGCGACCGCGCCCATGCGCTGATCAACGCGATTCCCGGCCTCAGCTGCAGCCTGCCGGACGGCGCCTTCTATCTCTATCCCAGCTGCGCGGGCATGATCGGCAAGAGGACGCCGGACGGAAAGACGATCAGGAACGACCTGGATTTCAGCCTGTATCTTCTGGAAGCGGCGGGCGTCGCCTCGGTGCATGGCGGGGCCTACGGGCTAGAACCCTATTTCCGCATCTCGACCGCAACCTCGATGGAGATCATCGAAGCGGCCTGCGCCGCCATCGCCCAGGCATGCAAGGCTTTGGACTGAGAGCAGCAAAGCAAAGGGCCGGCGCCCCGTTCCTTGAGCTCGGCAGGCAACGATTGCCCTGCGTCCCGGTTCGCACGAAAACCTTGACCCGCCGATCATGGCACAATTGCGCTAGACGATCCCCTCGGCCATCTGGGTCGCCATCGAAGGTGGTGCTGTCGAACGCGCCTTTCGTGGCGCCCCAGGGCTTCAACCTGAAAAGTTATGCCCACAACTGGGATCCGGCAGGAGGAACCCGAGGGCATCGTCCGGCGCTTTTCCCCGCGCGTTGCCCGCGATGCCGCCAGCTATCGCTTCCACCCTGCCGAGAGGCACGAGCCGCAGGACGACGGCAGCCTGATCGTGCGTTTCCACGCCGGCGGCCTGCGGGAAATGGCCTGGCATCTTGCCCGCTGGGGTGGAGAGGTCGAGGTGCTGGCCCTCCATCGGCTGCAGCAGATGGTGCGGGATCTGGGTGCGCGGCTGGCAAGCCCGTAACGCAACCGCTTACAGGAAGCGTTTCCCCAGCTCGCCGGCGGCACTGACATCTTCGCCGATCCGCTCTCTTGCTGGTTTTGTTCTGGCGTGGAATGCGTCGCTGACATCCCTGACGAAATCCGCCGGACTCAGCCCTGCGTGAAGGATGCACTCCAGGAAGGCGCAAACGACAAAGAGATAGCCATAAGCGCTCATTGCTGCACTCGTGTTCATGATCGAAAATATGCAGGCCGCGAAGGCAAGGATCCACGCAAAACCCGCCACACCACGAATCCCGAGCCAGGACAAGAGCGCCACTGCCGCAACAAGATATTCGGGGATATCCGAACTGGCATTCAGGGCGATGGATATGATCGCCCGAATACACGGCCCAGAGCAGAACAAAAACGATCAGCCCATAGATCGATTTTCTCCACCTGAGGATACCACGGGCATAAAGAGGCGTCAGCATGGCCAATGCGGCGGCACCGGAGATCAGGGTGGGCTTGATCGAATAGTTCTTCGAGAAAAAGTGCAGGCTCGGCGCAGAATAGTTCTTGAAGCATAAAGCAGTGGCAACAAGCAGAAAAATGATTGCCAGCAGCTTGGTCGTGCGCTCGGAAAGCGCCTCCTCGCTGGTAAGGATGTCTACGGCAGCAAAGATCTTGGCCTTTATCCAGAGAATCCATCATTCGCCATGGTCAGCATAGTGCATATTCCCACATCACGCCTGCGTGAAGGACGATTTTGAGCCGGTGTTCGAAATTTCATGTGGCACGGCCGGAATCCGGCCTCCCGGCCGAGACCGGCCTTATTTGCATGCCGGCATGTCAAATGTAAGCCGGCATGGCCAACTGCCCCCGTAACGGGGTGATCGGCTTCCCAAACGGCCCCCCTTTACACTGATGGTCATGATGCCCCCGTGGTCATCGGGGGCACAGTGCGGGATGCTGGTTGTGGAGACGATTGCGAAGATCCGTCGGGCGTATTTCCAAGAGTAGAGGACGATCAAGCAGATCTGCCGGGAGTTTCGGGTCTCGCGGAGTGAGGCGTGAGCCGCCATTGGTTCGAGGCCACGCCGAACGGTGCGGAAGGTGATCCGGTCCGGCGCGACGGAACTGACCCATGAACGGACAATCCAGCCGCTGCCGAAGATCGGCCCTTGGAGAACCAAGCTCGACGAGATGCTGGCGGCAAACGCCCGGAAGCCGAAGCGCGAACGCCTGATCCTGATCAGGATCTTCGAGGCACTCCGGTCCTTCGGCTATGACAGTGGTTACGATGCTGTCCGGCGTTACGCGGCCTCGTGGTCCAGGGAAGAACAGGAAGCTTCGGCCGCCGCCTGTGTGCCGCTGGTCTTCGATCCGGGCGAGGCTCGACCCCATCGACCGGAGCCACGGGATCGTGGTGATCGATGGGGTGACCACCACCGTGAAGGTGGCGCATGTCCGCCTCTGCCACAGCCGGATGCTGTTTGTCCGGGCCTGCCCGCGCGAGACGCAGGAGCCTCAGCCATCGGGTTCGGACCGATGGCGCCGCGATGGCTTCGATCTTCGACGCTCATGACAAGGCCTTCGCCTTCTTCAGGGGCTGTGCTCGTGGGATCTACGACAACATGAAGACGGCGGTGGATACGATCTTCGTCGGCCGCGACCGCGCCTGCAATCGCGTTCGCCTGTTCTCTCGAACCGCTGGCGTTCACAGGCTCACTCCGGCAGATATGCGGGCACTATCTGGTCGAGCCGCCGTCCCTTGGGCTTGAACCAATGGCGCCTCAATGAATGGCCCTGCACCCCGGCCTCTGGCTGGGACTGCGCCTGCGTGGCGCCATCGGTTCGAGCCCGCTGGCGCAGGGACAGGTCGAGAACCAGGTCGGCGTTGTCCGGTGGCGGTTCTTCGTGCCTCGACCGAAGTCCAAGAGCTACGCCGAACTCAATGCCTGGCGCGAGGACCGCTGTGTTGCATGGGCCAGGTCGCATCCGCACCCGGAGCTTCGCAATCGCACGATCTGGAGGGTGTTTCAGGACGAGCGTGCGAGCCTGGTGCCCTATGCCGGCCCCTTCGACGGCTTCCATGCCGTGCCCGCCTCGGTATCGAAGACCTGCCTGGTCCGATTCGACAAGAACCGCTACTCGGTGGACGGTCGCGCTGTCGGTCTACCGGTCGAGATCCGCACCTATGCCGAACGGGTCGAGTTCCGGCAGGACGGCAGGATCGTCGGCCAACCCATCCGCGCCTTCGGCCGCGACAGGCCATCTACGATCCGCCGCACGATATTCCGGTGCTGGCCCGCAAGCCCGGCGCCCTCCGGAACGGCGCTCCCTTCAAGGAATGGAAACTGCCGCCAGCGATCAGGCGCGTTCAGCGCAAGCTGGGCAAGGTGCCAAACGGCGACCGGCAAGTGGCCCAGATCCTCTGAGCATGATCCCGACCAACGGACCGGATGCGGTGGAATCCGCTTGCGCGGAGGCCCTGAACGAAGGCGCCCCGGCGGCAGCTGTGGTCCTGAACATCCTGCCCCGGCATCGCGAACCGCCACCGCCGCTGACCATCGCCACGCCGGATGCGCTGCGGCTGGCCTGCGAGCCCGCGGCCGATTGCAAACGCGACGACAGCCTGAGGAGACCGAGCCATGGAAAGATCACAGGTGCTGGACGCGTCGTGTCGAAGACGCGCATCCCGCAAGACGGGCCGGCTGAAGCTCTACGGCATGAAAGCCGCCTATGATGAGATCATCGCCACGGCAGTGAAGCGACAGCACGAGCCGCAGAAGATCGTCGGCGACCCCCGCCTTCGGGAGGCCGCGTGTTGGGCCCACCTGCGGCGCGACTTCCATGACGAATGGACTAAGACCAAATCCGTGATCGCCCGCGAGGCGCTCGACCGCATCGGCGTGCTCTATGACATCGAGCGGGAGATCGACGGCCGTCCTGCTGATATCCGTCTTGCCGGCCGGGAAAAACACAGCGCCCCAAAGGTCGAGGCCTTCTTCGCATGGTCCGAGAGCCAACTCTCGCTGATCCCGGGCAAGGGTGATCTCGCCTAGGCCTTTCGTTACGGGCTCAGCCGTCGTGCCTCATTCAGCCTCTTCCTTGAGGACGGCCGGGTGGCGATCGATAACAATCCCGCAGAACGCGCCCTGCGCCCGATCGGTGCCGGGCGCCGCAACTGGCTCTTCGCTGGCGCTGATACTGGTGCCGAGACGCTGGCTCCCGCCATGACCATCATCGAGACCGTCAAGATGAACGGCCTCGCTCCGCAGGCCTATCTGGCCGACATCCTGACCCGTATCCACGATCACAAGATCAACCGGCTCGACGAACTCCTGCCCTGGAATTGGGCGCCGACGACCGAAACCTTGTCCGAGACCGCCTGATGGCAACCGTCACCCATGTCCGCACCCTCGACTACGTCGCCAGGATGCTGGGCGAAGATCCCGAGCTGCTCGAAGCCATCGTCTCCAATGACGACAACCTGAGCTACGGCGCGAGCATCAGCGTCCATACCGGCCCAGACGACACCATCACCGCCCTGACCGATGACGGCATCGATGAACCGAAAGACATGCTCACGGCCGCGCGCATCACCACCAAAACCTGGCACGCGTTCCTTGACGACTTTGTCGATGACCAGAAAATCGTCACCCGCATCAAGGCATAGTCGCCGCGGGAACAATCGGCCGGTTACGCCGCGTGCCGTCGCATGCCTGCTGAAAACCTGCGAGCGCCTGTTCTCTCTGCGGATGGGTTCGGTGTTCGATTAACTCTGACCCCAAAAGGCATCGACCCATCTGCTGCGGGGCTTCCTGGAGCTAATCCGACCGGAGTACGGTCGTCCGAGGTGGCATGCATGCTCCGTCGGGCGACCAACGGAGAATTTTCGCCTCCTGCGGCATGAAAACCTGTGTAGCATCCAGGATTGTCCCATCCTCGATCCGCGAATTCGCCGCCTGGCAGGTGGGTGAGCGTGAAAACCGTGACGCGTAAACGTCGCGGCTACAGTAGGATCAAAATAAATTGTTTAATATAAATCATCTGAGAAGCGATGATGCTGCGACGCAAATGAACACATATTGACCTGCCCCCCGGTCGTCCCTCGTTCATAACGAGAGTCCTTGGGGTTGATATTGGTTGGTTTCGGGTGTGGCAAGCGCGCCGGGCGCGGAGCCCTCAGATTGCTCAAGCGCTCGGCGCGCGTCGGACGGGGTCTTGTTGCCCAGCGAGGAATGGGGCCTGACGTTGTTGTAGTCGTAGCGCCAGAGGGCCAGTTTGCGGCGGGCATCAGCCAGGCTGTCGAAGATTTCCTCGTTCAGGCATTCGTCGCGCAGGCTGCCGTTGAAGCTTTCGATGTAGCCATTCTGCTGCGGCTTGCCCGGGTCGATGTAGTGCCATTCGACGCCGTTCGCGTTGGCCCATTTCAGGATGGCCTTGCTGGTGAACTCGGTTCCGTTGTCGCTGACGATGCAAGCGGGCTTGCCGTAAATCCTGACCAGCGCATCCAGTTCCCGTGCCACCCGAGCCCCAGAGATGCTCGTGTCAGCGATCAACGCCAGGTTCTCGCGGCAGCAATCGTCGTTCACAGCCAGAATGCGGAACTTGCGGCAGGCCCCGAACGTGTCGGACAGGAAGTCTAACGACCACCGCTGGTTTGGCCTCAACGGCGCTGGTATTGGCGTCCGGCTACCTCGTGCCCTCTTGCGGCCACGCCTGCGGCGCACCGACAGGCCCTCTTCCCGGTAGATGCGATAGAGCTTCTTCTCGTTCATGATCATGCCCTTGCGCTCCAGCAGGATGCCCACGCGCCGGTAGCCGAACCGCCGGCGCTTCTCGGCAATCTTGTGCATCTCCTCACGGATTTCCGGGTTGTCGGGTGGCCTGTCACGCCGCACCGTCTTCGGATCGACACCGATCAGGACACAGGCCCGACGCTGAGAGATCGGATGATCCTTCATCGCCCGCAGCACCGCGTCCCGCCGTTGCACCGGTGTCGTCAGGGCTTTCCCAAGAGATCCTTCAGAACCACGTTGTCCAGCATGGCATCGGCCAGAAGGCGCTTCAGCTTCGCGTTCTCGTCCTCGAGCTGCTTCAGCCGCTTGGCGTCCGACAGGTCCATCCCGCCATACTTCGCCTTGAGCTTGTAGAACGTCGCGGGGCTCAACCCGTGCTTCCGGCAAAGCTCGGAAGTCGGCAAACCCGCCTCCTGCTCCTTGATCATCCCGATAATCTGCGCCTCGGTGAACCGGCTTTTCCTCATGTCGTCTGCTCCTTCTCAGGTTGGGCAGACTCTACATCACAGCGAGGGAACTTCCGGGGGGCAGGTCAGTGGTCATCGCCGGAATCGTCGGCTCGGGCGGGCTGGGCCAGACGATCTATGACGCGATCCGCACGCTGGATATCGCCAAATCCATCGACGCGGCCATCGCCATCGTGATCCTGACCATGGTCATCGACCGCCTGACCCAAAGCATGGCGCATAAGAGGGGGAATGTGGTATGAGCTTTCAGTTTTCCATCGGCACCTGGCTCGCGCCCTTCGTGGACTGGCTGAACGCCAACCTGCACGGGCTGTTCGATGTCATCGGACGCGTGGTCGAGGCCGTTCTCGGCGCCTTCCAGTCGCTGCTGCTCTATCCGCCAGCCATCGTGGTGATCCTGCTGGTCACGATCACGGTGGCCTTGCTGACCGGCCTGCGGGTGGCGCTGCTGGCCTTCCTGTGCCTGGGCTTCTGCTGGCTGATGAACCTCTGGCCGCAATCGATGCAGACGATCGCGCTGGTCTTCACCGCGGTCGTGGCGGCTGTGGCGATCGCCGTTCCCCTTGGGATCATGGCGTCGCGCCGGCCGCGTCTTGAGGCGGCGCTGCGCCCGATCCTCGACATCATGCAGACCGTGCCGCCATGGGTCTATCTGATACCGGCGGTGATCCTGTTCAGCCTGGGTCAGGTGCCGGCGCTGCTGGCGACCGTCGTCTACGGCATCCCGCCGATGCTGCGACTGACCACGCTGGCCTTTCGCCAGGTGCCCAAGGACCTGCTGGAGCTGGGCCAGGCCATAGGCGCACCGCCCCGCATCATCCTGACGCGGATCGAGTTCCCCGCCGCCTTGCCGACGCTCGTCGTCGGCCTGAACCAGTGCATCCTGCTGTCCTTGGCGATGGTTGTCCTGGCCGGGCTGGTCGGCGCGGGCGGCCTTGGCGCCGAGGTTACACGCGGGTTGACGCGGATGGAGATGGGCTTGGGCCTGCGCGCCGGGCTGGCCATCGTCGCCATCGCCCTGCTGTTCGACCGCGTGTCGCGCTCTGCCCTGCAGCGGCCCGCAGGCGGATCGCGCATATAAGGCGATGGATAATTCCTGGTTTTCCGGGTCAAGTGTTTGCTGACGGTGTCGCGCGGTTCGTTTTCGGCCGCGCGGTCCCTTCAGCCGGTAACAACCCATGTAAGCTGAGCAAAAGTTCCTCCACCATACTGGCCTATTGGCAAGCGGCGGGCTGGTGCTGGACGACTGGCCGCCCATTTTCGACGGCTATTTCCTCCACTATCCCAGCCGGCACAACCTCCCATCCTCATCAACGATGCAGATCGAGGTCTCTTTTACCGATGCATCCAATCCGGCATAGTGCTTCATGCTGCGCGTCCTCCCCTGATGCTTGTGGCTGCTTCACACAGACCACGTTCTACCATCAGCCCGAAGCGCAGCACCTCATGGCGTCCGGGGCCGGAAGCAGCCCAAGTCCATTCAGGGCGAGTTGGGCGACGACTTCACCGGCAGGCGTAATGATTGCACCCGGCCCCCACGACACCATGTCGCCACGCTCGCCCGTAACGTCGGAAGATGCCAACCAGAGACCTGCTTCGCGCCATCGGTTCGCACGTTCCGCGTTGTGAACGTCCCTGTAGATTCCGGGGACTGCGTGACGCCGATACGGACCTCCGCCGCCCCCCTATGTGAATTGACCAGCCTTAGCCCCTCTTGCTTCACCGGGTCACATACCACGACCCGCAGCCTTGTCCCGCAGCCTTGCCATGATGGGGAGGAGTTCGCTGCAGTGCCAGTCGAGCGTCAGCTTTCGGGAGGTTGCGCCGCAGCATTTGCAGGTGCCGACCGTGCGCTCCGGGACCGGATACAGCTGTCTGATCGGTTAGTTAGGGTCTTCGTGACATGGGTTCATCGCCGAGATGAGGAACTGTCGATATGCCCTCACTCACCCGACCCCGAGCGCTACCAACGTGCCTGCGCGCCCTTCCAGGATCGCGCGGGCATCCTCCAGTCGCCCGATTCCGGCCATCCTGCCCGGCGATGCCGCGAAGGTGCGGGCGGCCTCGACCTTGGGCGCCATCGAGCCCGCGGCGAAGCGGGCCGGATCCAGCTGGTCGGGCCGCGCCGTGCGGATGGCGCGCTGCTCGGGGGTGCCCCAGCCGTCATAGACCGCATCCACATCGGTCAGCATCAGGAAGGCATCGGCCTCCAGCTGCGCGGCCAGCAGGCCGGCAGCGTGGTCCTTGTCGATCACGGCCTCGACCCCCTGCAAGCTGCCATCGGCCAGCCGGATCACCGGGATGCCGCCGCCGCCCGCGCAGATCACCGTGACGCCCGCTTCGACCAGCAGGCGCACCGCGCGGATCTGGGTGATGTGCCGGGGGCGGGGCGAGGGCACCACGCGGCGCCACTTTCCGGCAGCCTCCTCGGTCATCGGCCAGCCATGGGCGGCGCGCATCTTCCCGGCCTCCCCGGCGTCATAGAGCGGCCCGATGGGCTTTTCGGGCCGGGCGAAGGCGGGATCGTCCGGCGCCACCTCGATCTGGGTCAGCAGCGTGGCCAGCACCGCATCGCGCGGCAGGGCGTTGGCCAGTTCCTGCTCGACCAGATAGCCGATCATGCCGACGCTTTCGGCACCCAGAATGTCCAGCGGCCAGACCGTCTCGCTGCCATAGGCCGCCGCCTGCAGCGCCAGCAGGCCCACCTGCGGGCCGTTGCCATGCGCGACCACGATCTGGTGGTCGCGCGCCAGATCGGCCAGCGCCCGCGCCGCCTTGCGCACATTGGCGCGCTGCGCCTCGGCCGTCATCGGCTCTCCCCGGCGCAGCAGCGCATTGCCGCCCAGGGCCACCACGACACGCATCGCCCTAGCCCGCCAGGGTGGCGACCAGCACCGCCTTGATCGTGTGCATGCGGTTCTCGGCCTGGTCGAAGACGATCGAGGCGGCGGATTCGAAGACCTCCTCGGTCACTTCCATGCAATCGATGCCGTATTCGCGGAAGATCTTCTCGCCGATCCCGGTCTCGCGGTTGTGAAAGGCGGGCAGGCAATGCATGAACTTGGCATGCGGGTTGCCGGTCGCCTCCATGACCTGGCGGGTGACGCGATAGGGGGTCAGCCTTTCGATCCGCTCGGCCCAGACCTCCTCGGGCTCGCCCATCGAGACCCAGACATCGGTATAGACGAAATCGCAGCCGCGCGCGGCCTCGGCCGGATCCTCGGTCAGGGTGATCCTGGCGCCGGTGGTCGCGGCGATCTCGCGGCAGCGGGCGACCAGCGCCTCCTCGGGCCAGCAGTCGCGGGGCGCGCCAAGGCGCACGTCCATGCCGATCAGCGCGGCACCCTCCAAGAGCGAATTGCCCATGTTGTTGCCGGCATCGCCCAAGAAGCAGAAGGCAAGCTGCGACAGGTGCTTGCGGGTGAATTCGCGCATGGTCAGGAAATCGGCGAGGATCTGCGTCGGGTGAAATTCGTCCGTCAGCCCGTTATAGACCGGCACGCCCGACCATTCCGCCAGCAGCTCGGCCTGCTGCTGGCCGAAGCCGCGATATTCGATGGCGTCATAGATGCGGCCCAGCACGCGGGCGGTGTCCTTCATCGATTCCTTCTTGCCGATCTGGGTGCCGGTCGGGCCCAGATAGGTGACATGCGCGCCCTGGTCATAGGCCGCGACCTCGAAGCCGGTGCGGGTGCGGGTCGAATCCTTTTCGAAGATCAGCGCGATATTGCGTCCCTTCAGCCGCTGCTGCTCATAACCGCCGTATTTGGCCTGCTTGAGCGAGGCCGACAGCCGCAGCAGGAAGCGGATCTCGTCGGGGGTGAAATCCATGAGCTTGAGGACGCTGCGCCCCAGGAGATTGACGGACATCTCGGACCTCCCCTACGCCGGATCGCGGATCAGCGGGCAGGTCATGCAATGGCCGCCGCCGCGGCCGCGGCCCAGTTCGCCGCCGGGAATGGTGATGACCTCGACCCCGGCCTTGCGCAGCTGGGTGTTGGTGAAGGTGTTGCGGTCATAGGCGATGACCACGCCCGGCTCCAGCGCGATGACGTTGTTGCCGTCGTCCCATTGCTCGCGCTCGGCCACATAGGCGTCGCCGCCGGTCTCGACCACCCGCAGCTTCGGCAGGCCGAGCGCCTCGGCCGCGACCTCGACCAGCGGGCGGTTTTCCTCGCGGATGTCCAGCGTCCAATCCTTGTCGCCGGGCCGGATGGAATAGGACACGATCCGTTCGGCCACATCGGCAAAGACCGTGACCAGGTCGTGGTCGCAGAAGCTGAACACCGTGTCGAGATGCATCGAGGCGCGCTCGGCCGGCAGCTTGCAGGCGATCACGCGCTCGGCCCCGCCCTGCGCGAACAGGGCGCGGGCAAGCTGGTCCACCGCCTGCGGGGTAGTGCGCTCGCCCATGCCGACCAGCACGGTGCCGTTGCCGATGGGCATCACGTCGCCGCCCTCCAGCGTGGCCAGGCCGTGGTCGCGATCCGGGTCGCCCCACCAGACCGGAAAGCCCGCGTCGCGGAAATCGGGATGGAAGCGATAGATCGCGGCGATGTTCACCGTCTCCAGCTTGCGCGCGTTCCAGCGCATCGGGTTCAGCGTCACGCCGCCATAGATCCAGCAGGTCGTGTCGCGGGTGAACAGATGGTTCGGCAGCGGCGGCAACACGAAATCCCCCGGCCGCAGGGTGGCGGGAAACAGCCCGCCGCCCTCCAGCGGCAGTTCGGCCCGGCTCATCCCGCCCAGCAGGATCAGCGACAGCGGATCGGCGTCGATCTCCATCAGATGGGCGCGCAACTCGTCGGCCAGGCCCACGCCCACGGTGTTTTCATTGACGCGCCGCGCCAGCAGCCAGTCGCGGGCCTCGGGGATGCGCATCGTCTCGGCCAGCAACTCGCGCAGGAAGACGACCTCGGCCCCGCGATAGCGCATGGCATCGACGAATTCCATGTGATCGGTCCGCGCCTGCTTGACCCAGATCACGTCGTCGAACAGCAGCTCATGGCAATTCGAGGGCGTCAGCCGGGCCAGCGCCGAGCCGGGGCGGTGGACGAGAACCCGGCGCAGCTTGCCGATTTCCGAATGGACGCCATAGGGGGTGGACATGTTCGCTCTCCGGTTTCAGGCGATCAGGGCGCCGATGCTGAGGCAGGCCATGATGATGACCGTCAGGATCACCAGCAGCGGCCACATGAAGCGCAGCCAGCGCTCATAGGGCACGCGCCCGATGGCCAGCGCGCCCATGACCACGGCGAAGGTCGGGTTGATCAGGTTCACCAGCCCGTTCGCCGACTGATAGGCCGTCACCACCAGGTCGCGCCCTACCCCGGCGAAATCCGCGACCGGCGCCATGATCGGCATCGACAGCACCGCCAGCCCCGACGAGGACGGCACGAAGAAGGACATCAGCACCTGCAGCCAATACATCACGTTGATGAAGGCCACCTCGCCCAGGCCTGCGACCGACATCTCGGCCCAGTGCAGGATGGTGTCGGTGATGCGCCCGGCATCCATGATGACGACGATGCCGCGCGCCAGCCCGATGATCAGGGCCACGCCCAGCAGGTCGCGCGCGCCATCGACGAAGGAATCGACGAAGGCCTTCTCGCCCGGCCGCACGACCAGCCCGACAAGGATGGCCGAGCCCAGGAACAGCGCGCTCATCTCGCCCATCCACCAGCCGCCCATCAGCACGCCCCAGACCATGACCAGGAAGGTCAGCCCGAAGATCGACAGGACGATCTTGTGGATGGTGGTGAATTCGGTCTTGTCGCCCTGATGCCCGCTGAGGAAATGCGCCTCGTTCCGGGCCTTCATGTCGTAGACCAGCGATTTCGACGGATCGCGGCGGACCTTCTCGGCGTAGCGCATGACATAGATCACGCAGGCCAGCCAGCACAGGACCAGGATCGCCAGCCGCAGCACCAGCCCGCGCGTGAAGGGGATCCCGGCCGCATCCGACGCGATCACCGTCGCAAAGGCGTTCACGGTCGAGCCCAGGACGCCCACGCCCGCCCCCAGCAGGATGATCGCCACCGCCGTCACCGCATCATAGCGCGCGGCGATCATGATCGGGATCAGCAGCATGTAGAAGGCCAGCGTCTCCTCGGCCATGCCGTAGGTGGTGCCGCCCAGCGCGAAGAGCCCCATCAGCACCGGGATCATCCATTTCTCGCGTCCCGCCAGCGCGGTCATGGCATGGCCGATCCCGGCATTGATCGCGCCGCTGGCGGCGACCACGCCGATGAAGCCGCCGATCACCAGCACGAATACGGCCACGTCGATGGCATTGGCCTGATAGCTGTCGGGATCGTAGAGCCCGGCGATGGGCGCCATCAGCACATCGGTGATGCCCTGCGGGTTCGGCTCGGTCTCGGCATAGGTGCCGGCTACGGGAACCTCGCGGTCCAGCGCCTCGTTCATCTCGCGCTGATACTGTCCGGCGGGCACGATCCATGTCAGCGCGGCGACCAGGATGATCAGGCCGAACAGGATGGTGAATGCGGTTGGGAAACGGAACTGTCGTTTCGCGGGCGTTTCGGGCGTCTTGTCCATGATTGCCTCCGGTGGCTGGAATGGCAGCTGGCGCAGCGTCCTGCCGGTGCTGGCCACTGGGGCGGCGCGACATCGCCGCTGTCGAACTCATCCGAAAACTGCAGGGCCGGCGATCGATGACCTTGCGAACTGTACCAAGTGTTTCGGAAATCCGGCGATGTCACTTTGACTCAGATCAACCAGCAGGAAGTTACAAGGCACCTTTGGGGCTACCGCTTCCTGGTTCCGCCCAAGCGCAGTCCCACGCGACATGATCTTTACGCCGGATTTACGCCTGCGCCCTGAAATCCGCATAGCCCCTTGACGCGCCGCGGACAGATATTGGCCCGTATCGAAACTGCGGGAATCCTGCCATGGCAGACATCGTCTATCTTGCGCTCGGCGTGATCGGCATCGGCGGTTTCGCCGCGGCGCTGCGCCTGATCGACAGGTCGTGAGGGCGCATATGGTCGACCTTATCCTGGGCCTCGCCGTCTCGGCGGGGATCTTCGTCTTCCTCATCCTCGCGCTCTTGCGCCCGGATCGGTTCTGAGGCGCGCAGATGCAAGACCTGATCGGATATGTCCTGTTCTGCGCCGTATTGACGGTGGGCGGCTGGGTGCTGGCGCCGTTCATGGCCCGCGTCTATGCGGGCGAGCGTAGCTTTCTTTCCCCCGTGCTCGGCCCCGTCGAGCGCGGGCTCTATCGCCTTTGCGGCATCGACCCCGGCGTCCGGCAAAGCTGGCGCGGCTATGCGCTGGCGCTGCTCGCCTTCAACCTTCTGGGCTTCGTCGCGCTTTACCTGATCCTGCGGCTGCAACAGTTCCTGCCCCTGAACCCCGAGGGCATCGGCGCGATCAGCCCGGACCTTGCCTTCAATACCGCCGCCAGCTTCGTGACCAACACGAACTGGCAGGCCTATTCGGGCGAGGCGCAGCTCAGCCATCTGTCGCAGATGGCCGGACTGACGGTGCAGAACTTCGTCTCGGCCGCGACCGGCATGGCGGTCGGCGTCGCGGTGATCCGCGGCTTCACCGCACCCAAGGGGGTGGGCTTGGGGAACTTCTGGGCCGACATGACCCGTTCGGTGCTTTATGTGCTGCTGCCGCTGTCAGTGATCCTGGCGATCCTTCTGATCCTGCAAGGCGTGCCGCAAACGCTTCTGGGCGGGGCGCATGCGACTACGCTGGAGGGCGCGCAGCAGGTGATCCCGCGCGGCCCCGTCGCCAGCCAGATCGCGATCAAGCAACTCGGCACCAATGGCGGCGGCTTCTTCGGCGCGAACTCGGCCCACCCGCTGGAGAACCCGACGGTGCTGTCGAACATGGCGCAATGCCTGTCGATCCTGCTGATCCCGGTCGGCTTCTGCTTCCTTTTCGGGCGCATGGCGCGGGACCGGCGCCAGGGCTGGGCGATCTATGCCGCCATGGGCGTGCTGTTCCTCGCCGGGCTGCTGGCGATCTGGCTGGGCGAAAGCGGCGGCAACCCGGCGCTTGGCCTTGCCAGCAACCTGGAGGGCAAGGAGATGCGCTTCGGCACCGGCCTCTCGGCGCTTTGGGCCGAGGTGACCACGGCCGCCTCGAACGGTTCGGTCAACGCCATGCATGACAGCTTCATGCCGCTGGCGGGCATGGTGCCGATCATCAACATGGCCATCGGCGAGGTGATCTTCGGCGGCGTGGGCTCGGGGCTTTACGGCATGCTGCTCTATGTCGTGCTGGCGGTGTTCCTGGCCGGGCTGATGGTCGGTCGCACGCCGGAATACCTGGGACGCAAGATCGAGGGGCGCGAGGTCACCCTGGCCATGCTGGCCTTCCTGTCGATGCCCCTGGGCATCCTGGTCGGCGGCGCGATCTCGATCACCGTCCCGACGGCGGCCGCAGCCATCCAGGAGGCGGGGCCGCATGGCCTGTCCGAGACGCTTTATGCCTACGCCTCGGCGGTCGGCAACAACGGCTCGGCCTTCGCGGGCTGGGGCGCGGCGCTGCCCTGGCAGACCACCGCGCTGGGGCTGCTGATGATCCTGGGCCGTTTCGCGATCATCGTGCCGATGCTGGCCATCGCGGGCTCGATGATCGGCAAGCAGCAAAGCCCGGTCACGGCGGGCACCTTTCCGACGCATGGGCCGCTGTTCGTCACGCTGCTGGTGCTGACCGTGGTGATCCTGGGTGCGCTGACCTTCTTCCCGGTCCTGGCACTTGGCCCGATCGCCGAGCAGACGGCGCTGAGCGCCGGCCAGACCTTCTGACAGCGCAGCCCCGCCCGCACGGGGCCGCGCCTTCTCCCAAGCAAGGACAACAGACATGTCCCCCGACATCACCGCCCGATCCGGGCTTTACGGCACGGCGTTCAGGGCATCCTTCCGCAAGCTTCATCCCCGCGCGCTGATGGGCAACCCGGTGATCTTCGTCACTGCCGTCACCGCCGCGCTGACCACCGTCCTGTCGCTGCGCGACCTTGCCCTCGGGGCCGAGGGCGCAGGCATCGGCCTGCAGGTCGCCTTCTGGCTATGGCTCTGCGTGCTCTTCGCCAATTTCGCCGAGGCGCTGGCCGAAGGCCGGGGCAAGGCGCGCGCCGACAGCCTGCGCGCCACCAAGGCGGAAACCGTCGTCAAGCTGATGGCGCATGCGGACGATCCGGCACCGCGCCAGGTTCCCTCCTCGGGCCTGCGCGCCGGGCAGATCGTGCTGATCGAGGCCGGCGACCTGATCCCGACCGATGCCGAGGTGATCCGCGGCGTCGCCTCGGTCGATGAAAGCGCCATCACCGGCGAAAGCGCCCCGGTGATCCGCGAATCCGGCGGCGACCGTTCCTCGGTGACGGGCGGCACGCGGATCGTCTCGGACCATCTGGTCATCCGCATCACCGCCGAGCCGGGCAAGAGCTTTCTCGACCGCATGATCTCGCTGGTCGAGGGGGCCGAGCGCCAGAAGACCCCGAACGAGATCGCGCTGAACATCCTGCTGGCCGGGCTGACACTGATCTTCCTGTTCGTGACCGTCACGCTGGAGCCCTTTGCGCGCTATTCGGGCGTCGTCATTCCCGTCATCACCCTGGCCGCGCTGTTCGTCACGCTGATCCCCACGACCATCGGCGGGCTGTTGTCGGCCATCGGCATCGCCGGCATGGACCGGCTGGTGCGCGCCAACGTCATCGCCAAGTCGGGCCGCGCGGTCGAGGCGGCGGGCGACGTGGACACGCTGCTTCTGGACAAGACCGGCACCATCACCTTCGGCAACCGCATGGCCGATGCCTTCGTCCCGGCGCGCGGCACCGATGAGCGCGGGCTGGCGATGGCGGCTTTCCTGGCCTCGCTTTCGGACGAAACGCCCGAGGGCAAATCCATCGTCGAACTGGCCGAGAAGCTGCTGAAGGACGTGACCCGCATCCCCGAACCGGGGTCCGAGCCGGTGCCGTTCTCGGCCCAGACCAGGCTGTCCGGCGTCGATTTCTCCGGCACGCGGCTGCGCAAGGGCGCCGTCGATGCGATCGAGCGCTTCACCGGGCAGAAGGCCGACGCCGCCCTGCACGCCCGGATCGAGGAGATTGCGCGCTCGGGCGGCACCCCGCTGCTGGTGGCCGAGAACGAGCGCATCCTGGGCGCGATCCACCTCAAGGACGTGATCAAGCCCGGCGTGCGCGAACGCTTTGCGGAACTGCGGGCCATGGGCATCCGCACGGTGATGATCACCGGCGACAACCCGCTGACCGCCGCCGCCATCGCCGCCGAGGCCGGGGTGGACGATTTCCTGGCCGAGGCCACGCCCGAGATGAAGCTGGACTACATCCGCCGCGAACAGGCCGGCGGCCGGCTGGTGGCGATGTGCGGCGACGGCTCGAACGACGCGCCGGCGCTGGCGCAGGCCGATGTGGGCGTGGCGATGAACTCGGGCACGCCCGCCGCCAAGGAGGCCGCGAACCTGATCGACCTCGACAGCGACCCGACCAAGCTGATCGAGGTGGTGATGGTGGGCAAGCAACTGCTGATCTCGCGCGGGGCGCTGACCACCTTCAGCCTGGCCAACGACGTGGCCAAGTATTTCGCCATCCTGCCGGCGGTCTTCGTCGCCGCCTATCCGGGCTTGGGCGTGCTGAACGTGATGGGGCTGGAAAGCCCGCAAAGCGCCATCCTGTCGGCGGTGATCTTCAACGCGCTGATCATCGTCGCGCTGATCCCGCTGGCGCTGCGCGGCGTCGGATACCAGCCCGCCAGCGCGGCGGCCCTGCTGCGGCGCAACCTGACCATCTATGGCCTCGGCGGCCTCGTCGCGCCCTTCGTCGGCATCAAGCTGATCGACATGGGCGTGACCGCGCTGGGGCTGGCATAGGGAGAGCATGCCATGATGACGCATATCCGCCCGGCTCTGGCCATGCTGGTGGCGATGATCCTGCTGACCGGGCTGGCCTATCCGCTGGCGATGACCGGGCTGGCCCGCGCCGTGGCGCCCGGCCTGTCGCAAGGCAGCCTGGTCGAGCGCGACGGCCGGATCGTCGGTTCGGCGCTGGTCGGCCAGCAATTCGCCGGGCCGGGCTATCTGCACCCGCGCCCCTCGGCGGTGGATTACGCGACCATGCCCGGCGGCGCCTCGAACCTCGGCCTCACCTCGGCCCAACTGAAAGAGCAGGTCGCCGGGCGCCGCGCCACCTATGAGGCCCAGAACGGTGCCGGCGCGCCGGCGGACGCGGTGACGACTTCCGCCTCGGGCCTCGACCCCGACATCTCGCCCGAGAATGCGCAGGCCCAGGCCGCTCGCATCGCCGGGGCGCACGGGATCGACACCGCCATCGTGCAGCAGATCATCCGGCAGCATGTCACGCGCCCGCTTTGGGGGCTTTACGGCCAGTCGCGGGTGAATGTCCTGCGGACCAACCTGGCGCTTGACCTTGCCGCGCCCATGCCGCCTGCTGGGGCGGACTGAGGAGACCGATGTCTGAGCCCCGCCGCCCCGAACCCGAGGCCCTGCTGTCCGAGGCCCGCCGCGAGGGCCGCGGGCGGCTCAAGGTCTTTCTGGGCGCGGCGCCGGGGGTGGGCAAGACCTATGCCATGCTCGAGGCCGCGCGGCTGCGCGCGGCCGAAGGCGTCAAGGTGCTGGTCGGCGTGGTCGAAACCCATGGCCGCGCCGAGACCGAGGCGCTGCTGCGCGGGCTGGAGGTGCTGCCGCGCCGCCGCGTCATCCACAGCGGCCGCATCCTGCACGAGATGGACACCGATGCCCTGATCGCCCACCGCCCCGACCTGGCGCTGATCGACGAGCTTGCGCATTCCAACCTTTCCGGCGGTCGGCACGAAAAACGCTGGCAGGATGTCGAGGACGTGCTGGCGGCGGGGATCGACGTCTATACCACGCTGAACGTCCAGCATGTCGAGACGCTGAACGACACCGTCGCGCGCATCACCGGCGTCCGCGTGCGCGAGACGGTCCCCGACCGCGTGCTGGAAATGGCCGACGAGATCGAGTTGATCGACCTGCCGCCGGACGAGCTGATCGCCCGGCTGCGCGCGGGCAAGGTCTATGTCCAGGACCAGGCCGCGCGCGCGGTGGCGAATTTCTTTGCCAAGGGCAACCTGACCGCGCTGCGCGAACTGGCCATGCGCACGGCCGCCGACAGGGTCGACGCCCAGTTGCAAGAGCATATGGCCACCAATGCCATCGCCGGGCCATGGCCGACGCAGGAGCGCATCCTGGTGCTCTTGCCCGAGGGCGCGGTCGGCCGCGACGCCATCCGCATCGGCAAGCGTTCGGCCGACCGGGCGCGGGTGGAATGGTTCGTGCTGGCGCTGACCAGCCTGCGCGACGAACAGAACCGCCGTGCCGATGGCCAGGACGAGACCGGGCCGGCGCTGCGGCTGGCGGAAAGGCTGGGCGCCGATATCTCGACCTTGCAGGTCGAGGGGGATGCGGTCTCCGAGGTGCTGGATTTCGCCCGGCGCCAGAACATTCGCCGGATCATCCTGCCGCGCCCACCCGCGCGGCCATGGCTGGCACGGCTGCTGCCCGATGCACGGGAACGCTTCCTTGCCGGCCTGACAAGGCGCGCCACCGATTTCGAGCTGACCCTGGTCGGCGACGAGGCCCGCGCCGGCCGGAAACGGAACGCTCCGACCCCGCCCGACCTGCCGCACGGCCTGCGTCTTGCGGGCATCGTCATCGCGGTCGTGGCCGGCGCCAGTCTGGTCGCGACCTCTGCCGACCGGCTGTTTCCGGTCCTCAGCCTGTCGCTGATCTATATGACGGCGGTGGTTTCCGTTGCCGCATATTTCGGCCTCTGGCCCTCGGTCGCGACGGCGGTCCTGAGCTTTCTGACCTACAACCTTCTCTTTACCGAACCGCGCCTGACGCTTCACATCTGGAGCCGGGGCGAATTCCTGACGCTGGTGCTGTTCCTGGCCGCCTCGATCCTGACCGGCAACCTGGCCGCGCGGCTGCGCAGCCGCGTCATCGCGCAGCGGGCCATCGCGGACCGGACCCGCAAGCTTTACGATTTCTCGCGCAAGGCGGCCGGGGCGGCCTCTTTCGACGATGTGGTCTGGGCGGCGGTCAGCCATGTGGCGACGGTGCTGGAATGCGAATCGATCCTGCTTGTCCCCGACGAAGGCGGCGCGCTTGCCATAGCCGGCGCCTTTCCGCCCGAGGACCGGCTGGAACCGCGAGAGCGATCGGCCGCGCAATACGCCTTCGACCATGGCGAGCCGGCCGGGCGCGGGTCGGGAACGCTGCCGGCCTCGCGCTGGCTGTTCCTGCCGCTGTCCGGGGCCGAGCGGCGCCTCGGCACGCTGGGCATCGCCTATGAGGACGGGCGCGAGCCCGGCCCCGGCGACCGCCGCCTGCTCGAGGCGCTGGCCGATCAGGTGGCGCTGGCGCTGGAGCGCATCCGCCTGTCCGAGGATCTGGCGCAAAGCCGCGTCACCAGCGAAACCGAGCGGCTGCGCAGCGCGCTGCTGTCCTCGGTCAGCCACGACCTGCGCACACCGCTGGTCTCGATCCTGGGCGCCGCCGAGGGGCTGGACCAGCCCGGCCTTGGGCCCCAGGGGCGCGACATCCTGGTCGAGACCATCCGCGAAGAGGGCGAGCGGCTGGACCGCTATATCCAGAACCTGCTCGCCATGACCCGGCTGGGCCATGGCGCGCTGCGCCCGAACGCGGTGCCGACCGACCTGCGCGAGCTGGTGGGCGCGGCGCGGCACCGGCTGCGCGGGCCGCTGCGCGACAACCCGGTCATGGTGACCATCCCCGAGGACATGGCGCCCGCCCATGTCGATCCGATCCTGATCGAGCAGGTCGTGGTCAATATCCTGGACAATGCGCGCAAATATGCCGGTCCCGGCACGCCGATCCGCATTTCCGCAAGCACCCATGGCGCCCGTGCCACCCTGGCGATCGAGGACGAGGGCCCCGGCCTTCCCCCCGGCGCGTCGGGCCATGTCTTCGACATGTTCTGGCGCGTGGGCCAGGGCGACGGCGGACAGGGCGGCACCGGCCTCGGCCTTGCCATCTGCAAGGGAATCGTCGAAGCCCATGGCGGCACGATCCGGGCCGAGCCGGTGCATGGCGACGGCCGCGGCACCCGGATCGTGATCGACCTGCCGCTGACAAACCCGGAGCTGACCCATTGAGCGCCGCCCGCATCCTCATCGTCGAGGACGAAACCCCGATCCGCCGCTTCCTGCGCGTGGCGCTGGAGGCCGAGGGGCATCTGGTCTCGGAGGCCGCGACAGCGCATGAGGGGGTGGCCCTTGCCGCCAAGGAGGCGCCGGCGGCGATCATCCTGGACCTGGGCCTGCCGGATGCCGACGGGATCACGGTGCTGAAGCGGGTGCGCGAGTGGTCCGCGGTGCCGGTGCTGGTCCTGTCCGTGCGCAGCGACGAGGCCGGCAAGATCGCCGCCCTCGACGCAGGCGCGCAGGACTACGTCACCAAGCCCTTCTCGACGGGCGAGCTGCTCGCCCGCCTGCGCGGCCTTCTGCGCGACCGCGCGGCCGAGGCGGCGACAGCGGTGCTGACCCTTGGTCCGCTGTCGATCGACGCGGCCGACCACCGGGCAAGCCTGGCGGGCGAGGATCTGCACCTGACCCGCAAGGAATTCGACCTTCTTTGGCTTCTGGCCACCCATGCCGGCCGGCTGGTCACGCAGGACATGATCCTGCGCGCCATCTGGGGCCCGGCCCATGCCGGCGACAGTCAGTATCTGCGCGTCTATATCCGCCAGCTCCGCGCCAAGCTCGGCGACGATGCCGCCGACCCCCGCTGGATCTTCACCGAACCGGGCGTGGGGTATCGGCTGGCCGAGGGCTGAGGCGAGCCGCTGGCCCGGCCGCATCCTGAAACGCAATCTGCATGCCAAATTCCACCGTTCGCAGGAGCGGCGGACTTTGCGTTTACGACGAGCTTGACCCGGCTACGCTGACGTGGCGCGGAATATCCGCGCCGCATTCCCACGCCGCGCGGGTCGGGGCCCGCGGGTTCTGCCCACGACATTCAGGCCCACGACATTCAGGATAGGTGGCAAAGGCTCGCCAACCCGGCCCCCGCCCAGATAGCCGCATGGCGGGATATATTCTTTGTGGATGAAACCCGAGGTGCGGACGCGGCCGGGGAAGCCAGGCGTCAGAAATCGAAGAGATCCCCGAGAAAGCTCTCACGCCGTTTGGGCTTCCTGCCATACCCACGGTCATCGTCCGCAGAGGGATGGCGAGAAAGGTCGCGCCGGTCATCTCTTCTGTCGCGATCCTGAAGCGGCCGACGGTCGCGTTCCGAATCCATGGGCGCGGTTGCCTGTGCCGCGCGCTCGATGATCTTGTCGAGTTCCCCGCGATCCAGCCAGACCCCACGGCATTTGGGACAGTAGTCGATTTCTACGCCCCCGCGCTCGGCAATCACCAGCGTCTCGTCGTCTATCGGGCATTTCATTTTGTGTTCCTCGATGGGGCTGTCGGAGAACTTAAGATGTGTTCCGTGGCGCGAGTACACAAGGCCACATTGAACCGTTGCGCGGAGATCGATCACGACAGGCTGCCAGAGGATGATACACGCCACCTGCGACTGCAGCTCGCTACGCCGGCAGCATCCTCATGACCCGGCGACTGGTCAAGCGAACAGACGGAATGCTCAGAGAATGACGCGGACAGATACCGGAAAAGGCCGCCAGCCGGCGGCATGTCGCCGGACAAGATGTTAACAGCCGTGCCAGTGGACGCCTCACCCTTTCCGCAGGATCTTCTCCATCGGCTTTCCCTTCACCAGTTCGTCGATCAGCCTGTCCAGATAGCGGATCTCCCGCATGAGCGGGTCCCCGATCTCCTCCACCCGGACGCCGCAGACCGTGCCCTTGATCAGGAAGCGCGCCGGGTTCATGCGCGGGGCCTCGGCAAAGAAGGTCTCGAAATCCGTTTGGTCGTCCAGCCGGGCCGCCAGTTCCTCCGGGCTATAGCCGGTCAGCCAGAGGATGATCTCATCGACCTCGGCTCTGGTCCGGCCCTTCTTCTCCGCCTTGGCCACGTAATGCGGATAAACGCTGGCGAAGCTGGTGGTGAAGATCCTGTGCCCGGTCATCTCGCCTCCTGACCGAACCGTCCCTGCGCATCGGGCCATATCCAGATGGTATCGTCGGCGAGGATCGCATCCACGACCGCTTCCGCTCTCGGCCTGGCGCTTGGGCTGTCGCCCATCGCCATATGCCGGGTCTCGATGTCGACCAGGAAAGCGACGACATCGTCACGCGGCGTTCCCCGGCGCAGTTGGGATGCCGCCGCGATCAGATAGCTGTCGTATTCGTCCGCGAAGGACAGGTTGGCCTCGTCGTCCCACCTGCCCGGCCGGCTTTCCGGGTCCAGCAAGCCGATGGGATCCCAGAGCGACCAGCCGATATCGCGCGGCTTCGACAGCTTGAGGCCGGATTGCGGTGCGATCTCGATCATGGGTCTGACGGGGGGCAAGGGCTGGAGGATGGGCCAGCTTCGCACAGGCCGGCGATGGGTCGCAACGGGAGACGCAGTTAATCCTTCTGCGTCTTCGGCCTCGGCTGATGCAGCCGGCGCCGCGCGTTCGCACGGAAGGCATTGCGCAGATCCTTGTTGATCAGATCGAGATCGAACCATTCCGGATCGAAATGCCCGCCCGCCCATCGCAGCGTGGAGCGATGGTCCTCGTGCGCCGGATCGCGGATGATCCCGAGGAAATCCGCGTAGCCCCGCGGCCCGGCGATCCTCGAAGGAGGCGATCGCCTTCGCCACGTTCTTTTCCAGCTGCTTCAGTTCGGCCAGCGACAAGGCATGCAGGTCGATATCGGCCATAAGCGTCCCCTGTTGTTATGCCGCTCGTTTAATTCAGCAGGGATTCAACGGCGATTCCCGCGCTCAATCCATAGCCCTTACCTGTCCAGCCTGATCTCCCGAACCGGATGCCCCGTGTCGATGAACAGCCGTCCCGCCGGTTTCAATGCGGCCCGCAATCGTTCAAGGGCGCGTTGCCCGATCTCCGGATGGCGGCCGTCCAATGCCCCGACACGCATCGCAAAGGCGATGTCGAAGCGCTCCTCGCCGGCCAGCAGTTCGAAATCCTCGACCGCCACCTGCCGGAACCGCAGGCGGCCCGAGGCGATCTCGGGTTTCGATCCGGCCACCGCGCTGTCGATCGCCCTGGCCGAGCGGTCGGTGGCCAGGACGAAGCCGTTGCCGATGCGGCGGCAGACCTCGCGGGCCGCCACGCCGGGGCCGCAGCCGATCTCCAGCACCCGATGGCCCGGCACCAGCGGCAGGGCGTCCACGAAACACGCGATGCGGTTCGATATCCGCGGGGCCATGATGCTCAGGTCTTGTCGGTGACCTTCGGCCACCAGGTGCCGAAGCACCACAAATTGCCCTCGGGATCGCGGCAGATGAACTCACGGCTGCCGTAGTCGCGGTCGGTCAGCCCCTCCTCGATCACCGCGCCGGCGGCCTTGGCACGGGCGAACATCGCGTCAGCGTCATCCACGGCGATATAGAGCGACTTGCCGCCCTGCCTCGACGGCTGGCCCACCATCCCGCCATAGGCGTCGTCCCTGTCGTCGCCGCACATGATCATGGACGAGCCGAAGGCCAGTTCGGCATGGGCGACCTTGCCGTCCTCCATGTATTTCGCATGGGTGGTGAAGCCGAAGGCCCTTTCCAGCCAGTCGATCATCGCCGCCGCATCGCGGAAACGGAAGGTCGGGTAGATGCGCGGTGCTTCCATCATGCGTTCCTCCTGTCGGATTGGGCATTGCGCCCGGTCAAATGTCTCGGCCGTCACGACGCATCTGCGGATGCGCCACCGATCCGAACTGCCGCTCGAGCCATCCGACGCCGAAGGCGACGATATCCTGCGCGTCGAACAGATGGCAGCGCACGGCGCCGACCATGCCCTCGCGGTGCCGGCCCGTCTCGACATAGGCGCGGGCGATGGTCTCGACCGCATCCGGCCGGCCCTCGACCGCGAAGCAATCGAGGATGCCGTTCGAGTCGAAATCCGTGGCCGCCTCCCAGACCGTCCGGCCATCCGGGCCCAGCATCGGCATCTCGTAGCTGATGCGGCGCTTGCCGGGGATGTCGGCGACGGCCTCGGCATAATGCAGCACGGTCACGGCATCGAGCGGCGCGCCCAGCAGCAGGGTCTTGCCGCCAAGGCGCACGAAGCGTTCCAGCGGCGAGCCTTCGCCCAGGGCCTGCCCCAGCCTATGCGGTTCGACCAGGGTGCCGGCCAGCGGGCCGACCGCGATCATCGAGGCATCCGGGTGGGCGCTGCGCCGCGCCCCCGGCAGCGCCGCAAGGAACCGGTTCAGCAGGCCGAAGCCGCGATAGGTCCCGGCGGTCGAGGGATCGAAGGCGGGCCAGTCGCGGCGCAGATCCTCGTCCATCCGGGCGCCGTTCAGCGTCTCCTCATAGGGCGAGCGGTCCCAGGACGCATATCCCATCACCGTGCCGCCCGGCCCCACGGCATCCAGCAGCGCCTGGGCGACCCCGGCTGCGCCACCCGCGACCGGGCCGAGAGCCTTCAGCGAGGCGTGGACCATCACCAGATCGCCCGGCCGCAGGCCAAGCCGCCGAAGGTCCGCCGTGATCGAGGACTTGCTGCGCATGAGCCTAGGGATTGTCTCTGAACCAGTCGGCGATGGCGGGCATGTCGCGCTCGAACCCGCCGGGGATAAAGACGTTCAGCAGACCGACGCGCTCGGCGGTGCGGTTCCGGAAGTCATGGATCACGCCGGCCGGGATGCGCAGGAACGTCCCTTGCGGCGCGTCCAGCCAGTCCTCCCCGGCCAGGAAGCTGATGGTGCCGGCGATCACGTAGAAGATCTCGTCATTGCCCTCATGCGAATGCGCGCCCGGGCCGTCGGCGCCGGGCTCCAGCCACCATTCCGAGACGCTGTAGTGCGCAGCCGTCTCGTCCTCGTCGGCCTTGAACACCGCCGTCATCCGGCCAAGGGCGTAGCGCCGTCCCTCGCCGGCCGGCAGATGCAGGACGCCCTTGCCGGTGTGATCGTCGCTCATCGCTGCCTCCCGGTGGCTGGTGGAAAGGACCCCGACAGCATAGCCTGCTGAGGCCCCGCTGTCAGGTCCGCCGCTTGGGCCCGGTCCGCGAAACAATCTCCGAGAGCCTTACGTCGCAGCCGAAGCCGCCTTCCCACGACGGACGACCCTCAGCTTTCCGCTGCCGCCACCGCCGCAGAAGAACCGCTCGCCGCCATCGGATTCCAGTCCCGAGACGCCGGTGCCCGGCGGCATCTCCAGCCGTTCCAGCACCGCGCCGGTTGCGGGGTCAATGCGGCGGATGTCGCTTTCCTCGCCCTGCCAGGTGCCGTGCCAGAGCGCGCCGTCGGCCCAGGTCACGCCGGTGACGAAGCGGTCGGAGTCGATGCTGCGCAGCACCTCGCCGGTTTCGGGATCGACCTCGTGGATGCGGCGCCCGCGATGCTGGCCCACCCAAAGCGAACCCTCGGCCCAGGCCAGCCCGGAATTGCCGCCCTCGGGCGCGGGAATGGTCGCCAGAACCGCGCCGCTCTCCGGGTCGATCTTGCGGATGACCGGCCCGGCGATCTGGAACAGATGCGTGCCGTCGAAAGCCGTGCCGGCATCGGTGGGAATCTCCAGCTTCCCCACCAGCTCGCCGCTGTCGGGGTCCAGCGCATTCAGCCGCTCGCCGCTGGCGAACCAGACCTGCCTTCCGTCGAAACTGACGCCATGCACCTCCTCGATTCCCGGAAAGGGGCCGTATTCGCGAATGATTTCAGCCATGCGTTTCATGGGCCCATCCTAGCGCATCGGCAGCGGCGCCGGGAGTAACAAGCCTGTCGGGAAACCCGGCACGCTCCGCGCGATCCAGCGCCGGGCGCGGCCATGGCCGAACCACTCCACCCTGCCGGCCCGCCGCAGTTCCGCCAGCGCGCGCTGCACGCTGCGCGGGCTGACATCCAGCGCCAGGGCCAGCGCCGAGCTCGACCAGGCCTCGCCATCGGCCAGCAGGGCCAGCAGCCCGGCATGGTCACCCTCGACCGGCGGGGCCAGCACGGCGATCCTGCGCCCGCACGGCTCCAGCACGAAGCCCCGGCCGGTCGCGCTGATCCCGGCCAGCGGGGCGAGTTGCCTGCGCAGCCGCCCGATCTCCACCCGCAGCCTGGCGCGATGCGACTCGTCGGCCTGGCGGGCGCGAAAGGCACGCGCGAGCAGGGTTTCGCGCGGCACGTCGCCGGGCCAGGCCTCGGCCAGGGCGCGCAGCAGCGCCATCAGCACCGGCCGCCCGGCCAGCGGCACCAGCGTCGCGCCGCCGCGCAGCAGGTTGCGGCAGGCATCGACCAGCAGCATGTCCGAACCGATCGCCGCCTCGACCCCGGCCAGGTCCAGCAGCACCTCGCGCCCGCTTTCGATCAGCCGCGCGGCCGGGGCGTCGAAGGCGGCGCGCGCCTGTGCGACCTCGGCCGCCAATGCGGCGATGCCTGTCTGATGCGCGGCACGGGCGGCCCGGTCCAGCGCGGCCCGCGCATCGCCGGCCCGGATGCGCCGCATGGCGATGCCCGCGGCGACCAACCAGCCGCCGGGGCGCGACGCCGGGGGCAGCGCGGCGGCATCCAGCGTCTCAAGCACCGCCTCGGCCTGATCGAGACGCCCGGTCAGCAGCAGCAGCCGGGCCTGCAGGTAGCCGGCATGGGCGGCGTTCGCCCGGTCGTCCTGCGCCGCAAGCGCGCCTCGCGCCGTGCCAAGCGCCTGCTCCAGAGCGCCCAGGTCGCGCGTGACCAGCGCGATTTCCGCCGCGGCCAGCCGGCAGCGGGCGCGGGCCGCAGGATCGGCGCTGAACCCCCGCGCGGCGCGGCGCAGCAGGTCCCGCGCCCGGTCGAGATCGCCCAGCTGCGCCATGGCGATGCCGCGCAGCGCCAGAGCCGGCGGATCGTCGCGCAAGGCGACCCGCTTCAGCGCCGTCAGCGCATCCCCCGCCGCCAGCGCCTGCGCAGCCGCCGCAATCCCGTCATGCTTGTTACTCACGCCCGGATGCCGCCCCGTCCTAGAGTCGTTGCTGCAAAGCATCGGACGGGAGGCCCGGAATGACAACGCCCACGGGAAAGCCCGGCGCGGCAGGCTGGCTGGCCCTTGCGGCAGCGCCCTGCTTCGCCGTCATGGCCTGGATCACGGCGGCCTCGCCCGCGCTCTGCCTGTCCGGGCCCGGTCCGCTGCCGCTGTACGGCATGACCATGATGTATCTGCTGATGAGCCTGTTCCACCTGCCGCCCTGGTTGCGGCTGATGGCAGGCCAAGACCCAACCCGGAAAGGAGACTGACCATGACCCAAGCCATCGTTTCCCGCGAGGAATGGCTGGAGGCCCGCAAGGCGCTGCTGGCCCGCGAACGCGACATGACCCACCAGCTCGACGCCCTGCGCGCCGAGCGGCGGCGGATGCCCTGGGTCCGCATCGACAAGCCCTATCGCTTCATGGGGCCCGACGGCGAGGTGACGCTGGGCGACCTGTTCGGGACCCGCAGCCAGCTTGCCATCTATCACTTCATGCTGACGCCGGGTTCGGATCATCTCTGCTCGGGCTGTTCCTTCGTCGTCGACCATGTCGATGCCGCCCGGCAGCATTTTGAGCAGGCCGACCTGGCCTTCGCCGCCGTCTCGCGCGCGCCGGTCCCGCAGATCGAGGAGGTCCGGCGGCGGATGGGCTGGCGCTTTCCCTGGCTGTCCTCGGGAGACGGCGATTTCAACCACGACTTCGGCGTTTCCTTCACCGAGGAGGATCGCGCCGCCGGCCGGGCGATCTACAATTACGGCACGGTGATCAGGAACAGCCCGGACATGTTCGGGGTCAGCATCTTCGTGCGGCAGGACGACGCCATCTTCCACAGCTATTCCACCTATCACCGCGGCGTGGAACTGCTGATGGGCGCGTTCAACTGGCTGGACCTCACCCCCAAGGGCCGCAACGAGAACGGCGCCATGAGCTGGCTCAGGCTGCATGACGAATACTGAGCCGGGCGCAGAGGATCAGGGCGGGCGCTGAGCATCCGGCGCTTAGGACGATGTCAGGGCATCTGTCCGGACGAGGGGCCGGGCGCGGCTGGCCGGGCAAGAATGCCCCTCGATAACCGCGAGCAGGGAAAACAGGTCGCAAGCGGCCAGGGAACATGGCTTGCAGCCCCCGGCTGCCCGCCTTAAATTCCGACCATGATGTTCATGTCTACATTCTTCCCGCTGATCTGACCGGCCCTGCCGCCGGCGCTTTCGCACCATCAGATCGACACGGCGCCCGCGATTGGGGCGCCAAGCGGAGAATGCATGATGACCAATCCCGAACCCACCGGCCTGACCGAGTGTCAGGTCCAGAGCTTCATCGAGGACGGCTTCGTCAGGATCGACGGCGCCTTCCCCACCGACCTCGCCCGGCAATGCCGGGACGAGTTATGGGCAGCTGCGGGCCTCTCGCCCGACCGGCCCGAGGGCTGGACGCGACCCGTCATCCGGATCGCAGCGATGTCCACGCCCGCCTTCGTCCAGGCCGCCAACACCCCGCTGCTGCACCGGGCCTATGACCAGCTTGCCGGGCCGGGGCGCTGGCTTGCGCCGCAGGGCCTCGGCAGCTTCCCGATCCGCTTCCCCTCGCCCATCGCCCCCGGCGACGATGGCTGGCATGTGGACATGAGCTTCGGCGACAGCCCGGATTTCATGGAGTGGCGGGTCAATGTCAAAAGCAGTGGCCGCGCGTTGCTGATGCTGTTCCTGTTCTCGGATGTCGGGCCCGGCGATGCACCGACCCGGATCAGGCAGGGCTCGCATATGGCCATTGCCCGCGAGTTGCTGCCCCATGGGGCGGCAGGCGCGACGCTACGGCAATTGTCGGCGAACGGCTATGCCTCGACCGAGACCTGCCCCGAGGTGCTGGCGACCGGCGCGGCGGGCACGGTCTATCTGTGCCATCCGTTCCTGGTCCATGCCGCACAGCCGCACCGGGGGACAAGACCCCGCTTCATGGCCCAGCCGCCCTTGCTGCCCAAGGGCGAGTTCGACCCGGCCTTGCCGCCCTCGCCCGTCCAGATCGCCATCCGCAGGGCCTGCGGGCTGGCATTCTGAAACCGGCAGGGTCCGGGGCTGCGTCAGATGAGCGACGCCCAGGCATCGGTGACAACACCCTGCGTCTTCCTGGCCCTCTCCATGCCGCCGCCGTCGTTCACCTTGCGACGATGAAAAGACGGCTGCCGTCGCGGATCAGTTCCAGCGCCGCGACGGCTCGGCGGCCGGCAAGCATGCCACGCAAATCCGCGACCGAGGAAACCGGCGTCCGGTTGACGGCGACGATCATGTCGCCGCGGCGCAGGCCGATCCAGGCCGCAAGGCTGTCCGGCTCGACGCTGTCGACCATGATCCCGGCACTGCCCGCCCGGCGCGCCTCCTCCGCCGAGGCGTTGCGCAGCCGGGCGCCATCCAGCGGCGTGCCGGCGAAATCACCGGAGGAGGTCGCATCGGCGGTGATGGTCAGGGCGACCTCCCGCGCATCCCCGTCGCGCCTGACCGTCAGGCGGATGGTGCTGCCGACGGGCGTCAGGCCCAGCCGGTTGCGCAGATGCGTGGCGCCCTGCACCGGGGCGCCGTCGACAGCGGTCACCACGTCCCCCGCCTTCAGCCCCGCCTTCTCGGCGGGCGAGCCGGGCTCGACATTCGCGATCACCGCGCCGTGGATGCCGCCCAGCTCCAGCGCCTCGGCCAGGTCGGGCGTCAGGTCGTGCATGCCGATGCCCAGCCTGCCGCGCCGCACCTCGCCGTGCTCGATCAGCTGCCGCATCACGGCGACGGCCATGTTGCTGGGCACCGCGAAGCCGATGCCGATATTGCCCCCTGCCGGGGTCAGGATGGCGGTGTTGATGCCGACCAGCCGGCCGTCCAGCGTCACCAGCGCGCCGCCCGAATTGCCCGGATTGATCGAGGCGTCGGTCTGGATGAAATCCTCATAGCCCTCGCGGCTGATGCCGCTGCGCCCCAGCGCGCTGACGATGCCCGAGGTCACCGTCTGGCCCAGGCCGAAGGGGTTGCCGATGGCGGCGACGAAGTCGCCGACCTGAAGGCGGTCGGAATCGCCGATCTCCAGCGCGACCAGATCCTCGGCCTCGATCCGCAGCAGGGCGATTTCCGTGGCCTGGTCGGCGCCGACGAGCTCGGCCCGGAACTGGCGCCCGTCCTTCAGGGTGACGCTGATCGCGCTGGCCTCGGCGACGACGTGATGGTTGGTCAGCACATAGCCGTTTTCGGCATCGACGATCACGCCGGAGCCGGCGCTCATCTGCCGCCGCATCGGCGGGTCGGGAAGATCGAAGAAACGGCGGAAATAGGGATCGTTGTAAAGCGGGTTCGATACCGCCGGCGTTTCCGAGACCACCGCGATATTGACCACCGCCGGGGTCACGCGCGACAGCATCGGGGCGATGGTGGGAATACCGCCCCCAGCCTCGGGCATGGGCTGCCCGACAGCCGCTTGGGGCGGCGCGACCAGCGCCAGGATCGTGCACAGCGTGATGACGGCCGCGCGCAGTCGGGGGATTTTCATCGACATCGGCAATCTCCGTTTGATCGGTGGTGATTTCCTTTCTCGCCCGAGACCAGACGGAGAACAAGAAAACGGCCCGGCGGGTTGCCGGGCCGTTCGGGAGGTCACGCTGTCGAATAGGGCCGGTCGTCGCCCGACCACAGGCTGACGCCCGCCAGGATCGCGACGACCAGACCGGCGATCACATGCACCCACATCGCCGCCGCGAGGGTCGCGAAGCCCAGAACCCAGGGCGCGATCACCGCCCAGAGGCCAAGGGCGACATTGGCCCATTCCTCAAGCCTGTGGAACGCGAAGAGCGCGGCCAGCGCGATCAGCGTCATCGCGGCCCCGATGAGCCAGGCGTTCCCCGCCGCGGCGGTCTCGGCCGCGAAGCCGAGATACCAGGGCGACAGCAGAAGACCGAGACCGGCAACGACATTGGCGATGTCGAATGCCGTCCGGCGATCGAGAGACAGGGATTTCAGCATCGTTCACTCCTCCTTGTCGGTTGCTTGGTGATCCCGTCAATGGACCTTCCCTTGCGGGGGAAGGCTGGATGCGGCGGCGGGCCCGAGCGGCGGCAGGGCTGCCCGGCCTGCTTCGGGCGGGATCGCTGCGATCTCATCCCGCGTCAGCAGCCCCGCCGCCATCTCGTGCAGCGCCAGTTCTGCAGGGCTGGCGCCCGGCATGTCGAGCATCGCCCCGGCGCCCTGAAGCAGCGCCCTGCTGCGGCCAGCGTCAGGGCGAACCTGTCCGGCAGCACCTTCTGGCAATCAAGCACGACGACCGGGTCCATGGCCGCACCTCATGCCGCCTTCCGCGCGCCGGAAGCGGCCCGCCCCGCCGCCTTGCGCTCCAGCGCCAGCAGCGCCTGCCGGGCCTCGGCCAGATACGAGGGCCGGCCGTTCTCGGGCATGCCCTCGTTGGTCGCCTGGTCGATCAGGTATTCGGTCCAGGCCCGGTTCGTCAGGATCCGGCGCCTGACCCCCGCGGATTCCCCGAGCAGCCGTTGTCGAGACACACCTGCTGGCTTGACAGCATCAGGTCTCACCTTCATTGTATCAACATATCTTGAGAGGTTGATTCGATGGAGGAGCAACGCGCCCTTGCCGGCTTCGCGGCGCTGTCGCAGGAAACCCGGCTGCGCATCGTCCGGCTGCTGGTCAAGGCCGGGCCTGAGGGCATGGCGGCCGGGGCCATCGGCGAGGCCCTGGGGGACGCGACCACTTCGCGGCTATCCTTCCACCTGACCCACCTCGAACATGCCGGGCTGATCCGGTCCCGGCGCGAGGGGCGTTTCATCATCTACAGCGTTGTCTTCCCGACACTGGCGGGGCTGATCGAATTCCTGATGCGCGATTGCTGCGACGGCCACCCGGACATCTGCGCGCCGGTCGCGGCCGCGCTGGATTGTGCCTGTGACCCCACTTTGACCCGAGAGACCTGAGCATGGATGTCGTCATTTACCACAACCCCGAGTGCGGCACCTCGCGCAACGTCCTGGCCATGATCCGCAATGCCGGGATCGAGCCGCATGTGGTGGAATACCTCAAGACGCCGCCCTCGCGCCCGATGCTGGAGCGGCTGATCGCCCGCATGGGCATCGCGCCGCGCGAGTTGCTGCGGGAAAAGGGCACGCCCTATGCCGAGCTGGGCTTGGACGACCCGGCACTGCCCGACGCGGCGCTGATCGAGGCGATGATGGTGCATCCGGTGCTGATCAACCGGCCCATCGTGGTCAGCCCCAAGGGGGTGCGGCTCTGCCGGCCCTCGGAGCAGGTGCTGGACCTGCTGCCGCCGCAGCGCGCCGCCTTCAGCAAGGAGGACGGCGCGCCGGTAGTGGATGCCCAGGGCAACCGCATCCGCTCGGCCTGAAAGGAACAGGTGATGACCCTCGACAGCCCGGCCCGCCGGCTCTCCTTTCTCGACCGCTACCTGACCGTGTGGATCTTCGCGGCCATGGCGTTCGGCATCCTGCTGGGCACCGTGTTCACCGGCCTGCCGGATGCGCTGAACGCCATGGCGGTCGGCTCGACCAACATCCCCATCGCCATCGGGCTCATCCTGATGATGTATCCGCCGCTGGCCAAGGTGCGTTACGAGGAACTGCCCCAGGTCTTTGCCGACAGGCGCGTGCTGGTGCTGTCGCTGGTGCAGAACTGGCTGATCGGGCCGGTGCTGATGTTCGCCTTAGCGGTGATCTTCCTGCGCGACAGCCCCGAATACATGACCGGGCTGATCCTGATCGGCCTGGCGCGCTGCATCGCCATGGTGCTGGTCTGGAACCAGCTGGCGCGCGGCGACGGGCAATATGTCGCCGGGCTGGTGGCCTTCAACGCGATCTTCCAGATCCTGTTCTTCTCGACCTACGCCTGGCTGTTCCTGACCGTGCTGCCACCCCTGTTCGGGCTGCAGGGCAGCGTGATCGAGGTGGGCTTCCGCACCGTGACCGAGGCGGTGGTGATCTACCTGGGCATCCCCTTCGCCGCCGGCTTCCTGACCCGGCGTGTGCTGATCCGGCGCAGGGGCGAGAAGTGGTATCAAAACGTCTTCCTGCCGAAGATCAGCCCGATCACGCTGGCCGCGCTGCTGTTCACCATCGTCGCGATGTTCAGCCTGAAAGGTGGCGATGTCGTGCGCCTACCGCTCGACACCGTCAGGATCGCCGTGCCGCTGGTGCTGTATTTCGCCATCCAGTTCCTGGTCAGCTTTGCCATGGGCCGGCTGATCGCCAGGGATTATCCGCGCAGCACCGCCATCGCCTTCACCGCCGCCGGCAATAACTTCGAGCTGGCCATTGCCGTCGCCATCGCCGCCTACGGCCTCGCCTCGCCCGTGGCCTTCGCCACCGTGATCGGCCCGCTGGTCGAGGTGCCGGTGCTGATCCTTCTGGTCAACGCCGCCCTGTGGCTGGGCCGCCGTTGGTTTCCCGAAGCAACCCCGCAAGAGGCCCGCGCATGATCCCCGACCTGCCGAACCTGTCGCCCGACTGCCTGCGCGCGCCCGCGATCCCAGCCATCCCCCGCGCGACGCATCCGCCGCGCATCCTGCTGCTCTACGGCTCGTTGCGCGAACGCTCCTGCAGCCGCTTCGCCACGCTGGAGGCCGAGCGCCTGCTGCGGCATTTCGGCTGCGAGACGCGGGTGTTCCACGCCAACGGCCTGCCGCTGCCCGAGGATGCCGAACCGTCGCATCCCAAGGTGCAGGAGCTGCGCGACCTGTGCCTGTGGTCCGAGGGCCAGGTCTGGACCAGCCCGGAACGCCACGGCGCGATGACCGGGGTGATGAAGGCGCAGATCGACTGGATTCCGCTGTCGATGGGAGCGATCCGTCCGACGCAGGGCCGCACGCTGGCGGTGATGCAGGTCTCGGGCGGCTCGCAAAGCTTCAACGCGGTGAACCAGATGCGCGTGCTGGGCCGCTGGATGCGGATGCTGACGATCCCGAACCAGTCCTCGGTCGCCAGGGCATGGCAGGAATTCGACGAGGCCGGGCGCATGCACCCGTCGAGCTATTACGACCGCATCGTCGACGTGATGGAGGAACTGGTGAAGTTCACCCTGCTGACCCGCGACCTCTCGGCCTTCCTGACCGACCGCTACAGCGAGCGCAAGGAAGCGGCCGCAAAGCTGGAAGCGCGGGTGAACCTGAAGGCCGCGACGTGAGGCTGAGGATGCGCGATATCGGCTGGGGGCTGATCGCGAGATGCAACCGGATCGTGCCGTGAAGAGCTGCTGATCAGGTCTGAACCGGGTATGGAAGGCTCAAGGCCCGACCTGCTGCATTAGCAGGCTGGTGAAAAAGTCCTTGCGACAGGACAGCGCGGGCGGGGAACCGGGAAATCCGCCTCAAATTTGCCGAAAACGCCCCATTTTCGGGCCGATATTAGCTGGATCCAGAACGATTTCCGCTGCGTCGCCCTCTCAAAATCCTTTTTCAGCAGCCTGTTAAATAATCAATCTTGCTGCCGAGCAGTTGATGGGTAAGGAGGCGGGCGCCAAGACCGCTGCCGACTACGATGAGAAGCCCACTGAGCGGCAACAACTCTCATGACTCGGACTGGCAGACTTGGGCCTGCAGCTAGGGTTGTACATCCCCCGCCTACATCCCGAATACTGTTTCCCTCGTCCCTCGAACCGCCGTCTCGTCCATCCGATATGGCGGATGTATCTTTTGTCGTCCATGCGGTTCCGTGCAATAATTACCTACGACAGTTTGTCGGGTTTGGACAAATCAGCTGCTAATCGAGATCGACTCCACGCAGATCGTGCCAGCATTGGTTTATGGAAACCAATCCCTTCACCCGGGCCGAAAGCGCGACCATGCCCCGCCGCGTGTTCAGAAGCGGCAAAACCGGCAGTTCTTCCATAACCCGCCGGCCGGCTTCCCGATAAAGCCGCAGGCGTTCGGCCCCCGCGAGCGTTCCTGCTGCGCGATCAAGCAATTCATCGAGAAGCGGATCGGACGCATAACCCGCATTGAATCCGACAGGCGAGGCGTTGCGGCTGTGCAATACCTGCCGCAGCCAAAGATCGCTGGACATCGCCCAGCTCATCTCGCTGAAAGAGATGCCGGATGCCGCGCCCTGCCGCCACTCGTTGCAATAGCCGACCCAGTCGGGACGAAGCGTAACCTTCAGCCGGATGCCGACCGCGGCGAGGTTCTGTTCCATCTGCCGGTAGATCGCGCCGGGATCGAGCTGGGCCGAGCCTGCGCGCGCGCCCAGGGCATGAAGCGTCAGCCCTTCTGCCGCGCCCGCCTCGGCAAGCAGAGCGCGGGCACGATCCGGATCGTAGGGATACAGATCCCCGGCCTGCGGATCATGGGACGGCGAGCCGGGAGGCAGCATGCCGAATGCCGGAACCGTGGCCCCCGGAAACAGTTTTGCGCACAAGGCTTCACGGTCAATCGCATGGGCAATCGCGCGGCGGACCCTGATGTCGGCCATCTGCGGGTCGCGCAGATTGAAGACCAGATACCAGATGTATGGCGGATGGTATTCCGGAATGGTGAAGCCCTGCGCAGCCAGTTCTTCGAGATCGGCGCCTTCGAGGCTATAGGCCATATCCACCCGCCCCTCGGCCAGAGCCCGCAGCCGGTCGCCCAGATCGGGAAAGGGCAGAAAGCGTATCCCCGAGAGCCGTGGCCGACCGCCCCAGTAATCGTCGTTCCGCACCAGCTCGACCCCCGAACCATGGGGCGTGTCAAAGCGCCGATGAAAGCGGAACGCGCCGGTTCCGGGCGCGCGGTCGGCGCATCCGTCAGGACCGAAACGCTTCAGCGCCAGCGGGCTGACCAGCGACTGCGCGCCAGGCGCATCCTCTTGCGTCATGTAGCGCAGGAATTCCGGCGACGGCTCTCTGGGCGTGATTTCGACCGTCAGGGAATCGACTGCCCGGACCTTCGCGATCAGCTCTGCCGCCGCGCGGTTCAGATCGGCCGCTTCATGCGAAAACATGGGCGATTCCGGATCGCAGAACCGGGCGTAGTTCAGAACCACGGCTTCGGCATCGAGCAGCGCGCCATCGTGAAAGCGGATGCCGGGGCGCAGATGGAACAGGAACCGGCGGGCGTCGTCCGAGACGTCGCAGCTTTGGGCCAGGCGCGGGACGATTGCGGTCGGCTGGCCCGGACTTGCCGGAGCAGCGTCGAAATCGTCCTCCATCAGGCTTTCATGGGTCTGCTGGACCACGCGACCGGTATTCCAGCCGCCAAAGGACCGGGGCGGGTCGATCCCGTCCACCTCCCAGTCCAGCGCCACGCGCAGAACATCTCTCTCATCCATTCCCATCACTCCGTGCCGGCCCTTGCTTCGTTGCGGTATTCATGTGGCGAACAAGCGGCCGTGGTCCCGCGCATGGCGCATGGCGGCCGTCTCGATCACGGCGGCCGCGCTGCATTCCATCTCGTCCAGCGCGGTCGCCAGGGCGATCCGGCTGGCCGCCAGGATCTCGGGCGCGAAACCGGCGAGCACCGCCTGCGACGCCGCCGCAGGCACGATGTCCAGGCGCACCGCCGCCGACATGATCATCGTGGCGATGCCACGCAGTTCCATCAGAACCGCAGCCGGGCGGGAAACGCCGCAGGCCGCCGAGGTTGCCGCCGAGATCACCGCCAGATGGCCGGGACTGCGGCCCGTGGCGATGGCACCCGCATAATCCGCCAGCACCGCGTCGCGCGACAACGAGGGTGCGAGCACCGCCAGCCTGCGACCGCATCGGCGAGAGGCCGCCTGTGCTGCATCGGTCAGCTTCAGGCAATCGAGCCGGGCGTCGATGGCCAACAACCGGGCCTCGTCCCCGGATGTCAGGGCCTGGTGCGCAAGGGATGCCGCCGCCCCGTCGCAGCGGGCGCCCCCCTGCATCAGTGCCGAGACAACGATCTGCCGGAGGCGCCTTTCGTCGGGCACCCGGCCGTCGCGCAGCAGGCGCTCCAGTCCCAGGGCATGGGCGTGCCGCCCGATGGGCAGGGCGGTGTCCGACAGCTGCATCAGGGCCAGCAGCGCCGGGCCATCCGCCAGCGCGCCAGACGTCGTGTCATGGGTCATTCTGCGTGATGGTGGTGGTGATGATGACGCGGACGGTCCGCCGGATGATCGTGCCCGGCCCCCGCGCAGACAGGCGGGGCATCCGCCGCAAAGGGTATGCGCGCGAAACGGATATGCGCGGGGTCGATATTGTGCGCCAGCAGCGGGCGTGCGGTCAGTTCGGGGGTCTCGGTCACGGGAACGATGACTTCGCGGCCCCGCAACTCACAGGGGGCGTGGCGATTTCCAAGGGCATGCCCGACCCGGAACGCCGCCAGAATATCGGTTTCGGACACGGTGACGATCATCACCTCTTCCGGCAGGCGGGCCACGGTCAGGATACGGGTTCCGTCATCGTCCAGAACCGCGCCATCCGACAGCCAGCCTGGCTTTTGCAGGTCGATGCCGACATCGGCGCCCGCTTCGCTGGTCCTGCGAAGCCGGCGCCGGCCCGCATCGGCGGCGGCGATCCATATCCTGTCCCGCCGCCGGTGGCGAAAACGCGTTTCATCGGCATGACCCAGGATTTCACGAACGATCAGCATGATCTTTCCTTCATTTTCTAAGGACAGGCGCCGGACGGTTCCTCATCCGGCGCCTTGCCGCATCCCAGGCCCGGTGGCTGGCCGCGCGCAATGCTGGAGCATCCGCGGCAAGAAAGCGCGCGACGACGCCGTAGCCCGATGCCAGCGGGGCCGCGCCGCCGAAGGCCCCCTGCGTGCCGTCAAGCGAAGCGGCGATGTCGGCGGCCAGAGCCACGGAATCCACCTGCGCGCTCAGGGCAAAAAGCGTTCCGACATAGCCCTCTTCGCCCAAGGCGCCTGCCAGGGCGGGATCGGCCTCTGCGGGGCAGAAGCGCGCACCGTCGATCAGGATGTCGCGGCCCTCGCACGTCACGACCAGCCGCAGCAGGACAAGGGCATAGTCGTGCCGCTCGCCCCGCGCCACACGGCCCGGCGCCATGCTGTCCAGAAGGATCGCACTCGCATCCCTTTCCATCGCCAACCGGGTAATCTGGTGATGGCAGGCCCCTGCATGGGGGATGACCATGTCCGGCACGGATTCCAGAAAACCGTTCCGCGCCACGGAAATACGGGTCGTCTGCACCGAGAGGACGTCCCCCTGCAACCGCGTCGCGGCGGGTGTCGAGAGGCAGAGTTCCGCCCCCTCATCCAGCCGGATATCGACCGACAGCCTGTCGCCGCCGAAGACCGATCCCGCGGCATTCTGGACATAGATCAGCGCCGTGTCCTCTTCAGCAAGGGGCAGGACCGCCGTCGTCGTCAGGGGATAGCATTGCCGCCGGCGGGCAAGCCGGGTCCGGCCCCCGCCATCCCGGACCAGATGCAGCGACAGATGCCCCTCGTTCATTCGGCGATCCTGTGGAACAGCGCGGATCGGGCGATCTCGTCGAAAACCGGGCGCACGCCCCGATCCCGGCGCAGATCGGTGAAGAGCGAGGGGCGACCCGGCCGCGCGGCGGCAACGTCCTGCCGGATCCGGTCCAGATCGGCATCGACATGCGGGGCCAGGTCGATCTTGTTCACGATCAGCAGGTCGGCACGCAGGACACCCAGGCCCCGCTTGCGCGGAATGTCGTCGCCAGCCGAGACGTCGATGACGAACGCCCACCAATCCACCAACTCGCTGGAAAAGGTCGCGGCCAGGTTGTCTCCACCGCTTTCGATCAGGATCAGGTCGGGGGAAAAGCGGCTTTCCAGATATTCCGCCGCCTCGATGTTCACCGAAGGATCCTCGCGGATCGCCGTGTGCGGGCAGGCCCCGCTTTCGACGCCCAGCACCCGGTCGGGGTCGATCAGGCCGGAACGGCGGACCCGTTCGGCATCCTCGGCAGTCACCAGATCGTTCGTGATCACGGCGACCGATACGCCCTCGTCCTGGCAGATCGGCAGCAAGCGTTCGACCAACCGGGTCTTGCCGCATCCGACCGGGCCGCCGATTCCGATCCTCACCGCCGCCATGTCATCCTCCGTCTCATTTCAGCATGTATCCTTGGCCCAGCGAAACACGTTCTGCCGGGGGGCTGTCCGCCACCTCGCCGTTGATGCGGACCTGGAAGCTTTCGGGATCGACGGCGATGTCGGGCAGCGCGTCGTTCAGCACCATGTCGCGCTTGCGCAGCGCCCGCGTGTCCGAGACGGCTGAAAGCCTTGCGCGCAGGTCCAGCCGCTCGGCAAGGCCGTTCCCGACCGCCGCCGGCGCAACGAAGCGCAGGCCAAGGCTTTGCGGAGCGCGCCCGAAACAGCCCCACATCGGGCGATAGCGGACCGGCTCGCATGCCATCAACGAGGCGTTGGCCTCGCCCAGCGGCGCCCAAACCGGGAAGCCCGCCTTCAAGACCAGCTCCGGCTTGACCCCGAAGCTGTCCGGGCGCCAGAAAACCAGGTCGGCCAGCATGCCGACCGCGATCGAGCCGACCTCGTGGCCGATGCCGAACATCAGCGCCGGATTGACCGTGTATTTCGCCACATAGCGGCGGATACGGAAGTTGTCGGCGCCGGTGCCGCGATCCTCGTCCAGGCTGCCGCGCAGGTCGCGCATATGTTCCGCCAGTTGCCAGGTGCGCGCGATGGTCTCGCCGATCCGGCCCATGCCCTGGCTGTCCGAGCCGATGGCGCTGATCGCGCCTAGATCGTGCAGGACGTCCTCGGCCCCTATCGTCTCGCGCCGGATGCGGCTTTCGGCGAAGGCCACATCCTCGGGCAGGCGGGGATTGAGGTGATGGCTGGTCATTGCCATGTCGAAGTGTTCGTCGAACGTATTGATCGTGAACGGGTTCGTCGGGTTGGTCGAGGAAGGCAGGACATTGTCGCGCCCGCAGATGCGGATGATGTCGGGCGCATGACCGCCGCCCGCACCCTCGACATGATAGGCGTGGATGCCGCGGTCGCCGATAGCGCGGATCGTGTGTTCCACGAAACCCGATTCGTTCAACGTGTCGCTGTGCAGCTGGATCTGGCCGCCCCCGATCCCGGCCGCCTTCAGCGCCGCGTCGATCACCGCCGGACTTGCACCCCAGTCCTCATGGATCTTCAGCCCCGCCGCCCCGGCGGCAAGCTGTTCCAGCAGCGGCTCGACCCGATGCGAGGCGGCCTTGGCGATGAAGCCGAAATTCATCGGGAACGCCTCGGCCGCCTGCAGCATCAGCCCAAGGTTGGTGGTCCCGGTCGAGGCGATGGGCACCGTCGTCGGGCCCAACCCACCGCCCATCATTGTGGTGACGCCCGCGCAAAGCGCCTCGTCCACCTGGCCGGGGTCGATGAAATGCACATGGCAGTCGATGCCGCCCGCGGTGACGATCAACCCCTCGGCCGCGCGAACGTCCGTGTTCACGCCCACGGTCAGGCCCGGCGTCACGCCGTCCATGATGTTGGGATCGCCGGCCTTGCCGATCCCGATGATGCGACCCTTGCGGATGCCGATATCCGCCTTGAAGATCCCGGTCACGGCGTCGATGACCAGGGCATTCGTCACGATCAGGTCGGGCATGCCCTCGGCAGCGGTCAGCGCCCCGTCGCAGCCGGTTCCGGCGCGCAGGGTCTTGCCGGCGCCGAACACCAGCTCATCGCCACCCACGCACAGATCCCGTTCGACCTTCGCCCACAGGCCCGTGTCGCCCAGCCGCACGCAATCGCCGGTCGTCGGTCCGTAGAGTTGCAGATAGCGGCTTCTTTCGATGCTGCAAGCCACGCTCAGCCCTCCAGAAACGCGGCGAGACGCGCCATGGCGGCGCTGCGGATGCCGGGATCGTCCAGCGGACCATCGACCAACCCCGCAAGCCCATGCACGATGCGCGCGCCGCCGATGGCCACCAGATCCACGTCGCGGCTGTCGCCGGGCTCGAAGCGCAGCGTCGTCGCCGAGGGGATGTCCAGCCGAAAGCCATAGGCCGCCTGCCGGTCGAAATGCAGCGCGGGATTGACTTCGAAAAAGTGATAATGCGACCCGATCTGGATCGGCCGGTCGGCGGTGCTGACCACGCGCAGCCGCAGGGTGGCGCGGCCGCTATTGACCTCTACCGGCTCGGTCCCCGTTCGCCAGCGCGGCGGCAGGGCATCCGAGGACCGCTTGCCCGGCGCGATGGGGTCATGCACGCAGACAAGCTTCTGGCCGTCGGGAAACAGGGCCTCGACCATGACGACCTGGACCATCTCGGCCACGCCGGGCATCACGTCGTCCTCGGTCAGGGCCGAGGAGCCGAGCGCAACCATATCCGCGACCGTGCCCCCCGCACGCGCGCCTTCGCAGATCGTATCCGCGATCAGGGCGCGCGCCTCGGGTTCGGTCAGGGACAGGCCGTTCGCTCGGCGCAGGCGGGCAAGCTGGGCCGCCTGGAACAAAAGCAGCCGGTCGGTCTCACGCGGGGTCAGGCGCATGGCGTCACACCGCAAGATGGGCGGCAAGCCCGTCACTGGCGGCAAGCTCCTGCCGCGTGCCCTCCTCGACGATCTCGCCCAGCTTCATCATCGCCACCCGATCGGCAACCGACAGCGCGAAATCCAGATGCTGCTCGACCAGCAGGACGGCGATGCCCAGCTCGTCGCGGGCGCGAAGCAGCGCCTGGGCGATGCGGTCGACCATCGTGGGCTGCAAACCCTCGCTGATCTCATCGACCAGCATGATTTTCGGCCGGGCAATCAGCGCCCGCGACATCAGCAGCATCTTCTGTTCGCCGCCCGACAGGGTGCCCGCACGCTGGCCCAGCCGTTCGATCATCCGCGGAAAGACCGCCTCGACCTCGGGCAGGCATTGCCGGAACAGCCGATCCGTCGCCACCCCTAGGCGCAGGTTGTCCCCGACCGTCAGATCCTGGAACAGCGTATGTTCCTGCGGTGCGTGCGCCATCCCGGCACGAGCCATGAAGTTCGGTGCGGCACCGGTCACGTCCCTGCCGTCAAGGGTGATGCGGCCGCTGATGGGACGCACGAAACCCATGATGGTTTTCAGCAGCGTCGATTTGCCCATGCCGTTCTTGCCGAGGATCGCCACGATCCGGGCCCTGTCCACCTGCAAGGAAACATCGTGCAACACCGCTGCGGAACCGTAGCCGCTGGTCAGCGCATCGACAGTCAGAAGGGGCGTGCTCATTGCGCGGCCTCCACATGATGCCCGGCATAGACGGACCTGACCAGCTCCGAGGAAACGACCTCGTCCACGGTGCCCTCCATCAGGATCGAGCCCTGATGCAGCACGACCACGCGGTCGCTGATCTCGCGCACGAAATCCAGGTCATGTTCAATCAGGACGATGCACAGGCCGTAGTCGCGCGTCAGGCGGCCCAGCACCTTGCCGATCACCATGCGCTCGGGCCTGGTCAGCCCGGCGGTCGGCTCGTCCAGCAAAAGCACCGACGGCTCGGTCGCCAGCACCATCGCAAGCTCCAGCCCGCGCTTCATGCCGTGGGACAGGTTGCCCGTCTCATCCGCCAGCCGCTGATCCAGCCCGGTGGCGCGCAGGATGTCCAGCGCGGGTTCCGGCAGGGCGATGCCGACGCTGCTGCGAAACAGCCGGGCGCCGTCGATCCGGTAGCGGGCAAGCAGCAGGCAATCGGCGACGGTCAGCGTATCGAAAAGATTGGTGTTCTGAAAGCTGCGGCCGACGCCCAACGCCACGATGTCCTGCGGCGCGCCGCGTCCGATCTCGGCACCGTTGATCTCTACCTTTCCGCCGCTACGTTCGCTGCCGTCGCTGATGCAGCGCATCAGCGTCGTCTTGCCCGCCCCGTTCGGCCCGATGATGCCCAGCAGGTGACTGGCCCGTCCGGTCATGGTCACGTCAGTCAGCACGCTGAGGCTGCCATAGCGGCGCGACAGATGCTCGATCCTCAGCGGAGGTTTCTGGTCGTCCGCCCCCTGCCCCAGGCGGCTGCGCGTGTCGGGGACAAGGACACGGGCCGGCGCGCCGGCCGTGCGGACCGGCAGGATCCGGCGAAACAGGCCGCCGACAAGAGGCGCGAAGCCACGCGGCAAAAGGACGATGACCGCCACGAAGACGACGCCGATCAGCAGCTTCCACAGAAAGGGCATCGTTCCCGACAGCCACGAAGACATGGTGTCGATGCCAAGCGCCGCGAATATCGGACCCAGCAGCGTTCCGCGCCCGCCCAGTGCCGTCCAGATCAGGAATTCGGTCCCAAGCTGGAAACTTGCCAGTTCGGGCGCAACGACGTTCGAGAACGCGGCATAGCCGAAGCCCGCAGCCGAGGCGATCACCGCCGAAGCGATCATCAGCATGATCTTTATGCGCGACACCGGGATACCAAGATAGGCACAGCGTTCCTCGTTCTCGCGGATGGCGACCATCACGCGTCCAAAGTCGCTGCGGACCAGCAGCCAGGCGGCGGTGGTCGTCAGCACAAGGAATGTTCCCGCGGTCCAGAACCAGATCCTCAGATCCCAATAATAGGTGGGAAAGCCCGACAATCCGCTGGAAGAGCCGGTAAAGTTGCCGCCAGAAAAGATCACCTGCGTCAGGACGATCGGCAAGGCCAGCGTGATGATCGAGGCGTAAAGCGGCGACGAACCGTGAAAGAAGGCCAGCCAGCCGGTCGCGGCGGCGACGACCGCCGCAACGCCGATCCCCAGGGCAAGTCCGGCCAGCGCCCAGCCCGGACCGAAGCCGTAATGGGTAAAGATCAATCCGCAGGCATAGGCCCCGATGCCGAAGAAGGCGGACTGGCCGAAGGTCAGGATTCCGACCGAACCCCAGAGGATGTCCACAGTCATGACGACCGTGGCCAGAAACAGCGTTCGGATGAGGATATTGGTCAGGTAGGTGTCCAGCAGCCAGGGCGCGACGGCGACGACCAGCAGGCCGATGATGCAGCCGGTCGCCGCCACGCGGAACCGGGTTGTGATGGCGGCGGAAATGTCATGCACGGCTGAATCCTTTGGGGCTGATGCGCAGAACCAGCGCGGCTGCGACCACGATGGTCATGCCGCCCAGAATCGGGTTCGCATAAGTGCTGACGACGACCTGCGCCCCGCCCAGGATCAGCGAGGCGACGAGGAGACTGGGAAAGGATACGCCCGCGACCATCACCAGCATGAAGCTGTTGACCAGCCAGGGCAGCCCCATGTTCGGATCGACCGATATCAGCGGCGTGATCAGCGCGCCGGCGGCGCAGGCAAGGGCTGCGCCCAGCCCAAAGGTCAGCGCACGCACGCGGGTGCTGTCGATGCCAAGCCCGCGCGCCAGTCTTTCGTTCATGATGACCGCGCGGGCGTTCAGGCCGAAGCGGGTCAACTTCAGCAGCGCGCTCAATGCCACGACCAGAAGCACGGCGATGACCGCGACCGCAAGGCGATAAGCCGAATAGTCCACGCCGAACAGTTCCGTCGTGCCGCTGATCGGGTTCGGTGCAAACTGCACGCCGCGGCCGAAGCCCAGCGTGATCAGTTGCCCAATCACGATGCCAAGTCCCCAGGTGGCAAGGATCGCGTCCAGAGGACGATCATAGAGCGGGCGCACGATCACGCGCTCGATCACCAGCCCGCCGAGAAAGCCGACGCCAGCGGCCAGGGGGATCGAAAGCCACGGCGAAAGACCGGCAGCACCGTTGAGATAGGCCATGTATCCGCCAACGGTCAGAAAGGCGCCATGGGCGAAGTTGATCAGCTTCATCACCCCGAGGATGATCAGCAGGCCAGCCGATACCGCAAACAGGATCGCGGCGGTCGTCAGTATGTCGAGGACGAGAATAGCCATCTTGCGCTCTTGTCGGAAAGGGATGCGGGGCACGCCCCGCATCATTCAGGGGTCAACCGGCGAGCTGCGGGCACTGCTCGCCCGGATCCACGTCGGGGAAGGACTTGATCACCTCGACCGATCCGTCGGCCGCGACACGACCCAGATACATGGTCAGCGGCGAGTGGCGCTGCTTGTTCATGGTGATCGAGCCGCGCGGGCCGTCCACGGTCACCTCGCCCAACGCTTCGACCACCTTTTCGGCATCGGTCGAGCCGGCTTTCTCGACCGCGGCGGCATAGGCGAGGATGCCTTCGTATTGCGGGACGGACAATTCGCTCGGAGTTTCGGCCTTGGCTCCGAACTTGGCGTTCAGTGCCTCCAGGAACGCCTTGTTCGCGGCGGAATCGATGCCGGTGATGTAGGAGGCAGCGATATAGATGCCCTCGGCATCCGTCCCCATCGTGGCGGCGGTCCCTTCGTCGATGGCGTAGTTGCCATAGGGAATGTCCACGCCGGTGGCGCGAAGCTGCTTGGTCAGGGTGACATTGGGCGCACCCCCCGCGGTCGAGGTGATCAGCGCATCGGGACTGGCGGACCGCATCTGCGAGATGATGGCCGTCCAGTCCGAGCCGTCCATCGGCAGATATTCCTCTCCGACGACCGTGCCGCCCTTGGATTCGACATATTCGCGGGTGAATTCCAGCATCCCCCGGCCAAAGGCGTAGTCGCTGCCGATCAGGAAGAACTTTTTGGCGCCCATCTCGTCCATGAACTGATCGACGATGGGGGCGACCTGCTGTTCGGGAACCCACGCGTTGATATGCATCCAGGGCGAGCAGGACCGGCCCTCGTAGAACGAGGTATAGATGAGAGGGACCTTGCCGCGGTTCACGATGGGCAGGCCGGCATTGCGCGCGGCGCTGGTCTCCATTGCGACGATGGCATCGACCTTCTGCTGGAAGACCAGGCTGTCATAGGCGCGTTGCGCGCCCTGCGCACCCGAGCCGTCATCCGCGATCACCAGTTCCAGCCGACGTCCAAGCACGCCGCCCTTCGCGTTGATCTGGTCCACGGCCAGTTCCGACGCCTGCACCACCGATGGCGCGACAACGCTGTTCGCACCGCTGAGCCCGACCGGAATACCGATCCTGATGGTTTCCTCGGCCTGTGCGGAAACGGCACAGGCAAGGCCCATCCCGAGTCCAAGAAGAAGTTCACGGATTTTCATGTCGTTTCCCCTGTTGCAGCGCATTACGGGCGCCGGTCCGATGGCTTTGCTCCCAGTCGTTCGGCATAGATGTCCGTTCGCCTGTCGCGGAGCGGGTGGTTGAAGCTGTTCCAGTTGCGCGCGCGCCGCGCGGCCGAAAGGTCGACCTCGGCCAGAACGATTTCCTCGCAGTCACCGCTGGCCGGACCCGCGACGGGCCAGCCGGTATGGCCGACGATCAGGCTGTGGCCGACAAAGGGCTGACCACGTTCGGTCCCGACCCGGTCGGCACAGGCGATCACCATGGAGTTGCTGTGCGCGGCGGCCATGTGAAGGATGTTGGCCATGGGCCCCCGGCCCTCGGCCTGCCCCGGAATCGGCACCCAGTTGGTCGGCACGCAGACCAGATCCGCTCCTTCGACGGCGGCCAGCCGGAACACCTCGGGGAACCATCCGTCATAGCAGATCGCCACGCCGATGCGGCCATGGGGAGTAGAGAAAACCGGCAGGCCCAGATTGCCCGCCTCGAACCAGAGGTTCTCGTCCGCCCAGAGATGCAGCTTGCGATAGACCCCCAGCACCCCGTCCGGCCCAATGACGACCGCGCTGTTATAGAGCCGATCCTCCTCGCGCTCGGCAATTCCGGCCACCAGGAACAGCTTTCTGCGGGCGGCGACCTCGGCCCAGGCGATCGTGCTGGGACCGTCGGGGATCGGTTCGGCAAGGGCAAAGGCCTCGGCCCTGCTTTGAAACATATAGCCCGAGATCACCAGTTCGGGCAGGATCACGATCCTTGCCCCCGCATCCGCGGCCTGCTCGATCATCGCGAGGCTGCGCGCCCGGTTGTCCGCGACCTCGCCAAAGCGCGGCTCGAATTGCAGGCAGGCGATCGTGAGCTTTTCTTCGTGTTTTTCAGCCATTCTTCCACTGCCGCCCAGCGGCATCCAATACGCAAAAAGCCTCTGCCATCGCCCCCCGGTGGGGTGCGCAATGGAACAGAGGCTTGCCAGCCAGATATGTCGAGAAGGCGGCCTGCCGGGCGCCGTGATCCAAATCACGGCCGCATGCGGCTCAAAGTCAATTTGGTGCTTCGGATAATCCTGCCCGAGACGGAAACTGCCGCGAATGCGAGCAGGCTAGATATCCTTTGACATGTCTTTCAGCACATCCTGCGCATTGATGATGCTTGCAGCGACATCGGCCATCGAGATACGCCGCCGCGTCGCTTGCGCGCGAATGGTTTCGAATGCATCCGATTCCGGCACGCCTTTCACCTCCGCAAGAATACGGGCGGCCTTCGATATGTCGCGTTGCGCCTTTATGGTCTCTTCCAGCTTGCGGACCTTTGCCTCCAGCCGCCGATGGTATCCATGAAGCCAGCGCCCCAGCGTCAGCGTGGACAGGACGCCCGCGGGCCGCAGGGGCTTGACCAGCACGCCATGGACGCCGGTGTCCACAAGGGCTTTCAGGATCACCGGGTTCTCGTATTCCAGGATCGCGATGACAGCGGGGGCATCTTCATCCACGGCCCAGCTTTTCGTGGGCTGAAAGCGATGATCCAGGCTGAGAAAGATCAGGTCCACCCCCCGCGGCGGCATGTCGGGCAGGGGCCAGACCGGCAGAACCTGACAGCCGATGCGGCGCAACTGGCCGACCAGGGCATCGCGATCCTGATCGGGTGCGTGAATGACAGCCACCCGCAGGTCGCGCAGCATCTCGACCACATGGTTTCCGCCCCGGCTCACGCAACACCTTCATCGGTCCGAACCGGGGCAACCGGAGAATTGGCAAGATAGGGATCCGGCCGGACAAGCTCACTTGCCGACCAGACGATATCGAACGCGCCATTTGCATTGGCCCGCCCGATCCTCGGCGTCATCCAGGCATGGTTGTTGTCCGGGTCGATCAATACGGGCCCATCCGGTGCGTCAAACGCCATCCCGTGCAGAACCTGAAGCAAGTGATCCGTGTCGATCGATTGGGTCAGTTCCAGCGCATGACCAAACATCCGCGCCTGGCTGTATGAGGCAGCCGCCCAGCCGCTGACAGGACGATCATCGCCAAAGCTCTTGCGCAGACTCGCCAGGAAACGGTCATTCTGATCGCTCTTCAGAGAAGAGAAATAGGACGAGGCCGTGACGATCCCCTCGGCTCGCTCGGCTCCGATGCGCGCAAGCTCGCACTCGGTCAGGGAAATACCGCCAATCGGGCGTGTTCCGCCAAGATCCAGCCCAGCATCCTGATACAGCCGCGCGAATTCCTGGCCGGTTTCGCCCACCAGGGTCGAAAAGACGAATTCCGGTTGAAGTCTGCGGATCTCGATCAGAACCTTCTGGATCTCATTGCGCGAGGCCATCATCGGCAGATAGCTTTCCCCGACGACCTGTCCCCGCCGCGCCTCGATCAGATCCCGCATGACGCGATTGGTTTCACGCGGGAAAATATAGTCGCATCCGACCAGGAAACCCTTTCCGCCATGCTCGGCGACCAGGTAGTCGGCCAGAGGAAAGATGCATTGATTGGCAACGGGGCCTGTATAGAGAATGTTCGGCGAATATTCGAAGCCCTCATAGCTTGCCGGATACCACAACAATCCGTTGCGGCGCTCGACCGAGCGCGAGACGATCTTGCGCGTATCCGAGGTGTGGCAGCCGAAGATGACCGAGATGCCCTCGGCTGTCATCATCCTTTCGGCATGCTGCCTGAAGGCATTGGGATCACCTGCGGGATCATGTTCCGCAATCTCGACCAAGCGGCCGAGGATCCCTCCATCGCGGTTGAGTTCGTTCACGGCCAGTCGAACGCCCAATGCATGTTCGCTTTCAGGCAGTCCGGTCGGGCCACTTCGAGAGAAGAGCAAACCGATCCGCCAAGAGTCGTTCATCGCATCATCCCTGCCTGATCGCCTCCGAACGAATTGGGTTCGATCCGGGCGAAGCCATCCGCAAGAAGTTCTTGCGACGTTGATACGGCAGCCGCGAAATGGTTAAAAGCCCTCGTCATCGTTGCCGTATAGACTCCGCCCGTAATCGGATCGAGCTCCCATCACACGCAATCTTGACGCATCAATGCCGATTGTGAACGGCCCTTCACCGTGACCTGCCCCCCGGAAGTTCCCTCGCTGTGATGTAGAGTCTGCCCAACCTGAGAAGGAGCAGACGACATGAGGAAAAGCCGGTTCACCGAGGCGCAGATTATCGGGATGATCAAGGAGCAGGAGGCGGGTTTGCCGACTTCCGAGCTTTGCCGGAAGCACGGGTTGAGCCCCGCGACGTTCTACAAGCTCAAGGCGAAGTATGGCGGGATGGACCTGTCGGACGCCAAGCGGCTGAAGCAGCTCGAGGACGAGAACGCGAAGCTGAAGCGCCTTCTGGCCGATGCCATGCTGGACAACGTGGTTCTGAAGGATCTCTTGGGAAAGCCCTGACGACACCGGTGCAACGGCGGGACGCGGTGCTGCGGGCGATGAAGGATCATCCGATCTCTCAGCGTCGGGCCTGTGTCCTGATCGGTGTCGATCCGAAGACGGTGCGGCGTGACAGGCCACCCGACAACCCGGAAATCCGTGAGGAGATGCACAAGATTGCCGAGAAGCGCCGGCGGTTCGGCTACCGGCGCGTGGGCATCCTGCTGGAGCGCAAGGGCATGATCATGAACGAGAAGAAGCTCTATCGCATCTACCGGGAAGAGGGCCTGTCGGTGCGCCGCAGGCGTGGCCGCAAGAGGGCACGAGGTAGCCGGACGCCAATACCAGCGCCGTTGAGGCCAAACCAGCGGTGGTCGTTAGACTTCCTGTCCGACACGTTCGGGGCCTGCCGCAAGTTCCGCATTCTGGCTGTGAACGACGATTGCTGCCGCGAGAACCTGGCGTTGATCGCTGACACGAGCATCTCTGGGGCTCGGGTGGCACGGGAACTGGATGCGCTGGTCAGGATTTACGGCAAGCCCGCTTGCATCGTCAGCGACAACGGAACCGAGTTCACCAGCAAGGCCATCCTGAAATGGGCCAACGCGAACGGCGTCGAATGGCACTACATCGACCCGGGCAAGCCGCAGCAGAATGGCTACATCGAAAGCTTCAACGGCAGCCTGCGCGACGAATGCCTGAACGAGGAAATCTTCGACAGCCTGGCTGATGCCCGCCGCAAACTGGCCCTCTGGCGCTACGACTACAACAACGTCAGGCCCCATTCCTCGCTGGGCAACAAGACCCCGTCCGACGCGCGCCGAGCGCTTGAGCAATCTGAGGGCTCCGCGCCCGGCGCGCTTGCCACACCCGAAACCAACCAATATCAACCCCAAGGACTCTCGTTATGAACGAGGGACGACCGGGGGGCAGGTCAACGCCAGCAGCTTGGGAAGTGCGAAAGGGCGGGGCATTCAACGACAATCGCGCGCAGATGCATGGCCACTGCGCGTCAATTGTAGCGTCGGGAAAGTTCAACGGTTCCGGCTATTCAAGCGGCGACGATTACATCGCAAAGTGCGCGGTTCACAAAGAAGGACCAAGCAATCAGACGCGATGGAAGGAGGTGGCAATCAACCACCACATCACACAGGTGCTGGGCGATCTCGCCACGCTTGGCGCCGCACCATGAAGGCGCGGATGGAGGCGGTGATCTCGCGAAGGGTCATGGCCTCACAAAGCATCTCGTAAAGCTGCTTTCTCGGCCGCCGGAGGTCCTTCGCTGCATACCCGACTTGCCCCAGAAGTTGGACGACTTCATCGCGCCAAAGCAGGTGCGCCATCATGACCGGATCGATTTCGGGATTGGCGGCGGCGTTTCGCAATACTCGGAAGTTGATTCCGCCCCTTGGTCCCTGCTCGGCCGCGATCACGCCGCACCATTCGGGCGCATGACTCATGATGCCTGCGACATGCTTCGGCGCGGCGACAAGTGTAAGCTTTTGTAGGGTCTGGCGGTAGGTGTCGATCTGGGTCGCGAACCGGTCGAGGTTATCTTTGGCGCTCTTGATTTCATAGCCGTGGATGCAGCCGTTGATGACGGCTATGTCGATGCGGCTCCGGGCGTGCGCGAGGCCAAGCTCGTCGATCACAAGCGTATCGGGATGAGATTTGGCACGCCGCAATCGTTTGGCGTGTAGCGCGGAGCGAATGTCTGCGTCTGTTGTTCCCAAGTTCGTCATGGCCGTCATCGATATCCCCCCAGTTTACTTTCTGCCGGAAGTTCGGCGTCAATCCAAGGTGTCATTCTGACTCACCTGACGTTTCTCGGGCGCGTCACCACAGATGACCGCTTCTGGTTGCCGGCAAGCCTACTGGAACGACCGGCTTTGGCGCATTGCTGCCGACGCGCACCGTGAGCCAGCCAGTCCCCGCCAGCCAGTCGACGGCGGGGAACGAACGCCTACCGGCTGCACCACCATTCTTCGCCATCGGGCCAGGCTCTCGCCAGCCTCTCGGCGATCAAGATGTCACCGATGTCCCGGCCGGCGATCCTGATCGTCACCAAGGTCCGCGTCCCGGTGTTGTCCGGCTTGCCATACTCGACGGTCCAGTCGTTCGAGTTCAGCAACTCGATCACCCGGTCGCTGGCTCGCTGCGCCAGCGCGATTTCGGCGTCACCTCCACAGATGTGAGTTTGCGGTTCCGGCGTGTCATAACCCTCCATCCGCAACTTCTCCCCGTCGATCCAGATCGTGTCGCCATCGACAAGGCAATACTCGTCAGCGGCACGCGTCTGTCCCGGAATGCACTTGGCAATCTGCGGCCGAGGTTGAGCTGCGGCGGGTTCGAGCGGAGCGCCAGCGGCGGCACAAAACGTCAGGGGGAGGACGGCCATCTGTTGGCGAAGGTTGGAGAATAGAGAAACACGAATTTGCATGGTCGGATCTGATCTGCTGCAATCTTGGTGGTTGGGCGGACTGCTACGTTTGCAAGCAGTTTCGGCTTTCATCCGCCACCCTCGCGGAGCGAAGCTGCGATGTCGTTGATCGATCGGAGCAGAACCAGGGGATCATCCCTGGACGGCTCAAAGCCGCGCCGCCCCCAGAATTCGGCGGCTTCACCATCGACGGCATTGACCAACAAGGCCCGTCCGCCGATCAGCGAAGCGGCCTGAACGCAGCGCTGGAGGGCATGCTTCAAAAGACCGGTCCCGATGCCCAGCCCAGCCCATCCCGTATCGGTCGCGAGCTGGCCGAGTAACATGCACGGGACCGGATTGGGTGGCTGCCCCGTCCGGATCGAACGCGGCAGCACCGATGGTACAACGGCGGTCGGCGCCAAGCCGTAGTAACCGACCACGCGCCCAGCCTCATGCACGACGAGAACGGCGGTGAAGCCCTTCTGCTGATTGGAGAGGGCGCGCGTCTTCAGCCAGTGGTCAAGCGTAGGCTTGCCACAGGCGAACTCGGACACATCGTGTTCGGCGGAGAGCGGTTCAGGACCCGAAAGCAGCAAGAGCTTACCGCTTCGCCACGTAGCCGGGCTCCCATGGCGCGGGCCGCTTCAGGACTTCCACCATCTCCGGAACCGGAGCGGCCGGACGCGCCAGCACATCCATGAACTCGGCAAAGCCTTCCGGGCTCATCCGGATCAGCCCCTGCTCCATGACGACCTCTTCGGCCGCACGCACCGCGGCGTCGCGCACGAAGTCGGTGCGCGAGCGGCCGCGCAGGCTTGCGGCGCGATCGATCATTGCGACATCTGCCTCAGGCAGGCGCATCGAGATCGGGTATTCCTTGCGTTCGGCGGTCGCAGCCATGGCGAATCTCCTTGGTCGGCATATAGCGCCTTGTATCGCGAATTACAATACGATAAGGTTGCCCCAACAGTCAATGACCTCATGAGGAGGGGCGACGAGGCGGATAATGACGAGGCCAGCGAGAGATTCCGATAGGTTATTTTGCTACGCCATGGCTCGCCAGGACACGCTGGGCTACGCTACAGCCCGCTCACCCGCGCCAATTGTCGCCGAATATTCGCCATCAATTTCCGTTGCTTATGCTTCCTTCGGGGCGAATGCTGCAAGTTATGACCTTGCGAGCCCCAGGAAACACAGCAAAGATGACAAGAGGAGAGCGCGAAGCGCTGCTCGAATCCTTGCTGCTGGACGAGCCGGAGCTGACGTTTACGCCGCGCGGCGCTCCAGACCCGCGCCTTCTGCGTCTGGTCGGCATCCTGGCGAGGCAGGCGGCGCAGGAGTGCTATGCAAAGGAAGTGAAGATGTCACGGCAAAGGAGGAAGCGCTCCTCCTGATACGGATGGGAGCCACGTTTTGAAAGTCGCGATCTACGCCCGCTATTCTTCCGACAATCAACGCGACGCTTCCATCGCCGACCAGTTCCGTATGTGCCGCCTCCATGCCGAGAAACAGGGCTGGCACATCGTCGAGGAGTATTCGGACCACGCGATCTCCGGCGCCTCGCTGATCCGGCCGGGCATTCAGGCGCTCATGGCCGACGCTATGGGCGGCCGCTTCGAACTGATCCTGGCCGAAGCGATGGACCGCCTCTCCCGCGACCAGGAAGACATCGTGGGCATCTTCAAGCGTATGTCCTATGCCGACGTGAAAATGTTCACCCTGTCGGAAGGCGAGGTGACGCACCTGCATGTCGGCCTCAAGGGCACGATGAATGCGCTGTTCCTGAAGGACCTGGCCGACAAGACCCGCCGCGGGCAGCGCGGCCGGGTCGAGGCGGGCAAGTCGGGCGGTGGCAATGCCTATGGCTACGATGTGGTCAAGAAATTCGACGCCAACGGCGAGCCGATCCGCGGCGATCGAACCGTCAACGAGTTCCAGGCCGAGGTGGTCCGCCGCATCTTCCGCGACTACGCCGCCGGCAAGTCGGCCAAGACCATCGCCTTCGCCCTGAACAAGGAAGGCATTCCCGCTCCGTCAGGCGGCGATTGGGGTTTCAGCACGATCAACGGCAACCCGAAACGGGGCAATGGCATCCTCAACAATGAGATGTATATCGGCAAGATCGTCTGGAACCGGCAGCGCTTCGTCAAGGATCCGAACACCGGCAAGCGGCAGGCCCGCCCCAACCCGGAAGAGGAATGGGTCATCCAGGAAACGCCGGAGCTGCGCATCCTCGATGACCATCTCTGGAACGCGGTGAAGGCGCGGCAGGAGAAGAACAAGATCGCGCGGAAGGAAAACGGCGAGGCCGATCTCTCCCGGATCAATACCCGCCGCCGCCCCAAATACCTCTTCTCGGGACTGACCAAATGTTCCTGCTGTGGCGGTGGGTATTCCGCGATCTCGGCAACGCTGATCGGATGTGCGACGGCCCGCAACAAGGGGACATGCGACAACCGGGTCAACATCCGCCGCGACGAGTTGGAATCGCGTGTGCTGAACGCGCTGCGTACCAAACTCGTCGATCCGGAGCTCTTCGCCCATTTCTGTGAAGTCTTCACGCAGGAGATGAACCGGCTGCGCATGGAGGGCCGCGCCGAGATCGCGTCGGCCGAGGCGGAGATTACGAAGATCGATCGGGAACTCGAGACCCTCCTCAATCTGATTCTGAAGGGTGGGGCCGCTGACGCGCTCAACGCGAAGATGGTGGCGATTGAGAAACGCAAGAAAGAACTTGAACTGTTCCTGGCCGAAGCCGACGAGCCTCCACCCCTGCTGCACCCGAGCATGGCACTGCAATACCGCAAGCGGGTCCAACAGCTTTACGACGCCCTGCAGGACAAAGACGAGGGGAAGCGGATCGAGGCCGCCGACACGCTGCGCTCGCTCGTGGATCAGATCGTGCTAACCCCGGTCGACGGCAAGGTGGAGATCGACGTTCAAGGCGATCTCGCTGGAATCCTTACGATTTCTACGCAAAGCAAAAACCCCGCAGCGGGCGCTACGGGGTCGCAAGTAAAGATGGTTGCGGGGGTAGGATTTGAACCTACGACCTTCAGGTTATGAGCCTGACGAGCTACCGGGCTGCTCTACCCCGCGCCATTTGCATCGCGTGGTTTGCGGTGCTTTTTCGTTCCGAGAGATTTTCGCTTCTTTTCAGGTCTGGCGGTGACCTACTCTCCCACGTCTTTTGACGCAGTACCATTGGCGCGACGGCACTTAACGGCCGAGTTCGGGATGGGATCGGGTGTTTTGCTCGTGCTAAAGCCACCAGACCGGAAAAGGAGCGAGATCGGCGTTTCCGCTTCCCTTCGGGCTTTCGCCGCTTCGGGATCGGGAAGACATTGTCCAAGGATGCTTTTGGAAGAAGGCGGGCTGCTTGTCCTTGACAAGCTGGTCTGTCTTCTTCCGGATCAAATCAAGCCTATCGAGCGATTAGTACCGGTCAACTGAACGCATTGCTGCGCTTACATCTCCGGCCTATCGACGTGGTGGTCTTCCACGGCTCTCAAGGGATACCTTGTTTTGAGGGGGGCTTCACGCTTAGATGCCTTCAGCGTTTATCCTGTCCGTTCATAGCTACCCAGCACTACCGTTGGCACGATAACTGGTCCACCAGTGGAACGTTCACCCCGGTCCTCTCGTACTAGGGGCAACTCCTCTCAAGTATCCTACACCCACGGCAGATAGGGACCGAACTGTCTCACGACGTTCTAAACCCAGCTCACGTACCTCTTTAAATGGCGAACAGCCATACCCTTGGGACCTGCTCCAGCCCCAGGATGAGATGAGCCGACATCGAGGTGCCAAACGATGCCGTCGATATGGACTCTTGGGCATCATCAGCCTGTTATCCCCAGCGTACCTTTTATCCGTTGAGCGATGGCCCTTCCACTCGGGACCACCGGATCACTATGGCCGACTTTCGTCTCTGCTCGACTTGTCAGTCTTGCAGTCAGGCTGGCTTCTGCCATTGCACTCGACGAGCGATTTCCGACCGCTCTGAGCCAACCTTCGCGCGCCTCCGTTACTCTTTGGGAGGCGACCGCCCCAGTCAAACTACCCACCACGCAGGGTCCCGGACCCGGATAACGGGCCGCGGTTAGACATCAAGAGTGCGAAGGGTGGTATCTCAAGGATGGCTCCACCGGAACTGGCGTCCCGGGCTCAATGCCTACCACCTATCCTGCACATCGCAATCCTGATGCCAGTGCGAAGCTATAGTAAAGGTGCATGGGGTCTTTCCGTCTAACCGCGGGAAGTCTGCATCTTCACAGACAATTCAATTTCGCTGAGTCCACATTTGAGACAGCGGGGAAGTCGTTACGCCATTCGTGCAGGTCGGAACTTACCCGACAAGGAATTTCGCTACCTTAGGACCGTTATAGTTACGGCCGCCGTTTACCGGGGCTTCAATTCAAGGCTTGCACCTCTCCTTTTAACCTTCCGGCACCGGGCAGGCGTCAGACCCTATACGTCGCCTTACGGCTTCGCAGAGCCCTGTGTTTTTAGTAAACAGTCGCCACCCCCTGGTTTGTGCCCCCCGCCGACAGTTGCCTGCCAACGGGGCCTCCTTCTCGCGAACTTACGGAGGTATTTTGCCGAGTTCCTTAAATGTGGTTCTCTCAAGCGCCTTGGTATTCTCTACCAGTCCACCTGTGTCGGTTTAGGGTACGGTCTTGTGGAGGGCTATTTCCAGGAACCGCTCAGCAGCCCCTCCAATCCGATAAGGAGGAACTACACCTGCGATCCGTCACCATCTCCTGGCCCAGGAATATTAACCTGGTTCCCATCGACTACGCCTTTCGGCCTCGCCTTAGGGGCCGGCTTACCCTGCTCAGATTAGCTTTAAGCAGGAACCCTTGGACTTTCGGCGACAGGGTCTCTCACCCTGTTTGTCGCTACTCATGTCAACATTCTCGCTTCCGATCACTCCACCGGATGCCTTACGGCCCGGCTTCACAGTAAAGCTCGCGCCTCCGCTATCCCTCCCTCTTGCAAGGGAGACAGGATAGAAAAGGCAAGAGCTTATATCACGGAACGCTCCGCTACCGCGTGCATAAATGCACACCCAAAGCTTCGGCTCGTGGCTTGAGCCCCGTTACATCTTCGCCGCAAGACCTCTTGACTAGACCAGTGAGCTGTTACGCTATCTTTAAAGGATGGCTGCTTCTAAGCCAACCTCCTGGTTGTTTTGGAAGTCTCACATGCTTTCCCACTTAGCCACGAATTGGGGGCCTTAGCTGTTGGTCAGGGTTGTTTCCCTCTCCACGACGGACGTTAGCACCCGCCGTGTGTCTCCCGGATAGTGCTCCACGGTATTCGGAGTTTGCTTAGACTCAGTAAGGCTGTGGGCCCCCATCATCCATGCAGTGCTCTACCCCCGTGGGCATTCGTCCGAGGCGCTACCTAAATAGCTTTCGCGGAGAACCAGCTATCTCCAGATTTGATTGGCCTTTCACCCCTAGGCACAAGTCATCCCGACCTTTTTCAACAGGTGTGGGTTCGGCCCTCCAGTTGGTGTTACCCAACCTTCAGCCTGCTCATGCCTAGATCATCTGGTTTCGGGTCTGATCCATCTAACTCATTCGCCCTTTTAAGACTCGCTTTCGCTGCGCCTACACCTAACGGCTTAAGCTTGCTAGATAGACCAAGTCGTTGACCCATTATACAAAAGGTACGCCGTCACCGCGCAAGGCGGCTCCGACTGCTTGTAGGCGTCCGGTTTCAGAAACTGTTTCACTCCCCTCGTCGGGGTGCTTTTCACCTTTCCCTCACGGTACTGGTTCGCTATCGGTCAGCAAGGAGTACTTAGCCTTCGAGGGTGGTCCCCCGATCTTCAGACAGGATTTCACGTGTCCCGCCCTACTTAATGCGTCCGATCAAACTTCCCATACGGGGCTGTCACCCGCTATGGCTGGCCTTTCCAGGCCATTCTGGTCATTCTCACGGCTCGGCTGGTCCCCGTTCGCTCGCCGCTACTGGGGGAGTATCTGTTGATTTCCTTTCCTCCGGGTACTTAGATGTTTCAGTTCCCCGGGTTCGCTCTTAAAACCCTATGTATTCAGGTGATAAGTACCTGGTTAACCCAATTGTTGATACCCAAGGGTAACAACAATCGAGTTTCAGGTGGGTTTCCCCATTCGGAGATCCATGGATCAAAGCTTATTCTCAGCTCCCCATGGCTTATCGCAGAGTATCACGTCCTTCATCGCCTCTTGCT